>NZ_KE383937.1:216934-318812 GCF_000422865.1 Oceanospirillum maris DSM 6286 | reverse complement strand
AGCCATGATCAAACTCTTCAGTTTAAAAAAGTTGACGATCCATTTATCCGAAGATAAAAAGACAATCCAAACTTGGCTCAAGATATAACTAACAACTTAAACGCAATACACAGTATTGTTTGCGAACAAACAATACATCAATGAATTGATTCGAGATTTGAAAGCTTACCTTGATGATCTTGTGACTTTTCCAAGATCGTCTCGGCAAGCGCCCACACGAATTATCTGACTGAATTTTTAAAGAGCTGTTAGACAAGAAGCGCTCGAAGCGAATCGACTTGCTTAACTGAGGCTGCGTATTATACAGAGGCAATCCTCGGTGTCAACATTTTATTTTCAAGAAATTTTCTTTAAAAACAAGAGGCTAACCGTTGCCGAGAGACTTGCCCTGTGACAACGAGGACAAATTATACGCAGAAATCTGGGCAGTACAACCCTTAAAAACAAATAATCTGCATTTTTTGCAAAATAACGACAAACCTAGAGCTGTAGACTATGCTTCCCCTTAAAACCAGCCTATAAAACAAGAAATCCCGCCCTTCTTTCGAAGGGCAGGATTGCTCTAGCAATGCGCAGCCTTATAAAAGTCAGTTATCAACGTTTAGAAGGTGTCCCCAGGGATTCGTACAAAACCTTCCATTAATACTCGTGCACTACGGCTCATTACTGCTTTTTTGGCAGTCCAATCGCCATTGGCTTTTTGCTCTGCCGCCGCCCCGACCCGCAATGTGCCAGACGGATGTCCAAAGGTAACGGCTTCCCGCTCACCACCACCGGCTGCCAGATTAACTAACGTGCCCGGAACCGCTGCTGCCGTTGCGATAGCCACAGATGCAGTACCCATCATGGCGTGATGCAATTTACCCATCGATAAGGCACGCACGCAGACATCAATATCAGACACTGAAATCTGTTTGCCACTAGAGGAGGTGTAATCGGTCGCAGGGGCAACAAAAGCAACCTTTGGCGTATGCTGACGTGCTACAGCTTCACCAACATCACTAATCAACCCCATCTTAACCGCGCCGTAAGCTCGGATGGTTTCAAAACGCGCTAGCGCTGCCGCATCTGAATTAAGGTCTTTTTGCAGCTCTGTACCGGTATAATTAATATCCGCCGCATTCAGAAAGATTGTTGGAATACCCGCATTAATCATGGTTGCCTTGAAGGTACCTACACCGGGTACCTCAAGGTCATCAACCAAATTGCCAGTTGGGAACATAGAGCCTTCGCCATCGGCAGGGTCCATAAACTCAACAACCACTTCAGCAGCAGGGAAGGTTACACCATCGAGTTCAAAATCACCGGTTTCCTGTACCTCACCGTTGGTGATCGGTACATGGGCAATAATCGTTTTCTGGATATTTTTCTGCCAAATACGAACCGTACAAATACCATTTTCAGGGATGCGATCCGTATCGACCAAACCACCCGCAATAGCAAAGGCACCCACCGCTGCGGTGAGGTTGCCGCAATTACCAGACCAGTCAACAAAAGCCTTATCAATGGCAACCTGCCCAAACAGATAATCAACATCATGTTCCGGCTGTTCACTCTTATCCAAAATCACGGTTTTACTGGTACTGGACGTTGCACCGCCCATGCCATCGATCTGCTGACCGTATGGATCAGGGCTGCCAATCACACGTTGCAGAATTTTATCGCGGGCTTCACCAGGCTCTTGAGCCGCAACCGGCAGATCCTGTCGGCGGAAAAAAACACCTTTACTGGTACCGCCACGAATATAAGTCGCAGGGATTTTGATCTGTGGAACAAATGTCATGGTTATATTCCTGTGTCTCTGAACATCATTAGGCGATGATATTCTTATTCAGAATAATGCTTAAGTAAGGTCATCTTTTTAGAAATGAAAAAATAAACTTACTAAAAAATAATCTGCCGATTACAAAAAATTATGAAAAAAATAAGTGCATATCAAAACAAACTTTTATAAATCCTTAAAGATTATCCCTCTTAATAAAAAGGTTATCGCTTTCTATTAGTCATCGTTTGTTATAAATCATTTACTATAAAGAGAACCGGACAGAAAGATCTGGCCGGTTCTATATAACAAAAGCTCAGCTTAGTTATTAGCTTCAAGGAAGTCTTGAGCGAAACGTTGCAGCACACCGCCGGCAACATACACACGTACTTCTTCGGCCGTGTCTAAACGACATGTCACAGGAATGTTAACAACATCACCATTACGACGTGTCATCACGACTGTTAGGTCACAGCGTGGGCTAATTTCGCCAACAACGTCATAGCTTTCAGTACCATCAATACCATAAGTATTGCGATTATCACCGGCTTTAAATTCTAGCGGTAATACGCCCATACCGACGAGGTTGGTACGGTGAATACGCTCAAAACCTTCAGCAACGATGGTTTCAACACCTGCCAAGCGTACCCCTTTCGCAGCCCAGTCACGGGAAGAGCCCTGACCGTAGTCCGCACCGGCAATAATGATCAGCGGTTGTTTGCGCTCCATGTAGGTTTCAATCGCTTCCCACATGCGGCTTTCAGTGCCTTCTGGCTCGATACGTGCCAAAGAGCCCTGCTTCACTTCACCGTTTTCATCGCGGCACATCTCATTCAGCAACTTAGGATTAGCAAAAGTTGCTCGCTGCGCCGTAAGGTGGTCACCTCGGTGCGTCGCATAGGAGTTGAAATCTTCTTCCGGCAAGCCCATTTTGGCGCAGTATTCACCGGCCGCACTGGATGCCTGAATCGCGTTCGATGGCGACAGATGATCGGTGGTGATGTTGTCGCCTAGCACGGCAAGTGGCACCATTCCCTTCATCGTACGCTCACCGGCTAATGCGCCTTCCCAATAAGGAGGTCGACGAATGTAGGTGGTCTGTGGCCGCCAGTCATACAATGGACTGATCGATTTTTCCACGGCACCTAAATCAAACATCGGGATATAGATCTGTTTAAACTGTTCAGGCTTAACACAGCTTGCCACAATCGCATCGATCTCTTCATCGCTCGGCCAGATATCTTTCAGCGTAATCGGGTTGCCTTCTTTATCGGTTCCCAATACATCTTTTTCGATATCAAAACGAATCGTACCGGCAATGGCGTAAGCAACAACCAATGGAGGGGATGCCAAGAACGCCTGTTTCGCGTAAGGATGGATACGGCCATCGAAGTTACGGTTGCCCGATAGAACCGCCGTAGCATACAGATCACGGTCGATAATCTCTTGCTGAATCTTAGGGTCAAGGGCACCACTCATACCATTACAGGTCGTGCAGGCATAACCGACGATACCAAAACCCAGTTTTTCCATTTCAGAAAGTAAACCCGCTTCTTCCAGGTACAGTTTTGCAACTTTTGAACCTGGAGCAAAAGAGGTTTTAACCCAAGGCTTACGCACCAAGCCTAGCTCGTTCGCACGACGGGCGATCAAGCCAGCTGCAACCACGTTGCGAGGGTTAGAGGTATTCGTACAGGAGGTGATCGCCGCAATGATAACGGCACCATCCGGCATCAGACCTTCTGCTTCTTCTGCCAGCGCTTCATCTAGATGACCCGCAATACCACGGGATTCCAAATCAGCGGTTGGCAAACGGCGGTGCGGGTTAGAAGGCCCGGCCATGTTACGGCACACGCTCGATAGGTCAAATTCCAACACTCGACCATATTCAGCATCAACTAGATCATCCGCCCATAGGCCGGTTTCTTTCGCATACTGCTCAACCAATGCCACCTGTTCAGGTTCACGGCCCGTCAGTTTTAGATAATCAATGGTCTGCTCATCAATATAGAACATACCGGCAGAAGCACCGAATTCCGGTGTCATATTGGAGATCGTTGCCCGGTCACCGATGGTCAGGTCTTTAGCGCCCTCACCAAAGAATTCCAGATAGGCAGAAACGACTTTTTCGTTACGCAGGAACTCAGTGATTGCCAGTACGACGTCCGTAGCCGTGATACCCGGCTGACGCTTACCGGTTAATTTAACACCGATAATGTCTGGTAGGCGCATCATAGAAGGCCGCCCCAGCATAACGGTTTCGGCTTCTAGTCCGCCCACACCGATAGCGATCACACCTAACGCATCAACATGAGGTGTATGGCTGTCTGTGCCCACACAAGTATCAGGGAAAGCAACGCCATCACGGGCCTGAATCACCGGAGACATTTTCTCCAAGTTGATCTGGTGCATAATGCCGTTACCGGCAGGGATCACATCAACGTTATCGAACGCCGTTTTACACCATTCAATAAAGTGGAAGCGGTCATCGTTACGACGATCTTCAATGGCACGGTTTTTATCAAAGGCATCTGGATCGAAACCTGGGGCTTCAACCGCCAGCGAGTGGTCAACAATCAGTTGAGTAGGAACCACTGGGTTTACTTTGGCTGGATCACCACCTTGGTCGGCAATCGCATCACGCAGACCAGCAAGGTCAACCAGCGCCGTTTGACCAAGAATATCATGGCAAACCACACGGGCGGGATACCATGGAAAATCCAGATCCTGTTTACGTTCGATCAACTGTTTCAGGGAGTCGGTCAACGCTTCAGGCTCGCAGCGGCGCACCAGTTGCTCTGCCAAAACCCGAGAGGTGTAAGGCAGTGTTGCATAAGCACCTGGCTTGATCGCATCAACCGCAGCGCGTGTATCAAAGTAATCCAGCGAAGTGCCAGCAAGAGGTTTACGGTATTGAGTATTCATGTCAGGAATCCACTCGGAACGTGTATTACCCAAAATAGGGTGTAGAGGGACTTACAAAGGATAAGACGTAGCGTCATAGCCTTTTCAATCTGAAAAAAGGGCTATCGGGTATAAGCCGATAGCCAAAATAAAAAAGGCAGGGGCAAGGGCATTAGAGGCAAGTATCGTCCAGCCCCGCCTAAATCGCTGTCAAACCAGAATCAGTCACGGTCTTGGATATCGACCCACTGGGAAGATTCTGGACCAGTATAATCGGCGCTAGGGCGAATAATACGGTTGTTCGCACGCTGCTCCATCACGTGTGCAGTCCAGCCGGAAGTTCGAGAGCATACGAAGATCGGTGTAAACAGTTTGGTTGGGATGTCCATGAAATGGTAGGCCGACGCATGGAAGAAGTCTGCGTTACAGAACAGCTTTTTCTCACGCCACATAACTGCTTCAACCCGCTCGGAAACCGCATACAGATGAGTATCACCTACGGCTTCAGACAGTTTCTTAGACCATTCTTTGATAATCGCATTACGTGGATCAGACTCACGATAGATTGCGTGCCCAAAACCCATAATCTTATCTTTGCGTGCCAGCATACCCATGATAGCTTCTTCAGCTTCGTCCGCAGACTTCCACTGTTCAATCATATCCATCGCCGCTTCATTGGCGCCGCCGTGTAGCGGCCCACGTAAAGAACCAATGGCTGCTGTCACACAGCTATGAATATCCGACAACGTAGATGCACAAACACGAGCGGTAAAGGTAGATGCATTAAACTCATGCTCGGCATACAAAATCAGAGACGCATGCATCACTTTAACGTGTAGAGGATCTGGCTTCTTGTCATGCAGTGTCCATAGGAACTGCTCAGCAATAGAGTCTGCATCAGTTTCAACATTGATACGTTTGCCGTTATGGCTGAAGTTGTACCAATAGTTAATAATGCTAGGAAACACAGCTAACATACGATCAATATGGTTAGTCTGCTCAGAGAAATCCATCTCTGTTTCCAAGTTGCCCAACATAGAAGTACCCGTGCGCATCACATCCATCGGATGTGCTTCTGCCGGAATCTGCTCCAGAACAACTTTCAGAGGCTCAGGTAAGCCACGCAGTGTTTTCAACTTAGCTTTGTAAGCATCAAGCTCAGCTTGGTTCGGTAGCTTGCCATAGGCTAAAAGGTAAGACACTTCTTCAAACTGTGCTTTCTCGGCAAGTTCTTTCATATCGTAGCCACGATAGGTTAAACCCGCACCAGTTTTACCTACAGTACAAAGTGCCGTTTCGCCTGCTGATTGACCACGTAGGCCTGCGCCCGTTAGTTTCTTATCTACCATTATTGATGTGCTCCTTTGCAATCGCTCAGAGAGTCAGATTATTGTTTTATACAGGTTAATTCGAATACTAAGACCTTAGTATTAAGATCTATTACTTGTTCTTACCTTCAGCAAACAACGCATCTAGCTTTTGCTCAAAATCATGGTAGTTCAAGAAATCATACAGTTCCATGCGGGTTTGCATGGTATCAACTACCGCTTTTTGATCACCGTCACGCAGCAATGCTTCATAAACATTGAGCGCTGCTTTGTTAGCCGCACGGAAAGCAGATAGCGGATAAAGCACCATCGTTGCGCCATGAGCCGCTAGCTCTTCGGTATTGAACAGAGGCGTTGCACCAAACTCAGTGATGTTTGCCAACAGGTGAGACCCATTAATACCATCAGAGAAGGCTTTGTAGTCATCCAGCGTGTGAACCGCTTCGGCGAAAATGCCATCAGCACCAGCTTCCAAACAGGCTTGAGCACGCTCAACGGCAGCATTCAAGCCTTCCATTTGAAACGCATCAGTACGCGCCATAATAAAGAAGTCATCATCGGTCTTAGCATCAACAGCCGCTTTAACACGATCAACCATCTCTTGTAGAGAAACGATCTCTTTATTTGGACGGTGACCACAGCGCTTTTGTGCAATTTGGTCTTCAATATGAACCGCAGCTGCGCCCGCCTTGGTCATCTCTTTGATCGTGCGAGCGATATTAAATGCACCACCCCAGCCTGTGTCGATATCAACAACCAGTGGTGTTTCTACAGCACTGGTAATACGCGTTACGTCAGCCAGCACATCATTCAGTGATGTCATACCTAAATCAGGCAGACCATAAGAGTGGTTAGCAACACCGCCACCAGATAGGTAGATGGCTTTATGGCCAACACGTTCAGCCATCATGGCATGATAGGCATTAGTGGTACCGACAATCTGAAGTGGATTCGCTTCAGCCAGTGCTTTACGGAAACGGGCACCCGCAGTCAACTTAGTCATGGCTTGTTCCTTCTTAGGGTTGTTCTGCCTGAAATTCACGCAGACGTTGTTCTACATTTTTACGCGACGCACTAATGTGCCGACGCATGAGCATTTCAGCCAGCTCTTCATCTCTTTGTTCAATCGCATCCACAATTCTGTGGTGCTCTTCAAAGGCGCGCTTAGGGCGTGAACTCGAAGCGCTGAACTGGTATCGGTACATTCTGACCAAATGATAAAGTTCACCACATAATAACTCGGTTAACTTCTCATTTTTACTTCCAAGTACAATTCGGAAATGGAAATCAAGATCGCCCTCCTTTTGGTAATACGCCACACCTTCTTGCAATTCTGCAGTTTCTTCGTGGTGTGCCAAGAGCGCTCTAAGACTATCAATTTCTTCCTGTGTCATATTCCGCGCAGCTAAACGGCAGGCCATGCCTTCCATCGCTTCACGGACATCATAAATTTCCAATAACTCTTCAAACGAGAGAGATACAACGCGTGCTCCCACATGGGGAGTACGCTTAATCAAGCGTCGCCCCTCCAACCGCCGGATCGCTTCTCTTAGCGGCCCACGGCTAATGCCATACTTTTTTGCCAATCCAGGCTCGGTAATCTTACTACCGGGCGGGATATGGCCTTTCACAATCGCGGTTTGGATTTGTTCAAACACGCGATCAGCGAGAGTGCGAGTTTCGCTCTCTTCGTATGCATACTGAACGTCTGACATGGTCAAGTGTTCTTCCGTTATTAATTGTCGACAATCTAACGTTGGATGGACTGTAGACAATTGCTCCTAGAGCGTCAACATCAACAAAAGTCGAATTTGTCTACAATCTAAAGATAAAGAATAGAAAGACTTACATAAATTCCTTTAAAATCAGAAGCATAGCTAAATCACGCTAACGCAACCCATGAGTCACACAGGAGTGATTGTCTACGATAAAGTTACTACTGAAACTGATACTGCACCAGTAGAGCCCTTACCCAAGAAGTGTTCGTTGAATAATCTCAGCAATTTTTGAAGGTTTTTGAAAAGGCAGAGAATGATCGGTACCGCCAATTTCATGGTAGTGCCAATCATCTCGCTGACCCGATATATCCTGATGGCAGGCCTTTACCGTATCAAGGCTTTTGCCCCCAACGAAACTATTAACATCCCCTTGGACAGCTAATATCTCCGCTCGATCCAAACGCTGCACCGCATCAGTGACGGCATCCAGCGCATAAGACAACCCCAACACCCGATGCTTTAATCGGTGTACGGTTGCATGTTCAACTCGAATAGCTTTAGAGCGTTTTGGTGATATCAGGTTCAAAAAGTAAGTAATACCTAACTCTTCTGGTGTTTGCTCCCGCATCATTTTCGCGGCAATAGAGTAGTTCTCCCGAACATCTCTCATCTCATTAAGATCAGGACGCTCCAATAGCGCAGGCTCTAACAAATACGTTTTCTGAAAACCGCTTGATCGTTGCTGCTTGAGCAACATGGCAATCAAACCGCCAAAAGAATAACCTGCAAGGTCGCATTCAAACCACCCTAAATAATCCAGCAGAGCACGAACATCCTCGACCACTTGCTCGACGGTGAAAGCGCTTTCTTCCCGATCTTCAGGCAGAGGAACACTCTGCCCCATACCTCGTAGATCAGGGATGAGCAACGTTCCCCAATGACTGAGATGTCGTAACATCGGCTCCCAAGTAAAAGCACCATCAACACCGGCGCCGTGCAGCATCAGTATTTTTCGACCATTAGGGTTATGTTGATTACGATAAATGCGGTAAAAAAGACGATAATCTGCCAGATCAAACGCAGCAGTTTGGCATTGGTAATGCTCGGTCATGAAACACCTTAGAATCACTGTATTAAACAAAAACACCGTACTGTTGAAGCCTCAGCAATGTACGGCAGTAGGGTATGGCTAACACCTAAAGCCCTCTACCTAAAATCTTCTAAAAAGAGTTAAAGACTTGCAAAAATAGGCTGGCTGCAAAAAAGTCGTTAGAATAGCGCGTTTTATCGGCGACTGCTTTTATTCTATGACTCAGCTCTGCACACGTTTATTGCCTTATCACTCTGGGATACTCTATTTTGAGCGCCTACGGCACCTTGATGCGCCAGTATTGCTCGATAGCGGTAAACCAGATAGCCCATCCGGGCGCTACGATATTGTGGCGGCACAACCCATTGAAAAAATCTATTACCACATCGAACCGCTATACTCGGGCATCAGTATTGATGGCATCGGCCATTCATTATCACAGCTAAAGCAGCGCCTTGATCACTTTTCGGGCCAATATAAAGCAACCGCATCAAGTAAAATCTTGAGTGATTTACCCTTCCTTGGCGGATTTATTGGCGGCTTAAGCTATGATCTTGGTCGAGAGTTAGAGTCCCTGCCCTCTCAGGCGGTCAGTGATAATAATCTGCCGGTAATAATAGGCGGTATCTATCAATGGGCGGTGATTGTTGATCATCAGCAACAGCAAGCACACTTAGTTGCTCCTACGGATCAAATTGAGCACCTTGAGTCTCTTTGCGGTCAATCGACCGATAGAGTGACAGACTCTTCAACAGAGCCGTCGCCCCCTTTTTCCTCTAAGAAAGCGTCTCTTCCTTTTAAGCTCAAGCAGGGCTTTCGTGCCAATCTCACTTGGCCAGAATACCAAGCTCGCTTTGATAAAATCATGGCTTATATTCGTGCGGGAGATTGCTACCAGATTAATTTTGCCCAGCGTTTTAAGGCCATATCCGAAGGTGATAGCTGGCAAGCTTATTTAAAAATGCGCGCAGCAACACCGGCACCTTTTAGTGCTTATCTAGACTTTGATAGCTTTAAAATTCTGAGTGTTTCACCTGAACGTTTTATGCAATTACGCGCCAATCAGGTCGAAACCAAACCGATCAAAGGCACGGCACCACGCTCCGCGGACAATAAAGAAGATCAAAAGATCGCGAAGCAACTGCAGGCCAGCCGTAAAGATCGCGCTGAAAACCTTATGATTGTTGACCTACTGCGTAATGACCTTGGCCGAGTATGCAAGACTGGATCGGTAAACGTTCCGGCACTGTTTGCCCTTGAGAGCTATGCCAATGTGCATCACCTTGTCAGCACGGTAACGGGCGAATTACCAGAGGAGAAAGACGCTGTAGATCTATTAGCGGCAAGTTTCCCTGGAGGCTCGATTACCGGCGCACCTAAGATCCGTGCCATGACCATTATTGATGAGCTAGAGCCGCAAAGGCGGGCTATTTATTGTGGCTCTATCGCCTATATCAGCTTCAATGGCCAGATGGACAGCAGCATTACCATTCGCACCCTACTTGAAAGCCGACAGGTGAACCCTCAATCCGGTATGCAAGAAAGTTATTTAGAGTGCTGGGGCGGCGGTGGGATTGTCTACGATTCAGAAGCGGCAAGTGAATATCAAGAAACGCTACATAAGGTAGGCAAAATTTTACAGGCGATTCAGCCAGACTTTCTTGAGTCCTTTCAGCGTTAGGCTCTATCTAATAGGTAGCAAAACTTTAACGAATACCAAAAGCAATACAGGCTAAAAAACGGTCAAATTAAAATAAAATAGCTCCAAGGTATCGCTACCTGGGAGCTATTTTTTTAGGCGTTATTGTTTAACGCTGCTTTTAGCACCTTAGTGACAAGGGGCTTGAGCGAGTAACTACTTTGTCAGATTACGATCACTGGCTTTTAAAAACTGATCTTTTAAATCATCATAAGTATGCACCGCTGGGAACTGAGGGAATTCAGCGATAACATTGTCCGGTGCATGAAACAGAATGCCCTGCTCCGCCTGAGCCAGCATGGTGGTATCGTTATAAGAATCACCCGCCGCAATCACACGATAGTTCAACAGTTGGAAGGCACGAACCGACTGACGCTTAGGGTCACGTTGACGCAAGGTATAATCCGTAATACGTCCGTCTTCATCCACTTCTAGCTTGTGGCACAACAGCGTTGGAAAGCCCAGTTGAGCCATCAGAGGTGCAGCAAACTCGTAGAAGGTATCTGACAAGATAACCAACTGAAAGCGCTCTCGTAGCCAGTCGACAAATTCCTGCGCACCTTCAAGGGGTGAAAGCTCAGCAATTACCGCTTGAATATCGGGTAGTTTCAGGCCGTTCTCATCCAAAATACGTAAGCGCTGTTTCATCAGCACATCGTAATCAGGAATATCCCGTGTGGTTGCTTTTAGCTCTTCAATACCGGTTTTTTCAGCAAATGCGATCCAAATTTCTGGGATCAAAACACCTTCAAGGTCAAGACATGCCAATTCCACGGAATAGTCCTTCTACTGTTCTAAGTTAGGGTCATATATCGTTAGGGATTACCTGACTATTGACGTTATTCGCCTGCAGATAACCATGGCAAGATTATCATAGAAATAGTGCTAAGTCAGAGCCCAAGAGCCAATTCTCCATAGTCCTTGATCAACTCATGGGCGATAAAAACAGTTTTCGGGCATATTCATAGAAGCACTTTTTATTTATTTTTATTCTAAGAAGCTGATAACTTATAGCCAAAATAAAGAGTCATCTGGCTATAAACTTAAAAAGCTCAACCTAAGAATGACTCTACCACTTGATGAGATTGACAACCTAGTAACGGGATAATCTATGAGCACCTTTAACGCCAACCAGTTTGCACTGGAATTTGACACAGAATCACCTAAGAAAATTATTGAAAACGCGCTGGAGACGTTTGGTAATATCGCCATTTCCTTCAGCGGCGCAGAAGATGTGATATTGATCGCTATCGCCAGCAAACTTATCAAAGACAAAAGCCAGCTACAGGTTTTCTCTCTTGATACGGGTCGTCTTCATCCTGAAACCTACCAGTTTATTGAAACGGTGCGTAAACACTATGGTATTCAGATTGACCTTATTTCTCCAGAGCATCAGGCGCTAGAAGCATTTGTCAAAGAAAAAGGCCTATTCAGCTTCTTTGAGGATGGCCATCAAGGCTGCTGTGGCGTACGTAAAGTAGCGCCTTTGCGTCGTAAGCTAAGTACACTTGATGCCTGGATCACCGGCCAACGCAAAGATCAAAGCCCAGATACCCGTAACAATGTACCTGTCGCCGAGACAGACAACGCTTTCGGGTCAGAGAGCAAACCACTCATCAAATTTAATCCGCTGGCAAACTGGAGCTCTCAACAGGTTTGGGAATATATTCGCATGTTTGACGTCCCCTATAACCCATTGCATGAGCGCGGTTTTACAAGTATTGGCTGCGAACCTTGTACTCGCCCTGTACTACCAAACCAACATGAGCGCGAAGGCCGCTGGTGGTGGGAAGAAGCGACCCATAAAGAGTGCGGGCTACATTCCGGCAACCTGAAAGACTAAGCGGCACCAAACCAAGAAGTCAAAAAACTAAAAAAAAGAGAGAACCAAACCGGTTCTCTCTTTCTGTATTTTTTGTAACAGTTGTTTTTGTGACAGTTACTTCTGTGACTGTTTCTAGGTAAGATTAAACTCGGTTAATGGGCAGGCAGCTCAATATGATCAAATAGAGCCTCAAGATCTGTCTTAGAGCTACAGGCTAATGCCGCATCAATGAGATCACGATCAAGGTGTGGTGCAAAGCGTGTGACAAAATCATACATATAGCCACGCATAAAAGTGCCACGACGAATGCCAATTTTGGTGGTGCTGGATTCAAACAGATGACTGGCATCAAGGGCCACTAGGTCTGTATCCGTTTGCTCATCGTAAGCCATACCCGCCACAATCCCGACACCCATTCCCATGCGGACATAGGTTTTAATCACATCAGAATCTGCAGCCGTAAAGACAACCTTCGGTTTTAACCCCTTTTCGCTAAAGGCTTCATCGAGCTTAGATCGTCCTGTAAAACCAAAGACATACGTCACAATCGGATGCTCTGCAACATCTTCAAGAGACATAGGCTGTTTAACCTTGGTTAAGGGGTGGTCTTTTGGCACCAATACGCAGCGGTTCCAGCGATAGCAAGGCAGCATCACTAGATCACTAAATAACTCCATTGCTTCGGTGGCAATGGCAAAGTCGGCAGCACCTTCAGAAACCATTTCAGAGATCTGAATCGGCGTCCCTTGCTTCATATGCAACGAAACATCAGGGTATTTAGCAATAAAATCTCGTATAACCATAGGCAAGGCATAACGTGCCTGAGTATGAGTTGTTGCTAGTGTCAAGCTACCTTTTTTGTCATCGCTAAACTCTTGCGCTACCTGCTTAATATTGTCAACAGTACGCAGTATCTGACCGGCAAGATCAATAACATCTTTGCCTGCGGGGGTAATCCGAGTGAGATGCTTACCGCTACGGGCAAAAATCTCAATACCTAATTCATCTTCCAGCAGACGGATCTGTTTACTAATACCGGGCTGCGACGTGTACAAACTTTGCGCGGTAGCGGAAACATTAAGATCATGGTGGGCAACTTCCCATATATAACGTAGCTGCTGTAATTTCATTCCACCTTCCTCATCAAGATCATTGCGGTAACAACGCTTTTACGGTTTATAGCTATCATTTTTTAAGAATATTATGCCATAAAAATATAAGCAAACATTACTTTTAAGAATATAGCAGACACGATAGATTAGGTCGCAGTATCACGATGTTATCAACGAATGTGCGGATGTCACGCTTCTTTATTGTTCTGTTTCAACACCTAATGAGCCTATATGGATTTACTACTCTACATTTTATCCGGTGCAGCTGTTGGTCTTGCGGTGGGCCTAACTGGGGTCGGTGGGGGTTCTCTAATGACCCCAATACTGCTGTTATTCGGTTTTCCGCCACATATTGCCATTGGCACAGATCTTTTATATGCCTCTATTACTAAAGCCAGCGGCGTTATTGCACACCATAAACAGAAAACGGTTGATTGGAAAATCACTGGTTATTTAGCTTTAGGTAGCCTGCCAGTATCCGCAGTAACAGTCTGGCTACTCGCAAACTATTTTCCATCACCAGAAAGCTATGCTGACCTACTGACCCACAGCTTAGGCACTATGCTGATACTGACCGCTGGCGTATTGCTCTTAAAAAGCCGGATTAAAACACTACACAACACCGACGACAGCCCTGTTCGACGTTTTTTAGAACAACATAAGTATCATTTTAGCTTAGTCATGGGAATGCTCTTAGGTTTTTGCGTAACGCTCTCCTCTGTGGGTGCAGGTGCTTTTGGTGCAGCCATTTTACTGATTCTTTTCCCTGCTCTAAGCGCTATTCGCATTATAGGCACAGACTTAGCTCACGCGGTTCCTTTGACGCTGATTGCCGGTGTTGGCCATATGTTCTTGGGGAACGTTGACTACCAGCTACTAGCAGCCTTGTTGATTGGATCCCTACCGGCAATACATCTAGGAACGAAGCTGGGTTCACGTTTGCCGAACCGCATTTTGCAGCCTATTTTATCCAGTATGCTGCTAGGCTTAGGTATTAAGTACGCTTTTTTCTAAAATAGGTATCTTTTTGATAGCAAAAATAGAGCATAAAAATGCCCGTCTCCTGAAAAGGATACGGGCATTTTTATAGATATCTACTTAACAAACTAACAAAACAGGATTAATGATTAAGAATCTGACTTAAGAAAGCCTGAGTACGTTCTGACTGTGGATTATTGAAAAATTCATGGGGTTCATTTTCTTCAATAATTTGCCCCTTATCCATAAAAATAACCCGGTCAGCAACCGTTTTAGCAAACCCCATCTCGTGGGTCACACACAGCATCGTCATACCTTCGTCTGCAAGCTCCACCATGACATCAAGAACCTCTTTAATCATTTCGGGATCAAGGGCTGATGTCGGCTCATCAAACAGCATTACCTGAGGGTTCATGCATAAACTGCGGGCAATGGCCACACGCTGTTGCTGTCCGCCAGAAAGTTGACCGGGATATTTTAAGGCCTGCTCTTCAATTTTAACCCTCCGTAAGAACTTCATCGCTAGCTCTTCCGCTTCTTTGCGGGGCGTTTTACGTACCCAGATCGGTGCTAACGCGCAATTTTCCAACACTGTTAAATGGGGGAACAGGTTAAAGTGCTGAAACACCATTCCCACTTCACGCCGAATCGTTTCAATATTTTTTAGGTCATTGTTCAGTGTTGTGCCATCAACAACAATGTCACCTTGCTGATGCTCTTCTAAATGGTTTAAGCACCGAATCGTTGTTGATTTACCTGAACCAGATGGGCCACAGATTACGATTCGTTCACCTTTTCGCACCTGCAAATTAACATCTTTTAATACATGAAAGTCTCCGTACCACTTGTTAACGCCGCGCATTTCAACCATCAATTTATCTTCTATCTCACGAGTTGTACTCATAATCGCTCCAAAATCTTTATCCAAGGCTACCGCATGACAAAATAATTAAGATCACTTACCGACTGCCATGACCGGTATGGAAGTGCTTCTCAAGATGTTGGCTGTATTTCGACATACTAAAACAGAACATCCAAAACATTAGCGCGACAAAGGCATAGCCCTCTACGGAATACCCCAGCCAATCAGGATCTGACAAACCCGCTTGAACAATTGCCAGCAGATCGAATAGGCCAATAATCAACACCAAGCTGGTGTCTTTAAACAACGCAATAAAGGTGTTTACAATACCTGGAATCATCATTTTTAATGCTTGAGGTAAAACAACCAACCCCATCATTTTCCAGTAATTTAAGCCTAAAGCCTGAGCGGCTTCGTACTGCCCTTTAGGAATCGCTTGTAGACCACCGCGAACGACCTCCGCCATATAAGCTGATTGGAACAGCACGATACCGATCATCGCCCGCAGGAGCTTGTCAAAATCAACCTCCTCGGGAACAAACAGCGGCAGCATCACCGATGCCATAAAGAGCACGGTAATAAGAGGAATTCCTCGCCAAAACTCGATATAAACTACACAGAAGCTTTTAACGATGGGCATCTCTGAACGTCGCCCCAGCGCCAGTAAAACACCAAAAGGTAAAGCCGCTACAATACCGACAATGGCCAAGATTAAAGTCAGTGATAAGCCGCCCCACTTATGGGTTTCTACAAGGTTTAAACCGAAACTGCCACCGTATAGTAGATAGTAGGCAATAATGGGATAAACAAATAAGACAAACGCTGAAACAAGACCTTTACGAGGCAGTTTAGGGATAACCAGCCAAGCTACCTGTATCACTAATAAAAAGAAGGTTAAGTCGATTCTCCAGCGTTCAGCCTCTGGGTAAAAGCCGTACATAAACTGATCAAATCGGTTGTAGATAAAAACCCAACAAGCACCACCTGATGTACAAGCATCCCGACTATCGCCAATCCAATCAGCCGTTAATAACGCCCAATTAACAGAGGGAACCACGAGAATATACAGAATATAGATCGCTAACAGCGTCATAATGGTGTTAGTAATATTAGAAAATAGATTGGCACGCATCCAACCTATGACACCGGTACTGTTCGCAGGTGGCGGCAGATCCGGTAACATTTTGTCTGTGACTTTTGATGAATCACTCACAAGCGTCTCTCCCGTCATATTTAACGCTCAACCAGCGCCATACGATTGTTAAACCAGTTCATAAAGCTGGACACTAATAGGCTTAAAGTAAGGTAAACCAACATTGTCATGAAAATCACTTCAATGGCCTGACCGGTCTGGTTCAGCGTTGTACCTGCAAACACCGACACAAGATCGGGATAGCCAATGGCTGTCGCTAAAGAAGAGTTTTTAATCAGATTAAGATACTGGCTGGTTAAAGGGGGGATAATAATCCGAACGGATTGAGGGATAACCACCAAGCGAAGCACTTTCGTGCTACTTAAACCTAGGGCTTCTGCCGCTTCGGTTTGTCCTTTTGAAATCGCCTCAATACCAGAGCGTACAATTTCAGCAATAAAGGCTGCGGTATAAATACTGAGAGCAACCCAAAGTGCTGCCAGCTCAGGAATAATAGTCATACCACCTTTAAAATTGAAGCCACGAAGTTCAGGGTTCTCCCATGTTAATGGGCTTCCCATCAACCAATAAACGATTAAAGGTAAACCTATTACGAGTGCAATAGAGGTCCAAAAAACAGGGAAACTCTGCCCTGTCTTGTCTTGACGTTTTTTACTCCAACGGGCCAGAACAAAGACTCCAGCAACCGCTGCCATAAAGGTCAAAACGACCCAGCCAAAACCTACACCATAGATCGGCTCAGGCATAAACAGGCCGCGTACATTCAAGTACATATTATCTAAAGGTTCAAAGCTTTGACGCGGAGAAGGTAGGCCGCGCAATACCGCGAAATACCAGAAAAATATTTGCAGTAACAGAGGGATATTACGGAAAATTTCAACGTACGCAGAGGCAATTTTTGAGATCAACCAATTATTAGATAAACGCGCAACCCCCATAATAAAGCCAATGATGGTTGCAGCAATAATACCCATCGCTGAAACCAAAATAGTATTCATTAAGCCAACTAAAAAGGTTTGTCCATAACTGCTACTTTCAGTGTATTCAACAAGACTTTGTACAATACCAAAACCAGCCCTTTGGGACAGGAAGTCAAAGCCCGTAGTAATACCTCGGCTCTCAAGGTTCTGTAATGTGTTTTGAACGATTAACCCGACAACGCTGAAAACACCCAGTATCAATAACCCCTGAAATAAAAGTGCACGCTTCGCGGGGTCATGCCAGAAGCGCGTCTTATGTGTCGATGCGGACTGCGACTTTTTGGCATCTGATTGCATAAATGGATCTCCTAGAAATAAAACGCAAACGGACGGCTTAAAAAAACCGCCCGCTCAATAGGATTAACGAATAGGTGGTGCGTACTGCAGTCCGCCTTTATTCCATAATGCGTTCATACCGCGTTCAATCTTAAGCGCAGAACCTGCACCTAAGTTACGATCAAATGCTTCACCGTAGTTACCGACTTGTTTAACAATATTGTAGGCCCACTGGTCTGTTAGCGCTAAACCTGTACCTTTGATACCTTCAGAGCCAATAAAGCGAGCGATATTCGGATTCTTGTCACTTTTCTTGCTATCAATATTTTTAGATGTTAGCCCTAGTTCTTCTGCATTGATCATGGCAAATAGAGACCATCTCACAACGTTAAACCAGCCATCATCCCCTTGGCGTACAACAGGTCCTAGCGGCTCTTTAGAGATAATTTCTGGCAGAATAATCGCTGCGCCAGGATTTGCTAACTTGATACGTAGCGCATAAAGTTGAGATTGATCCGATGTAAGAACATCGCAACGACCAGCCTCAAAACCTTTTACTGTTTGATCTGACGTATCAAAAACCACCGGCTCAAATTCCATATTATTTTCGCGGAAATAATCCGCCGCATTCAGCTCAGTTGTAGTACCTGACTGAATACACATGGATGCACCATCTAGTTCCAAGGCACTTTTAACCCCTAGATTCTTATTGATCAAAAAGCCTTGGCCATCGTAGTAGGTTACGCCTGTAAAGTTCATACCTAGAGAGCTATCACGGGTTAGTGTCCACGTTGTAACACGGGATAGCATATCAATCTCACCGGATTGCAGGGCGGTAAAACGTTCTTTTGCATTTAGAGGGATATATTTAACTTTCTCAGCATCACCAAGGGTCGCAGCGGCAACCGCACGGCAGACATCAACATCCATGCCTTTCCATTTGCCCTTGTTGTCAGGATTAGAATAGCCGGGAACGCCAGTAGTAACACCACACTGAACAAAACCGCGCTCCTTTACAGCGCCCAGAGTGTCTGCAGACATAGCTGCACCAGAAAAACTGATTGTCATTGCTGCTGTTGTTGCAGCGACTAAACCCATTTTTTTCATTGTTATTAATCCTCTTGTGTCTTAAGGCTGTTACGGCCTATAAAGCTGGCCCGCAACCATCTATTAACCAAAAGTTGTAATGCAATAGCTATTCCAGCTTTTATAAAACGCTTGTTTTAATACATAATTTTCTGAAATATTCAGGCCTTAAGGTTGATAGAGATAGCGTAAAACACCGCCAGAGTCATGTTCTAACACGATCAAACTTTACGTCTAAAATAAATAATCTTTTTAACTTGACGTTAGGTGTTTTATTGAAACTAAAAGACACTGCCTCTTTTTGTGGCACGATTGGTTACATACTGTGCGCTCCGTTATCACCACTGGAAAAAGAAACGTACTAAAGGTGACATGTTTGAAAGCAAAAAAAAGCCTCACTGAAATACAGTGAGGCTTTAATGGTGGTCATTTTCTCTTAAATATCTATGATGCAATCATTGACGTTCAGTTATTAAAGTCAAAGCTGTCCGCATCGGCAAACGCAGGAAAAGCTTGGCGAAAAGCGGCTAACTCTGGCTTAGATAACACAAAGGTTTCAACGAAGGGTTCACCGGCGGCAAACTCTTTCATGCTATGCCCTTTAAAATCAATAACACCAGATCGCCCACTATAGGCCAATCCACTATTATCTTCCCCTACACGGTTTATTCCAGCAACGTAGCATAGGTTTTCAATCGCTCTCGCCTGCAATAATACCTGCCAAGGGTGCTCACGTACTTGCGGCCAGTTGGCAACATAGATCGCTAAATCATACTCATCATGGTTACGGCTCCACACAGGAAAGCGCAAGTCATAGCAGATCTGAGGAAAAATACGCCAGCCCTTGTACTCAATAACGATGCGCTCTTGCCCCGCTTGGTAGTGCTTATGCTCACCCGTCATACGAAACAAATGATGTTTATCATAGCTCTGCCAATGACCATCAGGCTGCACCCAGTAGAATCGGTTATAACAGCCGCCACTATCCTTTACCGCTACACTGCCACAAATAACTGCAGAGAGTGCTTTTGCCTGCTGTTTCATCCAGCTAAGCGTGTTCGTATCCGCAGGCTCCGCGATCTCTTCAGGCGCCATCGAGAAACCTGTCGTAAACATCTCTGGCAGTACAACGATATCTGTCTTACCTGCAAGTCCAGCAAGCTTCTCGGCAAACATTGCGCAGTTTTTTTCTATATCGTGCCAGTGCAACATCGATTGCACGAGAGTGACTTTTAAGTGATCCACACTGTCAGCGACAGATATCATAGGCATTCTTCCGCTTGTTTTAAGGCGACGTTTATTTAAGGTGCAATTGCTTCAAGGTACATTTTATCGAAAATTATTTTAAAAACATGCTGATTGACGATAAAGCCAACTACGGTCGTTTAAGAGATATGTCAGCCGTTATTATTGAAGCCTTAGAGGCTAATCCCGCTGAGCCTTGGCCGCTAATTTTTTTAGAATACGAGAAACAGCAACAAAGGCAAATGTGCCTGTCACTACCGTAACTGCACCAAAGCCACTACGGCAATCCAAGCGCGTTGATTCGCCATTATTGGGCTTCTGATGGCATACTTCGCCATCATCTGAGGGATAAACCAACTGCTCAGTTGAATACACTGCTTCTATAGAGAAACGTCGCTTCAAGTTTACAGGAAAGTTATATTGTCGACGTAACTGATTCCGAGTTTTAGCCAATAGCGGATCTTGCTCGGTTTTACTCAAATCGGCTATTTTAATCTGCAGAGGGTCCGTTTGACCGCCAGCACCACCAATCGTAATCAACGGGATTTTATTGCGACGACAATAAGCGATCATAGCGCACTTATGCTTGACCGAGTCGATGGCATCCAGCACATAGTCAAATTCTTTAACCATAAGCTCCGCCACATTTTTTTCCGTCACAAACGCCGAGACTGCATTCACTTGGCAGTAGGGATTAATAGCTCTGATGCGCTCTGCCATAGCCTCTACTTTAGACTGACCAATGTGGCCGTCCAGAGCATGAATTTGACGATTAATGTTCGAGGTACAGATATCATCTAAATCGATAAGCGTAATCTTACCTATGCCACTGCGAGCCAAGGCTTCCGCTCCCCAGGACCCTACGCCACCAATACCTACAACAGCAACATGAGCTTGCGCAAAAGCTTCCGCCGCTACAGCACCATACAGACGGGAAATACCACCAAAACGAAAACCGTAATCATCATTCATTTGTGCAGACTCAATCTCTTCTCAAAAAGCATCAACCCAGTACACCCAACCCAGCCTTAGCATAATCTGCTGCATCGACGCCTCAAGCGGTGCTTTAACAGTAACCCTTTCGCCAGATACAGGATGGTTAAAACAAATACTCGTAGCCGCTAAGAGTAAGCGATGACTCTCAAGATGCTCTTTAAAGTATCGGTTATAACGACCACGGCCATGCTTAGCATCACCAATAATCGGGTGATTAATATGCTTCAGATGACGACGGATTTGATGACGCCGCCCAGTCTTAGGCTTAACTTCCACCAGAGAAAACCGGCTTTGCGGATAGCGCTCAATACAGGCATCCAGCTCAGCAGTTGCCAAGCAACGATAATGGCTTAATGCGGACTGAGGTTCTGTCTTTTGCTGAGAACCTTTGAGACGGCTATCCGGCTCCTCCACCAAGGCATGATCAATGACTCCCGCTTCAGGAGCAAATCCCCGAACCACCGCCACATAGGTTTTATCCACTTGATGAGCCATCATCTGCTCTCCAAGTTTACGGGCAATATCAGAACTTAACGCAAAAACTAAAGCACCCGATGTAGGCTTATCAAGCCGGTGCACGGGATAAACACGCTGACCTATTTGATTGCGCACGATTTGCAGAGCAAAACGGGTTTCATGCCGGTCAATGGGGCTTCGGTGTACTAAAAGACCCGAAGGCTTATTCACTACGACTAAAAAATCATCCTGATACAAAATGGGCAGCGTTTCCGCCGGCCCATTATCATGATCTTCACCCGTAGCGGCAGCTGATGACTCAGACATTAAGCCAGTTTATCCGTTGCCACATGATACGTAGGATCTTCAATAACGTTCACTTCAACTAAGTTACCCGCTTTTTTCAACAGCTGCTGACATTCTTGGCTTAAATGGCGTAGATGTAAGGTTTTTCCCGCCGCGATATATTTATCCGCTAAGGCATCAATCGCCTCAAGGGCTGAGTGATCACTAACACGAGAGTTACGAAAATCCAGCACCACATCCTGAGGGTCATCTTTTGGATTAAACTGTTCACGGAAATTATTAATAGATGCAAAGAATAGCGGGCCGGTTAGCTCGTAAACGCGACGATCATCATTATCTTCAATAATGCGCACTTGAATGTGTTTTGCATGCTGCCAAGCAAAAATTAAAGCCGATACGATAACACCCACAATCACCGCAATCGCTAGATCAGAAACCACGGTAACGCCCGATACGAGCACAATGATAAAGGCATCCGACTTCGGAATTTTGCCCATCATCCGCAAACTAGCCCATTCAAACGTACCAATAACCACCATAAACATCACCCCAACAAGGGCCGCCACAGGGATCATCTCGATTAAAGAAGAAGCAAACAGAATAAATAACAGTAGGAATATTGCCGCAGCAATACCAGACAAACGACCACGACCACCAGAGTTTATATTGATCATACTCTGGCCGATCATGGCACAACCACCCATGCCACCAAAAAAGCCCGTTAGAATATTGGCCGTACCTTGACCGACGCACTCTTTATTACCGCGACCACGGGTTTCTGTCATCTCATCAATCAGACTTAACGTTAGCAGCGATTCAATTAAGCCAACCGCCGCAAGGATCAAAGAGTAAGGTAGGATAATCCACAGTGTTTCTAGATTAAGAGGCACCATAGGAATATGGAATTCAGGGAAGCCGCCAGCAATAGAAGCCAACGGATCATTGGTCATATCCGCCAACGCGTTTTGCACAGAACGAGCATCTAAATCAAAGAAGACCACCAACAGGGTTACCGTCACAATCGCCGCTAATGAAGAGGGAATCGCACGGGTCAGTTTAGGCAAAAAGTGAATAATACCCATGGTTAGCAGAATCAAGGCCGCCATAATCATCAAGGGTTCGCCGCTCATCCATGCCATAACACCTTCGGCATTCTTCTCTTTAAACTGCCCCAACTGAGCCAAGAAGATCACAATTGCCAAGCCATTAACAAAGCCAAGCATGACTGGATGCGGCACCATACGGATAAACTTACCCAGGCGGAACACCCCGGCAGTAATCTGTAAAAGCCCCATCAACACAACCGTCGCAAACAGATACTCGACTCCGTGCTGCGCTACCAAGGACACCATAACCACCGCCAGAGCACCGGTTGCACCAGAGATCATACCCGGTCGTCCACCAATACAAGCCGTTACTAGGCCAACCATAAAGGCGGCATACAAGCCTACTAGCGGCTCGACACCAGCGACAAAAGCAAAGGCTACGGCCTCGGGAACTAAGGCAAGAGCTACGGTTAAACCAGATAAAACATCATTCTTCATTTGAGCGGGCGTCAAATAGCGGGTGGAGTTCATTGGTACCTCAGGCTGTTACGGTGTTAGAGAGCCACTACTAAAAAGGGGGGAGCGGAATTCTACAGCAAGCCGCGTACCAGTGCAAAATGACAAATTTCACACCGCGTATTAAAACCCTACATAAAGCTGCTTGCTATTTTGCCTATAAAGAAAGAAAGTGGTGTCTTTCTAGGCGCCTATACCTGTAAATCACTTAAAAAGCTATAAAAAAATTCCATCTATAATTCTAATAATGAAATCAACAAGCACCTTGCACTAGGTCATTCACGTTGCACTAGATCATTAAAAACAGCTCGCATTCGACACCGCCTGATAACACCACAATTGTCAGGTTGAAGGGATGCTTTACTAACAAGGATTTTCCGATGAGAAATTTAGGCCTATTCGGCAAAATGGCCATCCCCATTGTCACTTTAACCCTGCTCATCATGCTTATTTTAGTGGCCTTTATTCCTAAGCAGATGAGTGCAACCGTTATTGAAGGCGCTATTAAGAACTCTCAATCAACCTTAGGGCAACTTAAAAAATTACGGGAATATTACACCGAAAATAATAGCTTAATTTCGGAATGGCTTACTTCTAACACCTCTAACAACACAAAGACACAGGCAAACCTTAATTCATTAAATTCAAGCCCCCATGATGTAAGCGGTGTAATGGCCGACAAAGGGTTGATGATAAATCTTTACAGCCCTTACTCTTTTTCGACACAGCCCAGTTTATCCAGCCAAACAAACCGCAGACTTACAGCCGTTGAACAGCAAACGTGGGATGCTCTTATCACAAATCCAGACCAAGCCATTGTCCAAGAGTTTACGGAGGGCGAACGCACCTTCGTCCGCGTAGCGGTTTCCGATAGAATGGTTGCCCAGAGCTGCGTGAGCTGCCATAACAACCATCCTCATTCACCTAAAAATGATTGGAAAATAGGCGATATTCGAGGCGTGCTAGAGATCACAACGGATATCACCGACAAATTATCCGATGGCCGAGCGTCTAGCTTCAAGATCACAGGGCTAGCAACCTCTCTTTTGATGGTTATGCTACTAGCGCTTTGGCTGGTCTACCAGAATGTAATTCAGCGACGTATGCAGATACTGAATGCTGCGATGAACGATATTGCCCACGGCGATGGTGATTTAACCGTACGCTTGGATGAAAGCGGCAATGATGAGATCACCTTTCTATCCAAAACGTTCAACCATTTTACCAGCCACATTCGAGACATGGTTGAACAGATGGCCACAACCAGCCAAAGCCTAAGTGATACATCTGATACGATGCTGCAGATTGCGACAGAAAATAGCCAACGCCTAAGCCGCCAAACCCAAGAAACGAGTCAGGCGGCTATCGCTATTAACGAGATGGCAACCACCGTTGCCGATGTTGCTAGTCATGCAATTCAAGCCGCACAGTCAGCACAAACAGCTCATCAAGTTGCCTTAGAAGGACACAAAGTGGTTGATGCAACACGCAACGATATTGCAGGTCTATCCCGTGATATTAACAATGCGATGGGAGCTGTGCATAAGCTTGAAGAGCAATCTGAAAATATCACAGGAATGATCAATGTCATTCAAAGTATCGCCGAACAAACAAACTTACTTGCCCTGAATGCCGCCATTGAAGCGGCTCGTGCAGGCGAGCAAGGCCGAGGATTTGCAGTGGTCGCCGATGAAGTGCGTAATCTAGCTGGCCGCACGCAAAAAGCGACCGAAGAGATTCAAAAAGTTATTACCGCGCTACAAGAAGACACCAACAGCTCAGCCCACTTAATGAAACAGAGTTGTACTCAAGCGGAACACACTGTAAAGCAAGCGGAAGAAGCAAACGGCGCTTTAAACGGTATTTCAAGCGCGGTCAGCCAAATTACCGCGATGAATGATCAAATTGCAAATACCAGCGAGGAACAAAGTACAGTGGCAACAGCCATAGAGCAAAATATTATGGCCATTAATGCCATGTCAGATGAGTCAACCTATGCATCGGAGCAATCCGCCGATAACAGTGCTCGTCTTTCACAGCTAGCCAGTGAGTTAAACGCTTTAGTCGCTCGCTTTAAATATTAAAGTGTAAGTATTAAGGCGTTAAGTTAAGCAACTTACCGGCAAGTGCATTCTTAATAGATCAATACGACGGGAGCCATAGGCCAAAGCATTTGGCTCCCGTCCATTCTCGATAAAACCCGCTTCACGATAAAGCCGAATTGCGGCAGTTGAAACATCACTCACCTCTAGAATCAAATACTCCAGAACAGGTAGTTGTTTCGCAAAGGCGATAACATGATCAATAAGCGCTTTGCCCGCACCTTGTCCTCGGTATTCTGATAAAACACATAAGCCCGTTACAACACCTCGATGATAATAAACACCGCCCTGTAGCGGCTCTAAACCTATCATGCCAATCAGCTTACGCCCCTTAAAGGCCCCCCATAAAGCCCCATTAGAGCTAAAGTAAAAATGCTCTAATAATGAATGGAGCTGCACATTGCTAATCATCCGTTCCTCTTCAACCGTCATACTAAAACTAAAGGGATCAGATACGATGCAGCTCAAGCGTAGCGCCTTTAAAGCCGCAGCATCACGAGGAACAAGTTCGCGTATTAACACAGGCTCTGTCATTGTAATCGTTTTAGATCCAGCCTCAGACGCAGAGTGATCAGCGGTCTTATTATTTTGTGTAAAAGAGCTCAAAAATCATATCCTTTTTCCATACGGAGAAACGTTAAGCTCACGACTTCCCACTAAACTCACGACGCCTTATGTTGCTCATGGCCATATGTTCCTCGCGGCCATTCTAGAGATGCTGGGTCTTCCCACTGAGCTTTCAGTTTTTCAAATGCTTTATCGCTAAAGTGCTCACCGCTCTTTGGCCATTCGCTGTAACGGCAGAGCCGACCTTGCCACAAAAAACTTAATTGATAAGCGTGCAGATAAGTCCGCCCCTGCTGAGCGGCTAATTCCGCATCATCATACAAAACGTCACCGCAGATAGGAGCACCAATACTTTTTAGCGCAACCCTAAGCTGATGGGTTTTGCCTGTTAAAGGCTTGAGTAAAAAAGCTCTAAATCCTGGCTGTAATGCTTGAGAGAAAAACTGCGTTACCGCAGGATTTTCTTTACTCGTCATTAGCTTCCAACTCCCCCGTCGAGAACGCTGCATATCGCCAATCACCCAACCTTGCTTTTTCTTAGGCTTACGTGCCGAGACCGCCAAATAGAATTTCTCTACCTGTTTATTTCGAAACAGCTCCGCTAACTGGGCACAGGAAGCTGCACTTTTCGCCAATAGTAATAAGCCCGATGTCACCTTATCGAGTCGATGAACAAGGTAGAGCTGCTGTAGTCCCAGTGCTCTAGCGACTTTTTCCGCTATACCTGCCTCCGTACCATCACGGTGCACATCAACGCCGACCCCTTTGCTTATAACAACAAAATCATCATGGTTAGCCACTATCTCAAAATCATTATTGCGACCATGCTCATGATCAATTAAGGAAGTGGTCAAAATGTCTTTACTCCAGTGGATATATCAAGCCTTCTCTGCAAAACAATGCCAACGCCCTTGCACAGAGGTATGAAAAATTAAGATAATTAGTAGATTAATAGCATGAATCGACGCAATAAGTCTGCTAGTCCAAACAATGGAGCTTTATTAGCGCGTTCACCATTAGATTTTTTATCAACAGAAACAGGAAAAACGATGCTGCCTAAACTCACTCAAAATAAATATGCCCATGCGATACTGCTAGCTGGCACTGCATTATCCCTCACTTTTGCCTCTATGACAGCCCAAGCAAGCTGCTCTCTTAAGCAAACCGCATGTGAAGCCAGTTGTAAGGTGCGCTATTTTGACGATACCTTTGGTAAAATGGGCTGCATGACAAAATGTGCCGCCGAGCGCACCGCTTGCTCAGCAAAAGAAGGCGCATCCGAAGCCGTTGAAAAAACAAAAGAGTTAGTTAAAGACTAGCGCCATGACCAAAAGCGGTCAGACGAGGGTAATAAGATGAATCGATTCAGAAAACCTTTGTTTATGGTCGCTGGTTTTTTTGCCTTATTGCTAGGAGCCATTGGAGTTGTTCTTCCATTATTACCCACAACACCTTTTATTATTCTTGCCGCGTTTTTTTTCTCCAAAGGATCAAAAAAGATTCACCGATGGCTACTTAATCAAAAAACCTTTGGCCCCATTATTCAAGCGTGGGAGCAAGACCGTGTTATTCCGCTGAAAGCAAAGCTCATCTCTACGACCATGATGCTAACAATGGTCAGCTATCCGTTATTATTTCGTCCATTCGCATTATGGCTAAAAGTCCTCGTTGTTTTTATTATTTTTTATGGTCTATGGTACGTATGGCGACACCGTTCTGAGCCTATTGATATTGCCGCCGAACGCTACTGGCAGCGACAACAAAAAAGCCAGCTTCCTTGAAATAGAAACTGGCTTCAATAATAGAATACAGCTTATAGCTTAAACCGACTCACCTGATCATTAAGGCTTTCAGCCAAAGCATTTAGCTCCGCTGCACGCTCTTTCGATACGTTAGACTCCTCAGATAACTGATCCGCAATATCTCGAATACGCAGTGTATTCTCTGAAATACTATGGTTCACCTGAGTCTGCTCTTCTGTCGCAGCAGCTGTTTGAGTCGACATATCGCTAATCGCGGTAATCGCATCCGTAATATTGAGCAGTCTTTCATAAGCGCCATTGGCCTCACTAACACTCTGTTCAGCCTGATCGCGACTACTGGACATAATTCCGACAGCATCTTTAGAGGCTTTTTGCAGACTCGCAATCATCTGCTGAATCTCTTCTGTTGATTCATGGGTTCGCTGGGAAAGGACTCTCACCTCATCCGCTACCACGGCAAAGCCCCGCCCCTGCTCTCCGGCACGAGCCGCTTCAATAGCCGCATTCAATGCCAACAGGTTCGTTTGCTCTGCAACACCTTGAATCGTAGACAAAATAGAGTCGATATCCTGTGAGTGCCCGCTTAACCGATCAATCACACCGGCGGCATCTTGAATTTTCCCAGATAGCTCTTCAATGGATACTCGGGTTTTGGAAACAACCTCTTGCCCTTCTCGGCTAGCTTCCGCACATTGATAGGCAGCCGATGCAGTGCTCTCAGCATTATTTGCAATCTCTTGAGTCGCTGTTGCCATCTCTTCAACCGCAGCGGCAACCATAGAAACTTCAGACATCTGGCTCTGCACATCTTCGCTAGTACTCTGCGCCACTTTAGCACTGGCTTCGGCGGTATAACGAAGGTCCGCAGACAAAGAGGAGATACTCTTAATAATGTTATACATCGAATCAACGAAACGATTAAAATTACCCGCTAGAGCGCCAATTTCATCATTGGAGAGAACCTCTAAACGCTTGGTTAAATCACCTTCACCCTGTGCAATTTCCTCTAAAGCAGAGCTCACCGCACAAAGAGGTTCCATAACGCGGCTAATGACCATCATGCCTACCGCCCCTGCCACAATAATTAAGACAAGCGACACAAGGCTGTTAGCCACCAAAAGATTAGTCACCGGAGCCATAACAAGGTGTTCTTTTACAGCAACGCCGATATAAAAGCGTGAATCACCAACCCGCTCAAAACGTACAAGGTGATCAATGCCGTTAATAGTTTTTATTTCCATCACCTGATTCAGAGCAAACCGCTTCACCTCTGATGGAGAGAAACCAGAACCCATTGAATCTAAGGGTTTCATCAACAGTGATTTATCAGGATGAGCCACCACAAGGCCTGTTTCGTCAACGAGCATAACAAAACCATCATCGCCAATATCGATATGCTCGATAATATCAAGCACTTCACCTAATCCTAGGTCAGCAGCAACAACACCTTTTAGTTGGCCATTGTTAATCACTGGGCTAGCAGCAGAAAGAATCAATAGACCAGAGTTGGCATCTTGGTAGGGCGCAGTAAAAATTGTTTTACCTGATTTCTTTGCAGCTAGATACCAAGGGCGACCTGTTGGATCAAACCCTTTGGCATCCAGTTGCTGTTGTAAAACTGGATCAGAAAAAATGGCACGCCCATCTGAACGACCATAATAGAAAGCGTCAAAACCACCCGTCTCTCTTCCTTGCTGCAAAAGAGGCAATAAATTGTCTTGCTCTGTCGATATACGAGCAAAAGACTCAGCAACAGCCGCTTTAGCTTTTAACCATACGTTAATAGTGATACTCGTATCATGGACAATTCTTTGAGTATCTGTATTAACGGTCTCCTCAATCTCCTTTTTCAAGTCGTTATAGCTAATAAGCGTCAGTATCAGCGTAATCAACAGTACGGGCAAAAGAACAACGGCAAGCACTTTATTCTTCAGCGTCATACTGAACCCTCCAAGTAGAATCGTATTTTTGTCATTATTTAAATCAATCGCCATAAAGATATTTAATAATTTATACCCTGCCAGGTACCCCTCTCATCCTTAAGTCTAAATCAAAAGAAAAAATTGATATAGCGCTATTATTTAATTTAATGGTAACAATTAGAAACGACAACTGACATAAACGCTTAATCTAGGTTTTATTATCTATTTAGATGGTTTTTAGCAGTCAAATTCACTATTGAAATATCCTTACATAAAAAAAGGGCAACCTCTTCAGGCTGCCCTTTTTATTCCAAAACCATCACGGTGCTTAATAATAAAACTTGATGATAAAGGTCTTGTGCTATCGGTTAATAACCGAGAAATTAATTGTCGAAAGTTAACCTGCCAGCTCAAGTAATAAACGGTTTAGACGCTGTACATAGCTGGCAGCATCTTTCAGCTGACGGCCTTCGGCCAACATCGCTTGATCCAGAATAATACGTGCCAGCTCACCGAAACGCGATTCATCCTGTTCTTGGTCAAGCTTCAGAATCAAAGGATGCGCTGGGTTTAATTCCAGTACAGGTTTTGCTTCTGGAATCTCTTGACCTGCAGCCGCCATAATCTGACGCATCTGCTCACCCATTTCGCCATCATTCAGCACCACGCAGGCCGGTGAATCAGTAAGACGATGAGTCACACGCACATCTTCGACCTGCTCCTTTAGCAGCTCTTTAGTGCGTTCAATCATGCCTTCCACTTTTTCAGCGGCAGCTTCTTGGGCTTTTTTATCTTCTTCTGTTTCGGTATCGCCTAAATCCAGCTCACCTTTAGCAACATCTTGGAAAGACTTGCCGTCGAACTCGGTCAGGTGGCTCATTAACCATTCGTCGATGCGATCTGTCATCAACAACACTTCGATACCTTTCTTACGGAAGATCTCAAGGTGCGGGCTATTTTTCGCTGTATTGTAGTTTTCAGCCGTTAAGAAGTAGATTTTATCCTGACCTTCTTTCATGCGTTCAACGTAATCAGCCAGCGCTACATTCTGAGTGTCATCACTGCCATGAGTTGAAGCAAAGCGCAGCAGCTTAGCGATTTTCTCTTTGTTAGAGAAATCTTCCCCTGGGCCCTCTTTTAGTACGCTACCGAACTCATTCCAGAACGTTTGGTATTTTTCCGCATCGTTCTTAGCCAGTTTGCTCAGCATATCCAGTACGCGTTTGGTTAGCGCGCTCTTCATGGATGTGATGTTTGGATCTTGCTGTAGAATTTCACGGGATACGTTCAATGATAGATCGTTAGAATCGACCACACCCTTGATAAAGCGCAGATACAGCGGCAGGAACTGCTCAGCATCATCCATAATAAAGACACGCTGTACGTACAATTTTAGACCCCGTGAGGCTTCACGATGGTACATATCAAACGGTGCTTTACTCGGAAGATACAGCAAGCTTGTGTATTCCAGCTTACCTTCAACCTTGTTATGTGACCACGTTAGCGGATCAGTGAAGTCATGGGAAACATGCTTATAGAACTCGCTGTATTCCTCATCATTCACATCGGTACGTGAACGTGTCCATAGTGCTTTTGCTTCGTTGACCGCTTCAAATTCAGGTGCTTTATCAGCCGCTTCTTCACCTTCTTTGGGTTCATCAAAGGACTGTTTTTCCATCAGTACAGGTACAGCGATATGATCAGAATACTTACGAATCAAGTTACGCAGGCGGAAATCTTCAGAGAACTCTTTCTCATCAGCTTTCAGCGTTAGAGTAATCGAGGTGCCGCGTTCCGCTTTTTCAACGGTTTCAATGGTAAATTCGCCATCACCTTTTGAGACCCAACGTACGCCTTCCCCTGCGGGGCTACCTGCTTTACGGGTGATAACTTCAACTTCATCCGCAACAATAAACGAGGAGTAAAAACCCACACCAAATTGACCAATCAACTGAGAATCTTTTTTCTGATCGCCCGTCAATTGGCTTAAAAATTCAGAGGTGCCAGATTTAGCAATCGTACCCAAGTGGTCGATCACATCTTGGCGATTCATGCCAATACCTGTATCACTAATAGTGACGGTATTGTTTTCAGGATTAGCGGTAATTTTTACCTGTAGTTCAGACTGGCCTTCGTATAACGCACCATTTTCTAACGCTTTGTAGCGTAACTTGTCACACGCATCAGAGGCGTTGGAAATCAATTCACGCAGGAAAATCTCTTTATTAGAGTACAAAGAATGAATCATCAGATGCAGAAGTTGTTTTACTTCAGTCTGAAAACCAAGCGTTTCTTTCTGTGCTTCAGCGGACATTGAGTCAGATCTCCATAGGTTTAAATAATAAGAGCAACATCACGACTATTAATGACGAGCCAGTAATGACCGGAAATTTTTTTTAAATTACCGCCCTTGTTTATCTGTCTATCTATATGGGAGCCACAGGTTTAATTTCAAGTCTTGGACAAAAAATTTAAGTGATTGTTTTTATAGGGCTATCTAGAGGCTATTATCGATCTAAACATTATTTTTTTGGCCATAACCAAGAAGGCCTTGGTGGTAACCAAAGCCCTCTTGATATCATCTATTAACATTTATTGTATTGAGGTTATCCTTGATCACTCATTTTTTAGTCAACGTATTCACCTCTAACTGAAGGTTATTCACCTCAGTATTCAGGCGAGTGACATGGCTGGTTAACTGCCGACGTGATGCATCAATGGCATCCAAGCGTTCGTCATAATCTTGAAGTGTTTGTTCAATATTTTGATATTCAAGACCTTCATCTTTTTTAGCCAGTTGACGACCAAAAGCCTCAATCTGAGTTTTAAGCTGCGCTTGGTTACGATCAAGCTCGCCAATATTGGCATTCATACTAAGATTGGCTGCGCTTAACTTGGTTTGCAGGGCATTCAACTCAGTTTTTTGCCCACTAAACCCTGTTTTTAATTCGTTCAAGCTTGTTTTTAAGCTACCTAAATCTGTATTTAACACCGTAAAACGTTGGCTATAAGTGGCCTGCTCCGTTTTCAGCGCTTTATCCTGATTATCTCGGGCCACTATCTCATCTTTTAGTGCAACCTGCTGCCCTTTTAGGTCGGCCTCAAGGGCGCTTAGCTTTTGACTCAGCGTTTTAAGCGTAGTGGCATTTTGAGCGATATCAGGCCGGTTGCGCTTATTACTCAAATCCCACAGCTTACGGATTTCAAGCTCGGAGATTTCAATTCTCTTTTCTAGAGTGCTACCCGATTGAGACAGATCAAGCCCCGTTGCTGTCAGTTCGCTTTCTAACAACTGAATACGCTCCCCAGCTTTATTCAGGTTCGACTGCTGCTCCGCGAGCTTACCGATCAACTGTGTATTTTGGTAAAAAACAGCAGCAAGACCTGCAAGAAGCAAAACAATAGCCACCCACAGCAGCCCCAAAGAGCCGGACGTTCCAGCTCGCTTTGATGCCACTCGTGGGGGCTTTCCTCCCTCGGATGAGCGCCCCTCAGGCACATTTCCTACAGGCATACGGCCCACGGGCATTAGATCATCGTCATCTCGTTCCGGTACAATTTTCATATTGTGGCTATCAGGTGGCATGGTTTAAGTCCGAGGGTCAGTTGTAAGTCAAGCAACGCATTGTCACAGCAAGGGCAATATCCACCTTGACTCTGAACAATCAATTTATCCAATATAGGCTATTACATTGCGTTACGAAAATAAATGTACGGATCAACAAGGCCAAGTCAATTGCGAAAGCAAAACTTGTGCAACTTAATTATGACAGATTTTTTCGTCTAAATTCACAGGGGAAGAATATCCAAGTGTTCTACTCAGAAATAGAAACCCTGTAAACGAAGTGCTATTATTCACACACTTTAAAAACAGATGTTAGATAAACGTCTAAAAAAGCGTACCCTAATATCTAATTCAACATGATGAACGAAGCGCCTTCATTTTAGGGTGGCTTTATATTTTATTGACGTGAGTTGATGGAGAAAATAACCATGGCATTTGAACTACCTGCACTACCTTATGAAAAATCAGCACTAGCACCGCACATCTCTGCCGAAACACTAGACTTTCACCACGGCAAACACCACAACACTTACGTGGTTAAGCTTAATGGTTTAGTGCCTGGTACTGAGTTTGAAGGCAAAACTCTGGAAGAGATTATTAAAGCAGCGCCAGCGGGCCCAATTTTCAATAATGCCGCTCAAATCTGGAACCACACCTTCTATTGGAACAGCCTATCTCCAAACGGTGGCGGTGAGCCAACAGGCGCAATCGCTGATGCGATTAATGCCAAATGGGGTTCTTTCGAAGCATTCAAAACTGAATTCAACGATAAAGCTGTTAACAACTTTGGTTCTAGCTGGACGTGGCTTGTTAAGAACGCTGACGGTTCTCTAGAAATCGTTAACACCAGTAATGCTGGCTGCCCAATGACCGCAGACCAAACGGCACTGCTAACCGTTGACCTTTGGGAACACGCTTACTACATCGATTACCGCAATGTACGTCCAGACTACCTAGCGGGTTTCTGGTCTCTTGCAAACTGGGATTTTGCTGCCGCTAACTTCGCAGCATGATACCTCGCGTTTAGCTTAGTGATCTAGCATTTGGCTAAACAATGGAACTGGCTCTTATCGTGAGATTAGAGCCAGCTCTACCTTGCTCTTCATCTATTATCCTTTTCTCTTCATCTAATATCTTATTGTTCACCTATTACCCTATTGTTCATCTATTACCCTATTGCTCTCATGATCACCAGTACCTAATATTCTAGTTCTGAGCAGAATTCGTACTTGTAATACTGGGGGCTTCAACAATGATTGCTGTACCGACCGATACCGAACCACCGACTGATACCCTATATCGTAACAGCTTGCCGGCGTTTCAATTTTTGCTATTGAGGCTATTGCCTGTTTTAACGTTAGGGTTAGGCTTCACGCTATTGAGTACCATCACGCTGGCTCAACCATTAATACTCACGATCAGAGGCGTAGCGCCGCAGGACGTTAGTTTCACGCTTAATGAGCTTCAAGCTTTACCCTCTGATAAAATAACGACCGAAACCATTTGGACAGAGACACCTCATACCTATACTACAGTCTCATTTAAAACACTGTTTGAGCACCTCAAGTCCGACCCCAAAGGTAAGACGCTTACAATGGTTGCTCTGAATGATTACTTTATTAAGGTAGAAATTGACACGCTGATCGAACACAATGCTTTTATTGCATACGCCATGGACGGAAAAAAAATGCGCATCAGAGACAAGGGCCCATTATGGGTGCTTTACCCTTTTTCAGATAACCCCGCTATCAATATTCCTCCTTTTCAAGCTCATTCAATATGGCAGCTAAAAGCTATCATATTGAACCCTTAAGCCGTTTCAGGAGGTCATTTACCTGTGCAGAATAAGCCGTCAAGTATTTTTAAGCCTATAATCTTAGCTGTTAGCTTGATAGCACTTGTTAGCGTGGTCGCAAGCACTTTATTTCATCTTGAAAAAGAGATTGATGAGTTTTCTTTACTCACAAAAGATGAGCGCTACTGGAATAGCACCCGAGTTGAAATTGAATTGCTGCGCTTAATCAGTCAGCTTAATCATTACGTGGCAGACCCTTCTGAGGCATCTATTAGTGAGGTTAGCTTGAGAATGGAAATTCTCTGGAGCCGTATTAATGTGATTACGAAAGGGGCAACCCGTGAGTTGATAAAACAGATCGACAAAGATATTTTACTAGATGCAGAAGCCCTTCACCAAATCCTTGTTCAACTGGAAAACAATCTTGATCAACTGTCTCCTGCCCAAGCAAAAATATACAGGACACAGATGGAGTATTTTGTACCCCGTTTTATGCACTCTTCTAGAACAATCGCGTCTGCTATTTCTGAGATAGAAAGCCACTTTGCCATTAAAGTACAAGAAAATTACCGAAGTGTTGTCTTTTTCCTATGTGCCATTTTAGCCATTGGCGCTGCATTTGCTTTAATCAACTATATCGAGTTACGTAAAAATCAGCGCTTAGCCATTAAAGCAGAAGCCGCCAGTCAAAGTAAAAGTGATTTCTTATCGAATATGAGTCACGAAATACGCACACCTCTTAATGGTATTCTTGGCTCTATTCAGCTACTTACGTTGGATAAAAGCTTTCAAAAAACACCTCAAAACCAATCACTGTTAAATGATATAACCGCCTCAGGTAATGCTCTTTTAAACTTGATCAATAATATTCTCGATCTCTCTCGTTTGCAGCAAAACAAGATGCCGATAGAGCAAAAAACCGTTTCTCTGACACAGCATGTTCAAGATGCTAAATCAGTGATCAATGCCACCTTGATTGAGAAAAACCTACACTTTAAGTTATCCATCGCCCCTGAATTACCTGAAAGCATTATCACTGACCCACTTCGTTTACAGCAAATTTTGATCAACTTGTTAGGTAACGCCGTTAAGTTCACCAACCAAGGATCAGTTGAGCTTCGTATCACGCCATCTTCACCTAAAAAACCAGAATTGGATATCTTCGATATACGTTTCGAAATTGAGGATACCGGCATAGGCATTCCTTTGGATGTGCAGCGTCAGCTATTCCAACCCTTTACCCAAGCAGACAGCTCTACCACTCGTAACTACGGCGGCAGCGGCTTAGGTTTATCCCTATGCCGAGAGATTATTGAAGCCTTAGGTGGTCAATTTGGCGTAAAAAGTCGACTGAAAAAAGGCTCGACCTTTTGGTTTACCTTGCCGGTTAAAGCCTTTGGCAAACAGCCCGTGCCAAGCTCACCTTCAGCTATAACCTCATCCTCATCAATACCCCATCATACAGTCCAAACAATAGGTCGTCCTGTATTGGTCGTCGAAGATAATCAGGTAAATGCCAAGCTTGCGATGACGATTCTCAGCAAGCTGGGCTACCCTTCAGAACATGCCATTAACGGTCAGGTAGCTCTAGAAATGTGCCAATCAACACAATACGGCTTAATTCTAATGGACTGCCAAATGCCTATTATGGATGGCATCACTTGCAGCCAGAACCTACGCGCCCATAGCGGTATCAATCAAAACACAACCATTGTCGCTTTAACGGCTAATGTCATGTCGATTGATCGCCAAACCTGTATCGAAGCAAATATGCAAGATTTTTTAACCAAACCTATCGATACCACCTTACTTAAAACCATGATTAAAACGTGGTACCGAGCTTAGAAAATTAAATCAACAGACTGAATCCAAGCCCTTCTCTTTCACGTATTCCTTAGCTAGATACCTATTTTTTAACTGAATATTTATTCGATGATCGCTCCACAACCTATCAACCCAAGGGCAGAATCATGTTATCTAAAACATTGCTGAATCGCTTAACTTTGATCGCCTCGGGCCTGTTATTACTTGCAGGTCTTACCTCGTCACCATCCAGCCATGCTAAGGAAGAAAGAGCCATTTTTGCCGGTGGTTGCTTCTGGTGTATGGAACCTCCCTTTGATGCCCTCGATGGCGTTATTAGCACCACATCAGGCTACACCGATGGTTCCAAGAAAAACCCGACATACCGGGAAGTCTCCGCAGGGACAACAGGCCATACAGAAGCGATTGAAATCGTTTACGACGCTGAAATTATTAGCTACAAGACCCTACTCGACGTGTTCTGGGTAAACGTTGATCCTTTTGCAATCAATCGCCAGTTTTGTGATATCGGCAGCCAATACCGCTCAGGTATCTACCCTTTAAATGATGAACAAAGCCGTCTGGCCAAACTTAGTAAAGCAGAACATCAGCAGAATTTTAATCAGAAAATTCAAACTGAAATTAAATTGGCGAGCACCTTCTATCCAGCAGAAGATTACCATCAGGACTACTATATGAAGAATCCTATTCGCTATACTTTTTACCGGAACAGCTGTGGTCGTGATAATCGTCTGAAAGATGTTTGGGGCGATAAATTCAACAAACATTAAATTTACCTTTACTAATATAATAAAAAGTTACTAATATAGATCGCAGGTTCATAAGATAAAAAACAACTCCCCTGAAAGGAGGCCTGCGATGGCTCATGTAGTAATTCTCGGTGCCGGCACCGGTGGCATGGCTGCGGCGTATGAGTTACGCCACAAACTTGATAAATCCCATAAAATCACTGTTATCAACGAACGCGACTATTTCCAGTTTGTTCCCTCAAACCCTTGGATTGCGGTAGGTTGGCGAAGCGCTGACGAAATCAGCTTTAAACCCGCACCTTACCTACAAAAGCATGACATCAACTTTATTGCCCAACGGGTTGACCAGATCGATGCCGAAGGCAATCTGCTAAAACTGTCAAATGGCGACAGCCTTAACTATGACCATCTTCTGATTATGACCGGCCCTAAACTTGCCTTTGATGAGGTCGAGGGTTCTGGCCCTGAAAGTGGTTACACACAGTCTGTTTGCTCTTTGCCCCATGCCTTAGATTCATTAAAAAACTTTGAGCAATTGTGTGCAGATCCTGGCCCCGCGGTAGTTGGTGCGATGGCTGGTGCCAGCTGTTTTGGCCCTGCCTATGAATACGCTTTTATTCTAAACAAAGAGCTGCAAAACCGAAAAATCCGCGACCAAGTACCTATGACCTTTGTCACCAGCGAACCCTATATTGGCCACTTGGGTTTAGGGGGCGTTGGTGACTCTAAATCGATGTTGGAATCTGAGTTACGCACACACCATATCAAATGGATCTGCAATGCCAAGGTCTCTAAAGTTGAAGATGGCATGATGTACGTAGACGAGCACAATGATAATGGCGAAGTCATCAAACAACACGAACTACCGTTTAAGCACTCCATGATGCTGCCTGCCTTTAAGGGTGTCGATTGTGTGGCGAATGTCCCAGATCTCTGCAATCCACGGGGTTTTGTTAAAATCGACGACTATCAGCGCAGCCCAATATACAACAATATCTGGTCGGCTGGTGTGTGTATCGCTATCGCCCCCACTGAAGTAACACCGGTGCCAACTGGCGTACCCAAAACCGGCTATATGATCGAATCGATGGTAACGGCGATTGTCGAAAACTTAGATGCCGTACTAAAAGGTGAAGCTCCCCAAGCTCAGGCGACTTGGAACGCTATCTGCCTTGCGGATATGGGGGATACCGGCGCAGCCTTTGTTGCCATCCCACAGATTCCACCACGAAACGTCAGCTGGTTTAAAAAAGGTAAATGGGTACATTTGGCGAAGGTTGGTTTTGAGAAGTACTTTATTCGTAAAATGAAAACAGGAAACCCTGAGCCTTTCTATGAGAAACAGATCTTGAAGATGATCGGTATTGAGCGGCTAAAATAGCTTTTAGCAAGAAACGGGGGCTACCCAGCTCCCGTTATTCTGTTTTTCTTGGCAGATTAGCCTCGTTTTCTTAACAAATTAGTCTATTTTTTTATCCGCAGCAGGGCGCTTTAACCAGAACCACCAGATCACAAAGCCAATAGACAATAGGCCCAGGGCATTAACCAATAAACTCATTTTAAACCCTCAATTGCTTTAAGCGTAAACGGTTAGCATTACTGACCACTGTAACCGATGATAAGGCCATGGCCGCACCTGCAAAAGCTGGATTCAATAAAAAACCAAACAAGGGGAATAGAACCCCAGCGGCCAGCGGAATACCAATACTGTTATAGATAAAAGCCCCCAGTAGGTTCTGTTTAATATTACTCACGGTAAGCTTTGAAATCTCTATTGCATCAGCAATGCCCTGTAGAGAACCTCGCATCAATGTCAGATCCGCACTTTCGATGGCGATATCTGTTCCTGTGCCGATCGCCATTCCCACATCGGCCTGAGCCAGCGCGGGAGCATCATTAATACCGTCTCCCACCATAGCCACTTTAAAACCCTGCTGTTGCAGCTTACGGATCTCATCGGCCTTGTGATCCGGCATCACCTCAGCGATCACCTGATCAATACCCACCTCTTTTGCCACGGCTTGAGCGGTAATTCGGTTATCACCGGTCAGCATCATCACGGTTACACCCTGTTTTTTCAGACGCATAATCGCTGCCGCCGAATCTTTTTTTACCGGATCAGCAATGGCCAACACCCCTATGACGGCATCGTTTAATGCCAGCAGAACTGGGGTTTTCCCCTGCTCCGCAAGGATCTGCACCTGAGATGCGGCATCCGCCAAATCCAGATTAAAAGCCTGCATCAATGCTTGATTACCAAGAAGTAAGCGCTGACGTTCATCCGCACCACCCTCACTGGAATCCGCCACAAACAATCCTTGAATCCCCTGCCCCACCACCGGCTGAATAGCCTGCGCTTCCTGAACAGTGATGCCTTCCGCTTTGGCTCGGCCCACAATCGCCTGCGCTAACGGATGCTCCGAAGCCACTTCCAAACTGGCCGCGTATTTTAGAAGGTCTTGTTCGGTCAATCCTAGTGGATGGGCGCGATCTAACAACACCAGATCCGTTACCTCAGGATGCCCTTGCGTTACCGTGCCGGTTTTATCCAATACCACCACATCCACTTCTGCCGCCTGCTGCAGGGCATCGCCCCGGCGAATCAGAATACCGTGCTCGGCAGCTTTACCAACGCCAACCATAATTGACATCGGCGTCGCCAATCCTAACGCACAGGGGCAAGCGATCACTAACACCGTCATACTGGTAACAAGCATATAGGCAGAAACCGGCTCTGGGCCAAAATTAAACCAAGCCAGTGCCGTCAAAACAGCGATAATTAGCACCGAAGGTACGAATACTGCCGCTATTTTATCCGCTAAACGACCCAACGCAGGCTTGGCATTTTGAGCCTGTCGTACCTGTTCAATAATCTGCGCTAAAGCGGTATCCGACCCCACTCTTAATGTGCGAATCCGAATAGAACCACTCTGATTCAGGGTGCCAGCGGTGACTTCATCACCTTTTTTCTTGCTCACGGGCATGGGTTCACCGGTGAGCATCGACTCATCAACCCGAGTTTCCCCTTCCATAACCTTGCCATCCACTGGGATTTTTTCACCGGGACGCACGCGGATCATATCCCGCTTCTGAATCGAGGCGATGCGCATATCGACTTCTTCGCCATCCTCCTTACGAATCAGGCGTGCTGTTTCTGGCTGCAAATTAAGTAACTTGCGGATCGCCTGGGAGGCCTGTCCACGGGCACGGCTTTCTAATGCTTGTCCAAGATTAATCAGTCCAAGAATAAACACCGCCGCCTCGAAATAGACATGACGCGCCTCTTCTGGCACCAGCTCAGGCCAAAAGGAGATTAGCATAGAAAACAGCCAAGCCGTGCCAGTACCCAAAGCGATTAGAGTATCCATATTGGCGTAATGATTTTTAAAAGCGGACCAAGCCCCCAGATAAAAGTGACCACCGGAATAAAGCATCACCACCAGCGTTAAGCCACCGATAATCTGCCAAAACAGCTGCCCAGAAGCACTATTGAGCATTGGCATACCCGACCAAAACATCATCACCATTAAGGGGACACCCAAAGCCAAGGCTACAGCGGTTTTCTTAAGTTGCTGATGATAATGCACCTGCTCTTCTGCTCGCCGCTCACTCTCACCGTAATCATCGTTTAACAAAGTGGCACCAAAGCCTGCGCCTTCTATCGCAGCGATCACCTCTTTAGAGTCCACAGAAGCCGTAACACTCGCCGAACGATCGGGCAGGTTAACCTCTGCCTGCCCAACACCATCCAATTGATCTAACGCACTCTGCACCTGCTGAACACAGCTCGCGCAGTGCATCCCCCGTAGGGCAAAACGGTATTCCTGCCCTTGACCGGCCTTATCTGTTGCAGACATAACCTTTTCCTCTCAAACCGCTTATTTCTCTGGGGTTTCTTACCGTTAAAAACAACTGATCCGGCCTAAGCCGGATCAGATATCCACTACAATGCTCCGCTAAACACATCCCTGTTCAGCTTGCTTTAATGTTGAGCTTTGCCGCTTCAATCTTTCTTTTCTTCAGCATCAAAACCAGCTTCTTCCACCGCATCAATCAGATCTTCCACCTTCATCGTACCGGTCACATGGGCTTCATACAGAGTGACATCCGCCTGCGTCACGCCATCAACCATCATTAAGGCGGTTGTAACCGAGTTCACACAACCATTACAGGATAAACCTTCTAGGGTAATAACCACTTCTTTACTCACAATAATCACCTATGTTTAAGCTATGTCTGAAATCTAAGAGTAGAATGCGCCACATCAAACAGGGCGCGCTATACAAGATAAAACACACCATACAAAATAGTAGAGAAAAGCGAAACACTGTTCGATTGACATTGCCAACAGGACAAGCTTAAACCCTAAAGTAAACTTTAGGGTCAAGCTTTTTGCCAAACTGAAATGCCCTGCTTAATGCTTAGGTCGGCTCCAGACCTGATAGATCTCATCCGGCCAACGAGACTGAAACCAAGCCATCACCGCATTGATCTCCTCATCCGACAGCTTCTCGCCCCAAGCGGGCATATCGGAAGGTACACCTGGCCCACGGCCATATTTGATCACACCCCGTAACTGATCAAGGGAATGATGCCACGCATGGCCGGTGCCATTAAGTGGCGGCGGTAGGTAACGACCATCATCGGTCGGTTTACGCCAATCGGGGCTGCCTTGCCCAAAACCACCATGACACTGGGCACAATTCGCCTGATACAGCGGTTTGCCTTGGCTTACCATTGACTCGGTATACCAGCGATCAGCATTGTTATTATCAACGCTATCCTTACTCTCGCTGCTTTCTTTACCATGTTCACCTTTACCATATCCACCTTCACCATGTTCACTACAGGCAGATAGGGTTACGGTCAATAAAGCCGCCATCAAAACACGCTTTAACAATATTGGCACGGGTTAATCCTTACACTGACATTAATGCATTTGCATTGAAAAATCGCAGCCCTAACAGACATAAGGGCTGCGTCAAATTGCTTTCAAAGTGTTGTGTTCAACGTTATGACGTAACGCAAGGATTTTTAATTCAGCCAGCAGCAATACAGTCGGTGTAGCCGTCGATTAGGAGAGAAAAGCGTAGGAATTATCCGACCACTGACGCGAAGAAGATCAAAGCGCAGCAGTAAGACAAACAACAGTAATAGAGGAATTAACTGAACATCCGCTAATGTGATCGGCTGTAGGCCATCATCACAGCAACTCATTGCCGGTGCCGAATGCTTTTGATGTGCTTGACGCATCAAAGATGCCGGTGGAAAAACACGATGATCAGTATTAGCCAAATATTGTGTATTAGATGAATATTGTGCACTAACTAAATCAGCCTGCGACGACAAGCCCGCCAAACATTGCAACAGCAATATAAGCGAAGCCACCAGTACTGGGCCGGCTTTGGTCACGATTTGCGCAACAGGGTTATACATCATGAGTGCCGGTCGGTTCCTATCAGCTTAAGAATATCAAAAATAAATCCTAGGCTTTCAGTAGGGTAAGGGTTGAAAACAGGACTTGGAAAACCAATCTTAGAGAAAAGTTCCATCATAGCACCGGAGCCCGGATTTTTATGGAAGCAACCACAAGTACCAACCGCCACACAGAACTGCCTGCCATCGAGCGCTCTTTATCCGAGCAGGCAGAGCAGCTTAAAACTCAAGCGGTCTTTAGCCCCTTAGCTAGTATGGGAGTTTTGCTGATAAAAGGCGATAACGCCGCTAAACTGCTGCACGGTCAGGCCAGCCAAAAAATTGAAGATTTGGCGGAAGGTGAGCTTCGACTGGGCTTGCTGACATCGCCCAAAGGCCGCCCTTACGGGACGTTTTATGTAGTGCGTCACCCAGAAGGCCTGCTGCTATTATTACCACATTCCACACTGGAAACGACCCAAACCAACCTGAGCAAATTTGCGCCTCTGTACCGCTGCACCTTTGAGGATAGATCCGATGAGATCGCGGTTATCGGCTTTAACCGCAACGATGTTGAACTGACCGATATTGAAATATTTCATCTACCCGGCATCACCGAACGCAGTATCGGCCTGTGCAGCTTCGAAACCCTGACCGCCCTTTATGATTCCGAACGGACACCAATAGCTGAAGCCGCCTGGAATTTAACCCAGATCGAAAACGTACAGATTCTACTGGAGCAGAGCCACAGTGATCAATTTATTCCACAGATGCTAAATTATCAGGCCACCGGTGCCATCAGCTTTAAGAAAGGCTGCTACACCGGTCAGGAGATTATCGCCCGTGCTCAATATCGCGGCGGTGTTAAGAAGCGTCTGCAGCGATTAGTAGGTAATGGCGAAGCTAAGGTTGGTGATAAAGTGATCTGTCTGATGGAAGGTGACAAAACCGAAGCCGGTGAAGTGCTACTCAGCGCTATCAACGCTGAAGGCAAAACCGAACTGTTAGCGGTATTGAAAGACAACACACTAGAAGAACCGCTGCTGACCACCGGTGATCAGCCGCTAACCCTAATCGAACTGCCCTACGGACTGGAAAAGCAGGAGATCTGATCCCCTCTTATCTTTCGATCAAAACAGAAACTGAAAAAGCGCAAATCGAATGATCTGCGCTTTTTTCATTTTTTACCTCAAACTACCAATCTTCTTGCCTCAAGCTATTAGTCTTCCGGTTGCTCCGGCAGTTGCCAGTTAATCGGCTGTTTACCGTGCTGAATCAGAAAATTATTTACCTGACTAAACTGATGATTACCAAAGAAGCCGCGGTGCGCCGACAGCGGTGATGGGTGTACCGACTTCAGTACCAGATGTTTGTTCTGATCCACAAAAGCCGCTTTCTTTTGAGCATAACTGCCCCACAGCAGAAACACCACACCGTCGAGTTGTTCATTAATCACGTGAATCACCTTATCGGTGAACTGCTCCCAGCCTTTTTTCTGATGGGAACCTGCATTGGCCTGCTCCACTGTCAGCACTGCATTGATCATCAATACACCCTGTTTTGCCCAACTGGTCAGATAACCGTGATTGACCGGCTGTATACCCAAGTCGCTTTGCAGCTCCTTATAGATATTCACCAGAGACGGTGGTGTTTTAACCCCAGGACGCACCGAAAAACAAAGCCCGTGTGCCTGATTTGGCCCGTGGTAAGGGTCTTGTCCCAGAATCACCACCTTAACCTGATTCAGCGGCGTGTACTTAAACGCATTAAACCAGTCGGACGAATGGGGATAAACCACCTTACCTTGCGCCTTCTCCTCGGCCAAAAAGGCTTTCAGGTTCTGCATATAAGGTTGTTCGAACTCACCGCCCAGTACCGCCAACCAATCATCCGGCAGATCAATCGCCATAATTATCTATCCCCATAATCTTCTACCCCACGGGTTAAAAAAATTTAGCAATTTTAGCAGATCGAAAAACAATCCGTGGCAGAACTATCGATCCATTTGGTGATAATATCTTACGAATAAAATAAAAAGGAGCGTTTAAATGCTAGCCGTACAAGCAAGGGATTTAGCATCATACAATAGCTGGATGAATCAGCATCTCTATGCCGCTTGCTCTCAGCTGCCCGACCCTGTTCGTAAAAAGGATAGCGGTGCTTTTTTCAAGTCGATTCACGGCACGCTTAACCACCTGCTACTTGGCGATAAAATATGGCTTGGTCGCTTTCTTGATCATCCATTCCAGATGACAAGCCTTGATCAAGAACTACATACTCACTTTGAAGCCTTGCAAGAAGACCGTTCCGCCACAGACAAGCAGATCTTAGACTGGGCGAACCAACTCACCGATGAAGCCTTACGTGGAGAACTCAAGTACATCAGTATTGTTAACCCAGCACCCCGTAAGTATGAAATGTGGCTAGCTGTGACCCATTTTTTTAATCATCAAACCCACCACCGTGGCCAAGTAACCACGCTTTTGAATCAGCGCGGTATTGATATCGGGCCAACAGATCTTATCTGGCTGCCAGAGGTGATTGAACGAAATAAGCTCGAAGAGTGATTGACGAACGAAAGCCTCCGCTATCGCTGATAACGGAGGCTTATATTTTTAGCCAATTGATTTTGTGTTTTTAGCCGACGGATTCGTGACTTACGCCGGTTCAGCGGTCGGTTGTTTAATGTCGTTCTGACCGTGGGCAAGCTGTTCCCGTAAAGTCCGTGCTGCGGCTACCATGTTCTCCAGCGCGGGGATGGCCTCCGTCCACTGGCGGGTTTTCAGGCCGCAGTCTGGGTTCACCCAAAGACGTTCTGCGGGAATACGCTCTGCCGCTTTGCTCATCAGGTTGACGATCTGCTCGACTGTCGGAATATTCGGTGAGTGAATATCATAGACGCCGGGGCCGATCTCGTTCGGGTATTCAAAGGCTTCAAACACATCCAGTAGTTCCATATCAGAGCGGGAGGTTTCTATGGTGATCACATCCGCGTCCATACGGGCGATGGATTCGATAATATCGTTAAACTCCGAATAGCACATATGAGTGTGGATCTGAGTTTCATCAGAGACACCGTTGGCGCTGATACGGAAACAGTTCACCGCCCAATCCAGATAATGCTGCCATTCGCTGCGACGCAGGGGCAGGCCTTCCCGTAGAGCGGCTTCATCAATCTGAATCACGTTGACACCCGTTGCTTCCAGATCCTGTACCTCTTGACGGATCGCCAGCGCCAGCTGTAGGCAACTCTCTTTACGGGGCTGATCGTCACGCACGAACGACCAGTTAAGAATCGTCACCGGCCCGGTCAACATTCCCTTCATCGGCTTATCGGTGAGGGATTGCGCATATTGCGTCCAAGCGACGGTCATCGGTGCCGGACGGCTAATATCACCAAACAGAATAGGTGGCTTCACACAGCGGGAACCATAGGACTGCACCCAGCCGAAACGACTAAAGCCATAACCTTCTAGCTGCTCACCAAAGTACTCCACCATGTCGTTACGCTCAGCTTCACCGTGCACCAGCACATCCAGCCCCAATTTTTCCTGTTCCAGTACCGCGCGCTCAATTTCGGCTTTCATCTGCGCCTGATACTGCGCCTCTGTCAGCTCCTGTTTTTTGTAAGCCAGTCGGGCTTTTCGTATCTCTGCCGTTTGCGGAAAGGAGCCAATAGTGGAAGTAGGATAAAGCGGCAGCTTTAACCGTTCAGCCTGTTTGGCAGCCCGTTGGACATAAGCGCTTTGACGCTGACCAAAGCCGGAGGTTATACCGCCAACATTGGCTTTAACCTCACGGTTATGCACCCGCTCAGATAATCGACGGCTGGAGATATCGGCCTGATTATCAGCCAATTGATCAGCAACCGCCCCACGGCCTTCATTAATAGCACGACCCAGTAGCTGAATCTCTGCCAGCTTCTGTTTGGCAAAGGCCAACCAGTTAATCAGCTCTGAGTCCAAAGTCGCGGGCTTAGTGCTGCCCTGCTCTCGTTCACTATCCAGATCCACCGGTACATGTAACAGAGAACAAGAGGGTGCTAGCCAGAGGCGCTCCCCTAGTTTTACTGCAATCGGTTCCAGCCAATCCAACACTCGATTTAAGTCTGTTTTCCAGATATTACGGCCATCAACCACACCAATAGACAGCACCTTATGGGCCGGTAGCCAATCAACCACTTTGGTGACCTCTTTACGGCCACGGACGCCATCAATATGTAGCCCCGCCACCGGCAGATTACAGACTAACTGTAAATTATCTTCCAGTGTGCCAAAATAGGTGGCTAACAGTAGGTTAGGTCGATTGGCTTTTAGGGTGTGATAAGCATGTTCAAAAGCCAATTTCCACTCCGCATCCAGCTCCGTTACCAGTACGGGCTCATCAATCTGCACCCACTCAGCCCCAGCATCAGACAACTGTTCCAATAGGGTACTGTATAGAGGCAGCAACTGATCCAACAACGCCAGAGGATCAGAACCATCTTTTGCTTTGCTAAGCCAAAGGTAAGTGACAGGGCCGATAATAACGGGCTTAACCTTGGCTAATCCGAGCTGAATTTGAGCTTCCGCCAGTTGGCTGAGAATACGTTCAGGGTTAAGGCTAAAAACGGTATTGGCCGTTACTTCAGGCACAATATAGTGGTAGTTGGTATCAAACCACTTGGTCATCTCTCCGGCGTGTACACAGTTGCAATCACTGTCTTGCGCCGAGCGACCACGGGCAACACGGAAGTAATTATCCAGCTCACTGCCTTCCAACCCCTGAACCCGTTCTGGCAGATTGCCTAAGGTGAAACTCATATCTAAAACCTGATCGTAGAGGGAGAAATCTCCTACGGGCACCAGATCCAATTCCGCCTGTTGCTGCCAATTGATCTCACGGATCTGTCGTGCGGTACTCAGTAGTTGCTCCGTCGAGACGTCGCCTTTCCAGAAACGTTCCTGAGCAAATTTTAGTTCGCGCTGCGCGCCGATACGGGGGAAACCTAAATTATGTACTAAAGCCATTTTAATTCCTTACGAATCTCAGTTTGCGTCTTTGTTCACGTCTCTTTTCAACGCAATTCAAACAATGGCTGTAGCCTAAATCATGCAATCCATGAAAAATAATGGTACTTTCTCATCAATCTATTAGATTTATTCATAGGTTAAGCAAGCAAAGGCAAAGGTAATGATTGAACGTACCCATCTGAAAATTCTACAGGCGATAGATCGTCAAGGTTCTCTAACGGCGGCGGCCGAGAGCCTTTATCTAACTCAGTCAGCCCTAAGCCACACTATTAAGAAGCTAGAGGGTCAGATCCGCAGTGAATTATGGGTTAAAGATGGCCGCAATATCAGGCTAACCCAAGCCGGTGAGTATCTACTAAAAGAAGCAAAACGGGTGCTGCCCCAGCTAGAGCGCATCGACGAAACCCTCAGCCGCTTTGCGAATAAGGAACAAGGTAGCCTGCATATCGGTATGGAGTGCCACCCTTGCTACCAATGGTTATTAAAAGTGGTCGCCCCGTTTCTGGAACATTTCCCTGGGGTTGATCTGGATGTCAAACAGCGTTTTCAGTTTGGGGGAATAGCAGCGCTGTTTAACCATGATATTGATATTCTGGTAACACCAGATCCTATCTGGCGTGAAGGTATCGTGTTTGAGCCGGTTTTCCCTTACGAGCAGGTTCTGGTGGTATACCAGGATAACCCGCTGGCAGCAGAACAGTGGCTATCCCCGGATCAGCTAACGGGCGAGACGTTATTTACCTATCCGGTGGAGATTGAACGACTGGATATTTTTCAGCAATTTCTGCTGCCCGCACATTGCCGACCGCAAAAACACAAAACCCTTGAAGCCACAGAGATCATCCTGCAGATGGTCGCAGCAAACAGAGGCGTTGCGACTTTACCGGCTTGGCTGGGACGGGAGTACGCCGAGAACCTGCCCATCGCACTGGTTCGGCTGGGAAAAGAGGGGATTCAGAAACAGATCTTTCTTGGGGTGCGCCAGCAGGATGAAGACAACCCGCATATCGGGCGCTTTATCCAACTGGCGAAAGAGACAGGGCTTTAAGATTATCAAGTCTACCGTGCGATATTAACCCGATGCCATATATTACGAATTTTTCACATTCGAAAGAATACAAATCAAATAAAGATAATTTATTTACCGCCTATTAAACAAAAAAAATTTAATTGTTAAAACAATTAAAAAACCACCAGAAAAGCTTACTATTCATGCAACCATATTTCTTAAAAACCAATAACTTACAAAGAGTATATTTATGCAAGCATGCAACACTTTGATAGCATTACTACCAATTACCTCTTTGTTGACTGGAGCTAGTAATGGGGTCGTATGTCCCTCGACCATAACTACGCACAATGGCATTTACCCTTGAAGCCTCACCGATAAATTCTCGAAGTTTCTTAACAGCTTCTACAGATGCAACCACTAACCATCCATTCGAACAAAGATCATCCATTTTGGGTGGTTGTCGAGAAATAGGACCATCTTTCCAGGAGATACTTTCAACCATTACATCGCCGTTCTCATTAATCCAGCGAAACAATCCTTCATCAGAAACAGACCAACCTAGATGAAAGCCAATAGATGGATTTAGTGCTAACCATTCAAGGCCACCATGATCAATGTAAGCACCTGTACCATAAATCACCAACGATGGTTCATCAGTAAAAGTTATTTTGGGGTAATGGCTTGCAGACCAATACTTCATACTTGGGAAGAAAGCATAAGGTGAGGTAACTTCTACATCGTCATTCCATTCAGGATGGCAGACTGTAGACATACGAACCTCCGTCGGCAAATCCCAATCTAACCAGCTCCAGGTTGTAAGTTCACCAATAATTTGTTTTCCAGTGTCTAAACGATCAACAAATTGTGTAATGCCTTGTTCAGTATCTTCTAACCATTCATCGCGCTTATGGGATATCTCTCGATCTTTTGCCTTCGGTACAACAATACACTCAGGTCGAATACCGGGCTCAAGCGCTAATAACAATTCATCACTACGTTTGAAAATATCTCGCAGAAGTTCTATTCCTTGGGGAGGAATTCGCCCTGCATCCAACAATTCGCATACCACATAAGAGAGTGCCAGCTTGGCCACTTTAGGTCGTAATCTATGATAAGTCAGCTTGAGTCCAATCCCTTCCAACCAATTCCTATAATCTTCTTCTGCCTGCTTATCCCATTCATTTTTTGGAACTAGAGTTTTCATAAAATCGGAAGCTCTGTAGATCAAATTCTCAAATGGCACGCTTGACATTTTGGCCACCAGCTTCGCTTCAGTTAATAAAGGCCTAAGCAGCTCAATCGGATCATCAACATCAGGAAATGTTTCCCCGAGTCGGATGGCAGAAAAAGGAATAGCTTCCTTTATATTATTTATTTCTGGTAACTCTAGTTCATATGCCAATGGCAGTTTTGAGCGCTCTTCTGAAGGCGGTTTACCTTCTATTTCTAACCTACTAGCCAAGTCTAAAGCAGTCATCCTTACACTAAAGTCTTCCGATGCACAGAGTGAAGATATTTCCCCCTTAAACTGTAGAACAAATTCTTTGAAATCCTTCGTCAAGCTACTTAACAAAGACATTATTTTTACTTGCGTCAATCCAATTTTATCTATTCTATTAGATATTTGCCTACGAATTCCTAGCCAATTCACTTCAATTTTAGCCAAATCTACGATTGCCTGATGAGCCATAACCCCTAATTCAGGAATGGCGACATCAAGCATATCGAATGCAAACAAAATGAGTAAGCTAGCGTCTTCCTTCTCGCCAATATCATCTAACAGTGCCGGTGATTTCTCAGCATTTTGTTCAAAAGCATCTAGCTGGTATGCATGTTCTTTGATTTCCTTCCAAATAGGCAGGACATCTTCATCCTCAAAGAGAATTTCGACAATTTCTTTTAAGTTCCAAATTAAATTACTTGGATATCTATATTCACCAATATAATCATCAACTAAAGAAGCGAGCGCTTTAGGTCGCCACTGTTTAGCATCTATTTCAACAAGGGCCTTAAATACTAAATGCCGAGACCCCCCATCCCAATTCAGATCCCAGCCTTTAGCATCTGAGTTATCGAACAAATCTTCAAATAAGCTATTCGCTTTATCAGCTTCACCATGTGAATAAAAAGCGCTAGCAATGCAAGAAATAACATTATTATCAGGATTGAATAGCTTTAATAGCTTATGAAGCTCCTCCAATTGAGAGACACTCATACCTTTTAAAAATGGTTGAATCAAATTCATCCAGCGAAAATAATCGGCGGATTCCACAGTTCGAAGAAGCTGAAAAAGGTTTTCTGAAGAATTTACTTTCAGCTGCGCCTCTTCATCTGTAAGTTTCTCCCCAGATTTCAATGTCAGAGAAGGTTCATGAGTAACATGCTTTTCTTGAGGTGTAGAAATTGCCATTGATGCATAAAAACTATTGTCTAATCCTGCCTCCCTGACACCAAGCGCTAATCCTTCTAACCACGAGTACCGATTTGAAGGTAATAGATGTGTCTTGATAGATGTAATAAGTTCTTCCACCTCATCGGACACGTCATTATCAGAAGATTGGCAGCAACGAGACACTAATTTTTTGGCCAGATCCGAGGGATTATACTCTTCGAAAGGAATCAATAGCTTTCTCGACATCACTGATATTTCTTTAAGTGGCGGGCTAGAGCTATCAAGCATTCCAGACAGCAATCCTGTTAGACCCGGTGCATAATCAAGCCCTTTATGATCGAATAACCATCTTAAAAGCTTTAAACCATATTGCGGATTCCAACCAGTGACAATAGTAATGAGATCAAGCCCGGCTTCTTGTGTGCCACGACCATTTCCAGACTGTTCCAAATTTACTAACGCCAAAGAAAATCGACATATTTCATCGTAAGCCAAATCAGGGTATTGTTTGATCAACTTACCTAACCACGATACCCAATGGGAAAATTGCCGGTCTTTCCTATGATATATTCCAAAAGAATTCTTGAAGATTTTTGGTAACAGGCTAGCAGCTCGATCTGGTTTACCAATCTTTGACCACATTATAGAAAGTTCATAGTACTCAGAGATTTTGGAGTGAATGTCGTCAAAACCGGGGATCTCTTTTTCGATTTGATCCAGTACGTCAACTAAACGATCCCTGCCATATCCTTCCTTATACAGAGTGAAAGCAATTTCTCTGCGCCAGCCAGTCGGCCAATACCGGTTATCCCAATCTTTTCTAAACGCATCGGCTAGAGCCAAAATACAATCATGTCCATGTTGAGCAGTAGCCCTTATTGCGAAGTTAAAGTAATCAACAGCGGCTGATTCGAACTCATACCAGCCTATCCAATCCCTTGTTTGATTATAAGGCTTACGTAACAAGTCAAATGATGACTTTATTTCTTTAACAATAAAACTTGGTAGCAGCTTCTCTCCAGCCCAACCTCGTCCCCAAATGCTTGAAAACCGAACTAAAGCACGTTCAAATAAGACGCTTCCTGTATACTTTTCTTCACCAGCTTTTGGAACTACCTTAACAGGATCAACACCTTGGCCCAGCGCTGCTCTTAGTCTATTAAGACGAATACTATCTGCGAATGGACTTAAGTTCTTCCATTGACCATGGATGCCATGTTTATACAGTTCTGGCTGCTCAAAACTCACAAACCATTCTTTAGTTTTTTCTATACTTCCATTAGCTCTGTAATCCAGTTCAGCAACCAACAACTTTTCTGAAAAATCCAAGTCATCGCTTTCAGACCAGTCAAAAACTGCCTCGAATGCGGTGCCTATCAGAGCCGATGGATATTGGTTAATGCATATGGAGAAACATAAAGTTATAAGACTATCAAAGTGCTCTTTTTCATTTGATAAGAAAGAGAAAAGCTCACCTATCTTTCCTTCGTCTTTTGTTTCATCAATACCATTGACCAACCGTCTCATCAAGCTAGCATGCAGATCTTCGTCATTTCCACTCCATGCTCCCACATCATCAACTTCATACTTCGTTTGGTGTATGGTTGAGACAACCTCACTTAGCGGCATGAAATAATGAGCCACATCAACCCATCGTTTCAAATCTTCAGCTCCACCATGATGCGGATCAACAGCGTCCCCACCTGACAAGTAACTTAGCGGCTCAGCAGATTCAAAGACCCTTTTAGCTTCATTAAAGAATTTGTTCTCAGCTAGAACTTTAGAAAATTTGAGTGCTTCTAAATCACTTACCCTTAGCAGCTCACCATCGAATATGTAGCTAAGCGCAGAACTTACCCCCTCCGTTGAAAATATGAGATCAAGTTCATCAACCTCATTAAGGGCATCTATTCGCTCCCTAAGCTCAATTTCAATTAAGAGACTTCTCACTACGGCAAGCGGATCATTCAGTTCCTTAGCCGACAATAGAACAGCGTCAATATCATCTGTTAAACTCGAAGTATTTCGAAGATTAAAGAACTGGTCTCTAAAGTAACCTTGAGTCCCTGTATCAATTACAGCCTCCATCTCCCGGGCATTAAAAAGATGGTAAACCGCCTCCCACCGCATTGGGTCATTATCCTCAGACGATTGAATACAGTGTTTAGCTAATACCTTATGGTATTCGATACTTTTTGAATCATCAAAATTACCAAATAGGTTTCGACTCGTTTTATCTAAAATAAACTGTCGAAAACTGTTATGAAAAAAACGCCAACTTACATCACTATCCTTCTTAAAATAGTGAGCTGCACTTGAAATAAAATCGCGAATAGTTGAATGATCAGACCATTTTTCAAGCACATTAGTATTTATCGGCACTCTCAGCCTTGATAATAACGCAAGCAAGTCAACAAACTTCTGATTACTCTCTATTTGTCGCCAATAAACTGAATAGCTTTGTTCAATATGTCCTTTATAAATAGGAAAATCATCTATAGCTTCATCATAATCCACATCTGAGCTGCTATTAATAAATTGCAGTAAATAAACCAAAGATAGTGGGTGCCCCAATGACTTTTCAAAAATTTTCTTCTTATTACTATCTGTTAGTTCGGAACAACCTGGCCATTGGTTTATAGCTGCGTAGACATTTGTCCGAGTAAGAGGAGATATAGCAATGGTTCGACTTTCATGGCTGACATGCTCCTTTATCCTGTCAGAAAGATCATTCAACTCCAGTGTTTGACTACCTAGAACAAATATCACCCCATCAGGCACGGTGTTAGGGGATGGCAAATCTGACAACAAACTCTGTAGAGGATTTTGCTCTCGCTGAATATGGTCTAACCCATCGACCATGATGACGGTAGTTACGCCATCATTTTTCCATTTCTCATGGGCTTGCTGAAGCTGCTCTCCTAACAGCGATAGGTATTCTTCTCTTGAACCTGGCTGCCCGGAACTTTCACCACGAAAGCCATGATTCCTAAGCGATAAGGTGATGTCATGAAGAAAAGTAGTCGCTTCACCACGCCCTTGATAAGTACTATCGGGAACATACGCGTAATATCTAACTAATTTATATCCTGCTTTATACTTCAAAGCATGAGTAAGCGTTGTTGATTTTCCCGAGCCAGGAGTTCCAAGCAATGCGACATAACCCTGCTTGGTATGTGATAAAACATCAAATATAGAACCGACAGTATCCTCAATTTCTTGATAGGTTCGATCTATAGGAAATTCGTGAACAAACTTATGCTTAAACCTATGACTCCACGCCATCCTATCCAACATATCATCTTTGGACAGCTCAATAATTCGACGTTCACCTCCCGCCATTTTCGTCAGGAGATTATATATTTTTTCAATATCCTCTTGTTTTCTTGCTTGTCCCTGATTGGTTACAGGAATATCAGCTGGCCGCTTATAATTGAATTCAAGCTCACAACACCGAATGAAATTCAGAAATTGGTCATCGTTAAAATTTGACCGTTGCTGTAGATCCAACAGTACCTCTTTCCAACATACGGCTGATTTATCAAGGCCTGTTTCACACCATGTTCTATCGAACCAACATTCTTTTAAAAAAGACTGAAAGTGAGCATGTTGAGGGGTTGTATCACCAAGAGGAATTTGGGCTTTAGGATTTGAACTAGGTACTAGTTTGTGGAGCAAATGAACCCTTACCGTTCTTTCCTTGTAATGCTCATTTAAGTGCTCCCAGCCTTCTGTAAGCTGCCTAAAAAGACTGAGTTTTTCTTCTCCCTTTTTAGTCGTGCTATCTCTCACAAAATCTGCATAACTTATTGCGTCAGTATATTCCGCCCACTTTACTTGATACGCATCAAGCCTACCTGTAGTAGCTATAAGTATGTCATCCAAGCTTCCAGCATCAGGATCGGCCACTCGAAACCATTCAAGACTTCCATCAAGCAAAGCTTCATATATTAAGCCTGCTGCTATTTCATACTGCGGAACATACCCCAGCATTGCAGTGCGTTCACCGTCACCTGAATTAATACTCGACACTATGAAAATGACTCCTAAAATTCGTGATTGCTACCAATAATCAGCCTGTGAGACTTTGCCCCTATATTTAAGGACAGATTGAATCTTAAAGATATTAAAATTATCTAGCATTTACTCAACAAATAACATTAGCAAAAATATCAACATAATGAAAAATTCAAGGCTTTTACCCTAAAATACGAACGTTTCAATGTATTGGAGACTAACTTTTTAAAAAACTCAAAATCACTCAAAAAGCCTTACCTCCTTAAAAAGCATGCACCTCCGTTCTTCACAGCTCCCTCTGGAAAATCCTACAATTATCTCCTTGAAATTTGATGAATTTTTCCAAGTCCATTATGCCCTCTTTTCTAGAATCAGAAGATATTGAGACATCTTTTGAATAACTATGAGCTACAAAAACGACTTTAATTTCTATGAACTTAACTCAGCGCCAAGCATGACAAAATGTATTTCCCAAGCGTTAATACGGTTCATTCTAACCAATCCAACACGACTCAAGTCTGTTTTCAGATATTTGGATGAAGATAACCCGCATATCCGGCACTTTATCCAGTTGGCGAAGGAGACTGGACTCTGAATCCGGCAAATAGAATAAATCTCTTTTTTGGATCAATTTATTCACTTGGGTAAACATGACCGTTTGATTAATATAGCGCTGCATTCTCAGGGCGGGGTGAAACTCCCCACCGGTGGTAAATCTGATTTACAGAAAGCCCACGAGCGCCTGTTTTTTCATAAATGTTTTTAATAAAAAAGCACGGATGACAAAAATAGGGTCAAGCAGATCTGGTGTAACTCCAGAGCCGACGGTTATAGTCCGGATAAAAGAGAATTACAGGTGGCCTTTCATGGCTGCCCGTTTTGCTATACCTGCCAAAAGGTACGCGTATCTTAATAAGATACGAATGCCTAACGTCAAGCAGATATGCCTCTTGCCGCCCTGATTCTGGTTATTATTCACTCAAAAGAGCGTTACCATGAATCAGCAAAACCCATCAAAAAATCATAATCTTTCCTTTTTTGGTACACCAATTCAGCGTGTCGAGCGCGGAATTGCGGCGCTACAAAAAGGGCAAGGTATTCTAGTGCTGGACGATGAACATCGGGAAAACGAAGGCGATCTTATCTACGCAGCGGAAAGTATGACCGCAGCTCAGATGGCTCTAATGATCCGTGAGTGCTCCGGCATTATCTGCCTCTGCCTACCTGAAGAGCGGATTGAGCAGCTACAGCTTCCAATGATGATCGGCCATAACACCAGCACCAACCACACCAATTTTACCGTTAGCATTGAAGCTGCTACCGGCGTAACAACAGGGGTGTCGGCGGCGGATCGCGTCACGACTATTCAGGCCGCTATTGCGGATAATGCAACGGCTTCTGATCTAAAAAAACCGGGCCATGTCTTTCCGTTAAAATCAAATAAAGCAGGGGTTCTAGGGCGCAGAGGCCATACAGAAGCCTCTGTTGATATGATGAAACTGGCCGGTCTCAAACCCTTCGGTGTGTTATGTGAACTAACCAATGAAGATGGCACTATGGCTCGCTTACCCGAGGTGGTTACCTTTGCCGACAGGCACCAGATGCCGGTACTGACCATTGAAGATATTGTTCTCTATATCGAGCAAAAGACCCAAGCCGCTTAACGCCACTAAAAAATTAACCGCCAGACAAAAAAATGCCGGCCCTTAGGCCGGCATTTATTTTTGCTTAACGCGATTCAATGTGCAGCCCTATCGATGCTACAACCGCATTAAACGCTACATAAAGACAAATTTAGCCACAAACAAAGCCGCTAAAATCATAACACTCAACGATACATCTTCACGGCGACCAGACAACAGCTTGATACCCGCGTAAGTGATAAAACCAAATGCGATACCATTAGCAATAGAGAATGTCAGCGGCATAGCAATCGCAGCAACAAAGACGGGGGCCGCTTCTGTTAAGTCCTTCCAGTCCACTTCCGCTAAACCACCGGTCATCAATACCGCTACGTAGAAGAGCGCGCCAGCCGTTGCATAGGCCGGAACAGACCCTGCTAACGGAGCAAAAAATAGCGACAGTAAAAACAGTCCCGCGACAACCACAGCCGTTAAGCCCGTACGACCACCGGCAGAGATACCTGCGGTACTTTCAATGTAACTGGTCGTAGTCGAAGTACCCAAAGCCGCACCGGCCATAGTAGCGGTACTATCGGACATCAGTGCACGGCCCAAGCGAGGCAAACGTTTATCTTTATCCAGCAAGCCACCCTGTTGCGCCACGGCCACTAACGTACCCGAGGTATCAAACAGATCGACGAATAGGAAGGCAAAGATAATACTCAGCATACCAACTTCTAGAGCACCAGCTAGATCCATTGCCATAAAGGTTGGAGCTAAGCTTGGCGGCATCGCCATAATGCCTTGAAGCTCATTCAACGAGCCTCCCTCATAGAACGGCAGCATAGAAAGAACTGTCACCACTAAAATACCAATCATGACAGAGCCCAGCACACGACGGTAAGACAGAGAAACGATAATAAAGAAACCTACAATCGCCAGAATCACTTTTGGATCGGACAGGTCGCCCATAGTCACTAGCGTCGCAGAGCTGGCAACGACAATACCAGCACTTTTCAGGGCGATTAATGCTAGAAAAAGGCCAATACCGGCAGCAATACCTAATCGTAATGATAGAGGGATACTGTTGATGATCCATTCACGGATTTTAAAGATGCTCAGCACCGTGAAAATCAGACCAGAGAAAAAGACCGCCCCTAAGGCCGATTCCCAGCTATAACCCATCTCCATAACAACGGTAAAGGTAAAGAAGGCGTTAAGCCCCATACCCGGAGCCAGCGCAATAGGGTAATTAGCCCAAAGACCCATAATGAGCGAGCCAATAGCCGCTGCCAGACAGGTCGCAACGAACACGGCTCCGTAATCCATACCAGCTAATGCCAGAATCGATGGGTTAACAAAGATAATATAAGCCATCGTTAGGTAAGTCGTGATACCTGCAACAACTTCGGTTTTTACGTTGGTCTTGTGTTCACTAAGCTTAAACAGTTTTTCCAGCATGGGTTGAGCCCTAAACCAGTCCAAAAACGACAAAACCTGGAAATGGGAATTTCCAGGTTTCACTATATGGCGCCGCAACATCGGCTGCAATGGCAACAATACTAGCCAACCGTAAGGCAAAAATCGAGCAAACAGAGCAGAAACTCTAGCGATTTTCGGCTAACAGTCGCTGTTGCACGGCAATGCAACAAATTTTACACACGTAAAAATAATTTGCACAAAAAAAGAGCAATTTTAATGCTCTTTTTTTATTAACCCTTTTTCGGTGCTTTTATCACTTTAGCCTTGGGCGTGTACTGTTTTAGCTTTTAAGTGCTGTATTTTGCGCCATCACTCGCTCAACCGTATCCACAATTGCTTGGGTCTGTGGGTCAATTTCAATATTGATGCGGCTGCCAATCATGCGCTGACCAATAACGGTTCGCTCTAGGGTTTCTGGTATCAAATTGACACAGAAACAACCGTTTTCGATCTCACCAACGGTAAGGCTTATGCCATCAATACCGATATAACCCTTTTCAAACACATACTTCTCATAACCCTTGGGCAGACCAAACCAAATACGATAGTTATTATCAGATTCAAGAACACTCACCACATCTGTAGTACACATAATATGGCCTGACATGGCGTGACCACCAATTTCATCACCAAAACGGGCAGCCCGTTCGATATTCACCGAATCACCCACTTGCAAATCACCAAGATTCGTCAGACGTAAGGTTTCTTCCATCAGATCAAAGCTGACCTTGTTGCCTCTAATGTTCGTTACTGTTAAGCAGCAACCATTATGGGCAACGCTAGCCCCTACTACTAAATTTTGAGTCAAGCGGCCTGTCATAGCCATAACGTGAGTACGAAAATCTTCTTTCTCAACTAAATTGATCAGTATCGCAGTGCCTTGAACAATGCCGGTAAACATAGAGTTTCCTGTGCTAGGTCATGTAAGTATCTGTATTAATGCAGGCAAAATACCTATCTAAAGCCGCTGTAAATGATGCTTTAGCTGAGGAATACGGTCACAGCCAAAAAACATTTCATCACCAACAAACAGTGTTGGGGCACCAAAAGCACCTTTATCAGCCGCACGCTGAGTATTGTCCATTAATACCGCCTTACCTTGATCGCTTTTAGCAAACTCAAGCGCCTCTTCACCCAGAACCGATAAAATCACCTGATCCGTTGCAACGTCTTGGCCTTCCCCCCAATAAAGCTCATAAAGGGCTAAGCTCTTTTCCATACGCTGGCGGTTGTCTTTAATGCTCATCAGGGCGCGCATGAGATAAACCGTATTAGAAGGAAAGCTCTCGGGCTTGTTGTAAGGCACTTGTAAAAAGCGCGCCATACGCGGTAGATCTTGCTCGAACAAATAATGTTTACGCTCGGGCAATGTTTGAGGCGGCTGATTACCAATTAACTTAAAAAGACCAGGCAGAAACATCGGCTGCCAGAGTATTTCAGAATCAGTCTGCTGCGCTAGCTCTTCAAGCTGCACAGCAGCTAAGTAGCTATAAGGGCTAACAATATCGTAAAAAAATTCGACTTGATGGGTCATCGCTTAGCAACCTTTTGTATGAGTTATCGCTTATCAAATTTCGTTATTATTATGCGTGAATAGAGACTCTTATAATACAAGCTGACGGAAAGGGTAGACAATGCTTTAAGGTGGGCAATTACTATCTTATCGTTCAGATTTAGTGCTTTTTCTGTGGATAGAGCCCTGTCGTAGCAATAAAAACAACCGTCAACTCTGATAAAACAGCCATTCTTAGCAATCCATCATTTCTAGTTGATTATTCCAAAATTAAATAGACCAATAGAATAATCACAATGCGTAAACCTTTATTTACATTAAAACCAACCTAATTGGATTGACCGCAAGAGGCTTCGCCTTTAGTATTGCGCGCCATAGGGTCGCGCTGCATTTTCTTGTGTTTGAAGGCGCGTAATAAATTTGCAAACGGATTTGTTCAGCGTTTAGTAATCTCTTTGAGATCGCTATTTTCTCTGTACGCTTTCTTATCGACGTCTAGGGTAGTCGTTGATAGAAAGTTCTCTTTTTTGAGAGAATCCTCTGTTAGCTCTTGCATATGACTTCCGCCCCCGCCATCTTTGGTGGGGGCTTTTTTTTGCATCTTATTTTAAGTCAAAAAAAAGCGACCTGTTTAACAGCCGCTTAATCTAATTTATAAATTTTACATTTAACACCGCTACGACTTAATACAGTAAATCAACCACCAAACCTTTTAGATGGGTTAACTTGGCGGCAATTTTCAGCGCATCTTTTTGCTCATCTAATACCAACAGTAAAAGCCCCTCTACTTCTTCATCAATTCTTCGAATGACATGGTGTTTATCCGTTAAGCTCCAACCTGGGCCAACGCCTTCAACCTCATAGGCGCCTTGGGTCGCCTTACCGACAAGATTGCTCAGCAGTACCCGATAAATTTCTAAGTTACCAATAGTAGGGTTGCGCTCTAGCGTATTACCCGCATCTTCTAGCGCCTGCCGAATAAAGTTAAGCTCTTCATTTAAAGAAGGACGACTAACTTCATCAACCTGCTGTACTAAATGATCGGTAAAAGAGCGGGTCTTTCCAATACGGCTGGTTTCTTTGGTTCGGGCGCGCTTTGTACCATCGCCAGTACGCAGGGCTTTTAATTTGTCGTTAATATTAATCATGGCTGATTCCGGTTTTGCAGCTTAAGTCTTTTGTTTTAGCAACCAACGTGCCCCTTCAAGAGCCGCATCGTAATACTCGCCCTCTAGGGAGATACGCTCCATGTCCTGTTTCATTCGCTCTTGCTTTGATAAATCTTTACGGGCTTGATGGGTGGCTAGATGCCCTCCTCTCAAGGTGATTTCAGCAAAAACTTTCATTGGCTCAAGCTCAAACCAGTCAGGCTCAATAATATCAATTAGAGTACGAATGCGTAAACTCGCTTCCATGACATCAACCTGCTCATCGAGCAAGGCTTGGGCGATAATATATACATTTTCTAAGGTTTTAACGCGGGCTTGATCCACAACATCCTGCAAGGCTTGCTCTCGCGCTTGCACTTGCTTACGCAGCCTTTGCGCATAGACACCTAGAGCCACAATAATAGCTACTGCGATAATGACCAGTAGCAGAGCTAACGGATAAGTCATTTTTTAGTCACCTTCTTATTTATCTCTTTTTTATTTATCTCTTTTTTATTCATAGCTTTTTTATTAACAATGGAGACCTTAGCCGCCGAGTTTTTAGCAGGCTTTTTTCGTTTCTTTTGACCATTGTGACGCAAAGAGTCTAAGCGTGCCTGTATGATTCGATACAGGGTATTCTTCGCAAAACGACCTTTTTTATTAGGCGAGCCAGCGGTAAATCCCAGCATCAATTTAACCGCTTGGTCCACATGCTCTACGGCGTAAATGGTAAATTGGCCTGCGGCACAAGCTTCAATAACATTATCGTTGAGCATCAGGTTATCAATGTTTTGAATAGGGATGATCACACCTTGATCCCCCGTTAAGCCTCGGTTTTCGCAGGTGGCAAAAAAGCCTTCAATTTTTTCATTCACACCACCAATCGGCTGGACTTCACCAAACTGGTTAATCGACCCCGTTACGGCAATCGATTGTTTAACCGGTACTTCAGACATGGCAGAAAGCAAACAAACAAGCTCGCCAAGAGAAGCGCTATCTCCATCTACACCATGATAGGACTGTTCAAAGGCTAAACTGGCCGCCAATGGTAAGCTATCATCTTGTCCGAATTGAGCATTCAGAAAAGCACTTAATATCATGATGCCTTTAGAATGCAAAGCACCACCAAGCTGCACACTACGCTCGATATCCAAGACTTCGCCATTGCCATAGCGCACACGCCCGGTGATACGGCTTGGCTGACCAAATTCGCTTTCACCTATTCGCAGTACCGTTAAACCATTAACTTGCCCGACTTTTTCACCGGTAACATCAATCAAAATAGTGCCGGTATGGATATTATTAAACATCCGCTCACGAATATGCCCAGAACGGTGCTCTCGGCCAGCAAGAGCTTGGTCAACGGCTTGAGCATCAACCTGCTTTTTTTGCTCCGCCTCAGCACAGTAGTGAGATTCTCTCAGCAGGTGCTTTAGGTCCGCAGCATTCAGTGACAATCGATTTTGATGCTCTGCCTGACGAGCGCCTATCTCAATAACCTTCATTAACGCATCACGATTGAGCGGCAATAAATTATCATCGCTCACCATAGAGCTAACCAACCGAGCATAAAGGCCTTCATTTTCCTCTGTACGCGGCATATCACTTTCAAATTCGGCCAGTACCTTAAACAGCTCACTAAAATCAGGATCGTACTGCTGCAGTAAATAATATTGTTCTGCATCACCAAGCAAAGCGATGGTGACATTTAACGCCATCGGTTCAGGTTCTAGGCTAACATTGCCCGATAGGGTTAATTGCTTTTCTAAGGTATCAATCCGTAGGCAACCGGTACGCAGGGCCAGCTTTAAGCCATCCCACGCATAAGGTTGTTGTAGCAACTTACCCGCATCCAGAATCAAGAATCCGCCGTTAGCTTTGTGCAGTGCTCCCGGGCGAATAAGGGAAAAGTCTGTTGCAACGGTGCCCATGTAAGTGACATTTTCAAGATGACCGACCAAGTTGTTGTGGGTCGGCATATCCTCAAAAACCAAGGGCGCGCCAGCATCGGCTTTATTGCTGGTCATTACATTGATCTGATAACGAGCGGGAATTTTATGATCGGGTGAGGCACGGGTTACGGCATCTGCGTTTTCATCTTCTTCTAAGAAAATTTCGACATTCTCAACCAAATCTTTTTGCAAAGCATTCAGATATTCGATCACACGCCCATGTTCAGCGTATTTATCATGCAACTCAGCCAACCAATGCTGAATGGCGGTCAGCGTAATATTTTCATTGAGCTGCTGCTGCTTCTCACGGATATCTTTCTCCATGTGCGCCAGTTCACGCAGAGCCAGCCGCAATTCTTTTTCCATCAGCTCTATACCGTCACGAAATACGTCACGCTCTTCATCTGACAGGCTGTTAAATTCTTTAACACCGTAGGCTTCCCCCTCAGTATCAATGGGGATAAAGGAGTAACCACCGGGGTTTTGTAAAATAAGCTTTAAGCGATGTTCAGCCGCTTTAGCCGCAACCTCTTTGAGCATGGTGTCTTGTTGTTCAGAAAAGTCCTCTCGAATCGATTCCGCTTTTTCGACAAAGCTTTCTTGCTCAAACGCTGCAGGAATGGCATGGCGCAACTCTTTGGTTAGCGCTTCCATATCTTTTTTCAACTGCACCGCCATACCACCGGGTAAACGAAGCGCCCAAGGCTGACGAGGAGATTCAAAATTGTTGACATAGCACCAATCATCAGGCACTGGCTGACTGCTGGCATGCTGGGTTAAAAAGCGCTTAAGCATGGTGCGCTTACCCAAGCCGTTATCACCTACGGCAAAAAGGTTATAGCCTTTATCAGGTACGGCAATAGCAAAACGAACCGCCTGTTCAGCCCTTTGTTGGCCAATAAAACGATCCAGAGGTTTGATGCGCGCAGTGTTCGCCGGTAGGCGTTTCTTCACGCAACGTTTTTTCAGGCGGGATAGCGCCAAGGGCTTTGGTGCCTGCATTGAGTTCTCCCTAAAAAGCAAGCTGTATCAACACATTATGCAACACAATAGACGGGATCACATCCCACATTTATTTTGCCAGACCTTGCGTTCCACTCCACCTTTATCAATAGGTATTTAGAAGGATTTTCTAGACTCCGCCTATTCGACCAAGGCTCAGTAGTAAAAACATAAAGGCTGGATACAATAGGGCAACTTAACTCAATTAAACTTGCCCTCTAATCCAACGGAGCGTTATTACCCATAAGTGAGAAACCTATTTCAATAGGTTAAGGCAAGAAGGAATGGATGCCCTAGTCAGGTCAATATCTGAATAATCCAGATACTCCAAATAATGCCAATCCAAAGCAATAAATAAAACAACGACAATAAAACGATAATACAAAATAAAAATCGTGCTAAGTACTACCCCAGAAATCCTAGTAGCAATAATTTAGGCTATCGATTCGGTAGGGTTTACTGGTACCTTTTATTAGCATTGTCAATATTAGCTATAAAAGCATTAACTTGATTAAAAGAGCTGGAATCTATATGTCTCAACTTCTACGCGCTATTGGCATTAAATCCCGAATGGTACTGGTCGTTATTGTCACGGTGCTCAGTATTATTGCCTTGGTGAGCTTTTCACTGAATAAAACTTACGCCATGCAGGTTCAAGAAAAACGAATAAAAACGCAGCACCTTGTGCAAACAGCTGTAGCCTTAGTTCAACACGAATACCAAATGTTTAAATCTGGCCAGAATACTGAAGCTGATGCCAAAGCTGCCGCTATAAAATCCCTAGAAAGCCTACGCTATGGTGATAACGATTATTTTTGGATCAATGATATGCGGGCCGTTGTGGTGATGCATCCAATCAAACCTGAATTGAACGGAAAGGATCTTTCAAAACTGCAAGATCCAAATGGTAAACGCCTTTTCCAGAGCTTTGTTGATACCGTAAAAGCGACCAACCAAGGTAATGAGAATTACCTCTGGCCGAAGCCTGGGTTTGATGAACCCGTTGAAAAAATATCTTATGTCTCAGGTTTTAAACCTTGGGGTTGGGTGATCGGCACAGGGGTTTATATTGATGATGTTGAAGCTGCATTCTGGGAGGCCGCAAGCAGTCAGTTATCTATTGCCGCGCTAGGTTTAGCCATCACCATTGCCGTCTTGTTTTTAATCTCTAACAGCATTATTGGCCCGATGGATAGTACCAATAGAGCCATGCAGAATATCAGCCATGGTGACGGTGATTTGACCTTGCGCCTTGATGCATCCGGTAATGATGAAATGAGCCAGCTGGCCCGTTCATTCAACCTGTTTGTTGACCAAATTCAATCTGTGATACGTGAAGTCGACAGCTCAACTGGGCGCGTCGCTTCCGCAGCGGAGCAATTGACCCACGCCACCAATCAAAGCTCTCAAGTTATTCATCGCCAAACCTCAGAAACCGATCAAGTGGCTATCGCGGTTAACGAAATGGCTGCCACGATCCATGAAGTTGCTCAGAATGCTGTCCAAGCGGCCAATACAACCCATAAGGCTTACATACAAACCAATAACGGTAAAAGCAATATTAATGAAACGACGGAGACCATCGCCTCCCTTTCAACGGAGATTGGCTGCGCAACAGATGTGATCAAGCAACTGGATGCTCAAGCCAATACTATCGCCTCCGTGCTGGATGTTATTGGTGAAATTGCAGAACAAACAAACCTACTCGCACTTAACGCTGCCATCGAAGCCGCCCGAGCAGGCGAACAGGGCCGAGGGTTCGCAGTGGTCGCTGATGAAGTACGCACGCTTGCCAGCCGTACCCAGGCAAGTACTCATGAAATCGAGTCAATGATTGAAGCACTCCAAGCCGGTGCAAAACAAGCCGTCACCGTGATGGAAACCAGCGTCTACAATACTCAAATGACTATGGAAAAAGCGGATTTAACCCAAACAACCCTCGAAACTATTGCCCAAGGAATGACTCAAGTTAACGATATGATTAATCAAATCGCCAGCGCTGCCGAACAACAATCATCCGTTGCCGAACAGATTAGCGCTAGCGTCGTCAGTATTGTTGATCTTTCATCCGATAGTACCCAAGCCGCCGAACAAACGAGTCAAGCCAGCGTAGAGCTCAACAACCTTGCCGGTGAGTTAAAGCATCTGATACACCGGTTTAAGGTTTAAGATTTACGTGCAACTAAACTAGATTAGATTACCCTCTGTCGGTTACGCTTTAAACGTTGTTAATACCGTGTTCAGTGTTAATACCAATGTTAATACCAGCGTTGATATCAGTGATAAGCGAAGGGAGTACAGTGAATGGCATCGGCACAACGCAGCTTAATGCAACAAACGGGCATTCTTGATAAACAAGATGTTCTTGAGACAGAACCGGCAAGCACACGACCAGATACTACGATTGCATTAGTCGCCATGCCCCGTGTGCTTTTCCCTTCAACGTTTATGCCGCTTAATATTTTTGAACCACGTTATAGTCGCATGGTGAAAGAGTGCTTAGCACTGCAAGTCGGTGTCGGAATTATCTACAGCGAACAAACGTTTCCTGCCGATACTGGCACCAAAGAGCTTTCCCATCTAATTAATCATGTGGGTACTTACGGGGCTATATCAGACTGGTATGCACAACAGGATCAGACATTGAGTTTAAGTATCGACGGTTTAGAGAGATTTCAGATTATCGAGCTGACCCAAGAAGAAGACGGCTTATTAAAAGCAAAGGTGCGGTGGCTACCAGAGCCGTTGGATATGCCGGTGCCAGAAGAATATAAGCCTCTTGCAGACTTACTTCAGCAGATCGCCCACCACCCACTCGCTAAAGACTGTCATTTTAACTTCAACCTACACAGCGCCAATACGGTGAGCCTAGCTTTAGCTCATCACCTGCCTTTCTCCGATAAAGATAAACAGTTGTTGCTAGAGTGCAAAAATGCGGAAGAACGTCTGAGTATCCTGAGCCTATGGATAGCCGGTTAACATCTAAATAAACTACATTAAAAAAATCTAACTTAAAAAAATCCTAATATTTATACTAATCTAATAACACCGATACCGACCTAATTACACTTGCATCAAAATAATTACATTTATATCAAGCTAATTACATTTATTAAAAACAATTTTTTATTCTCCCATTTTAGTAATTAAAAACTATCATTAAAATACTCATTGACATAAAAACCTTTTAACTTTTCTATTTACCCCGTCACAATAGGCCTCACTTGGTCATAATAGGCCATTGCGAGTAGGCGAATGAAGCCGCTGTGGTCATATAAAAAAAATAAGGACAGCAAGCACATGTTTAACTTCCTTGCGAAACTGATTGATTATGCGATGAATGCTATTGGCGTAAAAAGCTTAAATGCTCAGTTTTTACTATCGTATACTCTGATTTTTCTTTTAGCGGTAGCCTCCGGTGTGTCCCTTTATTTAAGTATGGCGATCGACCCGCAAACCATTAATATCGCGGGGCGACAACGAATGCTGAGTCAAAAAATGGCAAAGGAGGCATTACTGGTCGCCGCCCAAGTCGAGAATAAAACCACCCTACAAAAAACAATGCAGCTGTTTGAGCAATCCCATGACCACATCCTAAATGGCAATAAAAGCCTAAGCATGAACCCAATTGAAGATCCTGAAATTGTCGCCCAAATGCAGCGGGTACAGGATCTATGGCGTAGCTACAGCATAACCTTATTGGAATATGCCGAACGTCCTGACGATACCCTACAGCAAAGAATTCATCAGGAATCTCCTGCTATTCTTGTGGCAATGAATCAAGCCGTTATCATGATGACCGAAGCATCCAGCCAACAAACCAGAACACAGCTAATAATCGCTTTTACCTGCGTCATTTTCATTGTATTCATGGTGGTGATGGGCCGCATCTTTGGTTTACGTCTTTTGATGGATAATATTACACGTTTACAGAAGCGCCTATCTCACGTGGTGGGAGGTGGTGATTTTACCCACCGCTTTAAAGTAGATCATACGGATAATGAAGTAGGTAAAATGTTTGATGCCTACAACAATATGATCAGCCAAGTAAGCGAATTAGTCGATAATGCCCGCAATGCCATAACACGCACCACAGAGCACAGCGCAAGTGTTGCCAAGGCAACATCAGATGCAGAAGCGGGTGTCACACGCCAATACAATGATATCGACCAAGTCGCCACCGCCATGAATGAAATGAGTGCCACCGTGCATGAAGTTGCTCAAAATGCAGCTCAAGCAGCTGAATCAGCACAAACGGCTGATCAAGAAGCTCGTAACGGAATATCCGTTGTACAAGCGGCAGCCGATCAAATTAATAGCATGGCACAACAGCTACGTGATACATCAGATATACTTGATCGCCTAGAGCAAGAATCAGAAGAGATTGGCAAGGTACTTGAAGTTATTACCGGCATTGCCGAACAAACTAATTTATTAGCACTAAACGCCGCTATTGAAGCCGCCCGTGCCGGAGAACAAGGCCGTGGTTTTGCTGTTGTCGCGGATGAAGTACGCACCCTTGCCCAACGTACTCAAAAATCGACCGGTGAGATTCGAACCATTATCGAGCGCTTACAGAATGAATCCCGCAACGCCGTAATGTCCATGCAACAAAGCTCTCAACGGGCAGAAAACAGTGTTACCCAAGCAGAGCAAGCATCTGAAGCTCTAGGACATATCGCAACAGCGGTGGATAATATCAGCTCGATGAACACCCTTATCGCAACAGCAGCAGAAGAGCAGAGCCAAGTTGCCGACGATATTGATCAACGTATTGTGAGCATTTCCAATGTGGCAGAACAAACCCGGGCAGATTCTCATTTAGTGGTACAGGCAACTAACGACATTCAGCGTGAAGTAGGTGAGCTTGACCAGTTGATTAGTCGTTTTAAAACTCGTTAAGTGGTCAATATTAGGCGTAATCGGCTAGTCCAACAAACCTTGTTCGATAGCATAGCGGGCTAGCCCCGCTGCCGTATGAATATCTAACTTTTGTTTCACATTTTGGCGGTGAGTTTCCACCGTACGCACGCTAATATCTAACTCACGGGCAATCTCCTTATTGCTATGGCCTTCCGCCAAATACTTTAGGACGGTTGCTTCTCGGGGGGTCAATGATTGAATTTGAGAGACTTGCTCAACTTCGCCACGGAACAACGTGTTTGACGCCCCAGCACTAAAATAAGTACCGCCTTGGTTTACCGTAAGAATAGCCCTAATCAACTCGTCAGAACTGACATCCTTGAGAACATAACCAGAAGCTCCCGTCTGAACCAGTTGCATCATATATTCTCGACTATCGTGCATACTAAGAATCAAAACTCGGATAAGAGGGTACCGCACCCTAAATAGCTTAGTTGCTTCTAAGCCATTCATTACCGGCATACTAACGTCCATTAAAATCACATCTGGCATCTGTTGCTGCACAAATGCCAAGGCTTCCTCTCCATTTTGAGCTTCGCCAATAACCTGAATACTTTCTTCCGTTTCAAGACGAGCACGAATGCCATCTCGCACCAAAGGGTGGTCATCGACCAATAAAAGTTTAATCATTGTGTTAAGAGCCTGCGTTTTCAGTTAACAAAGGCTGCCAGCTGTGCATAGGAAATTCTGCACGAACTAAGGTTCCCTGCCGTGGCGCTGAATCCAAGATAAAGATACCAGATAAGAATTCTATCCGCTCGCGCATATTTCGTAAGCCGATGCCACCGCCACCCAATATGGCACGGACATTAAAGCCAACACCATCATCCGCAAGGTACAGGTGAAAAGTATTCCCATCCCAGCCTGTCCCGACTTTCACCTCACGGGCAGACGAGTGACGCTCAATATTCGTTAATGCTTCCTGAGTAATTCTATAAAGCGTTGTCTCGATCTCTTCAGGAAGTCGCACACGACACGACGGTGTATTTTGTATCACACGAATCCCCGTGCGTTCTTGAAACTCATCCAACACCATCGTCATCGCAGGTATCAGGCCTAAATCATCCAGTGCACTGGGGCGTAAGTCATGGGATATACGCCAAATTTCTTGGATCGCGTCATTCATCACCATCGAAGCTTTCGCCAGATTTGATTGCACTTTAGGGTTGCTGTCTCCTAGTTTATCGGCGGCCAGCTCCATACGAAATTTGGCCGATACCAAGAGCTGATTAATGCCATCATGCAGCTCCCGCGATAAACGTCGTCGCTCTGATTCCTGAAGCAATACCGTCTTATAAACCAGCTCTTTTAGACGGGAATCCGCCAACCTATGTTCATGGACATTAAAGAGAATAACAAACACAACGATCAACCCAACGGTCATCGTCGTGATCGCCAGCACCGTGAAGAATGTATTGCGAATATTGCGTTTAACTTCCTGACGAATTTTAGCTACTTCAACCGCAATATCATCAATATAAAGCCCCGTGCCCAACATCCAATTCCAGCGCGGCAGCTCAATCACATAACTGATTTTTTCTGATTCTTGCCCGTTAGAAGGCTTATTCCATATATAGCTGTGAAAACCGCCACCTTGTTTCGCTAAATCCAGTAAACCTCGAATCACATAATTGGAGCGAGTGTCCTGCATATCCAGCAAATTACGCCCAACCAACTCAGGTTGAGCGGGATGCACCAAGTTGACACCGTACTGATCATAGACAAAGAAATAACCGTCGGAGCCATAAGTAATCGCATCTAAAACGGCTTTTACCTCTTTTTTTGCAGAAGCATCGTCAAGATCTGTACGATGCAAAATAGGGGAAATACTACTGAGGGCCAAGCTGACATAGTGCTGTAGCTCTGTACGCTTAGATTCCCGTAGATTGTGTTCGAAAATAGCGATCTCCGTCTCACTTAAGCTTTTAACTTGCTGGGCGCTGATCAGCGTAATACTGGTCGTTACCAGAACCAAAGGTACAAGCGCAAGTAATAGGATCTTTGTTTTTAAACTCATAAAGGCAACCTGTTATCAGCACTAGCACCTGCTGTAGTAAGAACACGAACACCAGTTGCTAACACATCAACACCAGCGAAATAAAAAAGCCATGCTCTTTAAAAAAAAATTTAAAAAGGGCATGGCTTCTCAATAATACCGAGCTGACTAAGTTTTAGTCTAATGAGCAGTCTAACAAACTTTGACGGAACAAAGTCTAGCTCTCAAACCCCATAAATTCAGGGAAGAACAACAGCAACATCAGCACCAATACTTGCAGCACGATGAACGGCATCACGCCTTTATAGATGTCCATAGTGGAAACCCCTTCTGGTGCGACCCCTTTTAAGTAAAAGAGACTGAAACCAAACGGTGGCGTCAGGAATGATGTTTGTAGATTCATTGCAATCAAAATGGCAAACCATGTCATATTGATGCCTAGGATCTCCGCAATAGGTACTAAAATCGGCACAATGATAAAAGAAATTTCTACAAAGTCGATAAAGAAACCCAATACCAAAATCACCAGCATAGAAAGGAACAAGAAGCCCCATTTCTCACCGGGTAGGCTTAACAGCACTTCTTCGACCACCTCTTCACCACCGGTGTAAGAGAACGCCATAGAGAACGCCGTTGCACCTAGCAGAATAGCAAAAACCATCGCGGTAACTTTTACCGTTTCGATACCACTATCGTAGACCATTTTAAAACTAAACTGGCCATAAAAAAGCGCAAGAAAAACCGCGCCTACACCGCCCAATGCCGCGGATTCTGTCGGTGTCGCAATACCTGCAAAAATAGACCCTAGCACCACCAAAATAAGTGCCAAAGGCGGAACAATCGCCTTAATCGCTTTAAAGTAAAGAGCTTTACGATCAATGCTGTCATCAACAGGCATAGCCGGTGCCGCATCAGGGTTAAGCCATGTGTAAACCAAGATATAAATAATATAGACCGCGATTAGGATAAAACCAGGGCCAACAGCCGCTTGGAACAGATCCCCAACTGGGATACCCATCACATCACCGAGAATAATCAAGATGATCGACGGTGGAATAATTTGCCCCAAAGTACCAGAAGCACAAATAGTGCCGCAGGCTAAACGCTTGTCATACTTGTATTTCAGCATAACTGGCAGCGAGATTAAGCCCATAGCAACAACAGAAGCCCCAACAACGCCAGTTGATGCCGCTAGTAATGCACCCACTAAAATAGTCGAGATAGCGATACCGCCACGTACTCGGCCAAACAGGGTTCCCATAGATTCAAGTAACTGCTCTGCAAGGCGGGTCTTTTGCAGTACCAATCCCATAAAGATAAACAGAGGAATCGCCATCATTACCGTATTTTGCATGATACTCATGATACGGAATGGCATAAAAGCAAACATATCCATACCTTCGGAGAACACCCCGAAGATAAGCGCAACGCCACCAAAAGTGAACGCCACAGGGAAACCAAATAACAGCAGCACTAGGGCAGCTGCAAACATTAATACACCAATCATGCCAGCCTCCTACAGCTCTGTTTTATGATAAATAGGTTTGTGATAACCCAGCAGGGTATTCACAGAATTAAGCAGTAGCCCCATTCCGCTAACAGCCATAAAACCAAAGGAAACCGGAATGGCAGCTTTAATAATCCAGCGGTTCGATAAACCACCCGGATCACCACTACCTTCACCTAACTCGTAGGCTTCTTTGGCAAAATCCAGACCGAACCAAGCCACTAACAAACAAAACGGCAATAAGAAAATAAGGGTTCCTGCAAGATCAATCCATGCCCGACCATTCGGAGATAAACGCTCATAAATAAGGTCAACACGAACATGGCCATCGACCCGTAGAGTGAAAGGCACCCCTAATAGAAACATAGCCGCAAACAGATGCCACTCCATCTCTTGAAGTCCGATAGACACATCGTTTAATAGATAACGGGCAAAGACGTCATAAAAGACGTTAATCAGTAACAACAGAAAGATCAGGGCAGAAATAGAACCCAAGCGATCAGAGATCCAATTAAGGCCGTTCTCCAGTCGCATAAGCAGGGGCGCAGATGTCGAGGACATAGCTATTCCTTTCGGGCAGGGTTATTGGCTTAAGGTAGACGATGGGCATCAGGAACCCCAAACATTAGGCAAGAAGCCTAACGCTTGGGGCTTGGCGCTTATTCCCCAGCGATAGAGTCTAAATACTGCTTATCCGCAATATTGGTCCAAGCGCGAACCTGTTTTAGATACTGCGCTTGAGATTCGATAATCTCTTTTGCAACAGGGTTAGCCTCGGCTTTCTCTTTCAGCAATTTGTCATTCGCAGTACGCATCGCTTCAATTACTTCTGTTGGGAAGCGTTTTACCTGAATATTTGGGTATTCCTGGGTCATCGTTGCCCAGTTTTCACCAGAAGCGTGGGTCGATTGAATGTACATATCGTATGCCGCTGTACGCATCGCAACACGCAAGATCTCTTGTAGATCCTTCGGTAGTTTTTTCCAGCTACGCTCATTGATCAAAAACTGCAGCTCGGTCGCAGGTTCATGCCAGCCGGTGTAGTAGTAAGGTGCAATTTTGTGGAAGCCCATACGTAGATCTAAAGAAGGGCCAACCCACTCCAGTGCGTCAATAGTGTTACGCTCAAGGGAGGTGTACAGCTCGCCAGTAGCAATATTGGTAGGTTTAGCGCCGAGTTCTGCTAGAACTTCACCAGCGAAGCCCGGAATACGCATTTTCAGACCTTTAAGATCATCAACGGAGTTGATCTCTTTGCGGAACCAACCGCCCATCTGAACGCCTGTGTTACCACCAGGGAATGACAGCATACGGTGGCGCTTATACACCTTTTCCATCAACTCCATACCACCGCCAAAATAGAACCAAGCATATTGCTCAGGAGCGGTCATACCGAAAGGCATGGTCGTGAAAAATAGCGTATTAGGATCTTTACCCTTCCAGTAATAAGAAGCCGTGTGACCCATATCGTACTGACCACCTTTAACCATATCGAAAATGGCTAAAGGCGCTTTATGTTTGTTCGCAGAATCAATCGTAATCTTAAGACGGCCATTAGACATCTCTTCCGCCATCTTCGCCATGTTACGCGGAGAATCACCAAAAATTGGGAAGTTGGTCGGCCAGCCTTCAGCCATTTTCAGTTTATATACTTTTTCTGCGGCCATTGCCGGTGCAGCAAGGACACTCAAGCAGGCTGCTGCCACTAGAGCCTTCTTACCGAAAGAAATCTTTTTCAGGGCGCTAAACATTGTTTTTATCATCCTCAGCGTTTATCGGAATCTCCTGCGTTTTTTATCATGAAACTAAGCCAGCCATTGTTGCGTCTGGCTTGTCTCTAAAATGCAGGATTCTTTTACGGCTGAGATAGTTGCAAAAACAAGGATGTCTCACTATTCGGGTGAGTACGTAGCCCCACGGTAAAAACTACGCAGAAGACTCCGTAATAATACGGAGATAAAAGTTGATCAGCACAGTAGGCTATTTTCAGATAAAATAGAAGGCATCGTAACCATATAATTATAATCCATTGTTTTAAAAGTATTTTAATTTAAAAGCCTAATATTTATTTCGCTATAACCTGATATAAAAAGGTACTTTATGAGCCTTCATCCCATGCTCTACTCCTTTCGTCGATGTCCCTACGCCATGCGCGCCCGTCTCGGGCTATTATTTGCTGAGCTGCAGGTAGAACTACGGGAGATCACTCTAAAAAGCAAACCGCCACACATGCTTGCCATCAGCCCCAAAGGCACCGTTCCTGTGCTGAAACTGCCCGATGGACAGGTCATTGAAGAGAGTCGGGAGATTTTAGAATGGGCGCTTAATCAGCAAGACCCCTCAGGTTTATTAACGGTAGATACCGCACAGGCAGGACGATTAATCGACCGGAACGATAACGAGTTCAAACACTGGTTAGACCGCTATAAATACGCCGATCTCCATCCTGAGATGAGCCAGCAGGAATACCGCCAAAACGGCGAGGTATTCTTACAAATGCTAGAAGAACGACTGGCGGACACCCCCTACTTGCTAGGAAACAAAATCAGCATCGCCGATATCGGCATCATGCCCTTTGTGCGCCAATTCGCCCACGTCGACCGCCAGACGTTTTACGCACTTCCCTATCCAAAGTTGCAACAATGGCTAAAGAACTGGCTAGAACACCCAGTATTTCTACAGGCCATGACTAAATTTGAACCCTGGCAGGAAGGGGATGAAGTGGTGGTGTTTCCGGAGGGTTGAAGGTGTTCAATCTTCGGGAAGCAGACTGGCTCCCACGCCCTCTGGCTGAGAAACAACAGACTGACTCCTATGCTCTCTGGCTGAGAAACAACAGACTGGCTCCCACGCTCCGCGTGGTAGCCCGAGAAGCATTAATTGTTTTTTTCTGTCTCAGGATAGCAAGGGACGCTATTTTCCATTTCTATTAAGTGAATCTGACCTCTCTGCCGATAAACATCAGTTCTCACAAGCTCATAACTTTCATGAGAGACATCGAAAAGAGCTGGTCGGTGCGCGTCAGCGGCAACTGACGTATTACTTATCACTTTATTGGCCGCGATGTTGAAATTGTAAATTACGAGGATTATCACTGATGAGCATGCACAATCCCGCCCACCCCGGTGAAATACTCAAGGAGCTGGTGATTGAAACGCTGGAACTGACCATCACAGATGTTGCCGAGCATCTGGATGTCAGCCGGAAAACACTGTCGAAAGTGCTGAATGGCAAAGGGGCGATCACCCCTGAGATGGCATTAAGACTAGAACTGGTATTCGGTAAGCCCTCGGCAGACCACTGGCTAAGACTACAAAATGCCTACGATCTCTGGCAGGCAAGACAACATCAGGGCTCTTTGCAGGTATCACCCTACAATCTGGCGATGGCCTGATTTCCTCCTCTTCTGTAAGCCTGGATGAGAGCTGTTCAACCCAACCTACCCAGAATCAGATATGCAAGATGTAAGCAGTCAAGTTCCACTGAAACAAGACGTTATTTTGGCTGAGAAACAATTCGCCAGAAGCCTTGGCGTAAGCCATGAAAAAGCCCGAGCGATAGTGCTCGGGCGTATCAAAAAAGCCAGCAAGTAGTGTGCTACGCCTACCCCTAACTCCGAATCTGTTCGATATACCTTAACCACTGGCGGGCGTTTTTGCCGACGTTTTTGCCGACATAGCTATCTGCGGCAAGGTCAACTTTCTGTTCCGCCATTTGGAATTTACCTTCGGCGGCCTCTACTTGCTGTTGTTGCAGTAGAACAATACCTTGTAAGAGCAAGACTTCCGCAGGATCAGCGGGGAACTCTGCCAGTAAGATGTTGAGGGTTTTCTCAGCTGCCTGCCAGTTCTTCTGCTGCATCTGCAGGCGTGCGATCTGTTTGTATAGGTTCGCACTGCGTTCGGCAAGGTCTGGCTGGCCTGCTTTTTCTAGTCGAGCATAATGGGTGGCGATTTGCTGTAGGCTTTGTTCTGCTTTATCCCATGATTTAGCCCGTAGCCATAAGCCAGAAAGTTGCTCCTTCATTATCAACTGTTGGTCTTCTGGTAACTGGGCAAATGTTGGCTGCTGCTGAGCATCAACCAATACCTGAGCCGCTTTCAATGGTTGGCCGTTGGCGTTTAGCCATTGGCTAAGCAGCTGATAATCGCTGGCGGTATCAAATAATCCCTGCTCCCAAGCGATACGCAAGCTAGCAACACTTTCAGCATTCACCGTATCATTTTTAGCCGTTATAGGCAGGCGATACTGTAACATGGCCAGTTGTCGCCAATGACGCATCTCTCTAGGTTCTTGGATCAAGATATGTTTTTGAATGTTAACCGCTTGCGGCCACTGCTCCAACCGACTATGCAGCGCAACTAAAAGATGCAGCCAAGGCACAGGGGCTGATTCATGGCGCTTGATGGCTTCTTTGGCATAAGGCAACGCTTTAGCCCAAGCTTCTTGCTGGCTATAGGCTTGAGCTAGAGTGAGGTAATAGCGCGGTTGATGCTGTTCTTCAGGAGTTTTAGCCAACCAGTCGATAAAGAGCGGTATACCCTCTTCTAACTGGTCTTCCTGTAGCATAAGCTGAGCCATAAGCCCTTGCAGATTTAATTGATCTTGCTCTGGAAGTTGCTGTAGCTGCCAAGCCTTTTTAATAGCAAGCAATGCTTTAGGATAATCCCCTTGCTGCAGCTCTGTTTGGGCTAAAGATCGCCACAGCATAGCTTGCATTAGAGCGCTAGGTTTTTCTTTTAGTTGCTCTTGCAGCAGCTCTTTAGCTTCAAGCCAACGAGCCTCTGTTTGCAGGGCCTGTACCTCTTGCAGTTGCTTAAATTCTAAGGGCGTTAAACTGTCAGCATGGGCGGTATTAAGCGCTAACCCTGCGCTAAGCACCAGCAAAAGCATAATGCCTGAGTGATAGCGGGACGTTAGGCGGCATTGCCCCATAGCCTGAAAAAAATTCATAAGATCCATCCTCTAATTTGACAGCTTAAAGACCAATGTTTGTCTTGCTCTAAAAGGTAAGGCTTTGCCCCCTTGTTTACGGGGCTGAAAACGCCATCGAGCTAAAGCTCTAACGCTGGCACGATCAAAGACACCTTCTGGTGTGGCGCTGATAATCTTGATTGAATCCGTAACCACATCACCGTTAGCATCCACCGTAAACTCTAAAAGCACTTCGCCCTCCAGTCCTCGTCGAATCGCTTTTCGAGGATAACGAGGGTTAACTCGGCTCAAGGGCATAGGGTTTTCGGCGATCTCCAACCCAGTATCACCGGGCTGAAACTGGCTAATATCCACATCCAGTTGGAATGAGCTTTCTAATGCCACATCCGGCAAGGCTACATCAGGTGTTGCCATAGCCGTCATCGCTTCTGGATTGGATACAGGCTGACTCATCGTCGGCATTTCAGGCTGAGGCTCTGGTGGTTCCGGTGGCTCTGGTCGCGCACGGGACCTTAGCTCCAGCTCGGTTTCATCCTGCAGCATAAATAGACTAAGAGCGCTGCTGTTATCCTCTGGCAGCTCCCGCATTTGATCCATTTGCACCATCTGCGCCAGCAAAACAAAAAACACTAATGTGAGCAGCACGCCAATCGGCACAACGGCAAAAGCTCTCAAGCGTCGACCTTTGCCTAAGCTAAAGTTTTGAACGTTATGGGGCATCGCGGGTTGCCACCGTATATTGCACGCCAGCCAAACGCAGCTGATCAATTAAGCGCACCAGATCACCGGTCGTGCTTTTCGTATCCGCCTGAACGACCACACTTAAGCCCGGCTGCTCGCTGCGTAAGCGCTCAAGCGTAGGCCGTACCATGCGCATATCCGTGGCTTTACGATCCAACCATACCTCTCCATCAGGAGATAACGCCACCATCACCGCGCTTTGGGTTTGGCCTTCGCTCGTTTTAGCTGAAGGACGATTGACATCAATACCGGCCTCTCGCACAAAAGAGGTCGAAACAATAAAAAAGATCAGCATGATAAAGACCACATCTAACATTGGGGTCATATCAATGGCGGCATCATCCTGCGATCGAGTAAGGGATAGACGGCTCATAAGGGGGTATCCATGACATCAAATTGGTGACGAATGGTGCTATTAAGTTGCTCGCTTTGGCGATCACTCCAGTTTTTTAGGCTGCTGTAAAGCAACAACCCCATCACAGAGACCGCCATTCCGGCTAAAGTCGGCAGAGTCGCACTGGCAATACCCGCAGCCATTAACCGAGGATTACCTGTGCCACTGATAGCCAAAACATCAAAGACTTGAATCATGCCGGAGACCGTACCAAGCAAACCCAATAAAGGGCACAGACTGATAAGGCTACGAATCAAGGACAAACGCTGATTCAGGGATAGCTGTAAATCACAGAGCAAACTTTTTAGCACCGGATGTTTGTCTAACCTTGGCTCTAATCTTGGCTGTACCTGAAGCTGCTGTTTAAGCGCTTCAACCACCGCCTGCCGATCTTGCCGATACACCCGATAGCGATACCAGTAACGTTCCACCAGCAAGCTAAACAGCAACAGGCAAAGCAAGGCGATAATCTGCATCACCCAACCACCTGCGGATAAAAACTGATCCAGTGTCAGCTGATAGCCCTGAAACGCTTCTGGCAGATAAAAGAGCACATCATCAAGCCAAGGCATCGGCGGCCTCTTTTGTTGACAGAGCCTGCGGCGAACTTGACTCTGCCTTCGGTGAGGCAACATCAGCAGCATGGGCGTTAGACGATAATAACCACGGTGTTAACTGATTAAGCTGAGCTAAGCTTTTCTCTTGCAGAATCAGCAATAGGCTTCGGCTTTGGCTGCTTAATAGCCCGTGGCTGAACAACATAGGAATCGCTACGACTAAACCAAACACCGTCGTAATCAAAGCTTGGGAGATACCTCCGGCCATCAATTTAGGGTCACTGGTGCCGAACAGGGTAATGCTCTGAAATGTACCGATCATGCCCGTTACAGTCCCCAGTAAGCCAAGCAGAGGCGCAGAAGCAGCCAGCAGTTTTAGCAGTGATTGCCCAGACTCTAACGCTGGCAGTTCTTTCAGCAAAGCCTCATCCAGATGGCTGTTTAACTGCTCCAAATCTGGTGTTTGCTGTTTCGCCCGAGCCTGTTCTATCGGCTGTAAACAAGCCAGTAGCACACGGCCTAGAGGATTGTCGGTTTTTGGTTGATCAGACTTAAGCTGTTGCTTAATTTTATGACGAATCATATTCAATCGAATCAGTTTATAAATCGCTGTCGCTAAGCCCAAAACACCCAGCGCAAGAATGATATAACCAACGGAGCCACCTTGGCGCACCTGATCCATTAACGTCGGTTTTTGGCCGATCAAACCCAATAGCTGCCCTGCGCTAACATCCACTAAAAGATGCTGCTCTTGGCCTTCAAAGAACCCCGCAGCCTGAGACTGGAACTTATCAGCGGGCTGACCAGCCAGCACACTAAGCTGCTGGCGGTCGGGCTGCCAACTTAAGAATTCGCCCTTCTCTGTAATACTGTTAAACGTACCGACACGTAACACTGGCTGGCGTTGAATACGTCCATCGGTATCCGCCACATCCGCTTGAAAACGACTGATTTTTCCTGAATGAGTGATCTCATGTTGTAACTGAAACCATAGGGTTTCCAGCTGCGCCATTGTGGGTACCGATTTTTCACTGGCAAAGTTAAGTGACTCGGCCCGCTGCGGATATTGCGCGCTAACCAATGAGGCTTGCAGTTGCTGTTTAAGCTCTGCAGACTGCTCCTTGGCAACCCCAAAAACTTCCCCTAGTTGCCCCGTACGCTGTTTTAGTAAGGTTTCCAGTTCCGCAAGCTGCTCTTCATTGTTATCAAACAGCGCCTTCAAGCGTGCCTGCTCGGCATCGGCTTTAGCCAAGCGTTGCTTTGCAGTAGCTAATAAACTTTCCTGCTGATTTTTATCCTGCAGAAAAGCCTGCAAACGCGCCCGCTGTTCTGCGCGGTCTTCATTAACAAATTGACGAATCTCTTGTTGCAGTTGTTTTTCCTGCCGTAGCTGTTTTTCCTGTTGCTGGTGTTTAGCCTGCTGCAACTGTTGATCTTGCTGAGATGACGCCGCTACACTGGAGGCCGCTGTATCAGCCTTCGCCGTCAACGGTAGCGCTAAAATAGGAACCAGCAATAAAGCCATAGATATACGATTTAAAACAGACATAATTAAGCGTCAGCCTCTAATGAAGATGATGATTCAGGCATGGGTAACGGCAAGTCCAAAAGCTCTGGCACTACTTGCTGACGAGCCATCTGGATCGCATTTTTCAGAACACGATTGTCTTCTGCGGTTAATGTCAACCAGCTTTGGCTTTGAGGCTGCCAAAGACCTCCGGCCTGCCCATTCGCCGATTGGTAATACAGCGCAACGCGACCCAGTCGTAAAAAAGTGACCTGCCGTTTTCCCTCCAGAGTCGTCACTTCACCTTCGTAAGCTTCAAGGCTACGGCCATAATCCACTTCAATTTGATAGGCCTGTAAAATCTGACGATACTTTTCAGCTAAACTCACATCTGCACGATCCAACAAACCCTGCAAACGACTGACTCTTTTTTGACGCTCATCCAGCAGAAACGGTTGGTCTTGACCCACAAATTGATTCAAACGATCAACCATACGAACCAGCATAGGTAGTAGGGATCGATCTGTATTTTCTAGGGATTGAATCTGTCCATCTAAACTGCCCAGCTCTGTCTCTTGGCTAAAAATCAAACGACTTAATTGACGATTATAGGCCTCAGTTGTTTCTGCATGACGTAGCACCTGCTGGTATTCGCCGTAAAGTAACCGGCTATCCACCGATAGGTCATCAACTTGCCGCTGGGTCTTAGCGCCAGCCCGATGAGCCTGCTCGACGGTCTGAAGGTTTTTATTCAATCCTTCAGAGGCATAAGCTTTGGGCAAGCTAAATAACAGAGAGAAGAAAACGACTGTCGCCAACAAAACAGGCTGGACGACAATACTGAGAAGATATCTGGAAAGAGACATAGACAGATCCGTATGTACGCTGAGTTTAAAGTACCAACCCTTGAATGATATTGAGAAACCATTACTTATGCAAATAGGAATTACTATCATTTATGTATATTTATCGTAAAGATTCTGTCCAATGCAAGTTTAGGGTCGATTTAACCGATCAATATCCCGCCCACTCAGATTCCCTTCTGGTATATTACGCCTCTACATTCAAGGAGTGCGCTATGCGATTAATAGGAAATATTATCTGGTTTTTACTGGGCGGTTTTATCATGGGACTGATCTGGTGGGGGTTTGGCATTATTGCTTTCTGTACAATAGTGGGGATTCCTTGGGGGCGATCCTGCTTCGTTATTGGCCAGTTTTCATTCTTCCCCTTCGGTAAACAAACCATCAGCCGCAAAGAGCTATTGGGCAAGTCTGATATAGGCACGGGTACTCTGGGATTGATCGGCAATATTATTTGGATTCTAGTGGCAGGGATCTGGCTAGCCATCGGTCATATTTTATCTGCAGTGGCCTGCGCGCTCACCATTATTGGTATTCCGTTCGCTATTCAACATATCAAACTGGCCGTCGTTTCATTGGCCCCTGTAGGCCAGACCGTTGTTAGCAATGAAGTAGCGGATGCAACTCGTAGAAGCCGGGCGGACCAAGAATTATCGAAAATGCGCAGCTAGCAGCTAAATTAACAGCTGAGTTCATTTCGATCATAACGTTTCTCACAGCGATGATGGCAATTGGCACGACAAGCGCCAAGACGCATCACAAGTCAGTGTAGTTGCTGATAGGCAGAAAGAAGACCATAGAGCTTAGCCGACTGGCTACCAGCGGTGATCGCAAACCGTCATTGAGTTTTTAGGCAATAAAAAACCCCGCCTCGGGTGAGACGGATAGCATGTTATTCAGAATGTATCCGGGGTGGCTTTGCTACACCTTTTCAGAGCTAACTTCCCCGCGCGCTGTCGTTGGTCCGTAGCGTTAGCGGGGCTTTAAAAAAGGATGACGGCCCATCGCCGTAACCGTTTGTTCCCGAGAGCAGCCTACCCCAGCAGGCGTTGATTTAAGGTACAATGTAGCGTGTTGATCCATCACGTAGTTTTCGAGATTGTACCCTTGCCATGTGGTACAAGCCTTCGCTGATTATCCGTGAACCGTGGTACACCACTTTTATGTACCATAACTTGCACCACTTCATTGGTAAAACCAGAGAAAACCGATAAATATTGGTATAAATAGACCTATGCAAAACCCGCAAAAAAACAGATCAAACCCAGAAACTACGCGCCCTGCGGTGGATAGACGCTTTTCCGTTGCTCCGATGATGGAATGGACTACGCCAGCCTTTCGTTATTTTGCCCGTCTACTTTCTAAGGAGGCCCTACTCTATACCGAGATGGTCACCACTGGGGCGATTCTTTTTGGTAAAGACCCTGATCGCTTTTTAGCCTACAACGATGAAGAGCATCCGTTGGCGCTGCAATTAGGGGGAAGTGATCCAGAGCAACTAGCGAAGTGCAGCGGTATTGCTACGGATTTTGGTTACGATGAGATCAACCTTAATGTGGGTTGTCCCAGTGATCGGGTACAAAACAACCTGATGGGCGCGTGCCTGATGGCCCATAAAGAGCTGGTAGCGGAGTGCGTATCCGCGATGCAAGCGGCAACAGCGGTAGAGGTAACCGTTAAGTGCCGGATCGGTATTGATGATCAAAACCCAGAGGAAACGTTACCCGCTTTTATTGAAACAGTTGCGGCGGCGGGCTGCAAAAGCTTTACGTTACACGCGCGTAAAGCATGGCTTAAGGGCTTAAGCCCTAAAGAGAATCGTGAAGTGCCACCGCTAGATTACGATTTGGTTTATCGCATAAAACAGGCCTACCCAGAGCTGGAAATTGTGATTAACGGTGGTATCTCAACCTTTGACCAAATGAACGCCCATCTAGAGCATGTCGATGGCGTTATGATTGGCCGAGAAGCCTACCAAAATCCGTACCTGTTGGCCGAGGTGGATCAGAAAATCTTTGGTAAGTCATCGCCCATTATTAGCCGTCACGAGGCTTTGCGCCAAATGCTGCCTTATATTGAGCAGGAGTTATCCAAAGGCTGCTATTTAGGTCATATCACTCGCCATCTATTGGGTATTTTTCAGGCTTGTCCAGGTGGCCGTAAATTCCGTCGTCACATTAGTGAGAATGCGTATAAAAATGGCGCTGGTGCAGAAGTACTAGAGCAAGCTATGGCATTGGTTTCTGAACAGGCTATTTTAGAGGCGGCTTTGTCGATGGAAACACCGCCATAGATCCAATACGCCAAACAGGCGGATAGAAAACACCTCATTCAATTAAGAGAACTAGGTCGCATAATGCGACCTTCCTCGCCTTTTATCCACTCTTGCCCCACCATAGTGCTATTGTGATTCTATTGATTTGCCTTTAAAACCTTAGTAAACCAATAAGTTAATGAACTGTAGGAAATTTCTCTATGGCTAACAATAGCAAGCTAGAACAACTGCGTCAGATGACGGTTGTCGTTGCTGACACCGGCGATATTGATGCCATATCACAACTAAAGCCTCAGGATGCCACCACGAACCCTTCGTTAGTGCTAAAAGTTGCCGATAAACCTGAGTACCAAGAGCTTATTCAACAAGCGGTTCAAAAAGCGCAACAAGAAAGCTCAGATTTTGAATGTCAGAAAGACTATGCCGTTGACCGTATCGCTGTGGCGATTGGTGCAAAAATAAGTCAGTTGATCCCCGGCTATATCTCGACAGAGGTTAGTGCGCGCCTGTCCTTTGATACCCGAGCAACAGTAGAAAAAGCTCGCCGCCTGATCAACCTTTATAAAGAACTGGGGGTCGGTCGTGACCGTGTATTGATTAAAATCGCATCAACCTGGGAAGGTATTAAAGCCGCAGAGCTACTTGAACAGGAAGGCATCACATGCAACCTGACGCTACTTTTTTCCCAAGCCCAAGCCATTGCCTGTGCGGAATCAAAAATAACGCTGGTCTCGCCTTTTGTAGGCCGGATTTTAGACTGGCACAAAGCCGCTTACCCTGAACAGGATTTTACTGGGGCAAATGACCCTGGAGTAATCTCAGTACAGAGTATTTACAGCTATTACAAACAGCACGGCTACGACACCATTGTGATGGGGGCTAGCTTTCGTAATACAGGCGAGATTGAGCATCTAGCGGGATGTGACCGTTTAACCATCAGCCCAGCGCTTATTCAGCAGTTGGCTGATGACAACGGGACATTGAGCCGTCAGCTAACGGCCAATAAGCCTTTAATGCCACGTCCAGCACCTTTATCTGAAACGGCCTTTCGCTGGCAGATGAACCAAGATGCGATGGCCTCTGAGAAGATCTCAGAAGGTATCCGATTGTTTGCTGCGGATCAGGCTAAACTAGAAGCACTGCTTGCGCCTCATTTCGTTTAAAAACAAGATAAGCCGAGCTTTATTTATCCAAAGCCTCGCCTCTGAAACCCAAAAACCCTGAATAAAATAATCTATTCAGGGTTTTCAATGGGTCGTTATGCGCTTTTAATGCACGCCTTTAACCTCGCGAGATAACGTACAGTTTTCAAGAGCGAATACAACCGGTTCAAATTCCTCTTGGTTCTGCGGATTCAACCCCATCAAGGTTCGGTGAGCATCAATGACTTTCTGTCGAATGCTATCAGCGCACTCATCATCCAGCACAGGCGCTTCTTCTAGGGAGTAATCTAGAGCCAAAGGCCAGTCTCGAAGGCAAAAATAATGTTCGAATCCCATACTAGAAAGCACACGCGTAATGTCTTCACGAGTGCTTACAATCGTTGGCTTTCGAGATGAAACTTCTTGGGTATTCACCGCAATTTTAGCTAGAAAACCAAGCGCGGTACTGTCGATACCTTCTGTTTCAGTAAGATCAATTACAACAGACTTAAAGTCTTCGCCACCGAATATTTTTTTCAGTAACGCATCAATTGTGGAACACAGAGTTAAACGCACATCCCCAATAAATTTCAGGACGTACACGCCTCGGTTTTCCGCAATCAGGATTTTACCTTCTTGCATATTAAGAACCTGATACCGCCAATAGGCTGACATCGTCAGGCGCATCATGCATGCCTAACTGGGTAAAGTACTCGACCATAGCATCATGCTGTCCTGCAAATTGAACTGCTATTTCAAGCAAACGTTTCTCTTTATCTGCGAGAGAGGTTTCATTGATCACTTCAAATATACCATCCGAAAAGAGGGTCAGATGGTATCGCGGGTGCAACAATAACTCAAACTCCTCGTAAGCCGCATCAGAAAAAAGTCCAACAGGCATACTTTTTCCTTCTAAATAGCGGGCACCATCCTGCTCATCGAACAACACAGGATAAGGAAAATGTGCACCATTACAATAGCGTAGCTTATTGTTTTTCGTGTCCAGCAAGCCTAGAAAAATAGTGAGGTGCTTACCTAAACCTGTTTCCAGTAACTCATTGTTTATATAGGATAAAACATCCGCAGGATTAATTGCGCTATTCCGTTCCAAGGCCTTTTTTGCATAACGTCGAATATAAACTTTAAGCAAAATAGTAATAAAAGCAGAGGATGCGCCATGACCGGATACATCGGCCAAATAAAACATGACTTGGTCGTCACTCACGGGAAAATAATCGACCACATCACCGCTTAAATAGAGCGAGGGACAGATGTAATGCGTCAGCACTTGATTGTTATAAACCCAAGGGGTTTCTGGCAGTATTTTTTGCTGAACATAACGTCCAGCCTTCTGGTCTTGTTTAAGTAGCTCTAGGCGAGCCCCAAGCGCTACATTACGCTGTTCTAGTTCAAGCGTGTTCAATACGCTTTGTACTAACGCCTGCTTACGGGTAATCGCCCTACGCAAGACTAAGTCGGCCAGTTGAATATTTTGATTAGGGTCGACAATATAATCATCGGCTCCAGCCTCCATCGCTTTGATCAAAAGCTCCGATAGGGCTATGCTGACAACGACCACAAGCGCATAATTTCTTGGTTCAACTAACCAGCTTTCGAGTCGAAATAGATCATCAAGATGCGTCAGTTCATAGATAACGAGTTCGGTTTCTTTTGGAAGATATGCAACAGGATACGTTGCGGGTAAAGGGTCTATTTCTAGCGTCTTACACAGTTCAGAGGACAGCGCCACTGAAGGCTGCGAGCCGGAAATATAGACAGAGTCCATCAATATTGTAAGCATATACGCTGTTTGTCCTCTTCCTGTGAGCCACACCAAATCCCTGTGAGCGATACCTGATTATCTAGCATAGAGTGCTTAAAACCATCTGGATAGAACACTTAGAAAGTAAAAGTAAAATAGCACCTAGATGAAATAGCACCTAGAAATATCCAGCATTTAGAAAATGCCTAAGCTTGACAGTGTAAACCCTATCAACAGTGAAATAAATCAACCTCAGGCGATAATAAATAGTGAGTACCAGCCTATAATTCACTTATAGGATAGGATAGCAAGCTAATGCAACATTCATTATACTTTTTAATTCTAGAGACAGGCTATTTAATTTAAGGTGCAGGCTATGGAATTCTTTTTACCCAGCGGCGAAAATCGGGCCTTCCCTCGAACTCGGCTCAGTTTATCTTGCCAACTTGTTGTGCTTTCATCTCAAGAGGTCTTGCACGGGCTGTGTATTAATCTTAGTACTACTGGTGCAAAAGTTGTACTAAACCATAAGGTTGAACTGGGTGCTCAAATAAAGCTTCGGCTCACCGAGCATTTAGGGATGGAGCCTTTTCAGGCGATAGCCGAAGTCACACGAGTTATGCCAGCTGAGCCCTTGCCTGACGATTCATTATCATCCTTGCCCGATACTGAAAATATTTTGAATTCAAAAAGTACGGTGATGCGCCATGAGATAGGATTAAAAATCACAGAACTGATCTGCGCGGAGAGTTAGCATGTTCGCTTAGTAACGAAAATGCAGAAAAAGAAAAAGTGCAGTTTATCTAAACTTTTTTATCTAAAAATCATCATCAAAATCTAGATCGTCGAAATCATCACCAAATCCTGCATCAAAGCTATCTTCAACAACACCATCGTTAATCTCATATTGACGATTTTGCAGATAAACATCGCGATAGAAAATATATTTATCACCTTGTATCAAGGCTTCTTGGCTTAACAAGTTATGCCGTCGATGAATAAGATCTAACGCCAAGATACCGTAACTTTCTTCAGTGGTGATTGGCGCATAATTAACTAGGCTAAATTGATAATTAGGATAGATACTAAGGGAATCCCGTAACGTACTAGGGCCTAAAAACGGAATCACAAGATAAGGGCCACTACTAACCCCCCATACGGCTAGCGTTTGCCCTAAGTCTTCACGGTGCTCTTTGATACCTGCCCAGCTAGCTACATCAAATAAGCCTAAAACACCTACTGTTGAATTGATAACAAAGCGCCCTGAGGATGTTAACGCATCCCCCGGCTTTGCCTGCAATAAATCATTGATAGTAGTGGGCACTTCGCCCAAGTTGCTAAAAAAGTTACCCACGCCAGTACGGACAAAACGTGGTAATACCGCACGATATGCTTTAGCCACAGGCCGAGCAAGATAGGTGTCCATAACATCATTAAACCCATGAATATTTCGGTTCAAACCTTCCCACGGGTCTTTATTATCATCAGATGCAACCACCTTTAATGGCAAAAATGGCAGCAATAGAACGATCAATAGCACAACTTTTTTCAAGCTTTAACACCCTAGTAGCAATAATAAATAGAACGATATCAACAGCAACGGCACGCGCGGTAATAACCTGAAGCTCAGCTGCCCTATACGGGTAGCGCTTCATTCTGCTCAAGCTGAATTTCATGCAGCCAATCAAGAATCAGCGGAAAATAATCCTCTTCAGCCTTAAGATGTGTACACAGCTCATTGCGGGAGTAGTTTGCTTTATTCCCCACTTTGGCCCCTAGCTTAATCATACGACCGTTGTGATGACCCAGTTCAAACATAAAGGCACGACAGTCATGTTCTAAACCGCGCCATGCCTGCTTTAACGTGACAAAATATAGGCTAGGCGGCAAAGCGATATGTTCCATTGCGGCAAGGTAATCAAAGCCATCCCATTGATCTTTCCACTCATTGGTTCGCCACTGTAATGCATCATTAAAAAGTGGCACAGATTCATTCGAGGCCCCTAAGTTAAAGCGTCGAGATGGTACAAAACCCAATAGTTTACCCAGCTTTGGCATCATGCTGCGCTCTAGAAATTCATACCAAAAATTCTTACGTCGGCCACCAGCAATTAAAGCTCGCTGCGGACAAAAATGAATCAGGCCTTTCACTTGCTCCAAGTATTCAGGCTGGCGCGCCATCATCGCGCTCCAAAGCAAACTGCCAAACTGATAGCCCACAAGGTAAAAATCTTGATGACGGCAGCGCTTTTTTATAGAACTCCAAATCAAAGGAAGATCTTCTTCTAATACTTGCTGCAAACCAAACGGCTCTAGCTTTAGTTGTTCGCCCGTTGCATCCCGCCCACGTATTTGGCAGACAAAAACATCGTAACCTCTCTCTGCCAGATAATAGGCTAAGCCACCACCTCGAACCTGATCAAAAAACACATCACTGCCTTGCATTAACCCATGCAGCATCAGCACCGTGCCCTTTGTCTCACCACTTCGTAAGGTAAAGCGATGCAACCCAGCAGTCATCATTGGTGTAACCGGTAAAGAGATGCGCTCTTCGATAATTTGACGGTCGATAGCCATCAGGTTAACTCACTCCATAGTTTATTAAGCCGTTTTGCCGATACAGGCAATGCGGTTCCTAATTGCTGTGCAAACAGCGATACTCGATACTCTTCCAACATCCATCTGAAAGGTAATAAGCGCTGGCCACTGCCTTCACGTTGCTTAAGCTGTTCTGCTTTGGCGTGGTATTTTTCCCACAACTGATTAAGCTCTTGGCTCCAAAGCTGATCCCTTCCACGATTGGTGGCGGCCTTGTCTAAACGAATCAAAATACCCTGCAAATAGCGAGGCACAGCCTCTAACCATTCAGGGCCAGTCTGGTGTAAGAATCCGGGGTACACCAAGTGCTCCAATTGAAAACGGATATCACTATAAATAAACGCCAGTGCCAGAGGAATTTTACCCTTTAAGCGCTTATGAATCTCATGGTTTAATTTAAGTATTTCATGACAATCTTTTAATAACGCCTCAGCTTCTTTGCCGATACGCGCTTTGTTGTTATTAAGCAGTGCATTAAAATCTTCGGTATTTCTTGGGGGCGTTGGAGTTTTAAAGACACGATCAAAAACGGCCAACTGTAGGTCTTGCACAAACTGCTCTTTTTTCCCGAGACTATTGAACAACAGCGCCGTTTGATTCAACTGCGGTAAAGACTTTTCAATCCATTTGACCTGTTGCGGTAGCGCCAGCATCAACAACCGACGAACCCCAGGCCAGTGCTCCGCATCCGCCTGCCCCTGTAGATCGAACAGGCTGACATCAACGCTACTGTTTTTATCAACTAGTGCGGGATAAGCTTTTAGCACAATGCCTTGCTGTTCTTGCTCAAGCACATTGGGCAAGGCCAATCTGTCAGGCCAAGCTGTTAATCCTTGCTGTTTAAAATGATCATCACCGCTGATACGCACTTGCTCGACAGAGTGTCCTGAGAACATCTCTAACAACTCGGCTAAATCACGGGATTCGCCAATAATGTTACCTTTAGCATCCACTACCTGTATTAACATTCGATGGTGGGCTTCCAGTGTCTCGGTTTGCCATAATTCCGGTGCAATACGCTGCCCCGTCTTACGACGTAAACGTTCGCCCAGATGTTCCGTTAGTGGCTCATCACAGGGTTCCAAAAACGGTAAAATCTGATCGACATAATCAGGAATCGGTACAAAGTTTTTTCGGACTTGCTTGGGTAGATTTTTAATTAAGGCGATGCACTTATCCCGTAACATACCAGGCACCAGCCATTCAAGGCGGTGTTCGCTCACCTGCTGTAAACCCGCTACGGGTACTTTAAGGTTAAGGCCGTCATGCTTTTTCCCTGGATCAAATTGATAATCCAGTGCCAACTTCATACCTTGCAGGCCCAACTGGTCAGGGTATTGCGTTTCCAGTTCAAGCTCATCAGGATCACGCTGCTTTAGCGCATTAGGATCAAAGAACAGAATCTTAGGATTGTCTTTCTCTGAGGTTTTACGCCACTTCTCAAAACTGGCCCCGTTATAAATCCCTTCTGGTATACGCTCTTCATAGAAACGAAATAAGGTTTCATCATCAACGAGAATATCTCGACGACGTACCTTAGATTCTAGCTGTTCAACCTCCGCAATGGCCTGTTGGTTATAATCGAAAAATGGCGCTTTGCTGTCGTACTCGCCTTCAACCAGACCATTACGGATAAAAATTTCACGGGAAATAACAGGGTCAATCGGGCCGTAGTGTACCCGTCGATTTGGCACCACCGGCAGTCCGTACAGCGTCACTTTCTCATCGGCAACCACTTGGGCACGTTTTTTCTCCCAGTGGGGTTCGCTATAGCTGCGCTTGGTGAGGTGTTTGGCGTAACGCTCCACCCACTCAGGCTCAATCTTAGCCACTTGGCGCGCATAAAGACGGCTGGTTTCAACCAATTCGGCGGCCATAATCCATTTTGGGCTTTTCTTAAATAGCGCAGAACCTGGGAAAATATGGAATTTTCGGTTACGGGCACCGAGGTACTCTCGATCTTCCAGCTTCATCCCCAGATGGCTTAATAAGCCCGGTAGCAGGGATTTATGCAGGTTAGCCGTACCGGCTGGTTTGCTATTAAGTTCTAGTTTCAGCTCTTTGCTCATCAGCTTGAGTTGATGGTGAACATCACGCCATTCACGCATTCTCAAGTAATTAAGAAAGTTCTTTTGGCACCAGCGCCGGAATTGACTGTTGCTCAGCTCTTGTCGCTGTTCTTCGTAGCCATTCCAGAGGTTCACGTAGGCTAAAAAGTCAGAGTTATCATCTTTCCACTGGCGATGCTTCTCATCTGCAGCCTGTTGCTTATCGTGGGGACGCTCTCTCGGATCTTGCGCGCTCAGGGCACTGGCGATAATCAGCAGCTCATTTAATGCACCGTGTTCTGCGCCGGAAAGCACCATACGGCCAATACGAGGATCAATCGGTAATCGCGCCAGCTGCCGACCGACTTTGGTTAGCCGCTCTTGATTATCCACCGCGCCTAATTCATGAAGTAAACGAAAGCCATCCCGTACAAATCGGTTATCCGGTTGATCGACAAAAGGGAAGGATTCGATCTTGCCTAGGCGCAGATTCAACATCTGCAAGATCACCGAGGCTAAGTTGGTACGACGAATCTCAGGGTCGGTAAATTCTGGACGGCCTTGGAAATCTTCTTCGCTGTACAGTCGAATACAACAACCTTCAGCAATACGCCCACAACGACCTTTACGTTGGTTAGCACTGGCTTGAGAAATAGCTTCCACAGGAAGACGCTGGACTTTAGATCGGTAACTGTAGCGACTGATACGAGCGGTACCGGGGTCAATCACATAACGGATACCGGGCACCGTTAGCGAGGTTTCTGCCACGTTGGTTGACAGTACAATACGGCGGCCTGAATGTGTCTGAAAAACTCGGTTTTGCTCCTTCGCACTCAGTCGGGCATAAAGTGGCAAAATATCAGTGCCCCGTAAATTTGCTTTACGCAGCACTTCAGCCGTTTCACGAATCTCACGCTCGCCGGGTAAAAAGATCAAAATATCCCGTGGGCCGGTGGCCCATTTGCGCTCGCGCTCTATCTGCTCAATCTCTTCAACCGCTTCTAATATACCCTGATGCAAATACTGATCAAAATCCCGATCATCGTCATCTTCCAGCTCCATCAAGGGCCGGTAGATCACATCCGCCGGAAAGGTACGGCCTGAGACTTCAATCACGGGGGCATTGTTAAAGTGCTTAGAAAAACGGTCAACATCAATGGTTGCCGAGGTGATAATCAGCTTTAAATCAGGTCGTTTGGGTAATAGCTGCCTTAAAAAGCCTAAGAGGAAATCAATATTAAGACTGCGCTCGTGGGCCTCATCAATAATGATCACTTCATAACGGTTTAGAAAACGGTCATTCTGGGTCTCCGCCAGTAAAATACCGTCCGTCATAAGCTTAACAAGGGTGTTCTCGGTGACTTGATCCGTAAAACGCACCTGATAACCCACTTGCTCACCAAGGGGGACGTTTAATTCTTCCGCCACACGGTCGGCTACGGTTCTAGCGGCTAAACGACGGGGCTGAGTATGGCCAATTAACCCACGGGCACCTAGACCTAGCTCTAAGCAAATTTTAGGGATCTGAGTGGTTTTACCAGAACCGGTTTCACCGGCAATAACCACCACTTGGTTATTTTTTATCGCCTCGGCAATATCCGCCTTTTTCTGACTAACCGGCAGATTCTCAGGGTATACCACTTTAGGGATCAGCTTGATGCGTTGATCTGCTTTTTCCACCGAACGGGCGATCTGCTGTACCAGCTTTTGTTCTTTGTCGGCATCAGGCTTTCTTGCCAACTGCCGCAAACCTTGTTGCAGGCGAAAGCGGTCTTTCAGCAGGGTTTTATCCAACAACGCCTTGATCTGTTCAGGGCTATAAGACTGAACTAAAACGTCGGTATTGGGGGTGTTGTCTGAAACCATGAAAGATAGAACCTCTGACCGATAAGCGACATGCATGAAAGGGTAAAACAGCCAAAGGGCGGCATTTTAACCTGTTTGCAATCAAAACGCAGAGGATTTCCAATATCTGTCGGGTAAGGGCATAAAAAAAGAGGCCGAAGCCTCTTTTCTTTATCTATAAGAATTTGATTTTAAAAACTTTTTTATATCACCCTGTATTAGACAACGGCATTGGCTCGTTGCTGGATTTTCCCTAACTCTTCATCCCGAAGTTGTCGGCGCAACACTTTACCGACGTTAGTTTTTGGCAGTTCATCACGAAACTCAACCTGTTTAGGTACTTTATAGCCGGTTAGATGGCTACGGCAGTATTCCTGCACTTCTTTTACTGTTAGGTTTTCATCACGACGCACCAAGAAAACTTTAATCGCTTCGCCGGTTTTATCATCAGGCACACCAATAGCCGCCGCTTCAATGATACCGGTATGCGACACAATCACATCTTCCACTTCATTGGGGTACACATTAAAGCCTGAGACATTAATCATATCTTTTTTACGGTCAACAATACGGACAAAGCCATCTTCCTGAATAAGCCCGATATCCCCAGTGTGCAGCCAATCATCGCTATCGATCATTTCACGGGTGGCCGCTTCATTTTTCCAATAGCCCATCATCACTTGCGGGCCTTTAGCACACAGCTCGCCGACTTCACCGTGGGGCAAATCGTTACCGTTTTCATCGATCGTTTTTAGATCTGTCGATGGAACTGGCAAACCAATGGAGCCTAATTGAGATTTACAGGGAATATTAAACGTTACAATCGGCGACGTTTCCGTCATACCGTAACCTTCATTAATATGACAACCCGTAACCTCATGCCATTCTTCCTCCGCAGCATGGGTTAACGCCATACCACCAGAAATAGTCAGCTTGAGCTTAGAAAAATCCAACTGCTTGAAATCATCACGATTCGCCAAGGCTACAAACAGCGTATTTAAGCCCACAAAACCAGTAAACTCGGTTTTGGCTAGCTCTTTAACAAAGCCTGGTAGATCCCGTGGGTTGGTAATAAGCACCGAATGATTACCGGACTCCATTAGCACTAAACTAACGGTGAAGCTGTAAATATGGTACATCGGCAAAGGCAAAATAATGGTTTCTTGCCCCTCTTCCAAAATGGTATTCAAAATGATGCGAGCCTGCAGCATATTGGCCACCAAGTTTTTATGGCTTAGCATCGCGCCTTTAGCCACACCGGTGGTACCACCGGTATACTGCAATACCGCAAGGTCTTCAGCTTTAGCTTGATGCTTTTGCAAAGGTAAACTTTTACCTTCACTTAAAACATCACGATAGGCAATGGCACGGGGAAGACTATAGGCTGGCACCATTTTTTTAACATAGCGCACGACACTGTTGATCAGTGTTCGCTTCACCAAACCGTGCATATCACCCAGCTCAGTCACAATTACATGCTCAATCCCCGTATCGGGCAGTACTTTTTCTGCTAAATGGGCCATATTCGCTAATACGACAAGGGCTTTAACTTCAGAGTCTTGAAATTGATGGCGCATTTCACGTTCGGTATACAGTGGATTGGTGTTAACCACCACCAAACCCGCCCTTAAAGCACCAAACAGTGCAATTGGATACTGCAGAGTGTTCGGCAGCTGAATCGCAATACGCTCACCGGGCTTCAAGCCAAGCTGGTTTTGCAGATAAGCTGCAAAATCACGCGCGAGCAGATCTAGCTCACCAAAAGTAATAGTTTTGCCCATATTTGAAAAGGCTGGACGACCCGCAAAACGCTTACAGGCTTCGTCAAGTACTTCTAAAATAGAAGAGTACGCTGATAGGTCTATCTCTGTGGATATACCTTCAGGGTAACGTTCTTTGAAGAACGGACTGATCATAGCTTTCTCCCGTCTCATTATTTTTATTGGCTCACTTCGCAAGGGAGCTAAACAGGGTTGTTATTTTTTACAGGCGTTAGCCCGCTTTATTATTATTCACAACATAAACTAGACGCCGGCAAAAGTAAAACAAACGATTGAAACGCACGTTTGTTTTATTATTCATACAAACATCACGTTAATCTTTTAGCTCGCTTTTTCCCCTTTGACTGCGCTATTAGCAATATAAGTAAGCCCCTTGCTTTTATAGACCTCGCTATCTCTTATAAGCTCCATTACCTCATTTAAATATAGCCCTAAAGCGATTGAATAAAAGCTGCGAATAAACCCGAAAATTTGCCAATAAAAAAGGGAGCGAAAATTCGCTCCCCAGATTGCCCAAAACGGACATAATAGTCAGACAGAAAAGGCAAGCAGATCAATATGTTATATCATGCTTACCTAAACCTTGAGACAGATAAGCCTCAAAGTTCTTTGGCACGATCACGAAGCATAAACTTCTGAATCTTGCCGGTAGAGGTTTTTGGCAGATCACCAAAAACAACGGTTTTAGGGGTTTTAAAGTGCGCCATGCCATCACGGCAGAACTGGATAACATCTTCTTCTGTCATCTCTTCGCCCGGATTAACCGTCACAAAGGCACAGGGTGTTTCGCCCCATTTCTCATCCGGTCTGGCAACCACTGCCGCTTCCATAATTTTAGGGTGACGATACAGAATATCTTCCACTTCAATAGAGGAGATATTTTCACCACCGGAGATAATCACATCTTTCGAGCGATCTTTAATCTCGATATAGCCATCTTCGTGCCATACAGCCAAATCACCAGAATGGAACCAGCCACCTTGGAAAGACTCATCCGTGGTGTTCGGGTTCTTCAGATAACCTTTCATCACAAGATTTCCGCGAATAAAGATCTCACCCATGGTTTTGCCATCTTGTGGTACAGGCTCCATCGTTTCAGGATGCCCCACCATTAGACCTTCCTGCATCGGAGCACGAACACCCTGGCGAGCTTTTAACTTAGCACGCTCACCCGCTGGCAGCTCATCCCATTCACTATGCCATTCACATAGCACACAAGGGCCGTAGGTTTCAGTTAGGCCATAAACGTGGGTCACTTTAAAGCCCATCGCTTCCATGCCTTCAATCACAGAAGCCGGTGGCGCTGCGCCCGCCGTCATCACTTTAACTTCATGATTAATACCGGCTTTCATCTCTTCGCCAGCATTATTCAGCATATTCAGAACGATAGGAGCACCGCAGAAGTGGTTAACACCAAACTCTTTAATCGCTTCATAGATAGGCTCAACACGAACATGGCGTAAACTTACGCTAACACCACTGGCCGCTGCCACACTCCACGGGAAACACCAGCCATTGCAATGGAACATCGGCAATGTCCATAGGTACACAGGGTGATGCCCCATATCCCAAGAGATCACATTACTGGCCGCATTTAGGTAAGCACCACGGTGATGATAAACCACACCTTTTGGATTACCGGTTGTACCCGACGTGTAATTTAGAGTGATCGCATCCCACTCATTTGCAGGCATCTCCCAAGAGAAGTCTTCATCGCCCTCCGCGATAAAATCTTCATAATTGGTATCACCAATTAAAGAACCGCCTTCATAGTAAGGATCATCAATATCGATAATACGCGGCTTGTTTTGCAACATTTTTATCGCACGGGTAATCACTTCTGAAAACTCACGATCAACAAAGACAATTTTTGCCTCTGCGTGCTGCAAAATAAAAGAGATAGCTTCCGCATCTAAACGCGTATTCATGGCGTTAAGTACAGCACCCGACATAGGCACGCCAAAATGCGCTTCAAAAAGCGCAGGAATATTAGGTGACATGAACGCAACGGTATCACCTTTTTTAATCCCCGCTTTGTTCAGTGCAGACGCAAGACGTACCGCTCGCGTATACGTCTCTTTCCAAGTAATAATCTCTCCGTGATGAATTTGGGCGGTATAATTCGGATAAATAGAAGCCGCACGCTTCAAATAACTTAACGGAGACAATGCTTCATAGTTTGCGGGGGTTTGTTCTAGCCCCATGTCATATATATTCTGTTGCATTGGAGATACCTTTTTTCCAAGCCCTGTTATTGTTCTGAGCGTTCTTAGAGTTTTTAGTTGTTTTCAATCACGGATATTCAGCACCGCTAGTCGAGAAAATCTTCAAGAAAGCCTATACCGCCATCCATTCTATCGATAATAATTTAGCTATAGTGGGATTAAGCATTACGCTGCATAGCAAAAGAATCAGACTTTAGTGGAGTCAATAGCTGATTTTGCTAATAATTTGCGACTCATTAGTCATAACTCTTAGTATTTAGTAAAAAACCACTGATTTAAGGCCATTTTTATTGCTTAATACTGCGTTTCATGACACACATTTCCGTTTTACGTTTAAAACCTATCAGTATGCCCTTAAGCTCACCTATCCATTCCAAAGAGGATCTACGCTTTTGAAACCGCAAAACGAACAAAAACAACACGCAAAAGCTGCCACCGTTTTATTGCACAGCTCAATGAGCAGCGGCCTACAATGGCAGGCTCTACAGCCGTTATTAAAAGGCCAAAGTTTAGCGCCAGACCTGCTCGGCTATGGCAAAAAAAATAGACCAACAAACCCACGAGCCGACCATCAACTCAGCTTTGAAGTGGATCATCTCGCGGATCAGCTACCTGAGCAGGCGTTCCATCTTGTGGGGCACTCCTACGGTGCCGCCACCGCCATTCGCCTAGCACGCACTCAGCCTGAGAAAATACTCAGCCTAACGTTATTCGAACCCGTTGCATTTCACCTGCTTGACCCTGAACACCCCCAGCGCCAAGCTATTATGATACTAAGCGCCCAAATTGATCATTACCTTGATGCAGAGCAACCCGCGAAAGCCGCCGCCAGCTTTATTGATTACTGGAACGGTGACGGCACATTTGAACGCTTAAATGAAAAGATGCAGGCACTGTTTTGCCACGGCATCATCAAAGTCGCCTATGATTTTGCCGCCTTGCTAAACGAAGATTGCCCGCCGAAAAACCTCGCATCAATCCAATGCCCCGTTTTACTACTTGAAGGCGCCGAAAGCCCAGCCACCACCCATGCGGTGATGCGGGTTCTACAACAGCAATTTCCGCAGGCGGAACATCACGCCTTACCCTGCGGCCACATGGGGCCAATCACCCACTCAGACTTAGTAAACCCATTAGTCAGCCATTTTATTGCGACGCACAACAATCAGGGCTAAGCTTGTACCGTTAAATATTAGGCGATTACAAGCAGCGTCATTATCACGTAACATCCGTTGTAATAATCTGATATTAGAAATATTTTACTTAACGTTAAGTGTTTTATCTGGAGATAAGAAATGACCGTACTGATTAACAAAATCTATGATGACATTCAGGTTGGCGATACCGCTACATTGGAACGTGCTCTAACAGAGAAGGAACTGGTACTATTTGCTGCGGTTTCAGGTGATGTTAATCCCGTACACCTTGATCCAGAATTTGCCAAAACCACCATGTTTGGTGAACAAATCGCCCACGGCATGTGGTCAGGCTCTCTAATTTCCGCAGCACTGGCAACGGTTTTACCTGGGCCAGGCACCATCTACCTAGGCCAAGAGTTAAGCTTCCGCCGCCCAGTTAAACTCTCTGACACCCTAACCGTAACCCTAACCGTAACAGAGAAACTGAGCAAAAACCGCGTCATCATCGACACCCTAGTGACCAACCAAAATGATGAAAAAGTCGTCGTCGGCACCGCAACCGTTATGGCTCCAACAGAAAAAGCAGAACTAAAAGCACCAGAACTACCGCCAATCACCATCGGCTAATCCTCGCACAAAATGATGGGCGAATCCCTTATAACGGGCACGTCCATCATGCCCTACCGCTTTAAACCAAACCTCACTGCAAAAACAGATGGTGCGTGACGCTGCTCGTACCTCGCATCTTATGACACCCTCCCCCCCTCCGAGTTATTCCCTAATCGCAAAGAGCATAAGCAAAGCCTCAAACAGCAGTTGAACCCGATACAGTCATTGCTTATAGACCACAGTCGTAAGATGTCATAAACGAAGCTTCAAACAGCAATTAAACCTCATACAGTCCTTGCCTATAGACCACAATCGTAAGGTGTCATAAGCGAAGCTTCAAACAGCAATTAAACCTGATACAGTCCTTTCCTATAGACCACAATCGTAAGGTGTCATAAGCGAAGCGTCATGCACCAATGGCACTACACCGCTGAACTGTAGGTCAACCTTTAGGGCGACAGGCTGTCGCTTCTAAGCCGCCTGTGTGGCGGTGAACGGAATTAAAGTCATCGAGGCGCTGGAACGCTTTTTCTAAGCCGCCTGTGTGGCGGTGAACAAGTCACAAAATCGGAGGCGCTGTATAAAACATTTCTAAGCCGCCTGTGTGGCGGTGAACGCGCGGCGGCTGTTGAGCTGTACGACGCGCACTTTCTAAGCCGCCTGTGTGGCGGTGAACGGTAAACGGTCGCCCTATGCCTGCAGGTTAAATTTCTAAGCCGCCTGTGTGGCGGTGAACCCCCAATTGTTAGAGCATATCAGGGGCCAACATTTCTAAGCCGCCTGTGTGGCGGTGAACGCCTCGGGGCCGCAACGATGCCGCCATGGACATTTCTAAGCCGCCTGTGTGGCGGTGAACATCTCCGTGAGTCACTTCCAGCGACCGTATCATTTCTAAGCCGCCTGTGTGGCGGTGAACCCCCAATTGTTAGAGCATATCAGGGGCCAACATTTCTAAGCCGCCTGTGTGGCGGTGAACGCCTCGGGGCCGCAACGATGCCGCCATGGACATTTCTAAGCCGCCTGTGTGGCGGTGAACATCTCCGTGAGTCACTTCCAGCGACCGTATCATTTCTAAGCCGCCTGTGTGGCGGTGAACTACTCAAGGTAAACCCAGCCCGTGGTATGGTCTTTCTAAGCCGCCTGTGTGGCGGTGAACGCTGATTTCCCCGGTGTAAAAGTCAGCGAACGTTTCTAAGCCGCCTGTGTGGCGGTGAACCCCATCAGACGTTTTTTAAACTCGCTGCTGCTTTTCTAAGCCGCCTGTGTGGCGGTGAACGCCCAGCGTATGTTAGCCAACGCGCGAGCAATTTTCTAAGCCGCCTGTGTGGCGGTGAACACAATAATTATATTTTTGCTGCCGGTGGGGCTTTTCTAAGCCGCCTGTGTGGCGGTGAACTCAAATATTAATTTAATCATCGAGCACGCGACTTTCTAAGCCGCCTGTGTGGCGGTGAACGTTATTTATCGCCTGAAATGCAATATCATTGCTTTCTAAGCCGCCTGTGTGGCGGTGAACGCCACCGCCACCGATGCTGCCACCGCAGCACTTTTCTAAGCCGCCTGTGTGGCGGTGAACTTAAACGGCCTGCAACATCCGACCAGGTGCCGTTTCTAAGCCGCCTGTGTGGCGGTGAACAAGGCAAAGCATGGCCGCTAATCGAAGGCACCTTTCTAAGCCGCCTGTGTGGCGGTGAACGGAGGCATGAAACTAGATAAAATTATTGAATTTTTCTAAGCCGCCTGTGTGGCGGTGAACATGAAAAACTCCAATGAGATTTATAGCGTAGTTTTCTAAGCCGCCTGTGTGGCGGTGAACGCCACCTGCCCCGCGCATCTGCTGCCGTGGCTTTTCTAAGCCGCCTGTGTGGCGGTGAACGCGTCGGGTTCAGGGCTGAGCGCAGCGGTGTATTTCTAAGCCGCCTGTGTGGCGGTGAACTCAAGGCTGGAGACGGTATCAAGGCGGGTGAATTTCTAAGCCGCCTGTGTGGCGGTGAACCCAGATTCGGCGGTTGATGTGTCAGTGATGGATTTCTAAGCCGCCTGTGTGGCGGTGAACGCAGCGGTTCGGGTGTGGTCGCCAGATTCGGCTTTCTAAGCCGCCTGTGTGGCGGTGAACTGAAAGACATTTCCCAAATGGTGGTGATTATCTTTCTAAGCCGCCTGTGTGGCGGTGAACGCGCTAAAACCCCTGACATTTTTGTTGATGCGTTTCTAAGCCGCCTGTGTGGCGGTGAACTAGATTGGTATGAAGAAATCGGAGAGATGGATTTTCTAAGCCGCCTGTGTGGCGGTGAACCTATAAGAGAACCTTACAAGGAGACTTACACATTTCTAAGCCGCCTGTGTGGCGGTGAACCCTGTAACCTTTAAAGACTCATTTACACTGCTTTTCTAAGCCGCCTGTGTGGCGGTGAACAGGATGTATCAGAGACTTACAGAATAATGGTATTTCTAAGCCGCCTGTGTGGCGGTGAACAATTTTATCGGTGGCGTATCTGCATTTAATCCTTTCTAAGCCGCCTGTGTGGCGGTGAACCCCAGCAAAGGATATGTGAAAGGCAACGTAAGTTTCTAAGCCGCCTGTGTGGCGGTGAACTGAACAGGCCGGATGGCTGCTGCTCTCCGAATTTTCTAAGCCGCCTGTGTGGCGGTGAACAGGGGCCATTTGTTGCGGGCCTAATTTTTATCTTTCTAAGCCGCCTGTGTGGCGGTGAACTTGTCGCAACAAATGCAGACAAAAACCATGGATTTCTAAGCCGCCTGTGTGGCGGTGAACTCCGAAAGCGCCCGGAGAAAGGCAGTTCTGTTTTTCTAAGCCGCCTGTGTGGCGGTGAAC
>NZ_KE383937.1:192105-216789 GCF_000422865.1 Oceanospirillum maris DSM 6286 | reverse complement strand
TGTTTTTCTAAGCCGCCTGTGTGGCGGTGAACCATAGCTCTTTCCTTCTCTCGCCTCGCCTTATTTTCTAAGCCGCCTGTGTGGCGGTGAACACTGGTATGAAACATCATTTTAATACCTCATCTTTCTAAGCCGCCTGTGTGGCGGTGAACGTGTCTGTTTTGACGACGCAGGTGCGGGAGGTTTTCTAAGCCGCCTGTGTGGCGGTGAACATCAGGTTTACTAAACGGATATGCAACCACTGTTTCTAAGCCGCCTGTGTGGCGGTGAACTAGCGGTATCTAGTGGTGCTGTGATACAAATATTTCTAAGCCGCCTGTGTGGCGGTGAACAGAAATCGAAGCAGCAGCTTTGCGCCTGCAACTTTCTAAGCCGCCTGTGTGGCGGTGAACATTTCTTGCAGGATTTGTTGGCAGCTGGGGCTTTTCTAAGCCGCCTGTGTGGCGGTGAACCCCAAGCTGGTATGGGCGCTGGATGGCGACGATTTCTAAGCCGCCTGTGTGGCGGTGAACATTTTCTGACCCCGATGCGATGACGATTGAGGTTTCTAAGCCGCCTGTGTGGCGGTGAACTGCAAGCCTTGCAAGCCTCTGGGAAAGCAAAATTTCTAAGCCGCCTGTGTGGCGGTGAACGGCTGCGAAAACGCAGGACGCTGCTTTAAATCTTTCTAAGCCGCCTGTGTGGCGGTGAACGAATACGGAGCGCCTGACACTGCCCCAGAGCCTTTCTAAGCCGCCTGTGTGGCGGTGAACACTGCCCCAGCAATGGGGCAGTGTGATATTTATTTCTAAGCCGCCTGTGTGGCGGTGAACTTATACAACAGAGAGGCCGGATGAAAATTGTTTTTCTAAGCCGCCTGTGTGGCGGTGAACATCCGACTCAACAACCTCTCGCCTCGCCTTATTTTCTAAGCCGCCTGTGTGGCGGTGAACCATTCCGGCCATTTCAGAGAGCAGCCATGTTATTTCTAAGCCGCCTGTGTGGCGGTGAACAGTAAAAAATTACCATAAAAAATAGTTACAACAAAGACTTAGATAAAAATACCAATAAATACCTTTATTTTTAGCCTTGCTGTAACTACTTGTTTTTATTGCCTATTTTTAAAGAGCGTTTTTTTTGGTTAAAAATCAGGAACAGTGGAAGCTTTATCCCCACTGAAGGCACTTAGGCCGTAGCAGTTAAAAAGCCCCTCTTGGGCGTTACTGATCTTTATTCGCTCAATAAACAGCGGAAACTTGGCGGCTCCCTCGGGATTCCTCGCTTTGGTTTCTTGGCTTTCCATCCAAATAAAAGGCGCTTTTGATTCTGCCTTTGGCTTGGTTTTTTCAAGCTGTTTCAGGCAGTCTGCAATGCTTTGCCCTGATTGTTTTGCCCAAAGCTCCGCTTTAGCCTGCATATCTTTTTCGATACAAGCCTGCCCTTTTACTTTCTTGCGCACAAACGCAACAAGAGGTGCGCCCTCTGGCACTGGCTGTATTGATTTAAGATGTGTGTAATCCTCAAACCGACTCAGAAATCCCGCCAGATTTAATGCTTCCAGTTGCTCTTTTTCTTTAGCCAACACCCTCAGTTTATTACCCAAAGGAAAGCCTTTACCGCCATAAGCCGGAAAGCTGATCGCTATAGCACTATGCTGTGCATCCACCTTCTGCTCCACTAAGGCGATATGCACTTGCTGATAGATTTTCTGCCAGAGGAAATCCAGTGTAATATCTGCATCCGGCAGCAGGGTGATATCTTGGTAGTAGTTCATTGTCACCTCTCACTACCCTTACTTCGCTGATTTACTAAATACACCGCCACGAATTAAGTTAGCAGTAACATACATTTGTTGCTCTGGTAGTAATTCACTACCATTGACCCAGTCAACCAATAACGAATACAAGTCGCCTTCTTTTTTGTTTTTACGGAAAGCATCACCAATTTGGGTAACCGCACCAAAAGGTTCAATAGCAACAGGCTGCCCTTGTTCTTCATAACGGTTATACCAAGTATCGATCGTGCGAATAGCGTTACCGATTTTTACATTATGGATAGCGGCGCAGCCTTCAAGTTTAAACAAGACTTTGCCCTTTTCACCCATATTCATTTCTTGTGAGGGGAACACATGCTGCTGATGGCCTAGTTTAACAAAAGAATCCACCTCAACAAGTACAAAGCTTTGTTGATCTCCTTTTAACCCTTCAGCAATGATTGCTGCCAGCTTCTGTAAATCAGCATTGTTGCTAGATTTTTCAAACTCATTTAAAGAAAAGTCATAAGCATTAAATTTAAAAGAGCTACTCCCTACCTTAACAATAATCGTTATTTCTTCTGCACCAACACGGTTACGCCATAAGAAACGGCCATTAGCTATGTTATAAGCGTAACGATAAGCTAAAGTATTAATACCTTCACTTTGCTTAAAACCCGCTGTTTTAGATTTAATTGCATCACTAAATCTAGGAGAGTTACAACCAAAAGGGACACCAAGGTTTCCCACTACACGCATGCTAAAACTTACTTTTAAGGTGTCGTGATTTAAAGGTAGATTTGCGTCTTCCGCACCTTGCGATACAGGATTAGGTTGTACTTTTTTATCATCTACTGTACCAAAAGCACTTTGCGTTGACCTATTCCAGCGCTTGGTAATTGAAATATCCTGCCATTTTTCAGCAGATGTAATATTTTCCCATTCACCTGAAAACATTAAAGCGTCAGAAGTTTCAAGTTTGCGTTCAAAAGCTAGCATGCTTGGTAATTCAATAGTCATAGTTATTTCCTATTTGATTTAATAATAAATTTCGTCAGTTGTTGATTCGATGGATAATGCTTGATTTTCTGTTACTGTCACTTGCTGGCACAAATACCAATCTTTTTCATAAGGTGCATACTTCCATACACTGACCTCCCATTGCTCTTGGCTTTTTAAGCGATGTACACTTTGCCACTCACCAACAGAATGTACGGATTCGACAAAACATAGGTCTGTTTCAGAATCCCTTGCACCATCAATATCACCTGCAGGGTAAACGTCAGTAATGGCTTTGTAACCTGTCATTATTGGAACCAAATAACCCGCTTGTGGTTTTTTTACGTACTCCCAATTAGCCGCCGTTTTTTCATTTGGCTCTAAGTAACTTTGCCATTGAATTAAAATTTTAGGGCTAATATTTTCCTGCAACTCGGCAAAGTAAGTAATTAACTCATTAGGTATATTTTCTTTTTGATAGGGCTGGCTTTTATGCTCTAGCCAAATGTCATTCAACGTTGTAAGCGATGGGGATTTTTCCGCTTGATTAGCCAAGTAATTATCTAGCAATTCACAGGCTGGTCTTGCCATTTGCTTCAAAGCAATAAAATCAAACCATGCATCAAGTAGCTCTGCCTTGGGATTACTTTCTTTAAGCTTTTCAAAATGTTCAGCTAAATAGTCAGATCTTTCTTGCAAAACAAAACCTGGTAATAGCTTTCTTCTAATACTTTTAATTTGCTCTTCTTTAGCCAAATCAATAATGTCTACATTTGCTATAGCCAATATAGTCCCACCCGCCAAACGCTGTAAATGGCACTCATTCTTAATAAACTCAATCAGTGTTTCTTGTAAACCACCTAAGTAACCATCTACTGATATTAACAAAGAAACCGTCATATTCATTTTGGCTTCTTCAATAATTGAAGCTCCTTTTAAGGTTCCATCTTTTTCAAACTTCACCTCCCTTTGATGAGAAGTTTTATACTGAGTAAACCGTGTCACACCATAATCTTTGTAAGCATGAACATGCTGTTCATGCGCTATGACCATACAGCCATCTATAGTTAAACTATTTAATTCACCATTAGTCTGAAGCTTTCTATTCAGGTTATGGCTAAAGCCTAAAAAATGCGTTATTGCTGGAAACCCCCAAGTAAAACCAGAAACTGCATTAGCGTTTTGCACCTTAATTCTTTCAATTAATAGGTACTGGCTCATACTATTCCCTCCTTCGGGGCTAATCCTTTGGTATCAAATTCTTCCCTAAAGTTAGCTTTGAATATTTTCATCCAGAGCTTGGTATGTGTGTCTTGTGGTGTGAATTTTTCATTAGCTTGAGTTAAACGGTTATTTAACCAAGCCGAAAAATCTTGAATAATGACCGCCTGCCAGTCACTACTGTGTTTCATCACTAAAAAGCCTTCATCTTGTCGATAGCAATCTAATAACACTTGGTGCTCTGGCTTTAATTTAATATCTTCAGTAACAGACCAGCCTACTGGCAAGACTTGTATAGACTTAACATAAACCAGCACCTCATCAGCTAGATTTTCAATCCACTCTTCAATCCAGCGCATGCGTTTAGGGTCTTTAATGCTGAGTTGTAAGTTTTCAAATCGAGTTAAAAAATCAGCCAAATATTGAATATTTTCTTTAACTTCATAATTTCTGGATAATTCGTAGAAAAAACTTCTGCTATAAATCGGCGGCTTAAGTTGTGAATGCCAAACTGGTGGTTGGCAAGAAAATAGGTTTTTCGTTCCACGCCTAATCGCATTGAATTGCGACACATTGCCATGACTTAAAATATTCCCTGAAGTAACAAATACTTGTGCTGCTTTAGGAAAACTATATCGCTCACCGAGCATTAAACTTTCAAACTCTTGAATTCTTTTTACAGTTAAATTATGTATATCGACGGATAGTGATGATGATTCTATCTGCGCTAATAAGTGGTATTTATGTTCTTCATTATAAGCTGGGAAGTACACCTGCTTTAGCAATGGATCTATCTCTAAAGCCTTAATATCTATAGCTTTAGAAAATCCAACATTCCACTCCTTTAGCTGGTTTTCGTTATGTGAAAAGCGTTTTAGAACAATATTATCTTTATCTTCAAATATTTCGTAAAGCTTTTTACCATCGAACTCTAAACTAAAAAAATCCCTGATTTGACTATATGCATTACTTGCAACAGAGTCATACTTTATGGAAGTCAAACAAGATGTTGTGAGGAACCCAGCCCTAATTGCATTATTATTACTTACAATTGGTTTTGTTTTAATCGAAGAGTGAGTTAGTTTCGGCACATGTGTTCCGAATGTAATATTTTTTGCATCAACTGAAGACTTAGTTAACCAATTATTTTCATTATACTTATCACTAAACTCTTGAGCTTTTATAAAAACCCCCTCCAATAAACTTGAAATATCAACACCTGGTGGTTTGTCGTTAAATGCATTAAGAGATCGAAGCTGCTCAACCACAAAATCAAACGTATTTTTCTCATCTACAGGTTTATTTTTTCTGGCATCAAAAATAAATCTGATGTTGTCATCATTGAAAAAGTCTAATTTCCCATAATTTTTCCTTAAATCTTTAAATATTTTATCCAAATAACTTCTCAATTCGTTACTCTGCTTGCCCCCAATAAAATTTGAAATAATAGCTTTCCAACTATCAACGGTCGCGTCTTCTTTCATAATTTCACCTCCTGGTAAACCCCTAAGTTAGAAAAGTATTTGTATTCGTTTATGTCATTTTTTTTGTAACTAACTAGCCTTACCTCACCAAAACGCCGAGAAGCTTCTTCTTCACTGATGTTAAAATCATGAGCTAGCTCGCTGTATATATTTTGTGGGTTTAAATCAAACCAAAAGCTGAAACCTTCGGCTGGTACAAGTGAGGACCCTTCCTTAATTGAAATTCCTGCTCCTGATAATGCCCCTATTTTTGGTGGATAAACTGCTTCGTTTCTCCATTGCCAAGTCAATTCATTGTTTTTGTAGAATAAAAACAATGCTTCATCTTTAGCTGATTTCCTAAAGACTTGTAGCTTTTGCAACACACCACACCAATGTGCCTGCTCTTTCCACCATAGTTTGGCTGAATCAGGGTTTTTAAATAACTTTTCAAGTAACGCTTGGTGCTCTAGTGACACCAAATTGTCTAGCGGTGGCTGTTTGCTCTTAACCACCCTTTCTACCGCGTTAATGGTTTGATATTGTGACTCTTGCAATATTTCCCTTAACGTATGCGCATTTAACTTAAGCTTTAAGTTTTCCACTTCAAAACCCGGTTTATTAAAACAGCGCTCACAGCCTTTAAGCTGTTTTATATTTTGATTAATAAGTAGAATATTCTCTTGATCAGGTACGTGATCTCTATGTCTTAGCAGCCGCCCTGCGATCTGAATAATGGAACGCATAGAGCTAGGTTCAATAATTGCCCAATCATAATCGTGGTCACGTCCAACCTCTGCTACAGGCGAAGCTAATACAATAAACAGTTGGTTTTTTGCTGTTGTTTGTTCAATTAAATTTTGTAGGTTTTGCGGTGGCCAGTTTTCTTTACGGTTTAACATTTGGTCTAACTGACTTTCTAAGTGGGAACGCACTGCTAAAGGGTAACGGCTGTGATACACACATAAATGTATGTGCGTATGTTCAGGTACAGATAAGTTTAGTAAAGCCTTAGCGACTGCAACCATTGGTTTGATGTTAGCCATGCGCACTAAACCAATAGAAACCTGCTTGCCGTTTAGCTTTACATGATTGTTGTTATGTAGCGCCATTGCTCCTTGCAAAATTGTTTGAGCAAAATTGACATAGATATTATCTGTTAATGTTAAATTATCGAGAATTTCAGCTTTGTGCTTTGCTACGCCTGAACTTAAATATTCCACTCGTTTTTTAACATACTTTTCATGCTGCTCTTTAAAGTTAGAAAAATATTGAACTTCCGCTTTAATAGCGCCGCCCTTTTCACGCTCATCAAACCAAGCACAGTTAATGTTTTTATTCCAAACAGTAATATTCACTTTGGTATATTCAGCCCAGCCTGCTTGATATGCTTGGAAAGCAGCAAAGGCCAAATCTGGTGGCATGGTGGCAGTAGAAAGTAGAACCCGACTACCTAACATGCCAGCCCAGTAAACCAATCGACATAAAGCTGGCAAGTCTTCTAGACCGAAATCATCAGGTTCATCAATGACTAAATCAGAAGTGAGCAGTCTTAACATCGGACCAATTTGTTTGCCGCCTTTGGTTCCATCTGTTGCAGGGATTAAATGATCAATAGTGCAAACCAACGCAGGGGCTTGCACAAGCTTTTCAATGCGCGGATTAGTGCAAGTCCAGTGATGTAAACTGTGTTCGGCATCTAATAAGTCATAATCAACATATAGTTCTGGATCTAAGAATTCTTCAACAGACTCACTGCCGGTCCCGAAGCTTTCTTCAGATAATTTTTTGTTTTGCTCATTTTCAAATAAGGCTTTAGAAGCAGAACCGCCTACGGCAATCGCTAATTGCTCTGAGGTTAAATCCAACTGTTTACGATATTCTCGGCCTGTTTGTAAGGTGAGCGTTCTTAACCCCAGAGCTACGGTAAAGCGACAATCTTGCTCTTTATTCGCTAAGGCATACATGATTTTGGCATTGGCAAGGGTTTTCCCCTTACCTGTCGATGCCATATTAATACCAAAAAAGCCTTGTTTCTTACTGGATTCACTTAGCTCTAATGCAACTTTTTGCGCTGTTATTTGCCAAGCGTATTTATCATCAGCTTTGCTACTTTTTAAAAACTTATTATCTTCCAACGCTTGTAAGCTGCTTTTAAGTTGTGGCAAAGCGCCTACAATATCTACCGCGTGTTTAGCTACACCAATTAAATGCTCATCAAGCTGTTGTTTATACGCTTTCGTTTCCCTGTCTGTATTAGCAAAAACTTCATAGTTAGGGCTTTGCCATTCTTTGGTTGGCTCTTTTTGTGCCGAGTAATGATGATCTGCAAGCATCAATGCCATACGAGCAAGATGACTAGTAAATAATTCATCATGTAGAAGGCTTTTATCGGCTAACTGTTTGATATTTTGCAGTGCTTTATCTGCGGCCTTTATGGCTCTAAGTCGCCACTTAGTGCTTTTATACGGCAAACCTTCGCCATCAAACGTCCAATTATCTTGTAGATAACTTTGGCTATCTTCGTCTTTAAAGTTGTAAGAGTTCCAGAAAACTTGTAACTCTTCTGCAAACCAACTATTTAGCGGACTGACTCCATTTTTATGCAGAATTGCTGGTAAGGTTTCTGGAATTAAGTTCTCCTTCCAACTAGGTACAAAAGGCAACTTATGGTGGCTAAGCACTAACCAACCGACCAACTGAGCCAAAGGTGGTAAATTAGCTAATGGGTTATTTCTACCATCACTAATACCGTCTTGGTAGATATCATCACTATGATTTTTATCTATTTCAGTTAACGCTATTAACCACTGCTCATCTGTCTTATCCCCAACAAATGCCTGAAAAATTCTTAGTGAAACCCATTCATGCCTTACAGGCTCATATTTATTCTTACCTTCCCCTTTTAACTTTTGCTGGAATAAAATATTTGCCTTACCAAAATCATGAAAAAGCGCCGCAATAGAGACTGCATTTTTCATTAAGGCCAAGTTCTGCCATTTTTCTTTGTCTATAAACTGCGCTAAATCACCTTCGGTATAATTCACCGGCACGATGCCTTCGCTGTTAAATTTTCGTTTATTGCCTACCACCCACAAAAGTTGGCTACGGGAGCGGGAGCGCACCCAGTGGCAGCTGACGGCGGTGCTTTTACTGGCGGTTTGGCGCAGCATTTTTTTAACAGTCAGCAGGCCATCTTCGGTGATCAGGGTTTGCCAGGTGTTATCACCAATGCGGTTGGCGAAGGCATCCAGAACCCGTCGGGTTCTGGGCAGGGCTTTTTTCTCACATTGAGAGACAAAGGTGACCATCATAACTGTTGTGCCTCTATCTCCTGCTTGTCCATATTCTGTAGTGCCACGGCTTTAACCGTATCGAACATAAAATCCAGTGCTTTGTGATCGGTGAAGGCTTGTAAGATCTGCTGGCGGAATTCTTGTTCGGTGGCTTGCTCTTTAGCGCAGACGAATGCCCAGGGCAGTACGATGGCATCTTTAATCAGATCCGCTACATCAAACACCAGCGCACCACGGCGGGTTTTTCCGTGCATTACGGCAAAACCGTGGGGAATGCCTAAAACCCATAAACAACTGGCGGCCAGACCATAGGCTAGATAGTTGCCGTGATTTAAAAAGTCGTTAGCTTTATCTTGGGATTGGTGCTGGCGGGTAAAATCCGTTAGTTGGGTGTTGTTAGCCGCGTGCTTATAAAGCACCTTGGTAAGCTGTGCTTCAGTTAGTAGCAACTCTGAGGATTTTGTCGCGGCTTCTGTGCGTGTATAAAAGGTGGTTAGGGCTTTTTGTATTGCGTTATCGTCAAAGGCAAATCCTTCAATCTTCAAATCACGGTCTTTCTGCCAGACGTTTTGCAGGTACTCAATTCTAGCTTGCTGAAAGTGCTTGGCGGCGGCGAGTCGCTTTTCATCATCAAACCAGAACTGCATCCAACCCTGTAGATATTCGGTTGGCCGGTATTCACTTTGTGGTGTCAGCCATTCCACTTCGCAAGCCATATACAAAGGGGTTCCACCGCCGCCACAAAAGCCGACTAAGACACCCGCTTGAGCTAACATTCGCATTGCGGCTTGAGTAATAGACGTGCCATTACCAAGCAGCAAAACCGTGGTATTAGCGATGGGTATATTAAAATAGAGATTTTCTTTGCTGGCTTCGGTGAGGTAGAGCACGCGGCCATCTTTTTGCATCACGCGGCAGTATTCTAGGTAATACAGATTAGCGCGTTTGGAGTGCAATATGGTTTTAAGATCTGACGGTGAGAAGTCATCCATAACGATATCCTTATGTGCTTACTATCCTAAAAACAGTCCTGCTTGAGCCTCCCCCAAAGGTGGGACAAATTGTGTCGCAGGTTCTGTTTTAATCCTTTAATTTAAATACACAATAACAATTTCGGAAGGGATCGTCTCTACGACGAGAGACGAACAGAAAATGAAGGACAAGGAGGGTGTCAGCGCCTTTTCGTTAGCAACCCCATCGCTTCAGTAACACCGGCTAAGGTTAGGGGAAACATTCGATCTTGAACTAATTGGCGAGTCATACCGATGGACTGAGTATAGTCCCAGTGTTTCTCTGGTACGGGGTTCAGCCAGACAATATTACTCCACGTATTCATGACCCGCTGCATCCATTCAGCACCGCTTTCTTCATTCCAATGCTCAACACTACCACCGGCCATAGCGATCTCATAAGGCGACATAGAGGCATCACCAATAAAAATCACTTTATAGTCCGAGCCGTATTTATGCAGCAGATCATAGGTAGGAATACGCTCATCAAAGCGCCTTAAATTGTTCTGCCAAACGGACTCATAAATAAAGTTGTGGAAGTAATAATATTCTAAATGCTTAAACTCGGTACGGCAGGCAGAAAACAGTTCCTCGCAGGTTTTAATATAACCATCCATAGAGCCGCCCACATCAAAAAACAGCAGCACTTTAACGCTATTATGGCGTTCAGGCACCAGTTTTAAGTCCAGCATTCCACCGTTATGAGCCGTTGATCGTATGGTGTCATCCAGATCCAATTCTGAGGCAGCGCCACTGCGGGCAAACTGTCGCAGACGTTTAAGAGCCACTTTGATATTGCGGGTCCCCAGCTCAACGCTGTCATCTAAGTTACGAAACTGGCGTTTATCCCATACTTTGACTGCACGATTATGTCGATTGCCATCTTGGCCTATCCGTATGCCTTCAGGGTTGTAGCCATAGGCACCAAAGGGTGATGTGCCGCCAGTGCCAACCCATTTATTACCTCCGGCGTGGCGCTTTTGCTGTTCTTTTAAGCGCTCTTTGAAGGTATCCAATAGCGCTTGCAGGCTGCCTAAGGATTTGATTTTCTCCCGCTCTTCCGGCGTGAGCATTTTCTCAAATTCTTTACGAATCCATTCTTCTGGAATCAAGGCATCAAGTAGGTCATCCAGCCCTTCTAAACCATTAAAGTACGCACCAAAAGCTCGGTCGAAGCGATCGTAATAGCTTTCATCTTTGACCAAGCAGGTTCGCGCCAGCAGATAAAAATCATCTACGTTGGCAAAAGCGATACCTTTTTCAAGGGCGGCCAATAGATCCAGTAACTCTCTTAAACTAACCGGCACACCGGATTTTCGGATGTCGTTAAAAAAATCGATAAGCATTATCTGCTCCTTAGCGTCAGCATTAAATTAGCATCGGGGCAGGTTTTACCGAGACTGACGACGGTGCATAAAAGCGAGTTTTTCTAGCAGAGAAACATCCTGTTCATTTTTCACCAAAGCGCCGTGAAGTGGTGGAATCGCCTTACTGACATCCCGCTCTTGCAGCATCTCTAAACTCATTTGATCCGCCATCAGCAGTTTTAGCCAATCGATCAGCTCAGAGGTCGACGGTTTTTTCTTTAGACCACGGACATCCCGCAGATCAAAAAATACTTCTAATGCTTCAGAAACCAATTTCTGCTGAATATTGGGGTAATGCACATCCACAATACGCTGCATGGTTTCTTTGTTAGGAAAGTTAATATAGTGGAAGAAGCAGCGGCGTAAAAAGGCATCCGGCAGTTCTTTCTCATTGTTACTGGTGATCAGAATAATCGGGCGTTTTTTAGCCTTGATGGTTTCGCCGGTTTCATAAACATGAAACTCCATTTTATCCAGTTCCAGTAGCAGGTCATTAGGAAACTCGATATCGGCTTTGTCGATCTCATCAATCAGTAGCACCACCTGTTCGTCAGCTTCAAATGCTTCCCATAGTTTGCCTTTGTTGATGTAGTTTTTAATATCATGCACACGATCATCACCCAGTTGCGAATCACGTAGACGGGACACCGCGTCATATTCATACAAGCCTTGGTGGGCCTTGGTTGTGGATTTGATATGCCACTGGATTAAACGCACACCCAAGGCATCAGCTAACTCTTCCGCCAGCATGGTCTTACCAGTGCCAGGTTCACCCTTAATTAGTAATGGTCGTTCTAGGGCGATACAGGCGTTAACCGCCATTTGTAACTCATCGGTGGCAACGTATTGCTCAGTACCTTGGAATTTCATATCAGATTAATCTCTTCATTGTTGTTATTAAAAGGCCATTGCTTTAAGAAAACCAAAACAAAAGCCTTAGGAAAGTAATTCCGCCTAGTTTACTCGGTCTTTTATAGAGTAAAAGCGTAAGAGTGACTTATAGGTCATTGATAAAAATAACGGCAATAATTAATCAAAAAAGCTCAAGTTGTAACAATATATGCCGACAGATATAGTGGGAATATTACTTTTGTTTTTCTCTCGGTATATTTTTCCCTCGGCATGGAAAGCCAACATACATATTCATACAACGATAAAAACCAATAGCTGGGCTGCCTATGCTTTTTGTAAACACCAATGTTAGTGCTTTAAGAGGGGTGAGTGCCCTTTCTAACGTAACCGAACGCATCAATAAATCTTTTGAACAACTTTCATCAGGCAGTCGAATTAATAGCGCAAGCGATGACGCCGCTGGATTGCAGGTTTCGAGTCGGTTAGAAACTCAGATTATCGGTATGAACCAAGCTTCTCGCAATATTCAAGATGGCCTTTCTGCCGTACAAATTGCCGACAGCGCGATGAGTGAAATCACCAATATCGCCTTTCGTATGCGAGAAGTCGCCGTACAAATGTCGAGCAGCACGTTAAGCCAAGCCGATCGCGACGGCGCTCAGCTTGAAATTGAAGAGCTGATCAACTCAGCCAACAATATTGCTGAAGCCGCTAATATGGGCAGCGATACACCTCTGCTGCAAGGGCCTGACGTTAACTATACCGCCTATTCGGATCAAGATATTCTCGCTAGAGTCACCGGTATGATGGAGCAATCCGAAGCCAATATTAAAGCTTATTTTGGCATCGTTGGTGATGGTAACGATACCTTTGAGATGCGTCTTGAAAACTATGATGGTGAAAATAATGTCTTGGCGTTCGTCACCGCAGCCACAGGTAATGTCATCAGCATGACCCTAGATAGGGATGATTTCGATGATCCAAATGTAGGTTCTATTGGTGAGATTGATCGTATTATTGAACATGAGATGGTTCATGCAGTGATGCGCAATCAATTAAAATCTTCACCGGCAACCTGGTTTATGGAAGGCACAGCGGAGCTAATCCACGGTGCAGACGGCAGGCTTTCAGGGGATCTTACCGCGGCAGGTAGCTCATCCGCCTTGATGGCCGCATGGGATGGTGCTGCGGATGACAGTGCCGATTACTCTCGCGCCTATGTCGCCGCTCGAATGCTCCATGACGACCTTAAGATAGCCGGTCACTCTGGCGGTATGAGAGCCTTGATGCAAGAACTGACCAAAGACGGCAGCACCTTAGATAGCAGCTTGCAAAAATTACTCGGGATTACAGAAGCAGAATTTACCACTCGCGTACAAAATGATGGTGCAAGTTATATAGACGGTATGGATCTGTCTAATACCGATACCGGTGGTATGGGAGGCCTTGACGCTGACCAAATGGGGATCAAAAATGCAGCCGATGCTGTGGGTGATTCTTTCAGCTTTGCCGAGCAACCTCTGGAAGGTTTTAAATTAGACTGGGGGCCAACCAATTACAAGCCAGATGAAAAGAAAACGTTCCAACTGCAAACGGGCAGTAACGCCGGTGAGCGTACCTCTTTTTCGATTCGCGGCGGCACAGCGGAGCGTCTTGGTTTAGCCGGTGTGAATGTCTCCGCAAATGCCCGGGGTTCCATTGCAATCATTGATAAAGCATTAACCAATATCCACGAAGTACGCTCGGAACTGGGTAGCACCATGGCAGCATTAGATGCCCATCTACGAAATAACACGAATACCGTGGTTAATGTTACAGCCTCTAAAGCTCGAATAACCGATACAGAATTTGCCACCACAACTTCTGAGCTAACCCGCAATCAGATTATTCAACAGGCATCTGCATCAATTCTAGCTCAAGCGAACCAAACACCGAATATCGCCCTGTCTCTGTTAGGCTAAATCAATAAGAACCTAACAGCATAAGCGGTTAGGTTCTTAGCTTAAAACATTATTGAATTACGTTCTGATAGATTTTTCTCGGCACTAGCCCTACTCTAGACAACAGCTATAGCAGCCTTAATAACCGCTTTAAATCTCAATAGGTTTACTCCGTTTTCAGCAGGCTGCTACGATTATCATGATTAGGATTTAGGAATATTTATGAGCAAGGTTTTTGATGACAATTCGCTAACCATCGGCGAGACCCCGCTAGTAAAAATCAACCGTTTGACCACCCACGGTAAAGTGTTCGCCAAACTGGAAAGTCGTAACCCAGCGTTTTCAGTAAAGTGCCGTATTGGCGCCAATATGATCTGGGATGCAGAAAAACGTGGCGTACTAAAACCCGGTATGGAAATTGTAGAGCCGACCAGTGGTAATACCGGTATCGCCCTTTGCTTTGTGGCTGCCTCCCGTGGTTATAAAATCACTCTAACCATGCCATCCAGCATGAGCCTGGAGCGCCGTAAAATGATGAAGGCACTGGGTGCTAATATCGAGCTAACCGAGCCAGCAAAAGGCATGAAAGGCGCTATTGCCAAGGCAGAAGAGCTTGTAGCAAGCAACCCTGAACACTTCTTTATGCCACAGCAGTTTGAGAACCCAGCTAACCCAGAGATCCATGAAAAAACCACCGGCCCAGAGATCTGGAAGGATACCGATGGCGAGGTTGATATTCTGGTTGCAGGTGTTGGCACCGGTGGCACCATTACCGGTATTTCACGTTATATTAAAAACACTCAAGGTAAGGCGATCACATCGGTTGCCGTTGAGCCGGTTGACTCTCCGGTTATCAGCCAGACCATTAATAGTGAAGAAGTGAAACCCGCTCCTCATAAAATACAGGGCATTGGCGCAGGCTTTGTACCCAAAAACCTTGATCTTTCCTTGATCGATCAGGTTGAGCAAGTAGGTAATGATGAAGCGATCGAGATGGCCCGCCAGTTGATGCTAAAAGAAGGCATCATCTGCGGTATTTCCTGTGGTGCTGCGATGGTCGCTGCACTGCGCTTAGCGGATCTGCCTGAAAATGCAAACAAAACAATCGTTGTGATTCTGCCGGATTCAGGAGAACGCTACCTGTCTACACCGTTGTTTGAAGGGATGTTTACCGAAAACGAAACGGTTCAGTAGTAATGAGCTAGCTGGTTTAAATCGAAGCGCTTCCTCAATAGTTGGGTTCTTAATAGCTGAACACCCACCAACATTGAGGAGGGGCACTTCAATCAACGGGGAACAGCAGGCTTTTTGGGTATTTGTTTTGTCAGGTATGGCAAGGCATCAATACTGAGCAATATCCATTGCTGGCTTTAGTAGAGTGTGTATACTTAGATGCAGCTAATACTCACGGCTTAAGATACAAACTACACAGGGTTCTCATGCCACGCAATTATGTCAATCAATGCAAAATCGATCAGGATTTTGGCTGGCTGAATGATCAGGCCACCAATACTGAATGCTATGCCGATTACGCATCCAGAGCGTCTCTGGAAGATGTGGCGCGTGCAGCTAAAATAGCTCTGACTCCGGGTTATCGACTGGTAAAAGTTGAGGATGACGCTGATCATTTCTCTATTATTTTGCTCTGCGATACCACTAAAGATATTGCCTACTTCGTTAAGTGCCATATCTGGGAAGATGTGGTGCTAAACGGTAAACCACTGACCCAGGTTCTGGTTTGGCGTACATCAGATGTTCAGCACTACGCCGTGACAACGGGATTCACTGAAAGCGTCTTCCGTAACTATCTGCTAGAGCGTTATAGTATTATTGCCAGCGACTCCTGCCAGACCCGTGAAGGTCGTGATTTCTGGGTTCGCCAGCTTGGCTTAGCCATTGCTTATGGTGAGTATGTTTATCGGTATGACCTTATCTCAGGCCAGCTACAGGGGATTACTGACCATGCGGTAATCCGAAATAATGCCTGTGATATGTGGGGAAATGATATTAAGTATGAAAATATTCTAGCGATTATCTCCAAAGAATCGCTGACTTAAGCAGCCCCTGCATTGGCGCTAAAAAACCGCTCCACGATAACCCCTTCTTTAAACACGACCAGCTCACCGGGCTGGATACTTTCCCAAGCTTCGTTATCGGTCAGAGGCTGAGTTGCAATAACCGTGACGATATCATGGGGCGTCGTCTCTTCTTTAAAGTCGACATTCATCTCAATATCCGATAACTGAGCTTTGCCAAAAGGTGCTTCGCGGGTGATTCGGCTTAACTTAGTCGAACAATAGGCAAAGAGATACTCTCCATTGGAGAGCAGCATATTAAACACACCCTTAGCCCGCAACTGCTCGCACCATTGATGCAAGGCCTGACTTAAAGGGCCAATGGCACACTGGTCGGTAAAGTTAAGCCGAAACTGTGCCAACAGCCAGCAAAAAGCCTGTTCGCTATCAGTTGTTCCCACTGGAAGATAAAAACTCGCAGGAAAGTGCGTGCTTGAATCTTCCAGTTGGCCGTTATGGGCATAACTCCAGTAACGTCCCCAAAGCTCCCGACTAAAAGGATGTGTGTTTTCTAGGCAGATCTCACCCACATTAGCTTGGCGAATATGGCTGATCACAGCTTTGCTTTTAATAGGGTAGTTCTGAATAAGCTTCGCAATTTCAGAATCAACCGAAGGTTTAGGATCACGAAATTCACGGTAACCCCGTCCTTCGTAAAAAGCGATTCCCCAACCATCCTTGTGGGGGCCTGTTTCGCCGCCGCGCTTAACCAATCCGCTAAAGCTAAAGCAAATATCCGTGGGTACATTAGCGCTCATGCCGAGTAATTCACACATTAAGCCGTCTCGCTCTTAGGGAGATGGATCATAGGGACAGGTCATCCTCATTCTTAGTGCTTTCAGTTTTGCCATCTTCAGACGGGCTATCGTTGGCATCATTACTTTCAGTCTTACTGGCGTCAGCCTTGCTCGCCTCAACCTTACCGCTATCATTACTATCGCTTAAAGCTTGCTGACGGGCAGCCATGCGCCGCTGAACAAAACGTTTGTACAGCCAGAAAGCTCCCGCGAACAGCGCGATATTAGCCAACGCTACCGCAAGATAGACCCAAAGCAGATTGGTGTCAGAGGGCATGCCAGGATCTAACGGTTGATCATTCGGATTAAGCAAGTTCATACGTTTCTTAGGCGTATTATCTTCAACAGGATCAGCGGAACCAGAGCCTGAATTGGAATCAGAGGAGTTAGACCCCGAATCTGACCCGCCAGTGCTGGCGCTATCGTTAATCGGCTGGACGTCCAGATCGCTCGATTCGTCGAGCATATCCACTTCTGCATCTGGATTTAACGACGGAATAACAACAGGATCTAGCTCAATATCAAAGGCTTTATCTTGCACAGAGCCCTTCGCGAAGACTCGGATCACATGTCGCTTGTCACGATCCAGTTCAGGCAGATCTAGCATCCAAGATTCTTGGCTGCTTAATTGAGCACGCTTTAATGTTCCATCAATCTGAACGTTGATCTCAATATCATTCGCTTTTAGCTCAGGTAACACCTTAGTGAAAAAGATACGTTTCGGTTCATTTTCGTCATCATAGTCAACACTGGAACTGACAATATCCTGAACAAAAACCGGCTGAGAAACCGAACGTTGGAAGGTTTTACCATCTAAATTCACGCGAATATGATAGTTACCCGTATTGTTAAACGGCCCCAGTTTGGTAACAAAAACACCGGCATCACCAGGCTTTTCGGTCATTATTTCCGAGTGCAGAACCTTATCGTTATCCGCTAATTGCTCCGACTTAAGTGCCACAAGCTTCAAAAACTCTGGGCGAGTAATGGTTTCACCCTCTTCTTGAACCGATGCTTGAATATCTAGATTTAAACCACGGAATAATGTCGCAGGAACATCGCTTACGTTCAGGCTAAGATCTGATACCACGGTCACACGGTTATCCGCATGAACTTCTGTTTCAATCAACCACTCGCCATCATCGGGGTCTGAAACAGTAATTAAGTCGTAGCGGCTTTCATAATGCCAGCGTACATTTTCAGGATGGGTTAACGAGGTATAACGCTCACCTTTCGGCGAGATTAAGAAAACGCGCTGACTACTGGGTTTATGGAAAATCAGTGCGGTAAATTCATTAATGCTTTCATCAACCAAGAAACGGTTGTTCTCAAGAGGAACCTGCTCACTCGGTGCGGTACGATCCAATGCTTGTACAAATAACTGCATCAACTCTTCGGCATTATTAGCAACCGCAGCCAAACCACCAGTGCGTTGAGCCAGCTTTAGCATCAAGTCTTTATCTGCATTATCAGATAAGGCCACCGTATGAATGGTATAGCCCGCTTTTTTCAGTCGCGGCAAAAGATCAAATTGCACATGATCTCTTGATTCATTATTTTCTTGACGCTTACGGCGTTCATCGCGAGACTCTGAAATATCCACCAAGCCATCGGTCAAAAGAATAATATGCCGATCATAGTTTTTATCAGGGCGCTTTTCATCGTAAGCCGCGCGCTCTAACGCATTCTCAATATCCGTAAACATTGCCGACGAGGTAATATCACGGCTTTTACTACGGGCTTCTTGACGCCAGCTATCATCTACCCCTTCATGGGTAACCAGTTCATTGGTGTACGTGCCAAAAGTCCATACCCCAGCACGGCTCCCTTCAGGTAACAGATCAACTAACAAATTAAGGGCTGGAACCCGCAAATTACTGGGGTCGTTGTGCTTCATACTACCGGAAACGTCGATAAGTACCCGTACATCGGGTTTTACACTGGCGGCATTCACGGCAAAAGAAGTTAGAACAAAAACCATCAGCCATAGAGTTTTTAACCCATGGACGATAGCCTTTCTAACCGATGCTATTCGATGATCTGCTAAAGCTGGCATTTCGGTTCCTTACCTTACGAAGCCCATCAAGCGAAACTTGATGGGCTTTTAAAAACAAATCGGCTTTATATGCAATCGTGTTTTAAATGCGACTGCTTTTCTAAATACAGCCGCTCAATGTTAAACGATAGATTCAGCCAGCTTACGACCACGTTCAGTCACATACCAACGCATCCCCCAACCGCTATTAACCCGGCCAGCCATACCTCTGCCGATTAATACCGCCAGGCTTTTTTGTAGGTCAGTTTCATCAAGTTCAGTTTCAGCACTTAGGGTTGGCAATGCACGATAGATATGTCGACCACTGGCTAAGCTTTTAAGCACCGCCGTAGAGGAAACATCTAAAGTATCCAGCTCTGTTGCTGAGACTTCAGCTTGATCTTCATGCTCTGTCTCTGTTTCCAGCAGTGGCACAATAGATTCTTGTAGCTGCTTAAGTTGCTGCTTAACCTGCTCTGCATCATTTTTGGCCGTTTCTGCTGCTTGAATCGTGCGATCCAAGGCATTCGTCGCCACCAAGCGCGAAGCAATAGCCGCGATAAGGCAAATACCGGTATAGATCAGCAGCTTAGATGAGTCTTCTCGGCTTTGAGCAACGATATCGCTCCCCAGAAGATCCAGTGCGACAGGGACTAAAAATGCGGCGCTAACACCCACCACAAGAGAGCGAGCCAACGCAATAGTGTCTTTGCTATTTTGATTCAGTAGATAAAAATTAACTAAACCACCAAAAACACCTGCAAAAAGCATCACTACAACGAGAATAATGACGTGTATGGTCATATTGATTTCCTGAACTGATTTCCTTTTAACCCCTACTCTAAAGAATAGTGGCTAACCTCTGGTATGGCTTACTTCACCGCTAACCAAAACGCCTTAGCGGCAAAACATTACCGTTTCTCTTAAAAATCGACAAGATCATGCCCGTGCAAGGGTTTATCTAAGCTAAGCGCATTGCGCACCATGCCCTCTAGCCTCTATTCAAATATATTACTTTTCAGATACATCGCTTTCAGCTCTTCGGGCCACACTCTCTGCTGTGGATTGTTGGCTACGTTTAAACCACAATACAAGCGCAAACAGTAAATAACCCACAGCCATAGCCGCCATTAAAGGCAAGCCAGCCCGTAACCAAGAGGTTTCTTGATCGCTGCCCAACGCCTCAAAAAAAGTAATAATAACAGCAGGAGCCATTGGCCCAGCGTTTCCCTGAACGTACCAAGGTACCATAAACAGTACCGTGGCTGAGGTTATCACAAAGCCCTTTAGCGTTACGGGCCAACTGTGAGTCATTCTGAGCGTGACAAGCATCACCACCAAAGCGGATAATAGATAAATTACCCAACTCCAAACCTGATAGTTCTCATACGCCATAGTCGTCAAATTCCTTTAGCCGTTATACGGCATAACACCCTGATTCTTAAGCGCCCTTATTATGTCTCAAGCTAAACAAAATAACGACCTCAGCACAGCATCACTTTGCAAAATGCCACCCTTTTTATCCCGTGACCTAAGCAAGGACCCTTTGCACGCGTTAGAAAACAAAAGTGTCGATACGCTCCGTTTTCTTAAAAAGTGCAATCAAGATGCCAACTCTGTACTTAACAGTACATTGCAAAAAACCTTGTTCACAGAGATGAGACACCGCACACCATTGGATCATGACAGTTATCCATCGGATCTGGAGCAGTTCCGTTACTTTGTGCGTCAAAAAGAAGCCTTAGACTATCCTCAGTTTTGGCGAGCACCGCTGACCGATACCATAAAGCAACAGCCTGAAAAACTCGACAACGCTGAATGCTATTTGGATACCAACATCATGGCAGAGGGTTACGAGTACTTCGACTTGGGGGATATGGCTCTATCCCCTGATGAGATGCAGCTTGCCTTAACCTTAGACACCGAAGGCGACGAAATTTACAGCCTAAGTGTGCTTGATCTTAACAGCCAAAACCTGAAAACCTTTGATCATCTGCCCCCCTTAGCCTCAGACTTGCTATGGTCAGAAGATCAAAATCTACTCTTATGCTTTCCCCTCGATGATACCCAGCGTCCTTGGCAAGTGATGGCACTGAACATTCAAACCGGCGAACAGCATACCCTGTTTACTGAGCCTGACGCACGCCACTGGGTCGGTTGCAGTAAAAGTCGAGATCAAAAAAGCCTATTTATCGAAAGTCTCAGCAAGCAAAGTACCGCTTACTATTACCTGCCTGCGGATAAACCGCTAAACACACCTACAGCCTTAATCGAACGCCAAGAAGGCCATGAATACCATGTCGACAGCTTAGGTGATCAGCTATATATTCGGAGCAATTTACAACAAGCCCACTTTGGTCTGTACCGGCTACCACTCAACGCCTTCAGTCAAGCGCTAACCCCAGCGGCCTTTCTTGCCCAAGCGGAGGTTATCGAAACACCCCGCACGGACAAAACGTTTGAAGGCTTTGAGCTGTTCGATCAACATCTTATGATTCTACAGCGCGACCATACCGTAGGCAGCCAAGAACTCTCCATTAATTCCTTGGATGGTAAGCTACAGCATCACTTTAAAGCGCCTTACCCACTGGTCAGCATCAACCTATCAGATAACCCCAAAAGCAACACCTCCTGGGTACGTCTAGAACTGGAATCTTTTAACCAGCCACCAACACTCTATCGTTACCAAATGGCCGAGCAACGGCTTGAGATGCTGCGACAAATTCCGGTAAACAATACAGACCTATCGCTGTTTACCAGCAAACAGATTCTTATTCCAAGCTGGGATGGCACACCGATACCCATAAGCCTTGTCGGTAAAAAAGACTTACTAGAATCCGATCAACCGCAGCCCCTACTGCTTTATGTGTATGGCGCTTATGGTGATCCTATGGACCCTTGGTTCTCATCCAGCCGATTGAGTTTAATGGAGCGAGGCGTCATCTTTGCGGTTGCCCATGTGCGCGGCGGCGGTGACTGCGGTGAGCACTGGTATCATCAAGGCCGACTGGGCTACAAAGAGAACAGCATTCGCGACCTAGAACACAGTATTAACGCCCTGATTAAACGCGGAATAACCTGCCCACAACAGCTTGTCGTACAGGGCGGAAGTGCTGCAGGTATCGTACTCGGCGCACTCTACAACCGCTGCCCAGAGCTTATCACCAGCATTATCGCAGAAGTCCCCTTTGTTGACGTACTGCGAACCATGTCACGCCCAGAATTACCTCTCACCATTGGCGAATACGAAGAATGGGGCAACCCAGAAGAACCCGAAGCCCACTGGCGCATACGCCACTACAGCCCACTGGACAACCTAAAACCGCAGCAACATCAACAACCCCAGCAGCAACCCTTCTTATGGATAGAAGCCGGACTCAACGACCCACGAGTACAATACTGGGAACCGACTAAATGGGCCTGGCGACTAAAAGCCAGCAACGTCGCCAACGTTTACCTACGCACCCGCATGGACTCCGGCCACGGCGGCGGATCAGGCCGAGATCAAAGCTACCGAGAAACCGCCGAGGTTCTTAGTGTCGCACTAATGATGCTAAATAAAGAGAAGTAAACACCCACTACAAACACCTCACACCCGTAGGGTGGATAAGCGCCAAAAGCGGCATCACCAGAATGCAAAAAACGTTATTGGCGCGTCATCCACCGATGGGGGCTGAGCCTGTATAGAAGGGAGCTGGATTAAACCCAGTCACTCAGCATTGTGGCATTACTACGACAGATAACCTAAAGCAGACGGTTATGTATAAACTTATAGAAGGATATTTTTAATGATCAATACCGAGAAGGGGGTGGGACTCGAACCGTACATAAAGGGTGTAGCCGAAGCCACACACCCCGCCTTACCCATCGGCGTACACCCTTCTCGACAACAGTAATTTTAACCTCTAATAATTGAAATTCAACATTGCAGAATCCATACTCACCCAATGCGCTGGTCATCGTAACGCTTACGAGCCCTTTCCTTCGGGATTGATGAGGTCTAACGGGGAGCGCGTGCCCCGTGGTCAACGCTATCAAATACGGGTGCCTAACTTAGGTTTGGTACCCGTTTCGTTTTTAAACAGGCGTTTTTAATCGTTATATTTTACCTATAGAATAAAGACAGGCCTGTCATCCGTATGGCTACCGACCCCTTCGCCTTGGCGTTGATGAGGGCTAGCGTGGGTGCCTCCCGCGCGGCAGGCCGCCATTGATTTCAATGATGAGCGTGCCTATACTTTTCAAGGGGTCAGGAGACCAATATATGCCTGGTGTGTCCAGCGACTTAGCTGATGAGTCATTCGGGGATGGCGAGCCGACACTGACCCCACCAATTCAGGTATATAACGATGCAAGAGAAGGCTCCCGAAGGCCGACCAATGACCCAGCACGTAGCACAGGTGGCGGGACGATTGTGCTATATGCCTGAATCCTTTCTGTACAGCAACGGTAATAAATGCCCAAACAATAGCCGCAGATAAATTTATTCTAGCCATCTATATGGCGGCAAACCTGTAGGTCGGGCTTTAGCCCGACAATTTAACTTTCTAAGCCGCCTATGTGGCGGTGAACGTTTTCAGCTGTTCGGGCAACATCTGCACCTTTTTCTAAGCCGCCTATGTGGCGGTGAACATGTAGCAAATTCAGAACGTAGAGACTCAACATTTCTAAGCCGCCTATGTGGCGGTGAACATCGTTGACCAGATTATCGACGGCCAGTACATTTTCTAAGCCGCCTATGTGGCGGTGAACCTGATCGTCTGCAAGCAGCCGGAGGACAGGACTTTCTAAGCCGCCTATGTGGCGGTGAACTAAACTTTAAGCCTTAAAGGGTTGTCCCCTATTTTCTAAGCCGCCTATGTGGCGGTGAACGAGATCCACAAACAGATAAAACTGTCCAGGTCTTTCTAAGCCGCCTATGTGGCGGTGAACTTCCAATCCCCTCTACCAGTCAATTTGATGGCTTTCTAAGCCGCCTATGTGGCGGTGAACCTCTGGTCGAAAATGAGAAAATTAGTATAGGTTTTCTAAGCCGCCTATGTGGCGGTGAACCCCCGCGTGCTATGTATCAGATAAAATTTAAATTTCTAAGCCGCCTATGTGGCGGTGAACTCTGCGGCAGGCTTTTTGTTCTTGGCTATGTTTTTCTAAGCCGCCTATGTGGCGGTGAACTTGCAAATGAGGGTCGATCTGTTGACACAACATTTCTAAGCCGCCTATGTGGCGGTGAACTTGTTCTTACAGAGTAGATTCTCCCTACTGGGTTTCTAAGCCGCCTATGTGGCGGTGAACTGGCTATGTTGGACAGTCGCCGAGTTTTTGCCTTTCTAAGCCGCCTATGTGGCGGTGAACGGCAGACACGGCCTAAGCCGTGTTTCGCAAAATTTCTAAGCCGCCTATGTGGCGGTGAACATCTTTCCGGCTACGACATCTCTGGCGTATTTTTTCTAAGCCGCCTATGTGGCGGTGAACATTTTGGCGGGACTCTCGCCCATGTACCAACCTTTCTAAGCCGCCTATGTGGCGGTGAACATTTAACTGTTTATTCTGCTGTTACTAATTCCTTTCTAAGCCGCCTATGTGGCGGTGAACGGAGTCTGGCTGGATGAGCAACGAGCAACAATTTTCTAAGCCGCCTATGTGGCGGTGAACGTGATCTCCGCCAAACCTTACCCGTCCACGGCTTTCTAAGCCGCCTATGTGGCGGTGAACCCAAATCAGATCATTTGGTGGGTTGGTTGAGTTTTCTAAGCCGCCTATGTGGCGGTGAACTGAGATCCACCAATCGAGCACGTACGCTAATATTTCTAAGCCGCCTATGTGGCGGTGAACAGGGGTGGTATCAGTCAGACGTGGCTCAAATCTTTCTAAGCCGCCTATGTGGCGGTGAACGTCAA
>NZ_KE383937.1:11283-191985 GCF_000422865.1 Oceanospirillum maris DSM 6286 | reverse complement strand
CCGGCATTTCTAAGCCGCCTATGTGGCGGTGAACCCGCCACGATGCCGCCGTGGACGGGTAAAGTTTTTCTAAGCCGCCTATGTGGCGGTGAACAATAAAAATTTACCACAAAGAATAGTTACAACAAAGACTTAGATAAAAATACCAATAAATACCTTTATTTTTAGTCTCAATGTAACCCGCTGTTTTTATTACTTATTTTTAAAGAGCCATTTTTTTGGTTCAAAGTCACGAGCTGTGACAGGAACTCTCTACACTCACGCTTTCCTTGCAACTCCTCTTTCATCCAGTGAGCGGTTACAATAGAGCGACCATCATGTTTGGTGAATGATCACGCGGTTTCGTCCATTCTGTTTTGCCTTCAGTAGAGCATGGTCGGCTGCCGTCAAAATGTCATCATAGTGCGCCATGTGTTGACTGTCTGCTACGCCAATACTGACCGTGATGGTCAGGCCTTCTGCAATATCACTGAAATCGGTATTCGCAAGTTCGCGTCTGAGCTGTTCAAAATGAATATAAGCTTCGCTGGCAGGCCCTAAATACAAAGCCGTAAACTCTTCACCACCCCAGCGCGCAATATTTTGGTAGTCATGGTGCGTTTTAAGTACCTTGGCCACCGCTTTAATCGCCTGATCCCCCACAAGATGCGAGTAGTCGTCATTAACCCGTTTAAAATGATCAATATCTAAGATGGCAACAGATAATAGCTGGTTGTTGGCTTTGCAGTGGTTAAACTGTTTTTCAATACTGCGGTTGAAGGCGCGACGGTTCGCTAACAAGGTTAGGCTATCTTCTTGAGCTAAGCGCTCAAACTCCTGTGACTGAGCCCGCAGCGCATCTGCCTGGCTAAGCAGCTCCTGCGTTTGCTCTGCAACTTTGTACTCAAGCTTAAGAGCAAAGCGCCGTAAACTTCTGATTCGCCAGTAAACGGCACCACCGATAAGAAGTAAAACCAGTAACATGCTAGCCAATATGACTTCAGGGCGTTGCCAAAACTTAGGCGCAACCTTAAAGTCATACAAAACATCAGTATCGTGCCATTTACCGTAAGGGTAGCGAACGCTGACTCTAAAACGATAGTTTCCAGGGGGTAAATTGGTATATTCCGCCTGATTACTTTGTCCTCGATACGCCCATTGGGAGTCAAACCCCTCAAGCTTGGTACGGTACTGCAGCTGACTTGACATCACATAGCTTAAGCCAACATAACGAAACTGCACCCTATGCACTTCTGCGGGGACTTCTTTCTGTTGATCGGGATTAATCTGCTGGCTATCAAATAAAACAGATTCCAATACAATGGGAACAGAGTATTTATTGCCTCGGCTTAAACGGCTCGGTAGAAGATTAGCCACACCTTTGGCTGTTGCAAAAAGAAGCTGATCATCTGGTAACCGAATGGCCGCAGGATTAGAGCCGCCATTGGCCTGGCTACTGGCCATACCATTTGCTTCACTAAAGTGCTCGAAGCTGATAAGCGCCTGCTTTCCATCAAGCACTCGATCAACTTCTTGCCGTTGAATGCGCCAAATACCACGGTTACTCGAAAGCCAAAAATGCCCCTGATTATCCGCTAGAATTTGAAAAAACTTATCATTGGGCAAGCCATTTTTGCGCCCTAGCATCTGTATGGAATGGTCCAGCTGTGAGAATCGAGCAATACCTCGATCCGTTGCCAACCAGACGTACCCAGGTTCACAGTAAAAGCCAAAGGCGTATTCGGCTCCTTCCTCTGCGGGTAAATCCAGTTTCTGCCAGTGATTATCTTTAATATAGCTAACACCAACGCCAGTACCTACCCAGATCTGCCCTTGGTCGTCTTCGGTCAATGCCATGACAAAATTACCGGGTAACGGTGAGTTGCTCTTGGTGAAATGCTGAACGAGGCCTTCTTTAGATCGTCGAACAAGGCCATTAGGCGTGCCCAACCAAAGATTTCCCTGACGATCAGGCAAAATAGCGCGAATCTCATTACTGGCAAGGCCGTTGCTTTCATCCCAGACAGGGGTAAGTTGTCCCGCAGACCAGTGGAATAAACCGCGCTGATAGGTGCCAACCCATGCGCCACCATTAAAGTCCGAAGCTAAACTAAGCACGGATAAGTTTGCGTGATGACGGTTAGCTAAGGCTGTTGCATCCGGTGATAACGCACTTTGAGCCTGCCCTTTTTTTAGCAAGCTAAGGCCATTACTTGAACCAACTAGCACCTCACCATCATCTAACGCTAACAATGTGCGGACATAGTCCCCGATCAACCCCTTTTGTTGAGTAATAGAGATAAACGGCGCTTTGCGTAATCGAATAACACCACCATTTGTTCCAACCCAGATACTACCCTCTAAGTCTTCTAACCAGGATAGCACCCGGTTATTGGGTAAGCCTTCGCTAATATCCAAGAACTCTAGCTGCTGGTTTTGTAATCTGGCGATACCTTTATTAATCGTGCCAAGCCAGAGCTGACCTTCTCGATCTTGCTCGATCACGGTGACGGTTAAGTCAGCCAGCTGCGGAGTGATTAGAGTCGCTTTTCCCTTGTCCCAATACCATGCCCCACGATCTGTGGCTAATAATAACGTTTGATTGTGGTTGAAACTGAGATAGTAAACTCGCTGAAAATGAGATGCCGTAAGTTGCTGAGGGTTATCCGATTGAGCCTCAAGTTGGTAAAGACCTTTTTCTGTTCCGACATAGATCACACCATCAGGGCTTTCAGCCAACCGATAACTGCCTATATTGAGCTTCCACTGTATTGGGCCAAACTGGCCATTACTCAGTAAGGGCCGGAACTGCACACCCTTACCTTCAATGGCTAACCATAAATTTCCCTGCTGATCAATTAAAGTGTGATTCACCAGATTGTTAGCGCTTTCATGGCCTCGCCAAAGAAGCCCCTGTCGTTCGGCAACACTGCCTCTGGCTCCGGCCACTAAAAGATGATTATCTGCCAAGGCAACCAGGGATTTCACGCCGGAGTCTTTCATAAAAGTATCATTGCCACGGGTGAAAAGTTTAAAATCCAACCCGTTATAGCGGGCCACACCTTCCCAAGTAGCAAACCATAAGTAACCATCATCAGTTTGAGCTATCGCATTAATACTATTGTGGGGAAGGCCATCCCGTGAAGTCCACGTCTCAATAAAATAGTCCGCTAGAGGTGTCGCCGCCATCGTATGCAAACTGGTAAACAGTAGAAAAAAAATCATTAACCGCCGCTGGCTGAAGATATCTTTTAGCCGAGTCATAAAATCTCTTAAACCCCTTAATACAAAAAACCTTTTTCTACAAAAGCGCAGTGATAATAAGACTTAAACAGGCAGCAATCTGTTATAGAACGAAGACCCGTCAAGCCTTACCAGAGATCATCCCACCGTATGGAGAACACTGCATTTCAATATCGTTATCCTAACACAGTCACGACTCATCCCCGTGGGTACGGGGAATACCCGCACGCGCGTCAAAAATTAACTGATCAGCACGGTTCATCCCCGTGGGTACGGGGAGCACGCGATGGGGTATAAACCTGCTGACGCGTCTGAACGGTTCATCCCCGTGGGTACGGGGAACACTCCGGATTAAAAGTACCGGATACAATCAACGCCGGTTCATCCCCGTGGGTACGGGGAACACCCTTTATAGCTGTATCCGGGTTTGAAGTGAGCCGGTTCATCCCCGTGGGTACGGGGAACACTTTAATATAACCCCAATTTGAGCATAAATTCCCGGTTCATCCCCGTGGGTACGGGGAACACACGGCCTATTTGCATACTGGGGCTGCATTCCCCGGTTCATCCCCGTGGGTACGGGGAACACTGCGAGAAGGCGCGAATCTGTACGGAGTTCATCGGTTCATCCCCGTGGGTACGGGGAACACACTAGCCTCTGCGAGAACCTCTACAGTTGTACCGGTTCATCCCCGTGGGTACGGGGAACACTCTTACTGGATATGATTGTTTTTAAAGGTTTTTTTATCCTATAAAAAATCTACCAACAAGATTAACAAAAATTAAACTATTAAAGAGCACCCTATTCAAGAAGTTTTTAATGGCAAAAAGGAAACCAATCGAAGTCCATCCATTTCTACAGGAACTCGTCGATTATCTCCGTATGTTTGAAAATCGAAGCCAGATTCAGTATTCGTTGCCCAAGCCATAACAACATTACCCTCTTCTGCCAACTCGTTAATCTGATACCAGATCATCTCTCTGACTCTTCTAGATACGTCACCGACATAAACCCCTGCCCTTACTTCAAGCAACCAGACAGCCAGTCTTCCTCGTAATCGTGGAGGTACATTTTCGGTGACGACAACCAACATACTCATTGATGGCTCCTGTGACCTATATCTCCCGTGGGCTTAGGTTCTGGAATAGCCGGAGGTTGAGCATCTTTTGGGGGCTCAGGTGGCTTAATATCTCCTGCGGCTAAAATCTCCTCTATCATTGGAATAAGCTTTTTGAGCACTTTGCTACTTCGAAAAATATCTCTACAAGCATGCCTAACAGCTTTGTCCGGCTGATAAGGATGTGTGGCTGCAATTTCAAAAGCTTTAGGCACGATGTCATCAAATTTAATAACATCAGCAATATCGTAAACAAAAGAGAGTGGTTTACCCGTATGGATAAAGCCAATAGCAGGGGCATAACCTGCCGCTAGAACGGCCGCTTCAGTAATACCGTACAGACAGGAAGTCGCAGCACTAATGCATTGGTTAGTAGCGTCACCGGCAGCCCAATCTTTAGGGTCATATCGCCGCCCCTGCCATTTGATACCGTAACGTTTGGCAAGCAGCTTATACGTTTCCCGGACACGGGCTCCCTCGATCCCCCGCAGCTGTTCAACGGAACGTTTAGCCGGTGGCGGCTCACCAAAACGCATTTCAAACATTTTACGAACCACTTTCAGCCGAAGATCTTCGTCTAGCGCCAGCTTGGCCTGATAAAGCAGACGATCCGATCTAGCACCTCCGGGCTGACCAGAAGCATACAGACGCACCCCAGCCTCTCCAACCCAAACTAAGAGTGTGCCAACCTGTGCGGCCAATTTGACAGCAGCATGGGATACTCTTGTGCCGGGTTCGAGCATAATGCAGGCGACAGAACCCACAGGGATATGAGTCCGAATGCCTGTTTTATCGACAAGTACAAAAGCACCGTCGATAACGTCAACTTGCCCGTATTGCAAAAAGATCATAGAAACCCGATCCTTCATAGGAATCGGGTTTAGGGGGATAAAGGTCATAAAAGCCTCCCTGCTTCTTATTTCTGCTTCAGCCTGTCAGAAAAACTGACTGACGGGTTTAACCAGCATAAGCCCGCAACCAAAGCCTTTGGCAGAGCCAATACCTTTCTGTAACAAGCTACTGAACTGTTCTGGAGCATTAACAATTAGCTCACCGGACAGATCAACAGAACAGAAGCGAGCGCCTCTGTTTTTTTCAGGTATCGGATGTGCCTGATAGCCATAATACTCAAAAATAGGCACCTCGAATTCCCGATCCAAAATGTCATCTTCTATTGTGCATTCTGCAATAGAAAAACAGCCTGCTCGGGAAGGGTTATCGCACAGCCAACTTTGCAATCGCTTACTAACCGCATGCTCCAATGCAATTTTAAGCAATGCATCAACTCTAAGGTTTTGTTGCAAACAGGCAAAATACCGACTACTACCCAGATAATCCTGCAGCCAAACAACTAACGTTTCCTGTTTAGCCAACAGCTGCTGCTTAAGCGCCTGCTTATTGGCTAAAACAGGTAAACCTAAGGATTGGCTGATCTGCTGATAAAAGCATATCTGTTCATCCATCACCAAGTCATGCCGCTTACCCTGCTTTGATACAGTAGGGTTTACTCTGACCTTAAAGGCTAAACGCTGGCCTTGCTGAAAACCGGGTTTAAACGGCTTGCTTTCAGCTAAAAACAGAGCCGTTTCTGACTTGGGCTCTTCAGCAGAGAGCAGATAGTAAAGTGGCTCGCCACGAGCACCGGAGCGATGACCCAACTGCTCTTTTGCAATCTCTTCCCGATACAGAAAGTGCCGCCCGTCTATACCCTGTGCATCAAAAAGATCATACAGCAGGCGATGCGTGCCGTAGGTTCTGTCCGTTAACAAACGCCCCAGCTGACTATTACGCCCAATATCAGGCTTTAATTTTACGCGGGATAAAAACATTTATTGCCCCTCCGTGGCGCGATACTGATAAATCTTCTGCGGTGCAAATTGCCAGCGGGTTCGGGACGTCAGCTTGTCATGGCGAACAACGGATAATATTTGCTCCTGCTGCAGGTCACTTTCATCGGCAAAATCACAGATATCACCTTCCCAGTAATACTGCCAATGAGCAGCTTTATCGGAGCCTAGCTGAGGCATAAAATGCTCACCGCGCCCAACAAAAGAGATCGCCTTAGGCGCATATTGTTGCAGGGCTGCCTGATAATTTTCCGCCTCGACAACCTCAGGCTGCAGCGGTGCCGCCACTGGGCAGGATTTTCGTCCCAGATAAAGCGGATAAACCGGCTTAGCCAATGCATCCCGAAGGGATTGCAACGAATAAGCGGCACCACTTTCAGCTCGTAGCGCAATATAAGCACAGGCATCGGTATGATACTCCCGACTGGAAAGCACCGTCCCCAGACGATCTTCTCCCAGAACAAGCTCATCGCGACGTGTCCGGTAGCGAAACTTACCTACAGAATCTGGCACCTGAACCGTGTGATAGTCCTTCATTTTCTGTCCTTCACAGGGTACGGCAATCGCCATGCTGTAATCGCAGTTCAATGCCAGGTGTTTATCGTCTTCTTCACGTTTAATGCCAAGGGCTGCAGCAACCAGCCCCATAATGGCGCTTTTGGTAGGCGCGTTAAAGCTGTGGCGGGATTCGCCAACAGCGATATCCCCCCAACTGGCCATAGGCCCATATAAACGAAACAGCAGATAATCCATAAGGCTACTCCGCGATAAAGGCCAGCAGTTCTTGCAGATTACCTTTACGTTCCGGCACACAAAGCTCTTGGCGCTGGTCAGCGCAAGCTCCATAAACCTGGTCAAAACCTTCATACTGGTCACGAATCGCGGCTACAGCTTTCTGCAGATAGTCATCTTCGCTACGGCCACGGGTATCAATAGGCTTCAGAAAAGCTCCTGACAATGAACGCGGCTGCTGGTCGCCAGTTTCTGCCAGTACATAGCTGGCATAGCTTTGATGGGCAAAGCTGTTCTGCTTACCGGAAGGCGATACTTTAATAGCGCACTCAACTAACGAAGCAATGGCTTTATCCGCTAGTGCTGCGTCCCCATTCAGGTTTTCCACCAACTGCTGACGGTTGATGCAAATATAAGAATAGAAAAGGCCCGCTGCAAAGCCGGTTTCACCGATATGAGAAGAACCGGAGTCTTCCTGACCGTCATTCAGGTCGTCCACTGCGGTGAAATAATCATCTTCAATCACAACTGGGTGCACACTGAGTGCGTGGGCAACCTGACAGGCCGCATCAACGTTATAAGCCGGTTTGGAAGCCAACATACGGCCAAACAGCGCGATATCTACCGCGCTGATCTGGTGGCGAAGCAAGTCCAGCTCTTCTTTTTCCGGGGCCCGCTGTTCTTCAATCAGTTTTGCAACCAATTCATCAATGGCCGCCTGCTCTTCCTGGCCAATATGCACCAGCTGTTCGATTTCCAGCTCTTTCAGCGGATTACTTTTATCGGTTTTGCTTTTACCAAACTGACCCGCAATCTCTTTCGCCCATTTAAAGGCATCTTTCTCTTTGATACCCGCTTTAACAAGCTTGTCATACACCTGCTCGCCCAAACGTTTAGTACGGGTGCCAATATGGCCGGACATGGCTTCCTGAAAAAGATCAGAAGTACGCCAGTGACGCTTCAAGCTCTGGGATGAGACACGCAGGCGGTCAACACCACCCATTTTGGCGGTTTTCGGACGGCCCAGATCATCACGGTTCAGGTTAGCCGGTGGGTAAGAGGTCAGCAGGTGGATCTGAATAAAACGTTTCATCTCATGTACTCCTTTACAGTTATTTGGATTCTTTGTAATAATTTTGCGCCCAGCGGACACTTAAACGATTCATCGGGTTGTTGTCCGGGCCATAGAGGTATTCGTCATACCAACGCAGCACGCCATCAACCAGTGACAACAGGTGAACTTTACCTTTCAGCAAATGAATTGCCTGCAGCATTCGGTGAAAAAATTCTTCCGGGGTACGGCTCTTCAGCAATTGCTTAAAGCGCAGTTCACTCATCCGGGCGCTATCATCTTTCTTTTCACCGGTTGCTAGCTGAGTGATGAAGTGTTTGCTGCTTTCCTGGCTTTTAATGTGACTGAACAGCGCCGCGACCATGGCGCTGACATACAGGTGTTCATCACTTTTCCAACGATCCGGTACTTGTCGAAGAAACAAAGCGAATGCTTCTGTCAGCAAGACATCATCCGGCAGTTCTGCCCGGCGCAGCCGCGCCCGTGCTGCCAAACCACCGCTCTGCACATGATATTGTTGCTCTGTGATCTCATCACCATTCAGCGCCTGCCACCAGCGTTCCAATTTTTTCGGGTCTGCATCATGCAGCCGGAAGCGGCTTTGCTTCTGCTCAGTCATGGGCCTTTTCCTTTTTGTCGTTTAAGCCTGCTTTTTCCCTAAGGGCATGTAAGGTTTTAAGCTTGGGAGAGTAGAACTTTTTCATTAACGCGCTGCGGGCCAAAACCACCCTTTTAAGATCGAGATCTTCAACGGTTGTGCCCAAAGCGTATTCATCAAATACGGTTTCGCAGGTTTGCAGAAGGATGTTGTACCAGCGCTTGTAGCACGCCTCATCTACACCGCTTTGCTCCAGATGAGATACAGCCGAACGTAGCACCTGATAAAAACCGGCCTCGGACTTTGACCAGAAATCGGCATCAACAAAACTCATATCGCCACTATGGTCTTTAGGTCGGCGGAACCAGGCTTCTTTTACCGCTTGGCGTAACAGGCTGGCCGTGTCCTTCGCACCCGACAATAGTTCACGGGTCAGGCTTTGCAGTTTTTCGGCTTGCTCCGGCGGAATACTGAACACCGGCATCTGGTGGTCATACCAGCAGCGGGCTTTCATATTGTCCATATCGAAGCCAAAGCACCATAAGCGCAGCTCTTTGGCACCTTCTCCGTTATTTTTCTCAGCTCCGGCCACAACAAATTTCTCAGCAAAAAATTGCTTAACGATTTCTGCGGCTTGATCGCCGTTATCATCACGGAACAATAAACCAAGCCAGTTGCGGTAACTTAATCCACCTTTTTGCCCTTTCAGCGACAAGGGAGGCTTGACGTGCTTAGGGTCGTGGCGATAGGGCGTTAACGAATGCAACCAGGGGCCGTCATAATTGATGCCGTAATTTTTGGTCCGGTAATGGCTGTAAAGCTGATCTGAGGTATCACCACACAGGTCACATACGCCTTTGTGGTCTGCTTTTTCCAAGCGAATACGGCGCGGCATCCCCCAGTACATCTGCAAAGGATGCGTATCTTCAGGAAGTGTAGATTGCCCAGTTTTGTCGGAATAGCGTGTTTCGGCCAGCCAAGGAAAGACAGACGCGTCAAGTTGTTCAGCAATCAGGTCTTTTTTGTTTTCGGTATACAGCACATTAAGCCAAAGCTTTTGCCAGAGCGTGGCATCATCATGGCTCGGCTGCAGCAAAGTGGTTAACGGGCCGCCGCCACGTAAACCTACACGGTGACCAACGCCACCTGAAGGAGCATTAGTTTGTAGCGTAAAAAGCGCCTGTGCAGTACAGCAGCCACACACCTGCTCAACCTGACCGCCTTTAACAAAGAAATCCAGATTGTCTTTCAGAGTTTTGCCACCGGGGGCTTCTATCAGTAGTGCAGCAAGAGGCTTCTGCTCTCCCTCGTTCAGCAGAAGATCCTGCAAAAAAGCAGGCTTGCCGACATCCGAGAAAAGCTCAAACGCGTGGCCTGCTTTCTGAAAGCTGCTTTTTAGCGTGTCTGTCGCTGGTGGCTGAAGATAAAGATCTTCCCATGCTCCAGCATCTTTTGGCGCATAACAGGCCTGCAACAGACCGATCAGAAACTGATACAACCCGCCCTGAAAATCCGGCCGGGGGGCCTGCAATTCCACAACCGGGTTTTCTGTTTCTGCAATCTGCCAGACCGCTATCCGGCATACCTGCCCATCCCGGCGTACCGCCGGAATCCAAGCCTCACTTAATAAATTCATAAAATCCCTCTTTTACTCAAACTATCAAACCGATGATTCCCGGAACACTCCAAACCCCCGCTACAAAGAACACAAATGCAATCAGCATTTTTGTCGAAGCCTCCAATCCGTCAAGCTCACGGACAAACAAACGACTCTCGCGAAGAAAAACCGACAGCAAAAACAGAACGTGCATACAACCCCCTCATTAACCTTGATGAAAGCTATAATACAAAATATAAGGTACGAAGCAAATCTATTTTTTTTGACTCACGGCATACTCTGCTTTATTCTCCGAGGCGTTCTTCATAGACTTGAAGATGAACCTGTACGCAGCAAATCGCTGTTATGCGTTCCCCGCGCAAGCGGGGACTTTAAAATTCTGCGGCGATCATACTCCCAACCAACCCGATTCCTTACTGTAGCAACCGGCTAAGCCACCTTCCAGCGGGCATAGTTTTACCCAACGCAGGGCCGGAGTATGCTCCTGAAATTGATCCAGTTCTTTCCCGATCTCCGCAGGAATCAACTTCTCCACTTCCTGCCAGAGTTTTTCCCTGATCTTTACCGTACTCAGATCCCAGCCAAATTTTACATCTCCGGCATAGGGCTGCCATTGACCATCCGCACTGCGAACCACAAGCACCACATTACAGGTTTCGTCACTTAGTCGTGTTGGAATCCGGGTCTCCTCTGACCACCCGGCGGAATTACTGTCACGGGAGTAACCAGCATCCAGATCCAATTGGTTAAAGTTTGCCATACTGGCCTCTGCCCGCCTTTTCCCATCTGCCGCATAAGACGCTTCCTCGACTTTCTCCGGGGTTGGCAGCATACATTCATCGGAATAAACACTATCAATCAGATAACGGGCATCTTCCGGCATCCGGTATTGCCCCTTATCCACTAAGACTTTTACTGAACGCCACAGCAGTCCAAGATCCTGATACACCGCGGCAGAACCACGAAAACGCTCATCATCCAGCCAATCGCTGTCTGCTTTATCATCCGGCCGGGGTGAAAATAGATAAAGTACCGGTTTATCACGCTGATCGGTTTCTTCATCCGGCAGGGGGTTACCTGCCACATCTCTCAGATGACGGTGTAGACGACCGGCCCGCTGCACCAGAAGATCCACTGGCGCTAAATCAGTAATCATCAGGTCAAAATCTAAATCGAGTGATTGCTCGACAACCTGAGAAGCCACTAATACACGGCCTTTACGCATATCGGCATCGGATTTTTTACCGAACCAGTGCAGTACATTCTGTTCAATACTCTGGCGATCACACATGGCAAAACGGCTGTGGAACAGATGAATACGCTCGGCATGCTCCGGCATCTGCTCACATAATTTGGCATAACTTTGTTTAACATTATCAACGGTGTTTCGAACCCAGCAAACGGTTTGTCCCTGTGCTACCGCATCGGTAATAAGACGATTCACTTCTTCGTATTCAGAAAGATGACTCACTTGGACGGTACGAGCGACCTGTGGGCGCGTGGCAAGAGGCTGCTGAACAGCTGTAACAGCGGGGTATTGTGTGGCTAAAGGATATGCGCTACTGCTTAAATCTGGCGCGGCTAATTCACGCCCCGCAGCATAAGCAGCTACCAGTTTCTCTTTCATCGATTGCGGTAATGTTGCCGATAATAAAATAACACTGCCGCCCTGCCGCGCATGCATTTGCAGCAGGTTTGCCAATAGCACCTGCATATAAGAATCATAGGCATGTACTTCATCGACCAGAAGCACTTTGCCCATCAAGCCCAGAAGACGTAAAGACTGGTGACGGGCAGGCAAAACCGATAACAAAGCCTGATCAATCGTACCTACACCGACATCAGCCAGCAGCGCTTTCTTTTTACTGTCCGCAAGCCAAGCATTACAGTACGCAGACGCACTGAGCTCATCCTGCTGATAATTTGTATCCGACTGCTGCTTCTCGACTTGGACAGACTCCGTAAAGGCTTCTGACAAATGCCGAGCACCATGAGAAAGCACTAAAGAAGCTAATGATTCACCCGAAAACAAAGACTGATAACAGGATGCCAAACGCTCGTACATGGCATTAGCTGTTGCCATGGTTGGCAATCCAACATAAAGCCCATTGCTATGACCTTTATCCAGCAGGCGATGCACCAAAACCATAGCAGCTTCTGTTTTACCGGCACCGGTCACATCCTCCAACAAAAAAAGCTGAGGGCCATCGGCTAAGGGAACGCTCATTGTATAATGCTGCAAAGGCGTTGGTTGAATAATAAAAGGAAAAAGCTGCAGGATCGTGTCGTATCGGTTAATTTTCGAGGTGAATAATGGGTTAGCATGACAGGCTTTTTCTGCCTTCTTTAAAGCATATTCAGCCCAATATTTTTCCAGCGGCATTGCTTTAGCAAGATAAGCAAAATATACCTGATCCGAACCAGACCAGTCAGCTAAAACCGCCAATCCGGCTAAACTCCATGAAGCCTGCTTAATACGCTCAGCATTCTCTTTATCTGCCAGCCACTGACGATCTTCACTTGTCAGCCAAAGGGTAAACAGATCCTGCGCAAACTGACAGCAAGCCTCGATATCGTCTTCAGTAAAATAATTTGACAGATACACCGGGCTGTTTTTCGGCGGCTGCCCGTGATGCCCGGTAACAATTTCAAATAACACACTGAGCTGCTGAGCCCGTCGTAGTTTTCTGCTATCTAGATCCAATTCTTCTGAAAACAGTGCTTTAAATGCATCCGCATCACGCCAGAGCCAATAGCCCAAGGAATCATGGCGCTCATCATAGGGCATCCCTTTGATGGCGGGCACTAAATCCTGCGAAAGCCCTTGAACAATGCCTTGAAAGCTACGGGAGAATTTACCGATATCATGCAAAGCAAGAAAAAATGTGAAAATCCGACGCAGCTGCTCTGCAGGAAGTCCTAATTGTTTAGATAAAGTATACACCCAGATATTTTTCCCTGACAGGTACATATATCCACACGCGGCTACATCTAGACAGTGGTACACGAGCAAATGAAATGACTCTCCTGATGTTTCTTTACTATTGGCCTTTCCCCAATAGCGGTAGTAGAGCTTGTCCATATCCATTCCTTAGTTTTGGCTTAGCATCCTCAAAAAATAGTAAACCTACGGATGCGTCAATCCGTGTCGCTAGGCTATTTTTTTATCCTTTAATTAAAATACACGATAACAATTCTTTTTTAGAGGGTCATTAAGACCAAGGGGCAAGAGGCAAAGGGGCAAGAGGCAAAGGGGCAGCGTTTAGTTTGAGGGTCGTATTTTGATCTGATGTTATGGTACATGACGCGGTTCGTGCCTCACCGCTTATGTCACCCTACAATACAGGAGAGTGGTGGGTTACGGGGTGGGTAGAGGCTACGGAATAAATAGGAACTACAGAGCGGATATTCACCACTGTCTCGATTGCGGTGAATATCCGAGGGAGATGGTTATTCAACCCATTGGATGATGTGCCATTCCATTTCGTCGGGGTGAACCACTTGTTCGCTGACGGCTCGGCCTTTGATACTTTGGCGGGCTTTGTGGATGCTTTTTTTATCGCCGGTGAGCAAGTGATGCCATTCCGGCAAGGGCTTGCTCTCTTTGATCAGCCGATAGGCACAGGTATGCGGCAGCCAGTCAAAAGCTTGTACGTCTTCTGGCGTTAGCTTTAAACACTCTGGTACATGCTGTTTGCGGTTGTTGTAATCGTTGCAGTGGCATTGGGTTATGTCGAGCAGCTTGCAGGCAACGTCGGTGTAGTAGACGGTGCCGTCGTCTTCATCTTCCATTTTATGCAGGCAGCATTTGCCACAACCGTCACAAAGAGATTCCCACTCATCATGGTTCATATCGGCGAGTGCTTTCTGTTCCCAGAAGCGTTCGTTCTGACCCATTAGTATTTGCCTTCGGTGGGGGTTTTATACAGATCCAGCAGATAATCTTCTTTTTTCGGCGGCATTTGCAGGTAAAAGCCTTTTTCGCGAATATCCCGCAGTACGTCTTCAGATTTGGCCCGTGCCAAATCCTTATCTTCACGCACCAACATGGTCATCACAGCATTGGGTTTACCGAAGATCTCAAGTAGCTGTTCGGGTACCCGTTTGAAGCCTTCTTTTTTGTCGACGTAAAGGTACATCTCATCTTGACGCGGACTTTTAAATACTTCGCAGATTACTTTCACGGTGTTTTCTCTGTTATGTTTCTTCTATGACGTTTGTTTTGTCTTATTGTTCGCCTTGGCTTACTGACCTTGAAGCTTATCGAGTAGCTTGATCAAGGGTTCGCCGACTAAGGTTTCGCGCCAGCCTTTCCATTCATCCGGTATAACGTTGAGTTCGCCGCGAATAGCACGGTTAAGCACTTGCTCCATCTGGCGTTTTTTTATCAGTAACTCTGGCGGTAGATTATTGGCTTCGGCGATCTCGCGCACGGTTTTTTTCATCGCTTTAGACCAGTCCCGATACGGATGTCCGATAGGCGATGGCAATGAGTCTGGCCATACGGCCTGGGCACGGTTGCGGGCGATATCGACCAGCTCTAGCACGTCGTCGCCATCTTTTTTGATGGTGCTATGGCGAATACCTTCTATACGGGACAGCTCCATGCGGTTAGCCGGTAATTTTAGGGCAATTAGCCATAAAAGATTGTCCGATAATAAGCGGCCACGGGGAATATTGCGCTGACGCACTTCTTGTTCACGCCATGCGGCTAAAACTTGAAGAACCGCAAGCTGTTCTTGGTTGAGCTTCCAAGCTTGCTTGACCCGTAAAAAATAAAACTCATCATCGGGTATTTGCTTGGCTAGGCGAATAATCTGGGCGCACTCTTGGCGGCACCAACTTTCCCGTTGCTGCTCTTGCAGTTTCTGCTCAATCTTCGGCCAGATCTGATACAGGTAATACACATCGGCAGCGGCGTAGGCGCATTGGCTATGGGTCAAGGGGCGCTGTAACCAGTCGGAGCGAGTTTCTTCTTTTTGCAGGCTAATACTAAGCCAGTTTTCCACCATACGTTGATAGCCAACAGAAAGCGTTTCACCCAGAAAAGCTAATGCGGTCTGCGTATCCATCATCGGCTGTGGTAGTGCGCCGGTCAGGTTGGAGAAAACTTCTAAATCTTCTGAGCAAGCGTGCAGCACTTTCAATACATTGTCTGCTTGCAGTACTTCTTTAAAGGCATTCCAGTTGTTGATCTTTAATGGGTCGATCAACCAGCAGCCTTGATCATCCTGTATTTGGATAAGAGCCGCTTTGGGATAATAGGTGTCGACACGGATAAATTCGGTATCCAGCGCCAAAACATCACAGGTAAGCCAATGCTTGCAGTGTTGTTGCAGCAGGTCATCGGAATCAATAAAACGGTAAGCTATTGTATTTTCGGTCATTATTTTGCCATAGGTAACCGGCCCGCCATTGCGCGACTCAGGGTTCCACCATCGATGTATTCCAACTCTCCGCCAACGGGAATGCCGTGGGCTAAACGAGTTACGGTTACCGGTAAATGTTGTAGCATCTCAGAGATGTAGTGAGCGGTTGCTTCGCCCTCTACGGTGGGGTTGGTGGCAAGAATAACTTCCTGTACCTGATCCCGACTCACTTTCTGTTGTAACTGATCTAAGCCTAAAGCCTCTGGGCCAATGCCATCAATGGGGGATAAATGCCCTGTTAAAACAAAATAACGGCCATTAAAACCACCGGCTTGTTCCATTGCAATCTGATCAGCGGGTGTTTCTACAACGCACAGCAGGCGTGCATCTCGGCGTTCACTACGACAAAGCCTACAGATAGGCTCTTCGGTTAACGTTCGACATTCACGGCACTGGCCGACATGTTCTAGGGAGCGCTCTAATGTTTCAGCAAGACGAAACCCGCCTTCACGCTCTCGCTCCAATAAATGCAAGGCCATGCGCTGGGCTGATTTGGGCCCAACTCCGGGCAAACAGCGCAGTGCGGTAATCAGTTCTTCAACCAAAGGGCTGAATGACATAGTTGATCCTTATTGGCACCTTGTTACGCACCAAACGCCGTCTTTTTTATATTTTTATAGCATGTCACTAAAGCTCAGCATTAAGCAAAAAGCCGCTGGCTAGCGGCTTTTCTCAATAGTCTTTCACCGTTTAGAATGGCATTTTAAAACCCGGTGGCATTTGCATACCGCCGGTGAGTTCTGCCATTTTTTCCTGTGAGGTTTCTTCTACACGACGCACGGCATCGTTTACCGCTGCGGCAAGTAGATCTTCTAACATCTCTTTATCTTCTGTCATCAGGCTGTCGTCGATAGACACCGAGCGAACATCGTGACGACCGTTCATAGTGACTTTTACCATGCCCGCACCGGACTCACCGATAACGGTCTGATTAGCCGCTTCTTCTTGCAGTTTCTGCATTTTTTCCTGCATCTCCTGCGCCTGCTTCATCAGGTTACCCATTCCATCTTTAAACATGTTGTGATCCTCAATTCATGACATCAAATATAATTTGGCAACAGTGTGACATAACCACTATCAAGTACGACATAACCACTATCAAGTGCGAAATAACCTCTATCACCGATAATTTTTTATCCCTTTGAACGGCTTAATTCAACGTAAGCTAGACTAAGGGTTCGATGGAATCTTTATCAATCTCGGCCCCAAATTGACGCTGCAATTCTTGAATAACAGGGTCGCTGCTAAATAGCGTTTCTGCCTGTTTCTGTCGACGTTGCTTTAGCGCTATTTCGTAGTCCTCTGGTGTATCTAGATCGGTACTAAAGGCGATAATTTCAAGCGTTAACTCAGCACCAAATAATACTTGAATACTTTTCAACCAATTTTCTTGCCGCTCTGGTGTTAAAAAATTTTCGGTAACGGCCTTTAAAGCAAACTTTAGCAGATTTTGTTCACGGGTGATCAGTGCTGCATTTTTTGCTAAAGACCGATCAAGCCCCCGCAAAGGCAAATGAGCAAAAGCCTCTAACCATTCTTGATTACAGGTTAGCTGAGACGGACAAGGGCCGACCAAAGGTGTGATCTCAGATTCTGTAGACTCAGGCAGCGTAGCATCTCTTAAGGTAGGTGCTTGGCGCGGCTCATGGGAGACCGGCTCCGGCATCATACCTTGGTATTCATCCGCGATTGGCGGTGTGCGCTCGTCATCATACGGTTGATCATAGCGCGGCTGATCATTGAGATTACTCTGTCCAGCGGATGCTGGAAGCTCTTCCCAAGGAGGAATATCAGTCACAGGCAGCGCTGATGCAGCAATGGGAGCTGGAGCTGGAGCTGGCTTGGAAGGATGCGCTAAAGATTCCGGCGACGGTACTGAAGATGCTGAAGCGATCTTCCCTGCGGTAACGCTAGGAAATTTAACCGTACGTAAACCACTCCCCAAAGAAGCCCGAGCACTTTGTACCGTAGGCGCCGCTTGCGGTTCAGGTTCAGGTTCAGGTTCAGGTTCAGGTTCAGGTTCAGGGTTATAATCAGGCTTCGGCGCTACAGGTTCAGGCGCGATCGGTGCAACCGTAGGAACCGGAACCTGTTCAGTGATTATTTTTTTTTTAGCCTCAGAGTGAGCCATAGGCGCAGCTTGGCTTGGCAGTGGATTACCACCTTCACTAGGAACACCCTGAGGGGCAAAAGCAACCATGCGAATTAATGCCATTTCAAAACCTGTGCGAGCATCTGGTGCTAACGGTAGGTCTTCTTGGCTTTTAATTGCAATTTGGTAATACAGTTGCACATCTTCTGCGGTTAAACGCGCCGCCTGAGCCAGGACTTGCTCACGATCACCTTGTGCATTATCAACTGCGTCGGGCAAAACATGGGCAATAGCCATTCGGTGCATATACATCGCCATATCAGACAAAATAGTCTCAAAGTCTGCGGCTTGTTCCGATAACTGGCCCACTTCATTTAGTAGTGCCTTGGCATCACGGTTGATCAGATGCTCGATCAAGGCCGCAACATGACGATGATCCACTAAGCCCAGCATTTCACTTACTTGGCTGGCGGTAATCGTTCCTTCCCCGTAGGCAATGGCTTGATCCGTTAAGCTCAAGGCATCACGCATACTGCCGTCCGCCGCTCGGCCTAACTGCCATAGCGCAGCATCATCAAAGGCGATATGTTCTTCCGTTAGCACATGGCTTAAATGTTCGACCACGCGCTCTGGCGGCATATTTTTTAAATTAAACTGCAAACAACGAGACAGTACCGTGACCGGTAACTTTTGCGGATCGGTGGTCGCTAGCAAAAATTTCACATGGGGTGGTGGTTCTTCTAGGGTTTTTAGCAGCGCGTTAAAACTATGGGTCGAAAGCATGTGCACTTCATCGATCAAGTACACTTTGTAGCGGCCACGAGAAGGCGCGTACTGCACGTTATCGAGCAGCTCACGGGTATCCTCAACTTTGGTCCGCGAGGCCGCATCGACTTCAATCAGGTCAACAAAGCGACCTTCATCAATCTCCCGACAGCTGGAGCATTCACCACAGGGACGTGAGGTAACACCGGTCTCACAGTTTAAACACTTGGCGATAATTCGTGCGATGGTGGTTTTACCCACCCCCCGAGTTCCAGTAAACAGGTACGCATGATGCAGACGGTCGTTATCTAGAGCACTGACTAAGGCTTTTCGCACATGGTCTTGCCCGACAAGTTCATGGAAATTTTTAGGACGCCACTTACGGGCGAGTACCTGATAACTCATATTAACCAGTCTGTTTAAAGGAATTGAAAGGGTTGCAGCCCCGTTTAATTTACGTGGTACCGTTTAATTTACCCAGCAAAAGTAAGCGGTGTATTGTACATCAAATGTCGAACAGGGTGTATTTCACCTTATCTCTAAAAGCATTTTGCGCTATCAATATCACCTTTTAGGTCTTAGACGATTAGCGGCATGGCTTTCACTGACAATAACCTCTGGAACTTCATCCAGAGCCTGATCTGGGCCATAAAATTCATCCAGTTTATGGGTGACACTGTACCAATAGTCCAAGAAATCTTCGGTGATCTCTTCTTCAATTCGGGTCGCTTCTTGCGTAGGGCAGAAGATGGTCACAATAAAGACATTACGCGCAGTATCGTTAGTGGCGATGCGCACATTAGAATCCGATACACTTAATGCAATCCCTAATCGCTTTTCAATTAAACTGCTGTAGCGATCAGCGACCTCTTTAAAAGGGCTGCAATAATCTCTCACCAAATCCTGTAGATAAAGCCGTGCATCTCGTACACGAATCGCATCAGCTTCGCGCACAATGCTAAAGCTATGGGCCACATAACGACGCATAAAATTCAGGTTTTGGGTTACGCCAGTACTAAACTGATTGTTGGGTATAATCAAGCTTCTACCGGTATAAGAGTAGCTCTTACTATCGATATCAACTTCTAACAAGGTTGTTGTTAACCAATCACTTCGCACGACCTCACCATAGTGATGCCCTACTTTAATCCAGTCCCCCACACTAAAAGCTCGACTACTGGCAATATACACCGCACCTAAAAAACACTGTATTTGTTCTCGGGTGGCCACCACAAGAGCAACCGCAAAAGCCGCAATAGATAAAGCCACAAAACGCAATTCACTTAACCAAATAATCACCAAACCAATAATAATGACTAAACTAGTAATATTAGTAATGGTATTAGCCCAGCGCCGATGTTGGTTTTCTTCATCTTTTACCATTCGAGTCACAAAGCGAACACACAACCAGCGCAGCACCAAACAGGTAACAACGAATGCGATGGAGATAATCCATTGGTTATTGTTCACGATATCTTTCATATCAACCTCAGATAATAGATGGGGGATAAGCATTTCTCTTTAAACCTATTTACCAGGCGTACATTAACAAGGTTTAATGCACGACACAGGAATGAGACAAAAGATGACAAGGTTACCACTATGCCCGTATTGAAGCGCTGTTTTACGATATATGTTTGCTTAATTTTGCTATTTTTTTCACTGCAATCTCAAGCTAATAATATGATAAAGACCATTGATCAGGCTTTTGATAATCATCCGGTTACTATGCTGTTGATTGATCCGGCAACAGGCGAAATTAAAGCCGCTAACCAAGCGGCATCTGAATATTATGGCTATAGTAAAAACAAATTAGTCACCATGCGAATTCAGCAAATTAATGTGCTGTCGCCAGAAGCGATTGCCGCTGAAAGAGAGCTGGTGCGAAAGGAGAACCGCAACTATTTTATTTTCCGCCATCGCCTTTCTAATGGTTCCATACGCACGGTCAAAGTCTCTTCAGCTCCTGTTTCAGTGGAGCCAGGCAAACAGCTACTATTTTCTTTAATCACCGATATTAATAACCTAAGAAGCGCTGAAGATAATCTATGGCATTATCAAAATCGTCTTGAAGAGATGGTTGACCAACAAATGGCTCGCCTTCACGCTAAAGAGTTTTTTATCTATAGTCTATTGGGTGTGACGATTCTCTCTCTAATCAGCACTGCCATTACCCTCGGCTACCTGTTGTATCGTCGTCGCCAATCCGCCCAAAAAATCTATCAGGAGAAAGAACGCCTAAACGATATTATCTGGGGAACACATGCAGGGACATGGGCCTGGGAAATTGTATCAGGGCGTATACATATCAATGACCGTTGGGCTGAAATGCTGGGCTATACACGGGATGAATTAGAGCCTCTAAGTCTTGATCTCTGGATGGATCTGGCCCACCCAGAGGATATAGAACAAACCAATGCAAAAATCGCCTACTGCCTTGCGCATCAAGGCCATGCCTATGAAAATGAAGTCCGTATGCGCCATAAGCTGGGGGACTGGGTTTGGGTGCTCGACCGAGGCCGAATTGCAGCTTGGGACGAAAGCGGTAACCCATTAAAAATGTGCGGTACTCGGCAAGATATATCCCAAGAAAAAAAGGTGTCTCTACAGCTTGAGCATATGGCTCTTTACGATCAACTCACCAATCTGGCAAACCGTACACTATTTTACAATCACCTCAAAAAAACCTTAGCCAATGCACCGCATGATCCTTCACAGTTTGCCGTGATGTTTATCGACCTTGATGGTTTTAAACAGGTCAATGACCAACACGGCCACCATATAGGCGATGATTTGCTGATAGAGGTTGCCACACGCTTACAGAATGCGATTCGCCACTCAGATACCTGCGCCCGAATGGGTGGCGATGAGTTTGCGGTATTGCTTTACCATATTGAAGAAATGGCATCAGTCTCTATTATCGCAGAACATATACTAACAAACCTACGTTTACCCTTTGACCTAGGTTTAGATCAGCCTATTCATATCTCATGCAGTATTGGTATTTCACTTTACCCAGAAAATAGTAAAAATGGTAAAGGCCTTGTCCAGCAAGCAGATAATGCGATGTATGAGGCTAAAAAATCAGGTAAGAACAGCTATGTATTTGCCCGTTAAGCTTGTTTTAATACAGCAGGTTTAAATTGAAAGAATATGCAGTTTTCAAATACAGGTGATAGACAGGTGACTAACGTCAGCATACTAAAACTAATGGCTAAAAAGAAAAGCAATCGTCGTATAACACTACTCGGTAGTCTAACGGCCGTCTTTTTCTTTATCAGTATTCTTTTCCTGACAGATATTCATGAGGCAAAAGCCGGTAAACGGCTTTCTGCCCATGAAGTACGTGCATTAATGCAAGAAGGGAAAATAAAACCCTTACTTGATCTCATTAAGCAGCATTCCTTTGAGGGTAACTTATTGGATGCGGAGCTAGAACGTAGACGCCATCGTTTAATTTATGAGCTGGAATACCTCAACGATAAAGGTGAGGTATGGGAATATAAGCTCGATGCCTCTACCGGGGAAATTCTAAGAAAGGAACAGGAAGAATGAAGCTGTTACTTGTGGAAGATGATCTGGCTTTATGCCAAGGGCTTATTCCTGATCTTCGCCGAGCGGGCTATGCGATTGAACAAGCTCACAATGGTGTTAATGGCTTATATTGGGCCTCAGAAGAGGACTTTGATGCCATTATTCTTGATTTAGGTTTACCCAAAAAGCCTGGGCTTGACGTATTAAAAGAACTACGGGAACAAGGTAATTCAACGCCGGTTCTTATTTTAACAGCTCGAGATAGCTGGCACGAACGCGTCGATGGTTTAAAAGCAGGTGCGGATGATTATCTTGGTAAGCCTTTTCACACGGAAGAGTTACTCGCTCGATTAGACGCCGTATTGCGCCGCCATCACGGCCAAGCAAGCAATGTAATTACGTTAAATGACATCACATTAAATGTCGACACCCGAGAACTAATTTTAGGTGATACGAAACAGCTACTCAGCGCCATTGAATTTCGTTTACTGCGTTATATGCTACTTCACCCCAATCAAGTACTCTCAAAAAACAGCCTAAGTGAGCATATTTATGAAGACGACCATTTAAGAGACAGTAATGTTATTGAGGTTTACATTAACAAACTGCGCCAATATCTAGGCAAACCTAGGATCAAGACGCTGCGCGGGCAAGGTTATCAATTACTCGCCGTGGCGACGAAAAAATGAAACTGTTCCGAAAAAAGGCCAACAACACCTCAATCGAGCGACAGCTTCACTTTCGTTTACTGCTCGTATTGATCGCTGTATTGATGATCACACTTTTATTGACGAACACGCTCTCCCGCGAGTTCAGCCATAATTATGTACTCCATCGCCTAGAGAACGAAGCAGAAAATTTGATTTCAGCCCTAGAGCTAAAAGCGCCATCATTACCAGATGCGACGATCACCGGCACCGCAAAACCAACATTGGAGCTGGAGCTGGATAGTATCTCAGATCTTTATCAACGGGCTTTTTCAGGGCATTACTACTTGATTAAAACCCCTGATGCCATTATCCGCTCTCGATCACTTTGGGATATTAACCTTCCCAGAAAATTACTATCTAAGCGTATCACAAGCCCGATCAACATTATTAAAGGTCAGTTATTACTAACATACAGCACTAAGGTGACCCTCCATAACCAAACAGTGCGTATCTGGGTTGCAGAAGATATTCACCCTTTAGCCCACAATATAAAGCGCTTTAACCTGAGTATTATCAGTTTCTTAACCCTCTCTTTTATGGCGCTTTGGTGGCTGCAGCACAGAACATTGCGTAACAGTTTTCGTTTTTTCGAACAGCTTAGACAAAGGGTGGTATCCCTTCACCAAGGAAGCGGGCAAGAGACTGGCTTTCAGCCACCTAAAGAGATTAAACCGCTCAGCGATGAGATTAATCGCTTAGTCGATCAGCTGGGACAGCGGACCGAACGTTCTCGCTCAGCCTTGGGCAACTTTGCTCACGAGTTAAAGCGACCTTTGCAACAGCTAAGGTTACAACAAAGAACCTTGCCTCAAGAAGAACAAGAGGTGATGGCTCAAGCCTTAGATCAGATTCAATATCTATTAGAACGCGAGCTAAAGCGTGCCCGTATTGCGGGCCGCTGCCTGCCAGGTCAATCGTTTCACCCTACAGAAGATATAACGCCACTACTACAGGTCATGGAGCGCATTTACCCTGCGATTAGCTTTAAGCAGCAGATAAATATTGAAAACAGCTCTTTAGGTATTGATCGGGACGATGCCTTAGAGCTGATTGGTAATTTATTAGATAACGCTGCAAAGTACGCATCAAAGCATGTTTATTTCACCCTAATAGCGGAAACACCAGACCCAGAGAGTAATCGACAAAAAGTGGCCTTTCATATTGAAGATGACGGTAGTGGCGTTAGCCAAGACTTATTAGACCAGCTCACCCTAAGAGGAACAAAGCTCGACGAAGCGTCTGCGGGCCATGGCCTAGGTTTATCGATCTGTAAATCGATCTGTGATAGCTATCAAGGCGAGTTAAACTTCTCACAATCAAAACTCGGTGGACTGAAAGTGAGTGCTCGATTTACGCTATAATTTCTTACCTTTACGCTATAGCTTCTTACCTTTACGCTATAGCTTCTTACCTTTACGCTATCACCTCTTACCTTGTAGCTTCGCTGAAAACCCTCCCGTCACGGCGCGAGGGTTTATATCATTTTGATCGTTTTTACTAAGAACTATCGTGTTAAGGCTTGCGTCTCTACCGCATAGATAACAGCTTCAATACGACGGTTAGTACTATGGGCCTGCTCATTGTCGTTCAGATCCAGCAAGCGTAACTCACCATAGCCTTTACCTGTCACTCTAGCGGAATCAATACCATACTCATTCACTAAAACCTTAACTACGGAGTTTGCACGGTCGGCAGAAAGCTTAAGGTTATACTCCGCTGAAGCAGGGGCCGAGGTATGCCCGCCAATTTCAACGGCTGTTTCAGGGTTCTCCACCATAAAATCTGCGACTTTTTTGATTTCAGGATAGTAGGCCAGATCAACTTCCGCAGAGTTATTAGGAAACAGGATATTAATATCCATAGAAGCTACAAACTGCTCTGCAATAGTACAGCCATCTTCGTTAACAAGATGGGTTATTGGCGTACCCGGACAAAGATCCAAACGATCAATAACACCGTCTCGGTCTAAATCCTGCTCTGGCGTTGAAACTATCACGGTTTGCACTGGTTTATGGGGATGGATAAAATCGATTTCACTGTTGTAAAACTGATAACGAACACCCGCTTTAATGCCAAAATCCGTAAAATCCGTTTTCATCCCTTGATACACAGCACCCTCTGCAAAAAGAGACCAGCGAGAAGCAACTGGCAGACTTGCCCCCAACCCTACATTGATAACCGAATGACCATCAGCCGGTGTCACACTTTTAAAACCTGCAAAAGTATACGCATGATTTTTTTCAGTAAAACGATACATCAGATCCAAACCTAGACGGCGCTCGTTACCGCCACTGGCAAGAGCTGATCCACGGTTATAGTCTTGCTCTGCCCATTCAAGACGTGCCCCCCATGTTGGAGTAAAAAGCACACCGATTTCTATGCCAGGACCATCACCATCATCAATATAGTCATAAGCCGCGCTGTCCTTTTTCTTATTATCGGTGGTTACCGATTCATAAAAACCACCGATATAAACGCCTTCCTGCGCTTGCGATAAAATAGGATAAGCACACACACAACTTAGCAGCAGAAGTTTGCTGATACGCATTCGAAACCTCAAAAATTAAAAATATCTGAAAAAAAACGGCATAAAGCAAACTCTGCTTTATACCGTTGCTCTATCTTTATGCTGTTAGCTTACAGCGTAGAGACACTTACCATTCACAAGGCTGATCATCATCCGAGGTATAACCGGAGTCATCACTGCTTGCCGCACCATCAAAGTCACCAAGGTTACTTGAATCATTGTTACTCTGATCCTCTTCAACTTGCGAGAACCACCCTTGATCTGCTGAACTTTGCTGTACACCATTATCTAGGGCATCTAACAAACCTTGATGCTGACTTTCACCAAACAAGAAGAGATCATTCTCACCCGTGAGGTCAACTTCCTCTTGTTCCGGTACGCCAAAGTCATTATCAGAGCTGTCTAACTCTACGGTTAATTCTGGCTCCGGCTCTGCTACAACCTCTATTACAGTTTCTGATTCTGGCTCAGAGTCCACAACAGCTTCCGGTTCAGGTTCTGCCATGACACTCAAGTCCGCTGTTTGTTGCTCTTCTACCACAGCGCCATCATCAGAGGCTAACAGTTGGTTCAGCTCTTCTTGACTCATAAGGAAGCCTGCTTCTTCAAAAGTAATAATGCTATCACTACCAACATCATCAGCCTCGAAAACAGCAACGAGTTGATCATCCGCGTAGAGGCTTACAACATCACCCGACTGATAGCTAAAAGCACCATTATCAAGCTCACCATTCAAGCCAGAATTAGTTTCATAGGTTAGCCCTTCAATAGGCGCTTTAGCAAAACTGGCAGTGATTAAAGAGTCCTCAACGGGTAAAGAGCCCTCAACGGGTAAAGAACCATCAGCAGATAAAGAGCCATCAGCAGATAAAGAACCATCAGCCGGTAAATCATCATCAAGGTGTTCTTCAAACTCCGTTTGCCCACCGTGTTCCTGAAGCATTCTCTGAACATGATCCATCGCCTGTTCTTCAGAGATCGCTGTTTTACCTGCCAGCTCAACAGCATCACGTACCTCAGCTTCGCTGGCTGTGCTCAAGTCTAAAGATACATCTTCATATGCTGCATGCGTTTCCGAGGTAATGGTAATACCATTATCCGCATTACCATCTTCATCCAGTGACTGCAGGAAGACTGCCATATTTTCAACATATTCATCATTCAAATCTGCACGGGATACATCAGCAATATCCTGTAAGAAAATATTCGATTGCGCTAAGTCTTCAGGAGTAGCAGTACCAATAACCACATCGCCAATTTTAAAGGTAACAGTATCACCCTCTCGGTACTGGAAATCTCCTTGCTCGTCAGTAAAACCAACGAGTCCAGAAGAAGTGGTATAAGCGATACCTTCAATCACACCGTCAACAATAGTCTTCGTCTGTATTGCACTCGTATCATCACTGGTATCAGCAGTACCTTGATCTTCCGTTGAGATTGCCGTTGCTTCGATATTCAAGCCCCCGGCACCATCCGCAGCAAGCTGATCAGGGCTGGTTAGTTTAAGACCCGCTAACTGGTCAGTCTCTAACACTATGCTGCCACCCGAAATAACCAAACTATCACCAGCAGTATTAGTTAATGCAGAACCATCAGGAAGACCATCAAGTCTCAGCGTCAAGGTTTCACTGTCATCTGTCAGTGCCGCATCAAGGGTAAGATCATAAGTAAAGGAGCCATCACCGTTATCGGTTTCATTTGATAATGCCGAAGAGGTTAAATCAGGTTGATCTGCTTCCGGTGTTACCTCTAGATTAAACGATTGAGTAACCGCTGTATCCAGAACATCATCACCATCAACGGTTTTAACGCTGACATTCATCGCCATCGTGCCGCTGTAATCTTCCGGCGGAGTAATTTCCAATGACTCCGCCTGGGCAGCGGTCAAACCGTCAAAGGTAATAGAACCACCACTACCAGAAGTACCTGTAATAGGGCTGCCATTAATAGAGAATGTAGAACCTGTTTCATGACCACTTAGCGTCACATTAACCTGCTCGGAACTATCTTCAAGGGTCAAGTCTAAGCCCAAACCGATAGCGGTATCTTCCGCGCCACTAGCACCTGCAGAATCAATGGTTAAGCTGTCTGCAACAGGTGTTACCTCTAGATTAAACGACTGAGTAACCGCTGTATCCAGAACATCATCACCATCAACAGTTTTAACGCTAACATTCATAGCCATCGTGCCGCTATAGTCTTCTGGCGGAGTAATTTCTAGTGACTCAGCATCATCCACAGTCAGATTATTTAAAGTCACCTTACCATTATTACCAACGGTAATATCACGGCCATCGATAGATACCACAGAACCCGGCTCGCAGCCCGTCAAGGTTAGATTAATCAGCTCAGAAGTATCTACGAGCGTTAAATCCAACCCAACACTAACGGCAGCACTATCTTCTGCGATAGTGATATCCGTAATATCAGCAATCTGAACATTGTCTGCTTCAGGATTCACCGTCACAGCAACTGTTTTCGTGACAGGTGACGCTAAAAGATCGAGTACATTACCGCTAGCATCCAATTCAACCGTTTGAACGTTAACCGTCAAATTGAAGTCACCACTATAGTTCGATGGCGGTACTAGTTTAATGCTCTGGGCTTCTTCTGCGGTTAAGTAACTGCCATCTGTTAAAGGTTGCGGGTCACCAGCAGCATCAGTGTAAACCGCACTAAAGCCTTCATTTATATATTCGTCACTAAACGTAATTTTCAGTTTTTCACTACCATCCAGATCCGTCATGATCACATCTAGATCTAGAGGCATACCGCCGTTATCTTCATCACCAACAACTTTATTACTTTGAGCACTGCCAGCATCCACTTCCAAGATTGCACTAGCAACAGGGTTGATCGTTAGCGTGACATTGTCAGAACCTGTTTCAATCTCTTTGCTCTCTTTATCAAAACTAAAGGCAGTGACATCTAACGTAAAGCTACCACCATAAGTTTCAGTGGTGTCGTGAAGGGTTAGGCCGCCGCCATCTGGCACTTCAGTGCCTTTTAGTACAACAGTAACCGTACCATCACCATTATCGCTGTAGTTGCCAATTTTATTGCCATTAGCGTCCTGAATAATCAAGGCATCAGGAATACCGTTAATTTTAACAGAGGCAATTTCACTGCCATCGCTGTCTTGCTGCATAACAGACAAATCGAGCGGGTAGTCTTCGGTTTCATTAACAGCAGTAGTAGAAGGCGTTAGCTCAACATCGATCTGATCAACTTCGGATTCCAGCTTGATACTAAAGGTCGTTGATATCGCTTCAGAAACATCGACGGTTCCATTCGCATCGTCATCACCCCAAGTATAAGAAATATCAAAATCATAACTACCGTGGGTATAAGCACCTGGCACAAAGGCAACACTACCCAAGTTATCTGGCGAAACAGTGTAAGAGCCATCAGCGTTAGCGGTAACACCTGGCCCAGTTAAGCTGCCACCATCTTTTGGTGTGATCGTAACATCGCCTTTCAGCTCTTCAGAGCCGTCGGTATCTGACGAAGAAATTTGAATATTCAACGCAATACTGTCTGTTGCGGCATCTGTCTCTGTACCGCCGGAGGCATTAACCTTGCTAGCATCCAAAACAGGATCAATATCTAAAGTGATATTTTCAGAAACGAAGGACTGATTACCGTTGCTATCCGTTGCAATAATATCGACCGAAAATTCGGCATCACCATTAAATTCACCGGCAGGATCAAAATCAATCGGGCCTGTACCGACAAAGCTGCCATCGGGTAGCTGATACATACCACTGGTATCAATAGAACCGTTTGTTGCATTACCGTCAATAACGTACGACAGACTTGCGCCACCTGCTGTTGTTCCATTCAACACATCAGTCACTGATGTATCTTCTTGTCCTGAGTCTTTACTGCTAACAACAATGGAAGGTGCACTACCACTGCCACCACCACTGCTGTCATCAACCACTAAGTGTCCATCACCATCGACACCGGCAACAGGCTCTGATCCACCGGCATAGCCAATGGTGAAGGTGTGGGCTTGGTCAAAGAGAATATCGCCATCGTCTTCTTTGCTGACAGGAATAATTTCAAGATTCAGAGATCCGTCGCCAGCATCCAATTGAAGGATTTTGATATCAGCAGTGCTTAGTGCATCTCCAGGGACAATCCAGACGCCATTGCCAGCATTAATCCCACCATCAACCATCCATGTTGTGTTGTCAGACACACCACTTTGATTCTGAATAATGTAATATTCTGATTCAGAGGAGTCCGTCCCTCCAACGCCATCATGATAGCTATCTTCGATGTTACTATTACGGGTCACAATAGAGCTTAGCGGTGTCGTCTCATTGCTGCCGCTGTCGTCAGGATTGCTAACTACAAAACCATCATTGTCTGAGCCATTAGTATCATCGGTTGTGGCGTTATCGCTGTTATCCACATCCTCCCATCCGTCCGCCACACCACTTACCTTAACGGTATGACCGGTGACAACTTCCTGAATATCCACATCGGTACTACTAGAGTCATCCATATCGTCTTTTAAATAACGATAGAAATCGATATCAGAAATATCCTCATTAGAATGCATCGGCGGAAGAATTTCGACAGAGCCTAAATCTTCCTGATTGAGATAAACCGTGTTGTTGGCATAGTCAATAACGAGATTATCACCCTGAATCTGAATATCTTCGCCGGTTTCACCCAGCCCAGAAATCTCAATTTTTAGATCGTAGCTATTACCATTGAAATCGTACTGATCCTCTACAAGCGTATCGCCATCTTTTGAGCCGATATCAAGGTCAAGACTTATCCAGCTATCTTCAACACCCGATGACTGACTATCGCCATAACTTTCAACATCCGGTTTAACGATAAAGTCCATAGTGTAATCTGCAACCAGGGTACTGGTTCCTTGACCCGAATCACTATCCGTATCCAAAACGGTGACACGAATATCAAAGGACAGCTCACCACTCATGTCGGCATCAGGCGTTTTTATCTGGATTTTATACTCGCCACTGTCAATTTTCTGCAGTGTATCATTATCAATCCGCCAGTCTTTACCGCCAGCATCAGCATTTGCCAATACCATTTGATCAAATAGTTCATCACCACTGGCATCAACAAGTCTTAAACCGACATCATTAGGAACATTACGAATCAGAGCATAGACATCTTCAGAGTAATTTTGATCTTCGCCAGATGAAATCTGGAAACCCGATATATTTTGCCAATCACCGCTTTCGGTAAGCTCTAACGGCACATCAGTACCACTTACAACAGGGCTATCAGCAACACTAGTCAACTGCACTTCAAAAGTATCAGTCACTTCTTTTATTTGATCACCACCAACGCTGCCATCCCAATCTGGCTCGGTCGATTTTTGATGCAGTGTTAACGTAAAGTCTTCATTGCTGTCGTGAGGTGAAATAAGCTTAAGGCTTTCAACATAGTCGTTAAAAGCAGACTTAGAGGTCAGTACAACATCGCCAGGTTGAGCTGTGTAGTTTCCGTCAGTATCAAGAACAATTTTTATACTCGATTCACCGGCACCATTAAGCATATTGCCGTTTGCATCAAGGACAAAAGCGTCTGTTGGGATATCTTGGATTTCAAGCTCAATAACTTCCGTATCGGTATAATTATTTTGATCAAAGTTAATTTTTAAGTCGATAGCACCAGAAACATCATAAGTACCATCTGGGTTTTGACTTAGCGCCCCTGTATCCTGATCTCGACCGCTATCTTCTGGAGCAATAACACTGGTTGCTGATATCAGATTTTCATGAAGATCCACGTCACCCGATACTTTAATTACTAAAGTATCTGCTTCACCCCATTGCTGATTCGTTTGACCATTATCACTCCAACGGTTATCAGAACCACTGCCATCTTCATCGGAATCAATAACCCCTGTTTTTATTTTAAGGCTGATTTCACCATTAAAATCGTCGGCTGTTTTGATCTGTAAAGTATCTAGCTTGTCCGCAGGGATATCGACAAATGTCTTTGATGAACTAAATGTAAATGTTCTTTCAACACCACCAGCATCTTCATAACGAATTTGTGTACCATTGGGTACATTACTACCGTCGTCAGCGAAGAATCTAACAACCGTATTTACTTCACTACCGTCAGCATCTCCGGTAGAGGCTGTTAGCTCATTATAAGTAGCGCTACCATCAGTCCAGCCAGCATCTAAAGCAACCCAGCCAGCATCCTCCAATAACGTCTCTTGATAAGTGACCGTCTCAGACTCTAAGTCACCCAAGGTCCAAGGTTGGTCAGCTTCTGGAGTAATCACAATAGATTGTGTGAAAGTATCAACAGAACCATCAGTCAGTGTTGCTTCATAATCCAGCTCTATATCTTTACTGCTGTCTGTTGCAGGCGTAATGGTTAATTCCTGCGCATCTTGCCAGTTGTTGATGGTATAAGAGCCATCAGTCAAGGTAATAGGGTCGCCGTTACCATCTTTTAGAACGGCATCCGTTGGTATGCCAGAAATTTTGATCGAAGCGAACTCATCACCGCTATAGATCTGATCGAGATTCTCCAGAATAGTAATATCCCAGTCACCATTTTCTTGGGTGTTCTTATTATCTTCTACTTCTTGGATATCCAGATCACGGATGGTGGTCGTAACCGTGGCATCATCATAAGTTACCGTTTCGTATGCACCGCTACCATCGCTGGTATTCGCAGCATCTTGGCTATAAGAGCCATCCACTAACGATACCGTAAACGTCTCACCGTTATCCGCTGACGCATCATTAATTGCAGTCGCACTAAAAGCTGTATTTATAGCAACATTAGTTTCACTGACACTGTAATCGGCATTACTGGTAGTGCCGTTATTTTTAAAGCTAACATCGACATCGCCCGTCGGTTGATCAGCCAATACATTGCCTGAATCATCAACCGCTTTAACCACATAATAAGCGCTCGTTTCGCCATCTTCGTGGATCTGGGTAGCATCAAGAGGGTCGCCATTATCATCCAATAAGAGATTGCCCTGATCATCTGAAGCGAACAGCTTCAAAGTATAAGCAGAATCATTATCAGTTTTATCGGCAGGGTCGTTATCGGTTTCATCAATAATGGTCGTCGTCACGGTATCCGGTGCGTAGGTCACCGCTTCATAAGTACCGCTGCCATCTGCAGTATTTGCTGCATCTTGGCTGTAAGACCCATCCACTAAGGATACGGTAAAGGTTTCACCGTTATCCGATAGAACATCATCCACTGCAGTCGAACTAAAGGCCGTACCCACCGTAACCGTGGTGCCGCTAACCGTATAATCACCATCACTTGCGGTGTTATTACCAAAGTTGACATCAACATCACCTATTGGCTGATCATCAAGCACGTTGCCAGAAGCATCGACGGCCTTAACGACATAATAAGCGCTGGTTTCACCGGCTTCGTGGATCTCTGAAGGATCCGTAATGACGTTACCGTTTTCATCAGAGGCAAATAGTTTCAGAGTAAAAGCACTATCATTATCAGTGGTATCAGCAGGATCATTACTGGTTTCATCAATAATGGTCGTCGTCACCGTATCTGGCGCGTAGGTCACCGTTTCATAAGTACCGCTACCATCTGTAGTATTTGCAGCATCTTGGCTGTAAGAGCCATCCACTAAAGATACGGTAAAGGTTTCACCGTTATCCGCTAAGGCATCATCCACTGCTGTCGAACTAAAGGCTGTACCCACAGTAACCGTCGTGCCGCTAACCGTATAATCGCCGTCACTTGCGGTGTTATTACCAAAGCTGACATCCACATCACCCGTAGGCTGATCTGTTAATATATTGCCAGAAGCATCGACAGCTTTAACGACATAATAAGCACTGGTTTCGCCATCTTCGTGAATCTCTGAAGGATCCGTAATGACGTTACCGTTTTCATCGGAGGCAAATAGCTTCAGAGTAAAGGCACTATCGTTATCAGTCGTATCAGCAGGGTCATTACTGGTTTCATCGATGATCGTCGTTGTAACTGTATCCGGTGCGTAATCAACCATTTCATAATCAGCGGCATTACTAAAACTGCCATCATCTAGAGACACAGTAAAAGTTTCACCGTTATCTGCTAAAGCATCATCCACTGCGGTCGAACTAAAGGCTGTGCCTACGGCAACCGTGGTGCCGCTGGCGGTATAATCACTATCGCTCGCGGTGTTATTACCAAAGCTAACATCCACATCACCGGCTGGCTGGTCAGCCAATACATTGCCGGAAGCATCCACCGCTTTAACGACATAATAAGCACTGGTTTCACCGTCTTCGTGGATCTCTGACGCGTCAGTAATAATATTGCCATTTTCATCTGAGGCAAACAGTTTCAGGGTAAAGGCAGTATCATTATCCGTGGTATCAGCAGGATCATTACTGGTTTCATCAATAATGGTCGTCGTCACCGTATCCGGCGCGTAGGTTACCGTTTCATAGGCACCGCTGCCATCCGCAGTATTTGCAGCATCTTGACTGTAAGAGCCATCCACTAAGGACACGGTAAAGGTTTCACCGTTATCCGCTAAAGCATCATCCACTGCGGTCGAACTAAAGGCTGTACCCACAGTAACCGTGGTGCCGCTAACGGTATAATCACCATCACTTGAGGTGTTATTGCCAAAATTGACATCAACATCACCTGTTGGTTGATCAGCTAATATATTGCCAGAGGCATCAACCGCTTTAACCACATAATAAGTACTGGTTTCGCCATCTTCATGAATCTCTGAAGGATCAGTAATGACGTTACCGTTTTCATCGGAGGCAAATAGCTTCAAGGTAAAGGCGCTATCGTTATCAGAGGTATCAGCAGGGTCGTTATCGGTTTCATCGACAATAGTGGTGGTAACAGTCGCATCGTCATAATCTACAGCTTCATAGGTATCAGCATTGCTAAAACTGCCATCATCTAAGGACACGGTAAAGGTTTCGCCATTATCCGATAGGACATCATCCACTGCGGTTGAGCTAAAGGCAGTACCTACAGCAACCGTCGTACCACTAACCGTATAATCACCATCGCTTGCCGTGTTATTACCAAAGCTGACGTTTACATCACCCGATGGTTGGTTCGACAATACATTGCCAGAAGCATCAACGGCTTTAACAACATAATAGGCACTAGTTTCACCGTCTTCATGAATCTCAGAAGGATCAGTAATAACGTTACCATTTTCATCGGAGGCAAACAGCTTCAGGGTGAAAGCGCTGTCATTATCAGTCAGGTCAGTCGGGTCATTGTTGGTTTCATCAACAATAGTGGTCGTTACTGTATCAGGTGCATAAGCAACCGTTTCGTAGGTGCCACTGCCATCCGTAGTATTCGCAGCATCTTCGCTGTAGGAGCCATCCACTAAAGATACGGTAAAGGTTTCACCGTTATCCGCTAAAGCATCATCCACTGCAGTCGAGCTAAAGGCTGTACCTACAGCAACCGTCGTACCACTAACGGTATAATCACCATCACTTGCGGTGTTATTACCAAAATCAACGCCAACATCACCAATAGGCTGATCCTCTAGCACATTACCAGAAGCATCAACAGCCTTGACCACATAATAAGCGCTGGTTTGACCAGCTTCATGGATTACCGATGCATCACTGGTCACGTTGCCGTTTTCATCGGAAGCAAACAGCTTCAGAGTAAAGGCGCTATCGTTATCAGAGATATCAGAGGGGTCATTATCGGTCTCATCAATAATCGTGGTAGTAACGGTCGCCTCGTCATAAGTAACTGTTTCATAGGTGCCACTGCCATCCGTAGTATTCGCAGCATCTTCAGTGTATGAACCGTCCACTAAGGACACGGTAAAGGTTTCACCATTATCCGCTAAGGCATCATCCACTGCGGTCGAACTAAAGGCTGTACCTACAGCAACCGTCGTACCACTAACCGTATAATCACCGTCGCCTGCCGTGTTATTACCAAAATCAACATCGACCTCACCCGTAGGCTGGTTCGTTAATACGTTACCAGACTCATCCACCGCTTTAACCACGTAGTAGGCGCTGGTTTCACCTTCTTCATGGATCTCAGAAGGATCAGTAATAACGTTGCCGTTTTCATCGGAAGCGAATAGTTTCAGGGTAAAGGCGCTATCATTGTCATCTTGACTGACAGGGTTGTTCGTATCGTCATTGGCTACTTCATCAACAATCGTGGTCGTGACATTCTCGCCATAGGTGACGACATCGTAGTCTTGAGGATTACTCCAGTCATTATCTAACGATAGAGTGAAAGTTTCCCCTGTATCGGACAACGCATCATCTTCAGCTTTAACTTCAAAAATTTGACCAACTGTCACTGCCAATGAAGAAGGTCCAGAGAAATCTTCGCCAACCGTTGCGCTATCTGTCGGTTGTCCGATAGAAACCGTTACGGTACCACCGGGCTGAACATCAAGTTGATTGCCTTCGCCATCAAAGGCGATAACAACATACTGCCCTAACTCTGGGAAGTCTTGCTCAGAATTTGGATCACCTTGGTAGCCGGGTTCATAAATAGTGTTAACAGGAACATATTCACCATCGACAACCGCAAATAAACGCAACTCAATCTCTGTTGGCTCAGGTTCTGGTTCCGGCTCAGGCTCAGGTTGATCTGTTTCTGGCTCGATTTCCGGCTCAGGCTCAATCTCAGGTTCAACTTCCGGGTCTGGCTCAACCTCAGGCTCTCCCCCTGTTTGATCATCGTCTTCATCTGCGGCACTCGCCAGAGAGACATCAACAGAATCCACAGAATCTATGAAATCATCAACCACCGCATTAGACGTGCCGTCATCTACACCAGGGTTTGGACTTTGTGGATCAGCTTGACTTTCATTGACAGGAGTACTGTTGTTCTGAATATTTCGCTGTGCACCCTCGCTAAGGTCAATAGCATCAGGTAAAGGATCGTCAGCAGCAGGTTGCTCTTCTACTATTTGATCCGCAAGCTCTTCTTCCAAGACCAAACCGTCATCGTATGCGGCACGGTCAACATCTCTTTCATCAGGAGTAAAGGTCTGGATATTTTCATTACCAGACTCCTGAGTGCGTCCTATAATGTCAGAAGTATCAAGACGATCATCTTCTTCAGGTTCCGTTCTTTCGCCACGGCTCAATACTGTTGATTCATCAAACAATAAAGCCTCATCCGACATATTTTGATCGGTTGTATTGCCCTTAACAGACTCGTTTGATTTCCCAGTTTGATCAGCCATGACGTAGTACCCCAAGTTCCAGAGATAAATTTTAAAATATTTTGATTATCACAAGACTATCCCCAAGAGGGCCGTCTAGCATCTAGCCATAAGTTATACTATGGCTAAATAAATTTAGCGTTCGTTGAAACTATTTGATAAGCCTTTAGTAATTGGATCAGCCAGATAAGCTAGCAATGTTTTCTCACCCGTTAAAATATCTGCAGATACAACCATGCCGGGCATCAGAGGGAATCTATTTTCTTCACTGCCTAAATAACTTCTATCTAATGTTACCCAGCCTTTAAAATACGGCTGCTCAGTTTCATCCAGCGTGCTAAAGGCTGAAACTCGACTCAACTCACCTTTCGCATAGCCATAACGAGCAAAGTCATAACTGCTCACTTTAAGATTAACTTTCTGACCTAGGTGGAGATAACCAATATCATCTGGTGATATGCGTACTTCTGCTTGCAGCTCCACATCGTCAGGTACAATTTGCATCAATACAGAACCGGGCTGAATGACCTGCCCCTGGTTGTTCACCGACAAACTAAAGACCAAGCCACTGGCGGGAGCTCTTACCCATAGCTCATTCAAACGGCTTTTTACCTTACTAAGCTCTTCATCTGTTTCGGCAATTTGGGCTTCAAGCTGCGCCAGCTGATCCAGAGGCTCTTGAAGAATTTGGTTTTGGCTTTCATAGAAACGGCTTCTTGATTCAGCAAGTTCTTGCTTAATAAGATTGATTTCTTTCAGAATCCGATCTTCTTCACCCCGAGCCGTAACCGCAGCTCTTTCTGTTTCTAACAGCGTGATACGGGTCACAAGCCGTTTTTTAGCCATATCTTGACGCATACTCAGCATCTGTTCTGTCAATTCGCGGTGTTTTTCAGCGGATTCAAGAGACTTGTTTAACTGTTCTAGTCGAGAGACTCGTTGCTGAATCTGACGATTCAGAACATCAAGCGTAGACTCTCTAACGCGCACTTGGTTGTTAAGCTGCTGTTTTTGCACTGCAACCATCGCAGGATACGTTTCATCATAATCACTAAAGTCAGGCTCACGCCCCATGATAAAAGACTCTTGGCGCTCAGCTCTAAGTTTGAGTGATGCTAGACGTCCCTCTATTTGCCGTAAGTCAGAAAGTGCTCTGGCATCATCTAGCTTAATCAGAATATCTCCTTTTTTGACCAACATCCGCTCTTCAATAAGCACTTCTGAGATCGTCCCGCCACTCAGGTGCTGCACAACTTTAATCTGCCCTGAAGGAACAATTTCACCCGGTGCCAGCGTCACTTCAGTAAGCTGAGTAATAGAGGCCCAAGCAAAAAAACCAACAACCATAAAGACAACAAGGTACAGCACGGGTCTGGCGTAAGACGGTATGAGTTCATCTTCAACCTGTATGGTTTCAGACAAAAGTCTACGCTGACGAGAGCCAAACGAAACATCAGCTCCCTGCGTATTCATGTAATCACCAACATCTGCTTTTTTATGTTTAGCGTTATCAGCCATTAACTCAACCCTGCCATAATTTTTTCTTCGACTTCAGCATAATTGCCTCGTGCTGTAATTGTGCCGTTTTCCATATAAAGAATATGATCAGCGCCCCGTAGATGACTTGGCCGAGGCGTCACAAGAATTAAAGTAACTCGCCCTTGAAGCCAATTAATGCAGCGCATAAGAGCCTCTTCCCCTGCATCATCCATACCATTACCTGGTTCATCTAACAGAACGATTGATGCCGGTTTTAGAATCGTGCGGGCTAAGGACAATCGCTGCCTAAAGCCGCTGGACATTTGGTCTGTACTGCTGTTAGAAACCCGGGTATTAATACCTTTTTCCATACGCTCAACATCGCCATCCAGTCCAGCCATTTTAATGGCCCACCACAATTCATCTTCCGTCGCAGCGGGGTGAACCAGTCTTAAGTTTTGAGCAAGGGTTCCATAAAAAATGTCACATTTCTGCGGCATATAACTAATGATAGAACGTAAGTAATCCGATGAAATCTGGCGAGTATCAATCGCATCAATTCGAATGGAACCCGCCTGCGGATAATGCAGCCGACAGATTAACGACAGTAATGTTGATTTACCTGCGCCATCAGGGCCGGTAATACCCAAAAGTTTTGCCGAAGGTACTTTAAACGTTACCCCTAAAAGAACAGGGTCAAGATCTGAAGCATAACGGAAGGAAACCCGATTAAAGTCAATCGCCCCTTTATTCACAAAACGGTTAGCTTCAGGGTTATGACCATCATTTTCTTGGGCCAGTTTCATTAACTGATTGACCTGAAAAATATTCGTCGAGATACGTGACCAGCTTGTTAATGCTGTAAATAGGTTTTGCAGTGGTGAAATTAAGCGCCACGTTAGAATCATGGTTGCCATAATCGTACCAGGAGTAATTGCAGCTTGGATCACCATATAAGCCGATGTTACTAGGATCGATAAACCCGTAAGGCTACCAATAAGATGGGAGACAGCCGATATTTTGTGCTGCGTCTGCTGCTCAGTAAACTCAGTGTGGGCAGAGGAGCCACTAATATCACGAAAACGCCTCATCCAAACACTCTGACTACCCAGCGTTCTCAACCCCCCCATTTTCCCTAGAGACTCATCAATCAGCTCGCTTTTTTTGCCCGATGATTCCGAGGCATTTTCAGCAGCTCTATCAACAATAGGGCGTGTCAGTATCAACAACAGGGCAAAGGCAGCAATGGCAATTAGCATAACTCCAGCAGCCCAAGGGTTAATCACAAAAATAACCACCAAAAGAATAATACTTGATGGAAGGTCAAAGATAAGAGTAACTAAAGGGCCTAAGAATAGGTCTCTCAATCGCTCCAGACTTTTAATTCGACTAATCTGTCGACTCACCGATACGCCGTTCAAAGAAGAGACTGGAAGATGAAGAACCCGCTCAAAAATTGAATTTCCGAGCACATATTCTATTCGGCCCCCGATATAAGCGAGCAACTTACCCCTTAATAGGTTCAAGAACCAGCCAATACTGATCGCTAGAACAACCCCCATAAGCAAAAAACCACCCATGACAATATCGCCACTGGGTATGACCGTATCAAAAACTGACCGCACAAATAGAGACGGCGCAACAGCCAAAATAGTGCTTATAATCGTTATAACAAAAATCAACGACAGGTGTTTACGAAACTTCCAAAATAACTCTTTTACCCAGGTCAGTTTGCTCCGCTCGTCTTCCGGCTTAATAGGCTGGAAAATGAAAATCTCACCTTTATCACTCGGTAGCTTTTGCCAAACTTCTTCGCTATTACTTTGACTATTAAAAACACGATAACCACCCTCAGGCAAAAGCTCTAATACTGCAACCGCAGGTTTGTTATTAGGCATAAAAATACAAGGCAATAAACGGTCATCAAGCTTTTTGAATTTATTACCAAGATAGCGCGCTCTGAACCCCATGTTAGCCATAGCGCCAAAGAAATAAGACAGGTCGATATGGTCAGCAAGGTGCGGCAAAGCTTGAGCAAACTCACGAATGCTTCCTCCCCACCCTAGATGGCGCGCCAAAGGTAATAGGCACCTCGACAAGTCGCTTTCATTAAATACCCGTGTACCAATAACCGTCTCTAGAGAGTCATCTTTTTCAGGTTTTACGAAACCCGCATCATCTTGGCCTTTACGGGAAAAATCAAATTTACCATCATCAAGCTCTAACGTGCCATTATGGATACGATAGATCGTATCAGCCAACTTAACCATTGATGGGCGGTTAGTAACCATTACCATCGTCAGCTCGCCTTTACGCGCTTCTAGATACTGTCTTAACTTTTTATCGCCCTCAAAATCAAGAGCGCTGTTTGCTTCATCAAATAAGATAACAGCAGGGTCAAAGGCAAGCACACGCACAATCGCGATTAGCTGTCGAACCCCCATTGGCAGTGTCTCACTTGCATTTTCACCAAGTGGTGTCTGATACCCCTGTTTCATACTGGCAACAATAAGGTCTAAACCAATCTGTTCAGAAACCTCCAGCGCTCGGGTCTCTCGGCTTGGATCAAACATCGTTAAGTTTTCTAAAATAGAACCAACAAAAACAACACCTTCTTGCGGTAGAAGGGCAATTTTTTGGCGCACACTCTCCGACTGAAACTGCTTGATAGACTCGCCATCAACAAGGACAGCGCCCTCATCAAGCTCTTCGATACCATTGATTAAAGAAAGCAGCGCCGTTTTACCGCTCCCGCTATCACCACGAATCGCAATGCATTGCCCTTTCGGTATATCAAGACAAAGATCTTTGAACAGATACTTTTTTCCTTCCGCCGTATCATGCCCCAAAGACACATGATCCAAACGAAGACCACGATGCACGTTCATCAGCGGTGACAGGCCATGCTCATGATGCCCCGGCATTGACAGCACATCCGTTAAACGCTTATCCCCAGCAATAAAGGCTTGATAGCGCATCCAAATGCTCAAGCCTTTCTGCAATGGCTGTAACGCTCGAACAGAAAGCATCATGCATGCCGCAAGCGCACCGGAGCTCATATCACCGCCCAGCACGAGCATCGCACCAAAGAAGATCACTAAAACAATCATAATCTGCGACATGATACTGCCCAGATTATTAGCAAAATTATTACCAAAAAATAAGCGTTCGCCCTGCTCTGCACTATTCTCTTTTAAGCGTTCATAACGGCGCTGCATAATACTTTCCAGCGACATCGTTTTTATTGACAACACACCAGCAAGTACTTCCGTTAAGAAGCTAATACGTCTTTCATCATTAAGATCTCGCATAATAATTTGCTTATACATCCAGCGTCCAAAGAAGAGCACGGACACGACAAAGAAGATAATCAAAAGAATGGGAACAATAACGAGGCTATCAGCAATCAGCCAGATCACGGATAAGAAGATGAGAACAAAAGGTAGGTCAAGCAAGACGAGTAAGGCGCTGCCTGAGTAAACATCAGCAACTTTAGACACCGTCTGTATTTTCTCAGCATACGCCCCCGGCTCTTCTTTGCTGAAAAGCCGCATAGGGATTTCAAAAAACTTGTTAAGTACTTGCATGCTGGCTTTGTGTTTAAATCGCGCACCCAGCCAGTTAGTGACCGTTGCATTAACGCCTTTAAGCACCTCCTCTAACACCATCATCAACACGATGCCAAGAGTTAAAACCACAAGAGTATCAACCGATTGATTCTTTAATACACGGTCAAAAATTTGCAACATACCAAGGGGTAAGGCCAACGCAAGTAGGTTGGTCATTAAGGATGTCATAACAATAATCGGCACTAACCGTCTTAGATCTCGAGACGCAAGAATCTTTCGTAACGAGCGGATACCCGTAACTTTCACCTTGGATGCCGTCTTGTTTTCCGTGCGCTGTGCTCTAGAAAATAGTTTGCTTTGATTCGGGCTCATGGGTATCCACTTATTGCATTCACTGTATCATTAGGTCGAAATAAATAGCTGACAACATTTTGTACTAGAGGGTGCCGGAACGACGTAACCCCCGATCTAAAAACGAGCACCCCCAACACTTCTGCATGCTCGATAGCCGCTTTGATATACACCAAATCATCCTGCATTAAATCGCCAAGGCGTTCTAAATTTACCGGCTGATCATGGGTTGCAACGCAGTAAAGTAGCTTCCAATCAACTTTAAATTTATCGATTCGAGAAGCAATCGTAATCATTAGAGAAAGGGATAGAGGGCTATCATCTGTACTTAACAGCAGTTCTTTAGCGAAGATAGGAATGCCACGCGCTAGCGCTACAATATGGGACAGATCAGTCCCTGGGAGGTTACCTGTCAAGGATACCGTTTTATCAATCAACGTCATAATAGATGCATCATCCAACCGAGCAAGATGCAGTAACCGGTAAAGCGATTGCAGTGTTTCGTTGAGAGCATAGCGTTGAGGTTGTCGACCGCAAACAATAACCTGAGTCCCTTCAGGTAAGTTATTTAGAAAACCAGTTAATACGACTTTATTATCAGCGGTTAGGTGATGAGTATCATCTAGCACTAAAAGGCTCTTTTTCGCGCTATTTACGTCAGAAAAAACCAGATCTAAATGCTCTAAATACGGGTAATCTTCACTACCAAAAAAGCCTGAAGGTAACGCCCGAATATAAAACAGTTGCCGATCTTCTTGGATCGCTAACCGAGCGGCTTCTCGGCATAAGCGAGATTTACCCATGCCGCTCTCACCTTCTAGCAACAACACGCGATATTTTTCAGCCAGTAAATCACGAATATAACAAAACTCTTTATCGCGCCCTATTAAAGGGATGTCACACTCTACATCCCAATGATTTAGGCTGTGAAGTTCTGTAAACGATAGCTGTCCCGATGGGCTAGCCGGTACAGTTAAGTCAAATGCCCGCATAATCGCGGTAACAGGTAAGTCAAAGACCAAGCCGTTTGTATTCGCACTATCTCTAAGCCTGTGCCCCCAAGTCAATACATGACTGCCGACGGTCTCGCCGGACCAGCCACCAAAACGGTTTTGACTAACACTGATCAACCCCGCCACTAGGGCGCCCGTTAATATTTCATTAGGGTCATTATATTGAAGCTGCTCAGTCACATAAGTTTTCATCTCATGAAAAACACGAGCGGCAACGCGAATTGCCGTTCGTATATCATGAGTTGATGAGCGCTTTAGGCCAAAGATCAGATCACCATCACCACGTTCCCGGCTCATAAACAGAGCATGATTATCAAAGGCAACGTCTGCCATGCAGGTATGAAATAACTTCATCGCAGCCTGCGGCAGCTGGCTATTTACTTTCAAGCTCAAAACAATCGCAGGGCGGCGTGCTATTAGCGTCTCTTGAGCAAAGGCGGCATTAAAACCGGTCTGATCTTTAAATTCTGCCAGACGAGCAACAGCCATTGTACGGTTTTGTACATTGAGCTTCTTGAAAATCGCCACCAAATGCTGCTTAACCGTACCTAAGCTAATATCAAGATCTCTCGCAATCTCTTTATTAACTTTCCCCTGTTGCATGAGCTGTAGTATCTGTTGTTGCCGCTGTGTTAACCCAGCCATAACAATAGCTTCTGGCATAATAAGACTCTCATGTCGTGTCATGCGATAACCTCAGATCAATCCATGACCGGTAGTGAAATCTGTGTACCCTTCCAATCAACGCTAACCTGTTTTGCATCGATTTTTTTGATAAGCCCACCGCCATAGATACGCTCTCCAGCTCTGTGGTAATAAATTTCACCACTGGGGCCGCCCCAGCGCATACGTGCAAACATTTGGCCGCTGGCACTTTTCTCTACACCTTCAACACTGTAAAGAGGGCGCAAGAGATAATCTCTGTTCTGGAAACTAACAACCGCTCGACTCGGGTTCACGCTCTTTAATTTCCCCCCAAGGATCAGCCGCTCTCCAACGGGAATGCGTTGCAGACGATAGGTTCGATTATCAATCAACCATGCGTGCTCGGTTTCAATTTTTAATAGCGAATACAATCGGCCATATTTCGTGCTATTCGGCAGATTACTACTTTCAGCCTCTTGCTCTGCGGCATGACGCAAAGCTTGCAGCGAATCACCAGAACGATATGCCCGTGTTTCAATGGTATTAATGCTGAATAAGCCGACGTATTCAAAATTCTCATCAGGTTGATAAATCACACAACGCTGCTGCATCGCTCTTAACTTTGCACACCATGCCAGTGCATCTTGCTCATAATCAAACCCTGTAAAATTCACCGAATACCAAGCGGCATCGCCTGTAGAGGTTGATATATCAACGCCTACTTTCTCAACGACAAGGGCTTCAGCAGGCTGTAAATGGTCGTATCGTCGCGGCATATCACGCATCAAAGCTTCAATAGCGAAGCGATCATAAACACCGGCCAATTTCACCAGCCATGGGCTACCAGTAAATTCTTTAGGCTCATCTAACCAACCTGATTGCATGTAGCTACGTGATGAAACGGTCGTAGGCGGTAAAATTTTAACGCCCTTTATTTGCGTACCATCAGCCTTAAAGACAGGACTCTGTTTACTAATTTCTCGATAGGGAATCCCTCCGCCTAAAGCAGAGTAAAAATCGACAAATGCTTGATAATATTCAAGCTCAAACTGATACAAGCTGTCTTGCCGCTCTTGATAGGACTGCATGGAATCGAGGAAGGTTAAAAAGTCGATACCGCCAACAGAATATGACTCAAAACCAAAGTCCTGAGCAATCTTTGCGGCTTTTGCGGATTCTTCCTGCATGGCTAATCGTTCGCCGCTGTACTCAAGCTCAGTAATCGCTGTTCGCGCGGCAAGCAGGCCGTTATATACCGTATTAACATAACTCTCGATCAGCTCATTACGCACCGCTTGAGCAAACTTAACTTCTTGCTCTTTCGCACCACCGTCAAAAACAGTAGCACTCAAGGTACCTAACGCATTCCAAATCAATGTGTTTGGCTGAAAAAGATCGGCGGGATTTCGAGCTCCAGAGCTTAAGTCTGCAGAGAGCGTAAGCCCCGGTAAAAGAGCCTTACGAGCCACATCTAAATCAGCATCTGCGGCTAACATACCGGATTCAATGGTACGGATATCAGGTCGTCTTAGTAGGTAAGCGGTTGAAATACCATGAACCCCATTAGGCAAAGAAACACTTTTTAAGCCGTTCTCTGACAACTGCAATGATCCGGGAGCGGTTCCTATCAAGCGTGCAATCTCGAAACGAAGTTGCTGGCGATCTTTTAATAGTGTTGGCAGGCGAACCCGTGAACTAAAAATAGCGGAGCGTTGAATTTGCATCTCAACGATAGTCGCATCACCTAGCTGATAACGGTCTTCCATCGCAAGCAACATTGAGGTTAAGGCTTTTTCTGTTTCTTTAGTATTTCGAATACGGTCATTTAATGAAAGGTATTCAAAGTAATTCTTTGATAGTTGAGAAATCAAATCTAGCAGCTGAGCATCGTACTGAAACACAGCCTGCTTCAATTTAAGGTCTGCGGATTGAGCTAAGCTTTTACGCTGCCCCCAAAGATCAAGGGTATAGCTACCCGTTAAGCCAACTTCAAATTCGCCCTTCCCTGTCGGCGTCACACCAACAGGCACAGAGCCTAAGCCATCCGTAGGTGTCTCAATACTGTATCCTGTTTGGGCCGTTACCGTAGGCATATTTTGAGCGCCAGCCTGTACAAAGCGAGCCTTTGCTTGAACCACTCGCTGGGCGGCTATCTGCAACACTTGGCTATTTGTAATCGCTCGATCAATTAAAATTTCTAACTCTTTATTTCCGGTATACCGCCACCACAGATTAAAAGCGATATCATCAGGTGCACGAATTGTCGGTGTTTTGGGCGCAAATTTTGCCGTATTTGTTACCGACGGCACTTGATCGCCAATTTCAGGAACAGTGACAATATCTTTGCTCAACTCATCTTCCGGTGGCGCAGATGAACAAGCCGCCAACCCTAGCGCTATCAGCAAAAAACAGACCCTTATCACCACTAATCTCTCCAAAACCCTGTAAAAGCATGACTTATTTCAATGGATAAACATAAAATAGGACGCACCATTTTTATTGCTCGTTTTATCGCTAACAGTCGACTTACTCTTTCTTATTTTTCAGAATTACAGAATGTAACAAAAGGCAGGAAAGACTAAAACCTATTTTTTCTGACAAAATATGTCACAAATCTATTTACTCTTAAATAAAAGAAAAGAATGATACAAGACATATCACAGCTATTATTTATTTTAAATAATGAGGCACATACGACAATATTGCAGTGTATATCCCAAGTAAAAGAGCAACTGCTGGCAAGAGTGCAAAGTCTACACTGAAAAGCTATAGCAGAGTAATCTAGTAAGCTTTAATTTTAACAATTGCTTACAAAGCAATAGCCTGGAAACATCATCAGTCAAGACTTTGTACGGTACTTTCTATTACATAGAGCTTTTTGTATAGCACGCCCCTAATAAGATGCACACGAACATGCTAAAAGATCTCAACCTGAAACATCTGTATTACTTCTGGGTGATCGCAGAAACCGGCGCTATCGCACGGGCGAGTGATCAGCTGGATCTAGCCCCTCAAACGCTAAGCGGTCAACTGTCTGCCTTTGAAGCAAAAACCGGAGCGCTATTTACACGTAAAGGAAGAGGTTTAAAGCTGACTCCCTTAGGAGAACAGGTTCGGAAATACGCCAATAAAATCTTTGCCCTCGCCGGTGAACTTGATCAAGTATTGAGTCATCCAAGCAGCGACCAGCCCATTGAATTTTCCGTCGGCTTTAGCGCATCAGTCCACAAGATGATCGCTTACCGCCTTATTCAGCCAGCACTGCAGTGTGGTCATCCATTACAGCTTAGAATAGTTAGTGGTTATTTGCCGGATCTTTTACGAGACTTAAAAAGACAAACTCTGGATTTAGTTATCAGTGATCAACCGATCACTACAGATAAATTAGCTCGGGTTGGCGATGTGCATGTAAAGCACTTACTCAGTTCCCACTTATCGTTGTTTGCCGCGCCAAAGCTGGCTTGGAGTCTGCGTAAGGACTTTCCTACCTCACTACACGGTCAATCTCTACTCACGAACGACACGGATACTCAATGGTTTTCTGAACTTACTTTTTGGCTAAAACAGCAAAATATTGATATGAAAGTTCAGGCAGAAATTAACGACAGCGCACTAATTAAGATCTTTGCAAGAGAAGGGATGGGGACGTTTACCGCACCCACCGTTATTCGCGATGAAGTCTGTCGACAATATTTGGTAGAGGAGGCAGGGGAGATTCAATCTGTATCCGTTAGTCATTATGCGATCACTCGAACACCTGAGCCAATTCATCCTGGCATCAAAGCTGTTTTAGCCGCCGCTAAACCAATTAAAACAGATATAAATAAATCATTTAAAAATCAATAAGATAAGAAAATCACTGCGTAAAAATAGAAGAGAAAAAAAACTTAAAGAACAAGCCTCTTAAGCATTCATCGAGAAAAACTGATAATAAAAACGAAAAAACCTGTTTTTCCAGACATGTTAATAGGTCATTCTTCGGCAGTTGCTGAAGCGAAGAGTCCTTCGTTCAATAAAGATCGATAGGCTTATAGTTCGAGATGCTTACTGTCTTTAATGTAAGTATTGCGACTGAATTCGCATATCTGAGGTAACACAGCAAGGCACAGATCCTTCTCGCCCGCCCGCATATGGGGATTTGTGCCTTGCTTTACCTCAGGAAAAAAGCAGTTCAGCCTTTTATTTTTCAGACCTCAACTATTTTTATTTCAGATTCTCAAAATCCGCAGCGCTATGCCGTTCACGAAGCTGCTCGTAAGTTTCCCCCCAAGTACGATTCACAATACGACCACGCTGAACTGCAGGTCGCAGATCGATCGCCTTAGCCCAACGCATAACATGAGTATAAGAATCTGCCTCAATAAACTCTGCGGCATCGTACAAACGTCCCAATACCAAAGCACCGTACCAAGGCCAAACCAGCATATCCGCAATGGAATACTCTGTACCGGCCAGGTAAGGGTTATCGGCTAAATGGCGATCAAGCACATCAAGCTGACGCTTAATTTCCATCGTGAAACGATTGATTGGGTATTCAAACTTCTCTGGCGCGTAAGCATAGAAATGCCCAAAACCACCACCTAAAATAGGCGCAGAAGCCATCTGCCAAAATACCCAGTTCATGCACTCTGTTTTGGCAACAGGATCTTTTGGGATAAACGCACCAAATTTTTCCGCTAAATAAAAGAGAATAGAACCTGACTCAAAAACCCGCTGCGACGGCGTAACACTGTGATCCATTAGCGCTGGAATTTTCGAGTTAGGATTAACCTCTACAAAGCCAGAGCTAAACTGATCACTTTCCATAATGTCGATCAACCAAGCATCGTATTCTGCTTCTTTAATGCCTAGCTCTAACAACTCTTCTAGCATTACGGTGACTTTCACACCATTAGGGGTCGCCAGAGAATAAATCTGCAAAGGATGTTTACCTACTGGTAACGCCTTTTCATGGGTTGCCCCTGCAATAGGGCGATTAATACTGGCAAATTTGCCGCCACTACTTGCATCCCATTTCCAGATTTTAGGCGGTGTATATGTTATATCGGTCATCATCTTCCCCTTAAATTCGGGCTAACGGCTTCAATTGAGCATTACTTTTCTAAAGCGCGTACATTAAAGATTCTCTGCTTTAAAGCTCCATTATTTCAAAGCTTCAAGCGTTGGATAATCATTGTAACCTTCACGACCTTGAGAATAGAACGTAGCCGGATCGGCTTGGTTTAACTCAGCGCCTATTTTCAAACGATGTGGCAGATCAGGGTTAGCAATAAAAGGCACACCAAAGGCCACGGCATCAGCAAGACCTGTTTCAATCACCTGTTGAGCCTCCTGTCCACTGTAGCCCATATTAACGATTAGATGGCCCTTATAGTGCTCGCGGGTTGGTGTTACCACATCCATCTGCTGCTCACCCAGAAAATCAGCTCGCATTAAATGTAGGTATGCTAGACCGTAGTCACTTAGCTTTTGCGACAGCCAAGTCATTAGCCCAATAGGGTCGCTATCCTTCATACTATTGAAGCTATTCAGAGGTGAAAGACGAACCCCAACCCGATCAGCCCCCCATACTTGGCTAACCGCTTCAATCACTTCTAATAGTAGACGCGCTCGGTTTTCCAGTGACCCACCGTAAGGGCCTTCACGATGATTCGCACCATCACGCAAAAACTGGTCAAGTAGGTAGCCATTTGCACCGTGAACTTCAACGCCATCAAAACCAGCACGTTTCGCATTTTCAGCAGCACGGACAAAGCCATCAATAATAGCGGGAATCTCAGCATCATCTAAAGCACGGGGCACGGTGTAATTTTGCTTGCCTTCAGGGGTGTGCACATCGACGTTTGTGATCGCAATGGCACTAGGGGCCACCGGCTGCTTGCCATCATTCAATGCGGGATGACAGGCTCGGCCACCGTGCCAAATCTGCAAAACAATTTTACCGCCATTGGCATGTACCGCATCCGTTACCTTCTTCCAGCTGTCAACTTGAGCATCAGAGTAAATACCCGGTTCCCGCCAAAAAGCAGAGTTACCTTCCATCGCCATTGTCGCTTCAGCAATCAGAAGACCGCCGGAGGCTCTCTGGCCATAATGCTCTGCCATTAAGTCTGTCGGCACATGGTGTTCATCCGCACGGCAGCGCGTTAAAGGAGCCATCAACACTCGGTTACTTATTTCAATAGCGCCAAGCTTTAGCGGGGAAAATAGATCAGTCATGGAGCTCATCCTAAAAGTCGATTGGTTTCATCAGAAAAATGATTGATTTCGTTAGATAGTTCCTACTTAGATACTATCTCAGTGATTACAAACTGGGTGATTACAAACTAGGTGGTTACAAAAGATAAGATTTAAAGCGTAGCAAGAACAATCCATGACCGATGAAATTAATCATCTTTGCCATAAAAAAAGCAAACATCCGCCTCAACCCTTGGCATAGCGGGCATAACGATATTTAAACAGAGTGACTCAACAGTCCCACTCAATTGGCTTGAAAACGCAGTAATCAGAGAAAAATATTGGCATGATAACGATCACAATAAAAACAAATACGAGAAGGACACGAAATGACAACTCAAAACTTGCAAGCGATGGCGTCTCAGTCGCTACTTAAAACAGAAGAATCTGATACATCTATAATAATAGAAGATTTTATCCTGCCGACCGCCTACGGCTCTATCGCCGCTAAACGCTGGACACCGAGCAACGGCCATAACCAAAACAGCAGCCCTATTCTCATGCTTCATGACTCACTGGGTTCCATTGGCTTATGGCGAGACTTTCCCCAAGCACTTGCCCAAGAAACAGGGCGCGTTGTAATCGCCTATGATCGTCTAGGCTTTGGTGAGTCGGATCCGATAACCCATCCGATTGATCACAACTTTATCCCCCAAGAAGCCGAGCGTTTTATTCCGTTACTCTGTGATTTTTTCCAGCTAAAACACTTTATCGTTTTTGGTCATAGTGTGGGGGGCTGCATGGCAGTATATATCGCTGCTCAATATCCGGAGCGCTGTGAGCGCTTAATTACTGAATCAGCACAGGCTTTTATCGAGCCTTTAACCCGATCGGGTATTCGAGAAGCACAAGCGCTGTTTAAAGACCAAAAGCAATTTGATCGCCTAGCCCGTTATCATGGCGAACGTACACGGTGGATATTAGACTCTTGGATTAACAGCTGGCTTTCACCGGATTTTGATCACTGGTCATTAGATCCGGTTTTACCCAAAGTCAGCTGTCCAACATTGGTATTGCACGGGGAAGAGGATGAGTATGGTTCTATTGCCCAGCCACAGAGTATTGCCGCAGGGGTAAAGGGTGCTGTTCAATTAGAGATACTGCCGACACTACACCATGTTCCCCATCGAGAAAATACCGCAGTAGTACTCGAAAAAATCCAGCAATTTCTTAACGAGTAATCTTTGCCATACCTGATAAAACACCCAACATGACATTGAGTGTTTTATCAGATGCGAACTTTTTAAGTCTAAGACTAAGCTTAGAATTTCCAGCCAACATTCCCAAGCAAGGCAGAAACGGTGCTGTATTCATCGATTGCCACAGAACCCTCAACACCTAGGGTTAAATTAGGCGCGGTCTCAGGCATTAGCACGTAATCGGCACCTAAACTCACAATACCGCCCCACGCGGTATCCGATGCTTTATCATGACTAATAACGTTATCGTACTCCCAATCAGGGCCGGCTTTATCTTCCTCCCAGGACTGAGTATGAGAGGATTTAAGCTCATAGTCGGTATAGGTTAATCCAAGGCCACCTTTCAATGTTATTTGTTCATTCAGATCATGGAAATAAATACCTTTAAGAGCCAACTGCTGAGCTTTTAGGCTGCTATCCCAATCTTCCTCATATTCATTTGGCGTTCCTCCAACAACTCCCGATGGTAACGCAGGAAGATTGGAGTACATTGATACATCTTTAGAATCATCACCTTCAAACCGGCGATAGCTCACCTCTACACCAAATTTTTCATAACGCTTACCCACCGTAATCTGGAACGCAGATTCTTGGCTGTCTGGTGTTAAGGCGGTGCCATCAGAAAAGAGAACATCTTCATCATGGTCTAGCTCTATCAATCCCATACCCAGCTGCATATAAGGTTCAGCCAATAGTGTCGGGGACGTTAACAACAAGACAAGAGGTAAGTATTTTTTCATTTTAGACTCCATGAGTACAAAGGTATTATCCATGCGTTATTGATGATAACTATTTGATATAAAATAGAATATTCGACTATATAGAATAAAAAATAGAGGCTTATCGAGAGAGAAGCTCTAAGACACGAACATCCAGTTCAGTCCCATCCCAATCCTGATCAACTTCACCTTTGAGTAAGATATTATCTTGATCGGTAATTTGATGGCTTTGCCAAAGATGGTCATCAATTTCAACCGTCAACGTACCGCTGTCATCTTTGAACAAGTATTCCTCATCAGATAGACGCTTAATAAGGTGGCCTCGAATAACCACCAAGCTATCATCAGAAGCTTTTTTGGCTTCTGCCGCACTCATGGAAACATAGCCATGATCTGGGCCTATCTGTTTAGGGCTAATGGTCTGTTTGGGGGAAATAAGATGGCTGTCATTAGCTAGGGCCGAGCTTGATAACATCACGGCTAAGCCCGCAAGTAAAAGTGTTCTCATATCTGGAATTCCTATTAAATAGGTTGATTAATAGAGCCAGTATGAGTGAGAGAAGATTAAGTTTGCATTAAGACCGAAAAAACCAAATGCGGGGAAAAACAGAATAAAGCTTACGAAAAAAATAAGAAGACGATTTAGCTAGAAAAGGCGAAGCCTAGAAGAGTCAATAAATAGAAGGTAAAAATAAAAACAGAGGGGCTGAAATGGAGATGACCCCACCAGCCACACCTCGGCACACGAGTCATTCGCTGTGGCTGCTCCCTTCCGGGCCTGACCAGGTTCACGAGGTATCGTTGCGAGGGGACCGACAGGGCCACCACAATCACCGTTTGGCATTAACCAAACAACGGGCGTAATTCTAGCACTATCAAACAGTTAGACACAACCTTTGATTGTGCTCTTTCGATAAAATTACGTCCATTTCTTTTTAGGTGCTTGATAACTTTGGATCTGGGCCAGCAGTTCTTCGGGTTGGTTCGTCTTAATCAACATCTCAATATAGTCCTGTTTCATAAAACCGGAATCAGCAACACTGTCGATCATCGCGAACAGAGGCTCATAGAACCCTTCTACATTATAAAAAGCGCAGGGTTTGTTATGGTATCCCAATTGTGCCCAAGTCCAAGCTTCAAAGATCTCTTCAAAAGTGCCCACACCGCCGGGCAGAGCAACAAACGCATCCGCCATATCAGCCATGGCAGCTTTTCGAGTATGCATATCGGGCACAACGGTCAGCTTCGTTAAACCTTTATGGGCGATCTCTTTCTCTTCCAGTGCCTTAGGTATAAAACCATAAACATTGCCTCCAGCTATCAGCACCGCATCGGCAATAGCCCCCATCAAACCCACCTTTCCACCGCCATAAACCAGATCAATACCTTGGGCGGCAAAATAGCGTCCTAGCTGCACAGCAGCCTCAAGGTACTCGGGCTTGTTACCACTAGCAGAACCACAATAAACGGCAATTCTCATCTGCTTTTTGCTCCCTCTATGATCAATCTGCTCGACAAAAGAGAGCCATTTTACTGATTTAACTTATTAATATCACAGTAAAAAAATAATCGAATCGATTAGCGCTTATTAAGTAGATGCTATGGCTATTACTTTGGTAATAGCCATCTTGCTTGATTTTATTCTGGGTATCCTTGGAACTGATGCACCTGATCCAGATCCTTCTCCCAGCTTGCCTTACTAGCGACAAACAGATGTGCTGTAGGCCTAATTTCAACCGGTGTATCCATACTGCCCGCAGGCACCATAACTAACTTACCATCGCCAAGTGACGTTGGTAACGGCGAACCACATTTGCTGCAAAAGCTACGGCCATGACGAGTTTCCGGGAGATGAAAGAACGTGATTTTATCTTCACCTTGCAGCCACGTTAACTGAGCATTTTTACTGAAAAGATTAGAGGCATGGGCGCTACCAGTGCCTTTTTGGCAGTAGCTACAATGGCAAAGAAAGAAGTTATGAAAGTCGCCTCGTAGCTGATATTTTACTGCGCCACAAAGGCAAGAACCTGAATATTCGACCATTAGAGTAATCCTTTTTTATTGTATTTTTAGTATAAGAGGCTACATCAAGCTTTACTGTCATTAACCTAAATAGGCAAGTTTACGCTCACAAATGGCATCAATTACAGACCTTTACCGTTAAACACAATTAATCAGCAATCAGAGCTTAAACCAACGACCACCTGATTTCGCCCCTGATTTTTAGCACAATACAGGGCCTTATCTGCGACCTGCAAAGTAGCATCAAACGCCTCACAACACCCTTTAGCCAAGCCGATGCTGACGGTGACGCTGATACCAGAAGTGGGCTGTAGTTGTTCTATATGCTGACGCAATGATTCCGCCATAAGATGAGCTTGCTCTATAGATTCTTCAGATAACACTAGTAAAAACTCTTCTCCTCCAAACCGTATCACCGGATTATGGTACCCGGCAAATTGACTTAAATTTTCCGCTATGGATTGCAGCACCTGATCACCGGCTTTATGACCGTGCTGGTCGTTAACTTTTTTGAAATGATCAATATCGAGCATAATAATAACAATCGGTAAACTTGCCACTTGCTTAGCTAGCCAAGAGTTCAGTAATAAGCGATTACCGACGCCAGTCAATGCATCTTTGTTGGCCAGCTCTTTTAGCTCCTGATTCACACGGGCTAAAGCTGCAGTGCGTTCATTAACCAGATGCTCTAAGCGCTCATTACTTTGCTCAACATCCCGCTTGGTTTCCGCTAGGCGTTGCTCATACTCTTTACGGGTGGTGATATCACTGATGCTGCCAACCATACGTGAAGGCTGACCCTGAGCGTCATATTCCACAACACGACCACGGTCATAAACCCAGATCTCTTGACCATTGAACTTCAGCATACGGTGCTCATGACTATAAATACCATTACCGGCTAGGGCGGCTTTTAGGCAGTGCATCATTTCGGTACGATCATCATCATGGATCAAGGAGGCGAGCACATCCATCTTATGTTCCGACAAATCGCTGTCTAAGCCTAAAAGATCACACCATTTTCTATTGTGGTGTACGGTATTAGCCGCCATATCCCAATCCCAAATACCTTCACCAGCTGCCTCCATAGCATAAGCGTAACGTTTTTCTTTCTCTTCGATAACTTGGTACGCTCGTTTTAGCTCGGTAATATCATGGGCAATAACAAGAATTCTATCTTGGCCATTAGGCGCTTTTATCGGTTTTTTGATCGATTGGAAATAACGCACCTCACCCGTACTATTGTCGGTGGATGTTTCTTCAACCACTTCAACCTTACCTGCTCGAATAATGGCCTGAATATTCTCTTTGTAAAACTTAACTTGCTCGGTATCAGGATTAAAATCAGCATCAGATTTACCAATCATCTGCTCTGGTGTTGAATCATAAAGACGTGCAAGGGCGCTGTTACAGAGTAAAAAGTCACCCTCATAATTTTTCATCAAAATGATATCAGGCGATTCATCAATAACGGTACGCAGCAGACTCTCATCTGACAGGTGGGGTAATATCGTAGGAGGGGCCACAACGAGGGGGGCAATAGGTAGAGGCACAGTAGGCCCCCGAGCATGACAACTATCACAACCTAAAAAATGCATATTGTCACTTGTCTGGACTACCGCCAAAGTATTCTGGTGGCAATAGGGACAATATTGCTGAGATAACGCCATAAAAGACCTTTTTTCGCGAACATAATCATTATGTGATAGAAAAATGAGCCAATTTTAGCATTGGTGAATTTATATTCATAACGAGAAAAGATAAAAAACCATGGGGAAATCTTACAAAATACAACAGATTGCTCGGCAACTATCTATACTGAGACCGTCCTACTCATGCCAAGACCATCCCTAGTCTGGCATAACACCTTACAACGCTTTCTCAAGCGAGAAGGCTCCGCGCAAATCTCCCGCTTTAAAGCCTTTCGCATTATCATGGGGGTAAAGTGCTTGTAACTTCTGGCTAACCGCTGGTTTCAACTCACTGCCATGACAGGCAAGGCACTGCTCTGCCACCGGAATAGCCTTCATCAAACGCAACTTTTTCTGGCCACTGTTATCCGTGATCACCTCTGAATAAGCTAGCGCTTTCAGATCAGCTCCCTGAGTTGCCTGTCCAGCAAACTGCTCTAACACTTTGCGCTCCCAAGCATCTGGGGCGTTTTGTGGATTACGCAGCTTTAGACTAGTACGACTGATTTGCCAGCCCTTCATACCAGAAACATCATCCGTCATCGGTATAGCTTTTGTGTTACAAACTTCAATCGCCGCAGGCAATCCTTCTTTTTGTGCCGTGGTTTTAAGCTCGCCCATCAAATTTTTTGCCAGTGTTTGAATCACCGTTTTAGCTTCGGCTTTTAGTTCAGCCGGTGTTTGTGCATCAGCAGCCAACACAAAGGAGGAGGTCGATAAGACAGGTAATAACGCTAGGGTTGTGAGTAATTTATTCATGATGTGCTCTAATCTCGGTAAGGTATAAGGTATTAGTCAGGTGTTTTATAATTAGAAACACCTAATACTATCGAAGCACACAAAATTAGAAAAGATCAAAATAAGAAAAAGTTAAAGCTAAAGCGCTTCCTGTGTCTTCAACGGGCTGTTGAGCTGTGTCAGTCTGCGGCTTAGGGTGTTAAGCAGTACGCCGTACAGAGGAACAAAGAGCAAAAGGGAAATCACTATTTTAAACAGATAGTCTAAGGTTGCGATCTCTACCCAGTTGGCGGCCATAAAAGCATCTGGGCTTTTATAAAAGGCAATGGAGAAGAAGGCGAGTGTATCTAGGGCGTTACCCACAACGGTAGATAAGGTTGGAGCGATCCACCACGGGCCGGTTTGGCGCAGTCGATTAAAGACCTGTACGTCTAGAATTTGCCCTAAGACATAAGCCATAAAGCTGGCGATGGCGATTCGAGCAACAAAGAGATTAAATTCACTCAGCTGGCCAAGGCCTTGATACGCGCCTTCAAAGAAGAGTACCGATAGCACGTAGGAGACAACCAACGCCGGTAGCATCACTTTAAAGATGATTTTTCGGGCCGCAGCGGCGCCTAAAATACGTACGGTTAAATCGGTTGCCAAAAAGATAAATGGAAAGCTTAGAGCGCCCCAAGTGGTATGAAAACCGAATAAAGTAAAAGGCAACTGCACAAGATAGTTGCTTGAGGTAATAATCAGTAGGTGAAAAGCCACCAAATAGGTCAGCGCTTTGCGCTGTTGAGCAGGTGTGAATGCACTCATCAGTGATACCTTTTTATTGATTGGGGTGAGGGAACCCAAGTAAATTTTTTGAAGCCTTTATTTTTGAGGACGTTAATATCCGTTTTGAAAAAACCAATAGCGGACTGACTTAACCAATAACAGGCTGACCTTAACATCATTCGATAAACAAACGGCTTCGCTGGCGCTGCATTATACAGAAGCGAGCTTTAACCAAAAGTCTTAGCAGTAAAAAAATCTCTGATTAATTTTTACAGGCCACAGCTTCCGGTTAATCCCGGTAAGCACTGGCTTGTTTCTCAGATTCCCCTATGATGCTCATCCTGTTACACCATCCCATGCATCACCGATTAAGCCACCTGATTCAGATAAACTGCTGACGAGAGCTGCTATGTTTTCTTTTTTTGAACGCCTTATCCCCGCCTTTCCCAAGGAAGAGCCTCAACAACCTCCCGCTAAGTTGCTGCAGTTTTGCCTGCATTACACGAAAGGCATGGGGATTCCTCTCCTTTTAATGTCAGTGTTAACAGCGGGGGTAGCGGTTTTAGAGGTGACACTGTTCAGCTTTATGGGACAGCTGGTGGATTGGCTGTCGACTCAAGACCCCAAAACCTTTCTCGAACAAGAAGGTGCAACTTTATTTTGGATGGCACTGGTGCCTTTGGTGGCGCTGCCGTTAGTTGGCCTGTTGCATTCTCTGGTGGTACACCAATCTCTGTTGGGCAACTTTCCTATGGTGATTCGCTGGCAGGCACATCGTTACCTGCTGAAGCAAAGCGTGTCGTTTTACTCCAACGATTTTGCCGGCCGTATCGCTACTAAAGTGATGCAAACAGCCCTTGCGGTACGCGAGTCCGTGATGAAGCTGCTCAATGTGCTGGTTTATATTGCGGTTTCTTTTATTGCCATGCTGGTACTGGTGGCACAGGCCGATTGGCGACTAATGGTGCCAGTGCTGGTCTGGTTGCTGCTCTATATCGCAGTTCAGGTCTATTTTGTACCTAAGCTGAAGGCGGTTTCCACCGATCAAGCGGATGCGCGCTCACTGATGAGCGGTCGTATTGTCGATTCCTATACCAATATCGCGACGGTGAAGCTGTTTTCTCACACCAACCGTGAGGCCGCTTTTGCCCGAGAAGGTATGGATCAGTTTCTTGGCACCGTATACCAACAGATGCGGTTAGTCACTTGGCTGAATTTTTGTGTGCAAGGCATCAACCACCTACTGACTTTTTCAATTGCAGCCCTGTCGATCATGATGTGGCTAAACGGTACTGTGGGTGTGGGGGCTATTGCGATTTCTATCGCACTGGCTCTGCGTTTAAACGGTATGTCTCACTGGGTGATGTGGGAAGTCAGCGCACTGTTTGAAAATATTGGCACTGTGGTTGATGGCATGAGCACGCTATCTAAGCCCCTACAGGTACAGGATCATCCCGATGCCGCACCGATCACCGTGGACGAAGGTGGTATTCATTACGACCAAGTCGTTTTCCATTATGGTGAAGATAAGCCGGTAATCCCGCTGTTAAACCTTAGAATAAAACCCGGTGAGAAAGTCGGTCTTGTGGGGCGCTCTGGGGCGGGAAAATCAACACTTGTAAATCTGTTGATGCGTTTCTTTGATGTTGAGTCCGGACAAATCAAGGTAGACGGTCAGGATATTCGACACATCACTCAAGATAGCCTACGGGCGCAGATCGGCATGGTGACGCAGGATACCTCGCTGCTGCATCGTTCGGTACGAGATAACATTCTTTATGGCCGACCAGATGCCAGCGAAGAAGAGATGATCGCCGCCGCGAAAAAGGCAGAAGCCCATGAGTTTATTCTCGGCCTCACCGACCAAAAAGGCCGTAAGGGGTACGATGCTCATGTGGGTGAGCGAGGCGTGAAGCTCTCCGGCGGTCAGCGCCAGCGTATCGCCATTGCACGGGTGCTGCTGAAAGATGCGCCGATTCTGCTGTTGGATGAAGCAACTTCCGCCCTGGATTCCGAAGTAGAAGCTGCCATTCAGGCGAGCCTTTACACGCTAATGGAGGGCAAAACTGTCATCGCCATTGCCCACCGTTTATCCACCATCGCCGCATTGGATCGTTTAGTGGTGCTGGATAAAGGGCAGGTACTTGAACAGGGCAGTCATGCCGAACTTATCGCTCAAAACGGCATTTATGCGCAACTCTGGGCGCACCAAACCGGTGGTTTCTTAGGGGAAGAATAAGGCGTTTGATATTCCAGTGATTTATCCTTTAATCATCCAAATTACCATCTTTTATTGCACTCAAAATAGTTTTTCAGAAAATCGACAAACGCAACAATTCGCGCCGGTAGAAACTGCCGGTGCTGATACACCGCATAGATATTAAGCTCTTGGCTAGGGTAATCTTCAAACAAGCCCACTAAGCGGCCATCTTGCACAAAGGGTGCGGTGATAAAGTCAGGCTGTTGAATTAACCCCATGCCTTGAGCGGCAGCCTCACATAACGCACGGCCATTATTCAGTGCCAACGTCCAATTAATACGCACTTTTTGGCGCTGGCCTTTTTTATCTTGAAAGACCCAATAGTTTTTATCTTGCGTATGATTGGTATAAAACAGACAGCGATGCTGTTGCAGTTCTAGTGGATGTTTCGGTGTGCCGTACTGCTCAAGATAGCCTGGTGAAACATACACGCCACCGTGGCATGTCGCTAGCTTCTGTGCCACAAGACTTGAATCCGCTAGATTGGCAATACGAATCGCCACATCAAACTTATCAGCGGTTAGATTACGCTGCCGGTCATCCAGCTCTAATTCAATACGCACCAGCGGGTATGCCTGCTGAAATTGCTGAATCGGCTCCATCAAATGTAATAAGGTAAAGTCCATCGGGGCGGTTAGGCGCAGTAAACCACGGGGTTCTTGCCCTTGCTGGGTGACAGAAGATTCGAGTGCTTCAATTTCAGAGAGCAAACGACAACAGTGATTGTAATAATAAAGACCTTCATCCGTAGGCTTCACACGACGTGTGGTACGATTCAGTAAGCGAATACCCAACTCTTTTTCAAGGGCGGCAATATGTTTGCTTACCATAGCCGTTGAAATATTAAGGCTTCGCCCAGTAGCGGCAAAACTTTCCTGCTCCACAACACGGCAAAAAACCTGCATTGCTGTATATTTATCCATACATACATCTTTCCTGTCTGAGTAAAAGCGATCACCTTATATATTAACTTGCCACAAGTGAGCCAAAAAAAAAGCCAAATCATTGTTAACTAAAAAGAAATAGTGAATCGTTTTTAGCACCTATTATCAAGGTAATAATTCTCTACTACAATAGCGTTATTACATCGCGGCCCTTGCTAAACATGCCCCTTGCTAAACAGGCACGACCTTTAGCAAGCCGCGATCTTAGCTAACGGATCTCACAGGAAAACATCATTATGCTTAATACTTGGCTTAAACCGGCATTACTCGCGACAGCACTTATATCCAGCTCTACTTTTGCCGCAGATTATAAAATTGATCCGGCCCATACGGCGGTTCTTTTTAAGGTTAATCACCTTGGCTTCAGTGAAACAGTTGTGCGCTTCAACGGGCTTGAAGGCGAATATAGCTACGATGCAGAGAAACCTGCGGCATCTCGCGTATCGGTTACTATTGATGCTGACAGTTTAGATTCTAATCATGAAGCCCGTGACAAACATATCAAAAGCCCAGACTTTTTGGATACCAAGCAATACCCTGAGATCACTTTCACCTCAACCCATTACCAAGGAAGCGCGACTCAAGGTGTTTTGACTGGCGAACTGATGCTGCACGGCGTTACAAAGACAGTGAGCTTAGACATCATAAAAATAGGTGAAGGCTTAGATCCTTGGAAAAATTATCGTAGCGGTTTTAATGGCACCGCAACCCTTAAACGCTCTGATTTTGGTATTGATCAGATGCAAGGGGCTATTGGCGACGAGCTTAAGATTGAGCTGTTTATTGAAGGCATCCGTAGCCAAGGCCAACCATAACTTTGTTAACAAAACAGCCGTATTAACGAGCTATCAATAAACAAATAATCCGATAAACAACAGCGCTAACCGCTAACAGAGAGAGATTCCATGTACGGTGAATCGGTTTCCCCTTTAATGATGCTTTTACCCATGGTGATCTACCCGCTGGCTAGCGCCTTAATTCTTGGGTTTATTATATTTAAACTGGAGCAAGCCGGTAAAACCCAAGCCGTTTATCTCTTAGCGCCAGCCTTAATATGGTTTGCTTGGCTAACGGCGTTTCAAGGCATTCATACGCGCTGGAGTTTCCCTCCGGCCCAGGCAATGGACTGGCTGGCACTTATGCCACTTGTTCCTGCCTTAGCCATTCGGGTTCCCCATCATATCCGCATGGCAGGGTTCGGGGTGGCTCTTGTATTGAGCTTTGCCGTTGTTGCTCAGCCAATTGTAGGCCGTATGTCGATTATTGACCTTATCAGCCATACCATTGGAGGTTTACTGGTTGGCGGCATAGCCATTATGGCCTCTGATCGCCAAAGCAATAGCTTTCGCTTCCCTGTTAGCCTTATCACCATGATGGCACTTTCAGCGGTGGTGATTGGTATTTCCAGTTCGTTATCTCTTGCTCAAATGGTTGGCGGCCTATGTGCTTCCCTTGGTGGTATCTGGTTACTCGCTCGCGTCATCACATTTCAGGAACGCACCCTATTCGCAATCACCCAAGGAGCTGTGGCGGTTTGGCTAATGGTACTGGCTTACGCCCATTACTACGCCGATGTGAGTATCTGGGCGCTGTTATTACTGGCCTTACCGATATTAATAAAGTGGCCTCGCCAATCAAGCGATACACAGCCGTGGTGGAAAGCTCTCAGTACCACGTTAATGCTAAGCTTGCTCCCCGGTTTATTAGCGTTATGGCTTGTATGGCCAGCCCAATCATTGTTTTAAACATGACCATTTACCCCTATGGCAGTTTGTCGCTGTGACACTAGGCCACATTTCCATTTAATGCCGATACGTTAATATTCCTTCCCATGCATTAACAGCGAACTGGCTTTGATCCTCCTGGGCTGTTACGACAGCCCAGCAAAGCCAAATGCTCCCTTCCTAATGATATAACCTGAAATGACACTAGAAAAAAGCAACAAGCATTCTAGTTAAAAAAGCATTCTTATTTGAAGAGAAGGACCCCTTTCAATGAAATCTTTGCCCCCTATACGCTCTCTACTCTCTTTAGCCGTAACGTCTGCATTAATGGGTACTCCTTTTATTGTTACTCATGCCGCAGAAGCTGATACAACAGAAACCGACACAGCCTCAACATCAACCGTATCAACCCCCACTTATTCAGTCGCGCCAACAGGGTTGATGATTGAGATAACCAAAAGCCAGCCACAAGCATTAAGCCAATCGTTGCAAACGCTACAACCGGCCCCTGTTACCGATGGTGGTGAGCTGCTAAAAAGCTTGAACGGTATTTCAGGAACGCGTATGGGTGGTCGCGCGATTGACCCTATTATCCGAGGCCAGAAACAAACAGCGATTAATGTCTTGCTTGATGGCGCTTATTTACATGGTGGTTGTCCGAACCGTATGGACCCTCCCACCACGTATACTGCCGTAGATAGCTATGACTGGATTACGGTTATAAAAGGCAACCGTACGGTGCAATATGGTGGCGGCGGTTCTGGTGGAACGGTGCTTTTTGAGCGTAAATGGCCCGAATTTAACAATAAACCGGTCACAGGTTCTGCCAGCAGCAGCTATGAGTCGCAAGGTGAAAAATGGGAATTAGCCGCTGACATTGCCGCAGGTAGTGATCAAGGTTATATCCGTGTCATCGGTCATGCCGCTGAAGGCGATAACTATGATGATGGCGATGGTAACGAAGTTCGCTCTGCTTATAAAAGCCAATCGGGCACGTTAATGGCTGGGTATGCGCTGAGTAATAACACCCGAATTCAAGGTAGTTTTGAAAAAGCGGAAGAAACCGATGTTCTTTTTCCTGGTGCCGGTATGGATAGCCCCTATGCGCGCGCAGAGAATATCCGCTTGAAGCTGGATCACCAGTTTACCGATGGTTCTGTTAAAACGCTAAAAGCAGAACTTTACCAAAGTGATGTTGAACACCTCATGGACAACTATAGTCTGCGAGATTTAACCGCAGCAATGAAAATGGATGCCCCTTCAACCTCAGACACCCAAGGGGGGCGCATCGTATTGACAGGGGTCTCCAATCGTATTGATTGGCTAGCGGGTTTAGATCTTCAAAAAAACACCCGAAACGCAAATCAGCAGTTGCCAATGATGATGAGCAAAGTAGCAGGTATTCAATGGCCTGATGCTGAGATCCAGCAAGTAGGCCTCTTTGGTGAAGCAGAATATACAATAAATGCCAAAAATCGTATCAAAGGCGGCCTACGGATTGATCAAATAGAAGCCAAGGCTAACCGTGCTAGCGAAGCCTTTACTGGTGGCATGATGGCAAGTAAAACGCCAGAAATGCTTTACGGTACCGGTGATACAGATCAAGAAGAGACCAATATTGGTGGCTTTATACACTGGAATCACAATATTAACGCCCTATTCCAATGGGAAACCATTGCCTCCCGTAGTGTACGTACAGCCGATGCAACAGAGCGCTATATCGCCACATCTAAATGGATCGGTAATCCAGAGCTAGAACCTGAAAAACACCATCAGTTAGAAGGTATTCTTTCGGTAGATATGGGGGCGGCTAAAGGTTCGTTGAGTGGCTGGGTGAATAAAGTTGATGACTATATTTTACGCTCTAATATCTCCGGTAAAGACCGGTACAGCAATGTAGATGCCACCTTAATCGGTATTGAAGCTGAAGCCAGTCACCGTATCAATGCCAATTGGTTATTTAGCACCCAGCTAGCTTGGATTAAAGGTGAAAATGATGATAACGGCGAAGCCCTATCTCAGATATCACCGCTGGAACTGAGAGCCAAAGCGCGCTACCTACAAAATAACTGGCAGACAGGTATAGAGCTAATCTCCGCAACCAAGCAGGATGAGGTTTGCTTGTACGATGACGCAAATTGTGGCGGGCAAGATGTGAGAAAAACACCGTCTTATTGGGTTGCTAATCTGGACGCCCAATATCAAGTACAAGAGAACTTAAGCTTAGACGCTGGCATCAATAACTTATTTGATAAAAGCTATACGTTACACGAAAGCCGCAACGACACCTTTAACCCTAATCCTATTCAAGTGGCTGAACCGGGCCGCAGTGTTTGGCTTAAAGCGCATTATACATTTTGATACTGCTCTCCACTGATACTACCCTCCGCTAAATCAGCCAAGCTGATTCTAGCGGGGGATTCCTTCCGATAAACAGCCATGTCTGGCCGTGAGATGTTCCGTTCAATATCTAACTAGCCAAAAATAGCTACAAATTGATTCTTTATGTAACTGAATTGATTGAATCTTTTTGTTTTGTATCCTTATAGATACATCTATAAATTATTATTCTATGATCAAGCTCAGACACCCTTTTTAAGCCCACAAGGCAAAAAATGGGATGCTTCCAACAAGGGATAGCAGATAGCAATAGCAGGTGGATATCATGAGAGCGGACTATATCAATCCTGTACTTTTTTCGGTTATGGAAACTCTAACTCAAATTACTCACCATGAGCCTCATCCAGGCAAAGTTAAGCTTAAAAGGCATGAACTCTCTCAGGGTGTTGTTACAGGCTTAGTGAACCTTCAGATCGACCACCACATAGGCTCATTAGCACTGAGCTTCAGCCGAGATTTGATTTTATATCTCACTTCCGAACTTACTCATCAGTCTATTCGCCGTATTGATAATGCAGCGCTAAATGTTGCTGGTCGTTTGACTTATCTTGCCTGCAACGGTGCTAAACAGTATTTACCCAATAAAGATGCTCACTTTATGCTGACTAATCCTCAGGTATTTCAGGGCTTTCGCCAACGCATTCATCATGCAGGCCATGAGCCGAAGCTAATGCTGCAGTTTGAAACTCCAGCGGGGATCTGCTTCTCTGAATTTAGTATTGCTGGATTAGGTGAAATGCGTGGCGCCCATGGCGAGGCGCTATAAGCTATTTATTCCTTAGCTGCTGTAAATTAAGCGATAGCCATTGCTCCAAGCTGCCGTTATAGGGTCGATCCAGACTGTTAATCAACCACGTCGCTTGCGCCTGCTCTCCCTTGCTTGGCTTATCGCTAATCCAAAGACAGTTAAAGTCGGCATCTGCTTTTGCCTCATCATTCCCAGACTGAACATCGCTGACCATATCACTAAGTACGGGCAAACTGAGACTGTTTAACAGCGGTGTAAGGTTACGGTCATCACTACAAACCCCTTCTATTTCCTGCTGCCATAAAAGATCATCCACTGCGACGGCATAGCGAGTCACTCCGTTAAGATTACGCTGTAGATTACGTTCAATAATCGCCTGCTGCTCTGGCCATAACCGAAGCAGATCCTCCGCGATAATACTAAGCATTACCTTAAGATTGGCGCTATTGAGCCAGAAGTAATCCAGTGTATCAGCACTCTGTTGACGGCTAACTCGCGCACCCTCAGGTTTTAACTGTACCGCAGCATCAATAGGCACAATGCGAATATTACTCTGGCGCAAAGTGGGATAAGCCTCCCCTTCTGGCCAAACAGAGGCTATCTCAATAACAGCGGTGTAGGTCGGTAATTGCGCGATATCTTGAGGCAGTTTTTGCTCCAGCCAATAGCGGATACGACTTAGCGGATAGCGTTTAGACGGTAAATAATCCACCTCAACAGTCGTATCTTGCAATAATGATTGAGTTAACAGATGGGTTACCGGTAAAAAAGTAGCCACTCTTGCGGGAGAGTGTGCAGGAGAAGGCGAATCTGCTACAACAGCCGCACTTCCCATGACAAAGAAGAGTATTAAACTCAAGCCGCTATAACGCTGCAGCCGCCGCTTAATGGTATATGGAGTGATCATAAATTTAATTCTCAAATTTAGCTGACAGACTTTAAAAGCTTGAGCTGCTTTAACAAAACGATGCTTAAGAACAGACTACTAGCCAGTAAAACAATGGCCGCACCAGAAGGAATCGGAATCTCTAACCCCATGGGCAATAAAACCCCTGCGACACAACAGGTCGTTGAGATCAACAGCGTGCGGATAAAGAAGTCGCGAAGATTATGACTGATCAAGCGTGCCGTTGTTGCAGGAATAAGCAACAGTGCTCCCACCAAAACCGCGCCAATAATCTTTACTGCTGCAACGGTAATTAACGCGATAAGCAGTACAAAACCGTAGTCCAGTAATGTCACATTAGCCCGCGTGCCACCGGCACCCTGTATACGTGCCAGCTCTGGCTGTAAAGCAGACATCAAAGCCTGATTACCATAACGCCAAGCCAGTAACCAACTGATCACAGAGATAATCCCGAGTAAAATCAGATCACTTGGTGTAACCGTTAGAATAGAGCCAAACAGCACATTTTCTAAAATATGCACATTCACTTTTTTCGCAACATAAAGTAATAAAGCCGCGCCAAGCGCGATGGCAAAGGCGAGAAAAACCCCCACTAGAGCATCATAGGGCACTTGGGTTCGGCTTTTCACCCAATGCAGCAATAGTGCAAAACAGAGACAAAAACTAAATAGAGCGGCAATAGGGTGGCTGGCAGGCTCGCCTAATAAAATACCAATGGCAACACCGGTTAATGCCCCATGTCCTACGGCTTCGGAGAAAAAAGCCAAGCGCTTCACCACGACTAAAGTGCCTAGGGCACCTAATAAAGGACCAATTAATAGTGCGGCAATTAAGGCGTAAAGGACAAAGCTGTACTGAAACATCTCCGGTAGCCAGCCGTCGTTGATCCCCTGCTGTAGGTAATCTGAAATAGCCTGCATTACGCCAACACCTCCTGTTCGCTTGCGGGGTGAATAACAGGGTCATCTATCGATCTATTCGGTACAAAAACCCGCTTCAGCCCTTCTGAAACCTCGACCACCTGATCAGCATACTGCTGCACAAAAGCATCACCATGATGCACCATAATCAAGGTGCAGCCTTGAGCCTTTAAGCGCAAAATCAGCGCTTGTATCTGTGCTTGAGCCTCTTGATCTAACCCTGTCATCGGTTCATCTAAAAACCAGAGTTTAGCCTCTTGAGCCAATGCCCGAGCAAAGAGCAAACGCTGACGTTCACCGCCAGAAAGCTGGCCTAGCTTGCGGTCTTGTTTATCAGACAATCCGACCTGAGCTAATATCTGATCAATACGCGCCTGCTGCTGACGATTAATACGACGGAAAAATACCCGAGCATGAATACTGGCGTTTAGATAATCTCGAATCGTAATTGGAAGCGTTGCATCAAAGGCTTCTAGTTGAGGAATATACGCTACAGTCTGCTTGTCTTGATTTGTCTTTTGAGCGGGCCAGTGACGTAGAACCTCACCAGAATGAGGCATTAACCCCGCCATACATTTTAGTAAAGACGATTTCCCCGCACCATTTGCACCGGTTAATAGATGCAACTGTCCAGCCTCTAAATATAGATCCATTGGCTTTAGCAGCCTATTTTCACCTAACGTTAGGCTCAGTTGCTTCAGCTCTATCCCAGGGCCCATATTAATGCGCTCCTTGTTGCTGAAAAGTTGCATCTAATGCGTCTAAAAGTGCTTGAGACAGTGTTTCTAAGTTCTGTTCCATCTCACGGTATACTTTATCTTTTTCATATTCACCAAAGGTCATATGAGAGAAATGATACAAACCAACACCTGTCGCTTCTTCAATCGTTTTTACGTAGCGGTTATCCATATCCAACTCCGTAAACAGCAAGTTAACGTTGGCGGTACGAATACGATCAATGGTTTTTTGCAGCTGAGTGGCGCTTGGCTCTACTCCGTGCGCCGGTTCAATCACCGTGTCGATACTGATACCAAATTCCTGTAGGAAATAACCATAGGCGTTGTGCGTACTAGCGATGCGTAGTTGTGTTAGATTTTTTTGCTGCAGCGCCTGCATATGCTTATTTTTTAGCTGGCGTAACTTACGCGCATAATTCATCGCATTTTTCTGGAAATAACGCGCGTTATCTGGGTCTAGCTGACCTAGCTCTCTGGCGATGGTATAAATCTGACGGATCGCCGCATCAATAGAGACAAAACTATGAGGATTCCAGGCGTTGCGGGTGTTTGCCGCCGCCAGTAAAGGCACATCTTTATTCGCGTAAATCAGCGTTAATTGCGCTTTTAATTTCGGCTGACTTTTTAGCAGCTTATCAACCGCATGTACCGCGAACTCATCATGGCCGATGCCATTAAGCACCAAGGCATCCATCGTCATTAATCGGTTTAAATCTGAAGGCTGTAACTCGTAGCTATGGGGGTTAAAGCCAGAGGCAACCAAAGGCACAATCTCTGCTCGATCACCGACAACTTCAGCCACATAGCTGTAATAAGGATGCAGGGTGATGCCCACTTTTAAAGGTGCCGCAAGTACCTGACCGCCTAAAAGCACTTGCCCACCATAGAGAACCAATATAGCCGCTAAAAACCTTTGACGCAGGCTAATACCATACCCAGTGAGACGGATTGTCCGTAATTTATTGATTGAAAAGAGAGAGAATAACCGCAAAAAAAAGCTCAGAGATAAAGCAAAAAGGACAGATACAACACGCACAATACGCACGATAGAACTCCTAGATCATCAATTTATACATTAAAACCCAGACAGTTGTAGCTGCCACAGCTCATCTTGATGGCAAGGATCTGCCATTAATGTTCCAGAAAAACTATATAGTTTCGCCGGAAGGCCAAAGTCCTGAGGCAGTAGCAGCATAAAGTTAAGCGGGCTGGTGTTATGAGGGCTGTTTCTATGTGGGTGATTGTTATGCCCGCCTTGCCCGATATAACAACCTACCGCAGGGTTTAACCAGTGATAAGCCGCGTCATGCTTTTCTGCTGACGGTTCCTGAGAAAAAGTCAGTCCTTGGGCAAAAGGCGGTATGCCGTAGGCCTTCAGGGCCTCAATATCGGGCCACTGATGATCCGTTTCAGCCATAAAGCGAATATCACTGGCAGCGCTGCTCAGTTGAGTCAGTAGCGCTTTTTCCGATGAATCAAGGCTTAAATGCTTTGCCGTTTCAGGAATAGGCGCTTGGTTCAGTAAGACACCAACACTGCCAATTGCCAAAATCACCACTAAAGCCAGCAGGCACCAAACGGTTTCCTGCTGGCCATTAAGAGGCTTGACGCTTTCCGTGTACCGGCCGCTAGCTCTAGACTCAGCAGACGCAGGGCTAGAGTTCGTCATAGTCGATCTCTACCGGTGACTCATGGCCCGAATCAAAACGGATGTAATACTCTCCGCTAGGCGCTGAAAACTGCACAGCAGATGCCTCATCCGTTTTCAATTGCAGTAAAACCTGATCACCGTAATCCAGTACTGTAACCGGCTTATTCACCGTTAACGTGCCATCGCTAAAGCCCGTTTCACAACGAACCGTATCAGCGTTTTTTTCACAGTTCATTAATGGATAATGAGCCAGTGACATAGTGCTGTTTAAACTTGCTGCCAAGCCGATAATAAGTGCAACGGCAACTGGCTTTAAGCGACCAGCCCCTCTTATTTGACGAGGGATCAACGATTGGGCTATTTGAAAATGCATCATGCTTAACCTCTCCTCTTTATTCAGGCTTAACGTCTTATTTGCTCTTAAGGCAGTTGCGCATCAAACGTCATATAAAGCATATGACTTTCGCTATCCGCTTTATCCGTTGCAATATCACGCTCTAGCTGAGCCGATAGATACCAAGGGCCTACGATTTCAGGCGTAAATACCAACAGGCCATCTTTGCCAGTTTTTAGTTTTTGCATTAAACGATCGTTGCGATATTTAGTGCCGTGAGGTGTTAGTTCAACATTCACATTCGCTGCGGGCTTACCGTCAATAAAGAATTGAAAACTGACTTCATCGCCTGCAACAACATCACTTGGGTGGGTAGGGCCTGCCAATTCGAGACCTTTGTTTTTCAGCTCTAACACCTTTTGGCTGGGTGCTTGCCAAGTAATATAGCTAACGGCACTCACACTGATCAGCTTGGTGACAACGTTTTTAGCATCTTCAGGCAGCTGAGCTTGAGCGGCTTGTTTGTCTGCAAATAAACGTTTCTTCGCATTCCGCTTACCGTGGGTATAGAACGTAAAGTAGATGGGAGCACGATCTGCCGCTAACTTCCAAGTACCAGCTTGGTTAATATCCAGATCAAACACGCTACGTCTCTGGCCTTTGAAATAGCTGCCTAAACGCTGCTTGCCACCTTCTGGCGTAAAAATAGCAACACGATCTAACGACAGTGCTTTATCAGGACTAAAAATAGTGTGTGAAGCGGAAGCATCGACCGTTACCCACTCGCCTTTATCACCAGAGAGATTAAATTCATGGGGCAATAACCACACAGGATGCGCCTGAGCTAAACCAGCAACACTTAGGTTAATGGCTGCAGCACTCAGTGCTAGAGCAGTCACTCCTACCGCTTTTTTACCCCAGTGCTTTAATTTCATCGGCAGTTTATAAGACATCATATTTTCCTTTTTAATAAGAGTAACGCAGGGCGTATTGAATAAGATTCGCTTCAAAAAGCGATACAGAGCGCCCTAGGGCTGAACAATCTCAACTGGGCCAAGCTCTTTTCCTGCTTTAATACGAAAACGTGTATTGGTGTCAGGCAGCTTAAATTTCTGCTTTAGTAAGGTTCGACTTCCGTGCTCTCTTGCCGCCTCTAACACCAGCTGGTAATCACCATCAGCCAAAGGTTGGCCAGCATCATCTAGCCCATCCCAAGAAAGGCTATAGCGACCAGGACTACGGGTGGCACCCGTGAAGCTATCGGACAAGGCTTTGTCAGCAGGGGTTGAAGAGCTTTCAATATAACGCCCAGCCTTGCGCCACCAGCGTCGTAAGTCTTTTAGCCATTTTTTATCCCCGTGCCACACCGCCAGTGTTTTAACAGACTTACCTTTACTGTTCTCAATCCAGACCGCCACATAGGGGCGCTGATACTGGCCTGTGGCTATTTCAGGCAGGGTAAACGTAATATCCAGAGGTTTTTCATCGGCCTTCTTCTTAGCACTGCTATCAGCATTAGCTATAGCTTGCCCGGCCATCAATGGCAGACAAATAAGAATAGAGGCGATCATCAAGCAAAAACGCTTGGTATAAGCAGCGGAGCCTATTGATCGAAGCAGGATGGTCGGTACAGTTAAAAACATGGATAAGGCTCCTAGAGCGTTTGCCAATAAAGAAAAAGAAACATCGCGGCACCTAGTCCGCCCACACCGATTGCTCGCGTGCGGCGCTTTTTCTGGGGCAATAGCAACCAGAAGCCGCTTAGGGTAAACAGCAAAAGCACCGCCGCAGAGGCATCAATAAACCCTCGCCACAACGCGCCGGTATGACGACCTTTATGCAGGTCATTTAGCTGAGCAATCAGGCCTGAATACTTAAGCTCCAACACCAGCTCACCAGCGGCAAGATCAAATTCTGCAATGCTATAACCGCCTGGCTGCTGAATATCCACAACGAACAGTTGCTCTTCGCTATCCCAATCCAGTCGGATTTCCTGCCCTTGAACCTGATATTCACTTCTTAGCCATTCGATTAAAGGTAGCGCAATGGCTATTTCGCTCACGGGATTGCTAGAACTAGGATTAGAGGCTGAGCCTGAATTAGCGTCTTGCTCGGCCTCTAAAAATGGTTGAACCCGCTGAACCAGATCATCCGGTATAAGGCGCTCAACTAACTGAGACTCGGCGGAGGCTCCAAACCAGTTTTGATGATTAAGCGTGATACCCGTTAATGTAAAAAAAAGCATGATCAGCAGCATAAACATAGAGCTGTAGATATGGACGACACGTACTATTCGCGCAGGAAATAACCCTGCCATTTTATCCATGATGGTATTTATGACCTGCACCTTACTTTTGGCTAACACGCTGTATTCCTGTGCCTTTTCCAGTCTTAAAACAAAATATACGGTAAGAAGTCATTACGATGGCTGACCAGATAAAACTGATAATGATTCTCAATGCGGAGGTTATTATGGAGAGAGAGGGAGCTATCGAAAATGAAATTTACACTCTTTACGTTTCTGTAAAACAGGTGATTTTTTTAAACATGCTTTTAAAAGTAAGAAGGAGAGATGGAGTAACCCATAGGGCTAATCTGCTGGTAACTCAACAACCATCATTAAACCGCCTGCAGGAATATTCTTAGCGGATAGCTTGCCGCCTAAACGTTCTGTTTGCTTTTGGGCGATGGCTAAGCCGAGACCAAAACCACCATTTTTACGCATACGGGCTTTATCCAATCGGTAAAATGGCTCAAATATTTTTTCCAGCTGCTCACTAGGTACACCCAGCCCTTGATCTTGAATACAGACTTTTAGCCCCTTTGATTCATAACTGAAAACCCATTCACCGCTAACCAATAAGTCCGTATTGGCCGGACTGTGGATTAAGCCATTGCGGATAATATTTTCTAGAATTTGACTCAGTGCTAGCCCATTGGATTTTTCTAGAACAAGATCATTCGGGTAATTACGAATAATATGGCGGGAGGAAAACTCAAATTCAGCATCATCACAGATCACATTTAAAAGCTGACTCAGCTGAACCTGTTCTTGCTGTTCTGGTGGCAGCCGGTGCCGTTGATCACTATCAAGCCAGGCAACAGTCATCGCATCGTCTATCAGGTGATTTAGTCTTGAAATTTCTTCAATCATTTTGCTATCGCAATCATCCCGAGGCCAATCACTATCCAACACCAGTCGCATTCGAGCGAGGGGCGTTCTTAGCTCATGGGAAAGATCACCGATCAACTGTCTTTGTGAGCGAACAAGAGATTGAATACGACTCGACATCTGATCAAAGGTTGTCGCGAGCTGAGCCAGTTCATCCTGTCGTCGCCCCAACTGGGGACGCACAGGATCAGCTGACTCTTTATTTGTTAAATCCATTGCAGCATTCTTGAGAATATTGATGGGTTTAAGCAGGTAGAAATAAAATCGATGGGTAAAGATCAGTAAAATAATTAAGGGAAGCAGCCATGTAAGACCAACATGCAGTAGCATCAGATTTGGCTTTGGCCGCATACTTTCTGGTAAACGTATCACAAGGCTTGCGCTTTGATCAGGAAAAGGAATACCAATAAGCACCTCATCCCACATCGAATGCACCGGCCAATGAAGCTGTCGCTGAAAACTCAACCTTGAGAGATATTGAGGGGGGGCTTGCGTTCCAAGGCTCGATCTAAGGTCTTGGGTCAAAATAGCGACCCAAGTATTATGCCGCCGCTCAATCTTTTCGACCAATGCCTGCATACCTTGAATATCTTGGTTTCGATGAAACCGAGCCGCTGCCTGCGCATAGCCCTGTAATTCAGCCTGGTTTTGTGGGGCTATTCGGGTGAGTTGGTTGGACAGATGCTGATCTGTTTTATGCAAGATGGCGAACAGTACTAAGCTACCGATACACACAAACAGAATCAGTACGAGATAAAGGCGCAACCTCATCGATAACGATATCCCTGACCTCGAATCGTTTTAATTAAGCCTTCATAGGGCAGACACTGCTTAAGTTTTTGGCGCAAATTACTGATATGCATATCAAGGCTGCGATCGTAGCGACTAAATGCTCGATTTAAAACGACTTGGTACAGATAGGGACGGCTAAGCACATCTTCTTTGCTTTTCAGTAGCTGCCAAAGCAGCTCAAACTCAACCGGAGTGGTTTCCACGGACTGCCATTTATTCTCTTCAATTTTTACCTCTACCCGCTTATCTTTACGACAAAGCTTGAGGGGATCTTCGGTAATGCTGGATAAGTCATCAATTGCTGATTTGGCATAGCAGCGCTTGAGTAGTACTTCAATTCTAAGTTGCAGCTCTTGCAGGCTAAAAGGCTTGGGTAAATAGTCATCAGCCCCAGAATGGAAACCGTTGATACGATCTTGCTCTTCTCCTAACACAGATAGAAGAATAACCGGCGTTTCTTTACCACCAGAGCGCAATCGGCTAAGTAGGCTTAAACCGTCTAAACTCGGCAACATGACATCCAATAGAATAATTTGATATCGGCCTGTTAATGCCGCTAACAAACCCGCTTCACCATCTTCGCAGAGATCAACCTGATAACCGTGCTTGATCAGTGCCTTAGAAATCAGCGTACTGACATCGGAATCATCTTCAATAAGCAAAACCTGTAGCGGCTGTCCGCGCTGCCAATGCAACCCGTCTCGCTCACCACCTGTAAAACGCCCTAGCTCTACCTTTGCATTCATCGATAACCCTCACTAGAGATGATTCAGAGAGGGCTATTCTAAATTAATGAAAACAGTTATCAATAACAAAGGATAATAAAAACCATATAGATCAATATATTCTATGTTGCTGATATTTAAGAGCGGGCATCGCCACAAAATGGATTACTTGTCCGCTCACGGCCAAAATTCGACATGGCACCATGCCCAGGAATAAAGCGCACATCATCACCTAAAGGAAACAGCTTCTCACGAATAGAACGAATTAAATCGTCGTGATTGCCTTGGGGAAAATCTGTACGGCCAATAGAGCCTTGGAACAATACATCACCCACCTGAGCCAGCTGGGTATCGGCATGATAAAAAACAACATGGCCGGGGGTATGTCCTGGGCAGTGAAGTACCTGAAAAACCTGCTCGCCAACCTGAACCGTATCACCATCTTCTAACCATCGGCTGGGAGTAAACGGTTTGGCTGCAGGAAAACCAAACATTTGGCTTTGCTGAGCCAATGCCTCAATCCAAAACGCATCGTTTTTTTGTGGGCCAATAATAGGCAGATTAAGTTTCTCTGCTAAGTCACCAGTAGCTCCCGCATGATCAATATGTCCGTGGGTTAGCCAAATCTGAGTCAATGCTAACTGTAGCGCATCAACCCGAGCCAGAATTTTATCCTGATCACCACCAGGGTCGATAACAGCCGCTTCTTTAGTCTTACTGCACCACACTAATGTGCAGTTCTGTTGAAAGCCCGTTACAGGGATAATCTCATATTCCATGCCTAAATCTCTTACTCAGCTCTAATTTCAAATGTGAATTAAACCATAAAGTGAAAAAAATAAACCAAAAGGTGAAAAACTCACTATCCTTAAGGACCTTCTCTTTTTATGGGTTTTCACAGCTAAACTGGGCTGCTCAGCAGTGCTTCGTCAGGAGACTGAGCGGGATTGTCCCTTTTTTTAAATAGGCTGGTCAGGTATCAACGGTGGGAGTTCGGTTATTTCCGAACCGTCCCAAATTGCTATCCAGTCAGACTCCATTCCAAAAATCATCAATATAGCTGTTTTCCCTTTCAAATTTTTTTTCCAGTTAGCTATGTCAACAATAGATGGATTAGGCTTACTTTCAGGATGAGTATGCCATTCCCCCAAATAGGTAAGACCTCTGCCTGATCGTTTCCATGCATTAAGCACTTTCTGGATATGGTGTTTGCTTTTTCTAACAAACCCATACCGGCTTGCAGAATCCATTTTAGAGGGTTCCGTATAGGAAACTATTTCTATACTGATCGGGCCATCATCACTGCCTTGTCTAAAGCAACCAATAAAGGTCCCGCCAGATTCAGGTTGGCTAGAATTTCGCTGGCGATACTTAGAAAGCGTATCCAGTATATGAGAGGGGATTACCAAATATCCCCCTTTGGGTAGGTGGGTTACAAAGTCATCCGTCATCACTGTTTTTGGCAACATGGGCACCCTTTGAATTTATAACTCTTATCCTTGTTATCCCGGATTGTCGAGTCTAGGCTGATATGTCGGAAGCGTGGTGCTTTGGGTGAAAATATGGCATCCAGTGACATTAGCTGAACCATGGAAGCTGCGTGTGTTGATACACCTGCAGCAAATGGAATGTAGCTGTCACCACACCGCTGGTGTCTGACGCTGATCAGTGCTTCGGCAGGATCTTTATACAAAGAAAAACGTTCTTGCACAGCCCCAAGATCGCTACCGGGCTTAGGGATTAGAAGGCATCGATAACAGGCATATACACCATCATCTATCAATCCTCTGACAGCTTTACCACCAGCATCAATCCACGCGTGAAGTATCGGTACTCCCCATTGGTTATTACGGCGCTCCTGGTGGGTATAGTGAGCAAGGAGTGTGGAGAAGTTCTCGTTACCGGTTGCATCAATAACCAAGTCGAATTTTTTAAGAAGGTGGAGTGATCTTAAATCAAAGTCACCATAGCCCTTAATATCCACAGAAACAGAAGAACTATCGCTGATATAGTGCGCAAGAGCTTCGCCTTTCTTTTCACAGAGGTATTTTGTTCCTAGCAAGTGCCTGCCAAGATTTGCACTACTTAAAAGGTCTCCATCAAAAACAATAAACTGACCTGACTGACCGGCTCCGGCCTTCACTAGCAGATCCGCGGCAAACCCTCCGACCGTTCCACAGCCGATAAGGGCAATTTTTTTACCCTTAAGGGAAGGGGTTCTCAGATTGCGGTCCACAATGAACTCAGGAGTCACATCAACAGCAGCGCAACGAATTAGCTCCAGACTAACAGAATTACTGCACAGTATTTGCCGGAATCTACTTATTTTAGGTGGCGGAGCTGGCTGCCCACCTTTGGATTTACTTCGGTTCGACTTACGACTTGTGAAACGAGTTATGAGAGCGGACATACTGGTTGTGAATTTAGCATAGACCCCAATAGGACCACTTAAATCAGAATACAAAAAAACGACAAAAGAATTGCCTGTCGGTGGATCTGCTATCAAACTTTTTAGGAGTTCATTCTCTGCTGCAGGGTCGCATGATAGGAGCCAGCCCATAAATGCTTTCCATGATTCAGGGGGCCATTCTTCGCTAGACAGTGGCACCGCTGGCTGGCTGGTCAACTTTATAGAATAGGCTTTGCAAATACGATTCAGTTTATCTGCGTTACCATCTCTTCTTTTAACCCAATCGGTGGCTATCGCTTCAGAATCCGCGATGACACCCTCTGAGTATTCCTCTCCAGATAACCTGATGCGGTCATACGTAAAAAAGTTTGAAACTTTTTCGGAGGCTGATATGAAACAAACTCTCTCTGGTTGCCAATATCTATCAAACTCACCTGCGTACTCTAATTCTCGGTGTTTTTTGTTTGAACCCACAAATGTTTCAAGTAGCCCTTTAATCGCTCCAATAATGGCAAGCGTTGTCCGGTAAGGCTCATACGGATCAAGAAAAACAGACTCTTTATCCAGATAACAGAGCCTGTTGCCGGGTTCCAGGTGTGGCTGGTTCTGCGCAATACCGGAAGGAATATCCTTAAGTTTGACAACCGGTATCGTTTTAAAAGTGTGATCAAGTTGGGTAACAATAAGATGAAAAAGGACACCATCGATAGTGATGGTGCCCTCCCAACGTTCTTCTACACCAGCTGCAATTCGCTTATAGCCATTTTCTAAAAATGCCTGCTGCATCCGACGTAGAGCGTTTTCAACAACCGGCTGCATCAAGCTGACCTCTGGCTCGGTGGTGGCGCTGGAATCTGCTGTTGCTGAATTGGCTGTTGTCGCACAGTCTGAGCGACTGTAATTCGCTTCACGTATTGGGGTAAATTGGGCAACCGGCCACCAAAGGTCTGAATGAGTAGGTTTATGACCTCCCTTTCATCGTTGGCCCCACAAAGTGCCTGTTGAATGTTTCCAGCAAACTTAACAATTTCTGCTCTGATTTCCTGCAGATCCTTTTCTGAATGATTTCGCGGAAACATAATCTCCCCCTCTTCAGCCGGGTTCATAATTTGATCTGCGAACTGGAAGGGTAAATTTTTGGCCACATCCAAAAGCGCCTGACAGTCAGAGGCAAAGTCTGGGAGATTTTGGTTTAGCCGCGAGTTGAATGTCTCTGCGACAGCGACCATCAAACAAATTGAAGATGGGCCTCCGCCATTTGGCCAAGTGTGATCTCGCCATGCTTTAAGATAGCGACAGACACGAACGATCGTTCCCCCAAATTGTTTTTTCTGATTTAAAAACCAATCTCTGATTTTTTTTGGATCGGATATCGTCCAGTGTTTCTCGTTCCTCAGAGCCAAATAGACTTCGTTTGGATCGAGGGCAATTGAGTCCCAGAAGTCGATATACGAGTCTTGAGCATAATTTTCCATAGTAAGGTGGCTTGCCTTCAATCGGGCTTCTTCAAGATGCTGAGCCCTCTCTTCAGGAATCGCATAAAGAGGGATATCCATGTGAACACCAGGATTTATTTCCAACTGGGCACAGGTATCTTTCTCTTTAAATTTCCAGTCATTCTTGGCAGCTAAATCTTTGAGAATTTCATCCACCAAATAGAACAAGACATTTTTTATGACAACAGGACTCTTCTCAACGACTTTCATCGGAAAATAAACGCCATCATCGATATCAATCTGCTGGGGCGGGGTCATTGCCGGCTTGTTTAGCGTCTTGTAAGCAAAGCTGCCTTGTGTGAAAAACTTGGGAGACAAGCGAGTGGCTTCTTCGATGTCCTCTCGGGTATAGTCCATACCAAGCAGCAGATCGAGCAGTTCTTTTGGTAGGCCATTCTCACGAATACCCTTGAAAGCCTTCTTTACTTCCTTCCGGACACTATCACGAAGCTGCTCAAGTAATTTAATTTCAGTATCAGGAATTGAGATCGCGTTGAGGAAACGCCCTGTGGAGCCGCTTGGGCAATAAAAAACTTTAGAAGCATTAAATTTCTGGCTCATTGGTCACTCTCCTGGGTAGCAACGTTTTTCTGTGGTCCATGATAGAAAGATGGTGTGGGGGCAACATGGGTAAACGCTGCCTTCAGAAGTTGATCATTAATTTTGTACTGAGCGTCTTTTTGCGCCTGCGCCTTAAGCACATCAGCTGCTTTATCCGAGGCATTATCCAGCTCTAAACCAATTTTAGAGTTATCAGGAGTGTTTGCAGAGTCGATCAATATCCTTTGTGTCTCAGGCAGCAAGTGTCCAGTAATCTGGTTATGAAGGCTTTCCGTTGAAGACATAGACATGGAGATTAAATCCTTTCCAATACCCCAGCTCCAATAGCCATGCGTGCGCTTTGATTTTCCTGATCGGGTAAACGCCTGCCCCATTGTTCCAACAGAAACCAATCGAATATTTTGAGTCTGTTGGCCAAGAAAATACCGGGCCTCATGAAATGCCATTAACGCAGGAGAGTTTGCGGCCAAGCCGCCGTCAACGTAGGTAGTGCTATCAATTTTATGAGGAGGAAAGTATGTAGGGGCGGCACTCGTAGCGAGGGCTATATCAACGACTTTATATTTCCAGTCCCTTCGGAAATCGACATGGTGAGGGGTCTTAAAGGTTTGAACCAAACCAGTGCTGGCGTTAATCGCGGGTACCAACACCCGTGTCTTGACTTCCCCGAGCGTCTTGTCACCCACAACGTCAGAAATGACCTTACGGAGTTGTTCTGCATTATATTTCCCAAATACCAACTGATGAAACCAGCTGGTGCCATAAAGTCGTTTGGGGAAAATCGACTTGCGATTTGTATCCAGGACCTCTTGAAGCTGCCGTGCTGTTACCCCCGAGGCCAATGCCAGCCCGAGAATGCCACCAATGGAAGTACCGGAGATCAAATCAAAATGTTGACCAATCCAATAATCAGGATTACCAGAACCCTCAGCAAGATATGTTTCCAGCTCAGCCAGGACGCTTATCGTGTACAAACCTCTCACACCGCCGCCGCTCAGAGATAAAATCTGGAAAGGGGGAGACTCGTCGTTCATAAGTGCCTCATACTAAAAGAGTAAAGGGGTAGACACTCTTTTTATGGGGATTAATTAAAAACTTTCAATCCAGCTAAACAAAGTTATGAGTAGGCGTATCTTATTTTCCTTCTTGCAACCCGGCGAACACACCCTGCAATCTGCCACATAGGCAGTTGCTAAATACAGTCAAAAGCCTGGGAGTTTTCTCGGACTTTTTCACACTAGCAGAAACCATCAAAAAAATTCTCAACTTATGGTTTAAATTGTATTTCAGCTTATGGTTTAAAAAGTGACGTAACCTATTGATTTTTCTTTATCCGGTTTTTCACTTTATGGTTTAGTCCACATCAAAATAGGTTAGATAGCAAATACAAGCACAGAAGCCTAGTCGCTCGTCTCTTTCCGCGCAATCAGTTCGACGCAATCAGTAAAAACAGACGTGAGATACAGCCCATAGGGCAAAATAGCGAGAATGATCTAACACTTTAGCCTGAAAAAAGGTCATTTAGTTGGCAACTTTTCTTCTATGAGTTAGTCTCAAGGTATAGTCAATTATTCAATGTCAGGCGGAATTAGTAATATCCCATTTAGGGAAACCGTTTTATTTATTATTTCAAGTCGCTCTTATGGGGTTTCTTAAACGCTGCAGTTAAGCGTTAAAGCAACACGAACTGAGTCACTTTTTTGGAGATGTCCCATGGCCCTAGAATTGATGGTTTCACTGGTTTTAACCGCAGTAGTTGGTGCTGGCCTATGGGTTAGCCTGCAACAGATGACTCAAAAACCTAAAGCGATTCGTGTTAAAGCGGATTATGTACGTAAAGATCGTTGGGACAACCCAACACCTCGCAAGACGCGGGATTACTAAGTACCTTCAGAGTCAAAAAGCCGACAAGCGATTGATCAATATCCTTCAGCAACAGCAGATTGTTGATGGAGTCTGAATAAAAAGTGATGCTTTGTAAAAAGCATCGCTTTTTTTATTTTCAGCCACTGCCCACGATAAAAGATTCACCATCCTGGGCAACACAAACACCATCAGGTAAAGAGTGAAGCTGTAGCCAGCGATCCATTTCATGACTGATATGGGTCAGCCAGGTGGTTTTCGACTGCAGTTGCCGATGAATATCCAGCACCATATTCAGATCATTATGATTACGAGGTGGTGCCGAAGCAGGTGGATGACTACAGTCGATCACCAGAGTCAGGTCTGTCAGCGAGGCCAGAAAGTCGGCAGTTGCCTGCGGCAAACCGACAGTATCGGTCAGATAAGCGATACGTTGGCGGCCACACTCAAACAGATAACCGAAAGTGGGCTTTGAGTGATTCAACGGTAAGGGTGTCACCTGAACATCGCCCAGACGAAACGCTTTAAACGCTTCAGATGGCGGGCGAAAATCCAGCAATCCGGGATGTTTCAGTAAATCAGCACAACCCTCGCGATCATCAGGGCCGTACACCGGAATACGGTCATTCAGCCCCCAGCGCAGGTGGAACAACCCCTGTACATGATCCACATGATAATGGGTCAGCAGAATCGCCTGCAGATCTCCGGGTTGAAAACGCTCGGCCAGATCCGTCAGGCCGCCATCAATCAACAACCGCTGATTCTTTCCCGCAAACTCTTGTCCCTTTGTTTTTTTTCCTTTGGATCCCTGCACCTCCAGCAGGGCACTGCAGGGCCGACGGCGCAGGCGCTCATCAGCCCGCGCGGCCACACAGGCACTACAATCACAGCCATAAACCGGCACCTGCCGTACATCCCCAGTGCCAAGAAAAGTCAGTGCCATCATAGAGGAAGCGCTTTACGGTTTGGGCCTGACCGGTCGGGTTTAGCCGTGGTATCCGAGGTCTGGCTATGTACGCCGTGCTTATGAATCACATCAAGCAGTGCCTGAACGCCATCTTCAAGCGCACCCTCATTACAGATACGCAAGGTACACTCCGGCATTCGGGCGATCATCTGCTGATGCCGGGTCAGGCGATGCTCAATCTCCTCTGCCGTTTCCCGGCCGCGCACGGTCAGACGCTTGCGCAGTGTGTCACTGTCCACATCGATCAGCACCGGCACCAGCTCGTCGTACATTGTCATCGCACGGGAAAGATATTCACGGGAACCGTTAACCAGCACATTCGCACCGGAATCCAACCAGATATCGATCTCGTTGCCGATGCCGTAGTGATAACCGTGGGAATACCAGTTCATGACGAACAGTCCCAGTTGTTCCCGTAGCTGAAACTCGCTTTCACTCAGATGGATATGGTTTTCACCACCGGCGTCGGCACTACGGGTGATATATCGATGGGCGACACAGCAACGTAGCTGAGCGGGCAGCCGCTTGCGGCAGCCCTCCAGCAGTGAATCCTTACCGGAACCGGAAGCCCCGACCAAATAAAACAGAGTGCCTCTGATCATCAGAATACCCGTTTGCCCTTACACCAGACCCGCTCAATCAGCGGCATCACCGAATGGCGCTTAACCTGCACCAGATCAGCACGACGCCCCACCTCCAGTACGCCCCTGTCATGCAGATTGGCAGCAGCAGCAGGGTTAGCTGTCACCAGACCAATTGCCCGAGCCAGGTCGTAATCGTTATCATCCCTGTCCGCAACCATAAAGGCCGCTTGCACCAACGCCGAGGGATAATAATCCGAGCTGAGAATATCCAGCACACCGGCTTTGGCCAGATCCTTAGCTGCAATATTTCCCGAGTGAGAACCACCCCGAACAATATTGGGCGCGCCCATCAGCACCTTAAGCCCCAGTTTATGAGATGCTTTCGCCGCTTCCAGCGTCGTCGGGAATTCAGCCACCTGCATCCCCAGATCTGACGATTCCTGTGCGTGGGCCAGCGTAGCATCATCATGGCTGGCAATCGCGATACCCCGATCATGGCAGACGTCACAGATACGTCGACGGAAAGCATCAGCGTACTTAGCGCTATTAGCCTGCTGCAGATGGATAAAATCATCCATTTGAGCCTCAGCAAGACCATACTTACCCATATAGTATTCACGATACTTAGGGATATTCTCCGGCGGAAACTGGCGCTGACCAGGGGCGTGATCCATCACCGAAACCAGTTTGACCAGATCTTTGCCAATGTAGCGCTCAAACAGAGCCATCAAGCCGGGGTAGCTCACCTCACAACGCAGGTGCAGCAGGTGGTCGGCACGATTGATACCCGTGCGCTCAGATTCGATAACCGCCCTGATCATGGCATCCAGTTTCTCGACACGGGTGCTGTCACCGATAATATCCCCCAGTGCTACCGAATCGAACGAGGTGGTAATCCCCGCTGCAACTAACTGGGCATCGTGGGTCACCATCGCCATATGTGCAGGCCAGTCCACCTTGGGACGTGGAGTAAAGTACTTCTCCTGATTGTCGGTGTGCAGTTCCACCAGACCCGGCATCAGGTATTCACCGCCCAGATTATCCGCCTGGGGCAGCGGGCTGATCTCCTGACTGATCTCGGCAATTTCACCATCGCGGATCACCAACGTACCAGTGATCACTTCATCCCGCAGAATCAGGCGGGCGTTGGTTAAAATCTGTTCGTTCATGTCCTGTTTATCCTGTTACGTTTGATACAGTTCAGATCGCGCTGCCTGCTCAGATAGCTCTTCAGATAGCCCTAATGTCGACAAGACGGTCAGCGACCGCTTCCCGTACGTCTTCATCATGGAAAATACCCACCAAGGCTGCTCCTCGAGCCTTCGCTTCACAGATCAATTCCACCACCACCTTGCGGTTGGCCGCATCCAGCGAGGCCGTAGGCTCATCCAGCAGAAGGATCGGGTAGTCAACGATAAAGCCGCGGGCGATGTTGACCCGCTGCTGTTCGCCACCGGAAAAGGTGCCCGGCGCCAGCGACCAGAGCCGTTCCGGCACGTTAAGCCGCTGCAACAGGTCTTTCGCCTTGGCTTCACAGAGGGCGGTATCCACTCCTAGGTCCAACAGCGGCTGCATCACCACTTCCAACGTAGACACGCGGGGAATCACCCGCAGAAACTGGGACACATACCCTAGTGCCTGCCGACGCAGAGCGATAATGCGCCGCGGCAGAGCCTGCGTGATCTCCACCATCTGTTCACCGTCACGCAAACGAATCTCACCAGCGTCTACCGTATAGTTGGCGTACAGAGCTTTCAGAAAGGTACTTTTACCGGCACCAGACTGACCGTGCAGTACCACGCATTCACCGGCCCGTACCTGCAGACTGGCGCTGTCGAGCACGCCGAAGCTGGCGCCGCCCTGGTTGTGCAGAGTGAAAGTTTTCTCCACCCCGGACACATCGATCATCAATTGATTTGCCGTCATGACAGGCTCCTAATTCTGCAGAATGGATGACACCAGCAACTGGGTGTAGGGGTGTTGAGGGTCGTCCAGCACCTGATCGGTCAGGCCGGTCTCAACGACTTCGCCACGACGCATCACCATCAGGCGGTGCGCCAGCAAACGTGCCACCGCCAGATCGTGGGTAACGATAATCACCGAAAGCCCCAGACGGGATACCAGATTACGCAGCAGATCCAGCAGCTTGGCCTGCACCGACACATCCAGCCCGCCGGTGGGCTCATCCATAAAGATCAGTTTTGGGTGGGTCACCAGATTACGGGCGATCTGCAGACGCTGCTGCATACCACCGGAAAACTGGCTGGGGCGATCATCGATACGACTGGTATCAATCTCTACTGCGGTCAGCCACTCTTCAGCCCTGGTTCTGATCTGGCCATAGTGACGCTCACCCACCGCCATCAGGCGCTCACCGATATTGGCACCGGCACTGACATTCATGCGCAGGCCATCACGGGCGTGCTGGTGCACAATACCCCACTCGGAACGCATCAAGACCCGGCGCAGGGATTCCTCACAGGCATACAGATCCATCTCGCCGAACTGTTCGCTGTTGTAGATTACGTTGCCGGAGTCCGGTGTCAGTCGTGCCGACAGCGCGCTGAGCAGGGTTGACTTACCGGAGCCGGACTCACCGACAATGCCCAGTACCTCACCCGGATAAAGATCAAAGCTGATATCACCACAGCCCTTACCCGGTGCGTAAAATTTGTTCAGTTCGCGTACGCTTAAAAGCGGCGCGATATCCTGCCATTCGCGGGTTGGCGTCAGCAGATCTGCGGTGGTGTTCATTGTTCGGTCTCCATTTCAGCAATGGGCAGGTCAGCTGCGGAACCCACAAAACCCTGCGCCACGCGGTCACCGCAGTAATCAGTATCAGAGCAGACAAACATCTTGCTGCCGTTATCATCGGTAATAACTTCATCCAGAAAACTGTGATCAGAACCACAGATAGCACAGGCTTCCTCCCAGCTCTGTACCTCAAACGGATGGTCGTCAAAGTCCAGGCTCTCCACCCGTGTAAACGGCGGCACGGCGTAGATACGTTTCTCAAAACCCGCGCCGAACAGCTGCAGTGCGGGCATCATGCTCATCTTGGGGTTATCGAATTTCGGGATCGGTGACGGATCCATCATATAGCGGTTGTTCACCATCACCGGGTAGTCGTAACTGGTGGCAATATGCCCAAAACGAGCCACATCTTCGTAGAGTTTTACCTGCATAGCACCGTACTCACTGAGGGCGTGCATCTTGCGCGTCTCGCTCTCGCGCGGTTCGATAAAACGCAGCGGCTCGGGGATCGGCACCTGATAGATCAGGATCTGATTCGCTTTAAGCGGGCGCTCAGGGATGCGGTGACGGGTCTGGATCAGCGTCGCTTCAGCGGTCTGTTCGGTGGTTTCTACACCTGCAGTGTGGGCGAAGAAACGACGGATACTGACCGCGTTAGTGGTGTCATCAGCACCCTGGTCGATCACCTTTAGTTTGTCGGCCTCGCCAATCACGCTGGCGGTCACCTGCATACCACCGGTGCCCCAACCGTGGGGCAGCGGCATCTCACGGCCACCAAATGGCACCTGATAACCGGGAATCGCCACACCCTTAAGAATGGCACGACGAATCATGCGTTTGGACTGCTCGTCCAGATAGGCAAAGTTATAGCCTGTTGCCGTACTCATACGTCGGCCTCCTGTTCCTTTTCTATCATGCCTTCATCGCCCGCCCTCTGCTCTTTACGCAGGCGACGGATCATTTCCAATTCCGATTGGAAGTCAACGTAGTGCGGCAGCTTCAGGTGTGAGACAAAACCATTAGCAGAAACACAATCGGTGTGCGGCAGCACAAACTCCTGATCCTGTGTCGGATAAAGCACCTCTTCCCCCAGCTCGTCGGCGCGTAGAGCGCGTTCCACCAGCGCCACAGACATCGCCTTGCGCTCAGCGCGGCCAAAGGCGATACCATAACCACGGGTAAACTGCGGCGGATGATCTTTGGAACCCTGAAACTGGTTGACCATCTCGCTCTCGGTCAGCAGCACTTCACCCACTTCGATCGGGAAGCCCAACTCTTCCGGCACCAGCTCAACACTGACGCAACCAGTGCGCATCTCGCCGGAAAAAGGGTGACTGTCGCCATAACCGCGCATAGAGGCGTAGCTCAGGGAGAGCAGGAAACCTTCATCACCACGAATCAGATTTTGCAGACGCACCCCACGTTCCGCAGGGTAGTCGATCGGTTCACGGGTCAGATCACGTGGCGTTTGATCACCTTCTCCATTTTCACGACTTTGTTCGATCAATCCTTCTTTATTGAGCAGCTCCAGCACGCGCGGGCAGCTGTTGCCGGCAGCCAGTGCTTCAGACAGGGCATTGGCTTCTTTCGGCGCCACTTCCGCTTCACCAGACGCCAGCAGGCTGAAGTCCAACAGGCGGTGGGTATAATCATAGGTGGAACCCAAAATCTGGCCGCCCGGCAGATCCTTAAAGGTGCCGGAGATACGCCGTTCGACTTGCATCTGCTCGGTATCCAGCGGCTCGCTGTAACCAAAGCGCGGCAGCGTGGTACGGTAGGCGCGCAGCAGAAAGATCGCTTCCACCGCATCACCACTGGCCTGTTTCAGCGCCAACGCCGCCAACTCAGGATCATAAACCGAGCCTTCATTCATGATGCGATCTACCGCCAACGGCAGCTGCTGCCGGATCTGATCAACACTCAATTCGGCAATGGCACTGTCGCCACGGCGCTGCGTGCGCATCAGGGCATGGGCGTTATCGATCGCTTTTTCACCACCCTTTACGGCTACGTACATCAGCAAGTCTCCTTATCGTTTTGCGACGGCTCGGTCATACCCGCCTTAATAGCCGTCGTGCGCGGCAGGGCGGTCAGCCGGTTGCCACAACACCAGAAAATATCGATTCCCAGCGGGAAGCGCTGGCGGCTTTTGATCAGATCGGCACAGAATGTCTCCGGCAATCCGGCGATACTTAACGTGCGGGTCTGTTCGATACCGGGGCCGCTCAGGGTCCAGAAGGGCGCAGAGTTCAACCCAGGCACCTGCACTAACAGCGTGGTGGAGCGATCCGGGTATTCCGCCGTACCCCAGTTCAGTTCAGCCAGATCCGGCAGTTCGTTATGCAGTGCGATGGCAAAGTCCGCCTCTTTCGGGGCGTCAACTAGGGGGCACTGACAGTGAAAGCGCAGATTGCTGATCACCGCGTCATTAGCCGCCAATGTCGGGCTAAGCCAAACGCGGGTGTCAGGGTCAAGCAGACTCAACGCCAGCTGCCAAGTGGACAGGTCCAAGCCCTTGGGTGCCTGCTCCACATAATCAGTTTCGACCAGCGTGCCCGGCTCGCTCATCACCTTAAGGGCTGCACGGAACACCTGTTGAGATGCCGCCACCGGTTCCGCAAAACCGGCGATTAGTTCATGGCTGGAAACAGGCATCAGTCTTCTCCCCGAACTAAAGTAAAGAAATCCACGCGGGTGCTGTTGGCTTGGGCCGCACGCTGCTGGCGCCCGGCTTCCAGCTCGGCCTGCAGTGGCTCGATCAACTGCTTTTGCAATAAGTTTTGGCGGGTGTCTTCCTGCAGCAAAGCATCCGCCAATGCTGCGGTAATCGCATGCTGAGGATGTCGACCCGCCACATAGCTGATACCCAGGGTGCCGCTGGCCAGACGAACCGCACAACGGGTCAGAGTCATCTCCCCCATATTGAACGGCTGGCCGCCACCGCCGATACGACCGCGCAGCATGGTTAGGCCTATTTCCGGCTTGCGGATAAACTGATAATCAGGTGACAGCGCTAACCCTTGCCAGTATTGCTGCAACCGGTCGCTGTCAGATTTAGCCAGTACCGCCATCCATTGCTGGCGGGCGGTAGCAGCCGGACGTTCCTGTTGTGATTCAACAGACATGATCTCTATCCATTTCGGTTATAAAACGTTAAGCACCGGAGTTGCGGATACCGTATGCTTTCGATAACCGCATTGTGCCCAGTACTCAGGCTGCCGAAAATGGAGCCTTTCTGTGCACAAGACCGAGAAAAACTAATACCGACTACAACCGACCCCTAGTCTCTGGCTTTAACCGATTTTTCCCCACGACAACCCAGCCAAAAAAAGAATAACCCGCCCTTTATGAACCAAAAGAGGCTGTAGAAAAACCTCAGCCTCAAAAATTGATCATTTTTTGTACTAAAAATGACGCTTCTACGTGAATTCTGGGACAGTTTTCATCGCCAAATACTCTTAAATCAACGTAGGCGCGCGATAAATTCTCAATAACCAGAGCCTGTTAGGTTTTTCTACAGCCTGAAAGCCCTACTAACCGACACGAAAGTGTCACAAACCGCTGGTATGACTGGTGGTTTTATTGAAAGCAGCACTGAGCTTTAGTTAAAACAGCCCTGAGCTTTTCTAAGGAATATTCAGCCCCCTATGTCACGATCAACGAACCCCAGCGCCCTGCTACCGCAGCCGGCGGCCACGCCCCCTGATACGCCTCAACCCATCCTATTAAGATCAAATCAGCCGTTGCCACCTCTGAAGGCGCTGAAAAACTTTGAAGCCGCCGCTCGACTCCGTAGTTTGACCCGGGCAGCAGAAGAACTGCACGTGACTCAGGGTGCGGTTAGTCAACAGGTGAAACTGCTGGAGGATTATCTGGATACACCACTTTTTATCCGCAAGCCCCGGGGGCTGGAGCTGACAGGTGCCGCCCAAGCCTACCTGCCGGTACTTAGCGAAGCGTTCGCGCTGCTGCAGACCGGTACCAATGAACTGTTTGGCAATGACCACCGAGTGTTATTGAAGATCAAATGTGGCAGCAGCTTTCTGCAACGCTGGCTGATGCCCCGGTTGAAGGATTTTTATCGGCAGCATCCGGGGATACGCCTACGACTGTTATCGGCGGTCTGGCCATCGGAAGAACAGGTAGAGGAAGCGGATATCGAGATCAGTAACGGTTACGGTGACTGGAGTGGTATGCAGGTAGAACGGATCTCCCACGAGCACCTGATGGCCGTAGCCAGCCCGGCGTTTCTTGCCCGTGACCCGATCAAGGGCGAGCTGGAGCGATTGATACAAGCACCTTTAATCAGCATTATTGGTGGCAAAGAGAACTGGCCCCAATGGTTCCGGCAGCAGGGCATAGACACTCAACCGATGCCACTGCTGGAGTGTGACACCAGCACCGCCGCCTTTGATGCCGCCTGTCAGGGGCTGGGAGTATTACTGGCGCGCAATCTGACCCTGCAACCTCTACTGGACAGCGGCCAACTGGTCCAGGTGCACCCCTTTACCCTAAAAGCTACCGGCGCACACTACCTGGTGACACCCAATAAAGCGCTGTCACCTAAGGCCGCCGCCTTTCGCAGCTGGCTGAAAGCCAACCTATAAAACATTTTCAACACGCTAGCTGGGCCTATTCATGCTTGATAGGTATGCTATAGGGCTAGGATAAAATCCTGAGCCAATGGTAAACTTCCAGTGTTTAAGACTATTCTTTGGCTCAGTCAAAATGGAGTATTTGGAGCTAATGACGGATAAATACTACCCAGTTTACGACGTTTCTGAGATGGACTTGTCGAATTACGAGGCAATGGGTACTAAATCGAAGTTCTGGTTTGTAGATGAGAATGGGGATAAAAAGTTATTCAAAGCGACCGTTGCATCTGATAGCTCAGGAAATGATATACAAAGACCGGGCGAAGACTGGGCTGAAAAAATTGTATGTGAAATTGCTAACTACCTTTCTATCCCTTGTGCTCAATATGAACTGGCTCTAAACGATGACCAATATGGCGTAATTAGTGATAACTTTGTAAAAAGCAACCAGTCAATGGTTCATGGAAATGAACTGATAGCACATATCATGAAAGCTGCAGGAGAAAAACCTGTAGAAAAGAGAAACAAAGGCCATAAGGTTTCAAGGGTTGTAGCAGCACTTCATTATATCATTCAAAACAAGCCATTAGGCTGGGATAGTCTTCCAGAAATAAAAAGTGCACTTGACTTTTTTTGTGGCTATGTAATGTTGGATGCTCTCGTTTCCAACCAAGATCGCCATGATGAAAACTGGGGAATGATAATATCTGATGAAAGCGCTCATTTAGCTCCTTCTTATGACCATGCAGCTAGCCTTGGAAGAAATGAAAGTGATGAAATTCGTAAAATACGAATGGAAACAAAGGACCTAGGTCAACGTATTGAAAAATATGTAACAAAGTCAAGATCCCAGCTTCTTAACGCTAAAGGGAAGCGAGTTAAAAACTTAGAATTATTTGAAATATTCAGAAGTATCAATAAACCTGCATCTGATGCTTGGCTAGAAAGACTTAAAAAATTAACACCAGAAAACATAAAAGAAATAATAGAAAAAATACCAAATAATAGAATGTCGAGAACATCCAAAGAATTTACTCTAAAATTGATCTGTGCCAATAGGTCAAATTTACTAATAATTCGAGAAAACCAAAGCCTATATAAATAAGAGTAAAGATTGTGAATAGTGTATATATTGTATGGCAAGATGAAGTTACAAGGATGTGGCACCCTGTGGCTAAACTGACCAATGCCGATGGTACTTATCAGCTAGGCTATACAAAAGGAATTAATTCATCTCCTAGATTCAAACCATTTGCAAGAATGCAGGATACGAGAAAAATTTACTATTCTGAAGATATTTTCCCTTTTTTTAAAAATAGAATTCTGCCCAAAAATCGACCTGAGTTTAAAAAAATCCTCAGATGGCTTGATCTAGAGAACCAAGAGTTCGACCCTCTAGTCTATCTTGCAATCTCTGGCGGCGCACGTATTACTGACAGCTATATGGTTGTTCCTTTACCAGAAAAAGAAAATGGAAAATATAAATTAAAATTCCTTATCAATGGAATTAGATACATTGAGGAAAAAGTAAAAAAAAGAATTGAAAAAATTAATAAAAAACAAAAATTAAAATACAAAATCGACGAATCAAACATTCATGATGAAAATGCTATCTCATTGCATATTGATGATGAAAGCAACTCAAAAATTGGATTCTGCCCTAGATATTTAGCATCAGACATTAAAAAACTTATCACTTTAGAAAACGATGAAAACGCTGAGTTTTATATTGAAAGAGTAAACCTTGACGCACCCTATCAGTACAAAATCCTTTGCTCATTCTCTATAAAATGGCCAGCTAATTTTACTCCATTTGTATCTGAAGAATATTTACCAATTCATTGTAAATAGCCTCAAAATCCACAAATTATTTACCTAATGCAACCAACACCAACCCGGTCAGCATCAGCGCCAGTCCCTGCAAGCGAGGGGCAGAAATAGGCTCTTTCAGCCAGATCAGGCCGATCAGAACACCCAACGGAATACTGATCTGGCGAAGAGCGACGATATAACTGACCTCGCTAACCAGCGTCATACTGACCAGTACCAGCAGATAGGTGCCGATAATGAAAAAACCGGCCAACAGCGTCCAGCCACGGTCCGGCAATGCCCGCAGGGATTCGCCCAACACAAAGTGGATCAGCGGGAGCATCCAGACCAGGCAGGCTCCCGCCTGCAGAACAGCAAAACTGCTACCGGCTTCAAAGGCACTCATACCCTGCTGCTTCATGATCTGCAGAGCGATACTGTCAAACAGGGAATAGCCCGCCGTGGCACAGGCCGCCAATAAAGCCCAGCCGATGGCTGGGGTCAGATAATCCCGCCAGTGCCAATCCCGCCAGCGAGTCAGAGGCAGCGCCAGAGAACCGAGGAAAATCAACGCCAATGCCAGCAAATCCTGCTGTTCCAATTCGCTCTGACCATAAACCATCAACACCGCCACAGGTACTATCAACACCGGCAGCGCCCGAGCCAGCGGGTAGACAAGATTGAGGTTGCCGTGGCGGTAGGCTTTGGCCAGACCCGTCAGATACAGGGTCTGACAGAGACCGGAAGCCAGCAGCAACAGCCAGAAGCTCAGCGGCAACCGCAGTACCTCAGGCCAAACCCAAAACAACAGCGGGCTGAACATCAGACCACCGGCGGCCATCGCCCAGGCATAAAAACGCACCGTCTGTGCGGTGCGCTTACCGATCAGATTCCAGCCTGCGTGCAGGCAGGCCGAAATCAATACCAATATAAGAGCCTGGGTACTCAAGGCGCGTCACCGGCGGCCAGACGTTCCTGGATCTCCATCAGACAAGGCACGACATCGGCGATAGAGTCCACCACATAATGTGCACCGGCCTGATAAAAGCGCTGATACGCTGCACGGCGACGTATCTGCTGCTCCTCTTCTGGCAGTGCCTGCCATTCCTCAAGGGACAGCCCCACTTCATTACCACTAACCGCAACACCAATCGTCCACATACCGGCAGACAGGCCTTCATCGATACCGGTCAGGGTGTCGTCAATTTTGGCACAGGCAGCAACATCGCTCACGCCCAGTTCGATGGCGTTTTTCAGCGCCATATGCGGATAAGGGCGGCCTTTGGGCACATCAGTGGCACAGACGTTACTGTCCGGGCTATAACCCTGCTCGGCAGCGGAGGCCAGCAAACCTTCGATCATACGGTCGGCATAACCGGTGTTGGCACCGATAGCGATCTCCTGCTCACGACACCAGGCCAGCGTATCCTTAAGACCCGGAATCAGCTGACCACACTGGGCGATCGCGTCGATCTGCAGCGGCACAAATTCTTCATACATACGGTCAATATCCGCAGTTATCGGCTCAGAACCGTGGGCAGCTGTCCAGGCATCTCGCACCCGAGGCATCGCACACAGCTGACGGATATGTTCACGTTTTTCTGCTCCCATAGGGGCACGAGCTTCGGCGATAGTGATCGGGGTTTTATTCTGTTCAAACAGGCGACGGAAAGCGTGAATCGGTGCCATAGAACCAAAATCCACAGTAGTACCGGCCCAATCCATAATCACTGCCTGCAGGGGGCCCATATAACGACGGGTAAACTGATACATAATAAAAATCCTTAAGCTAAATAAGTAAAAATTCTGGCTGTGTCACGTCTCTTTAATAAGGCTTAATAAGGCGATTTATCAGACTGCCGTCACCGCATTCTCTTCCGGCAGTTCGGCGTAGCCGTTATCGATCTGCATCTCCGCCAGCACCACTTTAATAGCGGCCAGTACCTGATCGATCTGCTCGTCATACAACTGACCGATACAACCTAGGCGGAAGCTGTCCACCACGGTCAGTTTGCCGGGATAGATCACAAAGCCCTTTGCCTTGATGCGATCGTAGAAGGTGTTGAAATCAAAATTGTCATGCTGCGGCGACAGGAAGGTTACAATGATTGGTGACAACCATTTTTCATTCAGCAAAGTACGGAAACCCAGCGCTTTCATACCCGCGACCAGTCGCTGCTGGTTACGGCTGTACCGGGCCAGTCGACCGGCAACACCGCCTTCTTCGGTATGTTCTTTCATCGCTTGCAGGAAAGCAGCAACCACATGGGTTGGCGGGGTAAAACGCCACTGACCGGTTTTTTCCAAATAGACCGACTGCTCATAAAGATCCAGACTCAGGGAGTGCGCATTGCCTTTGCTCTGCTCCAGCGCAGAACGTCGAACCAGACTGAAACCAAAACCCGGTACACCTTCAAAGCACTTATTGGCAGAAGAGATCAGAGCATCAAACGGCAGTTTTTTTCGCATCCACCGGAATCGCACCGAAAGCGCTCATGGAATCGATAATCAGACGACGCCCCAGACGGGCGACCACCTCAGCAATTTCAGGAATTGGGTTAAGAATGCCTGAGCTGGTTTCGCAATGAATCACCGCCACATGGGTAATTTCCCCATCCGCTTTCAGAATGTTTTCCACTTCATCCGGCATCGGTGGCAAGTAATCGCCCTTGTCCAGCGTGACGTAATCACGGCCCAGATAATCCAGTGTCTGGGCCAGACGTTTACCGTAGGCGCCGTTCATCAGTACCAAAACCTTGCCGGTTTTCGGCACCAGAGTGCCCAGTGTTGCCTCAACAGCAAACGTGCCACTACCCTGCATAGGCACGCAGACATGGCTGTCTTTGGCATTGGCCACATCCAGTAGCTGATCACACAGTTGGCGGGTCATCTGGCGGAAATCACCATCCCAGGATCCCCAGTCTCGCAGCATGGCCGCTTTTACGGTATCCGTGGTGGTGATCGGCCCTGGGGTCAGTAGATAAGGAGGTTTACCCGCTGCTTGCGGTGACAGGTTTTCAAATTCAGACATACAGAACTCGCTCACTTTAAATCAATCTGGCATAGACCAGATTTAAAACTAAAAAATAGGGCGGTCTTCGCTCATCACGTTATATGTTCATCGCGGTAAAAGCTCAGACCACCCGCTGAAAACAGGTTTATCGGTTACGCCAGCCCTGAGTCAGCCCCAAAATCTGCTGAGACAGCAACCAGTGCAACCCCTTCACCGTCAGACAGGTCAGCAGAATCAGCACGCCCATACCTGCTGCAGAGGCGGTATTACCCGCTTCGTCCATATTCAGTACCGAAATTGAGGCCAACATGGTGTCGCTGGAGTAGATAAAGATCACCGCCGATACGGTGGTCATGGCGTTAACAAACAGGTAGACCGAGATTTCCAGCACCGCAGGCAAAGAAACCGGCAGGGTGATTCGCCAGAAAGTGACATAAAACGGAATTTTTAGGGAGGCAGACACCGACTCAAACTCACCATCGATCTGCTTCAGCGCCGTTACCGAGGTCAGATGACAGACGGTATAAAAATGCACCACACTGTTCAGTACCAGAATCGCCATGGTCGCGTAGATAAAGTTAAGCGGGTTATCCGGCTGGTTAAAAAAGAAGATATACGCCAGACCCAGTACCATACCCGGTACCGCCATAGGAATCATCGCCATCAGATGTAGCAGGTTACGCACCGGTTCAAAAGCACGACCTTTTTCCACTAGATAAGCATTGAAGAAGACAATACCCGTACCAATCAGCGCAACCCATACCGCCATCTCGATAGAGTTAAAGTAGTAATCCCAGCTGGAACCCACCGATTCAAAGTCATAGTGCTGCAGACTCAGTTCCATATTGTAGGGCCAGAAGCTGACAAAAGAGGCGTAAGCTGCTGTGCCGATCACCAGCAGAATAGCCGATACAACCAGCAGACAGATCGCCAGGAAAAGATTGTCCTTAACTGGGTTCGGTTTTGGTATATAAGGCACCGCACGGGCTGACAGCATGGCCACCTGCTTTTTCTGTACCAGACGATCTGCAGCAAAAGAGAATACCGCTGGCAGCAACAGAATTACCGATACCACAGCCCCCATCTGGAAATTCTGCTGGCCCACCACCTGTTTGTAAATATCTGTCGCCAGTACCTTAAAGTCACCACCGATCACTTTCGGAACGCCAAAATCGGTAATCACCAGAGTAAAGGCGACAAAACCTGCACTGATAAGGCCGTACTTAGCAGACGGCAGCGTCACGGTAAAAAAGGTACGCAATGGTGAGGCCTTCATCACCTGAGCGGCCTCATACAGACGAGCATCTGAATTGGAAAGTGCTGTCACCATAATCATCAACACATGGGGAAACACCCAGAAACACATGCCGATCACGATACCGATAGGGCCGTAAACAGATGCCCCCATCAGTACCTCTTTAAAGATGCCCTGATTTCCCAGCAGATAGATCAGGCTAATGGCCGGTAACAGTGAAGGAGCAAACAGAGGCAAAAGAGTCAGGGCACGAAGAGTTTTCTTACCCGGCATACACGTTCGGGTTAATCCGTAGGCAAACAGAAAGGCCAGCGTCAGCACCACACCGGTGGAGATCAACGCGATCTGTAGGGAGTTAAGCACCGACTGGAACAGCGCGGGGTTACTGATATAGCTGGCAAAGTTCGCCAGCCCGATAAAATCACCTTCGGCATTCTGCAGGCTTTTAATCGGCATGGTGCCCAAAGGCAGGATCAAAGCCACGAAAAGAAAGAGTACCGCCAGCAATACCGCTGCACGTTGAATATAATCCTGACGGCTCAGACGCACCTTATCAGCTTTAATCGCACCCTGTTCCTCAAGTTCCTTATTCTGGAAACCGCCAGACAGATGGTCAGATGCCATACCACTCATGCCGCAACCTCATCTGTTGCCACGGCCGAATGGCCCGCATCTCCGGTCGCCGCCGAGTTGTCATAACGATCAAAGACCTGAAGTTCATTAACAGGCACTGCCAGCGATACCTGATGCCCTGCCATACACAAAGTCAGATCCGTATGCTGACTGCTGACGTCAACCTGAACACTCTGCTGAAAATCAGACAGGTTCACTTCAATACGCAGGAAATTACCCATAAATTCGGTGTGCAGCACAGTGCCATTGAAGTATTCATAATGCTTATCGTCCCCATGCAAACCTGCCGGTTTAATAGCTGCAACTTCAGGACGAAATGCTAACCAAGCAGCAGCCGTCTGCTGCTTTTTATAACGTCGACAGTTAATTAACCGCTCCTGTAGACGCACCTGCTTATTGCCCGAAACCTTTACTGGTAATAAATTCATCGTGCCGACAAAGTTGGCAACAAAGGCGTTAATAGGGCGGCGATAGACTTCTTCTGGCGTACCTACTTGCTCAACAATCCCATGGTTCATCACCACAATACGGTCAGCCATCGCCAGAGCCTCTTCCTGATCATGAGTCACCATAATTGTAGTAATGCCTAACTTTCGTTGCAGTTTACGAATCTCCTGACGCAGATGCAGACGCACCCGAGCATCAAGGGCCGAAAGAGGTTCATCAAGCAATAACAGACTAGGTTCTGTCGCTAATGCGCGAGCCAAGGCTATACGTTGCTGCTGGCCCCCTGATAGTTGCGCTGGATATTTATACGCCATATCAGATAAACCAATAGTGTTAAGCAGTTCAGTGACTTTAGCTTCAATTTGATTTCGACTTAACTTTAAGCTTCTTAAGCCATAGGCGATATTTTTCGCTACTGTAAGGTTAGGAAACAAGGCATAGGATTGAAATACAATACCAAAATCCCGCTGCTCTGGAGGCAGTAAGGAGATCGTTTGACCGCCCTGCACAATCTCACCTCGGCTCTGCGGATCAAGGCCTGCAATCGCCCTTAACAAGGTTGTTTTACCACAACCAGATGGCCCCAAAAAACAGACAAATTCCCCATCCTTAATCTCCAGAGAAACATCTTTTAGAGCGGCGAAATTACCATAGTGTTTCCAAACTTTATTTACCTGCAGATAAGGGGCGTTATTTCGCTTAACCAACGGGGTAAAAGCTGAAGTGATCGGTTGTTGGGGTTGCGCCATCATAAGCGTCTCCGGGTAGCCGTTATCAGGGCAGCCTGACGTGCATTTAGCTGCTCTGTTAAATCAAGTTAAAGTCAGTTTAATGAAGAAGATGTGACATCAATCTCAGTCTCAGGGGAAAGCATGTCAGTGATATGACAGAGACGATCATCACCGTCTCTGCCAACCGACCATATTCCCATTCAAAAAATAGATCAGAGCCTCTGAATTACTTAGGTTCGCTCTTGCTGTCGTAACGGCTCTGCCAGGTGCTCAGAATCTGTTTGCGATTACTGGCGGACCACTCAAAATCGTTGTTCATCATCAGACGCTCAGCATCAACCGGGAAATGTGGAATCGGTTGCGCAACTCCTGGGTAAGCCACAACGGCAAAGCTTTTGCTGTACAGTTTGTTTGCTTCTTTACTTACCGCAAAATCCATCAGCTTCTGAGCGGCATCCAGATTATTAGTACCTTTAACAATACTGGCGGCTCCCATATCCCAGCCCAGTCCTTCCTGTGGGTAGATCACATCCAGTGGAGCACCTTTCTCCTTCAGACTCGCACCTCTGTATGCGAAGGAGATACCAATCGGAGCTTCTCCCGCTGCGGCCAGTTTGCATGGCTTGGAACCAGAATGGGTGTAACGAGCAATATTGTTGTGCAGGCGGTCCATATAGTCCCAACCCTTGTCTTCACCAAACAGCTGTAACCAAGAGGACACATCCAAAAAGCCGGTGCCGGATGATGCTGGATTAGGCATAACAACATGGCCTCTGTAGACAGGCTTAGTCAGATCCTCCCAACTGGTAGGCTTTGGCAACCCCAGTTTTTTCGCTTCAATGGTGTTAAAACACAGAGAAGCCATCCAAGCATCCATACCCACCCAGGAAGGTGTTGCCGCTTTATCACGGAACTTAGGTGATAGTTTTTCCAGACCTTTAGGTGCATAGGGTTGCAGCATATCCTGATCTTTCAGAACCAGCAGACTGGTAGCAGCCAGCCCCCAGATCACATCCGCCTGCGGGTTGTTTTTCTCAGCCAGCAGCTTGGCGGTGACAATGCCGGTGGAGTCGCGTACCCATTTGATTTTGATATCCGGGTACTGCTGATTAAATGCTTTGGCATAGGGGCGTAGTTGCTCACTTTCTAAGGCGGTATACACTTTAAGCTCTGTCGCAGCTTGTACATTAGCGGACATTAACGCCATTACACCCACGAGGCCTGCGGTAGCGGTTTTGAATGATTTGGTCAGATTCATTGTGGTTATCCTTTTGACTTGAGAGCTCGGTTATTTAAATTTATTTTGATCTACACCAGAATCTAGCAAGCCTATATTTCAATTCAATTAACGAAAGATTAAAGTTTATAAAAGTGGTTTAAAAAACCATTCACGCTATAGATATCAACCAATACGTCCCTGCTAACCGCTGCGTTTAGTGCAACAAGCCAAATCTTTATACCTCGCCTACTATCTGTTTTACAGCTGCCAATGCAAGCTGCTTAAATCTGGTATACACCAGATAATAAAAGACAATAATGACAGTACGTTGACAGAAATAAGACAGCAGAAAAAATGAATATTTAAATTCAGAATGGACTAACGCTGACCACCACTTTTAAGGCGTTGTGCAACCAGAACTCTTCATCCAACTCAAGAAACTCTCCATGTTGATCTCGGCAAATACGTCGAATATAGAGACCAGTAGTGCCAGTATTTGCGTCCAATGCATCAGCAATACGGTGCTCTAGAGTTTGCGGGTAGATCTCTAAGTGGCGCTCTACGGGCTCTAGCTCATACTCTGTTCGTAGCAAGTTCCAAAGAGAGCCATCTAATGAATACTGCAACACACCGGGGCAGTTTTTCGGGTTCAGATAGATTTTTTCTATGAGGCAAGGGCGGTCATTAATATAACGTCGACGCAGAATTTCATACACAGGCGTACCACGCTCTAGACCAACCTCATCGGCGATTTTATCCGGTAATTCGACCAACTGCTTATCCAGAGTCTGAGTCCGAGCACTGAAGCCTTGCTCCTGAACATAACGGACAAATCCAACATCTCGACTTGGGTCATAGTTAATACGTGGAGGAGTAACAAACCAACCGCGACGATTAGCACGAAAAATAAGCCCTTCAGCCTCTAGTTGAGCCAGAGCCTGACGAGCTGTAACACGGGTAGTGGAAAACTGTTCTGTCAGTTGACGTTCAGAGGGTAACTTATCATTTTCTGACCACTTACCCGCGGCTATGTCCGCCGCAAGATAATCTCTGATTTTTAGATAAAGCGCCCGCCGTTCTTGCATTTGCATAATCACCCTTAAAACCTACAATATTTAACTCATTGGCAAAGGGTTAGTATATGACAGCTTCATGTCTTTATGATTAAGCACTTCAAATACTCAACAAAAAACGACATCTGTTTAGAAACGCATATCCATGCGTAAATAAATAGAGGCTAATAAGCCTCCATTTAAAAGCTTAAGGCAAGCTAACACGCAATACCTTCAAGCTAACGCGCAATACTTTGCATAATCTGTCGTACATTATCGATAAGATTATTTGAGGCTTCTTTGGTAAGTATCGAAGACTCTGTAGCTTCTGCCGCGGCCTCGTTAACTGAATCTAGGTTATGCCGAATCTCTTCAGATGCAGCACTTTGCTGTGTTGCAGCCGCTGCAATCATCTGACTCATATCAGTAATGGTTTGCATCGTTTGGCTGATCGCATCAAGCGTTTCACCGGCTACTTGCGCTTGATCCACACAGCCACTAGCACTGACTTGACTCGATTTCATCACGCGTACTACTTCTTCCGTTTCTTTCTTTAGCCGCTCAAGGGTACCGTAAATCTCACCGGTAGAACTCTGAGTACGCTGCGCAAGGGCACGCACTTCATCGGCAACCACGGCAAAACCTCTACCTTGATCCCCTGCACGAGCTGCTTCAATGGCCGCATTAAGCGCCAGCAGATTGGTCTGATCTGCAATTTCGGTAATCACTGAGATTGCGCTGGCAATATCATCCGTTGCCTGATGCAGGCTTTCTACTTGAACAACTGCCTGCTCGATTGCCGCAGCTAGATCATTAATTGACTGAGCCGTATCGTTGACCACGCTACGGCCTTGATGAGCAAGCTCATTCGCTTGATGGGTCGCGTCAGAAGCGGAATTAGCATTTGTAGCTACTTCATCAATAGCCCCAGACAATTGACTAATCACAGTAGCAATCTGCTCTACTTCTGCGGCCTGACGATTAATCGCTTCCGCAGCATGATCGGCAATACGCGTGGTTTCATCACCTAAGGCGTACAACTCTTTTGCGGAATGACTAATTCGGGTCGTCATCGCACTAACATTAGCTTCGCGCATAATTGCCGCGAGATACATCTGTCCAGCTTCATCCGTGCTATTCGCGTACATCTCTTTTAACAGTTCACTGTCGATATAGTTCTTGGCTCTAGCCGTTGCCATTTTTAGCGGAGCCATCAAACCATTCAGGGCCAATAAGCTAATACAGGCAACACCAACAGAGGTACCTAAAGTGGCGATATTAGAAAAATTAAACCACTGGCTTAAGCCAACAGGAATTAAAGTCGAAGCCGCTAACAAAACGGGCACACTTGAGCTTAAGTTAATATCATTCAGGTGTATCCGTTTTCCTCCACGGCTAACACGTTCATATATCCCTTTTGTGCGCTCAACGAGATTAAGATTAGGTTTAGAGCGCACAGACTGGTAACCAATCACTTGACCGTTATCTAAAATAGGCGTTACAAAAGCATTCACCCAATAATAGTCACCATTTTTACAACGATTTTTAATCACGCCCATCCAAGGTTTATTGCTTTGCAGCGTACGCCACATATCAGCAAAAACGGGAGGCGGCACATCAGGATGACGAACCATATTATGATCCATTCCCATCAACTCTTCGCGAGTAAAGCCTGAGATCTGAACAAAGGCATCATTGACGAAGGTGATTTTTCCTTTTAAGTCCGTCGTCGATACAAGTGGGATATTATCTGGAAAGCTTCTCTCAACCTGAGTGACAGGCAGATTTTGTTTCATTTTGCAGCATCCTGTTGCTAGTTCATTAAGGCAAAGTGTTACACGCTCACAGGCGATCATTGTTTTTATATATCGCAGTATTATTTTTATATTTTACGAATCCTGAGCCAGTCGGATTTTAAGATTACCTGCAACTTGTAATGTTTTGTAATTTTTTTTGTTTTTAATTATCTGGATACTAACGATAGCTTGAACCGTAAGCTAGCTAAAACCCATTCCCACCGTAATGTTTTTGCCATTTCTTTAACTTTAATCACGATAAAATGGCTCTCTGGCTTGCATAAATGCCTATTTACCATGTTATCCTGCGTCGCTTAAACGCTAAATACAGTTCAAGTTAAGGGGCACTCCATGCAAATCCAGGATAACTCAGTTGTATCCATTCATTACACGCTGACCAACGAAGCTGGCGATACTATCGACTCATCAGCAGATGCAGAGCCACTGGCATACCTTCACGGTGCTGCAAATATCATCCCAGGTTTAGAAGATGCTCTAGTCGGTAAAACGTCTGGCGACAAGCTTAATGTCACTGTAGCGCCAGCAGACGGTTACGGCGAACATATGGCTGAATTGGTTCAAGAAGTACCTGCAGAAATGTTCCAAGGGGTTGAAGAAGTCGAAGTTGGTATGGAGTTCCATGCTGAATCTAACACAGGTCAACCTATTGCTGTAACCGTTACTAAAGTAGAAGATGGCAATGTAACGATTGATGCAAACCATCCTTTAGCGGGCGTTACTTTGACATTTGACGTAGAAGTTGTTGATGTACGTGAAGCTTCTGCAGAAGAGCTAGAACATGGCCATGTTCACGGCGCAGGTGGTCACCAGCACTGATCACTAATTTATTGATCAGTCACTCTGGGCGATGTTTTAAGTATGTATTTTCTTTATTAAGTACCCCGCTTTGAATGCCCCCTGAGATAAAAAAACCAAGCCTAGGCTTGGTTTTTTTAAGCCTGAATATTATGGCAGGGCTTTTTGTACGACTTCAAACAGATCCTTCGACAGATTAGCCGCTGCAACTCGCTGCAACTCGGCTTGCATCAACTTCTGACGCTTACCGTCCATTTTCTGCCAACGGGTCAAAGGGGTAATCAGGCGTGATGCGATCTGCGGATTCATCTCATCCAACGTTAGCACAACATCCGCCAAGAACTGATAGCTTAAACCGTCAATACTGTGGAAATTGGCTCGGTTTTGATTGCAGTAAACGCTGATCAGTGAACGCACCTTGTTTGGGTTTTTCAAACTAAAGGCAGAATGCTCCATCAGGGCTTTTACTCGCGCTAAAGCATCTGGGTGGGGGCGGCTAGCCTGAACCTGAAACCACTGATCCATCACTAAAGCGTCCTGCTGCCACTCTTGCTCAAAGATTTCTAACGCAGCATTAGCTTTTTCGTCCTGCTTAGAATGCACTAACTGCATCAAGGCAGCCTGCACATCGGTCATATTGTCTGACTGATTAAACTGCTGCCAACTGCGCTCAACAGCAGACTCGGTTTCCAGTGCCATTAAGTAAGATTGGCAGGTATTTTTCAGACGACGCTTAGCAATATCTTCTGCAACCGGACGATAATCTCCAGAGAGCTGATTATCGTTAACGGCCTGCTCTAATTCTACCGTTAAGGCTTGGGCAAGGGTTTTACAGGCAATATTGCGACACGCATGAATCCCATCCACAGGCACAATATCAAACTGCTCAGACAGATAGGCTTCACCTGGCAAGACTAACATTTCAGCCAGAATAGCCGGTTCCAATCCCGCATCAAACAAGCCACGGTATGCCTCAATCAGAACAGGATTTAACGTCGGCATCTCGCCAGATTCAAACTGGCCAATCATCTCTTTTAATGCTGCAATAGCTAACCGTTGCCCTGCATCCCAACGGTTAAAGCCGTCGGAGTCATGCTGCATCAGATGCAAGAGTTGATCCTGCGTATAATCAAAACTCAGTTTTACTGGAGCCGAGAAGCCCCGTAGCAGTGAAGGCACAGGCTCTTCTGTGATATTTTCAAAAACAAAGCTCTGTTCCGCTTCCCGCAGATGCAAAACACGATCAGTATCGCCCTGAGCACCTGAGGCATCACCGGCTGAGAGCGTTAAAGGCAGATCCTCACCAACGGCATTCAGCAGCCCTACTTTCACAGGAATATGCAGCGCTTGTTTATTCGCCTGCCCTTTTGTTGGTGCTGTCTGTTGCTTAATCGTGAGCGTGTATTGATTCAAATCATGATTAAATACACCGCTAACGCTTAACGTTGGCGTACCCGCCTGACTATACCAGCCCATAAACTGAGTGAAATCAATGCCAGAAACATCAGCCATTGCCGCAATAAAATCTTCTACGGTTACCGCTTGCCCGTCATGACGTTCAAAGTAAAGGTCGCTTCCTTTACGGAACAGATCTGGCCCCAGTAGATTAGCGATCATACGGACAATTTCAGAACCTTTCTCGTAGATCGTTAGTGTGTAAAAGTTGGAAATCTCAATAAAGTGATCTGGACGTACAGGGTGCGCGGTAGGGCCAGCATCCTCGGCAAACTGCGCTGTACGCAGCATAGCAACATCTTCGATACGCTTAACCGCCTCATCGTTCATATCTGCGGAGAAACACTGATCACGGTAGACCGTAAAACCTTCTTTTAGTGATAGTTGAAACCAATCACGACAGGTCACACGATTGCCTGACCAGTTATGGAAGTATTCATGAGCAACCACACCTTCAATACGCTGAAAAGCCCCATCCGTAGCCGTATCAGGTCGCGCTAGCACACAGGAGGAGTTAAAGATATTTAGCCCTTTATTTTCCATAGCGCCCATATTGAAATCATTCACTGCGACGATCATGTAGATATCAAGGTCGTACTCACGACCATAGACCTCTTCATCCCATGTCATCGCGGCTTTCAAAGAAGCCATAGCATGATCACATTTAGTAATATTCTCAGGCTCTACCCAAATCTCCAGCGCAACCTTGCGCCCACTCATCGTTATAAAACTATCTTCCACGACTTGCAGATCACCGGCCACCAAAGCAAATAAATAAGCTGGCTTATCAAAAGGATCTTGCCAAGTAACAAAATGGCGGTTGTTGTCCAGCTCTCCCTTATCAATCGGATTACCATTAGAAAGCAGCACAGGATATTCCGTTTTATCGGCAATAACCTTGGTCGTAAACGCAGCCATCACATCTGGACGATCCGGGTAATAAGTGATTTTTCGAAAGCCTTCAGCCTCACACTGAGTACAGAACATAGTGTTAGAGCGATACAGGCCTTCTAAGGACGTGTTATTAGCAGGATCAATCTCAACCTCAACCGCTAACTCAAAGGCATTCGGTACTTGAGTAATAACAAGCTGTTCAGCCGTCACCTGATAATCCGACTCACTCAAAGGCGTACCGTTAACCGCAACCGATATGAGTTTTAAATCAACACCATGCAAGACTAATGGTAGCCCTACCTCACGTTTGGAATTACGCTCAAACTGAATCAGCGAATGAACACGAGTTTGATGAGGCTCCAAGTCAAAAGTCAGCGCAACGGAATGGACTAAAAAAGCGGGGGACAGATAGTCTTTCAAATAAATTACGTCGTTATTTACCTGTGTCATAACACACTCACATTACAAAACTATAGTTAGATTTAAATTATATATATCAATATTTGATATTGCTTTAGACTCTCAAGATTAATGACGTTAGAGTGCCCAATGAATAGGGCTTCAGCCAAAGGCTGTACTAGTATGCTTTAGAGACTTTTTTTAGACTATTCTAATGAAAAATAACACATCAAAGCAGATATAAACGCACCATCTCAATTAACGCTACACTGTAAACACGGCAAATGCACTCAAACAGAAGATAGGCTAAACATTATTCATGGAACAAGCACCATCACGAACAAAATACTCTAAGCTGACTCTGCCATTCAAGGTAGCGTCAGTTTATGTCTCTTTCTCTCTGCTGTGGATCTATTTCTCAGACCGTATTTTGTCAGGTATAGTCACAAACCCAGTATTGCTTTCTGATATTCAGATATACAAAGGTAGCTTTTTTGTACTGATTTCTGGCGCTTTAATTTTCTCCCTAACCGCACAGGGATTACGCCAACGTAATGTGATGCAAAATAAACTTGATCGACACTCGTTATTTTTGCAGCAAGTCCTGCAAAGTGTTAGTCATGGTATTTTGCAATATCGCGCCAATGGCCAGTTAATATTCACTAATCATGCGGCCTGCAAAGTCTTTGGTTATGATGATCAAGGCTTACCCGGTCATCTGCAAGAACTCTGCTTATCGGCGGAGGATGCGAAACACCTCACCAGCCATATTGTAGCTCTGGCATCAGAAAACCAGCTAGAGGGCCATATTCGATTACCTCAAAAACATAAGAAGAACCACAGTTTTACGGCGCACTTCGACTGGACGGTGACTCTTGATGACTCAGGTCAAATCGATACGATTACTGCCGCAGTACATGATATCAGCCAGCAGCAGCAAAGGCAGGAGGAAATAGACCAAGCGGCACTTGTCTTTGAAATGTCCGACGAAGCGTATCTTATTACCGATGTGCACAGTCGTATTTTAAATATCAACCCTGCGTTTACCCGTATAACCGGTTATGAACTGGAAGATGTTAAAGGTAAAACCCCCAGTATTCTTCAATCAGGTAAACATGATGCCAATTTTTACAAAGGGCTTTGGAACCAGTTGCTCAAACGTGGGCAATGGCAGGGAGAAGTTACAAATCTGAGCAAATCCGGTAAAGAGCTGCATATTTGGCAAAAAATTATGGCGATGAAAGATGCCTCAGGCCATGTACAAAAATATTTATCGATGATGTATGAAATCAACAGCCTTAAAGATACCGGACTTGATGACCTGACTCAGCTACCTAATTTACCCCAGCTACGGGATCGTTTAAGTAGCATTATCCCTAAAGCAGAAAAGAACAATGAATTATTTTGCATCGCTTATATCGATTTGGATAACTTTCAAGCCGTTAACGACAGTTTTGGTCACCAAGTAGGCGATTTACTCGTACAAGCTGTTGCTCAGCGTCTTACCGAGATTATTGGTGACGATGATTTAATTGCTCGCCAAGGCGGTGATGAGTTTATTGTATTAGGTCGTAATCTTGCCGCTAATGGCCAAATGCATCAATTCGCTCAAACACTGCTCAACGCCTTTGAAGCGCCTTTTAATGTTGAGACTCACCGGCTGTTTATTACCGCCAGTATTGGCCTTTGCTGCTATCCAGATGATGGATCAGCCAGTACAACACTTCTGCGTAATGCTGATACCGCGCTTTATCGTGCGAAGGATACCGGGAAAAATAATTTTCAGTTCTATACCTCTCAATTAACGAGTAACGCCATCCAAAAAATGGAAGTAGAGCTGGATCTACGCCGAGCTATTACAGAGTCCCCACAAGAATTTGTTGTTTTTTATCAGCCACAAATCGATCTTTGCACCGGCAAGGTATGCAGTGCTGAAGCGCTTGTACGCTGGGAACATAAAGATGGCCATCGAATCGGCCCTGATCACTTTATTCCTGCAGCAGAAGCCACAGGGCTTATTATCCAGCTGGGCTTAAAAGTTCTAAAACAATCCTGTATCGATTTTTTGATCTGGCAAGAAATGGGCATGGGTATCGAACGTGTCTGCGTTAACGTCTCTATGGTTCAACTACTTCGTAGCGACTTCTATCAGGATGTTTTAGATACGTTGCAGCAGACCGGAATGCCTGCTCAAGCATTGGAAATTGAAATCACCGAAACATCATTAATGAAGGAAAATGATCAGGTGGTTCAAGTGCTACAGCAGTTCCGAGGGATGGGGATTCAGATCGCTATTGATGACTTTGGCACCGGCTATTCATCCCTAGGGCGTCTACAAAGTTTACCAGTAGATCGTCTAAAAATTGATCGTAGCTTTATGCCTGAAAGCGCCAAAGACCAAAACGACCTTGCTCTTATTTCTTCCGTTATCGGCCTAGCGAATAGCTTAGCTCTTGAGGTTATTGCGGAGGGTGTGGAAACAGAATATCAAGCAGAGCTTCTCATTCGCAGTCAATGTCAAATGGCCCAAGGCTACCTCTATACAGCCCCCCTATCGCAAGAGAACTTTATCAGCTGGGCACAAAATTATTCCCAATCAAACTAAATCGCCGAGCTGATGCGCGTCTTAGCCACAGAATACCATCGCCGCCTTGAGACAATACTCAGGCGGCTATAACAAAAACAGTTAAAGTATGTAATGGTTAAGGCATAACGTGAAGATCAACATGGTAAGCGCTGAATTTTCGGATATTTAGAACACCGCTATCAAGAATCAAATACTGGCCTTTTATTCCCTTCAAAATACCTTCAACTTCTGGCGTTTTATCCAAATTATGAGCGACTACTTTTTCAGGATGTTGCTCTACGGGATAGGTAAACTGATAAGGACGCGCATCAAGCAATGGATAAATAGCATCCAAACCAAACTGCTGTTGTAGTTGAGCGATATCATCTTTGGCCAGCTCTAATAGGCGATCACGTTCGTCTAACAAATTAATATCGGGGCTAATACCCTTTAGCATATTGCGCCAGTTGGTTCGGTCAGAGGTATGTTGACGTATTGCATCTTCAACAAGGCCAGACTGCAAACGCGTCTTCACACGAAAAATAGGCAGGGCTGTTAAAGCGCCTTGATCCATCCAGCGTGTCGGAACCTGAGTTTCCCGTGTGATGCCTACTTTTAAACCAGAAGAGTTTGCTAAGTAGACAATATGATCCTGAAAACAAAACTGCTCCCCCCACTCAGAGTCACGGCAAGTGCCTAAATGATAGTGGCATTTTTCTGGACTCATGATACATAAATCACACTGGGCTAACGCCTTAAAACAAGGGTAACAAAAGCCTTGAGAGTAACTTTTCTTGGTTTTACGCCCACAGTGGCTGCAGTTAATTGCGCCATGAAAACTGAATTTTAATGTTTTACCGATAAGATCATTTAACGTAATCTTCTGACCCGCCAGTTCAAGCTGATAACTAACGGGTTGCGTATCCTGGGTAAACATCTTGTGTAGCTGACCGGAAAATACCGTCATGAAGGCTCCAGCAATCAGTGCATTATTTTAATAATATCGGCGTGATCTTTATCGCTCTCACACTGTTCTTCCATAAAGCCAACACGATCTTCTGCCGGCATATCATGCTGAATCTCAAAGCGAATCACGGCTTCCATGCAAAGCTCAACTTGCTCTTCGGTTAAACGAATACCATTTGGCCATTTACGCAGTTCAACCGCTTGGCGTAAGTTAGAATAAATATCAGGTGTCATATTCTGAATCAATTCTTGCAGGGTCATAGGACCTCCGGTTAAGACAGTCATTGCTATTAAGGCTGCCATTACTATTAAGACGGCCATTACGATAAGTATTTAGGCGTGAACCCAGGCAAGAAGAGATTATACCGATTTAGAGGCTCTCTTACCTTCCCCTTTGAACTTGACCAAAATAAACGCCCATAGGCTACCAGAGACCAAACCCGCAATATGAGCAGCGTTAGCGACATTACCAAAACCTAGCAGACTAGAGCCACCCACCAGACAGAACACCAGCCAAACGAGAAGCAGAATAAAAACGGGCTTACGAATATAAAAAATAGGCGGATGGGCCAGACGATCCCAGAACCAGCAGTAACCTAGCAAGGCATAAACCACACCCGATAGACCACCAAACAGAATATCGCCCATCATGTACTGAGTCAGATTAGCACCTATAGCACTGATCAAAAAAAGCACCGCCAACTGGATTGTCGACTGCCTTTTCTCAATCATTCGGCCGAGTTCCCACACCCAAAGACCATTAAAAATCAGATGCAAAAGCCCAAAATGTAAAAATGTTGGTGTTAACAGCCGCCAAATATCACCGGCTTTAAGTGCTTGCTCTAAAGGCAGATAAGAGAGTCCTTGAGGAACCTGGTGAAAGGGAACAATGCTTAATGCACTTAGAATATGGGACTGGCTATCAAAACTGATCAAAGCGGTTATCAGTGCGCTAATAAGCAACAATACAAAGGTCAACGGCCAACGTAAAGCATCGGTAAGACCATTTTTGATACCGTCAAAAGAGGGCGGTTCAGAATCAACAGTGTAGGCTAGCTCACCCCGCTGCCACTCCTCAACCATGACCAGTAACGCTGGATAATCTTTAGGATTGGCCAGCCAAATCTCTTGGCTATCTTTACTCTGGCGAATCTGATGCCCTATCTTTCTCGCCCAAAGTTCATGGCTTAGTTCTGACAGGTCTTTATTATGCGGCAGCTCTAAAACTTTTATCATGGCTCACATTTAACCTTCTGAATAAAATAAGGCAAAAAAAATCCGGCAGCATGGTACGTGCTGCCGGATTCACTCGCTATCTACTGTTAGCACACCTGAATAATATATTTAGAGCCAGTAGACTTTTTAAACCAGTAAATTAACCAGTAGGCTTCGTGGACAACCGACTCGCCACGAATAACCTTACTTATTAGTATGCGTCCATTTTATAAAGTTCCAAGGGGGCTACGATAAAATTTCATAAAACAACGTTTCAGGCTGGTCGCTTTAGTCTGTTCAAATCATTCCGCCACCACCTCTCAGACAGAGGTATCGTTAGAGGTCCAATCTCGATCAACCGAGATCCAAACAAAATTACTTGCATCCAACTGGGTTTCCCCACTAAACCGATAGCAGGCTAATTTGCCATACTTCACCGCACTGTAGTCTAAACAGGCGATATTGGGTGTCACCAAAGCTGGAACCCCTTCACACCAGTAGTGGCCAATAAATAATGGACGATCATGGCGGGAATAATACAGCAGCTGTTCTTTTTCAAGAGCCGTTAACGGTTGATCCTCCAAACAACCAGGAAGATTATCTGGCTGGAAAATCACATCACCGTAAGTTGCTGGATCTTCTGCCCAAAAATGCGTGCGGAACGTTCGTCGACTAAAGCCATCGCCGCCGTAGATTTGCACGCCATCAGGCAATCGAATATGACTACCTCGGGTTAAGTGCTCCATCAGCCTGAAACCAAAACTTTCAGGCTGAACCGATTCGATTAAAAGCTCATCGGTCAGCGTATCGGTTTGATAGTGTTCCTGTAAGGTGCGAATAAAACGGTCATTCCAAGTTGCATGTACCACTCGGAATTGATCCGTTTCAAGATACAGAGGTAATGTCTTAAACCAGTCAAGATAGATCGCCCACTCATCTTGAGCGGTCTCAAACTGCTCTAACGTCTCTTTAATAAGACGAGTATGCCGTGGATTATGACTGCGTAAATAGTCATCGGCAAAACCCTCTGGCGCGGGGGTACAATAGGTTAATGCATTATGTTCATGGTTACCCATGATACAAACTGCTTCACCCGCTTGAACCATGCTATACACCAGCTCTAAGGATTCACGAATTCTAGGGCCTCGATCAACGATATCCCCTAAAAAGATAACCTTACGTTCAGGGTGCCGCCAAACACCATTGCTCTTGCGATAGTCCATCTGAAACAGCAGGCGCTTCAGTGTATGGGCGCAACCGTGAATATCACCGATAAGGTCGTAGCCAGCGGCCTCAGGCAACTGGCTTTGAAAAGGCTTATTGGTCGCCAAAACTACTACTCCAGCCCAACTTTGTTCGGCAAATTTCATAAAAGTTATGATCAACCGGATGGATTAAACGCAGTTTATAAGGACGTTTTTTCACGTACAGTACATCACCAGGCTTGGTTACTAGGTGCGTTTGCCCATCACAGCTAACATGAGGGTAGGCATCATTATCTTTTGCGATAATAATCTTCACCTCACTATTACCATCCACCACAATAGGACGGCTACTCAGGGTGTGCGGGAACATCGGTACTAATACGATCGCATCCAGTTTAGGATGCATAATAGGCCCGCCACCTGAAAGAGAATAAGCCGTTGAGCCAGTCGGTGTGGATACAATCAAGCCATCAGAACGTTGGTTGTAGACATACTGACCTTCAATATAAAGATCAAACTCGATCATACGAGCCGATTTACCTGGGTGCAAAACCACATCATTTAAGCCAACAGCATTACCTACAGGCTCACCATTACGATACACCTCGGCATCCAACATAAAGCGCGTTTCGGTGATGTACTTACCATCCAAAACCTCACCTACACGCTCTTCAAGCTCGCTTGGTGAAATGTCGGTCAAGAAGCCTAAGCGGCCACGATTAACGCCTAATACAGGGGTATTATATTTGGCAATTGCGCGGGCAGCGCCTAATAGGCTACCGTCACCACCGACAACAATAACCAGATCACTCACTTCGCCAATTAATTTACGACTGGCTTCCTGTAAACCGTGCCCCGGCATCACCTCACCAATTTGATCTTCCAAGATAATATGCAAGTTGCGATCCTGAAGATAACGGATTAACCGCTTCATAGTATCCACAACCTTGGTACTACCCAGTCGCCCAATTAGGCCAATATTTTTAAATTGTTCCATCTGCCGTCTTATCTTTCAGTTGGTGTGGATTGATAGCTTTCAGAAATCGCTGAAAAGCATGTTTGATACATAAAAAAGCTTATACGCTTACTGAAATTATTTAAACAAGATACAAAGCCTATTGGTTTAACTTTGTGAAGCCGTAGCAAGTTTTCCCGCTAATGCAATTAAAGCAACTCCGGTAACGCGTTCAATCCAGTGACTAATTTTACGGAAAAAAGTCCGAACCTGTGGTCGAGATAAAAATAAGGCCAAACCCACAAACCAAGCACCGGTAATAACCGTCATCCAGAGACCATAAAAACCTTGAACAAGAATCGGTGTTGTCGGGCTAATCACCACTGAAAATAAAGAGACAAAAAATAACGTTGCTTTGGCATTCAACACATTGGTTAAAAAACCCAGCCGCCATGCTTTCCATGCCGTTCCTGAATGGCTCACTTCCTGTGTTAGATCTATCTCTTTGCCATTATCGGGCTTAGCTTTAAGACACTGCCAGCCCACCCATAAGAGGTACGCTGCTCCCAATATTTTCAAAAGGGTAAAAGCCGTTGTCGATTGAGCGATCAATAAACCTAAACCTAACAGTGAATACGTGGCATGCACAAGGATACCGCTACCAATGCCGATCCCCGTCCAAACACCCGAACGACTACCCGCACATAAACTCTGTCGTAAAATAACCGCAAAATCAGGGCCGGGGCTTGCCACGGCCAAAAAATGAATAACCACGACCGTTAAAAACTCTGGCCAGTATTGGAAAAAATCTGTCGCGACCATCCGTCACTCCTATTTATTTATACTTACTTATACTTGTTTGTACTGACTTATTAATATTAGCCCAGAAACGACAAAAGCCAGCAAGGCTGACTTTTGATTTGGGCAGCGACTCTTAATTAGAATCGGTTGCCGATACCAATATTGATTGAATCTAAATCAGAGCCATAATTCATATAATCGGCATTAAAATACCAATCACGCCAAAGGGTTAACTCTGCACCACCGCCAAAAGAGATACTGGTATCACTTTCAATAGTGCCAGCATTATCAAATTGTGACGCTGCAACCCCCACTAAGCCTTTAATTTGGATTCGATCCAAAGGCAAACCCCAGCGAGCATAAACACCAACCGTATACTCATGCTCATCACCACCCAGTGCAAACTGGGCTTCTGCGGCAACAAACTCATCAAAGCGCTGACCAAATGTTAATCGAGTTGACTTACCTGACTCAGAACCCGTTGTTACAGTACCATCAGCAGCCGTCGTACTGGTGCTATAAGTCCAGTTCATCATATCGATGGCAGCATACGTGTATAACTGCTGATAAACATTGACTCGCTGAGCGCTATCACGGGTTTGACTATAAACTGGAGCGGCTTCGGAAGGGATAGAAGCGAGTGCAGCCATTACGGCCAAAGCGCTGGCAAGGGTACGCTTTTTCATCAGTTAACCTCTGTTGTAAGTGCTGATCATTAGAAATGTGACTCTCTGACAGAAAAAATCTGTCTATTGACGGATAGATTAACATAATTTTAAGCCGACACACGTTCGCCTTAAAACAGAATAAGCAGATCATTATATCTTGTTATCTCACAATTCACTCTTGACCCTAAAGTTAACTACAGGCTTTACAATATAGGTATCACCACTATCGGAAACAGAAAAATGTCTGACTTTTACAAGATAGGCACTCTCGCTAAAGAGACTGGCGTTACAGTTGAAACCCTGCGTTTTTATGAAAAACAGGGGTTAATTCCTAGGCCACACCGTTCAGAGGCCGGTTATCGTCTCTATCCCACCATCGCCCTAAATCAGGTCGCTTTTATCCTACGAGCAAAAGAAGTGGGGTTTTCGCTAAAGGATATTTCTGGCCTGTTAGCCCTTGAGGTCAACCGTGATCAGGAAACCTGCAAGACCGTAAAAAACTTTGCGGAAGAGAAACTCGCCGATATCGAAGCGAAAATTAAAGAGCTAGAACAGATGCGTAACGCCCTAAAGCAAATAACGGACGCTTGCTGTGGCGGCTCCTTGCCTGCGAGCCATTGCACCATTCTAAGCGCCCTTGCTGAAGGTAATACCGAAGAGGAGTCAACTCATGTTACTGCTGGATAATTTCTACGACTTATTTTTAGATGCCGCGCCTTGGCTGCTGGGCGGTTTGGTTATCGCAGGTTTGATTCATAGCTTTATTGCCACAGAAACATTAGCCAAGCATCTAGGACAAGATAGCCTTCTAGCCATAACGAAAGCAGCCGTGTTTGGCGCGCCGCTACCGCTATGTTCTTGCAGTGTTATCCCTGCCGCTATTAGCCTACGCCGCAACGGAGCTTCCCGTAGTGCTACCGTTTCATTTCTAGTTTCAACCCCAGAAACGGGCGCGGATTCCATTGCCGTCTCTTATGCCTTACTTGGCCCTTTTATGGCTATTATTCGGCCTATTTCTGCGATACTAAGTGCGATTGCCGCCGGTATATTAACCCTTATCTTTAAAGAAAAGACGTTTCAAAACGATCCCTTATATTCAGAGATAAACTCATCCGTAGATACAGAAAGCAATACAACAGAAAACAATACTGAAGCCAGCAGCTGTTGCAGTAAAAAAAGCTGCGGTTCGAGTGCAACGCAAAAGGCCGATGCCACCCCCAGCATATTTGATCGATTTATTCAGGGGCAACGCTATGCTTTTGTCGATATTTTTAATGATATGGCAGGCTGGTTACTGGTAGGACTACTACTAGCGGCGATGACCCTGACATGGGTACCTGAAAGCTTTCTAATACAGTGGGGTGATGGTTTTAGCGCTATGTTAGTCATGGCTTTAGTTGGGGTTCCGATGTATATCTGTGCCACGGCCTCTACACCTATTGCCGCAGGCTTACTATTGTCAGGCATCTCACCTGGAGCGGTTTTAGTCTTTATGTTAGCAGGGCCTGCAACCAATATGGCAACAATCGGCATTGTTAAGCGGGAGCTAGGTACACGAGCTGTCGCCTGTTATCTTGCGGGCGTATTGAGCGTCGCTTTTGCTGCGGGCTTAATCACAAACGCTTTAGTGGCGACCTTCGCAATTGATATTAAAGTGCAGTTAGCCGCCAGTCAGCATCTATTACCTCACGGGATTATGCTCACATCCGCTCTCATTCTAGCACTGCTAATCATCAATTATGGCCGCAGTCGTCTATTCAAACTAAACCTTCAAACGGTTCCTTCAAGCTGATCGTTCAAGCTTATTATTCAAAAACAAACAACAGCCACTTGAGGTGGATGAGGCTAATGAGCATCATCCACCTCAAGTGCATCATTAAGTTCAAAAGCTCGCGCCCACTGGAACGTATTTAATAGTGCCATCCCAGCCTCTGTCATATCTCGTCCAAAACTAACAACACCATCTTGATGCCCCGCCATGGTAAACACAGGGCTAAGCGTTAACCGATCATCACACCATAACTGGGCCACCGCAGCCGCCATTTCCGGCGTGCCGTAGGGCACATCGACCGGAGTAGCAGGAAGAAATAAGCGATCACTTAACGACCAAATTTCAGGGCTATGGACATGGATAACTGCCTGTATCGTATCATCTAGCTGATAAACAGCCCCGTGGGTTAACGCCTCAGAAGAAGGCTTTACAGGGCCAGATGCGACAATATGATTAACCTTAGGGTCACAGGTTTCAACAAAGGCGTAATGCTCTGGAGTCAGTCGATCTAAGTGCCCCGTCTGAGTGCCGCTAATAATAAACCCATCTTTATGGCGAATGCTGATATTTCCGTAACCCAGACCACCGTAGCGTCGGTCATCCTGACCAATCAAACCCAACTGGTTTAGTGTTAAACGCCACTGCTGAAGACTCTCTAACAAAGCCTCATCACACGCGGGGCTTAATCGGTAATCCAGCCGGTACTTAATAACGCCTTCTTGTTCGGTCATACGCGCTCCTTTGATGTGCTTTTTAGATGTGCTTTTTTATATATGATGCTGTTCACGACCAAGCAGCTAACAAAGCCTCGGGGGATAAATTGAGCCCCTTTAACTGCCACACTTCAGATTCTGGGATCTGATCGCCCTGATCATTTTCCATCCAGCTTTGACGCAACCACAGAGTATGCTGAGTATCAATTTGCACAATCAACTGCTGTTGAAAAGGTATCGCTAATACGTCACCGAGTAACATACGAATCACACCTAAATGGGAGATCAAAGTGCCCCCTGTTTGCCGCTGCTTCCATCGTTGCCAACCGCTTAGTACCCGCTGCTGCATCTGACGAGCAGATTCTCCCTCAGGAAAGGTGAAATCTAATAAATTTTGCTGCCACTGCACGATGCTCTGCTCACTGATGCTCTCCCAAGGCAGTCCTTCCCATCGTCCAAAATCCAGCTCCTGCCAGCAAGGATCTATCTCAATAAAAGAAGAAGAGCGAATAGAAGATGACAATGTCTGAGGGCCTTCTGAAGAGAGTTCCAAAGAGAGCTCTAAATGTTCCGCAAGCCGGGATGCTCGCTGTAAAGGGCTGGTTAAAATAGGTTGAGGGAGTTGATTAAACCTCTGCCAGCAAGGATCAGGAGGCTCATCGGCGAGCAAGTCACTTCTGCCATAGCAGGTACCAGAGGCAACATTCGGCTTTAAATGACGGACTAGAAAATAATCACACTGCTTGAGCGGCATGTTAATGATTCACCTTTTTTCATGCTCCATTTTTTTACTAGTCAATCTTTTTACTATTCAAGCTTTTACTACTTAATACTTTACTACTTAATCTTTTTTTAATACCCAATTTTCAGCTCAAACTTAAAGGGACGGCGCAAAGCACCAGATAAATAAACACCTCTGCTAGCTGCTGAGCACCACCAAGGCAATCCCCTGTATAGCCGCCAATTCTTTTTAGCCAGTACCAAGTAAGCAATCGATGCAAGGCAAACAGCACCAATAAAATAGCGATTCCAGTACCAAGAGAAAGAAACAGCATACCGGATAGGCCCGTAGCCGCAATAAAAGCCAGCTCTCCCTTTGTAATACGCTCGCTATGGCCAGAAAACTTCCGGTCGACCTCATCACGGACATAATTAAGGGTATACATAAAACTAGCGGAGAAGCTTCGACTTAAACTATGCCCCAGCAGTAACGCCCAAGGAATTATCTCCACAGATAACAGAAACAGTGCTGATAACTTAATCGCCATCATCAAACCTAATCCCACAGCGCCATAAGTACCTAGCCGAGAGTCTTTCATAATGCTTAGGACTTGGTCTTTCTGCCAACCTCCGCCAAAACCATCGCAGGAATCAGCAAAACCGTCTTCATGGAAAGCACCAGTGAGCAACACGCCTACCACGGTACTCAGCAAAAGCGCCAGCCAACTACTCTGCCAAAGCGCATAAAAACCGACAAAAGCGACGGCACTTAGCCCACCAACGATCAAGCCGATAACAGGCAAAAAACGCGCGGCTCGGTTTAACTGTAATGCCTGATCAGGTACCTGAGTTTTAACCGGAATACGGGTAAAAAAGATAATAGCCGCCAGTAGCAAGTACCACTGCTCTTGCCAAAAATGACTAATCTTCATCCGTACTAACGCCTGCATCCGCAAAGGAGGCCATCTCATTTAGGAAGGCAACGGAAGAAGCCACCAACGGATAGGCCACCGCAACACCACTACCTTCACCTAAACGCAAATCTAGCTGTAACAAGGGCTGCACGTTTAAATAATTCAACATGTGACGATGGCCGCTTTCATCAGATTGATGGGTAAACACACAATAATCCAATACTTCAGGATACAATGCATGGGCCACGAGCAAAGCGCTGGTTGCGATAAAGCCATCGATCAAAACCAACATCTTTAGCTCTGCCGCTTTCAGCATTGCACCGCAGATCATTGCAATTTCAAAGCCACCAAAGCGGGCAAGCGTATGCAATGGGTTATGATCATCTGGATGATTCGCAGCCGCTTGCTGTAAAATCGACAGTTTTTTCAGCACACCTTTTTCATCCAAGCCCGTACCACGGCCTACGCACTCGACCAGTGGAACCCCTGTAATACGGTGCATCAGCAAGGCTGCCGATGAAGTATTGCCAATTCCCATCTCACCAAAGCCGATAACGTTACAGCCACCTTTAGCCACTCGCTTAACCTGTTCACCACCGCGAATAAAAGCTGACTTAACTTGCTCGTCCGTCATGGCAGCCTTTGTTAGGTAGCTTTGGGTTCCCTTAGCGATACAAGCATCAAACAATTTTGGATGCTCGGGTAAATCGCTAGCAACACCAGCATTAACCACTTCTAGGTTAATATTGTTCTGGCGACAAAATACGTTAATAGCCGCGCCACCATTCAGAAAATTCAAGACCATTTGTGGCGTTACTTCTTGCGGAAAAGGGCTAACACCTTCTTCAACAATCCCATGATCACCTGCAAAAACCAGCATATGAGGCTTATTAAGCACCGGCTCTAAACTCTGCTGAATTAGCCCCACTTTAAGCGCCACATCTTCCAACTGGCCTAGTGCGCCTAGCGGTTTAGTTTTAGTATCAATTTTAGCTTGTAGTTCAGCGGTTAAACGCTTGTCGGTACGGAAAATAGAAAACATTAACGCTCTCAATATTTGATATTTAAGACTGTATTAGCAACATTCAGCAAAAATACAGCCCTAAATAAAAGGAACAGGGTTTGAATTAAAACCAGAACAGGTTTCAATCAACATGATATTTAATCAACACAGCATTCGATCAACATAAGCTTCAATCAAGACACGTTTCTTTTCTTTCAAAAAACGGTTAATCGTCTTGTCGACCTTTTTTGCCTTCTTCGGTTAAGGTCCACGGCAGGCCCGGCTTCTCTTTCAAATTCTTACTTTCGCCTTTAACCTGTTGTTGCTGTTGTTTCTCTTCTTCGTCATCTTCCAGCATAGCTTGATAAAAACTGGCGGAGTACCGGCGGCCTCCAGTATTGGTCGGCTGTACAGTCTTAACTTCTGGTGTTGGGTTTGACTCCGCGTCTGCACCTCTATCTTTAGCCTCTGGCTCCTTAAGAAGCTCAGGGTCAACCGGATTCAGTGCATCAGGCTTGACAATCGCGTCACTTAGCGGCGTATATTGCAGCTCTGAACGTGTAGAGTTTAACTCAGCCTCTGCTTCTGCTAGCCGCTCAGTATTAGCGGCGATTCTCTCTCTTTTCAACTGCTCAGCTTCTGCCGCAGCCCCTACATATTTAGCTAAGAATTCACGGGAAGGCGCAAAAAGAGCCGCTCCCGTCACCGCCTCGGTGTACTTCAACATATGATCGAAATGCCCGTGGACATCGCTATAGATCATACTGGCTAGCATACGAGTGAAATTATCAGCGAAGCGGCTATAAGACACAAAATACAACCCTTGCTCACTTAATGTGCCGTAGGGCATGCTCTGGCGTAAAATCTCAACGGCATCCCCTTCTTCATCTTTAATACCCGCACGTTTGATATGGGATGTTAGCGGTTTTTCATCACCCTCAAATTCAATGTTATCCGATTTGGTACGACCAAATACTTGTTCCTGGTCTTTCACAGGTACGCTATTCCATACCGGCAAATTATGGATATAACGTTGAATATGCACATAACTACCACCAGAAAAAGCATCATCTTCATGGCCAACAAGCGCCACTTTTGCACGATGTTCGCCTGTAGGGTTTTCGGTGCCATCAACAAATCCGGTTAAATCACGGGAGTCTAAATAACGAAAAGTCGGTATCGCTTCTTGCAAAGTGGCAATTTCACCCAACATGCCATCGATGCGACGGGCAACCACAAAGTTAATATCGTGACGGTCAGAACGAATTTGGAAATATAGATCACAGGGCGTTTCGGGAGCAGCTCGCAAGCCTTGCTTCATTTCAGGGAAAGATTTTAGAGCTGCGGGGCGGCGTTCGGGATAGAGTCGATCCCAGCCGTTAGCGCCAATAGCTACCACGCCATTTAACGTCGGTACTTCAAACACACGGGCGCATTCATCAATCATCGCAGGAAAACGCGCAATCATATCTCGCACTAAAGGCAAAAGATCATCATCAGAATTTAGCGTGTAAGTAATGTAATAACCGTACTGATTCGATTCTGCCAAAATACCCGATTGAACGTTCTTCAATATATGATCCTGCATAAAACAGCCCTTCTCCTGTGATTGAACCAACGGTTATTATGCCATTAGTTCACGGCACTCGCTGCATCGAACGTGATCAGCGCATTAATTTCTTCCCAGCGTTGTTATTTCAGATAGAGCATTCAGCGTGCCATATCTAAACCGTAACCCCGCCGCCCTTGCAGCCCACCAGAATGAACTAAGATAACGCGGCTATTTGGCGTAATATCTCCGGCCTCTAACTTTTGCCAAAAGTGACTAAACAGCTTACCCGTATAAACAGGATCAAGCAGAAGCGCGTTGTCAGGACAGGAGCAAAAAAGCTGGTTTTGTAGCTCTTCAATGTTATCAAGCAGCCACGGTGAAACTTTACCATAACCACCAAAATGCCCCTCTAGCTGTAACTGCCAGCGGTTTTCTAGCCTTGTGCTTTTTTTCTGATCCGCAGACAACCGCTCCTTAATAACCCGATACAAGAATTCAGCCCCCTTCAATACAGGAACACCGATTATCTGATAATTACCGGTTCGACCTGTAATAAGCCCCGCCAAAGTGCCTCCCGTACCCACAGCACACCAAACTTGATTCGGTTGCCAGTGCTGTTCACTACAGGCTTGCTCCAGTTGCTGGGCAAGGGTTATCACACCGGGCTGGGCTAAGGCGCTACTGCCCCCTTCCGGTACACAATAATAATTAGGGTATTGAACAGCAAGCTGCGCCAACCACTCAGATTCATCCCGCAGCCGATAATCTTTGCGGGTAACGAAATGCAGCGTTGTCCCCCAGTTTTGAATATCCTGCAGCATGGCACTTTTGGCAATAAGTTCTGGCTCACCACGAATAACCGCCACACAAGGCCGTTGCAACAGATAACAGGAGTAAGCCAGCGCATGAAGATGGTTAGACCAAGCGCCACCAAAGGAGAGGACTCCGGCAGCGGCCTGATTTAAGGCCGCTTTCAAGTTGTATTTCAGCTTATAGCTTTTATTGCCGGAGATAATGGGATGCACCAGATCGGTACGCAAGATTTTTAGCTCGATGGCTTTTTCTACTAGCAAAGGGTGATCAACCGTTTGCAGTGGTGCAGGCTTAAGTTGATCCATCCAGTATTGAAACGCATCCATCTGTAGGATCATCCCCCTAAGCGCTATGGTGCTTAGCTAAGAATTTATCCAATGCATTACCGAACTCCTGTCGATCCCGTTGATTCAGCGTTGCAGGACCTCCCGTTTGCACACCACTACTGCGTAAATCCGACATAAAGTCTCGCATCATAAGACGCTCACGGATATTATTTTTGGTGTACAGCTCTCCACGGGGGTTAAGTGCATGGCCGCCTTCATCAATCACCTCTGCCGCCAAAGGAATATCAGCTGTAATCACTAGATCACCGGCGCTTAGATTTTGCACGATATAATTATCAGCCACATCAAAACCTGGCGGTACCTGTACCGCACGAATCTTACAATTTGGCGGCACGGATAGCGGCTGATTAGCGACCAGAATCATAGGAAGCTCTAGGCGCTGCGAGGCACGAAATAAAATATCTTTAATCACTTTGGGACAGGCATCCGCATCAACCCAGATCTGCATAATATGGCCTTTTAGGTATGTGTTAGTCGATAGTGCTTCTTGTTCTAATCGATAGTGCTTCTTGTTTTAATCGGTAGCGTTTCTTGCTTGAATCGATAGCACTTCTTCACGAGCCGTGCATTATAAAACAGCAGCCAAAAAAAAGGGGAGCCAAAGCTCCCCCATTACTCTTTTTTAAACCTAATTCACCCTTTCAATCTAATAAACTAAATCTAATAAATACCCTTTGAGTGAGTCGGCTATAAAGTCACCGCTAAACGCAAACCTTGATCAATAGCTCGCTTAGCATCCAGTTCAGCGGCAACATCAGCACCACCGATCAAATGAGGCTGCTGACCTAAAGCTTTTAAACCCTCTTCTAATTCACGACAGGGCGTTTGGCCTGCACAGATAATAATATTATCCACGGGCAGAATATCTTGCTCACCGTTGATGGTTAGATGCAAACCGGCATCATCAATTTTTAGGTATTCGCAGCCTGACAGCATATGAACATGGCGCTTCTGTAAAGCAGCTCGATGAATCCAGCCGGTGGTTTTACCCAGACCTTTACCTAGCTTGCTGGCTTTACGCTGCATCAACCAGACCTCACGGGCAGGCTCAGGGTTATGGGCTTCAACCCCTTCAATTCCTGCTCGATGCTGAACCGTAAGATCCACACCCCACTCACGCATAAATTCATCGATATCCAGACTAGCCGACGGGCCTTTTTGCGTCATTAACTCAGACACATCAAAACCGATACCACCAGCACCCATCACCGCTACTTTTTGGCCGACAGGCTTCGCTCCAGTGATCGCTTCAATATAGGTCATCACTTTAGGATGGTTAATACCTTCAATATCTGGCGTTCTTGGAGTAATCCCTGTGGCTAAAATCACCTCATCAAAATCTTTTAAATCATCCGCTGCAACTCGGGTATTCAGTTTTAGCTCGACGCCTGTAACATCGATACGACGCTTAAAGTAGCGCAGGGTTTCAAAAAACTCTTCTTTACCCGGTATCTGTTTGGCGTAATTAAATTGACCGCCAATTTCGGCTTTTGAATCGAACAGAGTCACACTATGGCCGCGCTCTGCCGCCGTAGTGGCCGCTGACAAACCGGCAGGACCGGCACCGACAACAGCAACGGTTTTAACTTGCTGAGCGGGCTCCACGACAACTTCTGTTTCATGGCAGGCACGGGGGTTGACCAGACAAGAGGTCAGTTTCATCTGGAAAGTGTGATCCAGACAGGCCTGGTTACAACCGATACAGGTATTGATCTCATCAGCGCGATTTTCTGCAGCCTTGCTGACAAACGCCGGATCTGCTAGGAAGGGGCGCGCCATTGAAACCATATCCGCATGGCCATCAGCCAGCACCTGCTCCGCAACCTCTGGCGTATTGATACGATTGGTCGTGATCAATGGAATCGATAGTTCCTGCTTCATCTTTTGAGTCACACGGGTAAAAGCTGCCCGTGGTACGCTGGTAGCGATAGTGGGCACTCGCGCCTCATGCCATCCAATACCGGTATTGATCAACGTGGCACCTGCTAACTCAATCCGCTTGCCTAGCTCAACAACCTCCTCCCAATCACTACCGCCTTCAACAAGATCCAGCATCGACAGGCGGAAAATGATAATAAACTCAGCACCCACTTTTTCCCGAACTTGGTGCACAATTTCAGTGGCAAAACGGGTGCGATTATCAAAGCTTCCGCCCCACTTATCGGTACGCTTATTGGTTCGAGCTGCAATAAACTGATTAATCAGATAGCCTTCTGAACCCATAATTTCTACGCCATCATAACCGGCTTGTTTTGCTAGGGCAGCACAGTTGACGTAATCTGCAATCTGCTTTTCAACCTCATCCCCTGTTAACTCATGGGGCGGAAACGGATTGATCGGAGCCTGAATCGCAGATGGCGCAACAGAACGTTGAGAGTAGGCATAACGGCCTGAGTGCAAAATCTGCATACAGATCCGGCCACCAGCCTGATGCACCGCATCTGTCATGACTTTGTGTTGCTCCGCCTCTTCCGGTGTGGACATCTTGGCAGAACCTTCAAATACAGCACCTTCTTTATTGGGTGCGATACCGCCGGTAACAATCAAAGCAACACCGTTCTGAGCACGCTCCGCATAAAAAGCAGCTAAGCGCTGAAAACCATTCGGGCTTTCTTCTAAATTGGTATGCATAGATCCCATCAGAACACGATTGGGCAAGGTGACAAAGCCCAGATCTAATGGCTGCAGTAGGGTTGGATAGGCTTGATGCCCATTCTGGTTTTCAGTTGCCATCAGCTAAATCCTCGGTCAATCATTCAGGTAGCATTCTTATTGTTAGTGACCAGAAACTTTAAACCATAGACCTTAAAAAGTGATATCTTTATAAAACAAATCAGTAACTTTAAAAGACAAATAATTATTTAAACCATGAAACTCGGTGATATTAACGTCAACATCCTGCAAAACTTATTTCAAGTCATCGACAACCAAGGTAAAAATGCTCTTGGGCTGTTTGAACGATTTGGCCTAGGCGACCTTCTACAAAGCCATCCTGAGCGACGAATCAGCATCCCCCGCTATATGCGCCTTGGAGAACAAGCCATCTCTTTAACAGGTCGTCATGATATTGGCCTATTAATGGGGGAACAGACCTGTAGTCATCATTTCGGATTAATGGGGTTAACCGCAACAATGGCTCCAACACTGGGAGATGCGCTAACAACGGCCATTCGTTACGAGCGACTTTACAGCAGCAATAGCCGGGGGCACAGCCATATAACACATCAGGGTGAACGAACGGGGTTTTGCTTCTATTCAATTAGCCCCTACAACCGTTTTAATTATTTTGTTGTGGATGCAGTGCTTGGTGGCTGGTTAAGCCTATTGCAGGAGTGGTCTGGGTTAACGTTATCTGAGCTTGCCAAAGCTGGTGCGAGTATTGATATTGAATTTAATCGCCCAAACTATGCGGCTAATTACGCCACAAGCTATCAACGCTGGAAGCTACCGGTTCATTTCAGTGCTGACGGAAATAGACTTTGGCTCCCTAAGCATTTAAGCCAACAGCCTTGTTTGCAGTACAACCCCATCACCTATCGCCAATTAAGTTTATTGTGCGAGCAGCAATTACAGCAAATTTTACAAGGTAGAAGCTTAGCAGAGCAGGTTGGTGAAATTATAGCCATGAATCTAGCGGGCCAAACACCGACGTTAAAGCAGATTGCCCATCACTTCAACTTACAGCCGTGGACATTAAATCGACAATTAGAGGCAGAAAATACCCACTTTCAATATATTTTAGATAGCACTCGCAAAGATCTCGCCACACGCTATATACGAGATACTCAACTAAGTATTGGCGAAATCAGCTATCTATTAGGTTTTTCTTCATCACCGGCTTTTCAACGGGCCTTTAAGCGCTGGCACGATATTCCTGCAGGAGCCTTTAGAACACAGCAAGGTAAGGTAAGCACAGTAAAAGAAGAAAAATAGATAGGTGAGGGAACGTAAAAAAGCGAGAGATCATAATCCAGAGATGATAGAAACTAGGTAAAACTTATAATACTGGAGATAGTAGAAACGGAAAAGTAAGATAGAAAGAGGAAAAGGGATCTATAAAATTAATATGTAAAGACATATTAACTAGCAAGCAAATGGCGGACCGGACGGGACTCGAACCCGCGACCCCCGGCGTGACAGGCCGGTATTCTAACCAACTGAACTACCGGTCCGCATAAACTTGCAAATCATCTTTAGTCACTAAAAAATCAGCAACTAAATGGTGGGTGGTACAGGGATCGAACCTGTGACCCCCAGCTTGTAAGGCTGGTGCTCTCCCGGCTGAGCTAACCACCCACGGGAATATCTAAAAACAACCAAGTCAGACGAAATGGCGGACCGGACGGGACTCGAACCCGCGACCCCCGGCGTGACAGGCCGGTATTCTAACCAACTGAACTACCGGTCCGCATAAAATCTGACGTTCACTTCAACAAAAGCAGAAGTGGTGGGTGGTACAGGGATCGAACCTGTGACCCCCAGCTTGTAAGGCTGGTGCTCTCCCGGCTGAGCTAACCACCCACGGGCATATCTTACGATATAGATAACAATAACGTACCAACATTGAAACAAACTAAGTGGCGGACCGGACGGGACTCGAACCCGCGACCCCCGGCGTGACAGGCCGGTATTCTAACCAACTGAACTACCGGTCCGCATATATAGTTTGTATCTGCGTTGAACCAACTATCCAATAAATTAGAAAACGTATCTAACAAATTAGAAAATGGTGGGTGGTACAGGGATCGAACCTGTGACCCCCAGCTTGTAAGGCTGGTGCTCTCCCGGCTGAGCTAACCACCCGACGCTATGACGAAATTGGCGGACCGGACGGGACTCGAACCCGCGACCCCCGGCGTGACAGGCCGGTATTCTAACCAACTGAACTACCGGTCCGCATATCATCATTATTACAACAAATTGAATTCTATTCATGCTTCGTCAAAAGCAAAAATGGTGGGTGGTACAGGGATCGAACCTGTGACCCCCAGCTTGTAAGGCTGGTGCTCTCCCGGCTGAGCTAACCACCCGCTCAATTTGTGGCGCAAATTATAAGGGATTTATTTTTTCTGTCAAACACTTTTTGAAAATAATTTAAATTACTTTTCAGTAAGTTAGCAAACTTATCCCCAGTCAACTTGCGAGCGTAATAGTGACACGATGCCCGCACCCAAGCAATCAGAATTAAACCACACCTCCATTCGCCTCTCTCTTTATCCACCGCAGTATTAAAGAGAGCAACGCAAATACGATAATGAACAGCATATTATAAAACGCACTAGAACCGAACGATTGATAGCCACAAAAACGCCATTAACAATAATCATTGCTAATCAATTGGCCAGCCTTACCTTATAGGCGATAGCAAATGCAGTCATTGCCGTCTGTCGAGAAGAGCAAATAAACAGATAATATCGATAAAAAAACAGCTCTTTTCACCGACGTTCACTTGTGGATTATTCCTAGGCGACGCCTACTAAAAAACCTACTTAGAAAACCAAGCACTTAGCCCTCAAAAAAACCTCTTCGTCGCAGCCCACAAGACCTAGAAGCATACTGGTCACTAAAAATCCTACAAACCAAAGAAATTAATTCCCCCATATTTCTTGATGGATAGCGGCAAGGGATATTCAGACTTAGATCAACAAACCCCTATCAGCATTAGGTTTTTACAACTTTCGACTATCCCATCCATAGCTATTTGCTGTTAAAATCCCTGCCACTTGATAGATTCGTTAGAGGAAACGTTGATATCGAGCATGACTCTAAAAACTCTTGGTAATTGCAAAGCGATCTTAAGCCCATGGTACGGTGTGGCGGATTGTCGCGCATACCTTGATATGCGTCATTGCCAAAAAAGCCGTAGTTCTAGAGACTTCGGCTGGATTCCTTCACTTAAACTCGCTGTTAATGGGAACCTGACATGAGCACAGCAACTGAACAACCGACCTACAATTACAAGGTGGTCCGGCAGTTCGCCATCATGACAGTCGTTTGGGGTATCGTCGGTATGTCCGTCGGTGTCCTAATCGCTGCTCAATTGGTGTGGCCGTCACTGAACTTTGACACCGCATGGTTAAGCTTTGGTCGTCTTCGCCCACTGCACACCAATGCCGTGATTTTCGCCTTTGGTGGTAGTGCGTTATTTGCTACTTCCTACTATGTCGTACAGCGTACCTGTCAGGTTCGTCTGTTCTCCGACGCTCTAGCCTCCTTCACCTTCTGGGGTTGGCAGCTAGTGATCGTACTGGCGGCAATTACTTTGCCTCTAGGGCTAACAAGCTCTAAAGAATATGCAGAACTGGAATGGCCAATCGATATTCTGATTGCCGTTGTCTGGGTTGCCTATGCGATCAACTTCTTAGGGACCGTGAAGATTCGTAAAACCTCCCACATCTATGTGGCGAACTGGTTCTATGCAGCCTTCATTATCACCGTTGCTGTCCTGCACATCGTAAACAGCGCTGCATTGCCGGTAAGTTTGACTAAGTCTTACTCCGCATACTCCGGTGCTATCGATGCCATGGCACAATGGTGGTACGGTCACAATGCTGTAGGTTTCTTCCTGACGGCTGGTTTCTTAGGCATGATGTATTACTTTGTTCCTAAGCAAGCAGATCGTCCGGTTTACTCCTACCGTCTATCTATCGTGCACTTCTGGGCACTAATCTGTACGTATATGTGGGCCGGCCCTCACCATCTACATTACACCGCTCTACCTGACTGGACTCAGTCTCTAGGTATGGTGATGTCACTGATTCTGCTTGCACCTTCTTGGGGCGGCATGATCAACGGTATGATGACGCTGTCTGGTGCATGGCATAAACTACGCAACGATCCGATTCTTCGCTTCTTGGTTGTTTCTCTGTCCTTCTACGGTATGTCTACCTTCGAAGGCCCGATGATGGCAATCAAAACGGTAAACGCTCTTTCTCACTACACTGACTGGACAATCGGCCATGTACATGCCGGTGCTCTAGGTTGGGTAGCGATGATCTCTATCGGCGCGATCTATCACTTGATTCCTCGCCTATTCGATAAAGAACAAATGCACAGCGTAGGCCTGATCAATGTTCACTTCTGGTTAGCAACGATCGGTACAGTTCTTTACATCGCATCTATGTGGGTGAACGGTATTCTTCAAGGTCTAATGTGGCGTGCAGTTAATGCCGACGGTACCCTGACTTACAGCTTCGTAGAAGCACTTGAAGCAAGCCACCCTGGTTTCTTGGTTCGCTGGTTGGGCGGTGTATTCTGGGTTACAGGTATGCTGATCATGGCATATAACGTATGGATGACTGTACGTAACACAGAAGCCAAACCTGTTGCACAGACAGCCTGATGCTAAGGTAAGGAACGATAGATATGAAACACGAAAATATTGAAAAGAACGTTGGCCTCATGATTGTGCTGATTTTAGTTGCCATCAGTTTTGGTGGTCTTGCTGAAATCGTGCCTTTGTTCTTCCAAAAGCAAACGACTCAACCTGTTGAAGGCCTAAAGCCATTAACAGCATTGCAGATTGAAGGTCGTGATATTTACATCCGTGAAGGTTGTAATGTGTGTCACTCTCAAATGATCCGTCCTTTCCGCGCAGAGACTGAGCGTTATGGTCACTACTCGGTAGCCGGTGAATCAGTATACAACCACCCATTTTTATGGGGTTCTAAGCGTACTGGGCCTGACCTAGCTCGCGTAGGCGGACGTTACTCTGATGACTGGCACCGTGCGCATTTATATAACCCGCGCGACGTAGTACCTGAGTCTAAAATGCCGTCTTATCCTTGGCTTTTCAGTGACACTCTTGATGGTAAGTTAACCGCCAAGAAACTGGAGACCTTGCAAACTCTGGGTGTACCTTACACTGCAGAAGATATCGCAAGCGCCAAAGCTGATGTTCAGGGTAAAACAGAGATTGAAGCTGTAGTCTCATACCTGCAACAGCTAGGCACAGTACTGAAAGATAAACGGTAGGGATTATGGATATCACTGACTTGCGCGGCATCTCAGCCATCATGGTAATGGTTGGGTTTATGGGTCTTGTTTTTTGGGCTTATAGCAAGCGACAGAAAGCCAGCTTTGATGAAGCGGCTAATCTGCCTTTCGCCGACGAAGATAGCCATAACTCAGGCAAATCAAAATTGGAGAATAAAGACCATGACTAGCTTTTGGAGCGCATGGATCATTGTTATCACTCTAGGTGTGATTGCAGGCTGCTGGTGGGTTCTGTTTGCCAACCGTGTCTCTACCCCTAAGAGTGGTGATGTGAAAACTATGGGTCATAGCTTCGACGGGATCGAAGAGTATGACAACCCGATGCCACGCTGGTGGTTCATCTCATTTATTGGCACCATTATCTTCAGCTTGGTTTATCTAGCTCTGTATCCAGGTCTAGGTACTTATCAAGGCATTCTGGGCTGGTCCCAGGAAGGTCAATGGGAAGAAGAAGTTCAATATGCCGCTGAACACTACGCCCCAATCTTCGAGCAATACAGCAGCATTCCTGTTGCTGAGCTTGCCCAAGACACAGAAGCAATGAAAGTTGGCCAACGCTTGTTCGCCAACAACTGCGCACTGTGTCATGGCTCAGAAGGTCGTGGTGCCTATGGTTTTCCGAATCTAACCGATACAAATTGGTTGTATGGCGGATCACCAGATGCCATCAAGCACACCATCATTAATGGCCGTAACGGTCAGATGCCTGCTTGGGGTGAGATCTTGGGTGACGAAGGTGTGACTCAAATGGTTCAGTACGTGCTAAGCCTTAGCAGTCAGGAAACTGATGCAGCAGCGGCTAAAGCAGGTAGCGCAACCTTCACAGCAATGTGTGCAGCCTGTCACAATCCAGATGGCAAAGGCAATCAGATGCTGGGCGCACCAGACTTAACCGATAACACCTGGTTATATCTGAACCCTGAATGGGGTGTCGCTAAGTCTGTTGAACAATCGATCCGCTTGGGTCGTAACGGCAACATGCCAGCTCAGGCTAAGTATATCGGTGAAGATAAAGTTCACTTGGTAGCAGCCTACGTTTACAGCCTATCCCAGGGCAAGTAAACATCAAAGGAATGCGACATAATGTCGCATTCCTTTTCCCCCTCCCCCCTTAGAAAATCCCGTAGAATTAACACAACCTGAACCTCGTCTTTTTGGTTCAACCTTTTCCTATTTGTAAGCAAGGTTGGTTTTAGCGATGAAGGATAGAATTCCTGCTCAAGACATCACGGATGCAGCAAAAAAACGGAGTCATGCCGTTAAAGCTGCAAACGAAAGAAAAATTGAGAAAAAAGAGAATGGGGATAGTCTTTATCAAAAACGAAAGCATATCTATGTACGTAAAGCCTTAGGGGTATTCACTAAGCTTCGTACCACTCTAAACTGGGCACTATTAATCGCCTATTTTTCTTTCTCATGGTTGCAGTGGGGTGGCAAACAAGCCATTTTCTTCGACCTGCCAAGCCGTCAGTTTAATATTTTTGGCGCTACTTTCTTTCCCCATGACTTTATGTTGTTGTCATGGGTTCTAATCGTTTGCGCTTTTGGTCTATTTTTTATCACCGTGTTTGCCGGTAGGGTCTGGTGTGGCTACGCCTGTCCCCAAAGCGTCTGGACGTTCCTGTTTATCTGGGCAGAAGGCATTACCGAAGGGCCGCGCAACAAGCGTATGTCATTAGATAAAGCCCCCATGACCAAAGAGAAATTTCTGCGCAAAAGTGCGAAGCATCTTCTCTGGTTATTTTTTGCCTGTGCAACAGCATTTGCCTTTGTTGGTTATTTCTCACCCGTTCGAGATTTAGGCCCACGCATTCTTGCTTGGGATCTAGGTCCTTGGGAGATGTGGTGGTTACTGTTCTTCACCGCTGCAACCTACATCAATGCTGGCTGGATGCGTGAACAAGTCTGTATCTACATGTGCCCGTATGCGCGCTTCCAAAGTGTTATGTTTGACCGTGACACACTTGTTGTTTCCTATGACGAAAGTCGTGGTGAAAAACGTGGCCCACGTAAAAAAGGCTCAACAGATTATAAAGAAAATGGCTTAGGCGACTGTATTGACTGCGGTGTCTGTGTGCAAGTCTGTCCTGTTGGCATTGATATTCGGGATGGTTTGCAGTACGAGTGCATCACCTGTGCCGCCTGTATTGATGGCTGTAACGAGATGATGGACAAAATGGGTTATGAGCGCGGCCTCGTTCGTTATACCACCGAAAATGAATTAGAAGGCAAAAAGAGCCATATTCTTCGCCCACGCCTCATTGGCTACTTTGTCGTATTAATGGCTATGATCATTGCGATTGGAGTTGCCATTAATGACCGTATTCCACTGGAACTGGAAATACTACGAGATCGAAACCAGCTCTACCGAATGGATGGTCAAGGTAATGTTGAAAATAGCTTCATTATCAAGCTGGCGAATATGGATCAGCAGACTCGCAGCTATAAACTATCAGTCACAGGTATTGAGGGCTTGGAACTGGTTGGCAAGAAAGAAGTCACAGTAAGCGCTGGTGAAGTTATCAATCTACCTCTGCGAATGAAGATTCGCCGAGAGCTAATGTCCGATCCAAGTGTTGATATTCAAGTGAAAGTACAATCAACAGATGGCTCAGGTTATGAGCTAACTAAAGAGTCTCGATTTATCGGAGCCGTTCGACGGTAAGAGAACAAATGCAAAATACAAACAGTACTACTCACGCATGGTACAAACAGTTTTGGCCTTGGTTTCTTTTAGCGCCATTGATTGTTACCGTTATTGTTGGCATTACGATGCTGTCATTTTCCATTCAGGTTTTTGACGGCACAGTAAACGACAATTATTACAAAGAAGGTCTGGCTATCAACCAGACCCTTGAACGGGATCATTATGCCCAAAAGCTAGGAATGGCAGCCTCGCTGAAGGTTGATAGCGTAACAGGGGATGTGCTTATTACTCTAAATGGTCAGCTGGAAAGCTGGCCAAAGCAGCTTACCCTACAGTTTATTAACCCGACTCGCGCCAACCGTGATTACAGCGCGGTTTTAACTCAAGTCACGGGAAACAATTATCGAGGTCAAGTGGAAAAAGCCCCACTAAATCTTTGGTATTTGGACATTTCAGCGCCTGATAACCTATGGCGTCTCAAAGGCAGTGCTGATTTCCCTGCTGAAGAAGTTATTGAGCTAAAAGCAGCTCAATAGCACTGGCGGATTATTATGAGCTTATCCTGTTACCACTGCGGAGAGCCGGTTCCTGCCGGCTCCAACTTTTCTGTTGTCATCGAAAATGAAAAGCAGCCTATGTGCTGCTTGGGCTGTGAAGCTGTGGCTCATGCCATTGTTAATGGTGGCCTTGAAGACTACTATCGTTTTCGTGACAGCCCCGCAACACGCGCCGATGATCTAACCGATGAGCAACAAGCCGCTTTTGCACTCTATGATAGAGAGGATGTGCAAGAGAGCTTTGTGCGAGATACCGACGGCGATATAAAAGAAGCCTCCCTTGCCATTGATGGTATTACCTGTGCAGCCTGCGTTTGGTTGATTGAGCATCAAGTTAATCAAAGCAGTGGGGTTGAGTTAATTCGCGTTAATCTTAGCAATCACAGGGCTACACTTCGCTGGCATTCTGATCAGATCAAACTAAGTCAGTTGATGGCGATGTTTGCAGCCATTGGTTTTCAAGCTTATCCCTACCAAGCAGATAAGCAACAAGAGCGCCTTGTTAAGCAAGAAAAGAAAACCATTCGACGCTTAATTATTGCCGGACTTGGTATGATGCAAGCTATGATGTTTGCCGTCATGCTGTATGCGGGTGCCTTTGAAGAGATGGAAGAGCAATACGTTATGCTTTTCCGCTGGCTCTCTTTACTTGTTTCAACTCCGGTTATTCTCTATTCGGCGCAACCTTTCTTTAAAGCGGCATTCCGAGATATACGCGCCCGTCATTTTACAATGGATGTCCCGGTCTCTTTAGCAATTGGCGTGGCATTTGCCGCCAGTGCTTGGGCAACGATCACCAACAGTGGCGATGTCTATTTTGATTCCGTTAGCATGTTTACCTTTTTCCTTCTGTTTGGCCGCTACCTTGAGATGCGTGCCCGCCATAGAATAGGCCGAAGTGGCAATGCGTTAAACACCCTGATTCCCACAAGTACAACCCGTATTAACGGCAATCATGAAGAGGTTGTATTAACCCGTGAGCTGCAGGAGGGTGATACGCTTCTTATTAAACCCGGCCATACACTTCCTGCAGATGGTGTGATTCTTGAGGGTCAAAGCAGTCTTAATGAATCAGCTTTAACCGGCGAGTACATGCCCGTATCAAAAACAATCGGCGACAACGTACTCGCAGGTACCATGAATGTTGAAAGCCCATTAAAAATTCGTGTCGAAAAAACGGGGCAAAACGCTCGCGTTGCCAATATTGTCCACCTGCTTGATCGTGCCTTTTCTGAGCGGCCCAAAACGGCCGAAATCACGAATCAAGTGGCACACTGGTTTGTCTTAGCGGTTCTAATATCAACCTGTGGTGTTGGTTTTTTCTGGTGGCAACAAAGTCCAGCAGACGCCTTTTGGGTCGTGCTATCGGTACTGGTTGTTACCTGTCCCTGTGCATTATCGCTGGCAACACCAACAGCCCTAACCACCTCGACCAATGCCCTAAGAGAACAAGGCTTGTTGGTCACCCGAGGGCACGTAATAGAAACACTTGCCCAAGCCACTAGGATTGTTTTCGATAAGACAGGTACGTTAACGGAAGGCCGGTTAATTCTGACCGAGACACGATTAGTCTCAAACGATGACTCAGAGGAGGATGCCCTTAAACTGGCGGCCGCTCTTGAGCGTACCTCTGAGCACCCTATCGCCAGAGCTTTTGATGACTATCGAGGTTTCTATTTAGCAGAAGATGTCATATCGACCCCTGGGCAGGGCCTCCTAGGAATAATTCTTGGGGATGAGTACCGTATTGGTACGCCATCTTTTGCTGTAGACAGTGACCATAAACCTGAGCTACCCGACAACCAAGGACAATGGCTGCTATTAAGCAAAAACAAACAACCTTTAGCATGGTTTTCCATTGGAGATCGCATCAGAAGTGGTGCTCAACATGCTATTTTTGCATTACAAAACCTAGGCTTAGAAGTCGATCTTTTATCTGGGGATCAATCTGGAGCCGTTCACGCAGTAGCTCAAACCACTGGCATTCGTAATATTCGCTCCGGTGCTTCTCCAGAAGATAAACTGAGTTATATTCGTCAGTTACAAAGCCAAGGTGAACGTATCATTATGGTGGGTGATGGTGTTAATGATATCCCCGTGCTTGCAGGGGCTGATATCTCTATTGCCATGGGTAACGCAACCGATTTAGCCAAAACCAGTGCAGATGCTATTCTGATGTCAGGGCAGCTAGAACGTATTGCTGATGGCATATCTTTGACGCGAAAAACCCGACAGATTATTCGTCAAAACCTAGCATGGGCATTAGCTTACAATTTAACAGCTCTTCCTCTTGCGGCTGCAGGTTTAATTCCTCCCTATTTAGCCGCAATAGGAATGTCCACAAGCTCTCTCATTGTGGTACTTAATGCCCTGCGATTAAATACAAAATTGCCGTCGCTAAAATCCAATGAGAACCCTGAGGAAACTCACGTATGAGTATTTTATTTTTACTAATCCCTCTATCGCTCATCTTATTAGGCATTGCGATTTGGGCGTTCTTTTGGGCAGTAGATAGCGATCAATTTGATGATTTAAGCGGCCCAGCCTACAGTATTCTTTATGATGATGACGTTAAGCCTCATAATAACACTGCGTCTAAATCCGATATTAAATCCGATCAGACAACGGCCTTAGACTCTTCGCCTATACCCAGTGCTTCACCTTCAGCTACTCAGTCAGACGCTTTAGAATCCAGCGAATCACAGGAAACAAAAAACGTCTAATGGAGCACAATATATTATTCAACCTAATGGGGGCTGATTTCAGCCCTGCTACACTACTGGCCGCTTTTGTCTTTGGTTTAATGGGTAGCGCCCATTGCTTAGGTATGTGCGGTGGAATAATGAGCACGTTATCTTTAGCGGGGCATGGTAATCACTCGAATATAGGTCCTTTACTGTCCTATAACACAGGCCGTATCTTTAGCTATACCGTGGCAGGGTTAATCGTCGCATCAGTAGGCTCATTACTGAGCGATAAATTGCTCGTCATTGCCGATATTATGCGGGTTGTCGCCAGCTTTATTCTAATATTAATGGCGTTTTATATCGCAAACTGGTGGAAAGGTTTGGTCTATATCGAAAACGCAGGTCGTTATCTATGGCGCTACTTGCAACCCTTTGCCTCTCGCTTAATGCCTGTTCGAAATAGCTCTCAAGCACTAATGCTGGGGATTATCTGGGGATGGCTACCCTGTGGACTGGTCTATAGCGTGCTGATTTGGGCTTTGTCGGTCGCCCATCCTTTACAAGGCGCAGCCATTATGCTCTTTTTTGGCTTAGGAACATTGCCTGCTATGCTACTGACTGGTGTTTTAGCGAGCCAAGTCAAAGCATTAAGCCAGTCTTCTAGTGTACGCTCCGTCGCCGCTATAACGATCATTGCTTTTGCTCTTTGGCAGCTTGTCCCGCTTTTTGGTTCTAGCATGAGCGTAGAATAATCACGGATTAATTTTTATACACTGCAAACTGGCATCGCCGAAAAGGTTTTATCATGAGTACACAGACAAAAATCGAGTGGGACCACGACCTAATCCAGCGCTACAATATCTCCGGCCCTCGCTACACCTCATACCCTACAGCGGTTCAGTTTACGGATCAGTTTGGTGAAAATGAGTATCGTGCCGCTGCTCAGCGAAGTGTTGAGACCGATGGCCCTTTGTCTCTGTATTTTCATATTCCGTTTTGCGACACCATCTGCTTTTACTGCGGTTGTAATAAAATAGCGACAAAAGATACGGCTAAAGCACAACCTTATCTTGAGCGTGTTTATAAAGAAATTGAAATGCAGGCAGCCCTGAGCAATGCCGAACACCGCCAAGTAAAACAACTGCATTGGGGTGGCGGCACACCGACATTTTTAAGCCATGATCAAATGCGTGAACTCATGGCAAAAACACGCGAAGCCTTTAAGCTACAAGGTGATGACGAGGGTGATTTCTCCATTGAAATTGATCCACGAGAAGCAACCGTTGAAACCATGGCGCTACTGCGCGAGCTAGGCTTTAACCGTGTCAGCCTTGGAGTACAAGATTTTAACCCTGCCGTGCAAAAAGCAGTGAACCGTATCCAGTCAGAAGAGTTGACCCAGGAAATTCTCGATCATTCCCGGCATCTTGGTTTTCGCTCCTTAAATATCGACCTTATTTACGGCCTGCCACTGCAAACCGTTGCAACCTTTAGTGAAACTTTAGAAACCATTATTACGATGAGTCCAGACCGAATTTCGGTTTTCAACTATGCCCATCTACCCGAACGCTTCAAACCCCAGCGCCGCATTAATACCGATGAAATACCAACGCCTGAGGTTAAGCTTGAGATTCTTGAACACACAATCAATCGCTTAGTTAAGGCAGGCTATGTTTATATTGGCATGGACCACTTTGCCAAGCCTGACGATACATTGTCCATCGCTCAAACCGAAGGCAAGCTACACCGTAACTTTCAAGGCTACACCACGCATTCTGATTGCGATCTTATCGCAATGGGCGTTTCTTCTATCAGTCAGCTTGCAAATACTTACAGCCAAAATGCCTATACGATTGAGGCTTATGAGCAGTCGATAGATCAAGGTCAATTATCCGTCATTAAGGGCTTAGAACTCAGTGACGACGACCTTCTGCGTCGCAGTGTTATCAATCAAATTATCTGCCATTTTGAGCTAAACGGTGATGACTTTAGTCGCAACTTTAATATTGATTTCGACACCTATTTTAAAGATGAGCTAGCGTTTCTCCAGCAACATCATCGTGACGGACTTATCGAGTTAACCGGTAACAAACTAAAAGTAACCCCTGCTGGCCGTCTTTTAGTACGTGCGGTATGTATGGCTTTTGACAAATATCTTGATAAGAAAGCACTAACACAATCCTATTCTCGTATTATCTAATCAGGCTGACCTAGGGCAGGAATATAAAAACATCCTGCCTTTTTTATTGTCGACCTTTTCGTTAAACCTGATTTGCATCAAAAAAACTTTGCGTCATTGAGCAAAATGTTCATAATGAACCAACGCCTAGTTAAAGGCTTTCGTGACTCATACTGTCATCACCAGCCCGGAGTTCAGACATGCCAAAAGGGCAACTTAAGGGAATTTGTTTTCACCCTAGCAAGGAAACTAAATGTGTAACCTGCAGCTTGAGTTCTCTCTGCCTGCCAATATCACTTAACTTTGAAGACATTGACCAGCTGGATAAAATAATTAAACGTCGCCAACCTTTGAAAAAAGGTGAACACCTTTTCCATCAAGGTGATCGTTTTGACTGTGTGTACGCTGTCCGCTCGGGCAGTATCAAAAACTATGCCATAACCAACGATGGTGAGGAGCAGATTACCAACTTTCATCTGCCAAGTGAGTTAGTAGGCCTAGATGGCATCGACTGCGAAACATATCCTGTTTCCGCAAAAGCGCTAGAAACCACAACTGTATGTGAAATTCCTTTTGCTCGCCTAGAAGAGTTGGCAAAAGAGTTGCCTGAATTACGCTCACAAGTGCTACGCATCATGAGTCGAGAGCTTCGTGATGATAAACAAATGATGATGCTACTGAGTAAAAAGAATGCTGAGCAGCGGGTTGCTACCTTCTTGACCAACCTATCAACACGCTTTAAACGTCGTGGCTACTCGCCGTTTACATTCCGACTACCTATGTCACGTAATGAGATTGGCAACTACCTTGGCTTAGCTGTAGAAACCGTTAGTCGTGTTTTTACTCGCTTTCAAAACAGCAATTTAATTGCCGTTAACGGCAAGGAAGTTCACATACTAAATATGGAAGGTTTAAGTATTCTTGCAGGCCTACCTGATCAAGAATCTAAAATAATTCAAGAACCTAAAATAGCAAACGAAGGCTAACAGGAAAGAGCCGTACAGCGTACATAATGGAATAAAGCGATCAGATAAAACAGCCAAATAAAAAAGAGAGCCTAGGCTCTCTTTTTTATTTTTGGCTACCCTGCATCAACAATATCAATACGCTGAGCAAGCATTTTCAACTGTTTTTGCTCTAGGTTTTTGAAATCAAACAGCTCAGTATCCCCCAGCTGGGAAGGCGCTATATGCTGCATCGCACGGAACATATTATCTAAGCGACCAGGGTACTGTGCTTCCCATGACTGTAACATCTCCTTGATAACCTGACGCTGTAGTCCATCTTGAGACCCACATAAATTACACGGAATAATTGGAAACTTCCTTAGAGCAGAAAAAGCTTCAATTTCCTCTTCAACGCAATATGCCAACGGACGAATAACAATATTTTTGCCATCATCGCTGAGCAACTTCGGTGGCATAGATTTTAACGTGCCGCCATAGAACATATTTAAAAATAGTGTTTCTAACATGTCATCTCGATGATGGCCAAGGGCGATTTTAGTGGCACCAATCTCTTCAGCAAAACCATAAAGCGATCCACGACGAAGGCGAGAACAAAGCGCACACGTTGTTTTCCCTTCCGGTACTTTTTCTTGCACGATACTATAGGTATCTCGCTCTAGGATATGGTAATCAACACCAATTGAAACAAGGTACTCCGGTAAAATATGCTCAGGGAAGCCAGGTTGTTTTTGATCAAGGTTAACGGCCACTAGATCAAATTTTATCGGTGCGCTTTTCTGTAAGCTCATCAAGATGTCTAACATTGTGTAGGAATCTTTACCACCCGATAAGCAAACCATCACCTTATCGCCTTCTTGAATCATATTGTAGTCGGCAATCGCCTGCCCAACGTGACGGCGTAAACGCTTTTGAAGTTTATTGAGTTCGCGTTTATCTTTCGGTAATAGTTCCTGCATGGACACTCCTAAGCATGGGTAAAACGGTGAGGGTCTTTTACCCAAACTCAGCAGTATTGTAAACTCAAGATCACGATAAAAAAGCACAAAAAATGACAACACTTTGATGTTTAAAGCGTTTATGATGATATCTGATTTTATATCGCTTGATTTTAGTCCATCATGGGACGATAGGATGATAGGTTAGGATAATGGGCATAGGCGTTAAATGAATACTCTACAGCGATCACGCCTACTTGATACGATTCAGCTCGTTCTTGAGGCGCACCCCGAAGGGCTTAATGAGCACGCTTTAATCAAAGCACTGGGCGAAACAGGCGTTATAGAAGTGACTCCAGCAACCTTCTCGGACACCATGACTCTATTCCGTACGCACTTCCTTGTTTATAACGCCCTGTATGAACTTAAAGACCAATTAATCAAGAAAGCACACTGGATTCTTGACATATCGGCCGTGAATATCCAGCTGCACCCCTATGAGTTTGGTCACGATCTACTCGAAGAAAAAGATACTATGCGTGACTATTATCTCGATTTGACGGTGCTACAGGAAACCACGGAGGAAGAGCTGGACGATATGTTGCGCAACTTCTGGAAAAAGGTTGATGTTGATATTGAAGAAGACAAACACCTCACTCGAGGGCTCAGCCAGCGTGCACTTCAATGCTTAGAACTTTGCGAACCTATTACTTTTGCAGAAATCAAAAAGCGTTACCGTAAATTAGCAATGCAGCACCACCCTGACCGGGGCGGTGACCCCTCAAAGATTCAAGAAATTAACGAAGCTATGGCAATTTTAAAGGCAGCGTTTCAATGACCCAATATAAAAATTATCTTTTCGCTCTTATGGCCTGCGTACTCATCAGCTCCAGCCATTCTGTACTCGCCGCCCGTCATGCGGTCGTTGTACAATACCAGCATATTAGTGAACGGACTCCTCCTAGTAAAAGTGCTTCCGAAGCAGCGTTTATCAAACATCTTGATTACTTGAAAGCTAATGGCTTTACCGTTTGGCCATTAGAGAAAATCGTCAGTCGTGTCCAACGTAAGCAGGCTTTACCTGATAAAACGATCGCGATCACCTTTGATCACGCCTATATCAGCGTTTACCAAAATGCGCTAAAACACCTATCAGCTCGTAAGTTACCTTTTACCGTTTTTGTTGCCGCCGAACCCATTATAAAAGAACATCCACTGTATATGAACTGGCAACAACTTCGCGAAGTACAGAAAGCAGGCGGTACGATTGGCTCTATGGGAATCACAGGTAGCAATTTTGCTAAATCACAGCCCAATGAGCTTCCTAAACAGCGCCAAGCCCGTTTAGAAAAAGAGATCGACCTTAACCAAACCGCATTGCGTAAATATCTTGCCGTAACACCAACACTGCTAGCTTATCCTGATGGAGAAGCCGATGAGGTTGCGAGAAAAGTCGTTAAATCTAAAGGCCTCATTGGTTTTGGCTTACATCAAGGCCCAGTAAGTCGCTATACCTCGCTCACTTACCTACCTAGATTTACGGCCACCGATATGGCAAGTAATATCACCAATCTATCAGTTAAGCTATCCAGCCTACCTCTGCCTGTTCGGCGCATCAAGGCCCAGCCTAGTATATTGGCAGCAGACAACCGTCGCCCTCAAGCAGAAGTAGAGCTACTTTCAGGCAGCTATCAACTGAGTGGTTTACGCTGTAACGATTCTAAAGGTCTGCCTGTTGATACTTATATTTCAGAAGGTGGAAGTCGTCCTAAGTTTGTTATGAAAAGCGAAGTCGATGAAGATATAGGCCCTATCGAATATACCTGCTCGGCCCCCCACGACAAATCATCACGCTTCTACTGGTTCTCTCATACTTGGATTCTGCCAAATCAAAAAGGCACTTGGTAATAAAAATAAGTAAAAAAAAGCCTGCAATAAATTGCAGGCTAAACTTACAGAGTAGCATTCTTAAAAATGCAGGTTTACTCGTTAAAAACGTTGAAAAGGTTTACTCATTAAGGTTAAAAAGTTACTAGCTCGTTGGTATAGGGCCTTTCAATAGGCGTACATACATTAAAGCTGTTGTAATCGCATCACCTAAGGCGCTGTGCCTTTGCCCAACCATAGGCACACCTAGCTTTTCTGCAATTTTCTCAAAATGAAGATCCGGCTGTAACTCAGGATTCGCACGCTTTACTTTATTTAAGTAGCTGTGTGATAGCTCAATTGTTTTATTTGGCAGACTAAAACCAAAGCGCGGACGAATAAAGCGGTTTAATACCGTAATATCATAGTCAATGTAATAGCCCATAATAGGACGATTACCAATAAAGTCGATCAATTGCCCAAGCGCATCAGGAAGTACTTCACCGCCACGAAGATCAACACCGCGAATACGATGAATTTTAATTGAATCCCCTGTCAGGCTTTCTGGTTTCTGTAACTTTATATCCAGCTTTTCACTGGTCAGTACTTGTGTACCTTTAATCTTAACCGCAGCAATAGAGACCAGCTCTGCTTTTTGTGGATCAAGATCCGTCATTTCGCAATCAAGCGCTATAACTTCATCCCCATCATAAGGTTCAAACATAAAAGCATAGTCGCCATCCTTATGCGCCCATTTATCGGTAGCACTTCTTATTGTTTTTAGTACCATGTTCCTTTCCTCACTGTTTACCTAAATAGTCCATTATTGTTATCTTTCAAGATGGTAACGGTGCGTCATTCGAGACTTAAACTCTTTAACCAGATGTAACGCTTCCCTTAGAAGATCTCGATCAAGCTTATTAAGCTCAACAGCGCACACCAAATTATCCTCACCTAAAGCCGCCTGCCCAGTTTCTACTTTTAACTGTTGTTGCAATCTTAGGGTACTCATTACAGCCAGTGCTTCTGCTAAATCGTCAGCAAACTTCTTCTTCATTAAGCCTTTTTCAACTAAGGCTTCAAGTCGCAGAAAAGTATTCGTTTCTTTTATTTTAAACTGCAGTGTCATCGTGCGAATACCATGGACAATAGGGAAAATTCCACCTTTTTTAATATCCATACCATCAGAGTTTTTCAAGCCACCAAAGAAAGTCAGCGGGGTACTAAAGCGCCTAAGTGGCATTGCAAAGTAGGAATAAAAGACTTCATTACCCTCTAAGCTGTTGAAGAGATGACTTTGTAAGCGTTTAAATAAACGGCTATTACCAGCAACAGCATGGGCATCAACAAAAATAGCCAGATTCATCAACCCTGTGCCTTCAACAGAAGCTGACCAATGGTTGAGTGTTTTTTTCCATTCGGATTCACGCATGACCCACTCAGGGTTTGAAACCATAATATTACCGGGACATAGCGGATAGCCAAAATCGAGTAGCGTATTGGTAAACTTCTCCATCACTTGAGCACATTCTGGCCAATCAAGATCATCGGCGATAATAAGTGCGTTATCTTGATCCGTTTTTAGAACTTGCTCACCACGCCCTTCACTCCCCATAACCAGCAAGCAGGTTTTTTTGCGAATCTCTTCTGGTACCAACTGCTCATAGGCTTTTGCAATAATACGCCCGTTTAAAGCAGCTAACAGGTCCATTGCAAAACGAATTTTCACACCTTGAGAGACCAGTCCGTTAATTAATTCCGTCGTACCTTGCGCTGCTCGTGCCAACTCTTCTAAGTTATTCGCACGCTCAATTTGCAAACCGATGACATGAGATTGACTGGAGAAAAAACTAAGCACGTCGGTTAATTCAACCAAACCCGCTAATGTGTCATGATCAAAAACAACAACCCTCTGGATTTTATGCCGAGTCATTAAGACCAATGCATTAAAGAGGAAGTCCTCTGACTGAACCGTTAATAGGTTATAGCTCGCCAAGTCGCAGATATCAGAATCTAAGCTCATATTGTTCAGCACAACACCTTCTAAAAGGTCTGTGCGAGTCACCATGCCATAATTGTCCTTGCTCTTAACCAACAAGCAATCCGACTGCTGCTCGCGCATAGTCCGAGTTGCATCAAGGATAGAGGTGCCTGACTCAAGAATAACCGCTTCACGCAGAACCGATGATCCAACCTTAGCCAACATGAAAGACGACATATCGCCTCCACCCTGCTTCTCGCTACGGCGTACTTCTAATAGCCTGGCCTTTTCGGCTAAGGTGTTTTGAAAATAAGTGGCGAAAGCCTCATTGGCTTCTAGCAAGGTGAGAAAAACAGTTTTTGGTAGCAGCCATGCAATAGTTTCTTCGATGGCTCTGAACATATAGCGACTAGTGCCGTTAATAATGCTGATAGCACCAAACAGATCTTCCTGGGCATACTCACGGATAGCACCCGACTCTGGGTTTTTATCGAAAACATCTGGATCAATTTCAACAACAGCACCCTTCAGAACAATATAAACAGCCTGTCCCTCTTGCCCAGCATCAATAATGGTTTCATCTTTACCGAAATAACCAATATTAAGACTCGACACTAATTGCTGTTGCTCCCTCGAATTGAGCAGATCAAATGGCGGATGGGATAGATCAAACTCATTGCTCATAGATTTTATCCTTATTATGCGAGCTAGAGATATGCGTCAGTTACGGTGCTTAACTGAACCTGTTGATCATATTACCGAAAGTAAAACCTTTATCATAAAAAAACATTTGGCGTAAAAATGTAGTATTCGGTAAGTCAGAGACACCGTTCAGATGCACACCGTTAAAAATTGTTATGCCATCAATTTAGCAAACCTCTGGGTAAGCTTTAAGCCGTACTTTAGTCTCAACCTCTGCCTTTAAATAACCACATCAAAGAACAGGAAAAAAATAGAGTGATTAAGTCGCTATAATTTATCGACAAATAACTTGATACAAAGGATCTTCTTCACCAAGAACCCGCCCTTCAGCAATATCCAGCTCTCGTTTTAGATTCATTGGAAGCAACTCTCGACGGTCACAGTTTATGACGAAAGCTTGGTTTTTAACGCGATCAACATGTTGTTTTTCAAAGCGATACAACATGAATTCAATTACTTTCTGATTACTTACCATACGACTATTAATGCTAGCCTCATCCAAAACCGTAAAGGCCGTTGTCATCGGTATCGCAAATGTCCAAGGACGCCAAGGACTACCAGGCTCTTCAGTAGAAACAACAACGGAACCTTCAGGAAGGCTCATTTTTTTATGATCAAACCAGTCATATTCAGTATGTACTTGATATGCCAGCATCCCCACGCCAGCAAAAACAGGAATAATCCACTTTGGTAGGCGCTTGCCACTTATTTTTCTTAGAAATAATGCAACACCTGCAGCGGCGACACCAACCACTATTGCAGCAACTAAATGCCAAATCATGCGTATTCATCCTCAAAATAAATCGGGCCTCCTGAATAAGGAAGCCCGGTTTTTGGTTTTACCCTAAGCAGCGATTATACGTCTGCTTTTACTGAGGCACTATTTTCAATCATCTATTTTTAGTGATCAATAGCAGTTCCTGCACCTTTAGGGAAACGTACGCTTTCTACCATTTCACGAATTTCTGCAGGTGGCTTCTCTGTAACACCGGATACTGCAAATGCAACCGCAAAGTTAATCACCGCACCAACTGCACCGAAAGATAGTGGAGAGATACCTAGAATCCAGAATTCAGCAGTATCAGGCAGCGTGTTAGTGCCAGGAATGAACAGCCATCCTTTGTAGGTAAAGATATAAACAATCGTCGTTACCAGGCCTGTTACCATACCGGCGATCGCACCTTTGCTATTCATGGTTAGCGAGAAGATACCCATCATAAGAACAGGGAAGATAGAAGCTGCCGCAATACCAAATGCCAGTGCCACTGTCTGAGCTGCAAAACCTGGAGGGTTTAAGCCCAACCAAGTCGCCAGCAGAATAGCTGCCGCCATTGAAATACGCGCCGCTAACATCTCACCTTTTTCCGTGATGTTAGGATTAATCGTTTTCTTGATCAAGTCATGACTGATAGCCGCAGAAATCGCCAGAAGCAGACCCGCAGCAGTAGACAGTGCCGCAGCAATACCACCGGCAGCAATCAAACCAATAACCCAACCTGGAAGACGTGCAATCTCAGGGTTAGCCAGTACAAGAATATCGTTATTTACATACAGCTCACTACCTTTCCAGCCACGCGCTTCAGCAGTCGGTGCGAAGTCAGCGTTTTTATCGTTGTAGAACTGTATACGACCATCGTTGTTTTTATCTTCATACTTGATCAAGCCCGTTTCTTCCCATGTTTTCATCCATTCTGGACGATCATTGAAAGCAATCGGATTGTTCATTGCTGCTTCGTAGTTCTGTTCTTTACCTGCTGCATCTGGATAAACAGTTGTAATCAGGTTCAGACGAGCCATAGATGCTACAGCAGGAGCTGTTAGATATAGCAGCGCAATGAAAATTAATGCCCAACCAGCAGACCAGCGAGCATCAGCAACCTTAGGTACTGTGAAGAAGCGAATAATAACGTGAGGCAGACCTGCAGTACCAAACATCAGAGACAGAGTAAACAGAACCATGTTCAGTTTATTGTCTACATCAGCGGTGTACTCTTTAAAACCAAGCTCGGTTACAACCAAGTTCAGTTTTTGCAGCAGAGGCACACCAGAATCAATGTGAGTACCGAACATACCAAACATTGGAATCGGGTTACCGGTCAGCTGCATCGCAATGAATACAGCCGGAATAGTATAAGCAATGATCAGTACAACGTACTGAGCTACCTGAGTATAGGTAATGCCTTTCATGCCACCGAATACGGCGTATAGGAATACGATCAGAGCCGCAATCCAGATACCTGCATCGTTAGATACTTCTAAGAAACGAGAGAAAGCAACGCCTGCACCACTCATTTGACCAATAACATAAGTTACTGATGCGATAATCAAACAGACAACCGCTAGAGTACGTGCAGTACTGCTGTAGAAGCGATCACCGATAAAATCAGGAACGGTGAACTTACCAAACTTACGTAAGTAAGGTGCAAGAAGCATCGCTAGAAGTACATAGCCACCAGTCCAGCCCATCAGGAATGAAGAGCTAAAGTAACCGCCAGAAGCCAGTAGACCAGCCATAGAAATAAAGGAAGCTGCAGACATCCAGTCAGCCGCTGTCGCCATACCATTAGCAACAGGGTGTACACCACCGCCTGCTACATAAAATTCTTTCGTTGAACCAGCACGCGCCCAAATAGCGATACCGATGTAGAGTACAAAAGATGCCCCTACAAACATAATGTTGATTGCAAATTGACTCATACTTCCTTACTCCTCAAGGCCATATTTTTCATCAAGCTTGTTCATTTTCCATGCGTAATGAAAAATGATACCGATGAAGCTCAAAATTGAGCCCTGTTGTGCAAACCAGAAACCTAAATCAGTACCACCAACAGGAATACCTGCCAGTAGCGGACGTAAGAGAATTGCAAAACCGTAAGACACCAGTGCCCATACGATCAAACTTCCAAAGATCAAGCGAAGATTCGCCGACCAGTATTCAGCAGCATTAGCATTGCTTTTATTATCATCTGCCATTTCGATGCTCTCCGTTTATTGTTATTAAGAGTTCCAACATAAAGCCTGAGTCGTTGTGAGTTACAACCAAAAGCTTAGAAATTCTCAAGTAGCTATATCATCGTTTAATAAGGCTGATATATCCGTTGAGAACACCAACTGACGTACAGGTTTAACTCTCAATTTATTGTTATTAAAAACCTCTACACTTCAGGCCTGATTGATTTTCAAAAATATCCAAGATAATGTAATCCCCGACATTAGTAGTAGAGTAAATTGATTTTTTTATAAAAGATTAAAAAAACGATATAAAACAACAAGTTGACAAACCATATAGCATTTAGTTAAGAAGTGATTTTTATGCATTTGGTATAAAGGTCTAATACTGAATCCTAGAAAAAAAGCCTTTTAGAACTCATGAGTCACTCCGCAGCACCTAACACAACAAAACCGAGAAGCAAGCAGATGTAGAATCTCGTTAAAATTGCTGCATTGCATATATAAAAAGTGATAAAGACTAAGCATCGATTCATCACTTTTTATACCCACGGCTAAAGTTTATACTCATTACCGCTAAAACATATCTCTCTTCTGAGTGAAGAGATAACCTAGCAAAGCTTAATTAATGAGACTGAGCCTTATTGGCCTCCCGTGGAATACGGATATTTTTGATCATTGCCTGCACATGCTCAGGCGGTGCCTTTGTTAAGCTAGAAACTGTGAAGGCTGCCACAAAATTTAATAGCATACCTACGCCACCAAAGCCCTCTGGAGAGATACCTAAAAATAAGTCCTCTGGTGCCCCATCCATAAACTTGAAGTAAACGATATAAGCCATCGTTGATAGCAATCCCACCATCATTCCAGCAATAGCGCCTTCCTTATTCATGCGTGTTGAAAAAATCCCCATGACAATGACAGGGAAAAATGAAGCGGCGGCTAAACCAAAGGCTAAGGCAACCGTTGCAGCCACATAACCGGGTGGATTAAGACCAAAGTAGCCTGCAATACAAATGGCGGCAACAGAAGCCATCCTCGCGGCGAGCAGCTCTTGCTTCTCATTAATCTCTGGTAGCAGAGTCTTTTTCAACAAATCATGTGAGATCGCTGTTGAAATCACCAACAACAATCCTGAAGCCGTTGACAGAGCAGCCGCAACAGCACCAGCAGCTACTAAGGCAATAACCCAATCAGGAAGCTGAGCTATTTCAGGATTTGCCAGTACCATAATATCGCGATCAACAAAAACTTCATTTGCGTAAGGCTGACGGTTTAGATCAAAACCTAGACTGGATTCTGTATCAATAACAGGGTTCGAGGTTAGTCGCTGCCCCAGATCTCCAAGATGATCCGTCAGGATTGGCTTGCCCCCTACGAAGGCATCACCTGCAGCATACTGGACAAGGCCGTCACCGTTGCGATCATTCCAAGCAATAAGCCCTGATTGCTCCCAATTTTTAAACCACAAAGGCATATGCTGGTAATCGGTTCCCTGTCCTTCTTCGCCATTGATCGTATTAATTAAATTTAATCGCCCAACAGCACCCACCGCTGGCACAGTGAGATAAAGAATAGCAATAAACATTAGCGCCCAGCCTGCGGATGAACGCGCATCTTTTACCTTAGGTACAGTAAAGAAACGAACAATTACATGGGGTAAACCTGCTGTACCCGCCATTAAAGCTACGGTTATAAAGAACATATCAATTGTAGTCTTTGAACCTGAGGTGTATTCATGAAAACCTAAATCTCGAATCACCTCATCCAATACAAACAGCACAGGTCTACCCTCCCAAATAGGATTAACCGACGACTGCACCGTTGCCCCAAGCCCTGTTTGAGGCAAGATATGTCCTGTTACCTGCATAATAAGAAAAACCGCTGGAACCGTATAAGCAAAGATAAGAATGCAGTACTGCGCCACTTGAGTATAAGTAATGCCTTTCATTCCACCCATAACAGCATAGAAAAAAACAATCACCATGCCGATCAGGATACCGCTTTCAATATCGACATGTAGAAATCGAGAGAAAACAATCCCTGTGCCTCTCATTTGACCGGCAATATAAGTAAACGAGATGAAAATAACGCAGATAACCGCAAGTGTTCGTGCCGTACTGGAGTAATAGCGATCACCAATAAAATCAGGCACCGTAAACTTGCCAAATTTTCTCAAATAAGGGGCTAATAACATCGCCAGCATCACATAACCACCAGTCCAGCCCATTAGGTATCCCGAGGCGTCGTAACCTGAGAATGAAACAATACCAGCCAGAGAGATAAACGATGCCGCAGACATCCAGTCCGCAGCCGTTGCCATACCGTTAGCAACAGGGTGCACGCCTCCACCAGCAATATAAAATTCCCGTGTTGACCCTGCTCGCGCCCAAATAGCGATACCGATATAAAGAGCAAATGACAACCCTACAAACAGGTAGGTAAGAACATCAAGGTTCATAATGTAGCGCTTCCTCTATTTTTGAATCTTATTATCGATAAAAAGCGATATCACTCATGAACATCATATTTTCGATCAAGCTTATTCATACTCCGCGCGTACATAACCAAAAGGGCTAAGAAGACGAAAATGGAACCTTGCTGAGCAAACCAAAAGCCCAACTTAAAACCAAAGAAATGTATATTATTAAGCGTCTCCACAAAAAGAATGCCGCAGCCATAAGATGCAACAAACCAGATAACCAAATACCGGATAATTAAGCTAATATTTTCACGCCAATAGGCAACCGCTTGCTCTTCTTTCATGATCTACCTTTTCTTGTTATTGGATTGACCGATAGTCAATTCAATAAATCTAACAAATCCGCACGGTTTAAACTCTTTACTTTAGTCGTAAATGCAGCGCAGCATTGTTACCTTTCATACGGATAAGGCCTATCGATGGAGGTTCAAGCTGGTGGCCTTATGTGAAAAAAAGACATCATTTTTGTTACAGAACGAATAACCTCTTCCCACTAAAGGTTATTATTTGCCTTGATGCTAAGTTATCAGTACACGACAATAGTCTTTTATTTCAACATCAGGTGCTAAAGCATGTTTCAAGGCTGGGTATTAGTCGTTATCTCACTGGTCTATATCGCTATTCTCTTCGCCATAGCTTGGTGGGGTGATGCGAAAGCTAAAAATAGCAAAGCGAGATTAACCTCCCGCCGCCCCGTTGTTTACAGTCTTGCCTTAGGCGTTTACTGCACTTCTTGGACATTTTATGGCACCGTAGGACAAGCAACCCATAGCAGCTGGACATACCTAAGTATCTTTGTCGGCCCTATTATTATGTACGTGTTATTTTCTGGGCTAATCCGAAAAATTATTCGTGTCAGCAAGAAACAAAACGTCACCTCTATTGCCGATTTTATTGCCTCTCGCTACGGAAAAACTCAAAGTCTTGCAATTCTTGTCACATTAATTGCCCTAGTGGGCACTCTGCCCTACATCGCCTTGCAACTTAAGGCGGTCACCATGTCCTACAATGTCATTACAAGTTATCCAAACCCATTGGAAGACAATAGTGTTCACCTTTTTAGTGACACAGGGTTTTATGTCGCGATTATGATGGCGGTATTTGCCATTATTTTTGGTACACGCAATATAGATGCGACAGAACACCATGATGGCTTAGTGCTCGCCATCGCTTTTGAGTCCATTATTAAGTTATTGGCCTTTATTGTAGTTGGCGCATCCATTACCTACGGCATGTTTAATGGCTTCAATTTTAATGGCTTCAATGATCTTCTTACCCATGCTCGCTACTACCTTGAAATAGAAAAAGAACTCAACAAAGACCCGATCAGCAACGGCTTTTTAGCCCAAACCTTATTGGCTATGCTGGCTATTCTTTGTTTACCTCGCCAGTTTCATATGGCGATTGTTGAAAATACCCATGTGGAAGATGCCCGTACCTCTCGCTGGGTTTTCCCTGCCTATCTTGTCTCTATCGCTTTTTTCGTGCTGCCTATTGCTGCAGCAGGCCTGATTATTTTCCCCGATGGTACGGTTGAACCCGACACCTTCGTACTAACATTACCCATGGCAGCTCAAGAAGGTGGGTTAACATTACTGGCTTTTATCGGTGGCTTTTCAGCGGCAACCAGCATGGTGATTCTAGCCACTATTGCCATCAGCATTATGGTTTCTAACGATATTGTGATCCCTCTTCTGCTTAAATTTCGCTGGAGCGGAAACACATCCCATCACGATTTTGGGCAACTGGTATTACGAATTCGGCGCATCACCATTATAGGTGTTCTCGCCCTCGCCTATTTAACCTACCTTGCCATCGCCGAATTTAATTCGTTAGCGGCAACAGGCTTGCTCTCTTTTGCTGCGGTTGCTCAGTTTGGCCCAGCCTTAATAGGTGGTATGTACTGGAAAAGAGGCAATCGATACGGTGCACTAGCCGGTATGTCCAGCGGCATTTTAATCTGGGGTTACACCATGATGCTGCCAAGCTTGGCCAATGCAGGCTGGGTAGAATCAGGACTGTTTGCTGATGGCCCTATGGGTATTTACTGGCTAAGACCGGAATCGCTCTTCGGCTCTCGTATGGATTTCTTAACCCACGGTGTATTTTTCAGCCTTGGGGCCAATCTAATACTTTATATTGCGGTCTCTAATATTACGCGACAAAGGGTAATTGACCGCATCCAAGCGTCTGCCTTTATCGACAGCATTGATACTCGAAATACAAAATCAGCCCGCCCTTGGATGGGATCAACATCAGTGGGCGACCTGATGTCTCTTTGCGAGCGTTTTCTGGAGCCAGAACCTGTCGACAAAGCCTTCTCCGATTACTTTTTACACAGTAACAAAGAATCTTTCCGGCCCGATGACAGAGCTAGTATCGAAGTTATTCAGTTTACCGAACGCTTACTAACGGGGGTACTTGGTGCATCTTCTGCACGAATCGTGATTAATTCAGCACTACAAGGTAAAGAGATTCAGATTAGCGACGTTATCTCGATTGTAGATGAAGCCTCACAAGTGCTGGAATTTAACCGGGCCTTACTACAGGCAACCATAGAGAACGTCAGCCAAGGCATCTCCGTGGTGGATCATAACTTAAGATTGGTTGTCTGGAACCAGCATTATCTTGATCTCTTCAACTTCCCAGATAACCTTATTCGTGTGGGCGAGCCTATTGAGAATATCTTCCGCTTTAATGCCCAAAATGGTGAATACGGTCTTGGAGACCCTCAAGACCAGATTCAACAGCTACTCGACAATATTCGCTATGGTGAACCCCACCGCTATGTGCGCTACCGCAAGGATGGCTCTGTACTTGATGTAGAGGGTAATCCTATGCCTGGCGGCGGCTTTGTGTATACCTACCAAGATATTACTCAGCAGAAGCAAACTGAAGAAGCCTTGATTCAAAGTGAAAACAATATTCGAATTTATACCGATAATGTCCCAGCGCTTATTGCCTACTTTGATACCGATTTACGTTATCTCTTTACCAACAAAGCTTACGAAGAATCCATGGGGGTTGATCGCACAACCATCATTGGTCAACCTATCTACAAAGTACTAACCCTAGGCCAATACGAAGCCCGACGCCCTTATATCGAAAAAGTGCTCAGTGGCAAACGTACCATTTTTGAGCTTGAACAAGCTCTCGATAATGGCAAAATGCGTTACGGATTAGTCACCTACACTCCTCATACTAACGACCAAGGCGAAATCCTTGGTTTCTTCTCTTTATATCAAGATATCACTGAACGCCGAAAAGCAGAGATAGCCCTTAAAGAAACGAACAAAACACTTGAAGAGCGTGTTAACGAGCGTACTCAAGAGCTATCAGATCTTAACCAAGACCTAATGCAGGCCAAGCAACTGTCTGAGCAGGCTAATGCCTCCAAAACACGATTCTTAGCTGCCGCATCCCATGATCTACTGCAACCATTAAATGCCGCACGCTTATTTACATCGGCCCTTGCTCATCAAGTAAAAGAGGAAAACCCTGATCAATATCGTATGACCCGTAATATTGATAGCTCGCTGAAAGCCGCAGAAGAACTTTTAAGCACCTTGCTGGATATATCTAAATTGGATGCAGGTGCATTACAGCCGAACATTAGCACCTTCCGCTTAGCGGCTATTTTAAAGCCATTGAAAGCAGAATTTGGCGTAATGGCAACCAATAGAGGCCTACAGTTCGATGCCGTCGATAGTAAAGCTATCGTAAGAAGTGATAGTCAAATGCTACGACGTATCGTACAGAACTTCCTTTCTAACGCTGCACGCTATACTCAGCACGGTAAAATATTGCTGGGTTGTCGCTATATTAAGCAAGGTGTACGTATTGAAGTTTGGGACACAGGCCCAGGGATTCCAGAGGAAAAACTGAGCGAAATTTTCCAAGAATTTAAACGGCTCGATCACCCTGAACGCCATAATAAAGAAAGTGAAAAAGGTTTAGGGTTAGGCTTGTCGATTGCTGAACGGATGAGCCGAGTACTTAATCACAATCTTCAAGTGCGCTCATGGCCCGGTGAAGGCACGGTATTTAGTGTTGAAGTCCCCTTTGGCCTAGAGGCCGATTTACCCCGAGAGCAACCGGACAAAAAAGCCAGTGCCTCAGGATTGAGACAGCGTAATAACCCTTTAACGGGACTGCATATTCTCTGTATTGATAATGAGCCACTTATTCTAGAAGGGATGGAAGCGATGCTGAATAACTGGGATTGCCGTGTAAGTAAAGCAACGACCATTGGTGGAGCCAAATCAGCTATACGTAATTCGGGAATACCCGATATAGTCTTGGCGGACTACCACCTTGATAACGATGTAACAGGCGTTATGGCTTTATCCGCGATCCAAGAGATTGTGGATGAACCATTACCTGGCATTATGATTACCGCTGACCGAACAGAAGAAATTGCAGAGGAAATTCGTCGAGAGGGCTACACCTTGCTACATAAACCCCTAAAACCTGCGCCCTTAAGGGCCATGGTGACTCGAGTATTGAAAAGCCATAAGCTAAAAAATTAAGTGATTAGATTAAATATCACATAAAAAAACCGCTAGCGCATCAATAATAAAAGAGATGCTGTTAGCGGTTCTTGCTTACAAGGCTAAAAATATCCATAAAATCAAAGCAGCTTATTCAGCAACCTTAGGCGGATCAACTTCTAGCTGTTTAGCGGCAATAACCGCTTGAGTACGACTATGTACACCCAATTTACGCAAAATAGCCGTAACGTGAGCTTTAATTGTTGCCTCTGAAACGTTCAGCTCATAAGCAATCTGCTTGTTAAGCAAACCTTCCGTTAACATATTCAAAACACGAAACTGCTGAGGTGTCAGGGTAGACAAGGCTTCGGCAAAACGAGCTTGTTCTTCACTAACTTCACTCAAAGTATCTGCATTTGGCAACCAGATCTCACCATTGAGTACGTCTTTAATCGCATCAGCAATTGTTTCCAAAGATGACGATTTAGGAATAAATCCCGACGAACCAAAATCAATAGCCCTTTGAATAACGATAGGTTCCTCTGTACCAGAAACCATGATGACAGGAATGGCGGGGCACTGTCCTCGTAAAAAAACCAACCCAGAGAAGCCATGGGCTCCGGGCATATGCAGATCCAGTAAGATAAGGTCTGCGTCGGCATTTTTGCTGGCTGCAGTCTGTACAGCCTCCATGTCTTCAGCTTCAACAATCTCGGCTTCAGGTGCTACCTGCTTTACCGCTTGCTGCAGCGCGGCGCGAAACAATGGGTGATCGTCAGCAATTATAATTTTCTGTGCTAATGCCATTAATCTCCTCCAACTCCCTGCTAGTCTTATAGTTTTTTTACTATTTTTTAGTCGCTATTACTATTCTTTAGTCGCTAATAGTACATTATTGTTGACACTTTTGCCTGCAAAAAAAAAACCTATACGCTGCCGTATAGGGTTTTTTATCACACGCAGTTCTTAGGCCTAATACCTAAAAATCATGGCTTAAATCTAACGATTCAAACGTGACTCAATCAAGTTATCAACAACACTTGGGTCGGCCAGTGTTGAGGTATCACCTAAACCATCACATTCATTGGCTGCAATTTTACGCAAAATACGGCGCATAATTTTACCGGAACGCGTTTTAGGTAGGCCATCAGAGAACTGAATTAAGTCAGGGGTTGCAATTGGGCCGATCTCTTTACGTACCCACTTAACCAGCTCTGCACGCAGCTCATCAGTCGCTTCAGTGCCTTCATTCACTGTAATGTAAATGTAGATGCCTTGACCTTTAATATCGTGCGGATAACCCACAACGGCTGCCTCAGCAACGTCTTTATGAGCAACCATCGCACTTTCGATTTCAGCGGTACCCATACGGTGGCCTGATACGTTGATAACGTCATCCACACGGCCGGTAATCCAGTAATAGCCATCTTCATCACGACGAGCACCATCACCGGTAAAGTACGCACCAGGGTAGGTACTGAAATAAGTTTGCACAAAGCGTTCATGATCTCCCCAAATCGAACGAGCTTGACCTGGCCAGCTATCCTGCAGAATCAGACTACCTTCTGTTGCTCCCGATAGCTCTGTGCCTTGGCCATCAACCAACGCAGGCTGAACACCAAAGAAAGGCAGAGTTGCAGAACCCGGTTTCAAATCTGTCGCGCCTGGCAGAGGAGAAATCAAAATACCACCAGTCTCTGTTTGCCACCATGTATCAACGATTGGACAAGAGCTGTTACCAATTTTCTTGTGATACCACTCCCAAGCTTCAGGGTTGATCGGCTCACCAACGGAACCCAGCAAACGTAAGGAATCCCGCTTAGTATCACCCATGACATCTTCGCCTTGAGCCATCAGAGCACGAACAGCTGTCGGAGCCGTGTAAAGAATACTCACATTGTGTTTATCAATCACATCGCCAAAACGGCTATGAGATGGATAGGAAGGCACACCTTCAAACATTAAGGTCGTAGCACCATTAGCTAGTGGCCCATAAAGAATATAACTATGACCTGTAATCCAGCCAACATCAGCCGTACACCAATAAACATCACCTTCTTTATAATCAAAGATATACTGATGGGTCATAGAGGCATAAACCATGTAGCCGCCAGTGGTATGCTTCAGACCTTTTGGTGCGCCAGTAGAGCCGGAGGTGTAAAGGATAAACAGAGGATCTTCCGCATTCATCTCCTCTGGTGGGCAGATTTCTGATGCAGATTCATAAATATCGTGGAACCAAACATCACGATGATCGTGCCAAGCAATATCACCACCGGTACACTTAACAACAACAACTTTATCGACCGTTTTAACATGCGGGTTGGTTAGAGCTTCATCAACATTCTCTTTCAAAGGAACCGCTTTACCGCCGCGACGACCTTGATCTGATGTAATCACGATACGAGAGTCAGAGTTGATAATACGACCAGCAATCGCGTCCGGTGAGAAACCACCGAAAACAACAGAATGTACCGCACCAATACGCGCACAGGCCAACATAGCCACGGCTGCTTCAGGAATCATTGGCATGTAGATAGTAACGACATCACCTTTGCGCACGCCTTCATTTTTTAGGGCGTTAGCAAACTTACAGACACGGGTGTGTAGGTCACGGTACGTGATTTTCTCATCTTGCTCTGGGTTATCACCTTCCCAAATAATAGCGACCTGATCACCACGAGTATCAAGGTGACGATCAAGACAACTAACACTGGCATTCAATGTGCCATCTTCAAACCATTTAATATCAACATTGTGAGAATCAAAGCTTACATTTTTAACTTTATTAAACGGCTTCATCCAGTCAATACGCTGACCATGTTCAGCCCAGAACGCATCTGGCTGTTCAACCGATTGTTTATACATCTCTTCATATTTAGCTTTGTTTACTAAAGCACTGGATGCTATGTCTGCAGGTACTGGATATACTTTTTTTTGTTCGCTCATCTAAATCTTGCCTCTGTGCCGTTGAGGAAAAGAAACCCTAGGTGCTTTATTTTTATAATGCGAAGGTTTTAAAAAATAACCCCACCCAGAATGAATATTCGTAGCAAAGTTATACTGTCCTAAAGGAAGGGAAAACATTAGACCTTGGTAGAAGTATTTTTTCCTTTAAAATCAATAAGTTACAATGATTAATTTATTTTGTGACCAATCAACCACTGTTAGTTTCTATCCTTCGCAGGTGCACAATAGATAATCGTTCGACTTTAGACCAATACCATAACTATATTATATATCGCTATTACTGCATAAGAAGACGAGGATATTGCGTTTTATAAGCCAAATTAACCATATAACAATAGACTACTTAGTCATAAACCCCAACCAAAGGGTGGGGTTCAATCATTATCTTAGATTCAATAGAAGGTAGGAAGGCTGTCATTAACATATAAAACCTAATTAGATAGGCCAATAATAATCACAGCAATTAAAGAAGACAGGTTTATTTATCCATTGTTAAAATTTTGAATCCAGCTTAAACGCACTTGATAACTGCTCTTGCAAAGAGAGGCTCTCTTTCTTCAATTGTAGCGCCTGCTTGTGGTTCTCTTCCGTCACCTTGGCAGAATTATCAATCAATTGAGCAATGTGCTGGCTATGCTGATTAACCTCATTAGACATGGCGTGCTGCTCTTCTACAGCACTTGCAGTTTGAACCGTCATATCACAGATATAGCTGTTCGCATCGGTAATCACCTGCAATTGCTGACTCGCCTTATCCGCTTGGTCTGTACTTTTCTGTGCAGTTTGCTCGCTAGCATCCATATCCGCTAAAGCTTTTTGGGTCGCAACTTCTAACTCTTGCGTTAGCGTATGAATCTCATGGGTTGCAGACTGAGTGTTGTGTGATAACGAGCGAACCTCATCAGCGACCACTGCAAACCCACGACCATGTTCACCGGCCCGCGCTGCTTCAATCGCTGCATTAAGAGCCAACAGGTTAGTTTGCTCCGCAATCTCATTAATCTTAGAAAGAATACTGCGAATCGCGGAGACGGTTTTAGCTAACGTACTCAGCTGACCGGAATTTTCATGCACTTGTTCTGAAAGTGCAGCAATGGCGGACTGACTCGATTTAACCAACGAAAGGCCTGCACCACTAGCATGGGCCGCTTGCTCTGCAGAGCTTGCTGTCTGCTCCGCATTTCTTGCAATTTCACCACTGGCTATCGACATTTGTTCAATAGCGTCCGTCAATTGTGACAACGCGGCTTGCTGCGCCATCGTATCTTCCAAAGCACTATTAGAACGTTGGGCCGTAGCATCGGAATCCTGTAGCAATTTATGGCTTAAACGAGATATATTTCCTAAGCTACCGTGAAGCTTCTCTGCTAATTGGTTAAATGCCGTACTGATTTGACCAAACTCATCTTTGCTGACAATGTCTAATCTTTGGTCGATATACCCCTCTGCCAATCGGTGCAGCGCAGATGTCGCAATAACAAGAGGTTGACTGAAATAGCGAGCCATTAAATAGACGAGTCCACTGGCAACCAGAAGAATCAAGAGACTACTGAAGATCAACTGCCATGTTAGCTTATACAGAGGTGCAAGCGCGGAATCCCGCTCAACCAAAAGAATCAACCGCCAGCCGGTTTTCTCTAATTGAACTTCCTTAATAAAATACTGCTCTTCTTGATAAACAACACGCTGAAGCCCTGCAACACCAGCCTCCGCTGGCGTAAGTAGATCATCATAGCTTCGTTTCTGGATAACAAGTTCAGGATTGGGATGAGCTAAAAGCTGGTTATCTTGACCCACAAGCCATAACTCTGAAGGCCAACGAGTATCCAAACTTAAAAGGGACTTAACCAAACTAGTCAAGGTAATATCACCAGCAACAACGCCACCTAATGCACTTTTCATTGGTGCTGCTAGGGTGACAACTAACTCTCCCGTACTCGCACGGGGATAGGGTGCCGTCACGACTGAATGACCTTCTCTTTTTACTTGCTGATACCAAGGTCGCTTTCTCGGGTCATAGTCAGACGATAGGCTAACGGGAGGGAATGACTGAAGCATATCTCCCTGCTCTGTGCCGACGTAAAATAGATCAAAATGACCGGCTGTGCGGCTTAGTGTTAAAAATTCACTCACTCTCTCTTTTTCCACAGGTAGTGTTTCTGCCGCCGCATCCACAATAGCCGACTTACTGTCCAGCCAACCATCCACCAATGACTCAGCTTGATTTAGGGTCATGCCTAGCTGATCACTAATCTGAATGCTTGTTTCAGTCACTAGACGAGTCAGCGATAAGAGCGCAAGAACCACGCAACTTGCCAGCAAAAGACTTATTGTTGAAAGCAGCATTTTGCTTTTAAAAGACAGTGACGTCATTAAGAATCCTTATCATGAAGAAAGTGAGTTATAGAAAGAATGTTAACGACAAAGTTTACCTGTCTAATCAAAAAAAGCATCTAACCAAGCGTTACAAAATGCTTCAGATAACTATTTATTATTCATAATCAATAGATTGCAGTTAAATCAAGGAATAATCATAAGCCATCATCAACCATAAATAGGCTAAAGAGTCTCAGCTTCTTCAGAAAAATAAAGATACTCTAGCTCTTGCTGGCAGCCTTTACACTGATATTTAACACCTTGCGCCACTTTATTATGACGACGAATCGTTAATCCATGAACCCGATCAGGACAGCCACAGCGGTAGATATAATGCTGTCGAGCCGTTTTACTAACATCATAGCGATGGGTTGTTTTTGCCGGTACGCCAAGCACCTGCTCCATCACAGCCTGCCACTCTTGGCCGTGAGGTTTAATACGTCCGCCAAATTCACGAAAGACGATAAGATGTGCAAGTTCATGGGGCACAACATTCAACATAAAATCTTGATAGTTTTCCGCCATAAGTCCGAGATTAAACCGTAGCTTCCACTTTTGAAGATAAGCTTGGCCTGCACACTTCCCCCTTAAGCTAAGATCCAGCTCTGGAACAGGATAAGTTTTATTAAAATAGCGCTCAGCCCGCTTCATCCAATAGATCAAACCAAAGCGCAGAGCAACTTCTGCTTGAGTTTTATCCCTAGGGTCAGGGCAAAAAGGTAAAGCTTCTGAGTGTTTTTCCAACAAAATATCACCCTTCATTCGGTGTCCTTGGGTATCAGCACCATCATTCAGTATCACAATTCATAATAATGACCCGAGATGGTGGCAGCTTCGTGAGAAAAGCTCAATTGTCAGCTACCGTTCATAGGCGACACTGGTACAATAACGCTAGTTTAATGGCCCAATAAACCAGCGATAGCCTTAAGTAAAAAGAATCCCAAGTAAAAGGGCCATCTCCTTTTTGAGGTAATTATGAAAGAAGAATCTATTCCAGTATCGGTAATCGACGATGAGATCCTCGATCAACTTTATGATTTTCTAGAATCAGACAATGTTGATCCAGAGGCTCTCGATGTCATTGGCCTCCATGGCTTTATGGTGGCCTTGGCCGTATGCCCAGAGCCAGTGCCAACAGGTGAGTGGCTACCCGTTGCTTTTAACGGTATGCCTAAATTTGATGGCGAATTTACAGAAAATACCGTTATTAGCTGGTTAGAAACCATGCTGGATCAAACTCGGACTGTACTCTATCGCGGCCAAACCATAGAGCTACCCTTTGAGCCAGGACTGGAAGAAGATGAGGTTTTAGACGATAGCGAAGTGAGTGTTTGGTGTGCAGGCTTTATTGAAGCGGTTATGCTGCGCGAAGCGATCTGGTTTGGTCAGCATGAACAAGATGCTGCAGAGCTGCTGCTGCCTTTTATGGCGATCTCCTGCCTATTTCCAGAAGAAGAGCTTGATGAAATCGTCGCTGATTTAGACACCACAAATCGTTTGGCTGCCCAACTGCCAGAAATTCTGGTCGATCTGTACCTACTGTTCAATGCGCCGGCAGAAAAGCCTAAGGTTTTTCCGGGTAAAGGCCAAGGTAAAGCAGGTCGTAGTAATAATAATAGTAATAACAGTGGCAGTAAGAGTGGCGGTAATAAAAACGGTGGCTCCGCCCGTCGTTCTGGTAAGCGCCGTTAGTCTTTAGGCGACCTTGGTGACAAGGTCGCCTTTTTGAATAAATCAATTTCTAAAACTTAAGTAAAAAATCCCAGAAACAACGTCAGCAACAGTTAAAACGTTTGCCGCTGGCCATACAGCCTGTGATACACGCCCTGCTGTTGAAGTAGATCTTCATGTTTACCTTGTTCGATCACTTTACCGTCATCAAAAACATAAACACGATCAGCCTGTTTTACCGCACTCAAACGGTGAGCAATAATCAGCGTTGTTCTTCCCTGTAAAAAGTCAGCCATCGCCTCATGTAGATGGGCTTCTGTTTCGGTATCTAGCGCAGAGGTTGCTTCATCTAAAATAACCACCTTCGGATCCGTTAAAATCATACGCGCAATAGCTAAACGTTGCTTTTGCCCACCGGACAACCGCAACCCCTTTTGTCCAACCCGTGTATCCAAGCCTTTCTCAAGGCCTGTTACAAAAGGCTTTAACTGGGCAATATCAAGGGCGTGCCAAAGATCTACGTCAGTCAGGTCAACACCCAGTGTGAGGTTGTCTCTTACCGTACCGTTAAAGAGCGCGGGATGCTGTAGCACCGTTGCCACATGCTCTCGAATCACAGGCAAGCCAATATTTTCCATAGCCACACCGTTGTAGCTAACATGGCCGGACTCTAAGCGATATAAGCCCAAAAGCGCCTGTACCAAGGTGGATTTACCCCCGCCACTGGTTCCCACCAAGGCAACTTTCTCTCCCGCCTGAATCGAAAGGCTAACACCTTTGAGTACAGGCTCATTATCACCGTATTTAAGTTGTAAGTCTTGCAGCTCAATACTGGCCGTCGTCTCACCTTTGAAAGGGTTGCTAAGAGCAGGATAAACCGGCTCTTGTTCAAGCTTCAGCAATCCGTTGAGGCGACCTGTCGCAGCCTTAGCGGCAAACCAAGAGTACTGAATACCCAGCACCTCTTGCACCGGCCCCATCATAAACCAGAGATAACCAAAAACAGCTAACATCTGCCCCACGGTTAAATCGGAGTAAAGCACCATCAACATAGACAACGCACGAAAAACATCAAAACCAAACAGAAACACCAGAAAGCTTAATCGGCTCACCGCATCACTTTTCCATTCAAAACTGGCAGAGTGATCTTTTACATCGGCGGCCTTGCGTACGAGGCGTTTAATATAGTGTTCTTCTCGGTTACAGGTACGAAGCTGCTGCACCACATCTAACGTCTCCCCTAGAGCCATTTGGAACGCTTCAAAGGCAGAGTTCTGCGTTTTCTTTAAACGTTTAACATGTTTGCCAAGGCGCATGGTGACCCAGACAACCAACGGATTAAGCAACAGAATAAATAGTGCTAACTGCCAGTGCATCCAGAAAAGAATAACCGCCGCACCAATCAAAGAGAGAAATGCGACAATAAACCGGCTCACAGAACTACTAATAAACCGATCAATCGTATCAACATCCGTCACCAAATGAGACGCGACCGACCCCGCTCCAAGGTGTTCATATTCCGCCATTGAAATACGTGGCAACCGATCCAGTAAACGTTGTCGCAATGTAAATACGATCTCCTTAGAGATCAGTGTAAACTGCCGCGTTTGCCAAACATTTAAGACTAAAGAGATCGCCCTCATCATCACGGTCGCCACCAAGATAACGCCAATATAAAGCACCGGCCCATGCCAGATGTCCGGGAATAGAGAATCAATCCACGCTGCCATATTACCCGGTTGATGCAGTAACACTTCATCCACCATCAATGGCATTAATAATGGCAAGGGTACGCTAAACAGGGTGGCAAAAATCGCAATAACATTAGCAAGAACAAGCTCTCTCTTATGCTGCTTAACCGCCTGCCAAAGTGCCTGTGGCGTAATATCATCGGATTCAGCACGGGGGGAGTCTTGCTGATTTATTGAGCGCGATAATTGAGCAGAATCACGTCTATTTGAGTGATCTATATTGGGCGGCTTAGACTTCAAATGTGACACTCCTAATCAGGTATAATGAACGTTTGCGACAAGCTGTTAGCGATGCCATCGCGTATGTCCTAAAAAAACAGTCTATATAATAACAATGAAACAGGAACTCAGTGCCAATGATCTATCCTGCCCGAGATAAACAACGCGCAGATCGTCTTACAGATCGCTTGATACGGCTGTTAATGGTCGTTATCGAGCGCCTAATGCAACCCTTTATACGGGTTAGCTTTCATCGCCCGCTTCCTGCTTTAGCCAAAACCGAAGGGCAATATTGTTACGCTTTAGGCAATAAGAGTCTAACGGATCGGATCTTACTTAGCCGCATAACGCGCCAATATGGACTACCTTGGTCAGAACAGGGCAGCGAAACGGTTAGCAAAGACGCCCGCTTAATTGCACTGCACATGAATCACTATGGACTGAAGGGCTTAGCAGAGCATCGTGTATCGCCACGTCTAACACGTATGATGGCCCATCTTTTAGAACACCCAGAGCAAGATATTAAGCTAGTACCTGTCACTATTTTTTGGGGGCGTTCGCCAGGTCAAGAGCGTCATTGGCTTAACCGGTTTTCGGATCAAAGAGGCTGGCTACACCAAAGCATCAAGCGCTTAGGAGCCATTATTTTTCATGGGCGGCATACCCTCGTTCACTTTGCTGAACCTGTATCCCTTAGAGCACTAATCGCGACCAGTCCTGAATCAACATTAATTAACCAGCATGTGCGCAAGACCGCCCGCTTACTGCGTGTTCACTTTCGACAAACCCGCATTAGCGTTACCGGCCCGGAATTACCCGATCGCAAGCAGTTGATTCGTCAGTTAATCCGCAGCCCCCGTATTCAGTCGGCGGTACAATCCGCGGTTAAAGAGCAGGGGTTTAGCAGTCAAAAAGCTCAGCAAAAAGCAGAGAAATACGCCGATGAGATTGTGGCCAATGTCTCTTACAGCACGGTAAAGCTGTTTGATATTCTACTTAGCTGGCTGTGGAACCGTCTCTATCAAGGGGTCAATATACATAACATTGAACAGGTACAAGAAAGTGCCAAAAACAATACGCTTGTTTATGTACCCTGTCATAGAAGCCATATGGATTACCTGCTGCTCTCTTACGCCCTTTATAATCAAGGTTTAACGCCACCCCATGTCGCTGCAGGTATTAACTTGAACCTTCCCATTGTGGGGGCGTTATTAAGGCGTGGCGGTGCTTTCTTTATTCGTCGTAGTTTCCGTGATAACCCGCTGTATGCCGCTGTATTTTCTGAATACCTGTTTATGCTACTGAATAAAGGCTACGCCACAGAGTACTTTATAGAGGGTGGTCGCAGCCGAACAGGGCGAACCCTTGTGCCTAAACCCGGCATGCTATCCATGACCATTCAAGGGTACTTACGTAACCCTCACCGCCATATCCAGTTAATTCCTGTTTATATTGGCTATGAAAAGGTCGTTGAAGGCCGCACCTATCTCGGTGAACTCCGAGGCAAAGAGAAAAAAGGTGAATCGATTATCGGTCTTATACGATCCCTTAAAACCCTTAAAGAGCACTTCGGAAAAGTCAATCTGGCCTTTGGTCAGCCTATCGACCTGAAACAGACACTTGATACGACCATTCCCCATTGGAATAACGATCAAAACGAGGGCAAACCTGACTGGCTACCTCAGGCGGTTCAAACCCTTTCTCAGCAAGTTGCTGTGGGTATCAACAGCACCGCAACACTAAATGCTGCTAACTTAACAGCTCTTGGTTTACTAACCGCGCCAAGCTTCACTTTAGAAGAATCTAGCCTGAATCAGTTTATTCAGCTCTGCCAGACCCTTCATAATCGATTACAGTACAGCGGCCATGCACCCATAAACACTCAAACTTCAGAACAACTCATTGCAGAAGCAGAAAAACTACAGCTAATTACTCGTCTCAACCACCACTATGGCGACCTACTACAGCTCAATGAGCAACAAGCTCTTTTAATGACATGGTATAGAAATAATATTCTGCACCTATTTGCCCTGCCATCCCTCATTGCTTTTTGCTTTAATCAAAATAGCCAACAGTCACGGACGCAGCTCCATGAGCTATTACAGGTGCTTTACCCCCTTATTGCAAAAGAGTTATTCCTGCCTTGGGATAAAGCCGGTATGCATCAGCACGTTGATAACCTACTCCAACAGCTGATCGAGCAAGGCGTTCTAACGGATAACGGTGAGCAACTGGCTCGCGTCGACCCTTACCAAGATAAAGGCGTATTATTAACACTATTAGCTCGCCCGATTCAGCCGAGCCTTGAGCGAGGCTATTTAATGATCGCTCTTCTACGACATCACGGTAGTGGTAGCTTTACCACTGAAAGCCTTGAAGCAGAATGCCAAATACTAGCGCAACGGCTTTCTATTCTGCATGGTTTGAATGCTCCTGAGTACTTTCATAAACCGCTATTTAAACAGCTGTCTGAATTATTACTAGAACAGGGCTATCTTTGGTTGGAAGACGGACACCTACACTTTTCCCAAGCGTTAGAAACCTTTTCGGTACAGTGTCGTCCTTTATTTGATCCAGCATTGCGCCACAGTATTCGACAGCTTGCCAGTCAGCCTAAAGCTCGGCCTTTACCTTAACGATGAAGGTCATTTGTCCAGTAGCTTCATCCCATGCAGAAGATACAATTTGTCGCGGCTTTTGTCGTTTTTTTAACGGATAGCTGTGTTAGCATCACCGTTGATTTAATACTGATGTTAGTAATAAATAAAAGCCAATTAGGAGCAGATAAATGAGTCACACACAGGAAAGTACGATGGATCAGAACAAAGATTGGTTTTTAGAAAATCTCGTGAGCACCGTCAACAATAGTGATATTGAAATCGGTATCACACTACAAATGGATGGCTTCTTAGTATCAGGCCATATTGTTAATGGGCGTAAGTACTTTGATGGTTTCTCTGCGGAATTCATATCCGAAACATCCGTTGCTTTTGGCAATAAAGAAGCACTGAAAAATATCGAACAAGCCTTCAACAAATACGCAAGCTTGTACGATGGTCAAACGGATGACCCAGAAGAGCACGGTGCTAACTTTATCCACCTAGAAGGCGCACGTTTTTTCAACACCGCCGGCGCTCCAATTCCTAATAATCGTGGTATGTGGTGGCGTGGTCGTATCTCAGAGGTTGGTGGCTTTATTCTGGGCACCTTGAACGCAGAGCATATAGAAGACTAGTATTTAGTCTGAAAGACGAACAAACATAAAACACGGGGAGCCAAGACTCCCCGTTTTGCTATTACATCACAGGGTATCAAGACTTACTCTTCTAATGTCCCGACACCTGACGCATCCAACTTACGTTTAGTGTAAATATCATAACGACTGGATTTTCCTTCCAACACATAAGTTGGCCTTAAGCCTGTAATCGCTGGCGCTTTTCTAGGGCGCTTAACCACAACACGGTGTGTTGCTAAAGCCCATGCCGCTTCAAGTAACTGGTCATCATCCTGATCCATACCCACCAACTGATGAAACAGCTTCATCTCTTTTTTCACCTGCGCTGTTTTTTCCCTAGAGGGAAACATGGGATCAAGGTAGATCACCTGCGGGGCAAACGCCATTTCCGTCACCGCCTGCTGCATCGTATCAATCGCATTGCCTGTGACTAAAGGCATTCGAGAAACAACCTCTACGGCCTCTGGATCAAGTAAGCCTCGCTCTAAGCCATCTTGTAATAGCGCAGCGACAACGGGGTGCCGCTCAAGCAGCAACATGGAACAGCCCAAACCTGCCAAGACAAAAGCATCACCACCAAGACCTGCAGTGGCATCCAAGACTCTAGGCTTTACCCCTGTGTGTAAACCAACTGCTTTAGCGATTAGCTGACTTTTTCCACCGCCAAACTGGCGTCGATGAGCCGCTTTCCCAGCAGTGAAGTCCACCTGAACCGGCTTAGGCGCTTTTTTGCCTGTTTCCCCCAGAGAAAGCCCTTGGCTATCCAGCAACAAAACCAGAGCACCGGCCTCCCTAGGCAACTCGTCAACCAATAGAGGGGACAAATGCTCTGGTAGCTGAGGCCGTAAACGGTCAAACAGTGCTTGAATCTCTTTCTGTTGGGATTCCTGCGGTGTATAAAAATAAAGCGGCAAAGAGTGCGTCATGCGGTTAACAGAGCCTTAAATCAAACAAAGAAAGCGAATAAAACAACGCCCAGTACTAAGCGATAAATCACAAAGGGCAGCATACCCGTACGATCTAATAAACGTAGAAAAAGATGAATACACACTAACGCCGCACCAAAAGCGATAACCCCACCGACTAAGGTGTGGCTAATTTGCGACTCCGTCCCCACCTGATATAGCTCTATCCCTTTTAATAGCCCTGCGGCCATAATCAGTGGAATAGATAACAAAAAACTAAAACGAGCGGCAGCCTGTCGAGTAAGACCCAGCATTAAAGCGGCGGTTATGGTGATACCCGAGCGTGACGTTCCTGGAACCAAGGCCAAGGCTTGCGCTAAACCGATCCAAATGGCATCACGCATTTGAAATTGGTGCTCATCCCGGTTACGGCGACACTGACTGTCCGCCCACCAGAGTAAGAAGCCAAAGACAAGGGTCGTAATCGCAATCACCAAGGTAGATCGCAGCTCTAGCGCAATAAAATCATTCAGTAAGAAACCTGCAAGCCCAGCGGGAATAGTCGCCACAATCACAGCCCAAGCAAGAAAACTGTCTTGACTCTTTTTTTGCTTAAAAATACTAGAAAACCAAGCAACCGTCATCTGACGGATATCCTGCTGGAAATAAAGCATAACCGCTAACAAGGTGCCCACATGCACAGCAACATCAAAAGCAAGCCCTTGATCGGCCCAACCAAAAATCTGCGCAGGCAGAATAAGATGCGCTGAGCTTGAAACCGGTAAGAACTCGGTTAAGCCCTGCATCAACGCTAAAAAGGTAACTTGAAACCAGTCCACTGAATGCATTCCTTATTTTGAGTCTGTCAAAACCTTAAAGCTAACGGGCAATACTTAACAAAGTCTTAACACCTTTAACCAAGTCTTAACCTTCTCAACCAAGTCTTAACGTTGCCAAGAAGTCTTAATATCCCAAGCAACGTCTTAATATCTTCAATAGACTGAGCCTTTACTTTTTACCGTGGGGGCCTTCACCTTTTTTAAAAGCCACGTTATCCCGTAAATAAACCGGCATTGCGTCTTCAGCTCTCACGGTTTTACCTTGCTGCCAATACAGTTCAGCCAAGCGAGCAATATCACCGGCTTTAGGCAGTAGATCCGCATAGGTTTGCTGCAACAGGCTTTGCATAACAGGAGAGAACTGGTCGAGTAGTTGCCAGCCATTACCGGCTCCAACCCAATCAGCGTCAGGAATAGGATTAATCAGCGCCACTTGATCAGGGGCGATCACTTCAGGCTCTGCAAGGCAGTCAAACCCCTGCCCATTCCAGTGATACGCCGCCCAATAGACCTCACCCATACGAGCATCCAAAGAGGCGATAATATAGTGAGCGAAACGCTCACGAAACAACGTAAACGCCATTGTTTCTAAGGTTGTTACGGGAATAACAGGAAGATTCGCCCCAAAGGCTAACCCTTGAACAACACCTGTTGCAATGCGCAAACCCGTAAAAGAACCAGGGCCGTTGGCAAAGGCGATCCCATCAAGGTCACTAAGTTTAACGCCACCTTCCGCCAAAATACCCTCAATCATCGGTAATAAGAGCTGAGTATGTTTACGAGGTACCAGCCGAAAATCCTCCAGTACCTGATCATCCAGTTTCAGAGCGACCGAGCAGGCCTCCGTTGAGGTATCTAATGCGAGAATGCGTGCCATCTGTCATCTGCCTAAAAGCGAAAGAAAGATAGCAATTATACGCATTCATTCCACAAGAGCGAAATTTAACGACAAAAGGCCTCCCAAGAGACCTTCAGACCTATTTATGAGCGCTATGGTATTGACTAACCCGATGAAACAGATGATTACCGCAACGATGGCAGCGTTCGACAGGTCGCGTGTGCGTCACAACGACTATTTTTTCACATTCTGTGCAACTAAAAGAGCCAGCAGTGGCCAGCTCACCTTCAATATAGATACTAGGATCACTTTCCAATTTCTGCTCAAGCTCTAACTGGTCGACCCGAGTTTTATCAGCAACCGATTGTAAGGCTTCCAGCAAAGACAGCTCCAAGGCTGAAAGGTCGATATTCAGCCATTCTCCTAAACCACGGCCTGTTGTATTCACAAAATGACCTAGATCCTGCAGATCACGATTCAGCCAAGTGGTGAGTAAAGAGACTTCATCTTTAGTCAGGCGTTCTAAGTCTTGTTCAAATTCTACCGCATCACGAATCTCTTTTTGCAGCGTATCGAGTGTCGCCTGTTCTACATCGGCTAAGCGTTCTTCAATGCGAACCAAAGCACTGTCATAGTGACGTGCAAGCTTTTCGTTATCATTTGAACGGTTTCCAGGGGCTTTATCTGACATAATGTCTCCTTATTGACAGATAACAATTTTACCGATGATCCAGATAGCAATCACCTTATTTATATTGAGTATTTACTATCTGAAGCATTCTGTCACGGGATGAAAGATCGTATTCTTATCGCTCTTATTGTTAAGCACTATTGAGCCAAGTCTTTTTACTTCAAAACCTTCTGGTCTTTACTTAAAATCCCTCAAAATAGAGGCGTTTTATACTCTAAGCTTGTACTCTTCCCATCCGTTCACACTCTTACCTCTACCTGTTAGCCAGTCTCTAAGGTAAACTTAGGGGTTTCACGCTGGCATTGGCGAATTTACGATTTAAATACCGTCTCTGCTCTTTAAGCGCCAAATTGACAACCAGATCAGCACGGTAGAATGCTTACCCATTGCCTCATAAAAATGGTACAGCGTTAAGTCTGCACCTGCTCTGGTCCTATTTGTTAACCCTTCCGGCCTTCCGGAACTGGCAAGGTAACTACGCAATAATGGACGTTCAGTACACTCCCCATAAGATCGAACAGGAAGCACAAGCTTTCTGGGAAAAAAATCAGTGTTTTAAAGCGGTAGAAGATGCTAACCGCGAAAAATTCTACTGCCTATCGATGTTCCCGTACCCTAGTGGCCGTCTGCATATGGGCCATGTACGTAACTATACCATTGGTGATGTACTGTCTCGTTACCAGCGCCTGCGCGGCAAAAACGTACTGCAACCTATGGGTTGGGATGCATTTGGTTTACCTGCAGAAAATGCGGCCATCAAGAACAACGTAGCACCAGCTAAGTGGACTTACGAAAATATAGATTATATGCGTGACCAGCTAAAGCAGTTGGGCTTCGCTTATGACTGGGATCGTGAGCTAGCCACCTGCCACCCTGAGTATTATCGTTGGGAGCAATGGTTCTTCACTCGCCTGTTTGAGAAAGGTTTGGTTTACAAAAAAACAGCCTCTGTGAATTGGTGCCCCCATGATATGACGGTTCTGGCGAATGAGCAGGTGATTGATGGCTGCTGCTGGCGCTGTGATACCGAAGTTGAACGTCGCGAAATTCCGCAATGGTTCCTGAAAATCACCGACTATGCCGATCAATTGCTGGATGACTTGGATAAAGTTGACTGGCCTGAGCAAGTTAAAACCATGCAACGCAACTGGATTGGTAAATCCCGTGGTGTTGAGCTGCGTTTCGGCCTGAAAGATCGTAGCGAAGAACTGGAAGTGTTCACGACACGCCCCGATACCTTGATGGGCGTGACCTATGTGGCCGTTGCAGCTCAGCACCCACTTTCTCTGGAAGCCGCGCAGACAAATCCTGAGCTGGCAGCCTTCGTTGAAGAGTGCAAGCATACCAAAGTTGCCGAAGCTGACATGGCAACCATGGAGAAAAAAGGTATTGCAACGGGCTTTACGGCTGTTCATCCGTTAACGGGCCGTGAAGTACCTGTGATGGTCGCTAACTTTGTGCTCATGGACTACGGTTCAGGTGCGGTTATGGCCGTACCAGGTCACGACCAACGCGACTGGGAGTTTGCCACCAAGTACAACCTGCCTATTGAGCAAGTTATTGCTGCTGCCGAAGGTGATGAAGTCGACCTGAGCCAAGCGTCATACACAGGCAAAGGCGTTTTGATCAACTCCGGTGAATTCAACAACCTAAGCTTTGAAGCGGCTTTCGATGCTATCGCAGCCAAACTGGAAAGCGAAGGTAAAGGTAAGATCACCATCAATTATCGCCTGCGCGATTGGGGTGTTTCTCGCCAGCGTTACTGGGGTGCACCAATCCCGATGATCAACTGTCAGGACTGTGGTGATGTGGCGGTTCCAGAGGATCAGCTACCGGTTGTTCTGCCTGAAGACGTCGACTTTGATGGTGTCGGCTCTCCTATTAAGAAAATGCCAGAGTTCTACGAAACAACCTGCCCTAAGTGTGGTGGCCCAGCAACTCGGGAAACCGATACGTTCGATACCTTCATGGAATCCTCGTGGTACTACGCGCGCTATACCTCCCGTAGTCAAAGCGAAGCGATGCTAGGTAAAGAGGTCGATTATTGGGCACCTGTTAACCATTATATCGGCGGTATCGAGCACGCCATTCTTCACCTGCTATATAGCCGTTTCTACCATAAGCTATTACGTGATGAAGGTTTGGTTAACTCCGATGAGCCATTCCAACGCCTGCTAACTCAAGGCATGGTATTGAAAGATGGCAGCAAGATGTCCAAATCTAAGGGCAACACCGTTGACCCTCAAGAGCTGATCCAGAAGTACGGCGCAGATACCGTTCGTCTATTCATTATGTTTGCAGCGCCACCAGAACAATCTCTGGAATGGTCTGATTCTGGCGTAGAAGGTGCCAACCGCTTCCTGAAACGTCTATGGAAGATGGTACAAAGTCATGTCGAAGCTGGGCCAGCTCCAGAGCTAAACCCTGCGACATTGAACGACAAGCAAAAAGAACTACGTCGTAAGACTCATGAAACCATCGCCAAGATCAGTGACGATATGGAACGTCGCCTAACCTTCAATACCGCTATTGCTGCGGTAATGGAGTTAAGCAATGCGATTACTAAAGTTAACGATGATAGCGATGAGATGCTCGCTGTTCAGCATGAGGCCATTGAAGCCTGTGTCGTTATGCTGTCACCTATCGTGCCACATATTGCCCATACGCTATGGCAACTGCTCGGTCATGATAGTGTCGTGATTGATGCCCAATGGCCTACGGTTGATCAAGATGCATTGGTTCGTGACTCTATCCAAATAATCGTTCAAGTAAACGGTAAAATGCGTAGTAAAATCGAAGTCGCTGCGGACGCACCAAAAGACACCGTTGAAACGATCGCAAAAGCAGACGAGAAAGTCGCTAAGTTCTTAGAAGGCGTTACCATCCGCAAGGTAATTGTTGTACCTGGCAAACTGGTTAATATCGTCGCGAACTAACGCGCCTTGTAACAAACGGGTATCCCACTGGTCAGTGGCGTAAGCTAAATAGCTTATAAGTTAAAAGCGAACCGCCGGCCAGATGGATATCATGATGAATAACTGCAAGCTGATCGAGCTTAATTAAGCTCGATCAATGGAACACAGATGAATTTGCAAAAGACAAAACCCTTGTCTATACCTAAAGCGTTAGGCGCAGTTTTTCTGGCGATTTTCGTCAGTAGCTGCGGCTTTCAATTGCGAGGGTCAGCCGGTTTTCCGGCTGAACTCTCGCCACTGTACCTGACCGAACAATCCTCTGTTTTTTATAACACCTTAACCACCCAGCTAGCTCAGGGAAATGTTGTGTTATTGAAAAACAAAGAAAGCGCACGCTGGCACCTTTGGTTAGGCAATGTCCGCCATAGGTCACAGCAAACGACTTTTACCTCAGGCTCCAGTAGCTACAACCTTTATGCAGAGGTTGATTATCAACTACGGGATGCAGAAGGTAAGCCTGTTGCACCTCAGTCAACCCTTAAAGCTACTCGCACCTATAGTAGTAGCGACAATCTATACAGCGAAGCCAGCGACCTAGCAGCTCTACGCTTTGAAATGGAGCGGGATCTTGCGAACCGCGTTGCCCGCCAATTAAGCTATATTACACTACCGACCATGTCTAAAAACATCAGTGAATCCACAAATGATGGCCGTTCAATAAACGTTCAAAGCGTGGTGAATATGGTTTCAAATCAACCATGAAAATCTTTACAGATAAATTGTCTGAACAGCTAAAGTCAGGCTTAAAGCCGATCTATTTAATCTCTGGCGATGAGCCTTTACAAATGCGTGAAGCGTGCGATTTGGTTCGCACATCGGTACGTAAAGCAGGGGCCGAAGAACGTGAAGTGCATCATGTGGATAACAATTTTGCTTGGTCAACACTCATCGAAGCCAACGCTAGCATGAGCCTGTTCTCAAGCCATAAATTGATTGAGCTACATATTCCTTCGGGCAAGCCCGGGCAAGAGGGCAGTCAGGCACTACAGGCTTATGCCAAAGAGATATCAGACAACCGTGGACAAAGCGACAACACTCTGCTGATTATTTCTGGAAAACTAGAAGGCTCCTCCACCAACAGCAAGTGGTTTAAAGCCTTAGATGCCGTCGGAGTTTTCGTACCGGTGTGGCCTCTGGATAGCCAGCGGCTTCCTGGCTGGATTACCCACCGTCTGAGAGCTGCAGGCTTTCAAGCAACGCCAGAAGCCGTAGCACTTTTAGCTCAGCGTGTGGAGGGTAACTTACTGGCCTGCGACCAGGAGATTCAAAAACTAAGGCTAGCCTATCCTGATCAGAATACGTTGGACGACCAAGCGATTATGGCTGCCGTTCAAGATAGCTCACGTTATGATGTATTTAACCTAACAGATGCCGTATTAAACGCCGACCCTGTGCGTACCAGCCGTATTATCACGGGTTTACAAGGGGAAGGGTTAGAGCCACCAATTATTCTTTGGGGTATAACTCGAGAACTTCGCCAACTGATCAATTTAAAGCACCGCACAGAACAGGGGCAATCATTTGACCATATTTGTCGAGAGCTTCGTATCTGGGATAAGCGTAAACCGCTGTATAAAAAAGCGCTATCAGTCCATAGCAGCAAGCAATTACATCAGTTGATATTAATGGCAGAGCAAGTTGATCAGCGGATTAAAGGGATGCAGAAAGGTAAAAGCTGGCCGCTGCTAAGCCAACTATGTTTAAAATTTAGCGGCTTAGCGGCTCAATAAAGAGCGCTAAGCCAATCACTAATCTATATCAGCGCCAGCTAACGCTTCGGCTAACTGAAGAGATTCAACTTCTACACCTTCAAGTTCAGCATTCCAGTTAGCGCCCACTAAAACACCATCGGCATCAAGTTCTGGCAGCCATTCTTGAACAAAATCTTCAACTTCAATTTTACTGATCTGATAGTCAGCCCATTCCTCAACACAGTGAACTGCAGCGTCTTCTTTATCAGACCAAAATGGAATAACATCCGTGTTTTCAAACTCTTGCGAATCCACCACAACCCAGCCATCTTCTGATTCAATACCCCAAAGCTCCCCGTTGAAGCGAATCTCCTCGATAAAGAGTGAGTAGTTGTCATCAATACTATCTGTCAGGCGTGTCATAATAGCTCCACCAAATCTAACTCATTATAGGCAAAAATAGCCGTTAAACGTATCAGCTGCCAGATTAGCACGGCCTACAATAATTGCTATCAAAGATAGCGTAATTCCCATTAAAAACGAAGATTTGCCCGCCATCCGCTTGACCCCAGCCACACTTAATCGCAAGATGGCGCGCTTTGTTATCCTGACCTGCAACTGGATCCTATCACCATGGCTCAATTCACCTTGGCAGCACACTTAACTTGTCCTCTAGATAAACAGTTACTCACACTGCAAAATCGCAGCCTACAGTGCCCTTCTGGCCACAGTTTTGATATTGCAAAACAAGGTTACGTTAATTTATTACCCGTGCAAAAAAAGAACTCAAAGGATCCTGGCGACAGCAAAGAGATGATTCAGGCACGACAGCGCTTCTTACAATCAGGACTTTACCAACCGATCTCTGACGAACTGAATCAACTTGTTAAAACACATTTACCATCACCATCTAACGACTCCCTTATCTCCATTGTCGACGCAGGCTGCGGTGAAGGTTATTACCTAAGTCGACTCGCTACCGAAAACCAACTCATCGAAGCTGACAACATTGAGCTTATTGGTGTCGATATATCAAAATGGGGCGCGCAAGCAGCAACCAAATACCAGCTTCCTATTACATGGGTTGTCGGCACAAATGCACAGCTGCCTGTAGCAGAAAACTCGGTTGATCTAATCATCTGTATGTTTGGTTTTTACGAGCTAGAGTGGTTTGCAAAGGTATTAAAGCCTAACGGCAAAGTGATTTTAGCAGAGGCTGGCCCAGAACATCTTATCGAGCTACGGGAAATCATCTACCCAGAGGTACGTCGCCGCGATGTACCAGCGCTAAAAACAGCCGATGAATTAGGCTTTACATCGCGACAACAGAATCAAATTAACTTTGCTCCGAAAACCCTCAACCAAGCACAGATTCAAGATCTTCTCGTAATGACACCTCACCTTTACCGCGCAAGCTACGAAGGCAAACAAGCTGCACAAGCCCTCACCAAGCTAGACTTAAGCGCACAGGTCGTCTTTAGGGTCTTACAGTATAAGGGCCAAGGCTAAACGCAGGGCTAAGGGCTAAATATTTGATTTTAGCCACCTAGACAGAAAAATAAGATATAAAAAAAGCCCGTTGATTCTTTATAAAATCAGCGGGCTTTAGAATTCATGGCGGAGAGGGAGGGATTCGAACCCTCGATACCTTGCGGTATACACACTTTCCAGGCGTGCGCCTTCGGCCGCTCGGCCACCTCTCCACAACTGCTTACCTTCGGCAAAACAGATGGCGCGCATTATAGACAGACAACTCTTCAAGAGCAAGAGATTTGTCTGGTTTTCTCTATATTTTTTATAAATCTCAAGCACTTATTCGACAATACCCTACTGCCTTAACCTTACCTTAAGAGCAAAGCGCTGATCAGCGCTATGTCGCTAGCGATCTAAAGCCACATAATCACCAGCATAGCGTACGGCTAGTTTTTCATCTTGCAAGATCTCAGCAACAATTGGCAAACGACCACGCCCTTTGGCATTAACCTGCTCAATCAACACGTCTGCACCGTCTTTCTCAGGGCAATAGCAGCGGACAATGAAATCAGAAGTCACCGGTGCCGTAAAATCGATAGTGCCTGTTTTGACCACGGCACTACGTTCTAAATCTTGCTCGATCAATATAAGCGTCGTCAATGCCCAGCCGGCCAAGGTACACAGTCCGCTAATAGATCCACCAAAGCCCGTACCTTTATCATTCAGGTTGGGGGCTAGCGAGACCTGAAAGCAAACTTCACTATTTTCAAAGGTTATTCGATGTAACCCCATATGATTAACCAAGGGGATCGATGCTTTCACTTGCTCTAAAAACTGATCAACACGCGCTTGTTGCACAAATTAACTCCTACTTTTACCATCCATGACCATCGACTATCCGTTCGTGCTAATCCCTATGACCAGCATTCAACATAATCTTCCGTTTTATATTCAGGTAAAGGCTTATTACGGCCTTCGATCTGCCCAAGATACAGATAGCCCACAACCTGATCCTCTGGCTCTAAGCCTAAACCTTGGTCAACCACAGAATCAAACGCCACATCTCCTGTACGCCAAATAGCCCCTAAACCTTTAGCATGAGCCGCTAGCATAGCGTTTTGTGCCGCAGCACCCGCTGATAACACCTGTTCAAGAACAGGCACTTTAGGATGCTTAGCATCCACCTTCGCGATCACAGCAATAATCACAGGGGCTCGAAGCGTCATCAGTCGAATCTTATTTTGCTTGGCATCATCGGCGTCTGGCTGGCGAACCATCAGGCCCTTATGAAAAAGCTCCCCCAAACGCTCTCGACCAGTACCGGTGAACTCAATAAAGCGCCACGGGCGAATAGCACCATGATCAGGTGCTCTCAAAGCTGCTTGGTAAATGAACTCCATTATTTCAGCACTAGGTCGTTCGCCTGATAGCTTTGGATGTGAATTTCGGTTTAACAGTAACGCTTCGGCTTGCATAAAAACTCCTATCATTCGTTATAGGGTAGAGCCACACTTACAACTATTCGGGAAAAGACTCAAAAGCTCCAATTTAATGTATTTTACAACCAACTTATCGACAATTCCTTGTATTACGAATACATAGAGCTTGGCGGTTATACAGGTTATCATGAACAAAACCTGATAAATTAAGGGAATTGTGACATGGTTTTTTCCACATTAGCACTGGTTGGCATTATACAACTGATTTTGCTGCTGATAGGCGGTATCTTCTTTTTGTTTTTACACACTCGTTTTCTAAAAAAGCAGATTCGTATCTTACGGGGGGATAGTGATGAAACAGAAAGTGTGTCTTCGCCTGTTGAAGCGATGATGACAGAATCTGCTGATTTTTCCTCGCAAAGTGCGCACTCAGATAGCGGTAGAGCCGATGACTTTGCAACAGAGTCACCGATAATAGATCCTGAGAAAATCACAGGCGAGATTAGCGAATTACGCAAAATGTTAGATGAGAAGCTATTGCTAACCGCTAATATGCGCAAGCTAATTGAGAGTCTACAGCTCGACCCTGACTCTGCCCCCGAAGTCGCCGAGCGGCAGACAAGCTCTTTGCTGCATCTTGAGGAATATATCAAACTTAGCCGTAAAGAAGCCGCTGCAGTAGAGGAAAAAATAACCCACTACCGCGAGCAGCTAGCAAAGGCAAAGAAACTACTCACCAAGTACAAAGATCAATATGATCTCGACCACTCTGCTGATGATTAATTTACAGCTTTTTGACATTCTCCCCCGCACCAATTAAAAGTACGGGGCTTGTCGCGCTTATTGGTCATTATTGTCGCACAAAGCGACGATTTTCAAAGCTCGGTCGATGGGAAGAACGCCAAGGGTTAATGTCCAACCCGCCGCGCCGAGTATAGCGAGCAATAATCGTTAGCTCTTCTGGCTGACAGCGCTGAGAAATATCCAGAAACATCCGCTCAACACACTGCTCATGAAAGTCATTATGCAGTCTAAAAGAGACAATATAGGCCAGAAGTCCTGCTTTATCGATTCTTTTACCCGTATAATTAATCTCTACCGTTGCCCAGTCTGGCTGCCCAGTAACAGGGCAATTTGAGCGTAAGAGATGACTGTACAGCGTCTCTTTAATAATCAGATCATTCTGGTTTTTCAGCAAAGCCGGTTCAGGATGATAGTGCTTAACCTCAATATCCAACCCATCGAGACAGCGCCCTTTAGGCTCGGTAATCTGCATAGTCGCAGCACCGTCCAAAACACCACCCAAAGCCTGTAACGTCACATCAACCGGAGCACCGGCGGTGGCTGAAAGATCTCTCACTAAAATATGCTGTAACTGTTGCTGGCTCTCAATCTTTGTTTGATTAAAAGAGTTTAAATACAACTTAAAGGATTTTGATTCAATAATATTGTCAGAATCCACCGGGATACGAAACACGGCCATGGCAACCTGTGGTTTGCCTTTTAAGTTCAACCAAGACAATTCAAAGGCATTCCAAATATCCTGCCCAAAAAAAGGCAGGCCTGCTTCTTTTGTCGGCGGGTTAATACCAATGTCATCTCGCTTTGGCTGGCGAGAAATCGGGTACAACAAACCAGCATTGTACTGGTCGCTATATTCGGTACTTTTACCCAATAGCGATTGCTCTATTTCAGGTGAAATTGAATTTCCCATGATTAACTTCGAATTCCTTTACCTTTGTTTAACAGGGTTAACGCAAGCGTAAACATACTGACAATAAAAACAGCCACTGCCGAGAGCGCGTAAACCACATCAATATCAGAAACACCTAAAATACCATAACGAAAGGTATTCACCATATAAAGTATCGGGTTCAGCATAGAAACCCCCTGCCAAAACTCTGGCAACAGGGAGATCGAATAAAACACACCACCTAGATAGGTCAATGGGGTCAAAATAAAGGTAGGAACAATAGAGATATCATCAAAGCTACGGGCAAACATAGCGTTAATAAAACCGCCCAAAGCAAATAGAATCGAGGTCATCAGCACGACCAAAATGGTAATCCAAACATTATGCAGATGCAGGTCCGTAAAAAACAATGACAACATCGTCACAATCAAGCCAACGGTCAGACCCCGAGCTACGCCACCTAAAATAAAACCACTGAGGATAATCCAATTGGGGGTAGGCGAGACTAATAGCTCTTCGATGCTTTTCTGAAAACGCGCCCCATAAAAAGACGAGACAACGTTTGAATATGAGTTAGTAATCACTGACATCATAATCAATCCCGGCACAATAAATTGCATATAGCTAAAGCCACCCATTTCACCGATACGACTGCCAATGAGATTGCCGAATATCACAAAGTACAAGGTCATGGTGATCGCAGGCGGCAACAGAGTTTGCGCCCAAATACGAGTAAACCGGCTGATCTCTTTATGAACAATGGTGTAAAACGCAATCCAATATTCTTGAATACTCATTTATGCGGATACCTTTTCTTTAAGCTTAGATGCGTTCCCGTTAGAGCGATCTTTAGCACCGTCTTTCTTGTGATCGTGCTCTACCAGCTCAACAAACAACTCTTCCAGTCGGTTTGATTTCGTCCGCATGGAGCTGATATTAACGCCAATAGCATTTAGCCGAGTAAAAACCTCATTCAAGTGCTGGCCACGCTGCATTATCACTTCAAAGCTATGTTCATCAATTAAAGTCGTTTCAAAGCTTTCCACCTGCGGAGCCTCAACCATCACCTCTGACGTATCCATAATAAAAACTTCAGTATTAAGCTGAGCGAGTAACGCTTTGATAGAGGTATTTTTAACAATTTCACCCTGATCAATAATGGCGATATTGCGACACAGGCTTTCGGCTTCTTCCAGATAATGGGTTGTCAGGATAATCGTGGTGCCTTCTTCACGGTTGATCTTTTTAATGAACTCCCACATAGAGCGGCGCAGCTCAATATCCACACCGGCAGTTGGCTCATCCAAGATCAACAATCGTGGCTTATGAATCAAGGCTCGGGCGATCATCAAGCGCCGTTTCATACCGCCAGATAGCATACGAGCAGCATTATCACGCTTATCCCACAGTCCCAGCTCTTTTAAAAACTGCTCAGCACGTATCTTCGCCTCAGCTCTATGGATACCGTAGTAACCCGCCTGACTCAGGATGATATCCTCAACTTTTTCAAACTGATTAAAGTTAAATTCCTGGGGAACCACACCTAAAAAACGCTTAGCGGTGGAGAAATCTTTATCAACATCAACACCAAAGATAGAAACACTGCCTTCAGACTTATTCACAAGAGAACTGACAATCCCCAGTGTTGTTGATTTACCGGCACCATTTGGGCCGAGCAAAGCAAAGAAATCACCTTGCTCCACATCCAAATCAATACCTTTTAGGGCAACAAAGCCATTGCCATAGACCTTTTTTAGGCCCCGTATAGAAAGCGCTTTGGTCATTCAGAACACCTGTTTTGTTTATACATAAAATTGGTTGGCACATGAAGGCAGAGCCGGATCATACCCAGATCGAGTCTTTAATGGTTATGATTAATGGTTGAGCGAACGTTGAAACGGACTCAAAATATGAGGGTGATTGAGGATATTACAAGTGACGTTATTAATCATAGACGGAATCACAGACGGCACGATCGTTAGATCAATAGTTAAATCATATGACAAAAACGGAAAAAGCCAGTCACTTTTAAGATGACTGGCTTTTAGAATTTGGAGCGGGAAACGAGATTCGAACTCGCGACCCCAACCTTGGCAAGGTTGTGCTCTACCAACTGAGCTATTCCCGCATAACAATATATTGTTCACAATAATAATATCTTCTTACAAAAGAAGATGGCGTCCCATAGGGGGTTCGAACCCCTGTTACCGCCGTGAAAGGGCGGTGTCCTAGGCCACTAGACGAATGGGACGCAGCCGATTTTGGTTATTTGAAATTGGAGCGGGAAACGAGATTCGAACTCGCGACCCCAACCTTGGCAAGGTTGTGCTCTACCAACTGAGCTATTCCCGC
>NZ_KE383937.1:0-11273 GCF_000422865.1 Oceanospirillum maris DSM 6286 | reverse complement strand
GGTTATTTGAAATTGGAGCGGGAAACGAGATTCGAACTCGCGACCCCAACCTTGGCAAGGTTGTGCTCTACCAACTGAGCTATTCCCGCATCACAACGCTATTTATTATCAACATACGGTTTCACGCCGACATGTTATAAATAGCAACAAGAAATGGCGTCCCATAGGGGGTTCGAACCCCTGTTACCGCCGTGAAAGGGCGGTGTCCTAGGCCACTAGACGAATGGGACGTGATCTTGCAAATAACCCCTCATCGAAGGATGGCGCGCATTTTATAGAGGGTTCAAAAAACTGTCAACTCCTTTTTTCCTTTTCTTATCAGAAACTTCCGTCATTTTGATAAGAATGGCACACCTAACGTTTTAGATTGCAGCATGTAGCAAGCGTAAGCCCAAGGCACACAAGTCATATTAACGACTTACCTCCAAAGCCATTGCCTTATGAATCAAGGCGTAAGCAAGGTATATTTCAAATAACTTTTTAAGTTTTCTCTCTATCAGCCGACAAAGGAGATATACAAATGGATATAACGCCTTATATTCAGATATAGTAGAGCATTGGCTGTATACCTAAAATACAAAAGCTTAGGATAAAGGGAACCTGGAATGTCATCAGTGATCATTCTCGGCGTTGTGCTTTCGTTAGCACTGGGCCTAATTTTTATTGTTTACTCAAAACAGTCTGCTGAAAAGAGACGTATTGAACATATACGTCATCTTCGGGCGCTAGGCGATAGAGCAAGAAATCTAATGTTCCTAATGGAAGAAATTCCGGCTCATTATCTAGACCAGAATATGCGCGTCTTTCTAGCTCGCAGTATTGTTGAGCTTTTCCAGCAGCAATACGACGCAGAGCAAGACAGCAAGGTGGCGAAGAATCTAGAGAATGCAAACCGGATGCTCGAGTTTGCCTCCAATAACAAAAACGTATCTGCGGTTCCTGTCACCGATATCCAAACAGCGAATAACGTACGTCGTAATCTTAAGATGTTGCACAAGCACATCACCGTGCAATACCAAGAGAAGAAAATCTCGCACGCGGCGGCTCAGGGCTTCCTTAAACAGCTCCGTAAGGCCTTCACTCAAACTATTATCGAAGTTTACGCATCTTCTGGCAAAAAAGCAGAACGCGAATCGAAGCCTAAAATTGCGGCGCTACACTATCGCCGCGTTATTAGCGAGATGGGTAAAAACAACCAGTCCGGTGATTATACCGACCAGATTCTTGCTGTTAAAAAACGTATCGATGCCCTAGATGAAGCTGCAAATAAACAAGAGCAACAAGAGCGTTTAGAAGGCCAAAAAAGTGACCAGTTGACCACAGAGCTTGAAAAAATGGTTGAAGAAGAAGATCAATGGAAGAAAAAACAGGTCTATGATTAATCATCTGTTTTACGACTAGGAGCTTCTCAATATGTCACAAAATATATCAAAGAAAACATCATCAAGCTCTACAGAAAAGCCAGTGCAGAGCAACACTCCGGCCAATTCATGGCAAGATATTTTAACGCCAGAACAATATGATATTTGCCGCTGCGGAGGCACTGAGCCGCCGTTTTCAGGCAAATATTATGACCACCACGAAGTGGGGCAATATTTATGCCTGTGCTGCAAAAGCCCGCTATTCGATTCAGCAACCAAGTATGAATCAGGCAGTGGTTGGCCTAGTTTTTATCAAGCGATAAATAACACCGCCGTAATAGAGCACACCGATTATAGTCATGGAATGAGCCGCACTGAAATACTCTGCAGCCAGTGCGATGCTCACTTGGGCCACGTTTTTCCTGATGGCCCAGAGCCAACGGGTCTACGCTATTGCACCAACTCGGCGTCTTTAGACTTTATCGCCAACGACAACGCTCATAACGACAACGCTCATAACGACACCTCTCATAACGACATCCCCCATACCGATGCTACCGACTAAATCCCCCTCAACCCGATTAAACTACTGATTAAGCGGTATCACCTTGGTATAATTCGGCCTTTTGCCGCATTGATCTAAGTTACCGGTCTAAAAAAAGCGGCTTAGTGTGTTTTAACGAGGTAAGAAAGCTCTATGGCGATGTTAGGTTGGTATCCCGGACACATGAACAAGGCGCGTCGCCAAATTAAAGACGCTCTGCCTGAAATTGATGTCATTATTGAAGTACTGGACGCTCGCCTTCCGTACTCTAGCGCCAACCCTATGCTTAATGAGATACGGGGTAACAAACCCTGTCTTAAAATCTTAAGCCGAGATGACTTAGCAGATCCTGCAATCACCAAGCGTTGGATTCAACACTTTGAAGAACAGCATGAAACCCGCGCCATCACCGTAACCACGACCGAAGTTGGTACGTTAAAACGAATCCCCAAGATCGTGAAAGAGATGTCTGGCCCTGTCCGTAAAGACCGCCCTGTACGCGTCATGGTTATGGGCATCCCTAATGTTGGTAAATCAACATTAATTAATAGCCTAGCCGGTAGGAAAGTTGCCAAAGTTGGTGATGAGCCTGCGGTCACTAAGCGCCAGCAAAAAATAGCCCTACCATCAGGTATCGCCATAATCGACACACCGGGAGTTCTTTGGCCTCGTATTGAAGATCAGAAAAGCGCCTACCGCTTAGCAACCTCAGGTGCGATCCGTAATACTGCCGTTGACTACCTTGATATTGCGATGTTCGCCGCTGATGAGCTTTTAATTCGCTACCCCAAACCTTTGGCAACCCGTTATAAAATGAAAGAGCTGCCAAAAACCCCAGAAGATGTACTCGCCTTAATTGCCAGCAAACGGGGAGGCTTAAGAGCCGGTGGAGAAATTGACTGGCACAAAGCGTCAGAAGTACTACTTAATGATTTACGCCAAGGCCATCTAGGGAGACTTTCATTGGAAACCCCTGAAGATATTCCAGAGCCTATTGAAATCGACGAAGATGAACCAAGCTCAGACGAGCCTCATCATCAGCAATAACGTCCACCGTCATAAGTAATCAATGGGCACTATCGTTTAATAACGACAGCGCCCTATAACAATAATCTGATGTATCTGGAAAGATAGGGAAAGATAGAGCTTATTACCGCCCTTGCCAACACGGTGAGCGCTTCGTTAAAAATGCTTCAACACCTTCTTGGGCATCATAAGCTAGCATATTCTCGGTCATCACTTGGCTGCAGTGATTGTAAGCATCCGCCTGATTCATATCCCGCTGTTGATAAAAAGCCTGCTTACCCACTTTTAAGGTATAAGATGATTTCGCAGCAATCAGCATAGCGATTTGATCCACCCGTTGATCTAAATCTTCAGGGGCAACGGCTTCGTTAATTAAACCAATGGCCTCTGCTTTTTCAGCAGAAACCATCTCACCGGTTAACAGCATAGCCATAGCCAGCTTAGGGTGTATCGCTCGGGTGAGTGCCACCATAGGGGTTGAGCAGAATAAACCAATATTGACACCTGGCGTCGCAAAACGAGCATTATCCGCGGCATAAGCTAGATCACAGGTTGCCACTAACTGACACCCTGCGGCTGTTGCAATACCATGAACCTTAGCAATCACAGGCTGCGGAATACTTTGGATACAAGCCATCAAGTCCGCACAGGTTGTAAACGTTTCCTGATAAAAAGCTTCCGTACCACCTTCTTTCATCTCTTTTAGGTCATGGCCTGCACAAAATCCTTTACCACTACCAGATAGCACTACCGCTTTGATGCTTTTATCCTGCGCAATAGTTTCCAAGCTTTGAATCAGACTTTGCATACAACCTAAAGATAATGCGTTATAGGCAGAAGGCCGGTTTAAAGTTAAATAACTAATGCCCTCATTATCTTGACGAATAACCAAGCAGTTTTGAGTTTCTTGTTCTAATTGTTCCACAGTCATAAAACGTCCTTTTTGTTGTTAGATTTGTTTTTTTCAGTAAAACAGCACATCAATTCGTAAAAAAAAACCAGTCGTCAGACTATTCCTCTATTTATCAGCTTACCAAAGTGGGATAAATTATTTAATATGACTATCGGTTAAGTAACCTAGGCAATCAATACTGCCCTATCCATACACCTACCCCGCTCAACGGAACCCGTATGCAAACCATCAAAAAGTCCACAAAACTGAACAACGTATGTTATGACATCCGTGGACCTGTCCTTGAAGAAGCCAAACGAATGGAAGAGGAAGGTCACCGTATTCTTAAATTGAATATTGGTAATCCCGCCCCATTCGGCTTTGAGGCACCAGAAGAGATTCTGCAGGATGTTCTTTATAACCTGCCCAACGCCCAGGGTTACTGCGAATCTAAAGGTTTGTACTCGGCCCGTAAAGCGGTCATGCAGGAGTGTCAGCGTAAGAAAATTGATAACGTTTCCATTGAAGATATTTATCTAGGTAACGGTGTCAGTGAGCTTATCGTCATGGCAACCCAAGGCCTGTTAAACGATGGCGATGAACTGCTAATTCCAGCACCTGATTATCCGTTATGGACCGCAGCCACCCGCTTGGCCGGTGGCCGTGCCGTACACTATATCTGCGATGAACAGTCGGACTGGTATCCTGATATTAATGATATTCGCAGTAAAATCACTGAGCACACCAAAGGCATTGTAATTATCAATCCGAACAACCCTACTGGCGCGCTTTATCCTGAATCCCTTTTGTTAGAGATTATTCAGGTTGCCCGCGAGCATAACCTTGTTGTTCTAGCCGATGAGATCTACGACAAAATTCTATACGACGAAGCAAAGCACATTTCTATTGCAGGCCTTGCTGATGACGTACTGTTTTTAACTTTTAACGGCTTATCAAAATCCTACCGCGTGGCAGGCTTTCGTTCAGGCTGGATGATTATCAGCGGTAATAAGCGCCATGCTGAAGACTTTATTGAAGGCTTAAGTATGCTGTCATCAATGCGCTTGTGTGCCAATGTACCCGCTCAACATGCGGTACAGACAGCCCTAGGAGGTTACCAAAGCATTAACGATCTTATTCTGCCCGGTGGCCGCTTAAAAGAACAGCGTGATCTAGCTTGGGAGATGCTCGATAGTATTCCCGGTGTTAGCTGTGTAAAGCCCAAAGGTGCGCTATACCTTTTCCCTAAATTGGATATTAAGCGTTTTAATATTCATGATGATGAAAAGTTTACCTATGACCTGCTCAAACAAGAAAAACTATTGGTTGTTCAAGGTACGGCCTTTAATTGGCCGGAACCCGATCATTTCCGCATAGTCTCACTGCCTTACGTTGATCAGCTTGAAGATGCTATTAACCGTATTGCTCGTTTCTTGAGTAAATACAGTCAGTAAGCCAAAATAAATCAGTAGATCAAACAAAGATGGCTGTTCGTTTCTGCGAAAAAAACTTCAAAAATACTGAAAAGGTGACAGAACTCTGTCACCTTTTTTGAATCAAAATACACACCACATAATCACATAATAATGAGGTTATCAAACCTCATGATTAGCGCGCACCCTGAACAGATGACGTTTGCCCTTGCAAGGGAGCATTTCGCCCCCACCCTCTGTAACAGGTTAACTTTGATGGAGAACTCGCCAAAATGATGCGTATCGGACTATTCCTTTTAACAAACTTGGCTGTGCTTGTAATCGCAGGTATTGCACTTAGCCTACTAGGGGTAGGCAGCTACAATGCAGGCGGAGGTCTGAATTTGACCAGCCTGCTAATTTTCTGCGCTATTTTCGGCATGACAGGTTCATTAGTATCCCTGTTTATGTCCAAAACTATTGCAAAGATGAGCACCCGTACTCAAGTGATCAGCCAGCCTCAGAACGAAACAGAAGCTTGGCTGCTAAAAACGGTGGCAGAGCTATCCAAAAAGGCCGGAATCAAAATGCCGACAGTGGGTATCTTTCCGGCAATGGAATCGAACGCCTTTGCTACGGGGTGGAATAAAAACGATGCTCTCGTATCCGTTAGCGCGGGTTTGCTACAGCGTATGAGCCAGGATGAAGTCCGTGCCGTACTAGCCCACGAAATCGGCCACGTTGCTAACGGTGATATGGTGACATTGGCACTGATTCAAGGCGTGGTGAACACCTTTGTTATGTTTGTCACCCGAGTTGTGGTTTATGCTATTGATCGCTTTACAGCAAACGAAGACGGTGAGGGTGGACTGGGCTGGATTGCAGAGATGGGATTAACCATCGTGCTTGATATCGTGTTTGGCATACTCGCATCATCAGTTGTCGCTTGGTTTAGCCGCCAACGTGAGTTCCGCGCCGACCAAGCCGGTGCAACATTAGCCGATCGCCAATCAATGATCTCAGCGTTGCAACGCTTAAAAGCAGAGTCTGGCGAAGAAAGCATGATGAAAGGCTCAATGACGGCTCTAGGTATCTCTGGTGGTAAAATGTCAGCAATTTTTGCCTCTCACCCTCCTCTTGATGACCGTATTGCGGCATTGCAGCAAGGCCGGTAATCCGTTGACAATTGAGACACGCCTCGTAAAACGAGGCGTGTTTAAGCCTATAACCAATGACTGTAATTAAGAACGGTAAAACGTCTAACCTAAACGTTTAGTCCCTAAAATTTTGATACTGCAACGGAATATCCAACTCCAATTGACGTAAAAATGCGATAGCCTGTTGCAAGTCATCCCGTTTTTTACCCGTGACACGAACCTGCTCACCTTGCACAGCGGCTTGCACTTTTAGTTTTTCGCTTTTAATCATTTTGACAATTTTCCGTGCATTGTCACTATCAATACCTTCATGCAAAGTAATGGCTGCGCGGGCTGTTTTACCGCTTTCTACCACGTCACTTACTTCCATGCACTTGGTATCTACATCACGGCGAATCAGCTCCGCTTGTAGCATTTCGACCATTTGGCGCACCTGAAAATCTGATTCTGCGATGGCATCAACTACATTTTCTTTACGCACAAATTTTGCATCAACGCCTTTAAAATCAAAGCGATTTTTAACCACTCGGTTGGATTGATCAACGGCATTTGTGACCTGATGCATATCCAATTCTGACACTACATCGAAAGATGGCATGTTTAGCTCCTTAATAATTATGCTTGCAGGTATTATACTTGCGCCCCTGTTTCTGCCAACTGGATAAATTGAATGAGTCAAACACACTGGACGGTATTGGGCGCGGGTTCCTTAGGCTGCCTTTGGGCGGGCTATCTGAATCAGGCAGGATATCCTGTTACTTTACTCCATAGAAAGGGGGTTGCAGCGCCGGAGTCTCTTAGCTTAACGCGCTATAACGCCGTACAGGCTGAGTCTTTTCACGCACATTTAACGACAGCTCCAGACTGCCTTGAAAAATCGATTAGTCGATTGGTTGTAGCAACTAAAGCACAGGATGCACTGGCGGCGGTGGCGGGTATTGCTCATGCGCTAACCGATAATGCGGCCATTATTTTGTTACAAAATGGTATGGGCGCGCAGCAAGCCATTGCAGAAAAATACCCAGACCATCCTGTTATTGCTGTGTGTATTACCGATGGTGCGTACCGTACAGATCCCGGTCATGTTATTCATGCAGGGCAAGGTATAAGCCGTGTGGGGGCGATGAACGCTCTGGGAAAAGCCGTTCAAGCAGACCTGGTTAACGAGTTATCAAAAACGGATCTTGTCATCGAAAGTTGTGATGATATTAATCAGGCTCTGTGGAATAAATTGGCAATTAATATTGCGATTAATGGCTTAACAGCCCTGTATCAATGCTTGAACGGTGAGTTAATTCAGCCAGAGCGTTATCGGCGGGTAGAGCGTTTATGTGCAGAAACAGAATCAATTATGCGGGCGTTACAGTTAAAATTGCCCGATAACGGGCTGTTAAGTCTAGCCCGTGATGTTATTGCCGGTACCGCTCAAAACCGTTCTTCTATGCTGCAAGATACACTAAAAGGAAAAATCACCGAGATTGATTATATTAATGGCTTTCTGATTGATCAGGCAAACCGACTGGGTATTGCGGTTCCTGAAAGCCAAATTATTTTTGATGAAGTAAAGCAGTGTTTTAATCAGCCATCTTCAAAGGGTGTTGTTTGACTCAGTTGTTCAAGCTGATGAAGCCCTTTTTCAACGATGCTTTTTGCCAGCTTGAACAATGCTGGGTGTCCTTGCTTTAATACTTGAAGCATGGCGTATTTTTCAGGGAGATAACGTGCTGCAAACTCAGGGTCACGGTCTGCAATGGTATGAGTATTATCAATAATATCGGCAAGCTTGATGGTTTTTGCCCGAATATCAGCTTGCCGTAGTTGTTCTCTGTCGAGTAATTTACGTTCAGCCCGAGCCAGCTCTGATCCGTGGGGGCCGGAGGTTAATTGATCGACTAAGAGCGCAACATCGTCACCAAACAGTTGGCGTATCTCTTCTATATTAACATCAGTGTCTTCTACAACATCATGCAGCCACGCTGCGGCTAATACCTCCGGCTGCGACAAAAACTCTGACACCCGTTCGGCAACAGCCTGAGGATGAACAATATAATCTTCATTCGTATAGCGGCGAATTTGTTCATGACGACCATGAGCATCTGTTGCAAATTGGCGCGCTTTTTCCACCAAAGGGTGCGTCATCGACGAGGATTGCTTCGATTGAATCGTTTTCTTTTTAGTCACCATAAGAACCTCCTAAAAGGCTTTTTGTGAATGACGGTTATCAGTGAGCAGAACGGATAGAGCAACTCCTTTTACTCTATCTGTATAAGCCCATTAAATCGGCTCTTTTTTTCTACTCGGCATTTCTATCCTGTGTTTCTACCCCGTATTGCGAAGCCCAGCCGCGATGCCCGCCATCGTCACCATCAATGCTTGCTCTACCTGAGCATTACCAGCGTTAGATCGATCCCGCTGTAAAAGCTCTGCTTGCAGTACATGCAAAGGGTCAATATAGGGGTTGCGCACTCTAACCGCTTCAGCAATCAGTGGCATATGCTCCTGTAGCTCTTTACGGTCACGAATCTGTATAACGGTTTGTTTCAGCTCATTTAAACGAGCCCGAAGCGTTTCACCGATAGGCATTAAGTTGGCTGGCACTAGTTTTTTCTCATAGTAACGAGCAACATTGGCATCCGTTTTGGTCAGCACCATTTCAAGCATGTCCATATAGGTACTAAAAAACGGCCAAGAATCCATCATCTCTCGAATCAGAGGAAGTTCGCCATTATCTAAGGCTTCCGCCAGAGCTTTATCACTGCCCAGCCAAGCGGGTAACATTAGTCGGATCTGAGTCCAAGCAAAAATCCAAGGAATTGCCCGTAGGCTTTCTACGCCACCGTCAGCGCGTCGCTTAGCAGGACGACTGCCCAACGGAAGTTTTGCCAATTCCTGTTCTGGGGTAATTGCCCGAAAGTAAGGCACAAAATCTAGTGTATCACGGACCTGATGACGGTAGCTGTTCAGGGCCCGTTCAGCCAACAGGTTCATCTCCTGTCGCCACTGACCTTTTACTGCCGGAGGTGGCTGCAAGGTTGCCTCCAGTACCGCAGAAACATAGATCTCCATACTACGTTGAGCAATATCCGGTAGACCAAATTTAAAGCGAATCATCTCCCCTTGTTCTGTTACGCGCAAACTACCGCTGACGGAGCCCGGCGGTTGAGCCAAAATAGCCGAACGAGCAGGGCCACCACCACGACCAACAGTACCACCGCGACCATGAAATAGTGTTAGATGGACACCGTGTCGCTTACAGACCTTAACCAGCTCTTCTTGCGCGCGATACTGCCCCCATGCTGCCGCTAGCTGCCCAGCATCTTTGGCGGAGTCAGAATAGCCAATCATGATTTCTTGTTCGCCCTGAATTTGATCCTGATACCATTCAATACGCAATAAGCTACTGATAACCTCCGATGAACGATCTAAGTCATCCAGGGTTTCAAACAGAGGGACAACTTTCATCGGGAAAGGGCAGCCGCACTCTTTTAAAAGCAGATGCACGGTTAATACATCAGAGGCATGGTGCGCCATAGAGATGACATAACTGCCAAGGGCTTCTTCAGACTGCTGCGCCACAACGCGACAGGTATCAATAACCTCTTGCACCTCAGCGGAAGGTTTCCAGCCATGGGGAATGAGGGGCCGACAACTGCGCAGCTCAGTTAATAAAAACTGCTGACGGGCAGCCTCATTCCATTGTTCATAATCACCTAAATCAAGGGCATGACACAGTTCAATCATCACGGCTTCATGGCGTGAGGAATCCTGACGAATATCAAGCTTAAGAAGGTTGAGGCCAAAGCAGCTCGCCCTTCGCAAGGTATCCAGTAATGAACCTTTGGCAATCCGCTCCATACCGCACTCAATTAAAGAGTGATAGCAGAGTTTCAGGGGTTCTCTTAGCGCTACTGTTTCAAACAGCAAACGGTCTGGCGGTGATGAATGAAAGCCTTGATGATCACATTGTTCTTTCTGGTTAAGATGTTCTAGTTGATCTTCAATCCACTCTTGGGTCTCTTGTAAACGGCGCCTTAATTGTCGCAGCAAAGTGCGATAGGGCTCTTGGGTTTCTTCACCAACATGGGCCCGTAACGCTTGATTGCACTGCCACATCGAGAGTTCATTTAAAAGATGATCAATATCTCGAAGATAAAGATCAGCGGCCATCCAGCGTGATAATAGTAGAACTTCCTGTGTGACTGCAGCCGTTACATTAGGGTTGCCGTCGCGGTCTCCCCCCATCCAAGATGCGAAGCGAATAGGTGAGCAATCCAGAGGCAAAGAGCGACCGGTCGCCTCTTTCAGGCCTTGATTCAAATGACGATAAAACTCAGGCACCGCTTGCCAAAGTGAGTTCTCAATCACGACAAAACCCCACTTGGCTTCATCGACAGGGGTTGGCCGCTGATGCCTAATCTCATCGGTATGCCAAGCTTGTTCAACAAGTTGGCGAATACGGGCCTCAATTTTTTCCCGTTGATCCAGATAAAGATCGCCATTCTCAAGCTTGTTTAGGTTATCGGAGATGCCGTCGTATTTTTGAATAAGGGTACGGCGGCTAACTTCCGTCGGGTGTGCGGGTAGTGTTCAAAAGTCTGTGTCACCCCTATAGTTAACCCTCTACAGGGAGTGACACATTATGTCCGATAAATACGAAATCGACATTCAGGCCTTCGCTAAGGCTCTTCAGTCCGGTCAGGGACTTAATGGTAAAGATGGCCTTCTGACACCACTGATTAAACAGATTACCGAAGCGGCCTTGGGCGCAGAACTCGATGAGCATATGGCTCAGGATGACCAGCCCAACCGTAAAAACGGTACCTCCCGTAAAACAGTTAAAACAGCCTCTGGCTCGTTTGAGCTGGACACACCCCGTGACCG
>NZ_AUGW01000003.1 GCF_000422865.1 Oceanospirillum maris DSM 6286 | reverse complement strand
AAGTTCAGGGCAGGCTCGTTCAACGAGGATGCCCGAGGGCGCTGGTATTTCAACGTCGTGGTGGATGCCGAGTTGGAGCGCCCAAGCGGTCAAGAAAGTATCGGCATTGATCTGGGACTTAAAGATACCGCCACCTGTTCGGATGGTTCAAAGCTTGAAGCTGGCCGGTTCTATCGAAATCTGGAACCTAAGCTGGCCGTTGCCCAGCGAGCTAGAAAGAAAAAACGTGTGAAGGCAATTCACGCCAAAATTGCCAACCGGCGCAAAGATGCCCTGCACAAGTTTAGCCACGAGCTGGTGAATCGTTGCGGTGAAATCTACGTGGGCAATGTAAAATCTTCCTCATTAACCAAAACCAAGATGGCGAAGTCAGTATTAGATGCTGGCTGGCACATGCTAAAAACGATGCTGGACTATAAATGCGCTCACGCAGGCATTGTTTTTAAAGAGGTTAACGAGTCGTACACCACCCAAACCTGTTCGAACTGTGGTTCACGCCCAGATTCGAGGCCGAAGGGTATCGCAGGGCTTGGAATAAGAGAATGGACGTGCAGTGCGTGTGGTGTCACGCACGACCGCGATGTTAACGCGGCTAAGAATATTCTCGCGGTCGGGCATGGCCGTCTAGGAGTAGGAATCCCCCACTAGAGTCAGCTTGTCTGATTTAGTGGAGGGAGGATGTCAATCAGTTCGTCTATGCATAAGTGCTCGTTGAACACAAAGAACCCTGATCACCGATCAGGGTTTTTTTGCGATCAGTTTTTTTGGTTGCTCGTATTTAGCTTTGTCTTTAGCTTTATAGGCTTATAAGGTGAGCACCAAAGAGCAGTGCAGTTTGTTACGGCCATATCTGTTCATGGCGTTAAAGTCCTCTAAGGATACGGGGACGGCAATATTGTCCGTAGCGGTATGCAGTCGATCATCATCGGGCTCAGGATCACTTAAATACATATAAGCATCATCCGCCCGTACCAGCGTTACCCAATGGGGGATTTTGTTACGGTTAAAGCGCCATGTACTGATCAGGCTGATAATACTGGCACCAGCTTGCAAGTGCTGTTGTAGTTTATCGGTGCTCAACTCTTCGTGATGCAGTTGAATATCCGAGCGTTCGATCTCCTCTAAAAACCGCCGGTGTACCTGGGTCATAATCTGCTTTTTAGCATCATCCCGCACCGAGTCAATAAAAGGCGTTTGCTCTGTATTGACATATAACTCAACACTAAAGCCCCGGCGCCAAGCACTTAGGGCTAAACCGTGGGGGGAGCAACCTCCGTGACCTGAGAGCATAAAAATGGTGGTCGCTTCTCGCCAGATCTGTAACTCTTCATCAAGATTCATCGCTACCTGGCCATCCAGTGCCCGCATCGCCATTAATAGTGCAGATGGCCCACAGGTAAAGTCTGTATTCTGCCGATAATAAGGCAGGTTTTTCGGGGTTGCGGTTATGCTGCGTAGCAAGCGTTTTTCCATTCGTAACGCATGTTCACCATCTTCGTAATAGCTTTTAATCTGACCAAAGCGACGGTAGCTGCGCTTTTCATACAATTGGATCGCCGCTTGATTATCTTGGCGCACTTCTAGGCGCAGAAAAACCAGCTTGAGCTTTTCAGCCTCTTGTTCTAGGTGATCTAACAGTAAACCTGCCAGCCCTTGACCTTGGTAATCAGGATGTATGGCAAGAGAGTACAGGCGTGCCAAGCGAGTACCTCGCCGAAACAATAGCAGTCCATAGCCAATAATCGGTGCATTGGACTGGTTATTGGCTCGCAGTAACCAAAGTGATGAGCTTGGCGGTTCGGTTTTATCATTCGCCTGCGCGGTCAAAAAATGGCGGAAACTGCGACGAGACAAACGGTCGCTGCTAAAACACGCTTGCTCTAATGCGATTAAGGCATTGAGATCTTGGCTACAGGCCTTTGTCGGTACAATAGACGGGTGGTTCTTCTGTGTTGCCATTGTTATTGCCGAATCTTTAGCCATCTATTTTCGAACCTCTTTTAGCAGCTGATCGATACCGATACCGACCACTTGACGTAATCGAGCCGTAACTGCCGCTTGCCAATGAACATCATCAGGACAAAAGTGGCGCATTAGGGCAAGGCTGGCAGGGTGTTGCTCACCCAGATCACCACCCAGTGCGTTAAACATTCTTTGCTCTTCACATAAAACATCAAATAGCGCTTGAGTGCCGTAGGTTCCCATCTCATAGGTGAGAAAACAGCCACGGTCAGTCAACAAACGGTGAAAGTAATAATCCATTAATCCGGTTTTTGGCACCGAGCTTGATGTACCCAGCTCAGGGCGTGAGACCTGATCCCCAAACCATTGGGTCGCCCGAATATCACCGGCGCTACCAAAGGGGTGATCACTGATCAATTCACCATAACCATAGGGGCCAAGCCCAGTATGAAGGTCTAGCACCAGTACGCGTTTGGCGCGATTCAGGCTTAGTATATTTAGACCGCTGACTAGGGTCTGCTGGCTCCATGAGGGCTTTTGGCCGCCATAAAACAAGCTTGATGCCTCTTGGTATTGGCCGCCACTGACAGTCTGCTCATAGTGTCTATTGCCTAGGTGCTTCTGCCATTGATTTAGCGCGCGTGAACGCTCCCTTGCCGGTAGCATTAATGCCGCATGTAGGTCGTTAAAATCAGCATTGGTCGGTAAAAGTTGGCTGAAATCAACAAAATTCCGGTTCAGGTCGATATTGTTATGGTCGCCTCGCCGCTGCCATGCGTAACCCCAAGGGTTTAACGTATGAATGATGAGAGCAGAAAGTCCAGCCCTCTGTTGCAGCACATTCACAAGATCAGATAACAGCTGCCGCTGTAGACCAGAACCGGCGTAGCCTTCCACACCGTGAGTGCCTGAGATAATCACTAACACCGCTGGTGCTGAGTTCTCGCCGAGCCAGAGCCAGTCACTGCTTAAGGCCTCGCCTTGGGGGCCGGTCTCAGGGTGAGCAAAATGTAATAGTTGGCCAGGAAGGGTGTCTAGGGCTGTGCTGGCAAGACTACGAAAATGGCGGCGTGCTTCAGCAAAGGGCAGTACGAAGTCGTCGGCCACAACAGGTGTTTTTAACAGGGGCATGGGGCACGCCTCACACAAAACAATCGATCAATAAAGCGCCGTGGAAGCGATAGGCTATCAAGGCAGTACTGTGTATTGGGCGCTGCAACATAATCGGAAACACAAATAGAGGGACGCAACATTCTGTGTCTTCTGTCTAGGTGTTCAGCTGATGGATAATACGCCTGATATTTTTTCTCTGACAAGCTTTTTTTGATGCTTTATCACGAAATATTGAGCATCTATTTTTACGGCTATTTTTGCATAAAAATAGCTTGCTAAGCGGCAAGATTCAGGCGCAGAATCCGCAACACTGCAGCGGTCTTTTTGAGCCTCTTTCCTATGGACTAAAAAGCCCCTATGCATAGCCATTATTCTAGGAAGCCGTGCTATGTCTACTCTTTACGTCGTGGTTGAAAATAAAGACGATTGGAAACCCTATTACCCGAGTCAAGATGTCATCACTTTTGATGAGTATCTAGCGCTGCCCGTGAAAAAACGTGAGCGCACCCGCGTGATCAATCTTTGTCGACACTATAAGTACCTAAGTCGTGGTTACTACTGCTCTTTGCTGGCAGAAGCTCGCGGCCATACCGTGTTGCCTGCGGTGCAGTCGATCAATGACCTAGGGCGTAAAGCGCTTTACCTGATGCAGTTGGACGGCCTTGCTGAACTTGCTGATAAAAACAGCCAATTGCTAGAGGGCGATCACCTAACTCTTCGGGTGTTTTTTGGTCAAACCGAGCACAAAGCCCTAAAACCCCTCGCCAAGAATCTGTTTGAGCGCTTTCCTGCACCTGCACTAGAGTTGACATTAGTGCGACGTAAAGTATGGCAACTGGATAGTCTTCGCTTTCTATCGCTGAAAGACTTAAAGACAGAGACCGAGCAGCAGAATTTCGCCGAGGCTTTGGACCGTTTTAGCCGGAAAATGTGGCGCAAGGCTAAGCCGAAAAGAGGCGCACGTTTTGATCTAGCCATTTTGCATAATCCTGATGAAGCGATGCCGCCCAGTGATGCCGTGGCTTTAAATAATTTTATTAAAGCGGCAGAAAGCTTAGGTATTGATGCTGAGCTAATCACTAAAAAAGACTATATGCGCCTAGCTGAATTTGACGCGCTCTTTATCCGAGAAACCACCAATATTGATCATCACACCTATCGCTTTGCCAAAAAAGCTGAAAGTGAAGGTTTGGTCGTGATGGATGATCCAACGTCTATTTTGCGTTGTACCAACAAGGTCTTTTTATCAGACCTATTGACGGTCAATAAGGTGCCTGCACCTAAAACTCGTATTATCAGTAACCAGAGTAAAGCCGCGCTGGATAAGCTAGCGGACGAGATGGGTTTCCCCATGGTACTGAAAATTCCTGATGGTGCTTTTTCTAAAGGCATCGTTAAGGTGAGCGACCGTGGTGAACTAGCCGCTGGAGCTAAGCAGCTAAGCCAAAAATCTGCACTGTTGTTAGCGCAAGAATTTATGTACACCGACTTTGATTGGCGCATTGGCGTGCTGAACAACAAGCCTATCTTCGCCTGTCGTTACTACATGGTGAAAGATCACTGGCAGATCTATAACCACGGCGGTAGTGAAGTGGAGTCCGGCGGCTTTGATACTCTGCCGACTTACGAAGCGCCAAAAGCGGTGATCGACGCAGCGATAAAAGCCAGTCGATTGATTGGCGATGGCCTATACGGCATCGACCTAAAACAGTCTGGCGATAAAGCCTATGTTATTGAAGTGAATGACAACCCCAATGTAGATTCTGATGTTGAAGATGCTTGGCTTAAACAAGAGCTGTATCAAATTATTATGCAAGAATTCTTAAACCGGCTGGAAAAGCGCGTTAGCGAATGATGTATTAATAAATAACCCTACTTAATCAAGGCAAGCAGACTTAACTCAATTAGCCTGAATTATGGCATGATAGATCCACCACTATTGGAGGATGTTATATGTCGGCTGCTGCCTTGATTTCCACGGTTACATTTCGCGCGCTTAGAAAGCTATTATTTCTGGTGCTGGCATCCACTGTATTAGCGGGCTGCTCCTCGATTGCACCCTTAATGGAAAGTGCGCTAAAAGCACCGGAAGTCGTATCAGATAAGATTAAAGTCAGTAACATTGATTTTAATTATATTTATTTTGATGCGGATATCGAACTCTATAACCCTAATCTGATCGATATAAAACTCGCTGATTTTAACTACGATATTAATGTCGAAGGTGAAAAGCTGATTCAAGGTGACAGCAGTGGCTTAAATATCAAGCCCGCAGGCAAGGCTAATGTACATCTTCCCTTTAAAGTCAGCATTAGCAATCTAATCAATCTACTGCCGGATATGCTTAGTAAAGATGAGCTGGAATACCAATTCAGCACAGAGCTAACCCTGAACGGCCCCTTAGGGATGACATGGTCTAAACCCATTACCCTGACTCAAACGGTTCCTACCCCCAAACTACCTGAAATTAAGATGCCGAGCATAAGCCTCGACAGTATCGACCTAAAAGGTTTTCGACTTAACGTTGAACTACCGGTTAATAATCCTAATATCTTTGGTGTAAATCTAAACAAGCTACAGGGTGCGCTAGTTATTAATGGCTTAAAGCCATTTGATATTAAGATGGATCAAACAACCCCGCTGCCGAGCAATAGTGAAACCCGTATCGCAATTCCTGTTACCTTCTCATGGGATAACGCCAGCCGCTCCCTGTTATCTATTATTGAGCAAGGCAGTCTGCCGGATTTTCAACTTGAAGGTAGCTGGGAACTTAACCCTGATCTGCCGGGATTTGATGTACAGAAAACAGACTTTGTCTTCAAAGATGGTAAGATGATTTGATAAGCTAATGCTATAACTGCCACTACCTATCGTCTTTTTATGGGATAGCGGCAGTAAGTGATTATTTGAACAAGAGGTTGAGCAGGAGGTGACCTATCAAAAAGCTATGTATCTCATTGACTACCCTTTTTTTACTGAGTGCCAGCTACCTAGTTGAGGCCGCCGTTTGCGCCAATATGTCTGTATCCAGTAGTGGATCTCGCGTGGCCGCAGGGTCTTTCGATAACGTGTATGGGCCGTTTAAGATTTCCTGCTTGGGTGCGGTTTCTTTTAAATTCAAAGACCTTTCGGGTAATAACCCAAACAGTGTTATAGAGCATATTATTGAGCAACGACGCCAAGGTTTATGGGTACCGGTTTCTAAGAGTACAAGCCGTGGCGCAAGGAGCCTCAACCGCAACTTCTTCCCAAGGACAACAGGTCAATACCGCTACCGGATTAGAAATACCGGCTCCAGCATCATTCGTAACTGGAGTATGGAAGGACATATTCCCTTAAAAGGAATTCCAGGTGCTCGGTAGTGCGATTTTTTTTGGCTAGTCGCCATACCTTACTCTTTGGGTACCGTTTACGCGGTGATACATTAAGCTACCACGCGGAGCGTGGGAGCTAGTAAGTCCTTAAATCCGGCTGTAGATTTAATAGTCTCTCGCAAGGTCAAAGTAAGCTGGATTAGTTTGTTGTTTAAGCCCCCACCTTTAACGACAGGTATTCCAAGCTCGGGATACGATTGATTTGTGACTCGTTCCCACGCTCCGCGTGGGAATGCATAGACTCTGAGAGCTACCACGCAGAGCATGGGAGCTAGTCGGACAAACAAAAACGCCCCTTGGGTCACTCCAAGGGGCGTTTTTGTTGGCAGAGCCTAAACCCGATAGGTTATGACTCGTTCCCACGCTCCGCGTGGGAATGCATAGATTCTGTGAGCTACCACGCAGAGCGTGGGAGCTAGTCGGGTTTGGGGTTTTAAATCCCAGAGGTTAAGGCGTCAGATGCCGTTTGGTCAGATCCCCGTAGGCATCAATCCGGCGGTCGCGGCAGATACAGAGTGGCCAGATTGTCTGGCCACTCTGGTTAAGGCGTCAGGTGCCGTTTGGTCAGATCCCCGTAGGCATCAATCCGGCGGTCGCGGAAATACGGCCAGATACGGCGGGTGTCTTCGGTGCGCTGTTTGTCGAGGGTGGCGACGAGTACGCAGGCATCTTCTTCGGCGTGTTGCAGTAGTTCACCCTGTGGGCCTGCGATAAAGCTGCCGCCCCAGAACTGAATACCTTCACTTTGACCGCTTGGGTCGGTTTCGTGGCCGACACGGTTGGCGGCGATGACTGGCAGGCCGTTGGCGACGGCATGGGCGCGCTGGATCAGCGTCCAAGCATCTTGTTGGCGGGTTTGTTCCGCGGCATCATCCCGTGGATCCCAGCCGATAGCGGTGGGGTAGAGCAGAATCTCAGCACCGGCCATCGCCATCAGGCGGGCGGCTTCGGGATACCACTGATCCCAGCAGATCAGAACCCCTAGTTTACCTACGCTGGTTTCAATGGGGCTGAAACCTGAGCGGCCATCATTAAAGGTGGCATCCCCTGGTGTGAAATAGAATTTCTCATAGAAGCCGGGATCATCGGGAATATGCATTTTGCGATACGTGCCCGCCAGTGAACCATCTTTATCGAATACCACGGCAGTATTGTGATAAAGCCCCGGAGCCCGCTTTTCGAAAATAGAGCCAACAATCACCATGTTGAGTTCATCGGCCAGTGCGGATAAACGCTGACTGGTTGGGCCGTTGATCGATTCCGCCAGATCAAACAGGCTGGTATCTTCAGTCTGACAAAAATATTGGGTGGCGTGTAGCTCTTGTAGTAGCGCCAGTTCGCAGCCTTCTGCAGCCAGTTCACGCAATCCTTGTTCACTGATCGACAGACTCTTGGCCTTATCGTTAAAGGCATGTTGCTGCACCAGACCGACTTTTAAGGAGGTGCTGCGTTTTGATGTGTCTGTTGGGTTGGCCATTAGGCAAGAACTCCTTCAGGTAGCTGCATCGTTAGGCAGTGCAGGCTGCCGTACTGCTCAACAATCGGGCGGCAGTTGATGGCGATAATTTTATGGTTTGGGAAAGCAATTTTTATTTGCTGAATGGCTTGCTGATCCAGTTGTTCATTACCGTAAATGGGTAGCAGTACCGCGCCGTTAATAATCAGGAAATTAGCATAAGTGGCGGGCAGGCGGTGGCCCTCTTCGCTAAAGCAAGGCTCGGCCATCGGCAGAGGTACCAGCTTATAGGCTTGGCCCTGATAATCGGTAAAGGCTTTTAGTTGATTTTCCATCGCTTTCAATGCGGGATAGTGCTCGTCACTTTCATCCGTACACTGAACATAGGCGATAGTGTGTGGGTCACAGAAGCGTGCCAAGGTATCCACATGGCTATCGGTGTCGTCGCCTGCCAGATAGCCGTAATCGAGCCATAGGGTGCGTTTTAGGCCAAACTTTTCCGATAGCAGCGCTTCGATGGCCGCTTTATCCATAGACGGGTTACGGGTTGACGCTAGTAAGCACTCGCTAGTGGTTAATAGCGTGCCGTGGCCGTCTGATTCAATACTGCCACCTTCCAGCACCAGATCGACGGTTTCCATTGGGCAGGCAAAGGCATTTTCTGTAGCAAGCTTGCCATTCAGTGCGGTATCCAGTTTAGCATCAAACTTATTACCCCAGCCGTTAAAGGTAAAGTCTAGCAATAGAGGTTTATCATTATGGGTGACTGTAATCGGGCCATGATCCCGCGCCCAAGTATCATTGCTCTGTTGGATGAAGATGCTCAGTTGTTGGCTTAGATTTTTCCCCGCAAAATGGCTGAGAATAGCCTGCTTTTTCGCCTCATTGGAGACCGTGATTAGTACTTTTTCATGATGGGCGATCGCTTCAGCAATCTGTAGGAAAACGGGCTCAACCTGAGTCAAAAAGGGCGCCCAGTCGCTATTAGGGTGGGGCCACGTCAGCATAACACCGCTTTGAGGTGCCCACTCTGGCAGCAGATGGGGATCGGCTGTATTGGTTTCTGTCTTAACTGAAGCGGTACTCATCGGTGGTGATACCTTTATAAATAAGGGAATGCGAAAGTAGAGATAAGGGAATGCAAAAGAGCGTTTTGTCTGGTGCTGGGCTAGAATCGAAAACGATCAAAATAACCTGTGACTAGAAACTTGCCTGATATTAAGGAGTCTGATCGATCCGGTGACGCACTTTTAACCTCATTTTGGGCAGGAATTTAGCAGAGTATCTGGCTTTGTCCAGTGCTATTTCCTTTGTTGATTAAACGATCGTAATAACGCTATAAAAAAGTAGTAACAAGGTGATGAAAAAATAGCAAAATTAGCCCAATGCCGTGGCTTTGACGTATGATAAGCCCAAGAAAAAACAGCCTGTTAGCGAGAAGATGGCCGTTATCAGATCTTCTTTATATGAATGCTGGCATAGCTTCAATATTTTGCCAGAGTCACAGCCAGAGTCGGACAAAATGTTAGATAAGATTCCTTTTTTTATCGGTTTACGCTATACCCGCGCTAAACGGCGCAATCACTTTATCTCTTTTATCTCTCTAACCTCAATGCTGGGTTTAACCTTGGGCGTTGCGGTACTGATTCTTGTGTTGTCGGTGATGAACGGCTTTGACCGTGAACTGCGCCAGCGCATTCTGGGAATGGTGCCCCATGCGACCATTAGTTCTCAGAACGGCTTTCAAAACTGGCCTGAAGTGGCGGCTAAGCTTGAGAAAAATGTGAAGATTGAGGCCGCAGTACCTTATGTGAAAGCTCAAGGTATGTTCACCCATAAAGGCTATGTCCGTGGTGCTTTGATCAATGGCGTGATGCCAGAGATGGAAGGTCGTGTGTCTATTATTAATGAACATATGACCGCCGGTACGCTTGACGATTTACGCCCTGGTGAATTTGGGGTGATTTTGGGCGATCTGCTGGCGCGTTTTATTGGTGTAGGTGTGGGGGATAAGGTCACACTGATGATTCCAGAAGCCTCTATTACTCCGGCTGGCGTTTTCCCGCGTATGAAACGCTTTACCGTGGTTGGGCTTTTTAGTGTTGGCGCAGATCTGGATAGCAGCTTAGCGGTGGCTCATATTAAAGATATGCAGACGTTGATGCGCTTAGGTGATGATATTCATGGCTTGCGTTTACAGTTAGATGATCTGTTTGATGCCCGAAAAGTCGTTTGGGATGAGTTGCAAAACCTTCCTGCGAATATGCGAGGCAGCGACTGGACACGAACCCACGGTAACCTGTTTCAGGCGATTCAGATGGAAAAGCGCATGATTGGCCTGCTATTGATGATTGTGATCGCGGTGGCTGCCTTCAATATTGTTTCAACCTTGGTGATGGTTGTCACCGATAAGCAAGGTGATATTGCTATTTTAAGAACTCTTGGTGCCACCCCAGCCACCATTATGGGGATTTTTATGGTGCAGGGTGTTGTGATTGGGCTAACCGGTACATTGATAGGCACGGGGCTTGGTATTATCGCTGCATTGAATGTGAGTGACTTTGTCGCTTGGGTTGAGCAGCTATTCGGCATCCAGTTTTTAGACAGTGCGGTTTATTTTATTAGCTACCTACCATCGGAGTTACGTTGGGATGATGTGGCGGTGATTACCGGTTCTGCTTTTGTGATGAGCTTTCTTTCAACTCTTTACCCTGCGTGGCGCGCGTCTCGCATTCAACCGGCGGAGGCTCTGCGCTATGAGTAATATATCTGGACAGTCCACTATAAAATCGGCTACTTCCGTATCATCAAAAAGCGCTGTTTTAGAATGCACGGATTTGACGATGGAATATATCAACGGCCCAGAGAAGGTCCAGGTCCTCAGTCAGTTAAATTTTCGGGCTTTCCGCGGTGAGCGCATTGCTATTGTCGGTAGCTCCGGTTCGGGTAAAACCACGTTATTGCACCTGCTGGGAGGCTTGGATACTCCAACTTCTGGCGATGTGGTTATTGATGGTAAGGCACTGGCAAAACTTTCTGATGCGGAGCTGGGGTTGTTTCGTAATCGCAGCTTGGGTTTTGTTTATCAGTTGCACCATCTTTTGCCAGAATTTACTGCGTTGGAGAATGTGCTGATGCCGCTGCTGATTCGGGGTGAAAAACGCAAAGTGATTACCCCGCGCGCGTTGGCTCTGCTGGAGCGTGTGGGTCTTGGTCATCGGGTTGATCATAAGCCGTCAGAGTTATCCGGCGGTGAACGTCAGCGAGTCGCCATCGCAAGGGCTTTGGTTGCAGAGCCTGCCTGTGTCTTGCTGGATGAACCTACGGGTAATCTTGATCCTAATACGGCAGAGTCGGTGAATCAGTTGATGCTGGATATTGGTCGAGAGCATCAAACCTGCTTTATCACCGTCACCCATGATATGGCGTTGGCGCAGCGTATGGATCGGATTTTACGTTTGGATCAAGGGCAGTTGGTCGAGCAGTCAATTTATGTGAATGCGGTTGAGAAAGAGGGTTAAATGTTGCCTATTCCTTTGAAATCATATTTTTTGATGACAGGCATAACGGTAGGTCTTTTAGGGGCGGCTTTATCTCAGGCTGCTGAGGAAGGCGCTTGGTCATTGCCTCCGTCTCAACCTCAATCTTCGGTTCAGCCTCAAGTTCAAGATGTACAGCTTTTGGCTCGCTCGGAACCTGAGACAGAGCCAGCAGAAAAAAGCTTAGCCGAGAGAATGGAAGATACGGCAAAAACGGTCTTTGGTACGCCAACAGCCTTAAGACAACGTGCTACCCGTGAGATTAAATTAGCACAGAATCCGTTGGCTTTTTTACCCTATAAAGCTAATTACTTTTTACCGGTGAGCTATTACAGTGGTTATTCTAAGTCGGTTGGTTATCGGGATTCTGAATACGGGCCGGTAGAAACCCAGTTTCAAATCAGTCTTAAGTTCCCCTTGGGTTCTCAGTTTTTCTTTGAAGACGATGGGCTAATGATCGCCTATACACAGCAATCGCACTGGCAGTTGTATCAGGAATCATCTCCCTTTCGCGAGACAACTTATGAGCCAGAGCTTATTTATGGCGTTAGCACAGAATACGATATCTTTGATGAATTAACCCTTGAAGGTATTTTATTGGGGCTTAATCATCAATCCAATGGACAAAGTGGTAGTTTCTCTCGAAGCTGGAACCGAGTGTTCGCCGAAGCGATATTTGCTAGTGGTGACTGGGGGATTGCTGTAAGGCGCTGGTTTAGAATCCCAGAGCAAGCAGAGGATGATGATAATCCTGATATTACAAAATTCGTTGGTTTAAGCGAAGTGGATATGGCCTATAGTAAAGCTAATCATGTGCTGACATTTAGAATGCGTAATCATCTTGATAGTGATTTTTCCCGAGGAAATATGCAGTTTAGCTGGAGTTTTCCTTTATCCGGTGAGCGTTATAAAGGTTATTTGCTGGTGAAAACAGGCTACGGAGATACCTTGGCTGATTATGACCATTACACCAATCGAATCGGTCTTGGCATCTCCATTAATGATGTTTTGTAGCCGTTTTGTAGTCTTAGCCTTGTTTTCTTCTGTTATTAAAAAACATGATGATGAGCTTATGGCTCATCGTCATGTTTTTTTGTGCGGCTGTCCTGTTGCGTTGCGCTAGTATCATCGGTATCGGCTGACTTGGTTGGATTCAGAACTTGGTCTGACTTTTCTGTAGCGATATCAACAATTTTCTGCAAGGGTTTGGGAATACGCAATTGACGCTTTTTCCAGCTTTTGCTGACCTGCCAGCGCCATAATAGGCGAATGCCGATATTGCTGAGAACACCCATAACAATACCGGTTACCACAGAGCCTAAATAAAGCGGTATCCAAGCATCATTAAGAAGTTGTCCCAACCATTCTAAGGTGAGTTCATCCGGCATGGGTTGAGCTTCGACCCCTAGTATCCACGCACCGACCAAATAGGTGCCGTAAAACATCACCGGCATAGTGACCGGATTTGTGATCCAGACAAGGCCGATAGAGATCGGAAGATTACAATGCAGTAACATCGCACCAGCAGCGGCAAGTACCATTTGAAACGGAACTGGGATAAAAGCACAAAAGATGCCGACCATAAAGGCTGTCGCAACAGAGCGGCGAGTAAGATGTAGTAAGCCTGGGTCTTCAAGAATTTTACCCAAAAAACGTAGAGACTTTTGTTGCTGTAACTTCTTGGGGTCGGGCATATATTTCTTGATGATACGTCTTGGCATGTTTAGGTTCACCTGTTGAGAGCGGATCATTATCCACATATTTGACCTTGTCTCTAGTGTCAATGATCAAATAGTTTCAATGATCAAATCGTATCAACGGTCAAAAAACATCATCCAGACAGGAGGTCAGGTCGATGTGGTTTCTTGTTATTATTTTGGGCTTAGCAGCTGGCTTGTTTGATTATGACTGGCCACCCGCAGAAGCAGTTCTTTTTCTCGCAGCGCTTGCGGTCGCTTTGTTGAAAAAGCATCACATCACCATGGGGTTAGTGATTCTAGCCTATCTCTACTCAAACGTGTATCTAGCGGTCTTATTTAACGGGCTATTTCCGCAACACCTTGCAGGACAAGAACTTTCTGTTCAAGGGGTAGTGGTTGATGTCTTACAGCAACAGTCCGAGCGCCAACAGCTATTATTTCGTGTTGATCACTGTTTGTCTGTGGTCGATCAGCAAAAAAATTGTCATTTTAACGGACAAGTGGTGTTAAATCGCTACCTCTCAGAACAGCAACCAGAACAAAAACATCAGTCTGACCGTCTAGCGCACCTTGGTGAACGATGGCATTTTGTTGTACGCCTGTATCCGGTTCGTGGCTTTATGAATCCAGGGCAAAGCCGCTACCGTTTGATGCAGCTAGCAAAGGGCGTGAAAGGCCGTGGTTATGTGCGCCATGAGCTTTTTAGTCGGCGGTTGAGTCAAGCCCCTTGGTTCTACCGGGCGCTTTCAAATTGGCGCAGTGCTTTCTCGGCACGGGTTGATGTACTTAAAGGGTTAAGCCCCGTAGCTTCAAGCGCTGGGGTTTCAAATTCTGCAACTTCAAGCTCTATAGTTTTAGGCCCTGGAATTTCAAACCTTGTTACAGCACTGCTTACCGGCAGAACGGATGATCTTACGTCTCACCAATGGTCGTTGCTGCAAACAACCGGCACGGTGCATCTGGTGGTGGTTTCTGGTTTACATCTGGGCGTGCTGTTGGGGGCTGGTTGGTTACTCTTGTCTTTGTTACCTCGGCTGGCGCCTTTGGATCGGCGCTGGCATCGGCTACTACTCTTAACGGCTCCTATATGTTTACTCTTGCCTATGTTATGGATCTGGCCCTCTGGAGTAGCAATATCCCGTGCTTTAATGATGGCGCTAGCGGTGCTTGCTCTACGCGGTTTTGGCATCTTGTTATCGCCGTGGCGTATTTTGTTGTTGGTTGTTGTGCTTTTGCTATTAAGCCAGCCGCTGTATTTACTTCGCCCCGGTTTTTATTACAGTATTTTAGCGGTGGCCCTATTGTTATTCGTAGTGTCTGGAGGGCGACATAGGGCGCTGTTTTTGCACATCCAGCTAGTCTTGTTATTGGGTTTGCTGCCAGTGCAAAGTTTCTGGCTTAACAGTCCTGATTTAGTTTCAGGCCTAGCCAATCTTGTGGCGATACCTTTGGTCTCGGTGATTATTCTACCTTTTGCACTTTTACTTTTATGGATGCCATTTCCAATTGCGCTTGAATGGCTGCAGCAACTTGAGCAAGTTTTTTGGCAGTGGTTGGAGCTTTGTGTTGGGTTAAATTGGGGCTATTGGCCCCTTGACCTACCGAACAGTGTGGCATTGTTGTTAACGGCCTTGGTTTTAGGGTTGCCAGCATTGCCCTTTCGGGGAGCTTGGTTATTGGCGGTACTGGTTCTGTTTTTCTCTGCTAAGCTTGCGGATACAGATCTTGGGGCTGACATTAAATCTAATTTTATGGTGCAGGTCTTTGATGTCGGCCAAGGGCTGTCGGTTAGGGTTAAAAGTGGTGATCAGCAACTGGTCTACGATGCGGGGCCAAAGTTTCGTTCAGGTTTTATGCCGATAGAAATGGTGCTTCCTCCGTTGTTAAGGTCGGAAGGGGCTGTTCTTGATTATCTGGTCATTAGTCATAACGATAATGATCATGCTGGTGGTTTAGAGAGTCTTACTCCTTTTGCTCGGCAGATTATTGTCGGACAGACAGTACTATTGGGTGGGCTTGCGGATGCACCGGTAGATATACTTGATGAGCCTGATCAGGCTGAAGCCTCTACAGTGCTGTGTACCGCAGGGCAGCAGTGGCAAATGGGTGTGGTCAGTATTCGCGTGCTTTATCCCCCAGCGTTTCTAAGGCATGACGGCGTGCCGCGCTCTGATAATGAGTATTCGTGTGTGCTGCATCTGCAATCGAAACGACACCCTGAGAAAAGTCTGTTATTGACAGGTGATATTGATCAGCAGGCGGAGCAGTGGCTGCTGAACTCTGGGCAGAACCTTAAAGCCAAATGGTTGATTGCAAGCCATCATGGCAGTGCCAGTGGCAACAGTTTGGCATTTTTGGCGGAGGTTAATCCCGAAGGTGTTATTTACTCCGCAGGCTTTAATAACAGCTATGGTCATCCTTCCAAAAAGGTTCTTGAGCGGATGGCTTATTTAAGAACCATATCGATTGCTGCAAGTCCTATTCGGTTTAAAGAATATAATACGGCAGATTTGGGGGCTATAACGTTGTCATCGGCACCTCATCATAAACCTTTTTGGTTGATTGAAGGGCGACGGGAGCAGATCCCTTTACGCTGGCTATGGCAGCCTTGAAAAAAAGTAGACGTCTGCTGCTTTTGCATTCAGGCAGGCTTAACTATGGTGTACACTAGCGATCCAGATTTTTATGCGATCACTTGTTCAGCAAAGGAAAAAACGTGGACTTTATTTTTTCTGCCGGTGGCTGGTTAATGTTACCCATTGTGGCGTCCTCCGTCGCCGCTGTCGCGATTATTTTAGAGCGTTTCTGGGTGCTGCGGTGCGGGCGTATCGCGCCTAAAACATTACGACAGCAAGTGATTCGGCAAGCGCTATCAGGGCCGCTATCATCAACGCAACTTTATGAAATGGAACAAAATTCGCCTCTTGGTTTTTTGTTTGCAGCGGGATTGCGCAATTTAGAATTTAGCCGCCAAATAATGAAAGAGTCGATCGAAGAAGCTTCCGCAGCGGTTGTGCATGACCTAGAACGTTTCTTAAGTCTTTTAGGTTCTATTGCTGCGATTACGCCTTTACTAGGTCTGTTAGGGACTGTTTTAGGCATGATTGATGTTTTTGCCGTCATCATGGAGCAAGGGGCAGGTCAAGCACCTGCTTTAGCCGGTGGTATTTCTCAGGCTTTGGTCACAACGGCGGCAGGTTTATCTATTGCGATTCCTTCCCTGTTGTTCCATCGATTTTTTGAGCGCAAGGTACAAGAAATTGTTGTGCATCTGGAGCAAGAGTCTATCAAACTCGTTGATGAGCTTTTTGGTCAACGGGCGAAGAGGGTTCAAAATGTTGGTGCAACAGTCAAGGCGCAAGCGTCTTCTCAACAGGCTCAAACGCCCCCTCAACAGACACAAGTTTCCTCCCAGCAAGCACAGGACCAGCGATTAAGAGAACGGCAATTAAGAGCTCAACAAGCAGGTGCTCAGAAAACAAAAACACGGCCGGTTGAGGCTGCTCAGGTTGTACAAAGAGCTGGTGTTGCACAGAAAAAGGCGTCATCCGAGTGAAATTTCAACGCCGCCCCTGCGAACCTATTTCGTTAAACCTAACGCCCCTGATTGATGTGGTGTTTCTGCTGCTAATCTTTTTTATGGTTTCAACAACGTTCGATCAAACCTCTGAACTAGACTTGCAGCTGCCTGAAGCGCTCCACGGAGAACAGGCTAGAGATAGAGCTCCTTTACAGATTGAAGTATCTGAAGACGGCGCTATTTCGGTGAATGGCGAGGCTAGTGATAATCTCCCTGATACTTTAACTCAGTTTTTACAGGATCATACCGCCCCAGAGCGCGTTGTTGTTATTGCCGATGAGCGTGCAAGGCATGGCCAAGTAACCCGTGTTTTAGATGCACTGACAGGTGCCGGTTTAACTCAAGTGAGTTTTCAAACGCGCTATGAGCCATAGTTGATATGATCAGAATGAATGTCAACGATTGCCGGTGATCACTTTCCGGTTGAGCGTGGCAAGTGAGCTGTATTTTCGATTTATTAATGTAAGGTAGTTACTCTTGTCTGATATTAAATTGGTCGACCAAGACGGCCAAAGTAAGAGCGCCACAAGCTCGTATTTTCGCTTACTGACATACGTTAAGCCTTTTAGTTGGGCGTTTGCTCTGAGTATTTTTGGTTACATTATTTATGCCGCATCGAGCACCGCCTTTGCGGAGTTGATGAAATACTTAGTGGACTCTATTGAGCAGAAAAATTCCGACTTCCGCTGGTTATTTCCAACATTGATGGTGGCAGCGTTTGCGGCCCGTGGTTTTGGTAGTTTCCTGGGTATTTACTTTATGGAAATTGTTGCGCGAGGGGTTGTACACAAACTGCGTTGCCAACTGTTTGATAAATACCTCTCTTTGCCTGTCTCCTATTTTGATGCTCAGTCTTCAGGGCATCTCATTTCACGACTAACCTTTAATATCGATCAGGTGACTAATGCGGCCTCCCAAGCGGTAACCGTGGTGATTCGTGAGGGTATTTTTGTTTTTGGATTATTACTCTATCTCTTTTACAACAACTGGCGCTTAACCTTGATTTTTATTGCGATGACGCCGCTCATTGGCTTTGTGGTCAATATTGCCAGTAAGCGTTTTCGTAAAGTGAGTCGCAAAATCCAAAGCTCTATGGGGGATGTGACTCATGTGGCTTCGGAGGCGATCACAGGATATCGCGTTGTTCGTAGTTTTGATGGTACAGAGCATGAACGGAAGCGCTTTTATCAGGCCAGTGAGCAGAACCGTAAACAGTTTTTAAAAATGGCCGTAACTCGAGCATTAAGCACGCCGATTGTGCAGTTAATTGTCGCCTTTGCTATGGGTACATTGGTTTGGTTGGCACTTGATCCTACCATTATGCAGGGTATGACCCCAGGTGAGTTTATCGCGTTTATTACAGCGGCTTCCTTGATCGCTAAACCGATTCGACAGCTCACAGAAGTGAACAACCATATTCAACGGGGGGTTACCGCCTCGGAAGACTTATTTGAGCAGTTTGATAAAGAAGATGAACCGGACAATGGCACGCAAGAGCTTGGACGCATTAAGGGTGATGTCAGTATTAAGAATGTTAGTTTCCACTACCCCAATACTGAAAAAGCGGTGTTAAAAGCGATCAATATTGAGGTGAAAGCTGGGCAAGTGGTTGCCGTGGTGGGGCGCTCGGGCAGCGGTAAATCAACGCTAATTAACTTAATTCCTCGTTTTTATGAGCCGGTTGAAGGCGAGGTCTACTTTGATGGTTATAGGCTGAGTGAGGTGACGTTGGCTAGTCTTCGCCGCCAGATCTCCATGGTGACACAGCAGGTCACGCTATTTAATGATACCGTGGCAAACAATATTGCCTACGGACAGCCGAATGTTACTCGGGAGCAGGTTGAAATGGCTGCGAAATCAGCCTATGCCATGTCGTTTATCAACGAGTTGCCTGAGGGGCTAGATACAATAGTGGGTGATAATGGTGTGTTGTTGTCCGGCGGCCAACGTCAACGCTTGGCGATCGCCCGAGCGATCTTAAAAGATGCGCCAATTCTAATTCTGGATGAAGCAACATCAGCCTTGGATACAGAATCTGAACGCTATATTCAAAAGGCGCTAGATGAGGTGATGAAAAATCGCACAACGTTTGTGATTGCCCATCGGTTATCAACCATCGAGAATGCGGATGTTATTATGGTGATGGATCAAGGTGAAATTGTTGAATTTGGTAGCCATAAAGCCTTGCTAGCGAAGCAAGGTGCCTATGCCCAGTTACATGCCATGCAATTTAGCGATGTTGATGCCTCATCATGAAGGCGTTAGAGCGAGCGTGGTATACCGGGGCTAAGTGGCCCCTATTGTTAGCGCCCCTTGAGATCCTTTACCGCGTATTAGCCGCGCGGGATCAGGCGCGTAAAAAAGCATTACAACAGTCTTTGCCTGTTCCTGTTTTAGTGATTGGCAATATCAATGTTGGAGGCACGGGTAAATCCCCCATTGTTGCTCTTTTATGCCGTGAGCTTAAACGGTTAGGCTGGCACCCCGGTATTATCAGCCGAGGTTATGGTGGTCAGGCTGGGCAAAAAGGGGATAGCCCTGTTGCCGTAACGGTTGAAAGCGACCCAGCTTTAGTTGGTGATGAACCAGTCATGTTGGCGATGCAAACACAATGCCCTGTGGTGGTTGACCAGAATCGCTTTCGGGCAGCAGAGGCGCTGCTGACTCCCGCTTTTTTTCAAGGGGCCTTTGCAGGAAAAACACCCTGTAATTTGATTATTAGCGATGATGGCCTACAGCATCTGAGTCTACCCCGTGATATTGAATGGGTGGTTGTGGATGCCAAACGTGGGCTGGGTAATGGCCATTGCTTGCCCGTTGGCCCTTTGCGTGAATCCGCTGATCGTTTGCAGCAGGTTGATTTAGTCCTCGCTAATGGCGCTGATCGTGCCTTAGCGGTTGGTGAAGCCAAGGCGCAGCCGATGGCGCTGGTGCCTCGTTATTGGCGTAATCTGAAAACGGGGCAAACGTTTACGGCTCAACAGCCGTCCTTTGATACCCATAAAGAAAAAACCATTGCGGTTGCAGGCATTGGCCATCCTGAGCGTTTCTTTCAGACCCTAGATGGGATGGGATTTCGCTTTGAGCGCCGACCTTTGGATGATCATCATTCATTTACAGCCCACGATTTACCGGATGATCAATTAATATTGATGACCGCCAAAGATGGGGTTAAATGTCAACGCTGGGCCAGTGAAAAGCACTGGGTTCTGGATGTTGAAGCTGAAATAAATCCCGATATTATTTTGAAACTACACCACCAATTACTCGATATTTTAAAGAGAAAAGATCATGGATAAGCAACTACTCGCTCTACTGGTTTGCCCTATTTGCCAAGGTAAGCTGATTTATAAGCAGGAAAATAATGAATTAATCTGCAAACTTGATGGCTTAGCTTTTCCCGTGCGGGACGATATTCCGGTCATGCTTGAAAATGAAGCAAGAACGTTGACGGCTGACGAGCGCTTAGAAAAAACAAATCATTAGATCAACCGCCCTTAGTAGAGGCTGGTTCTGCTGTTTATTACGCTGTTTAAGAAATAAGGATCATTTTGATGTCTTTTACCGTTGTTATCCCCGCTCGTTTTGCTTCCTCGCGTTTGCCGGGCAAGCCTTTGTTGGATATTGAAGGTAAGCCGATGCTGCAGCGGGTTTATGATCAAGCAGCTAAAAGTGAAGCCAGCCGTATTATTATTGCCACCGATGATGCCCGTATCGCTGATGCAGCCTCAGAGTTTGGTGCAGAGGTTTGTCTTACGTCGGCAGAGCACCCTTCTGGCACGGATCGCCTACAGGAAGTCGCTCAGAAACTGGGCTTCTATGCGGATGACATTATCGTTAATGTTCAGGGTGATGAGCCTTTGATCCCCCCGAGACTCATTAATCAGGTTGCTCATAATCTGGCCGCTGATCCTTCGGCGGGTATTTCTACCCTGTGCGAACAGATTGAAGATTTAAATGCAGTACATAATCCGAATGTGGTTAAAGTCGTTACGGATGCTCGGGGTTATGCGCTTTACTTCTCCCGTGCAACGATCTCTTGGGCTAGAGATGCCTTCTCAAAAGAAATTAATCAGCTGCCAGCTTCTCCTTTGTATCGTCATATTGGATTGTATGGCTACCGAGTGAAAATGCTGAATGACTTCGTGAGCTGGTCGCCTGCGCCCATTGAAATGGCTGAGCAGTTAGAGCAACTTCGAGCGCTTTGGAATGGTGTCCGAATTCATGTGGCGGAAGCGGATGAAAATCATCCCGCTGGTGTCGATACCGCTGAAGATCTTGAGCGGGTTCGTGCTCATATTCGACGTCAGTTTTCGGATTATACCGACCTAGAAGATTTGGATTAACTGGAAGATCTGGATTAAAAAGATCAGCCGCTTAAGAGGATCAAATTGTGGCGCACCTTAAAGTATTGTTCGTCTGCCTTGGCAACATCTGCCGCTCACCCACCGCCGATGGTGTCTTTCGTCAGCTGGTGGTCGATGCCGGTTTAGAGCAGCAAATTGAAGTTGATTCCGCCGGTACTGCTGCATGGCATATTGGTAAAACACCTGATCCTCGTACTCAACAAGCTGCCGCTGAGCGTGGTTATGATTTAAGTGCGCTTCGTGCTCGTCAGGCTGTTTCTGAAGATTTTAACCAGTACGACTATATTCTAGCGATGGATATTAGCAACCTGGATAACCTAAAGTCGATTCAGCCTGTTGAAAGTAAAGCCTCGCTTGGTTTGTTTTTGGATTACATTCCAGAGCTTGGTCGAAAAGAAGTCCCCGACCCTTACTATGGCGGTGATGAGGGCTTTGAGCAGGTGCTAGACCTTGTTGAAGCTGCCGGTCATAAGTTATTAGTCGAGCTTCAGCAGCGGCTAAAATAACGCGCTGCTGATATTGGGTTATCAACTATGAATCGGTATCAATCGATCAGCACAAATCGCAGAAATGAAATAGCAGATCTCGCCATTATGTTTGAACACCATAAAGATTTAACCCGCTTTAATACCCTAGGCTTTACCGCCTATGCAGAACACTTTTGTCAGCCAGATAGCCTTGTGGCCTGCCAAGAAGCGATAAGATATGCTCAACAAAAAAAATGGCCTATTTTTGCTCTGGGTGGCGGTAGTAACCTGATTTTAGCGGCTGATATTGTTGGTTTAACGCTTCAAATGGCAAATACCGAGCGGGATTATCAACCTCAGCAAGATGGTAGTATGTTGTTGCGGGTGGGGGCCGGTGTTACTTGGCATGACCTGGTGATGGAAACAGCAGAGAAAGGGTTGTATGGACTGGAGAACTTGGCGCTGATTCCAGGTTGTGTTGGCGCAGCTCCGGTACAAAATATCGGGGCTTATGGTGTTGAGCTAGCGGATTGTTTAGTCGCGGTGGAAGGGCTTCAAGTCAAAGATGGTCAGCCTGTAGTTCTGACCTTGGATGAATGTGCTTTTGGTTATCGGGACAGCATTTTTAAACGGGTAGATTATCAAGCCGGTGGCGATAAGCAGCTGATTATTACGCACTTACAGTTACGGTTGCAGACCGTGGCCTGTCCTGTGCTGGGTTATGGCGACTTAGCGGCTTGTTTAGAGGATCAAATAGAAAGTCAGACCTTAACACCGCTGGCGATCGCCAATGCAGTTTGCACTATTCGTCAAAGTAAATTACCAGACCCCAAAGAGATCGGTAATGCCGGTAGCTTCTTTAAAAATCCCATAGTGACAGAAGCAAAAGCAACGGCTCTGAAAGCGATTCACCCTGAGCTGCCTGTTTATCCCGCCAAAAAAGGCTTTAATAAGCTGGCAGCAGGTTGGTTAATACAGCAAAGTGGCTTTAAAGGCATTAGACGAGGCTGTGTTGGAGTTTACCCCAAGCAGGCCTTGGTACTGGTGCATTACGGTCAGGGGCAAGCGAGCGAATTGCTGGCATTGGCCGGTGAGATTGTGACGGGCGTTGAGCAGCGTTTTGGTGTTGTTCTTGAACGTGAACCTCAGGTTGTCAACTAAGTTAATTTACGTTTTGTTCTTACATTCTTATTTGAAGCTGTCGTCATCTTTTTATCTTAATTTCGTCAGCTACCTGCCTTAAAGTCTTCATTGTTCTGCAATCTGGAAAGACCATTCTAATAGTGTGTTAATTCACAGGTTTGTCTGCTGACAAGCCTCGGATCTTACTCAATACTAGCAGGTGGTTTATGAATGCACGGACGAAATCAGAACTCCTAAAGCAAGATGGGTTGGTTAGCCTACAGACCGATGACCTCAGTCGTTTGACCTCCCGTCAGCGCAGTGTCCCTGATCAGATGCGGTTTAGCGAGTCTCAGGCCATCAACAAAAAAGAAGTATCCCACGATAAAAGAAACCATCCTGTTATCAGGCATCTTGATAATTTACAGGAACAGCTTTCTGAGCAGTTGGATAGTTTGAATACCGTTATGTCGTCTATGCAACGGATTAGTGACGTGATGGAAAGAATGGCAAAGAAGAGATGTACCTTAAATGGCAGTACAGCTGCCTGTAAGGAAAAAAAGTAAACGAGATATAACAGATACAAAAAAACCCAACCTAATAAGGCTGGGTTTTTTTATCCATGGATGATTAGGGCTTAAATAAGAGTATTAATCATCCTTCGGATTATTCACCGCTGTCACGGCTTAGGCGTGGATCATTCGCAACGCGACCTGAACGAGGTAAACGTTCGCGAGGCTTAGTCACTTCTTTCTTTTCTTTTACTGCCAGAACTGGATTTTCGCTAGGCTTAAGCGTTGGAATCTTCAGTTCGATATCACCGGTTTCTTTGGCGATTTTAGCACGCACCTTGCGGCTAACACGCTTTTTCGGTTGCTTATTGGCAGCGGGTTCTTCAATCGCTGTATTTTCAACGGCTTCAGCTACCGGTTGCTCAGTGCTGGCGGTTTCAACGGCAGGCTCTGCTGTTGCTGCGGTATCTGTTGTCGCTATGTTTGTAGCCGTATTAGGAGCTTCTGTAGGAGCTACTTCAGCTTTAGCCGTTTCTGCGACTGGCTCAGCAACATCAACAACAACCGCTTTTTCAGCCGGTGCTTCAGTTTTTTCAGTAGATTCAGCCGGTGTTTCGGTTGTCGCTTCTGGAATAACGTCTACCTGTGCGGCTTTAACGTCAGACGCTTTCTCAATGTCAGGCGTTTCTGCTACAACTTCAGTTTTAGTAGGCGTTTCAACCGCTGGCTCTTCAGCGATGGCTGGTGTTTCAACCGTTGCTTTTGTTTCCGGTGTGGTTTTAGCTACTTCAACGTCTGTTTCAGTTGTTTTCTTAGCTGCCTTTTCTGTTGTTTGTTCAACCGTTTGTTCAACTGTTTCTTCAACTACAGGTGCAGGTGCTGCTTTAGGTGCGCTTTGGGTGCCACCGGCAGGCGCTGAGGCTGCTTTAGCGGCTTTATTGGCATCTTCAACATCGGCCTGTACAGGAGCATCCGCTAGTGCAATCACGTTTTCTGTTTGCGCTGGGCTGTTCTGTTGAGAGGCAACGGTTGTTTGTTGTGATGCAACAGTCGCCTCTGCTTTTGCCCAAATTGCTTTGGCGGCATCTTTAGTTTGAGCATCATCTTGTACTGCGGATGTTGCTTCAACATTAGTTGCTACTACTGGCTTTTCAGGTTGAGCATTGCTATCGGATTACTTTGCGCTTTCCGGTTTGGTCTGCGGCTGAGTATTTGTATTATTTGCGCCATTCGCATTTTGATCCTGAGCAGTCGTTTGATCGGCTGTTTCGCTATTGCGATTACGACGACGACGGCGTGGATTGTTACGGGTGCGCTTATTCTTCGGACGGTTATTTTCGCGAGCTTCAGCTTGTGCTTTCTGCTCTTGAATCTCTTCCGCTGAAGATTCATTAGATTCTTTAGCTTTGTTGTCACGACTGCTTTGACGTTTGCGATCATTGCGGTCGGTGTTGCGTTCGTTACGCTTATCAGACTTTTTATGATCTGATTTACGATCATTTTGTGACGACTTGTCATCTGACTGCTTATCATCGCGATTACGATCATCACGAGGATTTCGTTCTTCACGGGAAGTACGGTTGCTATCACGATTTGAGCTGTTGTCGCGGTTAGAATCGCGGTTAGAGCTACCGTCTCGACTAGAACTACCATCTCGGCTAGAACTGCTGTCACGACGATTATCACGGCGTGGTTTGCGCTCATTACGACGACGGCTACGGCCAGATTTGTCAGGGACGTTAAGGTTTTCTTTTTCGGATTCTTCCTGGGCCTTCTTCTGCTCTGTGGCGCTAGTGGCTTCATCGCTTGAGAATAGTTTACCTAGGCCTTTCATTAATTTGCAGAAGAAGCCTTCGCTAGGCGTTGCCGCTGCTTCTTTAGGCGCAGGAGCGGCAACAGGAGCGGTATGCGTAGGTACAACGCTACGTACAGCTGCTTGAACGCGCTCTGTTGCTTTAGGCGTTGCCGTCTCTTCTTCTTTTTCCGGTGTTTCTAGGCTGATTTCAAAGCTAGATTCTTCACCGATGGTTTCCATTTGGTCATCGCGTAGGCGAGAAACTTCATAGTGTGGCGTTTCCATATGGGGATTCGGCACAATCAGTAAATCAACACCTTGGCGTGTTTCAATATCGCTTAAGGTTTTACGTTTTTCATTCAGCAAGAAGGTGGCAACGCTAACCGGTAAGATAGCTCGGATCTGTGCCGTGCGATCTTTCATCGCTTCTTCTTCGATTAGACGCATAATCGATAGAGCAAGCGATTGAACGTCACGAATCGTGCCTTGGCCATCGCAGCGCGGGCAAACAACACCGCTAGTTTCGCCAAGGGATGGACGTAAGCGTTGGCGGGACATTTCCATCAAGCCAAAGCGAGAAATACGACCAATCTGAACTCGAGCACGATCTACTTTTAGGGCATCGCGCATACGGTTTTCAACTTCACGCTGGTTTTTAACCGGCGTCATGTCGATATAGTCGATAACAATCAAGCCACCAATATCACGCAGGCGTAGCTGGCGTGCAATCTCGTCGGCTGCTTCAACGTTGGTATTTAGAGCGGTTTCTTCGATATCACTGCCACGGGTTGCACGGGCGGAGTTAATATCAATAGACACCAATGCTTCGGTGTGATCAATAACGATAGAACCACCGGAAGGTAACTTTACTTCACGCTGGAAGGCAGTTTCGATCTGGCTTTCGATCTGGAAGCGACTGAACAAAGGCACAGGGTCTTCATAAAGCTTGATCTTACTTTGGAAGCTTGGCATCACTTGTTGAGTGAAGTTCATCGCTTCTAAATGTACTTCTGGGCTGTCGATCAGTACCTCGCCAACATCTTGGCGTAGGTAGTCACGCATGGCGCGAATGATGACGTTGCTTTCTTGGTAAACCAAGAAGGGAGCAGGACGTTCAACCGCAGCACTTTTAATCGCATCCCATAGTTGAAGGAGGTAATCCAAATCAACTTGTAGCTCTTCTGCGCTGCGACCAACACCCGCTGTACGAACGATAACGCCCATATCAGACGGTACTTTCAGTTGGTTCATGGCATCGCGCAGCTGGGTGCGATCATCGCCTTCGATGCGACGAGAGATACCGCCAGCACGGGCGTTATTCGGCATCAGAACAAGATAGCGACCGGCAAGGCTAACGAAGGTGGTTAGGGCTGCGCCCTTGTTGCCACGCTCTTCTTTGTCGACCTGAACGATAACTTCAGTGCCTTCTTTAACCACGTCTTTAATATTGATACGGCCATGAATTTCAGAAGGTTTCTTGCTGAAATACTCTTTTGAGATCTCTTTTAGTGGCAGAAAACCGTGACGTTCCGCACCAAAGTCAACGAACGCAGCTTCAAGGCTCGGTTCGATACGGGTGATACGGCCACGATAAATATTGGCTTTTTTCTGCTCACGGGAACCTGATTCGATATCCAGATCATAAAGTCTCTGGCCATCTACAAGGGCAACACGCAACTCTTCAGGTTGAGTTGCGTTGATTAGCATTCTTTTCATCGAGATTTTGGGTCCTTGGGACACCCAAATACCAGATTATCTGGCCAACTTTAGCTTAGCTTAGAATCAATATTTTTATGCGTGCTTAATGCTCTTCAACAGCGGCTGATTTCTTTCGTTATTACTCTGCTCTATAAAAGTGAAGCAGTGGTTCGATCAAAGGGCCGAGCTTCTAACTGACCTGAGGCCCTCCGACTCTTCGGTGCTGAGGGCGGGTTCAGTAAAAGGTGAAAAACATACTGGTGGCAAGGTACAGGACTGAATGACGACAAATGATGGTACCAAGCTTGGCAATCGGCCAACGCTTAACAATCCAGTCGTTCCGCAAGTCTCACCGGACACGAAACATAAGTTGATCCGTTTGCACAATTTAAGTTGTTTGGGTGTGCTGTTTAACGGAAATTGCGAGCTGATCAATCAGCTCACATTCAATGTGTAATCTGTTACCATCACGCTGTTGCTTATAGCCCGTTGTTAATAACGTGTTATTAACACCCTGCGCCATTGAACACTGTAGCGGTGGTATCTGCCTGAACGCCGAGCTGTTTTTCCTGTCGGGGGATTTCGTACCCCATCGCTCAGGTATGCAGGCGACGATAGATGTCTGACAAATAGATGTCTGTTGTTTGTCTTTTCAGGCGGTGTGCAATATAGCAGTTATCACTTAAACCATCAATTTGAATTCACTCAAGAACTGCTCAGGAGGCCATGTGGCTGAAGCTGCTCACTCTGTACGTTTTGTCACCATTGATAGTCATCATGAGGGTCAGCGGGTTGATAACTTTCTGATCACGTTTCTAAAAGGCGTGCCAAAAAATCTTGTCTACCGAATTATTCGTAAAGGTGAAGTGCGGGTTAATAAAAAACGAGTCAAGGCCGTTTACCGATTGCAGACGGATGATGTGGTTCGAGTGCCGCCGGTTCGTATGGCTGAAAAAGCTGAGGATATGCCTGTTAGCAAAGCATTGGCGCGGGTTTTAGAGGCGGCGGTTTTAAAAGAAACCGATGACTGGATTGTGATGAACAAGCCTCAGGGTTTGGCTGTTCATGCTGGATCGGGTATTCAAGGAGGCTTGATTGAAAGCTTTCGGCAGATTCGACCTGAAGGCTGCTATCTTGAGCTGGTACATAGACTCGACAAAGATACTTCGGGCTGTTTGTTGTTAGCAAAAAATCGTAAAGCGCTTAATTTCCTGCAAGAGCAGCTAAAAGCAAAGGCGTTTCGTAAAACGTATCATGCCTTGACAGTTGGTCGATGGCCCCAGGCTGTCACTGAGATTGATGCACCGCTGAAAAAACACGATATTGGTGGCCGTGAGCGGGTGGTCAAGGTGGATCGAAAAGAGGGCAAGGCTTCTTTGACGCGCTTTAATATCTTAAAACGTTATGACGCGAAGGGGGTTTTTTGTACTTTGGTTGAAGCGGAACCTGTTACAGGGCGTACCCATCAAATTCGGGTGCATGCTCAGTCTATTGGTCATAGCCTGATTGGCGATGTGAAGTATGGGGATGAGAAAGTTGATCGTCATTTTAAGAGCTTAGGTTTTAAACGGCTTTTCCTTCACGCGGCTTCCTTAGGGTTTCCTGACCCTGCGACAGGTGCTTATACGGTGGTTGAAGCACCTTATGAGGCAAGTTTGCAGCGGATTTTAGATCAGCTATCAGCCGTTTAGGGCTGTTGGTTTTTAATTACCAGCTGTTTAGGACTATTGATAAAGGGTGTATTGTGAAATATCCATTTGTGATTTTTGATTGGGATGGCACCTTGGTTGATTCTGAGGCGCGTATTATTAGCAGTATGCAAGCTGCTGGTGAAGATTGTGGCTGGCAACCTCCGCTTACGGATGAAGCGGTGCGCAATATTATCGGTCTGGGGCTACCTGAGGCGATTCGCCATATTTGCCCTGGTATTGATGATGCGGGTGTTGAGCAGATGAGAGCGGGTTATACCCATCACTTTCTTGAGCGGTCGACCCTTGAAATGCCGCTTTTTAATGGCGTTGAAACGGGTTTAACTCGGTTAAAAGCGGCAGGATGCACCTTGGCTGTTGCCACAGGTAAAAGTCGTCGAGGTTTAGATCGGGTTTTGGTGGATCTGGCGCTGGGGTCTTATTTCGATTTAACTCGCTGCGCTGATGAGACGCGATCAAAACCTGATCCTCTTATGTTGCATGAGTTGCTCGATGAAGCCCGCTTTGATGTTCGTGATGCGATTATGGTTGGTGATACAGAGTTTGATTTAGGGATGGCTGAAAATGCAGGCATGGATCGTTTGGCTGTGACCTATGGTGCCCATCATCCCGACCGGCTGCAGGGCTATAAGCCGGTATTTACCGCTGATCGCTTCGATCAACTTGTTGGCTGGTTGTTAGAAGAATAAGTGACGGTTTGTTAATGCGTTATTGAGTGCTAATGCTGTTAGCCTGTTAAGAAATAATGCTGTTAGAAAGAGAAAAAGGATCCTATGACGTTATGAGTCAATCAGATTGGAATGAGCCTGAAAAAGGACAAAAAACTGAAGTCACGGCAGAGGTGATGCAGAAGGTTAGCCCTACGGTTGAAGATCCTGCTATTCAACAGAATAAGCTGATGCAGACTTGGCTGATGGAGACCTTGAAAGAGCAGCGTCGTGGGCGTCGGTGGAAACTGTTTTTCCGTTTTGTGCGTTTAGCGGTTGTGCTGGTGGCTATGGCTATTTTCTGGCGATCCGCTCATCAAATTAGCGGTGATATTGAAACCGGCGATCATGTGGCGATTGTTAATGTGCTAGGGCAGATTGGCGAAGAGCAAGAAGCGAATGCTGATAGTTTAATCCGTGGAATACGCGCTGCTTTTGATAATAGCGGTACCCGTGCTCTTATTTTGAATATTAACAGCCCTGGTGGTAGCCCGGTACATTCTGGGCAGGTCTATGACGAGCTAGTGCGTTTGCGTCACGAAAACCCTGATGTGCCTGTTTATGCGGTTATCCGTGATATGGGGGCATCCGGTGCTTATTATATCGCCGCTGGTGCGGATGAAATTTACGCTAACCGCGCAAGTCTTGTCGGCTCTATTGGTGTGGTTTCCGCTGGGTTTGGCTTCGGTGGGCTTATTGATAAACTCGGCGTTGAACGTCGTGTCTTTACCGCTGGTGATAATAAAGCCTTTCTCGATCCTTTTACGACGATGAGCGATCAACAGGCACAGTTTTGGCAATCAGTGTTGAATGAAACCCATCAGCAATTTATCAAGGCAGTAAAAGATGGCCGTGGTGATCGCCTTGCTGATCAAGATGAGGTTTTCTCTGGTCTTGTTTGGAGTGGTGAGCAAGCCGTCGGTTTAGGCTTGATTGATGGTTTGGCCAGTGTGCGCCAAGTGGCCGAGAGCAAGGTTGGTGTCAGTCGACTGGTTGATTTTACGCCTGAGCTGTCTCCGTGGAAACAGATCAGCCGTGAAATGGGTGTTCAGATAAAAGCGTTGCTCAGTGAGCAAAAGCTGTACTAGGTCGCTCGTTTTGTATTCTCTAAGTCGCTCGTTTTGTACGGCTATAGCGGTGAATGACCAAAGGCGATTAAAAGATCACAAAGAGCGATAAGTGGTAAGCCGATTAAGGTATTAGGGTCTCGGCCTTCTAAGTGAGTAAAGAGTGTGATGCCGAGACCTTCTGCTTTAAAGCTACCGGCACAGTCCAGCGGTTGTTCTCGTTCGATATAGTGGATGATCTCTTGTTCCGTTAGGTCGCGAAAATGTACGACAAAGGACTCCACAAGGCTTTTGGTCTCACCTGTCGCGCTATTATGAACCGCTAAGCCCGTATAAAACGTAATTTTTTGCCCACTAAAGCGGTTAAGTTGTTTTTGAGCGTTGTCTTTAGTGTGCGGTTTGCCGATAATGCGCCCGTCAAAGGTAGCGACTTGGTCGCTGCCGATGATCAGGCTGTTAGGATGATTCTCTGTCAGAGCGAAAGCTTTCTCTTTGGCAAGGCGTTCGACCAGTGTGCTGGCGCTTTCTTTTTCATAGGCGGTTTCGTCAATATTGGGTGAATCTTGTATAAAAGGTAACCCAAGCTTGTTGAGTAACTGTTTTCGATAAGGGGAAGTGGACGCCAGAACTAATGAGAGCATGAAAATAATATCCTTGTGATGGATTAGTATCGGCCAGTTGATAAATTGATATCGGCCAGTTTTCGCGAACGATACACTGATTAGGGGATGGATTGCCCCCTGAAAAACGGATTGTATCCGATCTTTTCAGAGATTATTTGCTGTTCTTGACTTCAATTCTTTGACAGTTGCGGGTCATATCCCTATTATTGCGCGCTTATGTTTGGTGACCGACTTCCCATTACGATCGAGCCGTACAAATTAGCTCGTGATGCTGGTGTTCTGGAAGGGGATATTCTTCTAGAAAAATGCCATCGCGTGCTTGATGTCCTAATGAGTACCGAAGGGCATTGCCATGTACGTCTTGAGTTCGATATTGACCCTCAGAGAATCCGCTTTGTACGCGGTAGGCTGAAGGGCCTGTTTCAGGTTCCTTGTCAGCGCTGCATGCAAGCGATGCCTTTTGAGGTTGATAGCGAATTTCTGTTAGCTATCGCCGCTTCTGATGAGGCTGCGGCTAACTTGCCGAAACAGTATGAACCGCTGATCGTCGAAGACGAGAAGCTTGAGTTATTACCCGTGATAGAAGATGAAATTCTTCTGACGCTGCCCATTGCGTTGTATCATGATGAAGGTGATTGCTTGGTAACAAGTGAAATGCTGGTTTCAGGTGAAGCAGAAGAAGTCCAACCTGAAACTAAACCGGAAAATCCTTTTAGCGTGCTTGCACAGTTGAAAGGAAAACGTTAACTGCAACCTCTAGTTGTATTTAGGAGTGAGTTGTCATGGCTGTTCAAAAGAACCGTAAAACCCGTTCTAAGCGCGGTATGCGTCGTTCTCACGATGCATTGACTGCGTCTACGCTGTCAGAAGATAAAACTACTGGTGAAACTCACCTGCGTCACCATGTGACTGCAGATGGTTTTTACCGTGGCACCAAAGTGGTTGACAAAGGCGACGAATAAGGTCTGCTTGTGTTGATCGCTATTGATGCGATGGGCGGGGACTTCGGTCCCCGCGTTGCTGTCCCTGCCGCCCTTCGTGCATTGAAAAAAAGTCAGTATCTTTCTATTCTACTTGTTGGTGACCTTGAACAAATCAAGCCGTTGCTGCCAGAAAAATCCCCTCTGTTAGATCGTATTCAATTACGCCACTCTGATATTTCTGTTGCCATGGGCGATAGTCCAAAGCATGTGTTGCGCCATCAAAAAGGTTCTTCTATTCATGTCGCCGTGCAAGCGGTTGCTGATAAAGAAGCGCAAGCCTGTGTGAGCGCTGGTAATACCGGTGCGCTAGCGGTAATTAGTCGCTATCTGCTTAAAATGTATCCTGGGGTTAGTCGACCTGCAATCTGTAGTCAGTTACCGGCTAAAGGTGGCGAATGCTTGATGCTTGATCTAGGGGCTAACTTAGGCTGTGATGCGGATGACCTGTATCAGTTTGCTTTAATGGGTTCTGCGATGGCTGAGGTGATGCAGAATAAACCCTTGCCTTCCGTTGGTTTGCTCAATGTTGGTGAGGAAGAATTAAAAGGTACTGACCTTGTTCGGGAGGCGGCGGCTCTTTTAGGGCAGTCAGACGCAATCTCATATCAAGGCTTTGTTGAAGGTAGTGATATTTTTTCCGGGCAAGTTGATGTGATTGTATGCGATGGCGTTTCTGGTAATACCGCTTTAAAAACCAGTGAAGGCGTGATTCGGTTTTTATTTCAGCAAATTCGTAAAGGTTTTAAGCGAACGCTTTATGGGCGACTAGTGAGCGTGCTGGTTCGACCTGTATTGAAGAGTATAAAGCTTTCTCTTAATCCAGAGCGATATAACGGCGCTGTCTTGCTTGGACTACAAGGTGTTGTGGTAAAAAGCCATGGTGCTGCTGAGGTAGAAGGTTTTTATCGGGCGATTGTGCATGCGCAGCATGCGGTAGAGGCTGGATTGTGTCATCGGGTGGGTGAAAAGGTTGCGTGCGATAACTCGCGTATGAATTTGTAAATTTGGGTTCGATTTTTTTTTGCTGTGCTATAATCGCGCGCTATTCTAGCCTATGTCGTCGGATAAAGACTTAGACCTATTCTAACGGGATAGGTCTAATGGGATAGATTAAGACGCAAAGAATCATCGGGTTTTCGGTTGTATGGTTAACGGAAAACGCATTAATAATAACAGTGTAAAGGGTTTGCTATGACACAGTCCTTGGCTTTTGTTTTTCCTGGACAGGGTTCGCAAGCAGTAGGCATGCTGAGTGAACTGGCCGATCGTTATGCGGTAGTTCGCACGACATTTGAAGAAGCCTCACAGATTTTAGGCTACGATCTCTGGCAGTTGGCTCAAGAAGGCCCTGCGGAGACGCTGAATCAAACAGACAAAACACAACCGGCGATTTTAACCGCAAGTGTTGCTATTTGGCGTGTGTGGCAAGAATTAGAAGGCCCAAGGCCTGCCATGGTTTCTGGTCATAGTCTCGGTGAGTACAGTGCTTTAGTTTGTGCCGGTGCAATGAATTTTTCCGATGCAATTAACTTGGTTAAGCTGCGTGGAGAGTTTATGCAGGATGCTGTGCCTGAAGGTACAGGTGCTATGACCGCTATTCTTAGCTTGTCCGATGACAAAGTAGAAGAAGCCTGCTTATTGGCAGCAGAAGGCGACGTTGTTGCTCCTGTTAACTATAATTGCCCAGGTCAAGTCGTTATTGCCGGTAGCAAAGCGGCGGTAGAACGTGCAGGTGTTAAGTGTCAAGAACTGGGCGCAAAGCGAGTTGTACCTTTGCCTGTTAGTGTACCGTCTCATTGTGCGCTGATGAAGCCTGCGGCAGATCGCTTAGCTATAGAGTTAGAAAAAATTGTTATTGAAGAGCCTCGCATTCCTGTTGTCCAGAATGTAAATGGTCTACCAACAAGCGATGTTGATACCATCCGTGCCAATCTATTAGCGCAGCTGTATAGCCCTGTACGCTGGGTCTCCTGTGTTGAGTATATGATTGCTCAAGGTGTTGATACGACCGTTGAATGTGGCCCAGGAAAGGTTCTTGCCGGTCTTAATAAGAAAATTCAGCGTAGTCTAAAAGTGCTTGCAGTTAATGATCCTGAATCATTAACGTCGACGATTGAGTTGGTTAAAGGCGCCTAAGTTTTACTCTTATGGAGAATCAGATGAGTATTGAAGGAAAAGTAGCCCTAGTCACAGGTGCTAGCCGTGGTATCGGTCGAGCAACGGCTTACGCGTTGGGAAAAATGGGTGCCATTGTTGTTGGTACTGCCACTTCTGAGTCCGGCGCAGAAAATATTTCTCAAGGCCTTGCTGAAGAAGGCTATAAAGGCAAAGGTTATGTGCTAAATGTAACCTCTCAAGATTCTGTTGATTCTGTTGTTAAAGCGATTACAGAAGAATTCGGTGCTCCTTTGATCGTTATCAACAACGCAGGTATCACAAAAGATAACCTGCTAATGAGAATGAAAGAAGATGAGTGGGATTCTGTTATAGATACCAATCTCAAGTCTGTTTACCGTGTTTCTAAAGCAACGATACGTGGTATGACTAAGGCGCGTTGGGGTCGTATTGTGAATATCAGCTCTGTAGTGGCAACCATGGGTAACATGGGACAAAGCAACTACGCGGCTGCTAAAGCAGGGCTGGAAGGCTTTACCCGTGCAATGGCACGTGAAGTAGCTTCTCGTAATATTACAGTGAATGCTGTGGCTCCGGGCTTTATTGCTACGGATATGACCCATGCATTACCTGAAGAGCAACATAATATGTTGCTGACACAAATTCCTCTGGCCCGTTTGGGTCAACCAGAAGAGATTGCTAACGCTGTCGCTTTCCTGGCGAGTGAAGGTGCGAGTTACATCTCAGGTGAAACTCTGCAAGTTAATGGCGGCATGAACATGCGCTAAAGCGGGTTGTTGATTGGTTGCTATTGCGCCATTCCGTAACCCTCTATAAAATACCGGTCAGCTTTTATTGCAGTTCGGAATTTGTCCCACAGGAGATATTTTAAGTTATGAGCACTATCGAAGAGCGTGTAAAAAAGATCGTAAGTGAGCAACTAGGTGTTAAAGACGAAGAGATTACCAATGCATCTTCTTTCGTTGATGATCTAGGTGCAGACTCTCTTGACACTGTTGAGCTAGTAATGGCTCTAGAAGAAGAGTTTGAAACTGAGATCCCTGATGAAGAAGCTGAGAAGATTACTACCGTTCAGGAAGCAATCGACTACGTAGTTTCTCACCAGTAAGATTCGGTGAGTATTCAGTCTTAGACTGACTACAAAGAAGCCGCTTTCTGCGTAGCAGAGGCGGCTTTTCTTTTATTGCCGTTGCAAGATCTATCTGACAAGGTCTATGTCAAAGCCACGGTAGTTTTTTAGCGTATTTGGAGGAAGCACAATGCCTCGCAGAAGGGTCGTTGTTACTGGCCTGGGCTTAATCACGCCCCTCGGTAATAGTGTAAAAGACAGCTGGGACGGTATTCTGGCTGGTAAAAGCGGTATCGCAGCAATCGAACACTTTGATACAACGGGTTTCACCACCCAGTTTGGTGGTTCGGTTAAAGGCTTTGATATCTCCGAATACATGTCCGCGAAAGATGCTCGCAAAATGGACACTTTTATTCAGTACGGCATGGCGGCAGCTATTCAAGCTGTGGGCGATTCTGGGCTGGAGTGTACCGAAGAGAATGCCTCTCGTATCGGTGTTGCTATTGGTTCAGGTATCGGTGGTTTACCGATGATTGAAGCCAATCACAATAATTTACTGGCAAAAGGGCCGCGTAAAATTTCGCCGTTCTTTGTGCCGGGCAGTATTATCAATATGATCTCTGGCAACTTGGCGATTCGCTTTGGTTTCCAAGGGCCTAATATTGCTATTACAACGGCCTGCACCACAGGTACACATAATATTGGCTATTCAGCCCGTACTATCGCCTATGGTGATGCAGATGTGATGGTTGCTGGTGGTGCAGAGATGGCGACAACGCCATTGGGCCTTGGTGGCTTTGCTGCAGCTCGAGCACTATCAACACGTAATGATGATCCACAAACGGCCAGTCGCCCTTGGGATCGTGATCGTGATGGTTTTGTTCTGTCTGATGGTGCCGGTGTACTGGTACTTGAAGAGTACGAACATGCTAAAGCCCGTGGCGCGACGATTTATGCAGAGCTGACAGGCTTTGGCATGAGTGACGACGCTTACCACATGACATCACCACCGGAAGATGGTCGTGGCGCAGCGGCTTCCATGGCGAATACCATAAAAGATGCGGGCCTAAATCCTGATCAATTGGATTATATCAACGCCCATGGTACGTCTACCTCGGCGGGTGATGTTGCAGAAAGTCGTGCGGTTGAGCGGGTAATGGGTGATGCCGCTAAAAATGTTGCGGTCAGTTCAACTAAGTCGATGATCGGCCATCTACTCGGTGCTGCTGGCGCAGTAGAGGCGGTATTCTCTGTGTTGGCTATTCGTGACCAGGTTGCTCCTCCAACGATCAATCTAGAAAATCCAGCGGAAGGCTGTGTGCTGGACTATGTGCCGCATACGGCTCGTGATATGAAAATCGATCACGCGCTATCTAACTCCTTCGGCTTTGGCGGAACTAACGGCTCTCTGCTGTTCTCCCGTGTATAAAAGACGTTAAGTTAAAAGGGAGCTTAAGGCTCCCTTTTCTTTATCTGGTTTTTTCTGAATTATGACGTGATCTTTTACCCAGCCTTCCTATTTTGAAATAACCTCTATGACATTCCATACACTAATAAATGGTCGTACTGAAAACGGTATTACGGTGAAAGACCGGGGCCTAGCCTATGGTGATGGTCTCTTTGAAACATTCCGTGTTCTTCAAGGGCAATCGTGGTTGTTTGATCGTCACTGGCAGCGACTCTCTCGTTCTGCTGGACGTTTAGGTATACCTCTTCCGTTTAGCCGTGATCAGCTTCAGCGTTATATAACGAAGGTCGTTTCAGGACAGAACGGTATTGCTAAGCTAATCTTAACCCGTGGCGAAGGTGGGCGTGGTTATCGATCTCTCGATCTGATGAGCAGCTCTTGGGTATTGCAAGGCATGGCTTTACCTTTGGCAGAGATCGATCATTATCAAACAGGTGTTGATGTTCGCTGTTGTCATTTACGTCTCGCAGAGCAGCCCTTTCTTGCAGGAATGAAACACCTTAATCGCCTTGAGCAAGTAATGGCGCGAGCAGAGTGGCAGGATGAGGTTTTTGAAGGGTTAATGTTTAGCCGAAACGCTCATCTAATAGAAGCGACTATGGCGAATATTTTTTTAGTGAAAGACGGGCAATTGTTAACGCCTAAGCTTGATTTATGCGGCGTTCAAGGTGTTATGCGTGATGCTATTATTGATTCTTTAGACGGCCTTTCCTCTGATTGTTTTGTTGCGTCTACTTCTATGCCGTTAAGCTCTTCGAAAGATAGAGCGTCTAAAATTTGCTGCCATGTTATTGATTTGACCGAGAATGACCTTATCGCCGCAGAGGCTGTCTTTATCTGTAACAGTGTTCGGGGGGTGATACCGGTTAAATCTTTTCGGCAGGATTCTGGTGAGCTTATTAAACAGTGGCCTTCTGCCCACGATCCTTTGGTGCAGCGATTAAGTCACTATTTTCACCCTAAATTACAATTACCCTGTAGCGAATGAAGGCGATAGTCTAAGTAGTACGCTAGTTTCTTAATGACTTAAGGGGCTCTTTTAGAAAAATATTTAAGAGCAGTGCGTAAGAATTAATTTCTAAGGAAAATCGATGAGGTTTCTAACTCGCCGTAACATCGGTGCAATTGTAGGCTTGGTTTTGATGGTTGCTGTTGGGGCCTTTGCCTACTGGAAGCAGTTATTGAGCACACCTTTATCCATAAAAGAACCCATGATTTATGAGGTTCGTCAGGGTATGGGAGCGAATCAAGTGGTTGCCCAACTCCAAGAGTCCGGTGTGCTGGCTAAAGTATGGCCTTTAAAAATCTGGTTAAAATTGAATCCAGACAAAGCTGCAGTGAAGGCAGGAGAATATCAAATCCCTATAGGTGTTAATGCCTGTGAGCTAATGGCGCTTTTAGTTTCCGGCAATACGGTGCACTATCAGGTTACTTTGCCAGAAGGGTTACGTTTCTCTGAAGCGCTGGCTATATTGCAGCAACAAGATAAGCTGACGATTCAATCAGCAGAGATGAGCTATCCCGAGATTATGCAATATGTCTCTGGCCGCCCATTATCTAGGGTGCCTCATCATGAAGGGCAGTTTTTCCCAGATACCTATCAGTTTTATAAAGGCGTTAGTGATCTACAAATATTAAAGCGCGCCTATGACAAAATGCAGCGGGTTCTTGATGAGGAATGGCAGCAAGTAGACTCTGTCGCACAGCCCTATGATAATGCATATCAAGTGCTTATCATGGCATCCATTATTGAAAAAGAGACTGGCGTTGCTTATGAACGCCCGCGAATAGCGGGTGTATTTGTTCAGCGGCTACAGCAGCGGATGCGCTTACAAACAGATCCTACGGTTATCTATGGTTTGGGTGATCGTTATCAGGGCAATATTACCCGTCGACATCTGCAAGAGAAAACAGCTTATAATACCTATAGGATCAATGGGTTACCTCCTACGCCCATTGCACTTCCGGGGCGTGAGGCGATACATGCTGCCCTGCATCCATTAAAAGATGGTTCGTTGTATTTTGTCGCCCGTGGTGATGGCAGCCATGAGTTTAGCTCTACTTTAGAGGCACATAACCGAGCCGTACGCCGTTATCAGATAGATAAACGCAAAAAGAATTACCAATCCGCACCTACCACGCAAAATTGATAGATATTTAGGCTGATTATTCATGACTCGAACAGAACAAACACAGACAGGTTGCTTTATTACGCTTGAGGGGTCTGAGGGGGTTGGAAAAAGCACAAATTTAGCCTTTATTCAGCAGTGGTTAACGGAGCAAGGGCATCGATCTGTTGTGACCCGTGAACCGGGTGGTACGCCTATGGCGGAAGAAATTCGTGAGTTATTATTGGCACAACGAGAAGAGTCTGTCGGTGAAAAAACGGAGCTGTTACTCATGTTTGCTGCAAGGGCGCAGCATCTACATCAGAAAATATTACCGGCTTTGGCTCAAGGGTGTTGTGTTGTCTCTGATCGGTTTACGGATGCGACCTATGCTTATCAAGGTTATGCCCGCGGTTTAAATCTAGGCTGGATTGAGCAGTTGGAACAGCTTGTACAGGAACAACTTCGTCCTGATTTAACATTTTTGCTTGATATGCCGACAGAGATTGCTCAACAGCGGGTGACAAAGCGAGGTACCACGGATCGTTTTGAGCAAGAACAAACCCGTTTTTTTGAGACCGTTCGCCAAGGTTATTTAACACGGGCTAAACAGGAACCTGAACGCTTTGCCGTGATTAACGCCGGACAGAGTATTAATAAAGTACAGCAGGATATTGCTGGGGTTTTAGCGCGATTTTTTGTTTGATAGGGTTTGATTAACGGAAATGAACATGACGAATGTTGCTAAAGATTCACCTTTAAAGCCTTTTGCTTGGCAGGAGTCATGTTGGTCGCAGCTTATTCAGCAGCATCAGTCAGGCCGCTTACCTCATGCTCTGTTGATCGCTGGGGAAGAAGGTGTAGGGAAGCATCATCTTGCGAAAGCATTTGCAGCCTATCTATTATGTCGTACGCCTAATAATGGTGCTTGCGGCACCTGTGCAACCTGTTTACTGTTCGCCGCAGGGACTCATCCTGATTTACTAGAGATTCGACCGGAATCTGAAGGTAAGCAGATACGTATAGAGCAAATACGAAGCTTACAGCAATACGCGAACAAGACCGCGCAGCAAGGTGGGTTTCGTGTGGTTATCTTAAAGCCTGCTGATGCGATGAATATTAATGCGGCTAACGCGTTACTAAAAAACTTAGAAGAGCCGGGTGAAAATATTCTCTTCATTCTTTTGACTCACCGCTTAAGTGCTGTAATCCCGACAATTAGAAGTCGCTGCCAACAGTTTTCATTACCGATACCAAATGATGAACAATCGTTGATCTGGTTGAAAAATCATCTCTCTAGTCAAGCATCACTGCATGCTGAAAAGCTGCTGAAAATGGCACAAGGGAATCCTTTGATGGCCCAAGAGCTAGCGCTAGAATCGTTGCATAAGCAGCGAGACAAGCTAGTATCCTTGATGGAAGGGCTAACCCGTGGTAGCGATCCTGTTGAGCTAGCCCCTAGTTTTATTGAAGGGGAAATACGCTGGACGTTACGCTGGATGCAGCAGTGGCTAACGGACTGGTGTCGTTGGAGTATTACTGAGGATGAAGCATCAATATCATTTCCTGATATGTTGCCTCTGTATCGGCAATGGCAGCACACCGCAACACTTAATCATGCGCAAGCGCTATTTAGGGATGTTGGGCGTTTACGCACACAACTAGCATCAGGTGCAAACCCTAATGCTCAGCTTGCAATGGAGGCTTTGTTGATCCGCTGGGCCGATAAAATGCTGGTATGACTGTATGTTTCAATAGCCGTATCTGCATATTGAAAAAGGTATAATCGTTATGGCGCAAGACTCTTTACAAGACTCTTCAATGGATACAACCGGCGACGATAAGGCTGCAGTAAAGCGATCGGTTGTGGTGAATTTGCTTAACAAGGATGAACTTTATGAAGCCTATATGCCTTTTTTACACAACGGCGGACTCTTTTTACCCACTCGCGGTAATTTCCGTTTAGGACAGACATTACACTTGCTACTTAACCTAGCCTCTGAACCAGAGAAGATACCGGTTACTGCTCATGTGGTATGGGTGACTCCCCAAGATGCCCATGGTCGAAGAATGGCTGGTATTGGTGTTCAATTTACGGACAAGCAAGGTTCTCTTCGCGATAAAATAGAGGCTAGCCTTGCCGGTCGCCTAAACTCCCAAAGCCCTACGCATACCTTATAGCGTTTTACCCATGACTTACTCAAAAGACACAGGATTTTTATGTACCTTATTGACTCCCATTGCCATCTGGATCGTTTAGATTTAACTGCTTATCAGGGTGATCTTTCTCTGGCGTTAAATGCTGCCCATGATCGAGGTGTCAGCCACTTTTTGGCCGTTAGTGTTACGCTTGACGATGTTGCTGAATTAAAAGATATGGCGCGTCAGTATCCAACGGTATTTGCTTCTGCCGGAGTACACCCTTTGCAAGATCTGGCCCATGAACCAACGGTTGAGGAGCTGGTTAAAGAGGCCGAGGATGAACTGATTGTGGCCGTTGGTGAAACCGGACTGGATTATCATTATGCGCCAGAAAGCAAAGCGCTTCAGAGAGAGCGCTTTAAGCGGCATTTAATTGCTGCGCAAAAAGTTGATAAGCCTGTGATTATCCATACCCGTGAAGCGAAAGAAGACACTCTTGAAATGCTAGAGCAATATGGCCCTGACGCAAAAGGCGTGCTGCACTGCTTTACGGAGGACTTGGATATGGCTCGGCGCGGTGTTGCCTTAGGCTATTATATCTCGATTTCTGGCATTGTGACGTTCCGCAATGCAGATCAAGTCCGAGAAGTGGCTAAGGCTGTTCCATTAGACGCTTTGCTTGTTGAAACCGATTCGCCTTATTTAGCACCAATGCCTCATCGTGGCAAAAAATGCGAGCCTCAGTATGTTCGTGATGTCGCGGAGTTTATCGCAGAGCAGCGGGGTATCTCATACGAAGAGCTTGCGATGCAGACAACCGCTAACTTCTTCCGTTTATTTAAAGGTGCTAAGCCGAAAATAACAGCGGATGACCTAGACGTGTAGATAAAATGCTGCTTTTTTGCTCTGTCAGAAGGATGCTGTCAGAGACCGTGACAGAAGAGTGCGATAGAAGAGTGTGACAGGCATCAAGTTATAGGGCTCTTTGTATACGAATTCATCAAAGCGTCATATTGCCCAAACCGAACAAGACTATACTGAATGTATGACATAACAATGACTATAAAATAAATAAACATGGAGTAATCGACATGAAAACATATCAAGTCGAACAGTTTGATATCATTGCTCGTCCTGCATTCAACCGTGTGTTGTTACCGAAATTAGGTCCAGATTTTAATTTAGATACAGCCCGTGTTTTCTTTGATCAACATGGCTGCCTAACTATTCGTGATAATGACAGGGAATTGGTTTTTTCAGATATTAGCGAACAGAGCTTACGTTGTGTTAAAGATGCTGGCGGTGTTTTTGTCATGAATCCTGAGTTGAATGTGCATCCTAAATTAGCTCATATTCCATTAAGCGTAATGCCTCATTAGCATATAAAAAAACAATATCATTTGAGATAACCCTCAATAGCTGGAAATTCAGCTTTGGGGGTTATTTTATTACAGCGTGACTAAAAAAAAACAATCTGGTCAAATTGGCCTTATAATGTTACTGTGTGCAGCGCAGCATCCGTCGGTGTGAACTGTATTCAGGTGACATCGGTAATTCAATATGTGCATTTTTTTAGGCAGTAGATGGTATGACGTTATCAGCAGTGGAAAAACAAGCCCGTAAAGTGCAAGAGTTTCGTCAACGAGAAACCAATATTTTAGCAGCAGCGTTAGAGCTGTTTCTGGAGCATGGGGAAGATCGCGTCACTGTAGAGATGATTGCTGATCATGTGGGTATTGGTAAGGGCACCATTTATAAGCATTTTCGCAGTAAATCTGAAATTTATTTGCGGTTAATGCTCGATTACGAAAAAGATCTCGCAGATCTATTCCAATCCCCTAAAATTTCAGCAGATAAAGAAGCGCTTTCTCGGGCATATTTTGAGTTTCGCATGCAGGACCCAGGCAAATATCTGCTCTTTTCCCGTTTAGAGGAAAAGCTGATTAAAGCATCTGGTGAGTCTGATATTTTAGGCGAATTACATAACTTTAGAGCTCGTAACTTAGAAAGCTTAACGGATCTGATTACCGACCGTATCGATGAAAATAAATTAGAAGATGTTCCTTCGTACTTTCATTATTGCGCCCATTGGGCTTTAGTTCATGGCGCTGCGGCACTGTATCAATCTCGATTTTTCCAAGAAGTGATTCAAGATAAAGATGAATTCTTTACCTTCTTGATGGAAATTGGTGTACGCATGGGCAATCGTGGTCAACGGGGACGCAATCGAGAAGAGCCTTAGTTCTTTCCTTTTACTTTGGGATCTTGCCTACAGGCCTCTTTGAGGCCTGTTTTCTGTTTTAAATCGCTTTTCCTTTGATGATATTTTCTTACCAATCTAATAAAACGTAATCTAATAGAGTGCGTTTTCAATATCTTCTTGATACTTCTACATCTCTTTGTTAATCCAAAATACGGCTGGTGCCGGGAACATTTCTTATGTTTTATTGTCTTTTGTTTGCTTTTGACACGGGCTTCTCTGCGATTCTCTGCCTTGTTCAGTAAGAGGTGTTCAGTAAGAAATTTATGCTTGGTGGTTTATATCTTATACGTATGGAAGTGTTTATGATCTGTTTTGTAAGAGGCTGTATGTATTTAGAGCTGGATAATAGAAAATTAAATAGGCTTTGGATCTGATTAATAAATAGCGGTATTCATATGTTGTTTTATGTTTTCTTGTAATTCTATTGTACTGATATTAATATAAGCTGGATTAAGGCTTTTCTTCAGGTGTTTTAAAGGATTTTAAAAACAGTCTATGCGGCCATGATGATACGTGGCCTGAATGACATTATTGCGAGATTGATGCATAAATTGCCTGAGGCAAGAAGAATACCCATTACCCCACACACTCCTGTATTTTAAGAAGAGATTGCAAATGTCTATTATTAACAAGTACCGTGAAAAAGAACGTTTGATGCGCCAGCTACAAGAAGAATTGCTGGCTATGGAAGAGAAACAAGAGCTTAAGCAAGAGATTGAGTTTAAAAATGCTATTGAAGAAGTTCTTGCTAAGTTTGACAAGTCAGAGACAGAACTTCTTGCTTTGTTTAATGCTAATGTTAGCAGTGACGGCAGTAAGCCTCGCCGTAAACGTACACCGACAGAGTATAAAAACCCGACCACAGGTGAAGTGATCGAGGTTCGTGGTGGTCGTCAGAAGAATTACCAAGACTGGATTAAGCAGTATGGTAAAGAAACTGTACAAGGTTGGAAGGTTTCTTAAGAGTCGTCTTAATAGATGACTGATGATTAGAAATGCGTGTATTTGTATTTCAAATAACTTTTCACATCATTCATGCTGAATTGAGATGATAGGTTAGTAAAAAGCAGCTTCGGCTGCTTTTTTAGGTTTAGTCCTGCTATTTAGCTATGTTATTTTGGCATATTACTTAGCACATTTTGTTTAGTGCTATAAGAAACATCTCCGCTCCTGAAAGGACAAACGCAGTAATTATCTATCTATTGGGTTAAAATGATATCTCGTATTAGGAGATAGAGAATGTTATCCGGTAGTTTTTCACCTGCACAGCTATCACAGCATATCGAAAAAAACCAAGGTGAGTCTGGCTTGCCTCCCGTTGATCAATGGAACCCTGATTTTTGTGGTGATATTGATATGCGTATTACTCGCGATGGCCAGTGGTTTTATAACGGTTCGCCTATTGGCCGAGTGGCTTTAGTTCGCATGTTCTCGACAATTTTAAAACGCGAAGAAGACCGTTATTATCTGGTTACACCGGTTGAGAAAGTAGGTATTCAAGTTGATGATGTGCCTTTTATCATCACTCAGCAGCTTGATTCTGTTGATGGTACGTTACGCTTTGTGACCAATGTTGGTGATGAAGTGCTGCTTGATCGTGAGCACCCTCTTGTCGTAGAGGAATCTGAGGCGGGTGAGCCAAAGCCCTACTTACATGTGCGCTCGGGCTTAACTGGGCGGCTGCATCGTAACCTATTTTACCAGCTTGTCGAGGCGGCAGAGCCTTTTGAGCATGGTGGTAAAACCTATTTAGGCCTTTTCAGTGATGGTCGTTACTGGGCTCTAGGAGCCTTGTAAAATCTCGGTTGAATTATGTTTTTTGATTTGTCTGAATGTATTTAAACTGAGAAGTGGCTTTGTATGGCCTGTTTTATTTCCTTATCATTGCTTTGAGAATACGTGTGTCTTTGCCAAAACCTCCAACGTTAAGCAATACTTTTTCTGCTCCCTTACATCTTACTGAGCAGCAACAAAGTGTTGTTCATCACAGTAATGATCATGCCCGAGTGATGGCCGTAGCAGGGGCTGGTAAAACAACAACCCTTGTCCATCGCGTGCTTTTTTTACTATCGCAAGGATTTGAACCTAGGCGTGTCTTAGTGTTGATGTATAACCGTTCTGCACGGGAAGACTTTTCAGCTAAGCTTGAGCGTGAATACCTGCGCCAACAGGTACATTATCCACGACCTGATATTCGTACGTTCCACTCTATTGGTCATAAGCTCTGCGAGAGTCTTGTTCGTTGGGGGGTGCTCAGTTCTCGTCAGCTTGTCCGTGATGGCTGGCCCTATGAGAAGCTAGTACGTCAAGGGATCACTCAGGCCTTACCCGATAGGGATCAAGCGACTCGGCGTAAGGCTTTGGATAAAGACCACCTTGAAGCTTTTATCCAGTTTGTTGAGCGAGTTAAGGCCGATCTTGAATCCCCCAAAGAACAGTTTCGGTTGTTGGGTTTACCCGAAGAGCAACGCTATTTTATTGAGGCTTTTGATCAACTAGAGCAGGTTTTAGCGCAACAAAACCTAATGACTTTTTCTGACCTACTCTATCGTCCAGCTATGGCGGTTTTGTCTCACCCTGAGCTTGAAGGGCGGATCAGTAATCATCTTGATCACGTTATTGTGGATGAGTATCAGGATATCAATAGTATTCAGCAGTTCTTGCTGAGTATTTTGGCCGGTAAGCGAGCCAAGGTTATGGCCGTTGGTGATGTTGATCAATGTATCTATGAGTGGCGTGGTGCGCGGCCTGAGTTTATGCTGCGAGATTTTTCACGGCAATTCCAACCTTCCACCAGCTACCCATTATCTTATTCTTTCCGCTATGGCGTAACCTTGGCGTTAGCGGCGAATCATCTTATCGGCCGAAATAAAAATCGTGAGGCAGGACTTTGCTTAGCCACCGTCGATCATAAGGATACTCAGGTTGAATTATTGACAGAGCTACATCAGTTAGCGCCTAGTATTCAGCCTGTGATTGCTCAGGTTGGGGCTGATAACCTTGCTATATTAGTGCGTAGCTGGGCATTAAGCATGCCTATTCAGTTGGTTTTTCTTCAGCAGCAGATTCCTTTTCGCCTACACCAGCAGGGACATTTTGTCTTTAATCAGCCTTTGGTCGGACAGTTTTTGGCTTACTTGGAGCTGGCTTCAGGTGGGGCTAATACAGATGTTGAGGCGACTGCTTTAGGGCAGATGTTGAGCTTTCCACCTCTATTTTTGAGTCAGGTTGAACAGCAAGCCATTCAGGCTCAGGTTCAGCATTATGGTTTGAACCCTGATGATATTATTGCAGGGCTTAACCTTAAGCCTTTTACTGCTAAACGGCTAAAAAAGCGCCTGCAGCTTTTACTGAGTCTACAACGACAATCGGCAGAACAACCCGTTGGCCCTTTGGCGGTGAAAATTCTTCAGGATACGGATGCCTATGACCTGATTGATAAAGCTGCGGCTACTAAAGATCAAGCCCAAGAACGTAAGCAAACACTGCAAGCACTAGTCAATTATATGCGCCAACAGCCGATGAGCGTTCGTCAAATGCTGGCCCATATCGAGCAGCAGAAGCAATCTGGCGCGAGTCAAAGTGATAATGAGGCGGTTGTAATCACTACGGTGCACGGTGCCAAAGGGCTTGAGTGGCCTCATGTTGTTCTAGCCGGATTAACGGAAGGTAGTTTCCCGTGCTATCAAAATACAACGGACTTCGATGAAAAAACAGAAGAAAGCGAGCGACGACTGTTCTATGTCGCGATAACTCGGGCTAAGGAACGGCTTTGGTTATTAACAGATCATGGCTTATCCGATGAGCGTAAGAAGCGGGCCAGTCGTTTTGTGGCTGAGATGTGCCTTGATGATTGTAAGAAGGTTGCTCGTATCATTAAAGTGCCACAGGATATTGCCCCAGCTCTTCAAGTACAGAATGTTGGTCTTATTAAAGGCTATCTTAATGCTGCTGGTTTTGATGATGTAGATATTAGCTCAAAGCCTCAGGTGCGTTCTCAAGGCAAATCGACAACTTATAAAGCTCGGCAGACAGGGCGAACGGAATCAATCTATCGCGTTGGTGATAAAGTGGAGCATCAGATTTTTGGCCGAGGAACTTTGACTCATATTGAGTCTGGGGCACAGACGCGTATTACCGTGGATTTTGAGCAAGAAGGTAAAAAAGTATTAATCGCCGAGCGAGCACCGATTCAGCGTATCGCTTTTTAAGTTTTGCTGGAAACTTACTTAGGTTCACAGAAGCAGGTGCACGGAAGCAAAGAAACCTGCACAGCCTGTTATCCATAGCACTTGTCATGCTACAGATAGCGGGCTGTGGGCTATTCGTCGAGCGTCTACATATTAGGGTAGTTCGGGCCGCCCGCACCTTCAGGCGTTACCCAAGTGATATTTTGGGATGGGTCTTTAATATCACAGGTTTTGCAGTGGACGCAGTTCTGTGAATTAATTTGGAAACGATCCTCACCGGTTTGATCATCTTTCACCACTTCATAAACCCCCGCTGGGCAGAAGCGTTGAGCCGGTTCAGCCCATTTTGGTAGATTGACCCGCAACGGTATAGTTTCATCCGCCAGTTTAAGGTGACACGGCTGATCTTCTTCGTGGTTGGTGTTCGATAGGAACACAGAGGACAGCTTGTCGAAACTCAGAACACCATCTGGTTTTGGATAGTTAATCGGCTGGAAGTCTGCCGCAGGTTTCAGCATGGCGTAATCTTCATGGGTGTCATGGAGTGTTACTGGAATACTGAAAATATTCTGGTCGATAAAGTTGAAGGCACCACCCATCATCGGGCCAAACTTATGCATTGCTGGGCCAAAATTACGGGTTGCGTACAACTCTTTAAACGCCCAAGACTGCTCCCAAGCGGTGGTATAGGCCGTTAGATCTTGACCGCCTTCATCGCCACCTTTGATCGCTTCAAAAATGCTTTCTGCGGCAATCATGCCGGATTTCATGGCCGTGTGGGTACCCTTGATCTTAGAGAAGTTCAGGGTGCCTGCATCACAACCGATTACAATGCCGCCGGGAAAGGTCATTTTAGGCAGACAGTTATAGCCGCCTTTAGTAATCGCTCTGGCACCATAAGATACACGCTTGCCACCTTCAAGATACTGTTTCAGCTCTGGGTGGTGCTTCATGCGTTGGAATTCATCAAACGGGCTGAGAAGCGGATTGTCGTAGTTTAAGTCGGTGATTAGACCAACAACAACTTGGTTATCTTCTGCGTGATACAGGAAGAAACCACCGTTTGCGCCATTTTCAGTCAAAGGCCAACCAGAACCGTGGACAACAAGGCCTGGTTGATGTTTGGCGGGATCAATATCCCATAGCTCTTTAATACCGATGCCGTAATGCTGAGGGTCTTTGCCTTCATCCAGTTTGAACTGGCTGATGAGCTGCTTGCCTAGATGTCCACGGCTACCTTCAGAGACGATTGTATATTTAGCGCGCAGCTCCATGCCGGGCATATACATGCCTGGTTTTTCACTGCCATCTTCTGCCACACCCATGTCGCCGGTGATAACCCCTTTCACAACACCGTCTTCAATCAGCAGTTCAGCGGCGGCAAAACCAGGGAAAACTTCAACGCCTAGTTCTTCTGCTTGCGTGGCTAGCCAGCGGCAGACATTACCTAGAGAGGCAACGTAGTTACCGTCATTGTGCATATTTTTTGGCACAATCGCATTCGGGAAAGTATTGCTACCGACGGCATCTTTCAGCATAACGACCTGATCTTTGGTCACTGCCGTTAAAAGTGGCGCGCCTTTTTCTTTCCAGTCAGGGATAAGCTCATTTAAAGCCGTAGGCTCAATAACCGCACCAGACAGGATGTGAGCACCAACCTCAGAACCTTTTTCAACGACACAAACCGTTAATTCTTGACTCGCCTCATTCGCTTGTTGCATTAAACGAATAGCAGCTGAAAGGCCTGCTGGGCCTGCGCCAATGATTACGACGTCGAACTCCATCGCTTCTCTTTCCACGATACACTCCTCAAACAGCATATTGCGACTTTCGGGTTCTGTATATTGCCTTATTGCATCTTAAGTTTAATGAACAGGCTAGAACCGTAGGGCGCATGTAATTATTTTATGGTTTCATTTAAAACGGACGTTTGCTTCTGGTCAACCCTTATTTTAGTACAAGTCACGTATTACGCTGAATATGAAAGGTTGAGTAAAACTCGAATAAACATCAGAAGATTCAGACCAAGTGTTTAATGCGGCGCAGCAAGTATAACGGTAAAATTGTGACCAGTCAGTTTAGAAAGGGATTTGACCTAAACGTAAAAAATAGTCATTATGAGATTGCGAGCGCAGCAAACGCTCGTTTGAAACGAATTCTGGTAATGCAGGTAGCTGGTTGGTAGCAGATATATAGAGCAGAAAATATTGCAATCTCTATGATCTGACCTGAATTACCACAAAGATGTGGTAGGTGCTTTTTTAAGCTTATTGAAACTAAGTGCCTACCAACTAAAGCTCGTCACGTTACAGTTATCGAAGAACAAAGAACGAGGAATCTATGAAGGTATTAGTTGCTGTCAAACGAGTCATTGACTACAACGTCAAAATTCGTGTTAAAGCGGACAACTCTGACGTTGATCTGACCAATGTGAAAATGGCGATGAATCCGTTCTGCGAAATCGCAGTGGAAGAAGCGGTTCGTCTGAAAGAGAAAGGTGTTGCAACTGAGATTGTTGTGGTATCTGTAGGGCCTAAAGAAGCACAAGAGCAGTTGCGTACTGCCCTAGCGCTGGGCGCTGATCGTGCAATTCTAGTAGAGACTGCTGAAAAAGTAGATTCTCTGGGTGTTGCCAAGATTCTATCGAAACTGGTTGAAGAAGAGCAGCCAGGTCTGGTTGTTCTAGGCAAGCAGTCCATCGACTCTGACAACAACCAAACCGGTCAAATGTTAGGTGCATTGACGGGTATGCCTCAAGGCACATTTGCCTCTGAAGTGGCCGTTGATGGCGAAACAGTTAATGTCACCCGTGAGATTGATGGCGGTCTGCAAACCGTGGCATTGAACTTGCCTGCTATCGTGACCACAGACTTGCGTCTGAACGAGCCACGTTATGCCTCTCTACCAAACATCATGAAAGCTAAACGTAAACCTCTGGATGTTAAAACTCCAGCTGATTTAGGTGTTGATATTGCTTCTAAAGTGAAAACTCTGAAAGTTGAGCCACCAGCAGAACGTAGTGCGGGCATCAAGGTGGGCAGCGTAGATGAGCTGGTAGAAAAACTGAAAAACGAAGCGAAGGTGATCTGATCATGAGTATCTTAGTCCTAGCTGACCATAATAATGCTGCTTTGTTTGGCGCAACGGCAAACACTGTTACTGCTGCACAGCAAATTGGTGGTGATATTACTGTTCTGGTTGCCGGTAGCAACTGTGGTACAGCGGCAGAAGAAGCTGCAAAACTGAATGGTGTATCCAAAGTTGTTGTCGCTGACAACGTTGCTTATGAGCACCTGCTGGCTGAAAACGTATCTCTGCTGGTTGCTGACCTTGGTAAAGATTTTACGCATATTCTTGCACCAGCAACGTCTAACGGCAAAAATATTATGCCGCGTGTTGCAGCGCTACTGGATGTGGCTCAGATCTCTGACATCATCACAGTAGAGTCTGCTGATACCTTTAAGCGTCCTATCTACGCAGGTAACGCGATTGCAACGGTTCAGTCTGATGATGCGATCAAAGTAATCACTGTTCGTGGCACAGGCTTTGATGCTGTTGCTGCTGATGGTTCTGCGGCGATTGAAGCGCTGGATAATACCCAGAATGCTGAGAAATCTGCTTTTGTTAGCGCAGAGCTTGCTAAGTCGGATCGTCCTGAATTAACGGCCGCTAAAGTCGTTATCTCCGGTGGTCGCGGTATGGGCAATGGTGAGAACTTTGAACTGTTGAACAAAGTTGCTGATAAGCTGGGTGCTGCTGTTGGTGCATCCCGTGCAGCGGTTGATGCGGGCTTTGTTCCTAACGATATGCAGGTTGGTCAAACAGGTAAGATTGTAGCGCCTGATCTGTATATTGCGGTTGGTATCTCTGGTGCGATCCAGCACTTGGCTGGCATGAAAGATTCAAAAGTGATCGTTGCCATCAATAAAGATGAAGAAGCGCCGATCTTCCAGGTAGCTGATTACGGTCTAGTTGCTGATCTGTTCAGCGCACTGCCTGAGCTAGAAGGTAAGCTGTAAGTTCTTATTCTGGTGATAAACTAGATTGGGCTTTAGTTTCCAAATAGCTGAAAAGCGTTCAATCGCAGGCTGTTCTTCATCTTTGCGGACAGCCAGAACGTAAAAATGCCTCACAGGTCTTACCTGTGGGGCATTTTTTATTCTAACGGGTTGATCTGTTTAGAGCATAAAGATGCTGTTAGAGCGTAAACTCGCCCCAAACAGGACAGTGATCCGATGGTTTTTCCATTGCGCGGATATCGTAATCAATGCCCGTTGCGTTACATTTCGCCATTAGGTTTTCTGTCACCAGTAAGGTGTCGATACGAAGGCCGCGCTTAGGCTCATCATTAAACCCTTTGCTGCGATAATCAAACCAACTAAAGGTGTTGTTTTCTTCGGGGTTTTGTACCCGATAACTATCGACTAATCCCCAGCTAAGCAAGCGATTAAACCATTCCCGCTCTTCCGGCTGAAAGCTGGTTTTACCCGTACGCAGCCAGCGTTTGGCGTTTTGTTCGCCAATACCGATATCAAGGTCGGTGGAGGAAATATTAAAATCCCCCATCACAACGATCTGTTGATCATTGCTGTATTGGCCTTCCAGCATGTTTTGCAAGTCTGCATAAAACTTACGTTTAGCGGGATATTTTATTTCATGGCTAATATTTTCACCTTGCGGGAAGTAACCGTTCATGACGGTCACGATAGAGCCGTCGGCAGCTTCATAATCGGCTGTGATCATACGGCGTTGAGCATCGTCTTTATCACTGGGAAAGCCTTTCTGTACAGACAACGGCTTCTTCTTGGACATCAACGCAACACCGTAATGGCTTTTCTGGCCGAAAAACTCAACATGGTAGCCTGTGGCTTCAATATCGGCTAAAGGAAAGGCATCGTCATGTACCTTAATCTCTTGAAGGCCGATAACATCCGGTTGTAGCTGGTCGATCACTGCCTGAATTTGATGCAAGCGCGCTCTTAGGCCGTTGATATTGAAGCTGACGATTTTCACCGTGGGTATCCTATGCTTAAGTTTAAAATTGAAAAATAAGCGGCTGCTGAGCCTTTTTCGCTTAGTTCCTTACTTAGCTTCTTTGCTTAGCTTTCTGCTTTTTTTACACCGGTTCGAGCCAGTTTTTTAGCCGCTTGCTCTTTGCGTTGCTTTGCTTTTTTCTTTTGAGTTGCTGTTTTTGGGCTGCTGCCTGTCAATGCTTGCTCTTCACGCCACTTTTTAAAATCTTCTTTTTTACCGGTGCGAATATTGGCTTTGCCTTTCAGCGAGCGGGTTTTCTTTGCGCGGGTCATATTGGGCTCACTTGATATTTTATGGGTTACTGGATGTGATAGAGAGATGTTTTTAGGGCAACAGTATAGAGGTATAGGTCAGGTTATTCACTAGTAAAACACGGAGAGTAATAACCGGAGGTCGGGCATGGCCGTCTAGCTGTAGGAATCCCCGCCCTTTAGGACGGGGAGGATGTCAAGAGACTGTCCACGTTAAATGATTATCCCAGTGGATACCGGCAAAGTGCTGCTGCCAATGTTTTTCCCCTGACTGGGCATTAAACGCAGCCAAATCGCCAGAGCCGCTACTCACATAAAATAACGGTAGACTGGGGTGGGCGCAAACTCCCGCACAATCTGCCAAGGTTTGCTGGGCAATAAGCTGCCCTGTAGAACGCCGCCAAAAGGTAATAAGATTATCTCTTGGGGCGGTAATGCAAACCGTATCGTGATTTGGGTGACAGCTAACGCTGGCGATATAGCCTTTTAGCTGCGGCCATAAGGTATCGTCCGCTTTCACCGCTGTTAAGCTGTTTTCCCCTAGGCGATGGCTGTATACCAAGTTGGGGCTTTCAAATATTTCCCCTTGGTATTGCGCCCCAGTCCAGACCTGACCGTCTGATGAGATATCCAGATGGCGTAATGACAGTTGATGGTGGGGTGGCTCAACCTGATCCAACAGCTGGCCGTTACTGTCCAGATAGCTGATATTAGGCTGCATGGTTTCAGGGTTGAGCTTGATACGAGGATAATCAGGGTGGGTTTCAATCCCGCCATTAGCAACAACCATCACAGGGTGCTTTTCCTCTCCCTGTTGCGGTAAGAAGGCAATTTGGTGAGGGCCAACGCCTTGGCTGTCCCATTCTGAGACCTTCTTAAAGTGGTTTTGTACATCGTATTTGCCGATAACACCGCGTACATTTTCGTAGTCATTCTCTGGTGCATAAAACCAGCGATTATCCGGTGTAAAAAGGCCGTGACCATAAAAATGCCGCTCATCATCGGCATCCACAAAATAATGACTACCGGCTTTGAGGTCTTCTATTAACAGTTGCGTATCTGGCCTACGGGCGACAGAGACTAAAAAACGACCATTAGAGGAGGCAACGGCTTGATGCCCGCGCCAGCCGCTGGTTTGTGTTTTTGGCTCAGAGCCTGTAAAGCGGAGTAACTGATAGCCATTGGCATCATTTTTTATGCTGCTGGCAAGGTGCAGTCCTTCGTTTTTAGCGGCTTGCGGTGGGACGACTAAAGCTTGCGTTGCCCACGCCGGTGCCATAGTTCCCATCAGTAAGCTAGAGCCTAAACCTTGCAACAAGCGTCGCCGATCGATATTTGGTGCATGGCTATTACGGTGAGACGACTTCATGCTAGTCACCATCAGCAGAATTAAAGCGCTGGGTTAGATTGAAATGTGGGAGCGGCTTTCTTAGTGCTTGCTCTAATTGCTTGATATTCTGGTGTAACTGGTTAGCAAGAGTTTTGCCTTCTTGTGATAGGTAAGCACTTGAGCCGAGAACAACCAGTTGGTTAAGTGTCTGCTGACTATTATCGAGCTGCGCCACAATCGCATCGGCCTCTTCAGCGAAGCCTAGGTGACGCAAGAGCTGGTCTGGGCCATTTACCGTAACGGTTTTTTTCTCTGAAGGTTGAGAGACCGTTAAGCCTAGATAATAGTGGCTGATTTGATCAAAATTGGTGACTAAATTCTGTAGGCTTTGATTGCTGCGCCAGTTTTCGGCCAGATAAGGGTTAGGTAAGGCTTTTTCGTCGTTAAGGCGAAAAGGCTTGTAGATCTTATTTTTAGCGATGGACTCTAAGGTCTCCGCTAAGCTAGATAGCAAATAACCTGTCGCTTGAGTGGTGCTGGCAAAGGTTTCGTTACCAAGGGCCGCATCATGCCAATCCACTAAAAAGTCACTTTTTTTCCAGCGTGTTAAAAGGGCGTTGGCGTTCTCTTCACTTTGATGTGTGATTTGAGTCAGCAAGTGGCAGGTGGCGGATGGTGTGGATGTTTTAAGGTGCTTAGGATCAAACAAGAGATATTCACTGGCGGTTAAGCCTTGAAGGGCAATACCTCCTTGTTTTAACTCGGCTGACTCCCCTTGTTGCAGTAAACCTCGGGCCTTACGTTCTACGAGGTTTTTCTTATCAGGCCAAAAGCTGATGTTGAGGCGCACCGTAACATCGTTATTTGGCCCTAGAGGAAATACCTGCAAACGCTGCCATTGCTCTGTCGTGTCTAACCATTTTTTTTGCAATGATGGTAACGCGGGCCATTGGCTTAATGGCTCATGATTAGCCCGAGCCTCGGCATGACATGCTGCGGTGGTTAGTGTATTTAAGGCTTTACTGTCTTGAATTAAGGCCTTCATCTCTTGAAGTTGCACCTGCTCTACTGAGCGGGTATACGCATCGTAATTAAATGATGGTTTAGCTTGCGGTGTGCTGCCCTGATTCGCCTGTAGCGCTGAGCTGTAGCCTAAACTAACCCCTAGGCAGGTTGCTGCCAGAGTCGATAGGCGCAGGAATGGTTTACGTAATATAAAACGGTGAAACATTTAGAGTGACTCCAGAAACTGAATCAGTTGTTGGCGCTGGTCTGATGGAAGATTCATAAAATGGCTACGCGCTGTGGCGGCTTCACCATCGTGCCATAATATCGCTTCTTCTAGTGTTCTTGCACGGCCATCATGCAGATAATTTTCTTGCCCTGTAACTACTTTATTTAAACTAACACCCCATAGCGGTGCTGTACGCCATTCTTGGCCATTGGCTAGATATTCTGGGCGATTATCCGCCAAACCTGGGCCCATGTCGTGCAGTAGCAGGTCGGTAAAGGGGCGAATAGCTTGGTTGGATAGCTCTGGACGGTCGGCGGCACGGCCTGTTTTCCAGTTCTCAATATGGCATTGGTTACAGCCTGATTGATTAAACAGCTGATAGCCCGCTTTGACCTCTGGTGAGCGATGGTTGCGCTGAACCGGTACGGCTAAGTGACGGGTGTAAAAGGTTACATGGTTAAGGGTTTTTTCAGAGACTTCTGGCGTGCCACCGGAGGCACTTTCTGAGCAGGGCTGAGCACTACGACAGTCCGTTTGGGTATGCAGGGATGTTGTTAACCCCATGTCACCAGCAAAAGCGCCAGAGTTTTGCTGTTTTAGACTGGGCTGTCCTGCTTTCCAGCCAAAACGACCCAAAGTCGTTGCTTGTTGTTCAATGTTCCAGACGTAATTGGGTTTACCGGAGATGCCATCCTGGTTGTTATCATCTGGGTCTGCTTGGGCCAGAATATCGGCTTCTGGAATCATCTCTAACAAACCAAGGCCGATCATTACTGGGGCGATACGCGGCGAGGTTTGTAAGCCTTCAACGGGTGCGCCATAAGCGGCATTGATCATTTTGTAATGAGGTACGCGAAGCTCTGCTTGAGAGCCGTCGGGGTAGGTCATGGTTCTGTCGGTGTATTTAAGCTGCATCTCACCTTCTGGTGTGATGCGGGTGGTCGCTAGGTTCTGTAGTTGGTCGCCATAAACGGGATCAGGCAGAGGGCCAAACTTTGCTTGTTGCTGATGTTCCGCTTCGGTTTTTGCAGGACGACTGATACGTAAGAATAGACTAACAGCGGGATTGGTTAGGGCTGCACGTTCTGGGTTGTAATCCGGTACATGGCCACGGCCATCTTTTAAGTGGCAATTTTGACAGGCATTTGTGTTCATCAACGGCCCTAAGCCGTCTCGTGCAATGGTGCTTGATGGAGCCATCACCCAAGGCGCTTTGAAAAAACTATTACCCACTTTGAAATCAAGCTGGCGTAACGGTGATAAGTTAGCCGCAGGTCTTGAGTAAGCATTGCGATCACTTTGAATAACGCTGGTTTTACCACCTAGCCTAGGGTTTGGGTCGGCGTATAAAGGGTTGCTCAGTGTTAGTGCTGCGCTTGCCAAGAGCGTTGCCATAACGAAAGATTTTTTTAAGGTTTTTGTCTGAGCTGTGCCTGCTTGTGACAGGTCTGATTTCTTGATCTGCATCATCTTTTTCCGGTCTCTATAACGCAAAAACGACCCCTAAGGGCCGTTAATGCTGGGTTTCTAGCCCTAAATCATAAATTAAAACTCATGGTCAGCTGTGTCAGGGTTAAGTGCATCAACTTTAAGTGTTGCTGCCACTTGCTCGATATATCGAGTTTGCTCTACCAGCGTACCTATTGAGCGTGTTAGTAGATCCACGCCTTGTTTGTTGCCTGGGGCGATCAGCATATCGAATTTGATCTGCTGTGGGCCTTCTGCTAAATCAACCAGCTCTTGTAGGGTTTTATCTGTCGTGGCAAATTGCTGGCGCACATTGCTGTCCAGCGTTGCATTTTTTGCTTTGACAAGATCACTTAAGCTTGTGCCGTTGACTTTAGAACCATCAATTCGCGTGTACTCACCCAGGTAGATGTTCTGAATGCCTTTAGCATCGTAATAGTGAGAGTAATGCGTATTATCAGAGAAGCAGTCATGCTCATCTTCTGTTGAGTTGGCTTCCATGGATACTTTAATGCGCTCCCCAGCAAGCTCACCCAAAGAAAGGCTGCCCATACCGTAGAGCATTTTACGCAATCCCTGCTCCGCTGATTCCGCCAGAAGAGTTGCGCGATAGTTATCTGATTGGCCTGCAGCCCACTGGTTACGCATCCAGTCTAGATCGGCAACAAGTAGGTCTGCGGCTGCTTTTAGGTACATGCCACGACGATCACAGTTGCCGCCAGTGCAATCACCGCCTTGAACGTAATCCGTGTAAGGGCGTTCACCTGCACCAGAACGGGTGCCGTTTAGATCTTGGCCCCAAAGTAGAAACTCAATGGCATGGTAGCCTGTTGCAACATTTGCCTCTGAACCACCCAGCTCATTAATATTGGCCAGTTTCTCTGGGGTGATTTCAGCAAAGCTAACGGTTTCAGAACCCACTTGAACCTTGCTGTTGGCAATAATATTCAGCTCTGCACCTGGGTTACCCAGTTCATGCTGATAATAACTGCCATCAACATAGTCGATGAGGCCTTCATCCAGCGGCCAAGCATTGAGTTGACCTTCCCAGTCATCAACAATGGCGTTGCCGAAACGGAAAACTTCACTTTGCTGGTAAGGTGCGCGGGCTATTTTCCACTGAGATTTAAGCTGTTCAAGACCCTCAGCACTAGGATTCGCTAGGAAAAGATCAACTGACTTTTGCAGTTCAAGCGCTGTAATGTAAGCATCATCAAAGGTTGCGTAGGCGATATCGGTATAGGTTTTGACAACCTTTTGCTCAGCCGTTGTGTTGTCTTGGGCGCTAGGCATTAAGCTGCAGCCAGAGATACCGGCGGCGAGGGCGATAGCCAGTGTCAGAGTTCTTTTTTTCATGTGAGATCCTATAGCTTGTGAGAAATAACTATAACTTGTAAGAAATAAGTTTGAGTTGCTCTTATTAGAATATAAATGAGAAGGATTATCAATAGCTTTGTTATTAAAGTAAGCTATTAAAACACCGGAAACATGTCCCCATGATTTAGTAATAGGGTGCATAAACTCCCACTCTTAGAGCGGAGGCGAAGCTAAAAATAAGGTATAATCAGAAGATCAGGAATAAAGGAGTTCCCATGGATCAGTTCGCACTTTTGATTTTAGATATTGTGGTTGTCGGTTTAGGTCTATTGCTGTTAGCAGGGGCTATTACTGTAGGGATTATGTATTACGTTGATAAGCATCAGACTCAGCATACGATACGTCGTAATTTTCCTGTGTTGGGCCGCTTTCGTTATTTCTTTGAATATCTTGGTGAGTTTTTTCGCCAATACTTTTTTGCGATGGATCGAGAAGAATTACCGTTTAACCGTGCGCAGCGAAGCTGGGCCTATCGTGCGGCTAAAAATGTTGATAACACCGTTGCTTTTGGCTCCAGTCGAGATATTCATAAGCCGGGTGCTGTTATCTTTTTGAATACACCGTATCCCACATTAAAAGAGGATGCTGTAGAATCTCCGCCGTTAATTGTCGGCCCCTACGCTGATCAGCCATTTTATGCCAAGTCTATTATCAATATTTCCGGTATGAGCTATGGTGCTTTGTCTCGCCCTGCGGTGGAGGCCTTGTCTGCTGGCGCTAAAATGGCTGGTTGCTGGATGAATACAGGTGAGGGTGGACTGTCGCCTTATCACCTATCTGGTGGTTGCGATATTATCTCCCAAATTGGTACGGCAAAATATGGTGTTCGGGACGAACACGGACAGCTTAGCGATGAAAAGCTGAAAAAAATGGCTGCTATTGAACAAGTACGCATGTTTGAAATAAAGCTTAGCCAAGGTGCCAAGCCGGGCAAAGGAGGTATTTTACCCGGTGAAAAAGTAACCGCTGAAATTGCCAGTATTCGTGGGATTCCAACGGGAGAGGACTCTATTAGTCCTAACCGTCATCCTGATATTAACAGCCCTCAAGATCTATTGGATATGATAGATCGTGTCCGCCGTGTTACGGGTAAACCCGTTGGAATAAAGTTTGTACTTGGCAGTCACGCTTGGCTTGACGATCTTTTTACCGAGATTAATCATCGAGGTGAAGAAAGTGCTCCAGATTTTCTCACCATTGATGGCGCGGAAGGCGGGACGGGTGCAGCTCCTATGCCATTAATGGATAGTGTTGGCTTATCTCTGAAGGAAAGTTTGCCTTTAGTGATTGATATGCTAAAAGCGTTCCATCTGCGTGATCGTGTGCGAGTCATCGCTTCGGGTAAGCTAATTAACCCGACTGACGTGGCTTGGGCAATTGCCGTAGGCGCTGACTTTACAGTCACCGCTCGGGGCTTTATGTTTGCCTTAGGTTGTATTCAGGCGTTGCAGTGTAATAAAAATACGTGTCCTTCCGGTGTAACAACTCATGACCCCGATCTGCAGGAAGGGTTAAACCCGAAAGATAAATCGGTTCGAGTAGCCAGTTATCATCAGCATCTTATTTCAGAAGTGGGCGTTATTGCTCATTCCTGTGGTGCCCGTGAACCCCGTGAACTGCGCCGTCACCATGCTCATTTGGTAACAGCTTCCGGTTTGTCAGAAAACCTAGCGACGCTATACCCTGGGAACTATATCCCTTTGTGTAAAAGCACTGAAAACCATTGAAAAGACCATTAAGGGTTTCACTTGAACGTGCGACAGCATTTGATGTGTCATTCATTCTATACATTCTATAACCGGCGCTTGTTTGACGTTTTTTGCAGAAAAAACTGTGTTGAAGCTTAAAACCTGAGACAATGCGGCTAACGGCGAACAGATTAATGACAAGCCCTGATGCGTTCAGGGCTTCAGGAGTAGAAAAACCCGTGTCAAACCCATCAGAAACTCAGAATACATCAGAACAGATTAACGATAAGCAACGTAACGAAACAAACAGCAAACCATCCAATAGCGCCAAGCGCAGCCATAAGCGCCGTCGTCGACAGCCTTTTAAGAAACAAGGCTCCCGCGCGCAAGAGGCTCATACGCAAAAGACCCAGGCACAAGAAACGTGGGATCTATCTCAGTTTGTTGTACCGGAAGTTGAAGGTCAGAGTCGTTTTCATGATTTTGATTTACCACTGCCGTTAATGCGCTCGATCCAAGATTCCGGCTTTGAGTATTGTACGCCCATTCAATCTCAATCCATGGAACATACCCTGCTGGGTAAAGATCTTATCGGTAAAGCGCAAACGGGTACCGGAAAAACAGCCGCTTTCTTGATTAGCATCTTGAGCTACTTCCTTGAAGAAGAAGGCCCAGGACTACAGAAAAATGGCGCACCACGGGCGCTGATTATCGCGCCAACCCGTGAGCTGGTTATGCAGATCGCCAAAGATGCTCATCAGTTGAACAAGCATTGTGGTTTTAACGTGGTCGCGATTGTGGGCGGTATAGATTACCAAAGACAGCGTGATCAGTTAAAAGGCCAGATTGATATTATGGTGGCGACACCGGGTCGTTTGCTTGATTTTCACCAGAAGCGTGATTTAGACCTACGTGAAGTTGAGATTCTTGTTTTAGATGAAGCTGATCGTATGCTAAGCATGGGCTTTATTCCTGATGTGAAGCGTATTATTCGTGCAACACCGAAGAAAGAAGAGCGTCAGACTTTCCTGTTTAGCGCCACCTATCCGCAGGATGTTGAAAACCTTGCGGCGATGTGGACTTATGAGCCTGCACGTATTGAAATTGAGTCGGAAGAGCAGACCAACGTTAATGTAGAGCAACACGCCTATATCGTCGCAGATTCTGATAAAGAGAAACTGCTGATCAGTTTAATGCGCAAAGAAGGCTGGGATCGGGTTATCGTTTTTGCTAACCGCCGAGATCGTGTCCGCGTACTTTGCGATCAATTGAAGCGAGCGGGTATTCGTGTTGCGATGCTGTCCGGTGAAGTCGAGCAACGTAAACGGATCTCCACACTTGAGAATTTCCGCGATGGGTCAATCCAGGTTTTGGTTGCAACTGATGTGGCAGGACGTGGTATCCATATTGACGATGTTAGCCATGTGGTGAATTTTACACTGCCGGATGACCCAGAAGATTACGTACACCGCATCGGTCGTACCGGTCGTGCGGGTTCTCTGGGGGTTTCTATCAGCTTTATTGGCGAAGAAGATGCTTTTGTTCTACCGGATATTGAAGAATTTATCGGTAAGAAAATTGAAAGCCAACAACCTGATATAAGCTTAATTGATAACAACTTAGTTGATAACAAACAATAATATCCGTTAATGATGGTGATAATCGGAGCGGGTGTCTTCTAGATTTGACCTGCCTGATCCGAAAAATAAAAAACCGATGCGATTTCTCGTATCGGTTTTTTTATGTCTGTGCTTTCAGCATGTTAAGTGGCTATTTGAATCCACATCCAAGTAAAAATATAAGCAAGAATAGTGGTAACGCTCAGCAAAAAAACTTGATACAGTAACGGTAGTAGATATCCTGATATCAAAGAGGATGCTTGCTGTAAATGGGCATCGTTAGAACAATAAAAGAGGATCGCATTATGCGTATAACGGAAGAGCAGCATCAGGAAATAAACGTACTGATCCAATTTAACCTCAGCAGTATGCAAGAGGGTATCAAGGTTCATGGTGAAGCAGATTCAGATATTATTGCTGCAACGTGTCGTTTGTATGATAAGGGCTTAATTACACAGGAAGATGGAGGCTATTTAACCTCTTTAGGTCACACGGCAGCAGAGCATGCTCAAGCCCTTAAAACTATTTTGCTGACCTCAGAAAGAGCAGCGGCAGAATAGCAGCGATAGGTAGAACAGAGGTTATAGCGATAGAGTAGGTAGAATCGATAGAACGTAGCCCTTCATCGTCATACGGTGCAAATATATTGTTAAAAAAAGACATCACCTAAAGCCGGCTTTGTCCGGCTTTTTGTGTTTTATGACTAGCGCCTTGTGGTGTGTTCCATTTTTGTACCTTAACGGTGCTGTTACCCAACACAGGCTTCGGTTAAAATTGCAGACCGATAAAAAGAGGCTTGCATGTTAACCGACGCCATCAAATCTGAAATTCAGTCTGCTTATTCCACCTTCCTGAAAAATCGTAAGCTTAAAGCGCGACAGGGGCAGAGGCTTATGGTGGCTCAAATTGCCCGTACGTTGGGTAATATTCAAACGTCAAGCGATGGGGTTCGTACCAGCACCGCCCATGTCTGTGCTATTGAAGCGGGTACTGGTACCGGAAAAACCCTTGCCTATCTTGTTGCGGCTCTGCCCGTTGCGAAGGCGCGAGATAAGCGCATTGTGGTTTCTACCGCAACCGTTGCCCTGCAAGAACAGCTGATCTTTAAAGACCTACCTGATCTGCAAAAATACGCTGAAATATCCTTTAAATATGCGTTGGCTAAAGGCCGTAGTCGCTATCTTTGTCTAAGCCGTTTGGAGCAGTCGTTAGAAGAAGCCAGTGAACCTCAAGCAGCACAGGCGACCATGTCGTTGTTTGATGAGTTTCTGCAAAGCAATAAAAGCTCCAAAGAAGCGGTTGCTCTTTATCAGGAGATGGCTCAGCAGTACTTATCGGGTCGCTGGGAAGGTGATAGAGATAGCTGGAAGGATTCCCTTGAGGAGCCTGTTTGGCGGCGCATTACCACCGATCATAATCAGTGTACCAATCGTCGTTGCAGTAACTTTAGTAGCTGTGCTTTTTTTAAGGCGAGAAACGAGTTGGACGGCGCCGATATTATTGTTGCTAACCATGATCTTGTCTTAGCGGATTTATCACTAGGGGGCGGGGTTGTTTTGCCTGATCCTCAGGATACTATTTATATCTTCGATGAAGGTCATCATCTACCCGATAAGGCGATTGACCACTTTGCCGGTAGCTTCCGAGTCAATGCTTCCTTGCAATGGTTACGGTTACTGAAAAAATCACTCACCGATTTAAATACCGAGCTTGGACGAGATGAGCTTATTCTTCGACAGCTCAATCAGCTACCCGAAATCCTCAATACCTTAGAGATTGAGCTTGCGGAGTGTTATCGACAGCTGCATGAGATAACGCATTTTTCCCCAGAGAATATGGATAAAGATGTTCGCCCTGTTTATCGCTTTGAAAAGGGTATCGTACCGGATGCACTGACCCAAAGTGCTTTGAATCTTAAGATTAGCTTTGCCAGTTTATGTCAGAAGCTAGAGGTTATCGTTAAACAGCTTAAGGATGCCCTTGATCCCGAAGCCGCAAGCGCTCTGGGCAAAGAAGAAAGCGAACAATGGTTGCCCTTGGCTACCATGCTCCACGGGCGAGCCGTATCTGCTTGGGAATTATGGGGCATGTATGCTGCACCTCAAGTAGAAGGCGTTATGCCGATTGCCCGTTGGATTACTCTACAGAATCAGCAAGTGGATCTTGACCTAGAGGTGTCCTGCAGTCCGATTAGTGCAGCAGGTACTTTAGCGCGTAATTTATGGCAACCCTGTTTTGCGGCGGTGTTATCTTCCGCAACATTAACTGCCCTGGGGAGTTTTGATCGTATTCGAACCCGCGCCGGACTGCCTGAAGATGCGGCCTGTATGGTGGTGCCTAGCCCGTTTGATTTTCAAAATAATGGGGTTTTGGCGTTACCCGAAGAAGCTTGTGACCCGACACAAAGTGAATTGCATACTCTGCAAATTGTGACATTTGTTAAGGAAAAAATTAAAAAAGAGGAAGGCACCTTGGTACTGTTCTCATCCCGTCGACAGATGCGCGATGTGCTCGATAAGCTACCGGCTTCTCTACTTAATATTATTTTGGTTCAAGATGATTTAACAAAAATGGTGCTGTTAGAGCGCCACCGTGCACGGGTTGATGATGGCCAAGGCAGTATTATCTTTGGTTTGGCCAGTTTTGCCGAGGGTATTGACCTACCTGGAAAGTATCTATCCCATGTCGTGATTACTCGGATCCCATTTTCTGTGCCGGATGATCCTGTTGAAAAAACACTGTCTGAGTGGATTGAAGCCAAAGGCGGGAATCCCTTTTTACAGATTACGGTGCCGGATGCATCAATACGCTTGGTTCAAGCGGTTGGCCGACTTTTGCGCACAGAAAGTGATACCGGGACAGTATCGCTGTTAGATCGACGGGTGCAAACCAAACGTTATGGTAAACAGCTATTGAATAGCCTGCCGCCGTTTAAACGGCACTTTTAAACGGAATAAACCGAACGTCTAAACTGAGTTATATTTAATGTTAACGGTAGATTTTTCTGCCGTTGGCTGTTTTTGGATTGATTGCTAGGGAATTCCCTTGGGGTTTTTAGGGTTTGGGTCAGTATTATTGTAACGCTCTGCGCTCTATCATAGGCCGAACATGGAAGTGATGTGGGGTATGACTGGCAAGGATGCCAACCTCCTTTTTAGAGGTTTTCTTATAGCACCCTCTCCGTTTATTTTTTCCTGCCTAGTTGATTCTTTATTTAACTTTTCTCTGCTAAATTACTTGCATAGCGCTTCGCAAGGGACGCCATCGTTGTCTCGATCAAGACGGGTGTTGCCACAGGCTAGGGCCAGTTTAGCTTGTTTGCAGTTATTCATCTGACCGCAGGTACGTGGTAAGGCATCGCAGTTTAGGCTGCTGGTGGCTAGCGCTACCATTTTGGTTTTCTTCTGCGGTAATCTCACGCCCTGTAGTTTTTCAATCCGACGTTTACGTTCACGCTCCCAGTCTGATTCTGGATCTTGTCGATTCCACGCGTCCAATAATTGTTTCTGTTGTTGGCTGATTTGTAAGCCGTAGGTCTCTTGCATATAAAAGTAGATGCGTGCGATATCACCGCGTACCTGTTCTGCTGGCTCTGCCGTTTTTCCCTTGAAATCCACTTCAAAATCACAGCGGCCATAGGCTCGGGCTTCACCGGCTATCATGCCGTACTTGTAATTACTACGATCGCCATTTAATTCGCCAACAGCCGGTACTAGGTTCATCAAGTCTGCTTCCATTGCAGAGAACTTAGGATCATTGCGGGTACAGTTCTTTCGGCCCCCGTCCTTCCAGCATTGTAGTTGGTGGCCAAAGTGCCACGCAGGTACAGCGTGTTCCCACTCGATACGGGAGCCACGTTTCGCCTGTTTTCGAGGTTGGTAGCCGCAGCTTTCCCAGTCTGGCGACAGCTTTTTACCTTGGTATTTGTATTTGCAGCCACAGTAGAAGCTGGTTTCTTGGCCTTGATAGACCTTGATCGCATCTTTCTTTGCTGAGGAGAAGCTGGGGGCTGCATGGGCCGATAGCGTTAAAATAAACATTAGTATTAAGGAAAGAAATCTCATCACGTGCTCCGTTTGAGGAGATTCCTTTCTCGTCGTTTGCTTTTTCGTTGGGAGGGGGAGTCTAGCGAAGGAGGGGAGGCTTTCCAATACGGTGCGTTAACTTATTGATTTATATAAGTTGTTTCTTTTTTAGGTGATCTGTATTTTTGACGTTTTTTTATATGATTTTATTATATTTATCAATAAGTTAGATTTTTTAAGAAGGTGTTTTTACTATGGGGTTAGCTTTTCTGAGAGTGAATTATTTTTTCTAATAAAATCAGTCTATTAGATAAAGAGCTATTTTTTATACAGATTTTTATAGCGATTTTTTTATAGCGATAATCCGATAATGAGTCGCTAGGCTGGTGCTTGATAGGGCTGTTTTTTTGACTGCCTTTGAGTGACAAGCTAAATCGATGACCATTTTATTTTCTAGTAATGTTGTTATTTTAGGTTTTTTTTACCGTGATTTATTTTTAATCTTATTTTATATGCTGTTAAATTGATTTATTTTAGTCTGTTTTTCTGTCTTTAATCTGATAAATTTTTAACCCCTGTAACATCAAGTGTCTGGATGGGATAAATCGCTTCCATTTTGGTTTTCAGGCGAGCAGTGTTTGCCTTGTTATCAGGGATTCCTGCAATAGTGGTATTCTGATTTAAGCTTGAATCGATTCAGCTTACCATTGACTCAACCTATAATAATGTTAAATCCGGCGATGTACCGGATGCTGCTCACCAGAGGGATTTCTATGAAAGAGATGACACCATACGACGTTCGTCAACAGATTCGCAGTGGTGCCTTTTCCGGCAACACATCAGGGTTGGCGCAAGGGTTTGTGCAAGGCAATTTAGCGATTATGCCGAAAGAGTGGGCGAATGAGTTCTTACAGTTTTGCCAGCTCAACCCTAAGCCTTGCCCTATTGTAGGCATGTCGAGTCAGCCTGGTGATTTCATGTTGCCTGACCTTGGCCAAGATATTGATATTCGCACGGATATTCCAAAATATCGTATTTATGAAGCTGGTGTGTTAACTCAGGAAGTGGCGGATATAACCCCCTTTTGGCAAGATGACTTGGTGACTTTTCTTCTCGGCTGCTCGTTCTCTTTTGAAGAAGCGTTATTAGCGGACGGTCTTGAGGTTCGTAATATTACAGAAGGCGTTAACGTGCCGATGTATCGTACGAATATTGACTGCCGTCCTGCGGGTCGCTTCAGTGGTACAACGGTGGTTAGTATGCGTCCGATGAAGCCTGCGGATGCCATTCGCGCTATCCAAATTTGTACCCGATTCCCCTCGGTTCATGGTGCACCGCTACATTTTGGTGATCCCGCTCAAATCGGCATTTGTGATATCAATCAGCCAGATTTTGGTGATGCAGTCACGATTAACGAAGGTGAAGTGCCTGTTTTTTGGGCCTGCGGTGTAACGCCTCAAGTGGCTATTGAACAGGCCAAGCCACCACTTTGTATTACCCATAGCCCCGGTCATATGCTGATTACTGACCTACCAAACAGCCGCCTTGCGGTGCTTTAAGAGGGTCTTGTTATGAAGCTGAATTGTGATTTAGGTGAAAGCTTTGGTGCATGGAAAATGGGGTTAGATGATGCCGTAATGCCCCATATCGATCAGGCTAATATTGCCTGTGGTTTTCATGCCGGTGATCCGCTTGTGCTACAGAATACATTGGCGTTGGCAAAAGAACATAGCGTCACCATTGGTGCTCACCCAGGGTATCCCGATCAAGTGGGTTTTGGTCGACGCTCTATAAAAGCATCACCCGCAGAGCTTAAAGCCATGGTGCAGTATCAGATTGCAGCAATTGATGGCATGGCGATGACGCAAGGTTTAACACTGAGCTACGTGAAACCCCATGGCGCGATGTATAACGATATGATGGCTGATGAAGCGGTTCGCTCGGTTATTATGACGGCTATTGCTGAGTACCATCGCCCTCTTGTGCTGATGCTACAAAGTACCCCTCAAGCAGAAGCGCATCTTGAAGAAGCTAAAGCGGCGGGTTTAACGCTTTGGTTTGAACTTTTTGCTGACCGCTGTTATGACGACGACGGTAAGCTATTGGCCCGTAGTAAAGCCGGTGCGGTACATAATAAAGAGAAGATGTTAGCGCAAGTTAAACAGTTAAAAGAAACCGGAACGGTAACAACCGTTGGCGGTAACACTTTAACGCTACGAGCCGATACCTTGTGTGTTCACGGTGACAATATGGATGGTGTTAATGCTATTCAGGATATTCGTCAACTGATTCAGTCATGAGGTGGTTATGGTAGATGCTAACGGCTTACAGCCTGTCGCTCCTCTTGATATTCAGATCGCCGGAGAGAATGCGCTCATTATCTATTTTGGGGATAAAACCAGCCCAGATATTTCTGATCGAGTTCAGCAAGCGGTTGCCGTATTACAAGATCAGATGGGCGAACATATTATCGATCTTGTGCCGTCCTATGCCTCTCTTTTGGTGATCTATAACCTTTATCTTACCGATCATCTTGCGGTGCAGCACCGGATCAAAACGCTTCTGACTCACTTGACCTCTTCTTCAATACTTGAAGATGCGTCAACACTTGAAAGTAAGGTTGTGGCGTTACCTGCTTGGTATAGCGAAGAGTCAGGGCCTGACCTAGCAGCCTTAGCTGAAGGTGCTGGCTTAAGTATTGATGAGGTAATTCAGCTACACAGTGCGATGGAGTATCGGGTCTATGCGATCGGTTTTGCTCCAGGTTTTGCTTATTTGGGCGAGGTTGATGCACGTATCGCAGCACCTCGATTGTCAACGCCGCGTCAGAAAGTTCCCCGTGGTGCTATCGCCATTGCTGATCGCCAAACCGCTGTTTACCCTGCAGTTTCTCCCGGTGGATGGAATTTGATTGGCCTTTGCCCTACACGTATGTTTAACCCTGACGCTGATCCGACGATGCCGGTTCAGGTAGGGGATAGAGTACGTTTTGAACCCATTAGCCGTGATGCATTTCTTGAGCTAGGCGGTGAAATACCGGAGGGCATACTGTGAGCCAACAGCCGTTATCAGAAACACTGAGCTTTTCAGAAACAATGGGCTTTAAGGTTGTTCAGCCCGGTTTATTAACCCTAGTTCAGGATGCTGGACGTTTTGGGCATCACCGTATCGGCCTAACAACGGGTGGGCCCCTTGATGGTCAGGCGTTTAAGTGGGCGAATCGCTTACTAGGCAATGATAACAACGCCAGCGTATTAGAAGTGAGCGTCGGTGGCTTAGTGCTGCTGGCTCAGGTCGATACTTGGGTTGTGCTGACAGGGGCTGAAATGCCCTTTAAGATTGCGGGCAAGGAATGTGATCGTTGGCACGCGCATCCGATTAAGGCCGGTGATCAACTTGAGGTTGGCTTTACTACTCAAGGGGCTAGGGCTTATTTAGCGGTTGCAGGGGGCTTTCAGGTTGAGCACCGCTTTTCCAGTGCGTCAACGGTTACTCGGGAGAATATTGGCGGTTTGTCAGGAGAAAAACTCAAGCAAGGCGATCATCTTAAATGTCATGGGGTGAAGCCTGCTCAAACCCTACGTTTGCCTGAGAATTACCGGCCTGATTACTCTGATCAGATCACGCTACGGGTCATTACGGGCTATCAACATGATGCCTTTAGTGATTACCAGAAACGCCTCTTCTTTAGCAGTGAATATAAAGTTTCCAGTCGAGCGGATCGTATGGGCTACCGCCTAGAAGGGCCTGAGATAAAGCCTTCAATTGACGGCATTTTGTCGGAAGGTATCTGCCATGGGGCTATTCAAGTACCTGCAGATGGGCAGCCGATTGTGCTGTTGAATGACCGGCAAACGATAGGGGGCTATCCTAAAATTGGTTCTATGATTTCGTTAGATACCGCCCGTATCGCACAGATGATGCCGGGGGCACGGGTGTCTTTTGAAGAGATCACTATTGATGATGCTCATAATCTGCACTGTCTTGCTCATGCTCACTTTGAGCGAATTAAACCTGAGTCGGTCTAGCTGTTTAGCCTCTTAGCTATTTAGCCCTTTAACTGTTTAGCTCTTGTGCTTATTAACCCTTGAGCTTAAGCCAACGGATTTCAAAAGCGTATCATAATGAATAATGAAGCAGAACTTTCCAAGCAGATCGAAGATATCCTTGTTGCCCGTAACTTAAGAGGGATGAAGACGATTCAACCTGCTTTGGCATCCGGTTATTACCTACGCGCAGCCCGTATTCTGAATAAGTGCAAAGGGCATGTGTTAATTGGCACAGGGTTTCCGGTGGTTGATACCTTTGAAACTGATGGCCCTGTGGGCGCTATTGCACTCTATCAAACGCTAGAGAAATTGGGCGCAACGCCCGTTTTAGTCTGTGGGCCGCCGGTATCTCAAGCATTAATGGAAAACTTTCGTGTCCATGAGATTCGTGTTGGGGAGCACCAGGAGCGTACATTAGAGGCCTTTAAGGCGCTGTATCATTATAACCCTGATGCGATTATCTCTATCGAACGGCCCGGTCAGGCAGAAGATGGTGGCTACTACAATATGCGAGGTGAAAGTATCTCGGCGCGCACGGCTTGCTTCGATACTTTTATCAAGAATGCCAAATGCCCCACTATTGGTATTGGCGATGGTGGTAATGAGATCGGTATGGGCAATATTGCCGATGTGCTTAAAGATTTGGATATTACCGCCTCAGTGACCTGTGTGGATGAGTTGCTTATTGCCGATGTGTCTAACTGGGGAGCCTATGGTTTAATCGCTTTCCTAAGTTTATGGCATGAGCAAGACCTGCTTGGTGATATTAATCCCCTTGAGATTCTTCAGTACCTATCAAAGCTTGGTAGCGTTGATGGTGTCACCCGAAATAATGAGCTTACCGAAGATGGCCTTCCTGCTGATGAAGGTAAACATGTTATCGCCCAGCTACGTGCTGCGATAGGTTATTAGCAACATCCCTAATAAAAGGAAATGAAACAATGAGCATTGCGTACCTGAACGGTGTTTATCAACCTTTGGCAGAAGCCCGAATTTCACCTTTGGATCGTGGCTTTCTCTTTGGTGATGGTATTTATGAAGTTATTCCTTACTATGCAGGTCGATCCGTCGGTTTAACGCCCCATATTGAGCGCATGATTAATGGTCTGGCGGCTATTGAGATAGCGTGTAAATTAAGTGTCTCTGAATGGGTTGAGCTACTCGATGATCTGGTTGCCCGTAACAGCGACCAAGGTAAAAATATTGGTGTTTACGTTCATGTTTCTCGGGGTACTGATGTTAAGCGTTACCATGCTTATCCCGACAATGTAGAACCCACTATTTTTGCCTTTGCTTTCCCGATTAAAGAGCCAGAGCCTGTTGATCGTGCCCAAGCCAAGCCTCTAAGTTTGGTTAGTACGGAGGATCTGCGCTGGCAGCGTTGTCATATCAAATCGACCGCATTGCTTGGTAATGTGATGCACTATCAGCAAGGTTATGCGGCAGGTTGCGATGAAGCATTACTCTTTAATGCTAAAGGTGAGTTAACAGAGGGCAGCTCTAGTAACGCCTTTATTGTAAAAGACGGTAAAGTTATTACACCTATTCAGGACAATCAGATTCTACCGGGGATTACCCGTCGTATTATTTTGGATAGCCTGCGAGCGGATGGCTCTATAGAGGTTGAAGAGCGTATTGTAACCATGGATGAGGTACTTAACGCCGATGAGCTTTGGGTGACCAGTTCTTCTAAAGAGATCGCGCCTGTAACACAGCTGGATGGTAAGCCTGTGGGTTCAGGTGAGATTGGTGATGTTTGGGAAAAAGCCTTTAAAATCTACTCAGAACGTAAGTTCGATTTTTAGGCGTTAAGCCTACTCGGTATACATTAAATCGTTATTTTCAAACCAGCATCTTTAAACCGCCATCTTCTACTCTGTAGCAGTGGCGGTTTTTTTCTGCTGACAGACTTGAGAGAATATTATGACGTCTGATCCACGCCATACCACCACCGGTCACTCGGTGAGTCACTCTGATCTTGAGAAACGATTGCTAGAGAGAGAGGCTGCACGCTTGTTTATGCGTCGTTATGAGCAAGACTTTGGTGAGCCGATGCGGCATATCTGGCATAACGAACCTTCTAAACCCGATATCTCTTGTTATTTTCAGAGCAAACCTTTGGATCTTGAGATTGCACATCTTTATGCAACATCAGAGGAAGCCAAACATGTGCATGACCGAGATAATACGGACGTACTTTGGCACTATCTTGCTGAGTTGGTTACGGTCGATCCCTGTGATCGATTAAAAGCAGCATTACTACGTTTACTGCATAGCAAAGCTCAGAAGCATTATGACTCTGCGCGAGTTTGGCTTGTGATCCGCAATGTCAGCCCGCTTTGGGCGCGCTCTGATTTATTAAACATTGCCATGGAATTTGATGAGACCGAGCATCCCTTTGAACAGATTTGGCTGTTACCCGATTTTGAGGGCGAGCAACCTTTGATTCAGATTGCCTGAAAAGATACCGAAATAAAATTTAAGATAAGTGCTTGTAATTTATAAAGATACCGCTATAATGCCTCCCATCTCTTAGAGAGATCCCTGATAGCTCAGTTGGTAGAGCAGTAGACTGTTAATCTATTGGTCGCAGGTTCGAGTCCTGCTCGGGGAGCCAAATTATAAAAAACCGCATTCTTCGGAATGCGGTTTTTTTTTTGCCTTGAATTTCATTCACTCTTTTTGATATTACCCTTTTAGCTCTGCCTTCGGTCTATGTCTGTCTTTCCTTGTTATTCTTTGAGTTTAAAACGCACCTCTGCTCCATGAAGTCTGCTTTAAGGCCAACTAGATGACCCTTAGGTCGCACTAAAACTATCTTTTTAACCGATAAAGGGTTTGACACTGTTGGTTTTTTGACGCATTGTAATTCCATATTCAAACGGTTGTATGAATTATCTGTATGAAACATAGATTGAGAAATTCTCATTCAGATATTTATACGACAGAACAATTGGCTTCGGCGGGCGGCGCGCAATCACAACAATAACGATTTAGCCGCTATGCTGGATGATAGAACTAAGACCCAATGGGGAGAGCAGTGGATGATTTACGCAGGTAAAGCCATCACGGTAAAAGAGATTGAAGGCGGCATTGCTGAACTGACCTTTGATCTACAAGGTGAATCCGTCAATAAGTTTAATCGTATGACGATTCAAGAATTAGATCAGGCCACCCAAGCCTTGGTTAAAGCCGAGGGTGTTACAGGTCTTGTCATTCGTAGCGCCAAACCTTCCTTTATTGTTGGTGCTGATATTACAGAGTTTCACGAAGTATTCGGCCAATCAGAAGAAGAGCTGGTTGCTATGAATATGGCCGTACACGAGATTTTTAACCGTGTAGAAGACCTGCCTTATCCGACGGTGACCGCCATTAATGGCATCGCTTTAGGCGGTGGTTTTGAGATCTGTTTAACGACGGACTATCGTGTTGGTTCGACAGCGGCTCGCGTTGGGTTACCAGAAGTTAAACTGGGTATCATCCCTGGTTGGGGTGGAACGGTTCGCTTGCCTCGTATTATTGGTGCGGATAACTCTTTTGAATGGATCTGTGCTTCAAAAGAGAAGAATGCAGACGCAGCTCTGAAAGAAGGTGCGTTAGATGCCGTAGTTGCGCCAGAAAAACTGGATGCAGCGGCCATCGACCTGATCAAAGAAGCCAATGCAGGCAAGCTAAACTGGAAAGTGAAGCGTCAGGAAAAATTAGAGCCACTGAAGCTCAATATGATCGAATCGATGATGTCTTTCGAAACGGCGAAAGGATTTATCGCAAGTCAAGCTGGCCCTCATTACCCTGCACCGATTGAAGCGATCAAAAGTATTCAAAAAGGCGCTGGTGAAGGCCGTGCTAAAGCCCAAAAAGCTGAAGCAAAAGGCTTTGCTCGCATGGCGCGTACGCCAGTTGCTAGTAGCCTTGTTGGTCTGTTCTTGAATGATCAGCTACTGAAGAAAAAATCAGCCGCTTATGAGAAAGATGCTCAGCCGGTGCATAAAACTGCTGTGTTGGGTGCTGGTATTATGGGTGGTGGTATCGCTTATCAATCGGCGTACAAGGGTACGCCGATTATGGTGAAAGATATTAATGAAGCCGCATTACAGCTGGGTCTGGATGAAGCTAAAAAACTACTGGCCAAACGGGTTGAGCGTAAGCGCATGACCCCTGAACAAATGGCGGATGCCTTGAACTCCATTCGTCCAACCTTGAGCTACGGTGACTTCGGTGACGTGGATCTGGTTGTTGAAGCGGTTGTTGAGAACCCGAAAGTAAAAGGCGCGGTTCTAGCAGAACTGGAAGATCAGGTGTCGGAAGATACCATTTTGACCTCTAATACCTCTACGATCTCTATTACCTCTCTGGCTGAAAATCTGAAACGCCCAGAAAACTTCTGCGGTATGCACTTCTTTAATCCCGTGCACAAAATGCCTTTGGTAGAAGTGATTCGTGGTGAGAAAACCAGTGAGAAAGCGATTGCGGCAACGGTTGCTTACGCTAAGAAAATGGGCAAAACCCCTGTTGTGGTCAATGACTGCCCAGGTTTCTTAGTCAACCGTATTTTGTTCCCATACTTCGGCGGCTTTATGAGCCTGATCGAACATGGTGCCGATTTCCAGCGTGTTGATAAGGTGATGGAGAAGTTTGGCTGGCCAATGGGCCCTGCATACCTGCTGGATGTCGTGGGTATGGATACCGCTGAACATGCCAACAATGTAATGGCTGCAGGCTTCCCTGATCGTATGTCCCGAGAAGGCGAAACCGCGCTGAGCGTTATGTACGGTGCTAAGCGTTTGGGTCAGAAGAATAAACTGGGCTTCTACGCCTATGAAGAAGATCGCAAAGGCCGTGCGAAGAAAGTCGTGGACGAGACGGCTTACGAATTGCTGAAGCCTTTAATTCAGGATACCCGTGAACTGACCGATGAAGCGATTATCGAGCGCATGATGATTCCTCTGTGCATCGAGACGGTACGCTGCCTGGAAGATGGTATTGTTGAAACGGCCTCTGAAGCGGATATGGGCTTGATCTTCGGTATCGGTTTTCCTCCATTCCGTGGTGGTGCACTGCGCTATATCGATAGTATCGGTTTGGATGCTTTCTGTGCGATGGCCGATAAGCACGCCCAGGAACTTGGGCCGCTGTATCAGCCAACAGAAAAGATGCGTGCTATGGCTGCTGAAGGAAAGACATTTTTCTAAGTGCTGCCAATAGACCGAACCGATATCTGGCTGAGTATTCGCTAAGGCGACTCAGCCAGAACCAGAATAAAAAATTTAGGAGATAATCATGAGCTTGAATCCTCGTGATGCAGTAATTGTAGATGGCGCCCGTAGTGCCATGGCGAAAGCAAAGAATGGCGCTTTCCGCAATGTACGTGCTGAAGAACTATCTGCGGCTTTAATGGAAGGTTTATTAGACCGTAACCTAGGGTTAGACCCCGTTGAGATTGATGATATTATTTGGGGTTGTGTTAACCAGACGCTAGAACAAGGCTACGATGTTGCTCGTAACGCTTCGATCCTAACCCGTATTCCGCGTACGGTTCCGGCTCAAACGGTTAACCGTTTGTGTGGTTCCTCAATGTCTGCGCTGCATATTGCTGTTGCCAATATTCAGGCCGGTTTGGGCGATGTGTACATGGTCGGTGGCGTAGAGCATATGGGCCACGTTGACATGATGCACGGTGTTGACGTTAACCCTTCAGCGTCTAAGCATGCCGCAAAAGCTGCCATGATGATGGGCTTAACCGCTGAATTGTTAGGCAAAATGCACGGTGTTAGCCGTGAAGATCAAGATGCTTTAGGTGTACGTTCACACCGCTTAGCTTATGAAGCGGCACAGGCTGGACGTTTTGATAAAGAGATTATCGGTATTGAAGGTCATGATGCTGATGGTTTCCGCAAACTGATCTCATACGATGAAGTTATTCGACCTGAAACCACAATGGAGAGTCTGGGAGCATTGCGCCCAGTATTTGATCCGCGTAACGGTACGGTAACGGCGGGCCAGTCCTCTGCTCTATCGGTAGGTGCATCCGGTATGCTAGTGATGTCTGCTCAACGGGCGCAGGATTTAGGCTTAACACCTATTGCCAAGATTCGCTCCATGGGTGTGGCGGGTTGTGATCCGTCGATTATGGGTTACGGCCCTGTTCCTGCTTCGCAAAAAGCGCTGAAAGCGGCGGGTCTAACCATTGGTGATATTGACTTTGTTGAGCTGAATGAAGCATTTGCTGCACAGGCAATCCCTGTACTGAAAGATCTGCAGTTGCTGGATAAGGTTGACGATAAAGTGAATCTAAACGGCGGTGCAATCGCACTGGGCCACCCTCTGGGTTGTTCCGGTACCCGTATCTCTACCACTTTGCTTAATGTTATGGAGCAGCGCGGTGGAACCCTCGGCTTGGCGACCATGTGTATTGGTATGGGTCAAGGCGTGGCAACAGTATTCGAGCGGTTGTGATCCATTCGCTCGGATTGTCAGGCGTATTGATGTTGCGGTTCATGAGTTAATACGTCAGCCAGATAGTATTTTGCTAATCACCCTTTCATTAAGGACTTATTAGTTAAACGCTAGAGGCACCTGCACACTATTAAACTTCATTCCTGATGCTTGAGCCGCGTCAGTGCTTATTCGAAGTACCGGCCTTTTTCCACGGGGCCGGTTTTTTTATGCCTGAAATAAAGCGACTGATAGGCTAGTAGCTTGAGTGCTAGATTCATCTAGAGTCGGTATACTCGATTTTTCACAAGCATAAAGGAGGCTGTTATGGATGAGCGAGTAAGGTTGGGTTCGCAACGATTAGTCTTGAAGGCTAAGGTGCTGACATGCTTACTGTTAATGGGTTTAGCATTGTTCGCCGTTTCTTTACCGGCCCACAGTGAGCTAGCCCGTAAAAGTCCCGGTAAGGGCGTGCATTTTTATTCGGTGCAGCCAGAAGATGTTAAGGCCAGTCGAGATTGCTCTGTGTATGTGCCTGCGTATTCTCATATTTACCTATCAGAAAACTCTCAGGTACCGTTAGCTGTAACGCTTAGTGTTCGTAATATTAATCCTGATAAACGACTTATTATTAAAGCGGTTGATTACTTTAATACCACGGGGCAAAAAGTGGACAGCTTAATTAAAGGTTGGTTTGCATTGGCTCCAATGGCAACGGCTTCCTTTGTGATTGAACAGCAGGATTTAAGCGGTGGGGCAGGCGCTAATTTTATTGTGCAGTGGGCTACGGATGATGATGCTCAAGAGCCGTTGATTGAAGCGGTGATGGCAGGGTACCGAGGTACTAAGGGGCTTAGCTTTTCATCGCGCAGTGTTAAGCTGCGGCCTTGTCTGTAGGGTTCTCTATTGCCTGTTAATATTCTGGTAATAGGAAACGTCCGTGGCAATAGAAATACCCGTGGCAGTATAAATACCTATAATAGCAGCCGGCACGGCCTTAACGCTGTGCCGGTAGGTATCATGGCCGTTTGGTTTGATAGATCTTAGGCCTATATTGCGTCGCGGCCAGTATGATAGCAGTTAAAAGGCTACTCAACTTACGGCTACTTCAAGCTGGGTTAGCATATAGCCCATAATCTGCTCCATACGCTGGTTCGCTTCTGCAAATAGCTCTAGATCAAGTAGCATCGCTTCAACGGGTTGGATATGTGGGCCCCCTTCCTTGGCCTCATGCTCGCAGGCATCAATTAACTCGCGCGCTGCATCTGGCGTTGTTTCAAGGTGGAACTGAAGGCCTACCACGCGATCTTGGTAGATAAAGCCCTGTTGCTCACAGCCTTCGCTGTGGCCAATAGGTGTAGCGCCTTTTGGTAAGGTGAAGGTGTCGCCATGCCAGTGAAAGGCTTGAAATTGCTGGGGTAAGCCTAAAACCATCGCATTCGGGGTAGCTGTAATCGGAAACCAGCCGATCTCTCTATTCTGGTTTTTACTGATGCTAGCACCAAGTACCCGAGCAATAAGCTGAGAACCAAGGCAGATGCCAAGTAGCATTTTTTCTTGCTGAATAGCCTCACGAATAAACTGCTTTTCAGCTTTTAGCCAGTCAATATTAAAGTCATCGTTGGCACTCATAGGGCCACCAAGAATGAGTAGAAGATCATAGCTATCGTGAGACGGCAGAGAATCACCCTTATAGAAGTGGGTGCTAGAATAAGAGTGACCCTTTTTTTCTGCCCAACGGGCAATGCTTCCTAGGCCTTCGTAAGGAACATGCTGAAACACATGTATTCGCATTTAATGATGCCTCATTTTCTGGAAATTTGTGATCGATAGAGGGCTGTAGAGCTCATGTTGCTTGAGATAAGCATTTTAGCTGTTTGTTTTTTTATCGATTATTTTTTTAAGTAGCCTACCTGATTGCTGTTCTGGGGAAAAGCTTAAACGCGAGTAAATAGTGTTGGTATATAGAGTGGGGTAGGATTTTTAGACTAAAAAAGAGAGGCGGGCTTATGTTAGCGGGCCAAGACGGCAGGGCGAATGAAATGATAGACAAATAGCGATGCCAGTAAAACCCAGCCGGCAATCGTATTGCGTAACAAAATATGTGTTGATGGCTGGGTTTTTGTATCATTTTATGGGTTGTGTAACTTAAAACGGATAGCTTAAGTTATAGTCTATCCCAGCGTAGCTAGTTAACAACTTCAGTTAGTGCTGCGTGTAGCGTATCAATAACTTCTGTCCAATCGGAGTCTTCATCTAACCCTTGGGCTAAAAAGGCTGCTTGAGCATCATTAAAGCAACTGGATTCGTAAATAGGCTGGTCTGGGGGGGTTGGGGCGTTGTCCTTGATAAACTGTTGAATGGACGCATCGTCGCTAGGGAGTCCAAGCTGATCAAATAGGTTTTTCAGATTGTGGGTAGAAAGATCCATGATCTGCCTCCTTAAAAACATCATTAAATAAAACGTACGAATAAATAAAAAATACTGCTGATTGGCCTACAACAACATAATTAAGCCTACACCAGTATAGGAATATATCTAAAAAAACGCTAACAGGGATCCTATGAAAAAAATAAAAGACCTGTCACGACTCGATATTGCTGAATTAACCCGTCAGCTATCAAAAGAAAAAGGTACGTATTTGCTCTTTTTCGAGATGAGAAAACCTCAAACTATTCGTGTGGGGAAGTTATCTGAGACTCATTTTTTACCGGGCTTCTACGCCTATGTGGGTAGCGCCTTTGGCCCTGGAGGTCTACATGCACGTTTAAGGCATCACTTAAATATCAGTGAACGGAATCATTGGCATTTAGACTATGTTCGGCCAGCGATGCACTTTGTTAGTTTATGGCTTACTGAAGACAAGGAGTGTCGTGAGCATGATTGGGCTGCGGCATTAGATGCTATGCCTAATAGTCAGTTACCTGTTAAGGATATGGGCGCGACAGACTGCCAGTGTTCAGGTCATTTTTTCTACTTTGAACAACTTCCAAGCCTTTGTGAATTCCGTAAAATGCTTAGAAACCGAGGCGCGCTGGATGCGCCCGTGCAGGTGATTAGGCGCTACGAGGAAGAAGCCGCTTAATTGTTAACAGAAGAAAAATAGTGCTAACACCTAAAAAGCACTAACACCTAAAGCCCACTAACACCTAAAGCCCACCCTAATGATTGATGTGATTGTTAGGGCGGGGTTCATTAAGAGAAGTTAAGCCGATAGCGACTCTTCTTTAGCTAAAAGTTCAGCTAAGGCTGTAACAACAACACCAGCGGCATCTTTCCAGTTATGATCAAGCATAACGCCATGACCTGAGTTCACCCAGTAAGGTTTACAGCCGTAAGTCGCAGCGGTCAGTGAGACCGTCATTCTAGGCACTAACTTATCTTGAGTTGCACCGATAACCGCGATAGGCGTTTTGCTCACTTCAAAGGGGTTAGGCAGGTCTCTCCAGCTCATATCCCAGATGAGTTGCTGGGATTCTGGCACCATATGCAGCAACCATTTCTCAAGTTTCTGTTGTTCAACTGGGCCTGAGAACATATAGCGTTGTAACTGCCCCGTGGTGGCAAGTTCGGGCATCATATAAGTATGCGACATCTCTAAAGCGGTAACGGGATTGCTCCAGAGACTTTGGATTGATAAAGGCATCATGCCTTGGGGCGGGATGCTGCATAGCAGCACGGCACCGCGGCCAATATGCTGACTTAAAAAGCGTTGAACAACCATGCCGCCCATTGAGTGGCCGACTAATAAAGGTGGTTGTTTGTGGTTTTGTTCGATGGCCTGAATAGCGTCTTTAAGGTCTTCGGTATAATCCTTAAGGCTATATTGTCCTGTTGGATCGGGGGAAGAGGAGTTGCCATGACCGCGTAAACTAACGGAATAAGCATGGTATCCATGTTGGGCGAACCAATCTAAAAAGTGTTCTTCCCAGATCCAAGCTCCACTGAAAATCCCATGAACAAAAAGCACCGGAACTGCATCCGGCTGTTTGGCGAGGCGATAAATCAATTCTAATCGAGCAATACTCATACTGTGCACTCCTGTGACGACTGTAGAGAAGCCATTTTTGTTATTTTCCATTTGGCTTAATCACCTTACATAAACAGGATATTCTTTTGCAAGAAGCCTGCAGGCGCAAGTCAAAAAAAGGCATGATATAAAACAAAAAGACTTCAAATGCTGTGGTGCAGTATAGCGCGTTTGCGTGTCTCTTTTGCGACAGCTTTTACGGCAAAAGCATAAGATTGATGGCAAAGGGTTAGGTTTTGTAAATAAGCGTCTGATTTTTATAGCAAGCTGGATGCATACGCTGAGGCATTGCATAATGCACGAAGGGTTCTAATCTTTTTGATTGGTCACGCTTAATTCTTTACGAGGTGCTGTGTGCTATCCACTACAGAGCTTTATTTTACCGAGCAGGGTGAAGGCTTTCCGCTGCTGATTATTCACGGCCTGTTTGGCTCTGCAGATAACTGGCGTACGCTATCGAAGAAGTTTGCAGAGCATTACCGAGTTATTGCTTTAGACCTGCGCAATCACGGTCGGTCGCCGCATGTTGACGGTATGAGTTATCCCGATATGGCTGCCGATGTACTTGCCTTAATGGATCGTCTAGCCATTGAGAAAGCTCATGTGCTAGGGCATTCGATGGGTGGGAAGGTCGCCATGCAGCTGGCGCTAAATTATCCTGGTCGTGTCGAAAAGCTGGTGGTGGCTGATATTGCCCCTGTTGCCTATGGGCATGACCATGATGAGGTGCTTTCTGCACTTTATGCGGTGCGCAATGCCGGTGGTGCGGTGAGTCGAAAAGACGCGGATCAGCTAATGGCGGAGCACCTTGATACGTTAGGCGTGCGCCAGTTCCTGAGTACCAATTTAGAGAAAAAAGCCGATGGTAAGCTAGGTTGGCGAATGGGGTTGGATCAGATTAAAGCCGGCTATGATAGCGTGATGAAAGCACCTGAAGGGCCAGTATTTAATCAGGCTGCACTTTTTATTCGTGGTGAGCTTTCCCATTATGTCCTACCCCAACATCAAGGGCAGATTCAGGCTCTATTTCCGTATCACCAAAGCGTCACTTTAGCGGGATGCGGTCATTGGCTGCACGCAGAAAAGCCGTTAGAGTTCTTCGCTGCAGTTCAAGCGTTTCTGGATTCTTGATCTTCAAGTGCCTTGTCTTCAAATACCCTGTTTTAAAGTGCTAGGGAGAATCAAAAAGTGCAAAGAAAGCCCTAAGCCGTGTTGCTTAGCGCTTTCTCGCTATTCTCGCTATTCTATGTTCTTATCCCTATCGCCTGTTACAGGTCTGAATGGGGGCCAAAAACTTCGTAGTGAATACGCGAATCCGCAACCCCTAGCTCAAGCAGTTGAGCTTTTATAAATCCCATAAAACCAACTGGGCCACATAGATAAAAGTCCGCGTCAGCAACAGGTAAAGCATCTCCCAGCTCAGCTAACTGCATCAGGCCTGTATGACGTTGGCCTGCGGAAAGGGGCGCATCCGTCTCTGATACGTGATTGTACCAAGTGTGGGCGGATAGGTTTAAATTAGCGCTTAATGCTTTTATTCTTTGGTCAAACGAGTGTTGTGCTTGATTCTCACAGGCGTGTAAGTAAGTTACCCCATGGGTATAATGTGCCTTAGCCAGCGTTTCCAGCGTGGCCATCATGGGTGTAAGCCCTACGCCTGCTGAAATTAATACAACGGGCTTGTTACGATCCTCAAAGAAAAAGTCACCGGCTGGAGTAAATAACTCTACTTCATCGTTCACCTGTAATTCATCGTGCAGATAGTTAGAAACCAATCCGTCAATATCGCCCTGTTCCCGCTTTACAGAAATACGATAGGTTTTACCGTTAGGGGCATCTGATAGGGAATATTGGCGAATTTCTTGATATTCGGAGCGGCTCGGTTGCACGCGAATACCCAGATATTGTCCTGGACGATAAGACGCTACAGGCTGTTGATCAATAGGGGCAAAAACCAAGCTTTGTACCTGCTCAGACTCTTGTTTTTTCTCTAGCAAACGGAAGCGACGAGCACCTTCCCAGCCGCCAGTGCTTGCCATATTTTTTTGATAAATTTCCGCTTCGCGCTGGATAAATATATTAGCTAACTGTTGGTACGCCGCAACCCATGCCTCCTCAACCTCAGTGGTAAAGGCGTCTGGTGCAAGCTCTTTTAGCGTATGAATGAGGTGATGGCCCACAATGGCGTACTGGTCAGGCTGAATGTTGAAGCTGGTGTGCTTTTGAGCAATGCGCTCCACCGCTGCCTGTAATACCGGTAGGTTGTCGATGTGTTGGGCGTAAGCTGCAACGGCATTAAAAAGAGCAACGGATTGGCGGCCTGAGCTTTGATGGCTCATATTAAAGATATGTTTCAGTTCAGGATTATGACTGAACATCCGCTGATAAAAGTGTTCTGTGATTTTGCTGCCAGCGCTTTCAAGTAGTGGAATAGTGCTTTTTACAATCGTGATGTGAGATGTTGTCAGCATGGTAAGCCCTTAAAATATCAGTCTTTTTTGAGTCTTTAAACTCTTTCAAATATATCAACGACGACAGGGTTGCAGCGTATATGCCATATTTTATTTTTTGTTGTAAATCATATAGTTATGGTTGTTTTTCTGTTTTTTATGATTTATAGAGTCATTATGACTGTATTAAAAAAGTGTCTTAATGACACTTGTGCTGTTAAAAGACTTTTTGTTTTCTACTATGTTTTGATTCACTAAGGCGCGGCTTGTATGTCACCACTACCATTATCTTCAGCATCTTCCCAACGATCTTCACAGGTATCTTCTTCGTTATCTCAAAGCGCGTTACTGCAATTTGCGATTGATATGGCTGATAGCTTGAGTGCACAAGACAGGTTTAATCGACTGCTTAATACGGTGCGTGGCAGCATCCCTTGTGATGCGGTGGTGCTGTTACAGCGAACAGGGTCGGAGCTAAAGCCTCTCGCGCAAAAGGGGTTGGGGGCGGATGCCCTAGGGCGACGTTTTGAAATTAGCTCACATCCTCGTTTTGATGCTATTTGCTCCGCATCGGCTCCTGTGCGGTTTCAGCAAACGTGTGGTTTGCCAGATCCCTATGACGGCATGTTAAAGGGCTTTTCTGGAGATCTTCCTGTACATGCCTGTATGGGGCTGCCATTACTTTCTGATAATCGCTTAATTGGCGTATTAACGTTGGATAGTATGACTCCTGGTATTTTTGATGATATTCCTGAGCATACGTTAGAAGTCATCAGCGCTATGGCTGCGGCCAGTTTAAAAACCGCCATGCTACTTCAACATCTTGAAGATGACTCTACCCATAGGCGTAATGTTATTTGTGAGCTAACCCAAGAAGCACTGACCAAGGATGGCGGTGAACTGATGGGGGAAAGTGAAGTAATGAAAGCCTTAAAGCGCGAGCTGGCGTTGGTGGCTCCATCGGATTATGCGGTTCTAATCGAAGGTGAAACCGGTGTTGGTAAAGAGTTAGTCGCCCGTACATTGCATGGACAATCACGGCGTGCCAAAGGACCCCTTGTTTATGTTAATTGTGCGGCGATGCCTGAAAACTTGGTTGAAAGCGAACTGTTTGGGCATGTAAAAGGGGCTTTTACCGGTGCTGATCGAAACCGTGAAGGTAAATTTGGCCTGGCTGATGGCGGTACATTATTTCTAGATGAGATTGGAGAACTACCCTTGGCAGCGCAAAGTAAGTTGCTGCGAGTACTACAAAGCCAAGAGATTCAGCCGGTGGGCCAAGATCAAATTTCTCAGGTTGATGTGCGGGTTATTGCGGCCACTAATCGTGTTTTGCAAAAAGAAGTCGCTCAAAAACGATTTCGAGCCGATCTGTATCATCGCTTAAGTGTGTACCCTGTGACGGTTCCCCCATTAAGAGCGCGGGATGGTGATGTGGCGCTACTTGCGGGGTATTTTTTGGAATTATCGCGGCGTAAATTAGGATTACAGCAGTTGCTGCTGGAGGATAACGCTCGGCAGGTGCTTGAACGTTATAACTGGCCGGGTAACGTGCGTGAGCTAGAACATGTGATAGGCCGTGCAGCGCTCATCGCTAATGCGGAATCAATGCCAAGCGTAACGGCCAATCTTGAAGAGAAAAAGAAATATGCTTTAAAAGCTCGCACCGCTTGTATCGAGTGCCGGCACCTCGGGGATATTGCCGCTGATAGCATTCTAACCAGTCGCACTCTGATCAACCGTCCCTTAGTCAATAACTCCTCAGTAGACTATGCTACTTCTGATCAGGTATTGATGTCTGGTCTAACAAGCAAACCAAAAACAGTTCAGGGCTTGGGCTTTACGGAAAACAATCCATCATTTGCAGTGGGGTATAGCTTAAAGCAGATGACGGAAACCTATCAAAGAAATATTTTGATGCAGTATTTGGAAAAAGAGCATGGAAACTGGGCCGCTACTGCCCGTTTGCTGGGTATGGATCGCGCAAATTTAATGCGTTTGGCAAAACGTTTAGATATTCAGGTGATAAAAAAAATTGATCGACGTTAAAAGGTGTACAAAAAAAGATTCTAAAATTAATAGGGATTGGTGAACGGTTGCTGAACATAGCCAATAAAGATACTTATTATAGGTTGTATTGTCTTGATTGATGGCATACTCGTTAGAACTCATACTCATTAAAAACTATAGCAGCACTGGCATAAGTATTAAGGTGTTACTTCTTCGGGTCAATTTCGGCAAGTGAAGCTAAGGGTGGCTACCAGAATGCATTATAAAAACTTTCTAAAACCTGGTGCCTTTACTTGTTGGCCTCCGCTATTAGCGGGTGTGTTGATTACATTTTTAACGGCATGGGCTCTCAATTATCAAAATGAGTACCAAGTAAGGAGCTACACAAATGGCCTTGCCGATAAAGCAGAGACGCTCATCGAGCAGCGTTTCCAACATTTTGAGTATGGCCTGCGTGGGGCGAGAGGTGCTGTTATTGCAACGGGTGTTAACAATATCACTCGAAAGCAATTTGAGCGCTACAGTAATAGCCGTGATGTGGCGTATGAATTTCCAGGAGCGCTTGGCTTTGGTTTTATTCGACGAGTCCCTGTAGAGCAAGAACCCTCTTTTATTGCCCATGCCCGCGAAGATGACGCCCCTAATTTTAGCATAAGAACCTTAATACCCCATGATAAAGACCGGTTTGTTATTCAATATATCTATCCAGTGGATAAAAATAGACAAGCGATTGGACTGGATGTCGGGTCGGAAACTAACCGGCGTTTAGCGGCTATATTGGCGGCTAAAAATGATAAGCCATATCTAACGGCCCCTATTACACTTGTTCAGGTCAATAAAAAGCCTCGGAAGGGTGCTCTGGTATTATTTCCTATCTATTCTGAGAATATGCCACTTGATAGCCCAGAAGCCCGTGAAAACGCTGTGATCGGCTGGTCTTATGCACCGTTAGTCATTGATGATGTTTTAGCTGATATTAAGGACTTGACCGATCAAGCCTCCGTCGCATTAACGAATATGACAGAAAGTGAGCCTTTCTATCACTCAAAAGATATTGATATCTCTGATCTATTAAAAGAACAAGCCGCAAAAGAAAGGGTAGCACGCAATATCTTTGTGTTAGGCCAGCACTGGAAAATGGAATTGATCCCCTCAATCCAAGAAATAGATAGAGTGCGATCTTGGCCTATAGGTTGGGTCATCATCTTTGGCTTAGGGCTGACGCTATGCAGTTTCTTTATTATAAGCGTCTTGCGTACCCATCCTTTCAGAGAAGACCAAGAGGGTGACATTCACCAGCTGAGCCTTCAAAGCATATTTGCTTTTTTGAAAACCCCTCAATTTAAACAACCCTATCCTTTTGTGCTGCTGATGATTTTTCTTATTTTTGTGGTCTCCAGTGGGTTGATTTTACGAGGCCATCTGCAAGAGGTGAGTCATAATCTTTTAAAAACAAAACGCTCAACCCTGTCAATACTAGATACCGAAGCTGAACGGTATCGTCGTGACACCCTCTTTCTCGCCAATACGCCGCCAATACGTGCTCTAGAAAAGTTATATTTTGACGATCCTCACTTAGAAAAAAATGAGGCTCAATTAAAGCAGTGGAATGAACGATTAGCCGACATTCTTAAGACATATATGTTGTCCAAAAGAGATGTGTATCAAGTTCGTTTTATTGGGGCGGTTAATGATTGGCGAGAAGTGGTCAAAGTACAGCGTTTTGGTGAGGTACCCGAGGTCTTCAGTGATCAGCTGCTTCAGTCTAAAGAAAATGAGCCATACATTAGCCAAACTCTTCACGTTGGGGCCGATAATGTCTTCGAATCAGATATCAATCTGAACCGTGAATTTGGGAAAATAGAACAACCTAGCCGACCTGTTTGGCGTTTTTCCACACCTTTGTTTCATTCTGATGGCCGTCCTTTCGGCATTATTATTGTCAACGTTAGTGCTGACCACTTCCTCAAAGCCCTTGCTAAGAGCGTTGCCAAAGAAACTCAGCTGTATATCACCAATAAAGAGGGCGATTTTTTACTTCATCCTAATGCCTCAAGAGCCTTCACCTTTGAGTATGGCAACCCTAACCGTTGGCAGGATGCGTTTACCCCGACAACGTTATTTTATGGTCTAAGTTCTTTCAAATTAATGAGCTATCAAGGCGAGCAGGGCAATGTTTTTGTAGAGCAATGCATTTTTCCTCTTAGTGGGGGTGTTGATCTGAATGGAAATACCGATGAACGATTTTTGAGAATTTACAGCACAGCGTCTCAATTTTTGATCATTAGGCAAATAGTCGTTGAAATAGGCGGTGTTACGGTTGTTCTTTTATTAATAGCTCTAACGGGGTTCACTATTCAGTACTGGGTATGGTTAAGAGAAAAAATACGTCAAAGAAATGTGTTGAACGCACAGATAGAAGATCAGAGAAACAAAGAGATGGGGCGGTTTAAGGGGCTATTGGAATCCGCTCCTGATGCGACCTTTGTGGTTAATGAAGCCGGGATTATCCAGATTGTTAATGCACAAGCGGAACGTATGTTTGGGTATGACCGTCTTGAGTTAGAAGGGGGGTCAATCCATAAATTACTTCCCACCCACTTTAGTAATACCTATGAAGCGCAGATACTCAACTGCATACGCCAGCCTGGAGCAACGAGTACAGCAAGTAATAAAGAGCTTCTTGCATTACGAGCTGATGGGTGTGAGTTCCCTATAGAAATCAGCCTAAGTGCGATCAATTTGGATGACACGATACTGGTGTCTGTCTCGGTTCGGGATGTCACCGAAAGGCTTATCATTGATGAAAAGCTACGTACAGCGCTACATGACGCTGAGCTTGCGACTGAGGCTAAAAGTGCATTTTTGGCGAATACAAGCCATGAAATTCGAACGCCTCTCAATGCTATTATTGGCTTGGGTTATTTATTAGCTGAAGAACAACTGACCGAGGAGCAGCATCAGTTAGTTGCCAAGATTCAGATATCAGGTAAGTCGTTACTAGGGATTGTTAACGATGTACTGGATCTTTCGAAAATAGAAGCGAATGAAATGGAGCTTGAAATACAGCCTGTTGAGCTGCGGGAACTCTTTGAAGAAGTGTTTAGTGTCTTTTCTGTTCAGGCGGAAGCAAAGCATCTAGAGTTCAACTTTGAGTTAGACCCTCAACTGCCTTCCTGGGTTGTTACGGATAGTGTTAGATTACGCCAGATTCTAGCCAACTTACTCAGTAATGCTCTTAAATTTACCACCATTGGCAAAATTTCGTTTCAAGCCGAAGTGCTGACGGGGTCAGACGCGATGCTTGATGGAAAAGAGTTACCGGAAGACCATATAGCGGTTCGTTTAACGGTTGAAGATACAGGCATTGGTATTTCACCCAAAGCCCAAGTTCGTTTGTTTAAACCTTTCACTCAGGCTGATTCGAGCACGACACGGCGATTTGGTGGCACAGGTCTAGGGTTATCCATCGTACATCAATTGATTGAACTAATGGAGGGTAAAATTGGTGTTGAAAGTACTGAGGATATTGGCAGTAAATTTTGGGTAGATTTACCTTTTAGGGTTCAAACTTCTGACGAAGCCGCCGCGCAAGATAACCAAAACCAAGCTCTTTTTGTACTGATCGCGGAAGATAATCCAGCCGATACCATACAGCTCCAGAAAATGACGCGAGCCCTCGGTTGGCGGTCTGAAGTTGTTAGTAATGGCGATGAACTCGTTAAAGCCTATATGGCTCGCCAAGATAATAAATTGCGTCCGCCAGATGCCATGATTGTGGATTGGCAGATGCCTTTAATGAATGGCCTAGACGCTATTAATGCCCTAGCCCATCAAATTGGGCGTGAGAATTTACCTGCGGTATTAATGGTATCAGCCCATGATAAGGAGAGTATCACGACCTATACGCCAGAAAATTTAGTTAATAGCTTTCTGATGAAGCCTATTAACGCCTCAGCACTGTTTAATGCGATTAATGACATTGTGACATTAAATACAGGTAACGCTAAGCGGGTACTACAATCGACTCGTACCGAAGCTATTGGCGTAAAATGGCTGCCTGATATGAGAGTGCTTGTGGTGGATGATAGCCCCACCAATCTTGTTGTTGTTGGGCATATTCTGGAGCATAACGGCGCGATCGTGCAAACGGCAAATAGTGGGGAAGAAGCCCTGCTTTTATTGGAAGAAACTTCCAATGACTATGATGCGGTCTTGATGGATGTGCAGATGCCGGGGATCGATGGTCTTGAGACAACTCAGCGCATTCGTCATAACCTAGGGCTGGCATCATTGCCTATTATTGCACTCACCGCTGGGGCGCTGTTGGAAGAAAAAAATCGTGCCTTGGAAGCCGGTATGAATGATTTCCTGACGAAACCTATCAATCCTTCAAAACTTATTAATGTATTGCGCATGTTAGTTGAGGCTTATCGGGGAGAAGATATATCGATAGAGTCGCTCAAGCCTCATTCCTCTGAACAGAATGCATGGCCCGTCATTACGGGGTTAAATATTGATAAAGCTAAAAGCTTGTTACTTGACGATAAGCAACTCTTTTTAAATACATTGAATGGGTTGTTGATAGAACATGCTAACTTAATTGCATTGCCTGAAATTGATATTGATGCCCCTGAATCGGTTTCTGTACGGCTGCAAATTGCCTCTCAGGTTCATAAGTTAAGAAGTGTTTCTGGCATGGTTGGTGCTGAGGAAATACAACAACTTGCTTCAGAAGCTGAAAAAAGATTGCGAACAGAACATGAAGCGGTAAAAGATATATTGACCGCCCTTTCTCTTGCGATACAAGCATTACAGCAGGCCAGCGTTGGAGTGCTCGAATCATGGAGAAAAGAGAAGTTTGGCGCTTCAATGTTTAAAGAAAATGCACCTTTGCTCCAACTAGAAACAGTACAACATATTTTGACACTACTGGCAGAACAAGACTTGGGCGCTTTGGAAGAGGTGGATAAGTACAGTGCCTCATTCAGTGATGCCCTGGGGGAAGAGCGCTTTCAACAACTTCAAGAGAGCTTAGCAAGACTTGATTATAAAGAAGTCATCGCCTTGCTTGACTCTCTTAAAAAGACCCTTCGGACGGCATAACGGTATGATAAAAACAAAGAATACATTGGCTGATATTTTGATTATTGATGATGACAGCTCGGTTGTAATGGCGTTGAACAAAGCACTGAATAAAATTGGGCGTATCCGTTTTGCATCAGATGCAAGGCAAGCATTTGCCATGATAGAGGAGCGTCACCCTGATCTGATCTTGCTCGATATAGAGCTGCCGGATATTCGCGGTTTGGAAGTGTGCTCTAAACTAAAAAGTAGCCCTGATACAGAAGACATTCCCATACTGTTTATTACGAGTCATAGCGAGGTGGGGTTTGAAGAAAAAGTATTCGATGTAGGGGGGGCTGACTATATTGTTAAACCCCTTAAGCCACGCGTCGTAGCAGCCCGGGTTCAGACTCATTTAGATTACCATCGCGTGATCCGGTTACTTGAAAAGCTTGCTCACACGGATAGTATGACCGGCTTGGCTAACCGGCGCACCTTTGATGAACAATTGATTATAGATTTAAAACACTCCCGCCGTGAGCGTGAACCTTTAACGGTGGTGTTGATTGATATTGATGAGTTTAAAAAATACAACGATCACTTTGGTCATATAGAGGGCGATGACTGTATCAAAAATATCGCCTCCGCTTTGTACCTCAGTACTCGACGACCAACAGACCTTGCGGCTCGATATGGTGGCGAAGAGTTTGCTTTTATCTTGCCTAATACGGATATTGATGGCGCGGGTTTGTTGCTCGATGAGCTGCTTAAAACCATAGAGCAGCTGAATATTGCCCATGCGCCCAACGCCACATATGACGTTGTGACGATATCCATTGGATTTAGCACGCTCATTCCTGAGCATGAATTAGCGACTGACTTGGATGACTGGGCGATCGTTAAAGCGGCAGACCATGCTCTTTATGAATCCAAAAACAAGGGTCGAAATTGCGTTAACTATTCACCGCTTGGTTAACTATTCATCTCTTGGTTAACTATTTACCTCTTGGTTACACCCTGTCGAAGACTGGTACAGGGATCATAAATAAGTCATCTAAAAATAGACCGCAGAATATAGAGGCCAGAGGAGAGTGCCATGTTATTGTCTCAACTAACCCAGCAGCGGGTGCTTCCTGTGTTGGTTTTAGAATCGACCGCCCAAGCCGATTGGCTGGCGGGTTGTTTTGTTGATGCAGGTTTAATTCAGCTAGAAGTGACGCTGAGAACCCCAAGAGCATTAGATATTATTGCCCATCTTTGTCGATATTTCCCCGAGCTTTCTATTGGTGCTGGAACGGTATTCTCTGCAGACCAAATGGTACAAGCCGCTGATGCTGGCGCAGGATTTGTTATTTCACCCGGTGCAACCGATGCACTACTGGATGCAGCTCAAGATTGTCCGATCCCTTTTATTCCTGGCGTTATGACGCCTTCCGAGGCGATGCGGGCCAGAGAGTATGGTTTCGGCTTGCAAAAATTCTTTCCGGCAGAGGCCGCTGGTGGTATTGCTCTGCTAAAAGCGATGGGAGCACCTTTGCAAGATATTCAATTTTGCCCTACCGGTGGTATTACGCTAAACAATATGATGGACTATCTGGCACTACCTAATGTCCCTGTTGTGGGTGGCACTTGGTTGGTAACACCTCGTGCTTTAGTGGGAAATGATCGCCAGGATGTCGTATTAAAATTAGAGCAGCTTAGACAACTACTTGCTCCAATAGGTTAAGCTATTTTTTTGATAAAGAACTGATGACAGAAAATAAGTATCATTGCACAGACTTAATCGTATTTTTCAGATGAGGCAGCTTGTAGGTCAGCGTCTGAGTAAGGATAAAATCCAAGCATGTATATCAATAATGACCAGTTCAAGGAACGTCGCATTCGTGCGGCAAAAGAAGATGTGCGTAAAGGCGGTAGTGAGCTGTCTCGCAGTGCCCTTGAAGATCTTAAAGAGTATTCCAATACTTGTGATGCTGATAGCCCCACTGATTTGAAAAGTGAACTACTGGATCTGGCAATGCAGATGCAGTTGGCTCGGCCTAGTATGGCTGTGTTGTGGAATGTTATGCAGCGTTGGATTGAGCAGTTGGAAAATATGCCGCAGGATACAATGGATGCTGCCCGAGAATACGGCATTGAACAGGCTGAAATGCTGCAGAAGATGTCTTTGCAAGCGGGTAAGGCGATTGTTCAGGCGGTGAGTCCCCAGATTCCACCGGGAAGCGTGATTTTAACCCATAGCTACAGTACCACGGTGTTAGCCATTCTTGAGACGATGCAAACGGCAGATTGCCGTGTGATTATTACGGAGGCGCGTCCCGGTATTGAAGGGCGTCGGTTAGCTCGTGCCTTGTCGGAGATGAAAATAGAAACTACCTACATTACAGAAGCTCAGCTAGGCTGCTTTATCAATCAAGCGGATGTTGTTCTATTGGGTGCCGACAGCGTGCTTGATGATGGTTCTGTAGTGAATAAAGCGGGTACGTATTTGGTTGCGTTAGCGGCTCGTGATCATGCTGTTCCAGTCTTTTTCGTGGCAGAGAGCTTTAAGCATAGTCGTCGACGTGCGGATGAGATTGAACTGGAAGAGATGGAAACGGATGAGCTACAACTGCCTGCCATTGAGTTTATTCATCCTCGAAATATCTATTTTGATGTGACGCCGTCACGACTTATCAGTTGCTGGGTTGATGAAGCTGGCGCGCGAACGGATTTCTCCCAGGCTTCCAAAGCGATGCCTGCAGGCTTCCTACAGGATGCTATTGCCAAGCGTCAGAAGAGCTAGAAAGGTTTATTCAATGATTGGTAGGTAATTTTCTGGTGGCAGGGGGGCGCCCCTGTCTCGGAACTGGAAATGTAAGGCTGCTTCGTTAACCAAAGTATTAAAACCAACAGTAGCGATGGGTTGCTGTTTTTTCACGCGATCGCCGGTTTTAACGACGAGAGCTTCACAGCTGGCATAAACGGTTTGCTGATCGTTTGGATGCTGAATAATAATAACCTTGCCGAGACTTCTCATTTCCCCTGCAAAGCTGATAGAGCCTCCTTTAGCCGCGAATACTGTTTGCCCCTGTTTTGCTCGTAAGTTTACCCCTTTTTGCAAGCCCCAGTTTTCTTCACCAAAGCCGCTAATCAGTTGAGGGCTACTAATCGGCCAAATATAGCCTGTTGCAGCACGGCGAGTACCAACGGCAATAATGAGGTTCTGACCCGGAAACAGACGGTCATGGTCAATACCTGGGTTGCTTTGTTTTAGATCGCCAAGGGGGGTAGCAAAATGATCAGAAATACTGCTTAGGGTATCGCCTCTTTGCACGGTGTATTGAATACTGGGCTTTTGCGCAACGACGCCACGGGCAGGGATTTGCAGCTCTGTACCGGCTTTTAGCCGATGAGGTACGACTTTAGGGTTGTAGCGGGCAAGGGTTTCAAGATCAACATCGTAGCGACGGGCAATACTGTAGAAGGTTTCCCCAAGCCTGACTAAATGCACCTTGCTTGTTGCTGGCCCATAGGGCGAACTACTGCAGGCAGATAGCAAAAGGCTTCCGATAAGAAGAATAATATGGACGAGCAGCTTAGGCATGGCATTAAGTCTGGCTGGATTGAATGGCGCACAGAAGCGGAAGCATAAAGAAAATACGTCATGTTTTCAAAGATATCTTAAAAATAGTGGGATTAATCAATAAAATCAATATCAGAATTGTCTTTATTAGTCTATTTTTTAGGGCTTGATTGTTAGGGCTTGATACCGTTTCCTCTATACCGCTATGTAAGAATATAATTTTATTAACGTAACTCTTGAGAAGGCTGTCATGGATCTTTTTACATTAGGTTTAAAATCGCTTGAAACATCACCTAAGCCGGATACTTGTGTTATCTGGTTGCATGGACTGGGCGCTAGTGCCGATGATTTTATTCCAGCAGTTCCGCATCTAAAATTGCCCGATGATGCTCGGGTACGCTTTCTTTTCCCGCAGGCTCCTGAGAGGCCTGTTACCGTTAATGGCGGCTGGGCGATGCCCGCATGGTATGACATTTTAAAAATGTTACCTGAACGTGAAATTGTACCGGAGCATCTTTATGAAGCGGCTCAGGGCTTACATGAACTAACGCAAGCCCAGATTGATGATGGGATTCCGGAGGAGCGAATCTTCTGGGTCGGCTTTTCTCAAGGTGGTGCTGTTGTGTTAGAAGCGGCTCTTAATGGGGGGCGTTATTCTGTAGGGAACGCTTCGGATGAAATTGTTGATAATACGGCAGCCAATATAAAGGCTTCGACTAAAAAGACTCCGACCAAACCCGCAGCGGTTTTGGCATTATCGACTTATGTTGCGCTTCCTGTTGATATGCCTCACCTAGAGTTAAATCAACTGATTTTCTGGCATGGGCATGGCTCTCAGGATGATGTTGTGCCTTTCAGTATGGGTAAAAAAGCTGTAGAGATAACGCGAGCCCTAGCAGGACGCTCCCAATGGCAGGCTTATCCTATGATGCATGAAGTGTGTATGGCAGAGCTTGAAGCGATAGGTTTGTTTATTCAAGATCAAATACAGCGGACCTCAAATTAAGGGGTAGCAGGCTTGTTTAAGCCGTAGATGATAAAACCGTTAACGGCTACTTCTTTTGGCCCGTAACTGCGGTTTATTGACGCGGGTCACAAGCTTAATAGGACTATATGTTGGAGCGCTAATTCACTTGATCTAGGGCAGGGTTTATCTCTTCATCGCTTGTTAGTCTGGACTCAGTTTATTGCGAAACAAACCCTTTGAGGTGCTGACTATGTATATGGATGATGCTGTATTCGCCAGCCTGCTGGTAATTGGCGGAGCAATCGCGTTTTTTGGCGGTTTAATCTACTTTATTAAAAATGATAAGCCTAAATAAACATAATTTATTTCTAATACTTCCTTTCGGAAGCTTGAGTTAGAGGCTATATTGAACCCATGTCTGTATCCGTAGTCTTACTTGATACTCACATGGGTTTAATTTTTTCTTCTGGGAGGCCAACATGATTGAATCATCTGTTTCACAGGTCACTCTGGCGAACCGTCAGATTGCCGGTACAAACAATCAGGCTCAGCAACGGCTAGATGCTGCGAGTGAAAGTCGACAAGAAGAGGGCGGTTCTACTCAGCCAACTTCTAGTGCTGGTATTACTGCTGCCGATGCTGTGAAAGGTGGTGTTGCCATCAGTTCCGCACCGAGCGATCAGGTTAACCGGGCAGTGGAAACTGTCGAACAGCAAAAAACTTACAACAGTGTTCAGGATCAAGGCAATGATTCGTTGCTTAAGCAGTCTGAAGTAAGAACCAATCAGGCGTCATTGGGTAATTTGCTTGATATTAAAAGCTAATAGCTGAATTAATCTGATTTTTAAAAAGGAAGGCTTGCCTTCCTTTTTTTGTTTCTGTTTTAATATCAAACGATCGTTTGATATTTAGTTCTAGCTATAAGGTAATCCTATTGTGAAGGCAGCATTCTTAAAGTGGGGAATATCCCTTTGGCCACCGCTTCTTGGCGCTGGCGTTAAAGTGGAAGTATTAGCCAAGGATTTTTCCTATGCGCGTATTCGCATGAAGCTGCGTTGGTATAACCGCAATTATGTCGGTGTGCATTATGGTGGCTCTCTTTATTCAATGACCGACCCTTTTTACATGTTGATGCTCTCTGAAAGCCTAGGGCGAGACTATGTGGTTTGGGATAAGGCGGCGCATATTGATTATATTAAGCCGGGGCGGTCAACGGTTCGCACGGAATTTAATGTAACTCCAGAGATGTTGCAGGATATTCGTGAAAAAACAGCAAAGGGTGAAAAATACCTGCCACAGTTTGAGGTGCAAATTCGAGATGATAACGGTGAGTTGGTTGCTCGGGTGATGCGAACGCTTTATATCCGCCGCAAGCAGCGTGCGGTAGCGTCTGGCTCCGAGGCTCTGGGCCATTTGGAGCCAGAAAAGAAAGAAACCATTGCTAGTTAGAAGCTAGAAGTTAGAGCCTGATTCCGCTTTAGTGCGAGGAAAAAGAATCAGGTGATCTGCTTTTACTTCCAAATGTACGGTATCACCGATATTAAATTCTTCATGGCTATTGAACATAGATTCAACCACTTGACCTGAGGGTAACTTCAGTCGATACAGGGTTGCGGAGCCGCTAAACGTAAACTGCTCAACCGTTGCTTTAATCGGCCCTTGAGGGTTATGGATAATATCGTCAGGGCGTAACAGAGCGTCAATCGGTGTACCGTCTTCCCAAGGGTAGGCTCGATTACCTTCGATTACCCCTATTTCCGTGGCCGCATTGGTATGGTTTTGTAAAGTGCCGGGAATAAAATAACCTTGCCCAACAAAGTTAGCGACAAAGCGGTTTTGTGGTTCGTGATAAAGGTTATAAGGGGTGTCCCACTGCTGCAAGCGGCCCTGATTGAGTACGCCTACGTAATCAGCCATCGCGAAGGCTTCTGTTTGGTCATGGGTGACGAGAATACCGCTAATATTCAGGGCTTTCAAAATGCGACGGACTTCTAAACCCAGATGTTTTCGTAGCTCAAAATCAAGATTCGAAAAAGGCTCATCCAACAAAATCATCTGTGGTCGGGGAGCTAGTGCACGGGCTAAAGCAACCCTTTGCTGTTGACCGCCAGAAAGCTCATGGGGGTAGCGGTGTCCCAAATCGCTCATATTAACCAGATCCAGCATCTCTGCAACACGGGTTTTACGTTTAGCATCCGGCATTTTACGCAAGCCAAAGGCAACGTTTTCAGCCAGTGTTAAATGCGGAAACAGTGCATAGTCCTGAAAAACCATGCCAATACGACGATCTTCTGGTTGCACCATAAAGTCTGGTGCGGAAATGGTTTCACCATTTAGGCTAATAGCACCGGTATAGATAGGATCGAACCCTGCTATCGTTCGAAGTAACGTTGTCTTGCCGCAGCCGCTTGGCCCAAGCAGACAACAAATATCGCCTTGGTTCAGGCTAAAGCTGATCTCTTGAGTAATAACGAGTTGATCGTAGCGACATTCAATATTATCGACCTGAAGCAGAGTGCTCATTCGGAGATCCTTACATGGGCGGGGCGGCAGATATATGAATAAAAAAGCCCGAAAGGGTACTTTCGGGCTCTTTATTATTCTGCCTAAAAAAGCTAATTAAGAGTTATTCTCAATTTTGCCCAGAATCAGGAATTCTAGCAAGGCTTTCTGTGCATGAAGACGATTACCTGCTTCCTGCCAGATAACCGCACGCTCATCATCCATCAGCTCTGCGCTGACTTCTTCACCACGGTGAGCCGGTAAGCAGTGCATAAAGAGTGCGTCTTTGGCTGCCAAGTCCATCATTTCTGTGGTCACTTGATAGCCTGCAAAGGCTTTTTCGCGCTCTTTTTGCTCTTCTTCTTGGCCCATAGAAGCCCAAACGTCGGTGACAATCAGATGAGTGCCTGCAACTGCTTCTTCAGGTTTACGGAACAGTTGAACACGCTCTTTGTTCGCGGCCATCAACTCTGGCAGAGGCTCGAAACCTTCTGGACAAACAATATTCAGTTGGAAATCAAACTGACGGGCCGCGTTAATGTACGAGTTACACATATTATTGCCATCACCAACCCAGGTGACGGTTTTACCTTGGATGCTACCGCGTAGCTCAACAAAGGTTTGTACGTCAGCCAATAGCTGACACGGATGGTAATCATCGGTTAGGGCATTGATCACGGGCACACTGGAGTATTCAGCAAAACGCTCAACGGTGGCATGATCAAAGGTACGGATCATCACGGCATCAACCATTTCAGATAGTACTCGGGCGCTGTCTTCAACAGGTTCGCCACGGCCTAGCTGAGTGTCCCGTGAGGATAGAAAAATAGCGCTACCACCAAACTGAGTCATGCCTGCTTCGAAAGATACTCGGGTTCGAGTGGATGACTTTTCGAAAATCATACCGAGAACTTTGTTTTTTAGAGGTTCGTAAATCTTACCGGCTTTTAGGCCCTTTTTGATCACGATCGCCCGTTCAATAACATAGTTGAGTTCTTCTGGAGTTAAGTCCAGTAAGGTTAAAAAGTGTCTTGCCATTTTCTCGAATTCCAATAATAGAGTTCACAGGTGCCACAGAAAAGTATGTAGCACCAGAATAGTCAGGTTCAGTTTATTATCTCTATTCGGCGATGCTTGCTTGATCAATCTAATGGGGAGTATTTATCCCTAAAGCCGAAGTGGTGCTGTATTTTTCGGTCGTCCATTTTGTCGCGCAAGCATGGTCACAAATATTGGCGTTGAATCTCTATCGTGAAGAAAACACCATCTCGAAAAAAGCTCTCTTAAAGAAGACATGTATCCAAAGAAAACAGAATCTCGAAAAAAATTGTGCCCTAAAACAGAAAACGGCAGCGTAAGCGCTGCCGAGAAAGATGACCAAAGGCGTAAAGCTAATGCCAAAATGTGTCGCTGTCAATAAAGTCGCATTTTTAAAAAACGATTGGTTTTATAAAAAAAACAGGTCTCTGACTTGAATCAAGTCTATTGTGGCTGCATTTTTAAATGAAGCACGGTAAAATTGACCTTATTAGTAGGTTAATACTGTAGAGTTACACGTTAATACCAGAAATGCTTTTCCCCGATTTTAAGGAACGCACATGAGCAGCACTTTAGACACCATCAAAGAACAAATTTCCAGCAACCCTATTTTGCTTTATATGAAGGGTAATCCACAGATGCCACAGTGTGGTTTCTCTTCTCAAGCGGTGCAGGCATTGATGGCCTGTGAAGAAAAATTCGCTTTTGTTAATATCTTGGACAATCCTGATATTCGAGCAGAGCTGCCTAAATATGCCAATTGGCCAACATTCCCACAGCTGTGGATTAAAGGCGAGCTGGTTGGTGGCTGCGATATCATTATGGAAATGTACCAGTCCGGTGAGCTGAAAACACAGATCTCTGAAGCGGTTGCTTCCTAAGTTCTTTAGCCGTAAGTAAAAGCGAAGCTTGAATATTTGATCTTTGCCTATAGCTTATGGCGATAATGTATTTTTAATTCTGCGGCTTTTGGGCTTCAGAATTTTTTCACCGTTAAATAACTCAATAATTGGAGAATGAAAATGGGCGTATTGGTTGGCAAGAAAGCTCCTGATTTTACAGCAGCAGCGGTACTAGGTACTGGCGAAATCGTTGATAACTACAATCTGACTGAAGCGCTAAAAGGCAAATACGGTCTGGTTTTCTTCTACCCGCTGGATTTCACATTTGTTTGCCCATCTGAGCTGATCGCTCTAGATCATCGCATGGATGAGTTTAAAGCCCGTGGCGTTGAAGTTATCGCTGTGTCTATCGATTCTCAGTTTACCCATAACGCATGGCGTAACACCGCGATCAATGATGGCGGTATTGGTCCTGTTAAATACACTATGGTTGCTGATGTTAAACATGACATCTGCCAAGCATATGATGTTGAAGCTGATGGCGGTGTTGCATTCCGTGGTGCTTTCCTGATCGACCTGGAAGGTAATGTTCGTTCTCAAATCGTTAACGACCTGCCACTAGGCCGTAACATGGATGAGCTGATCCGTTTAGTTGACGCGCTACAGTTCCATGAAGAGCATGGTGAAGTTTGCCCTGCAGGCTGGAGCAAAGGTGATAAAGGTATGACCGCATCTCCAGAAGGTGTTGCATCTTACCTGACCGGTGAAGCCGACAAGCTGTAATTTAAGACATCAGTCTTAAATTCTCGGCCATAAAAGAACCGGTCACTTCATTCCATTTTTGAAGTGGCCGGTTTTTTTATAAATATCTTTTTATATGGCTATTTTTTATAGTAATGACCAGCCGTGTTGTTAAAGTTTAGACGATTAGGCGCTTAATCTCGTAAGCGGTGCTGTTCTTCTGCCGCTAGCTCCCATCCTCCAAGTTCTTTCCAGCGATTCACAATGGAACAGAACAGCTCTGCCGTTTTTTCTGTGTCATAGCGCGCCGAGTGTGCTTGGCTGTTATCAAATGTGATACCGGCAACTTTACAGGCTTTGGCGAGTACCGTTTGGCCATAAGCTAAGCCTGAGAGTGTTGCGGTATCAAAGCTTGAAAAAGGATGGAACGGATTACGCTTAATACCACTGCGTTCCACGGCAGCGTTTAAGAAGCCCTGATCAAAGCTAGCATTGTGGCCGACGAGTACCGCACGGGTGCAGCCAAACTCTTTTAATGCTTTACGCACGGGTTTGAACACATCGCCTAAGGCCTGTTGCTCGCTTTTTGCCATGCTTTTACGAATCGGATTTTCAAGGTCAATTTTAGTGAAATCCAATGCGGCTTGTTCAATGTTCGCCCCTTCAAAGGGCTCTACATGAAAAGAATAGGTGTTGTATGGATGTAGATACCCCTCTTCATCCATCATCAGGGTTACGGCAGCAATCTCTAACAGAGCATCAGTTTTTGCGTTAAATCCCGCAGTCTCTACATCGACAACAACAGGCAAGAACCCTCGGAAACGGTTAGCCATTGGGTGTTTGTCGCCATAGTGCTCTGTATCAGATGTGAATGAATCCAAGACCCTCTGCTCCCTAATCAAATTTGGTCGAAGTTGTATTTTTTCAAATGGTAACTGATTCAATCTAACAGTTATAGGCTAAAGTTTTGAGTTTGTAGGCCGATGAGGGCAAAATAGAGTTCTTAAAAATCAAGGAGATTGCCACTGATGTCGCTGACTCGGTCGCCAGTAAAACCGTCACGAGGAAAACAAGGCCTGTCGTTAGGTTTAGGCTTGTTGCTGTCATCGAGCCTTTTGGCTGCTGATTATGGCGCAGGTATTGGCAATAGTGAATGGCGGGCTACTGAGCCATCTCCGCTCTATTGTGAACTAACGCATTCTATTCCAGATATGGGGATGGCTCGATTTACCCATCGATCTGGCGAAGACCTTAAATTCTTTTTAGAGCCGCTGGGGCAGCCCTTGCGGATAGGAGCAGCAGACCTAATGGCTTTGCCGCCAAACTGGAAGCCCGGAGATGCCCCTCTGGACTTAGGTAAGGTAAGGGTTGGTGCTGGTGAAGAAGGTGTGCGTGTAGGCTCTAAACAAGCACACCTGATGATAGAGGCCTTGACCCAAGGGTTGAACCCTACCTTTATGCAAACTCCAAGAGACAGCCGTTATGCTCCTGTTCGAGGTTCGTTAAGCGCCCTCAACTTTAAGCCGGTTTATTTCGATTATATTGCTTGTCGTGGTGAATTATTACCGGTGAATTTCGATCAGATCGCTCGCTCAACAGTGATATTTCCCGGTGGCGGATTTGATATTACCGCTGATGACAAAGAACGGTTAAGCTTGATTGTTCGTTATATTAAAGCGGACCCGTCGGTGAAATACGTGTTCCTTGATGGCCACTCGGATAGTTATGGCTCCCGCCGTGATAACCGTAAGCTTTCTAAGCAGCGTACGGACACGGTTCTGAATTACCTGCTGGATGTGGGCTTGGATGATAAAATGGTCACTGCACGCTATCACGGTGAGCGCTATCCTATTGTTCCTAACACGACTAAAGCAAATCGCGCGAAGAACCGCCGTGTGACAATTCGTTTAGAGCGTGAAGGCTTGGCTCCTGGCGATCCTAATACGCTTAATGAATATAGTGGCGAGTTTAACGGCCAGCTTCAGTAAAGTTTTAGTCAGTGCGTTAGAGCGTACGGTTTGAGATGGCCTGAATTTTCTATGTGCTTTATCTCAAATCGTATCTTTTTCGTAAGTCGTATCTTTTTCGTAAGTCGTATACAATACCCCCCAGAATTTTCAGGTAAATATAACGCCTGAGCGGTGATCTAAATGATGGCCGTTTATCTTTGTTTTGCTAGTCAATTACTACGTCGTTAAAACACGAATACTAGCAACAGTATTAATACCAGAGAGGTCTCTGGTTATTTAAGTCAGCGTGGAGCATCCAATGTCAGATATCAAAAAAGTAGTACTGGCCTATTCTGGTGGCCTGGATACTTCTGTAATCGTGCGCTGGTTACAGGACGAATATAACGCCGAAGTTGTGACCTTTACCGCTGACCTAGGTCAGGGTGAAGAAGTAGAGCCAGCCCGTGCTAAGGCTGAGGCGCTAGGGGTTAAAGAAATCTACATCGAAGACGTGCGTGAAGAATATGTACGTGACTTCGTTTTCCCTATGTTCCGTGCCAACACCATCTATGAAGGTGAGTACCTACTGGGTACGTCTATCGCTCGACCTTTGATCGCTAAGCGTTTGGTCGAAATTGCGAATGAAACCGGTGCGGATGCGATTGCTCACGGTGCCACGGGTAAAGGTAACGACCAAGTACGCTTTGAGATGGGTGCCTACGCGCTGAAGCCTGGCGTAAAAGTGATCGCGCCTTGGCGTGAGTGGGATTTGACGTCTCGTGATACTCTGATGCAGTACTGTGAAGAACGTAATATCCCTGTTGATTTCTCTTCTGGTAAGAAAAAATCACCATACTCAATGGATGCTAACCTTCTACATATCTCCTACGAAGGCGGTATTCTGGAAGATCCAATGGCGGAGCCAGAAGAAGATATGTGGCGTTGGTCTGTGAGTCCAGAGCGAGCTCCAGATGAAGCGACCTATTTAAACCTGACCTTCAAGAAGGGCGATATCGTTGCAATTGACGATAAAGAGATGAGCCCTGCAACCGTACTGACTTACCTGAATGAGGTAGCTGGTGCTAACGGTATTGGCCGTGTTGATATCGTAGAAAACCGCTACGTAGGTATGAAAGCCCGTGGTTGCTACGAAACACCAGGGGGCACGGTTATTTTGAAAGCGCACCGCGCGATCGAATCAATCACCTTGGATCGTGAAGCCGCGCATCTGAAAGACAGCATCATGCCGAAATACGCCGAGCTGATCTACAACGGTTACTGGTGGAGTGCTGAGCGTAAGATGCTGCAGACCATGATCGATGACTCTCAAGAATACGTAAATGGTGTCGTTCGAGTGAAACTGTACAAAGGTAACGTGATTGTTGTAGGTCGTCAGTCTGAAGACAGCCTGTACGATAGCAATATTGTAACCTTTGAAGATGATGCCGGTGCTTATGATCAGAAAGATGCAGAAGGCTTTATCAAACTGAATGCACTGCGTATGCGCATTGCTGCTCAGAAAGGTCGTAGCCAGCTGTAAGTTGACTGTGGCCTGATGAGTTAGATTCTATGCTCATCAAATAAAAAACCCGTCTTTTCGATGATCGGTAAACGATCAAAGGAAAGGCGGGTTTTTTAATGGCTTAAAATTGGTTCAAGGGGAGTTTCAGGTAGGAAACACCGTTGTTCTCGGCATCCGGCAGTTCACCGGCACGGATGTTAATCTGAATAGATGGCAGAATTAGATTTGGCATCTCCAGGGTGGCATCACGGGTTGAGCGCATTTCAACGAAGTCAGCTTTACTGGCACCCTTGCCAACATGAATATTGCTCTCTTTCTGCTCCGCAACGGTACACACATGGCAGATTTCACGACCTTGTGGCGGATAGTCATGACACATATAGAGCTCTGTGTTATCGGGGTAGCTTAGTAGGTGGTGAATAGAATCATATAGGGTTTGTGCATCGCCACCGGGAAAGTCGCAACGGGCTGTGCCGACATCAGGCATAAACAAGGTATCACCAACAAACAGTTTTCCGGCAATATCATAGGTGATACAGGCTGGTGTATGGCCCGGTGTATGTAATACGTTGACTTCAAGCTCGCCTATTTTAAAGCTTTCGTTTTCAGCGATTAGATGATCGAAATGATGGCCGTCGGCAATAAACTCATCGCCGTAGTTGAAGACTTTCTTAAAAACACCCTGAACCAACGTGATATGCTCGCCAATAACAATTTTTCCACCTATTTGATTCTGAATATACTTGGCGCTACTGATATGGTCTGCATGGGCGTGGGTTTCCATAATCCAGCTTAAACACAATGCTTGGTCTTTAATCCACTGAATAACTGAATCGGCAGACTGAGTGCTAGTGCGACCTGATTTATAATCAAAATCTAAAACCGGATCAATAATTGCGCATTCAGGGTTTATCCCATCATGCACCACGTAGGTAAAAGTTGAGGTTGTTTCATGGAAGAAAGCTTTGATTTGGGCGCTCATAAAAAATCTCCTTTCAGCAGCTATCCCTGCCTTGTTTAACTTCGTATGGGAGGGATTGGGGGCAGATCGGGTGACGGATACAGGATTAAGTTGTGACCGTATTGTTATTTGCTTATCTTTTGGCAGAAAGCGCGATTCAATGGAATATTAGCATATAATGATTTATAATAACAATATTCCAAAAAGTTTTAATAATCAGGCTTTTTCCTATGTCATCATCCGCTCCAAAGTCGAACAAGGCCAAAGCAGATAGCTTTAGCACCAAAAGTTTTAAACCTAGCAACAGTTTCAAGCCTAATAAGTTGCAGCGTCTCTTTCCTATTGTAGGCTGGCTATCGCAATACCGTCGCGATACTCTCATTAACGATGCGTTAGCCGGTGTTATTGTTGCGATTATGCTGGTTCCTCAAGGCATGGCTTATGCCTTTTTGGCCGGATTACCGCCAGAAATGGGGTTGTATGCTGGTATTATTCCTTTGTTTATCTATGCCTTTTTAGGCAGCAGCCGCAGTCTTGCGGTGGGCCCTGTCGCTATTGCCTCTTTAATGGTTGGGGAGGCGATCTCCCAAACAGCAGAGCCGGGAACAGATCTTTATATCACCACTGCCATGGTGTTGGCGTTGTTGGTTGGCATGATTTTGTTGTTGATGTTTATGCTGAGGTTAGGCCGTTTAGTTAATTTCCTCAGCCATTCGGTGATTACGGGTTTTACCAGTGCCGCCGCTCTGATGATCGCTTTCAGTCAGTTGAAATATGTTTTTGGCTTGGAGTTTCCTCGGGGCCATCAATTTTATGAGACGTTACAAGGTCTTTATTTCAGCTTGCCGACGTTTAACTCAGCTACTTTGGCGATAGCCTTGGTTGCCTTTTTTATTATGTGGTTCAGCAAGACATATTTGGCAAATGTCTTAAAAAAATGGGGTGCCTCACCGTTATTAGCAGGTTCCTTTGCGAAGGCAGGCCCCATGTTTGCTATTTTAGCCGGTGTTGCGTCTGTTGTGGTTTTTGATCTTCATACAGAGCATGGCGTTAGTATTGTGGGTGATATTCCTGCTGGATTACCGCAGTTTTCTCTACTGCCTTTTGAGATAGATTGGTGGGTAAGCTTATTACCTGCAGCCTTGCTGATTGCTTTAGTCGGTTTTTTAGAAAGTGTCTCTGTTGGAACGGCGTTAGCCAGTAAACGCCGCGAACGTATCATACCTAATAAAGAGCTGATCGCTTTAGGTTTTGCCAATATAGGTGCTGCTTTTAGTGGGGCTTATCCTGTTGCCGGTGGTTTTGGCCGATCAATGGTGAATGATGCATCTGGTGCTCAAACAACAGTAGCTTCTGTGATTACTGCGTCTGGCTTGGCGTTAACGGTACTCTACTTTACACCGTGGTTTTATTATCTGCCAAAGGCGGTATTGGGTGTCATTGTGATTATGGCGGTGCTGCCATTGATTGATCTTTCCGGTATTAAAAACACATGGAACTTTAATCGTGCAGATGCGTTAACACTGGCGGTAACGTTCGCAATGGTACTGGTCTTTGGTGTTGAAATAGGACTTCTCTCCGGTATGGTGCTGTCTGTGGGGTTACTTTTGCAACGTACCAGTAAACCTCATATTGCAGTGGTAGGACGGGTTGGTAACAGTGAGCACTTTCGTAATGTTAAGCGTTTTGAGGTGAAAACTAATCCCTGCTGTTTAGGACTGCGCATTGATGAAAACCTTTATTTTGCTAACACTCGTTATATTGAAGATGAGGTGATGGCAATTATCTCTGAGCAGCCTCAGTTGCAGCATTTGGTCTTAATCTGCAACGGTATTAGCTTTATTGATGCCAGTGCTCTAGAAACGCTTGAAATGATGATTGAGAACCTGCGTGAGTCTGGTATCACGTTACATCTTTCGGATGTGAAGGGGCCGGTTATGGATCAGTTCCGGCAAACGCACTTTTTAGAACGCATCGCCCCTGGTCAAATCTATTTGAGTACCCATGAGGCGATGCGTGATCTGTGTGATCTCTAACGGGGAGGCTGAGTCTTTATGTGCAGGGCTTATCTTGGTTGTTTCTAACAGTTTTAGCCGGTAGTAACTGTTTTTCTAAATTGCGCACCAAGTGAGCGGCATCCTCAGCGTTCCATTTTAGCTGTGCTAAAGCCTGTGAAAAACCTTCAATAACCGCCACTTTTTCCTCTAGCTGTTGGTAGTTTAAGGTTAAACGGGTTAATTCAAGGTTGACAATGCTTAGCGCCTGAGAGCCGCTGGCGGTCAGTTCTGCTGCGCCTTTAAAAACCTCGGTATGTGGCTCTAGAAATTCACGGGTTAGCTGGCGAGCCCGTTCGCTTAAGGTTCTCGTTAAAGAATCCATGTTAAGAACTCCGTGTACCCCATAAAGCATATCAAGCGATGTGCTTTAAGCGCATGCTAAATTAAAGGGTACGGTAAAAGGGACTGTGGTTGGTATTTAATTAAAAGTGTGATGATTTAAGTCTTTTTTGGTGTTCATCCGTGTTGGCAAACGACTAAGACTAACGTTAAAGACATGAAGGGTAAAGTGGTTCTAACGTATTGATTTGTAGATGAAGTTTGGTCTGTAGGTAATGTTCTGTTTATAAATGAGATTCGGTTCAATTTATAGGGAATATAAGATGTGGGGCGTGTGGGCTATTGTTGCAGACTTTTATACTCCATTACTGTGCTTTGGTGTACTTTGGACGGGGCATCGGCTTGGCGTGTTAACGCGTAGTGTCATTGGCTTATCTCTGTGTTGTGCCCTGATATTTGGCTTTAGCTTTCTAGAAGGATTGTTAGGGTTGTGGCAGCGCTGGGGGCTGGATTACAGCACCCATACTGCTATTTTGTTACCTTTCTATCAAATGCTGCTGGTGTTTGTGCTTATTCCATTCAGAGAGACGAGCCATAACCGTCTCTCCTTATTATGCCGCTCTGTACTTGCCATAGCACTGGTCATCGCTTTGGTATCAGGGGTGGCTTATGGTGTTTTGATGCATCATTTGGGTTATCACAGCTTAGCCGATATGTTAACGACCCTTGTCAGTACGTACCCGCTAGTCTGGATCTGTTTTCGTGGGCTTAAGCCTTATCTAGAATTCAGCTAAGCCCTTCTTGCTCTCCTATTCAAAAGGAGTGATTATTTAAAAACAGGATCACGCTTTTGTAGGTTTGCTTGAACAGCTTCTAACTGATTGGCGCTGAATAGAATTTTACGCTGAGTCTCTTCTTCTAAAGCCAAGCGTTGGGATGCCTCAAGATGTTCCCCGTTAAATAGCTGTTTAATACCTTGAACCGCTTGAGGGTTCTTCTGACAAAGTTGCTGAGCAAGTGTCATCGCTTTTTGCTCTGGATCGTTGGCTAGTTGGGTGACTAAGCCAAAGTTAAGTGCCTGTTCCCCTGAGATGCGATCACCGGTCATGGCCAGTAATTTGAGTTGGTCTCGGGCGATAAGAGACGGTGCAACTACTGAAATACCCATATCAGGAATAATGCCCCAACGAATCTCCATGATGGATAACTGACTATCCGGTGCGCTAATCCTAAAATCGGCCCCTAACGCAATCTGTAAGCCACCACCAAAAACATATCCCTTTAACGCGGCAATCACAGGAATATTCAGCTGCTGCCAACCCACGACGATCTGCTGCACGTAGTTACCTAGCCAGTTTTTATTCTCTGGATGGCTCAGTAGCGTTTCCACAGCAGCGGGGTCAATCATAACGGACTGTACGTCTAAACCTGCACAGAAGTTATCACCGGCAGCGGTTAATACGACTGCTCGAATATTGCTATTTGCTGCAATCTGCTCCTGTATTTTTAGGATTTCAGCAAAGGTTGGCATATCCAGAGCATTCATTTTTTCAGGGCGATTAAAGCGCACAACAGCAATATGATGGGCTATCTCAAGCGACACTGGTAATGTATTTGGCATAGTGAATTCCTTGATTATTGTTGTATTGGTCTTCTTGCATTTAAACACTTGTTTGAATTTTGCTCAAGAACCCTGTCATTCAAAATACTCTATTCTTTTAGGCATAAAAAAACCGGCGCAAGGTTAAACACCTTGTGCCGGTTATCGTGAGTTGTGCCGGTTATCGTTAGCGCCTTAGGCGCTAAAAATTAGTCTTGGCCTAAACCTTTCCCTGCAAATTGGCTGGCGATCAGCTCAATGGCGTAACCGTCGGGGTCACGCACAAAGGCGATCTCGGTATTGCCGCCTTTTACTGGGCCTGGCTCACGGGTAATGATGCCACCGGCAGCGCGAATTTTATCGCAGGCGAGGTAAACATCATCAACGGCAATAGCCAAGTGACCAAAGGCATTACCCATGTCATATTCCGACGTGCCCCAGTTATAGGTTAATTCGATAACCGTGGTGTCTGATTCATCGCCATAGCCTAGAAACGCTAAGGTGTATTCATACTCTTTATTTTCAGACTGGCGCAGCAGTGTCATATCCATAACTTTGGTGTAAAAATCAATCGACTTTTGCAGGTTGCCAACCCGTAACATCGTATGTAGTAAACGCATAATCTCTCCGGTTTGCTAATCGGTCAGTAAAAGAATCTTGGTGTTCTTTGTGTCTGTGATAGCTGAAATGGTTGGGGCGCTTTGGCTGATTGCAATTGATGCTAGGTCAGAGTAATTAATCAGCAGATGGCTTATGAGGGCTATTTATATTCTCGCTTATCAATATTGGGAATCTGCACGGTATGCTTCTGAAATAGGCCTTGCTCAGCTTTCTCATGACAGGCATTACAACGGCTGGCGCTGCCGACATCAGGATTGTTAATAATAAGTTGTTGCTTCTTTTTGAGTATTTTGTCGTGTTTCAAACGCCAGAAATTCAGTTGAGTAATACGAATAGGGGCTGGGTTTTGCAGGCGCTTGGTAAAGTCGGAAAATTTCCCTGCGTTGTCGCTATCGCTGGCGTAAAGGGTTAGATAGTCCTGTAATTCTTGAGGCTGAGCTTTATCAAGGCGTGCGTCTTCGCCAAAGTGATTCCCTAGATTGGACAAGAGTGATTGCCAGCTAGCTTTTGGTAAAACCTGTGGCGGGTAGGCGATATGGCAGGCACCGCACTCGTATTGATAGCTCATGGAAGCAGGTGTAGTGTTATCCGGTAGAAGCGCTTGATAGCCGCGCTCTTTACTATCGCTGTCAAGTGACCACCAAGCACTATAAGCGGATGGCGAATAGGCTGATGATATCGGCAATAGTATTAACGTAATAACCCGTAACACAAGAGGCTTGATGCTCTGCCGATTGGAAGGTTTACTCAAGAGTAAAAGATAGCGCAGCATGGTCGATCCCTATGGATTTAGTCGGTTTAACAGGGGTATAAATATTAAATATAAGCCTAGGCAGGAATAAACACTGGCCCAGCTTCAGTTTCAAGCCGTCGAATAGGGTGTTGGTAAAGTTGTTCGAGTCGCTCTTCCGTCAGCAGCTCCTCCTTTGTGCCTATCATAGGGCCTTCTGGAAAAAGTAATATCAGATGATCACAAAAACGTTGCGCTAGATTGAGGTCATGGAGGCTCATCAGAAGGCAGCCCGATTGCTGTTTTACATCAGCAAGTAGCTGCTGTAAAAGGCTCACTTGATGGTGTAGGTCAAGGTGGTTTGCCGGTTCATCCAATAGCCAAATCTTGGGTTGCTGTACCATCAACGTCGCAATTTTAAGGCGTTGACGTTCACCACCGGAAAGTTGATCGATGTTGCGCTGGCAAAAATCATCTAACTCAACCCGTTGCAAGGCATTGTGAGCTAGATTTTCATCAGATTGGCTCTCCCAGGCAAAAGGGCCTAAATGTGGGTGACGACCCTGCAAGGCGGTCTCTAGCACCGTGGCAGGAAACGCCGTGCTATCATCTTGCAGTAGAAAGCCTAGCTGCTGTGCTCGTTGCCGGCTTTTAAGTTGTTCCAAGGGAATACCTTGTAACAGCACTTGTCCATTATCTGCGGCTCTAAGTCCTGCTAGGGTATGTAATAAGGTTGTTTTTCCGGCACCATTACCGCCTAAAATCCCCCATATCTCACCTTGATTAAGCGCTAGAGCCCAATCCTGACACAGGGTTTTACCGGCGATGGTGACCGTAAGTCCTAGCGTGCTGAGCAATGGGGGGGATATGTGGGTCATGTTAGGCCTCGATTGCTTTTTTGTAGCACCCAAAGAAAGACTGGCACGCCAATAAAAGCGGTGATAACCCCCACAGGTAATTGCTGGGGGGCAATTAAGGTTCTTGCAAGGGTGTCCGCCAAAAGTAATAAACAAGCGCCGGCTAGGGCCGTTGCGGGTAGCAACAGGCGATGATCGGAACCTAAGCTTAAACGTAAAATATGGGGCACGACCAAACCAAGAAAGCCGACACTTCCGGCTTGGGTTACCGCAGAGGCTGTCAGCACCGATGCCAGTAAATACAGGGTGATCTGGAGTGGGTACACTGAAACGCCAAGGGCTTTCGCTTGCAGTTCGCCGCGGAGCATCATATTTAAAGGCCGTGCCAATAATGCGCTAATAACAAGGCTTATCAGTAGAAATAGCCCGTGCCAGCCAGGTAACGATGCTCGACTCAGATCGCCCATCAACCAAAACAGCATTCCTCTTAGCTGATTGTCTTCCCCAATAGATAGCATAAAACTGATAACCGCCCCCCAGCCGGCGGCCGTTACAACGCCTGTTAGGAGTAAGCGTGATGGCGACCAAACCCCTTTTGCATGGGATAGACCAAATACCAATAACAGGTTAGTTAAAGCACCTACAAAAGCACTGCCAGAGACCCAGAAAGCCCCCAAGCCCGACATAATACTGAACAGGGCGCCTACCGCTGCACCACCGGAAACGCCCAATACATAGGGGTCTGCTAATGGGTTGCGCAATAAAACCTGCATTAAACAGCCTGCCAAGGCCAGTTCTGCGCCTACGACCAAAGCGGATAAAGCGCGGGGTAGTCTTAGCTCGGTCATCACGGTGGTGGCTAAAGTGTTAGACGAAGTACTTGGTGACGATAAAGTAAGGGTGTCGATAATCAGTTGCCACAAATCATAGCCGCTAACGCTGATGCTGCCGGTTAGTAGTGCCAAGATTAGGCTGAGCAAACAGGCTAAGCCAAGACCTCCAAGCCAGAACGTTGCCCGTAGCTTTTGCTGTTGGCTAAAACTATCTGCTTTAGTTGCGGGGGGCTTCACTGATTGTTTCCTGTGGATGAGGTTGCAATTCTGTGACGGGTTTGATCAAGTTGCTGGCACAGTTGCTCCGCCCCTAATAAAACCCGCACTGTTTGGCGCTGGATATGTCCCGGCGGTATAAAGTGTAGTTGCCGCTTTTGCACGGCGTTAATTGCTGGCCAGTCTTTCCATTCATCCAACCATTCGGGACGTTCAACTCTCATGCCGCTGGCGACAATGGCATCAGGATTTACCTTAAGGACGGCTTCAATATCAATGCGAGGCGCAATATTGCTTAGCTCAGCAAACACATTTTGCCCACCACAGACATTGATCACCTGATTGATTAAGTTTTCTTTGTTAATGGTTATCAGCGGCTTATTCCACACTTGATAGAACACCTTCACCGGTGCTTTATGTTGATACTGGTCTTTTAGTTTTTGCAGGGTGAGGCGAAAGTGTTCGGCTTCTTTTTTCGCGATAGTAGAGGTCCCTGCTAGTCGACCAAACTTCTCTAATGTTACAGGGATCTGTTCTAAGTAACGGGTTTCTGTGGTGTATACGGGAAGGCCAAGTTGGCGCAACTTTTCTAATGTATCGGGGTGGTTACCGCTTTTCCAGCCAATCACTAAATCCGGCTGTAGTACTAAAATACGTTCAATGTCGAGCTGCGTGTACCCGCCCACATGGGGCAACTCTTTTGCTGCCTCAGGGAAGTCACTGTAATCGACAACAGCAACCACTTTGCTACCGGCTCCAGCGCTAAACAGCAGCTCGGTGACACTCGGGGCAAGGCTGATAATACGTTGAGCGGGCTGCTCTAGCGTGATGGTATTTTTAAGGTCATCTTCGACGCTAACCTCTGCCAGTACAGGTAATGAGGCGGCAATGAGCACTAGTGATAAAACGATGAACATGACCGCGTGTTGAAGCTTATGTCTAAGCGTATAGACGCAGGGCTGAGATTGAGATGGAAGAGGACAAGTGCTCACGAGAGAATCCATTATGCAGCTAGAATAAAAAGCGTCGACAGAACCGGAAAACCTGATATCAGCAGGCTATGGAGCGAACGGATGGCAAGTTTAACAAGAACGGCGCAGGACTGCACAAATAAAGCAGAGGCTTAGGGTTTTAGTGATAAGGGGTGATAAAAATACAGATAAGAACGATGGTTTTATGGGAAAAGATAAGCAAAAAAAACGGCCCGCAGGCCGTTTCTTCAATGACTGAAATACAAAAGCTTATTTAGCTTTTTTCAGTGATTTTTTCAGCTTTTTAACTTTGCCTTCTTGCTTCTCGATCTTAGCTTCGCGTGCTTTGATCTCTTTTTTAACGTCTTTTTTAGCTACCTTAGCCATGATGTTACTCCTAGTTGTACATAAAGTACTTTTAATAACGCCCATCAAACTTAAAGTTTAACTTGAGCGACAAGATTGCAGGCATCCAGAACTAAGCCTGATCAACGAGGATCAATTGGTTGCTGGTGCTCTGCGAGAAAACTGCGTATAAAGCGGCGTACTTCCCGAGCGGCACTGGTATCTAGCGTATCGCATAGAGAGACAAACTGATTTCTCTCTTCTTGGCTAATACGAATAATCAGTTGGCTATTTTTTTTCTTTTTTTCCGTCGGCATAAGTAATCATTGCCTGCTTTTATTGAATATCATTGTGATATGCAATGTATATACAATCACAATACATTTTGCCTCTAGCAAGGTCAAATGACATTTTTATGACATTGGTTTAAAAAGGATAAAAAAGAAGCTTTGCTGATTTGGCTCAAGTAGATTACGCATGAACAACGCTCTTGTTACAATCAAAGCCTTATAAGGCTATAAAGCACTAAATTTAAATCTCAGTTTTTTCTTTAAAATCGCATAGATCTTCGATGATACATGAACCGCAGCGTGGTTTACGGGCGATACATGTGTAGCGGCCATGCAGGATTAGCCAGTGATGAATGTCCAGCTTGAATTCTTTGGGAACGTTGCGGATGAGTTTTTTCTCGACTTCATCAACATTTTTTCCCTTTGCGATGCCTGTTCGATTGGATACCCGAAAAATATGGGTGTCGACGGCGATAGTAGGTTGGCCAAAAGCCGTATTTAATACTACGTTGGCGGTCTTACGGCCGACGCCAGGCAGTGCTTCCAATGCTTCCCGTGTTTGAGGAACCTCGCCGTTATGCCGATCTAACAGCATTCGACATGTTTTTATTACATTTTCAGCTTTGCTATTAAATAAGCCGATCGTTTTAATATAGGTTTTTAGGCCTTCTACGCCTAGATCGTAAATTTCTTGAGGGGTGTTTGCTACTGGGTAAAGTTTATCGGTTGCTTTGTTAACGCCGACATCCGTGGCTTGAGCTGAAAGAATAACGGCAATCAAAAGTTCAAACGAGCTGGAGTAATTAAGCTCTGTCGTGGGGCGTGGATTATTAGCCCGTAGGCGGGAAAAAATTTCGTAACGTTTTTCAGCGTTCATGGGAGCTTAAAATCTCAATTTTAGGGATACGATATTATTTCAGTCTCTAAAGGGAATGCCAAGGATGATAATTTATATGTTATGTTGTAACGTCATTGTTTTTGGATTATAAATGTCCCCTTCTTTTTTAAGAGACTGACCCTAAGTCTCTCATGTTAAACTCCTAATATTCGCATCGTACCAATGGATATATGATGAAAAAAACTATCAATCGAGCACTGCCTATTCGTAGCCCTTTATCTCTTTTATCCTTGCGTATTGGCTTGCCTTTACTGGCGAGCGCTTTTGCATTGACTGCAAGTTTATCGTCAAGTGCAAGTGAGTTTGGTGCCCATGAGCACGGCATTGCTAATTTGGCGATTGCTCAAGAAGGTAAAGAGGTGAGCGTGAGCTTTAGTGCCGCTGCTGATAGTGTTTTAGGCTATGAGCATCCACCGACAAATGATCAAGAGCATACCTCCTTAGCCCATGCGAAAGAGGTCTTTTCTCATCCTGAACGCTGGTTGGCATTACCGGCCAGTTGTGTTTTGGAGTCAAAAGATGTTGATCTGCCTTTTATGGCTGAAGCAGGGCATGAAAACCATGACCATGACCACGATGAAGAAGCGCATGATGATCACGACCATGGCCACGATGAAGAGGCGCATGATGATCACGACCATGACCACGATGAAGAAGTGCATGATGATCACGACCATGATGAAGGCGAGCATGACCACGATGGACATGATCATTCAACTCATGTCAATGTTGAGGCACGTTACACCTTCCACTGCGATAGTGATGCACTTTCTCCTGCGACATTAAAGCTGTTCAGTCAGCTGCCATATTTAGAGCTGCTACGTATTGAAGCGATCTCTGAGCGTACTGTTGTTGTGAGTGAACAAGAAGGAGATGGGAATCTTGAGTGGTAAGTCCATCATTGCGTTAAACCAACTCAGTTTTGCTTGGCCTAAGCAGGCCAAGCCTGCGTTACAAATCGACGCTTTTCAGCTAAACGCTGGCGAGCGTCTCTTTGTTTATGGCCCCAGTGGTTGCGGTAAGAGCACGCTTTTATCGCTTCTAGCAGGGGTTGTTGTTCCTCAAGCAGGGCAGGTTGAGATTGCAGGCCAGCGTATTGAGCGTCTTTCTGCTGCCCAGCGGGATCATTTTCGAGCGGATAATATTGGTTTAGTTTTTCAGCAATTTAATCTGCTACCTTACTTAAATGTGCTGGACAATATCACCTTAGCCTGTGATTTCTCCCGTCAGCGGGCTGCGACCCTTAAGACTCGGCAGGTTAGCGCCTTAAGCGAAGCAAAGCGCCTATTAAGCCGCTTATTGTTGCCAGAAGCACTTTGGCAGCACTCGGTGATGAGTTTAAGCATCGGTCAGCAGCAGCGAGTGGCCGTTGCCCGAGCTTTAATCGGCGCGCCGCCGGTCATTATTGCCGATGAGCCGACTTCTGCATTGGATCATCAAAGTCGAGATCAGTTTTTACAGCTTTTAATGGCAGAAACCCAAGATAGTGGCAGCTCGCTGGTATTTGTGAGCCATGATGAAAGTTTAAAAGATCACTTTGATCGACACCTGCACTTGCCAAGCCTTAATCAGGCCACTGTTTCTCAAGGGGGGCTGTAATGGATATTAATTTGGCAACCTTATTGCGGTTATCTCTAAAGAGTCTCGCGAATCGCCGATTAACGGTGTTTCTCTCGGTATTGACTATCGCCTTTAGTGTGGCGCTTCTACTGACGGTCGAGCGGGTAAGAACGGAAGCGCGCACCAGTTTTAACCAAACAATTTCTGGCACTGACCTTATTGTGGGTGCTCCCAGCGGCGATATACAGCTGCTGTTGTATTCGGTATTTCAGCTAGGAAATGCCAGCGCAAATATGAGCTGGAAAGCGGCACAAGAAATTGCGGCGATGCCCGAAGTGGCGTGGACGATTCCCTTGGCATTAGGGGACTCCCATAAAGGCTATCGGGTTATGGGAACAGAGGCGGCTTATTTTGATCACTACCGTTATGGCCGCAAGCAGCCCTTAGCCTTTGCTGAAGGTGAGCGATTCGATAAGCTTTATCAAGCGGTTATCGGTGCTGAAGTTGCTAAAACATTAGGCTACAAAATTGGTGATAGGATGGTGATAGCCCATGGTATGGGGCGGCACAGTTTTAAAGAACATGATGATAAGCCGTTTACCTTAGTGGGGATATTAAAGCGTACTGGTACGCCGGTTGACCGCTCGGTATTGGTGAGTTTGCAAAGTATTGAAGCGATTCATGTGGGCTGGGGTAAACCTGCTGTACAGGATCTGCGGGCGCGCTTTAGTCAAAAACAAGCCAGTGGCTTAGATGAAAGTACGCTACAGCCTCAATCTATTACCGCATTACTGGTGGGCATCAACAAAAAGACACAGCTTTTTCAGGTACAAAGAGCGATCAATGAAGGCAAAATAACCGTTAGCGGTAAAAGTGAAGCGTTACAGGCGGTGCTTCCTGCGGTGGCGTTACAGCAGGTATGGCAATTAGTTGGTGTCGCAGAAAATGCCCTACTGGTGGTGGCAGGGTTTGTTGTGATCAGTGGCTTGGTTGGTCTAATGTCGGTGATTTTAACCGGCTTAAACGAGCGCCGCCGAGAGATAGCTATATTGCGAGCCTTAGGGGCTAGGCCTGTACAGGTATTACTGCTGTTGGTTGCCGAAGCCTTTATGCTGACATTACTCGGACTGCTATGTGGCAGCGGTTTATTCTATCTATTATTGTTGGTTGCTGCGCCTTGGGTGTATGAACTTTGGGGTATTTGGCTGCCGGTGAATTTTTTCAGTTTGCTAGAGCTTAAGCTCTTAGCGGTTATCGCCGTTGCGGGACTATTAGTTGGTCTATGGCCGGGATTACGAGCCTATCGTATCTCTTTGGCAGAAGGTTTATCCGTTAGACTATAGTGTGCTTTATTCTATTATTAGTGCGTTTTGGAGACGAGTGTTATATGAGGGGGATAAAAACAACCACCCTAACGATCGCTTTTGCGATGCTTGTTATGGTGGTTTTATGGCTACTGGGTACGCAATCTGCCCAAGCGGCCAAACCTGAGGGGTTTGATCAGCTCTCAGAGCGCGTGCAGTCCCGTTGGGATGAGGGTGAGCAGTTACTGGATCTGGATTGGGAAGATCTAATACCGGAAGGCTTTCGGGCTGATGCGGTACTGGATCAATACGATCCTGAGAAAATTGCACTGCTGACGGATGATGATCCTCTGATTTTAGAGATTATGGAAAAGCTACAAAAAGCCTATCAGTCGGCTCCAGTGCTGGGGGTGATAGATAGTATGCCGGTGCGATTGGGAGGGTATATTGTTCCCATTGAAGTCACTCCAGAAGGTATTACCGAATTTCTTCTGGTGCCTTATTTTGGTGCTTGTATCCATACGCCACCACCGCCATCTAACCAGATCGTTTTTGTAAAAACGGATACCCCAGTGCAAGAATCAGAGCTGTACAATGCGGTGTGGGTCAGTGGTCGCTTATCGGTAGAAACAGAAAATACAGACCTTGCAACGGCAGGTTACACGCTTTATTCCGAGCATATTGTACCCATTGAATATTAGCCCCGCTTGAGCTTAGCAAGCCTAGACGTTAACGAGGGTAATGAATCACATTATGAAAAACCGCCTGAACGGTGCTTAGGTTACGATAACCGTGCGGTTTATCGGCAGCAAAGCGAACACTCATTCCCTTGGTGAGTGTTTGCCATTGCTGGTCAACAAACAACTCCATCTCACCTTCTAACACTAAAACAAACTCGATAACCCCTGTTTCGTGAGGCTCTGAGTAGCGCTCATAATGGGGAAGTAGTGTTAGCTCAAAAACCTCAAAGCTGAGTTGAGGGTCAAAGGGAAAAATAGGCGCTACCAGCATTTTATCTTTTGCAGGCTGATGGCGTAGGTCATTTGCATTTCGAATCAGGGTCGAAGGATGAGGGTTATAAGGTTCAATGCTATAAGGCTCAATAAAAGTGGACAGTGAGCAGTGAAAACCACCGGCAATCTTCCACAGTGTGGCCACGGTAGGGCTGGATTCCCCACGTTCAATCTGCCCAAGCATCGCCTTACTTACGCCGGTTTCTTTTGCCGTTCGATCAAGACTCCACTCTTTTTCTTTACGTAGTTTCTTTAAGGTATGGCTTAGGTGCTGACTGAGTTCCTGCACAGTAATCGCCTCGTAAGACTAGAATTTAATCGATAAATACATTGTGCGCTATAGCGCACAAGTGTTATCTTGCGCGCTCTAACCGTTATTTGTACGTGATAGCGCACAAAGTGCTATTGATTGTAAGGGGGCTTCTCTGTGGGATCAATCTCAGCGTTAAAATCTTTTTTTAGCTTGTCCTATATTTCTGCGGGCTTTGTCGCTGTTTTAGTGGGTTATACCAGTTCTGCTGTCATCATTTTTCAGGCAGCAGAAGCAGCCGGTGCCACTGGAGCAGAGATTAGCTCATGGCTTTGGGCGTTAGGTGTTGGTATGGGGATCACCAGTGCAGGATTATCTCTTTATTTTAAAACACCGGTGCTTACTGCTTGGTCAACTCCTGGGGCGGCTCTATTGGTGACGGCTCTGCCGGGCTTTAACCTGAGCGAGGCTATCGGTGTTTTTCTATTTAGCTCAGGTCTTATTTTCCTCTGTGGTATCACCGGTATTTTTGATAAGTTGATGCATCAAGTTCCTATGCCTTTAGCGGGAGCAATGCTTGCCGGTGTCCTGTTGCCATTTGGCATCAATACCTTTGCCAGTCTTGAGCAAAATCTACTATTGGTTGGCTTAATGATTGGCGGTTATATCGTGATAAAACATCTGTTGCCCCGTTATGTGATTCCTGTCGTGCTGCTTATTGGTATGATCACGGCGTTGACCCAAGGGCAGCTGTCTTTTGAGGGGGTTGAGTGGCAATTGGCAGCGCCAACCTGGGTTGCGCCAAGTTTTAATTTGCAGGCGCTTATTGGTATCGGTGTACCTCTTTTTATTGTCACTATGGCATCGCAAAATGTACCTGGTGTTGCTGTATTACGGGCAAATGGTTATCACATTCCGGTCTCTCCTTTGATAACCTCGACAGGTTTTGCGGGTTTGATTTTAGCGCCCTTAGGTGGCTTTTCATTTAACTTAGCCGCCATTACGGCGGCCATCTGTACTGGTCGTGAAGCGGGGCAAGACCCTAAAAAACGCTACTTGGCTTCAGTTTGGGCCGGGCTGTTTTATCTGGTAACAGGGCTTTTTGGTGCGAGCGTAGTTGCTATTTTCGCGGCTTTCCCCCAGGCGCTTATTATCACTATAGCTGGCTTAGCGCTACTCGGAACCATTGGCAATAGTCTTGCCTCAGCACTTGTCCAGCCGGATGAGCGAGAAGCCGCATTATTAACCTTCCTTGTAACGGCCTCTGGGGTCAGTATTGCCGGAGTTGGTAGTGCGTTCTGGGGGTTGTTGATTGGGCTTATCACCTATCATTTACAAAAATATTATTTACAAAAGTAATCATTCATAAGAACCCTTGGCACTTTAGCTCAAACTACGCTTTGCCCCCTGTGTTATCGCTTCTGTCAGTTGCTTTAAATTAGCAGATTTTAGGTTCCATACGTGCCAATATAGCGGCACATTGATACCTTGTTCAGGGGTGAGCTCTTGGACGATGCCCTGAGCTAAATAAGTCGCGCTTTGCTGGTCCGGTACCATGCCCCAGCCGAGACCGAGTTGAATCAGATGAAAATAAGGCCCTGTCGCGGGAACTCTATGTTTAGGATACACAGGAGCATCAATACCGATATGGCGTAGGTAGTGATTTTGCAGCTCATCCTTGTGGTTGAACTCCATCACCGGAGCCTCGGCTATTGTGTCTGCCGTAACGCCCTTTGCAAAATATCGAGTTATATACGCCGGTGAGGCTAACGCTCGATAACGCATTATTCCCAGCGGGATACAGTGACAGCCCTGCATGGGCTGGCTGGATGAGCTGATGCTGCCTAACACTTCACCTGTTTTTAGCAAATGATGGGTTTGCTCCTGGTCATCAATTTTAATATCCAGCACCCAAGGCTGTTGGCGCAACAGAGGCGCTAAGGCTTCCGGTAGCCACGTATCTAAACTGTCGGCATTTACCGCTATCGGCATACGGCTGAAGCCCTGTTCTTGAGCCTGATCCAACCCTTGGCTTAACTCGCCCTCTAGCAGACTTAACTGGTAATAAAACTTTAATACCCGTCGTCCTGTCGCCGTTGGCATCAGAGGTGTACTGCGAATAATCACCGCTTGGCCTAACTTTTCTTCCAGCTGACGAATACGTTGAGAGATCGCCGACTGGGTGACATGCAAGCGTTTAGCGGCCTTATCAAAGCTTTGCTCTTCAATAACCGCGTGCAAGGCGCGAAGCTGTTTTGGATCTAGAGATAAACTCATTAGAAATTCTTATCAATGATTAAAATCATTAGTTTTACTTAATTTTTACTCAAGAGCAAGATGCCTGCATCAACCTGCCGTGTTTTCGCTATGTGTGTTTTTAGGAGAAAAAGATGAGTGTAATAATGAGTGTATATCTGTTGGCCTTATTAAAAGGCCTAGGTACCAGTGCCGGCCTCATTATGGCGATAGGCGCGCAAAATGCCTTTGTGCTATCTCAGGGATTAAAACGCCAATATCACTGGCCTATTGCGGGAATATGTAGCTTTTTTGATGCAGTACTTATCACCCTTGGTGTTATGGGAATGGGAGCTTTGATCAGCCAGAACGAGCTTTGGTTGAATGTCGCCCGTTGGGGGGGGGCAGCATTTCTGTTTTGGTATGGGTTTGGAGCGCTGCGCTCTGCATTAAAGGATCAAAGCTTGGAAACGGATCGCAACAAAGGTGCCACTAGCCTGAAAAAAGCGCTGCTGACCACACTGGCCGTCACCTTGCTCAACCCCCATGCTTATCTGGATACCGTTGTGCTAATCGGTAGTATTGGCGGGCAATACCCAGAAGGAGAACGCTTCTGGTTTGGCCTAGGTGCAATCAGCTTCTCTTTTATCTGGTTCTTCGGTATTAGCCTTGGTGCACGCTGGCTGGCCCCCCTGTTTCAGAAACCGATCGCATGGCGGGTGTTAGATGGCTTTGTTTGCCTTGTGATGTGGTCGATTGCAGCGAGTTTGGTGATCGCGGCGGTTTAACAACCGCCAGAGTATTTTCTGATTAACATCATATGAATTATCATTCTAAAAATATTATTTTTTATGGGGTTTTAGAATATTTGAACCGCTTTTTATAGCGATGAAAATTACGATAGTTATACTTCTGTAAAGCACTTCAACCTATTATATATTATGATTTTAATGCCTTATGGGAAGCGATAATGATATCGATAACTCCATACTTAGAGTCCAGTGATCTTGGTGAATATCAAGACAAAATTGTGGATCTGATCAGGGCTGATGCTGAGCTTAACAGGTCTATCCCTAACTCAATTCGAGGTTCTCTTGAGTGGCTGCTTCGCTTAGTCAATAGCTACTATAGTAATCGCATCGAAGGCAATCCTACTCACCCAAAAGATCTTTTAAGCACCCAGAGTAAGCAAGGCAAAGATAAGGCTGAACAAACCAAAGACATTATGGAGTTGTTGGCTCATTGGTAAAGGCTTTATTGCGCCCATTAGCTAATGGGCGCAATTCTTAAACTTACCCTTCCAAATACAACCTCTGTAAATACTGGCAATCCTCTTTGACCTGCTCCACATAACCTTCACAGGCTTTTATTAGGGTATCTATCTGTGCCGGTAACGCTGCGACGACGGCTTGTTCAAAGTGTGTGGAGCGGCGGTCTCCTCGGCAGTGGGCGAGGGCGAGAGCTTGCCCGCAGGTGGCGGCGTATTGCTTAAAACCGCCTTTTATCGCCTGTTCTCCAAAGACAATATCCTCTGGGTCGATACCGACACGGGCATGATGGCGAGAGCGAATCAGCCAGTGGGCATTTTGCCATTCAGCTTCATCCAGTACTAAATCTGGACGGCGTTGCATACGCTGTTGGCAATGCACCGTAAGATGGGCGGGATTTAGGCGGTTGGTGGGGCTTAGTTTCGGGAAGTGATACAAGGGAGCGGCGTGCCTCTGGTGCTTCACTTCAACTAAGTGGCACAGTGCTAGGTCGTCTGTTCCGGTAAAATTCTTTGGCCCAACAAGGCAGTAAAAGCGGCGCATATTCACCGAGCCAGTTCCCGCATTCAGGCGCTCGGTAATATCAAGAATGGTATCGTCCATATAGGGTGAAAAGTGATGAATGAGAGCCTTGGCTTCATGGCTGATCAGGGGTTTAAAGCGTTCTGGCCGATTCCGAAACCGAAGTGGCTGCTGATCAATATTCACCTCTTTTGCCAGGGAGCTTTTCTCCATGAATTTTTTGCCACCCCAGATGCGTTTTTTGGCTTTTTTGTAGGGGGCATTCAAGATATGGCCTTTTTTAAAACGATCAAGCACCTGATTGCGTTGCTCGGGATCATCAGCACAGGCCTGACAGGTTTGCAGATAACTTTGCAAAAAGGCACGCATCGCTTTGGCGCTTTGTTTGCGGCTGACAGCTAAACCATCATCGTTCTCTATCGGCGCATCTAATGAATAACGGCCTGCGAGTACACCTTCGGCAAAATCAACACTTAGGCCAAGGCTGGTACAAAAGCGCGCTAAATCCCAAACCGCATGACCAATACAGGCATCATCAAAATCGTTAGGTGCAAAGATAACGCTTTCGCCATGGGCACCCTCTTCACTTAAAAAACCAAAATTAGAGATGTGGCAGTCACCCATAATCGTCGTCAGCGGTAGCTTTAATAGAGGTGCTGGCAGCTTAAGGTTGCCTTGGGCAATATCCGCATAAAATAGCTGGGCGGAACCACGTAGGAAGACAAAAGGATTGCTCGCCATTTTGATATGTTTAGGGCAGCCCATAAGTAGGGCGGAGTGATCGACCCGTTCTAATTCTTGCTGGACTAATTTGTGTCGATTGGGTTTTTTAGCGGCAGTGGCCATATCTGCATCCTTGGCTGAGGGGAAAACGTATCTGAAAAAAACGTATCTAAGAAAAGAGAATGAAAAAAGAATTCTCAGTTTAACATTTTTTGCCGATCAGCCGAAGAACCACAGAAGAGGCTATAGGGTTAGCCGGTAACACGCACGCGACGGTTTTCAACTGGTTTTGGCTCATCCGCTTTATGACGTTCAGCGCGATCTTTTAGCTTACCATCAATAATATTTTTCAATGCGATCAACAGTCCCATACCAACGAAGGCTCCCGGTGGCAAAATGGCAAACAGAAAGCTGTAATCTTCAAAAATAACAATTTTCCAGCTAGCCGCCATTGGGCCAAACAGTAGCTGCATATTTTCGAACAGAGTGCCTTGTCCGATGAGTTCTCGCATACCTCCCAGTAAAACCAGTACCAGAGTGAAACCCACTCCCATCATTAAGCCATCGGTCATAGCGGGCAAAATAGGGTTCTTGCTGGCGAAGGCATCCGCTCGACCTAAAATGACGCAGTTGGTTACGATCAGTGGGATAAAGATACCTAAAATAAGGTATAGCTCGTAAGTAAACGCTTGCATAAGAAGTTCAGCACAGGTAACAAAAGATGCAATAATCATTACAAAAGCGGGTAGGCGCACCTGTTCTGGCACAAAGTTACGAATCATCGATACGGATAGATTTGAGCCGACTAAAACCAAAATAGTCGCAAAGCCTAAGCCCAGAGCGTTTACCACCGAGCCAGTAACCGCCAGCAGCGGACATAAACCCAAGAGCTGCACCAGCGCAGGGTTGTTATGCCAGAGACCGTCTGCGGTAATTTCCTGATAACTTTTTGTTGCACTCATAATCGGCTGCTCTTTTAAATTCGTTTTTTTAATTCGATTTGCTTATTGTGGTTTTTAACTTGATTAGGTTAGCTCACTTAGTATTCGCCTTAGCGCTTAACAACGTCTCTTGATGCTCGGCAAAATACTCCAGAACGGCACGGGTTTGATTCACCACGGCCCGTGGCGTAATGGTCGCACCGGTGAACTGGTCAATTTGACCGCCATCTTTTCTCACTTTCCACGCGTCTGGCCCAGGGTTTTCCAGGGACAGTCCGGTAAAGCCCTTGATCCAGCTAGACTTGGCGGTTTCAACTTTGTCCCCCAACCCTGGTGTTTCCCTATGCTTAAGCACCCGCACGCCGGCTAATTCACCGTTATGCTTAACACCAATCAATAGATCAATGTTGCCACTGTAGCCGTGGGGCGTGGTGACAGGGAACAGCAAGGCAACGGTTTGTCCCTCTTTGCGGCCCACATAGATTTGGATGGGGTCCTGATTACCTAGCAATTTGCTGGGTGGGAGTATCAGGGTGTTGCTAAGTAGATCATTATCGATCTGATCCGCGGGCAAAATCTCATATAAACTGCGAGTTTGCGCTTGGCGAATATTTTCGGCAATGCTGTCCTGCGTATTGATCTGCGTAACGGCGATGACACCTGCGGTAACAATCGCAAAGATGCCAAGCCCGATACTACTGCGAATAATTGACTGTAGCAGGGTAGACTTTAACAGACCGGCTTCTACGGCTTGTTCCGAATTTTGAGGTTCTGGTGCTGGGCTATGCATGATGATTCCTTACGGCTCGTTTTTGATGCCTTTGCGGGCTTTGCTATGACCAAAGCTGCGGGGCTGAGTGTAGTAATCGATAAAAGGAGCGGCAAAATTCATCAGCAATACCGAGAAAGCAATGGCATCAGGATAGTTACCCCATGTGCGAATCACATAAACAAGTACGCCAATACCGGCACCAAACCAAAGTTTCCCTTTGTTACTGGTCGCTGCGGTAACAGGGTCGGTGGCGATAAAAAAAGCGCCAAACAGGGTGGCCCCAGAGAATAGATGCACCATAGGAGAGGCATAATTACTGGCATCGGCACCATAGAAGAGAAGGGACATAACCAGCAAGCTACCCAGCATGGCAACAGGAATATGCCAAGTAAAAATGCGCTTCCAGAGTAGATACAGGCCACCGAGCAGAAACGCCGTTGAAGCGATCGCCCATGTTTGCCAAATATTCTCTGGTTGGGCACTGTTTTGCTGCCAATACTCATCGGCCATCAATGCGCCTTTATGCTTAAAGCCATCCAAGGGTGTTGCCATGGTAAAGGCATCTGTTCCACTGCCAAAGAGTGTTCCACCATTAAGGAGTGTCCCGTTAAAAACAGCACTGAAGCTCTGGCCTAGGGATAAACCATGATCCAACAAGGCCGCTGGCGCGACCCATTGGGTCATCTCCACCGGAAAGGAGATCAACAACAGGGCATAGGCGACCATCGCAGGGTTAAATGGGTTATTCCCCAGTCCACCATAAAGTTGCTTGGCGATCACGATGGCAACAAACGTACCCGTAACAGGCAGCCACCAAGGGGCTAAGGGTGGCAAAGCAATACCCAATAAAACACAGGTCAGCAGCGCACTGTTATCCTTAATGGCTGGAAGCGGGTTGCGCTGGCGTATCTTTAGGATCAGGGCTTCAAAGGTCAGCCCAACAACGGATGCAATGATTACATTGATCAGCGATCCCCACCCAAATAGCAAGGTAAGGGCTGCCAACCCCGGAAGGGTGGCTAAAATAACGGTCTGCATCACCTTATTGGTACTTAAGGGGCGGTGCAGATGGGGAGAAGAAACCCGAATAAATGCCATAATTGATTAAACCCTTAACATACGTCGGAACTGGTCAGCTGAGCTAATGTTTGCTCGGCACCGGTAAATTTAGTTTTGCAGCGTTCAACCACCGCTTGCTGAGCTTTAATCGCCTCTGGATCTTTGCTGTCCTGCGCTTCCGCTAAGGCTTTTTTAGCCTTCTTCAGAGCCGTACGAGTGGCCGCAACGATAATCTTAGCCTGCTTCAGTGCTTTTTCCTGTTTAGCCGCTAGATCGGTCTCGGGTGTGGCGTCAGACGCTGAATGACTTGCTGCTGCCGGGGCCTTTGGGGTAACGCCTTGCAAGGCCGCTAGCTTATCCGCTGCTTTTTCAGCATTCGCTTTAGCCGTAACGATTGCGGCTTCTTTGGCGGCGATCTCGTCCGTATCGCCAATACTTTGCGCATGAACTAATGCTTTTTCCGCTTTCTTCATGGCGGCCTTGCTGGCGGCTGCGGCAATTTTAGCTTGTTTTAGAATCTTTTCCTGATCCGCGCTTGGCGCGGCTACGGATTGCTCGTTACTTGCAGGTTGAGCTGAGGCGATCCCTAGCTGCTGTTCAATGTCCGAGACCTTATCTTGAGCCGCCTTAAACGTTGCTTCTAATTGCACTCTGTTTTCATCAGTGGCTTCAGCTAGAGCCTTCTCTGTTTTTTTCAGTGCTACGCTAGCCGCTGCCCGTTGAATCTTCAGCTTCTTAAGGGCGGCATCATCAAGGCCGTTTGGATTGGTGGCGACGGCAGGTTGAGGGTTGGCGCCAGCTTGAGTTTTAGCCTGCGCTCCACCGTTTAATTGCTGGTCGATAGCCGCTAGTTTCTCTTGAGCGGCTTTATGATTGGCTTCAAGGATAGCCTTGTTATCCGGGCTGGCGTTGCTATCAAGGGCCGCTTCGGTAAGGGCTTTTTCCGCTTTCTTCAAGGCGACGGTTGCAGCGGCCCGCTGGATTTTCAGTTTCTTCGCAGCGGCTTCATCTAATCCTTGAGCTAAACCTTGAGTTACAGGTGAGGCGCCAGATGTTGCCGGTGCTGCGGCTTTGGCGGCAGCGGATTTTGCCGCAGCAGCGGCCATGCGGGCATTTCGAGCGGCGATTTTTTCGGCTTCTTCACGTTCAAGTCGAGCTTGGCGTTGTTCAAAGCGAATTTTGGCCCGTTCTGCTTTCTTCGCTTCTTCCTGTTCTTTGTGAATCTCTGTTTTAGCAAAACGGTAATACTGCACCAGAGGAATACTGCTCGGGCAGACATAGGAGCAGGCACCACATTCAATGCAATCGAACAGATTGAATAGCTGGGCTTTTTCAAACTCTTCTGCTTTAGCAAACCAATGCAGCTGCTGGGGCAGAAGCTCCGCCGGACAAGCCTGTTCACACATGCCGCAGCGGATGCAAGGGCTTTCCGGTTCAGGGTCTGGGAACTCCTGTGAGGTAGGAGCTAATAAACAGTTGGTGGTTTTTACTACGGGGAGCCGGTCGCTGGTCAGGGTAAAACCCATCATAGGGCCACCCATGATTAAACGGCTAGCAAGAGCCGCGTTAAAGCCTGCAAAATCCAGCAACTCGTTAATAGGCGTCCCTAAACGGACATCGACATTCTGACGGCGGGTCATGGCGTTGCCGGTCAGGGTGGTGATACGGCTGATCAGTGGCTCACCCAGTATGACGGCCTTGGCGATAGCGATAGCCGTACCGACGTTTTGACATATCACGCCGATATCCGCGGGTAAGCCACCGGAGGGAACTTCCCGTCCAGTTAAAATCTGAATAAGTTGCTTCTCACCGCCAGAAGGATATTTGGTGGGTACGACCACTACATCAATATCCGTGTCTTTAGTGGCACTGTGTAGCGCTTTAATCGCTTCTGGTTTGTTGTCTTCAATACCGATCAGGCAGCGGCTAGGTTTAACCAGTTGAGATAAAATCTGTACCCCCTGAATTAGTCGTTCAGGGTACGTCCGCATCGCCATATCATCGGCGGTGATATAAGGCTCGCACTCGGCGGCGTTAATCACCAAGGTATCAATAGTATGCTGTTCCCGGATACGGGCTTTAACCGCTGTTGGAAAACCTGCCCCGCCCATGCCGACGATACCGGCCCTAGCGATAGCATTCAGTAGGGTTTCAGAATCAGCATTTTGCCAATCCGCTATAGGTTCCAGTTTCACCCAATCATCTTGGCCATCAGATTCGATGACGATACAGAGATCACTCATACCCGAGGCATGGGGAATCGGGCGCTCATCTATCGCCGTAACCGTACCTGAAATAGAGGCGTGAATATTGGCACTAATAAAATCATCCGCTTGAGCGATAAGCTGGCCGGTTTTAACGGTATCACCTACGCTGACCAACGGCTCCGCTGGTGCTCCGATATGTTGCTGTAACGGCAGAACAACCTGCTTAGGCAAGGGAGCTTTTACAAGTGCTTGCTGCACCGATTGCTGCTTATTTTCTTCTGGATGAATGCCACCGTGAAAATCCCATAGACGCATTAGACAGCTCTCCCATCAGTGGTAAAAGGACGATCTGAGGCAAACACTTGATGTTCAAAGCGGGCGTTAGGGCCTTGGGGGCGATTCCATCCCCAGTTCTTAACGGTGGTTTCAACAGGTAGCATATCAATACAGTCTACAGGGCAAGGTTCAACGCAGAGGTCACAACCGGTGCAATCACTTTCAATAACCGTGTGCATTAGCTTTGTTGCCCCAACGATGGCGTCAACAGGGCAGGCGATAATACATTTGGTACAGCCAATACACTCATCTTCGCGGATATACGCGACTTTTTTCACACCGATAGTGTCAGGATCAGCATCCAGCGGCATGGGGTCTCGCCCCATCAGTTCCGCTAGGGCTTCCATCGTACTTTCACCGCCGGGGGGGCATTTATTAATGTCATCGCCGTTGGCGATTGCTTCCGCATAAGGATGACAGCCTGGGTGCCCACATTGGCCGCACTGGGTTTGTGGCAGCAGGCTATCGATTTGATCGACGATGGGGTTGCCCTCCACTTTAAAGCGGATAGAGGCATAGCCTAGCAGGGCACCGAACAGGGCTGCCAGGGTAAGCAGGCCAGTAACGGCGGCTAAAACAGGGTGTTGTGCAAGAAACTCAATCATCTGTTTGTCCGGTATAAGCGAGTATCAGGCTCAAAAATCAATCGAGCACATTAAAAAAATGTTGCAGCTATTCGGATGCAGTTCCTGTCCTATTAAAGCTGCACCAGTCCGCTAAAGCCTAAAAAAGCGAGAGACATTAAGCCTGCAGTAACCATGGCGATAGAAGAACCTTTAAAAGGCGCAGGCACATCGGCGACAGCGATACGTTCCCGCATGGCCGCAAAGAGCACTAAAACCAAAGAGAAGCCAACGGCAGCACCAAAACCGTAAATGGTTGCTTCAACAAAACCACTATTGCGATTAAGGCTTAGCAGGGCCACACCAAGTACCGCACAGTTGGTGGTGATCAAGGGTAAAAAGATGCCTAACACGCGGTATAGCAGAGGGCTGGTTTTACGCACGACCATTTCGGTGAACTGTACAACTACCGCAATCATCATAATAAAGGCGATAGTTTTCAGATATTCAATGCCTAACGGCTCAAGCACAAAGTGATAAACCAGATAGCTGCTTGAGGATGAAAGGGTCAGTACAAAGGTTGTGGCCAGCGACATACCCATGGCTGATTCCAGCTTGTTGGAAACACCCATAAAAGGGCACAGGCCCAGAAACTGAACCAGAACAAAGTTGTTCACCAGAATCGTACTGATCAGTAGTAGGATGTATTCAGTCATCGGTTATCTTCGTCATAAGTTAGAGGATATCAGGCGGCGGATTATATAGAATCTTTCGCATATTGTGCTGATGCGTATCAGACCTAATTATTAAAGCGGCCTATTATCTTTCGTTATGTTATTACCTACAAGGAAAAAGACGGGCTTGCTTAGAGGATATAGTTATATGTAAGTGATACATATTCCTGAAGAGACCATAAAAAAAGCAGAGACGTGTGCCTCTGCTTTTTTATGATTTTTCTTCGCGTGATCTATGGTGTTATTTCACACGCATACCATTTTGTGCACCCTGGTCTGGTGTAAGAAGGAAAATATCTTCGCCACCAGGGCCTGCGGCCATGACCATGCCTTCGGATAAACCAAAGCGCATTTTTCGGGGTTTAAGGTTAGCAACCATCACCGTTTGACGGCCCACTAAATCTTCTGGTTTATAGGCTGATTTAATACCCGCAAAAACGTTGCGGCTTTCTCCGCCTAGATCTAAGGTTAGCTGAATCAGTTTGTCGGCACCTTTGACGTGCTCAGCGGCAACGATGGTCACAACACGAAGATCCAGCTTGGCGAAATCATCAAACTCAATCTCATCACTAATAGGATCTTCTGCTAGAGGGCCGGTTGGCTGCTCTTTCAGCTTTTGCTCTTCTGCCAAGACTTCTTTTGATGCTTCGATCATCGCATCGATTTTATCACTTTCGACACGGGTCATTAGTGGTTTGAATTTATTGATCTCGTGGCCTAATAGTAGCTGCTCACGGGAATCCCAGTCCAGGTTGTCTAGTTTCAGGAATTCAGCGGCTTGCTGGCTCATGACTGGTAATACAGGTGCTAGATAGGTGATCAGCTGACGGAATAAGTTGATACCGACAGAGCAAATCTCTAGTACTTCCTGTTCTTTACCTTCTTCTTTGGCCAGTGACCAGGGGGCTTTGTCGGCGATGTAGGCGTTGGCAATATCGGCTAGCTCCATCGTTAGACGGATTGCACGACCAAATTCACGTTTTTCGTAAAAGTCTGCGATCTGCTCACCCATTGCGACGGCATTTTGCAGCATGGCGGGTTCTGCACAGTTTTCTGATAATTGACCACCGGCTTTTTTCACAAAACCTGCGCAGCGGCTGGCGATGTTAACCACTTTACCAATTAGGTCAGAGTTTACACGGGCGGTGAAGTCATCAAAGCTTAGGTCGAGATCTTCCGGGCGACTGGTCAGTTTCGCGGCAAAGTAGTAGCGCAGGTATTCTGGATTAAGGAATTCTGCAAAGGTTTGCGCTTTAATAAAGGTGCCACGAGACTTGGACATCTTCTGGCCGTTGACGGTTAAAAAACCGTGGGCGTTAACGGCGGTCGGTTTGCGGAAATCAGCACCTTCCAACATGGCAGGCCAAAATAGTGCATGGAAGTTGATGATATCTTTGCCGATAAAGTGGTACAGCTCAGCATCGGAATCTTTGTTCCAGTAATCATCAAACTCCAGATCATCACGGCGGGCGCACAGGTTTTTAAAGCTGGCCATGTAGCCGATGGGGGCGTCCAGCCAAACGTAGAAGTATTTGCCCGGTGCATCTGGGATCTCAAAGCCAAAGTAAGGCGCGTCACGGCTGATATCCCACTCATGCAGACCTGCGTCTAACCACTCTTTTAGCTTGTTAGCGATCTGCTCGTGCAGGGTGCCGCTCTGAGTCCACTGGGTCAGCATGGACTGGAAATCTTGCAGCTTGAAAAAGTAGTGCTCAGATTCTTTTTCAACCGGTGTCGCACCAGAGATCGCTGATTTAGGGTTGATCAATTCTGCCGGTGTATAGGTTGCGCCACAGGCTTCACAGTTATCGCCGTATTGATCATCAGCTTTACATTTCGGGCAGGTCCCCTTGATAAAGCGGTCGGCTAAGAACAAACCTTTCTCAGGGTCGAACATCTGAGTAATGTTGCGGGTAGCAATATGCCCTGCATCACGCAAGCGCTTGTAAATCAGCTCAGAGAACTCACGGTTCTCTTCTGAGTGTGTGGAGTAGTAATTATCGAAGTTGACCAGAAATCGGTCAAAGTCTGCGCGATGCTCGGCGTTCACTTTATCGATCAATTGCTGCGAGGTGATGCCTTCTTGCTCGGCACGCAGCATGATCGCGGTGCCGTGGGCATCATCGGCGCAAACGTAGGAGCACTGGTGGCCCCGTTGTTTTTGAAAACGAACCCAGATATCGGTCTGGATGTATTCCAGCAGGTGTCCCAGATGAATGGAGCCGTTGGCATAAGGGAGTGCGCTGGTCACTAGGATTTTACGAGCTGATGACATGGTGTCTCTTTACGGGTTTGTGTTGAACGGATTGGGCGGGTGATAAGCCAGTCGGTGACGGTTGGCCTAAGGTGTTTTAACCTTTGGCAGGGACTGGCTTTCGCCGGTGAAAAAACAATCCGGTAACTATAGCGACTGAAAGGATTTTTTTCATCTTTGTATTACATTTTGTCAGGAGAAAAATCTGTTACCGGACTATTAACCCAGTGCTTTACTCGGGTATAGGCTGTGGTAAGCTTAAAGAAAGTTTATTGATGACGGTTTTAGAGATGAGGTTGTTATGCTGGAAGATGTAAAAAGTATTATCGCAGTAGCCTCCGGTAAAGGCGGTGTGGGCAAGTCCACGGTAACGGCAAATTTGGCGTTGGCGTTGGCAGCAAAGGGTTTTAAAGTCGGTCTGCTGGATGCGGATGTTTATGGCCCAAGTCAAGCGTTAATGTTAGGTGTTGCTGATGGTGTTCGTCCGCAAATGAAGGGTGAAAATACCTTTGGGCCTATTGAGGCGCAGGGGTTGTATACCATGTCGATGGCTTATTTAGTGACAGAAAAAACCCCTATGGTATGGCGTGGGCCTATGGTTAGCGGGGCTTTTCAGCAGATGTTAACGCAAACCGATTGGCCTGCATTGGATTATCTATTGATCGATATGCCGCCGGGTACAGGTGATGTGCAGCTAACTTTGGCGCAAAAAGTCCAGGTTAACGGTGCGGTTATTGTGACTACGCCGCAGGACATTGCTCTGCTGGATGCCAAAAAAGGTGTTGAGATGTTCCGCAAGGTGAAAATCCCTGTGCTGGGCGTGGTAGAAAATATGAGTCTGCATACCTGTAGTGAATGTGGTCATACTGAGCCGGTATTTGGCGAAGGTGGTGGCGAGCGCATCGCTAAAGAGTACGATACCGTGCTGCTAGGACAATTACCGTTAGCGTCAAGCATTCGCGAGCAAGCGGATAACGGTAGACCGTCGGTTATTGCTGAGCCTGATGGACAAATTGCAGGCTTTTTCTCAAATATTGCGGATAACGTGATTGAGCAGTTAAGCCTTGCAGGGCAAGATGCGCCAACGATTACCTTTGGTGATTGATAGATCTTTGTATCGGCAGCGCCAAGGCTGTATCATTTGAGGATTTTCAAATTTAACACGTAGGAAGTTTATGGCCATTAAGTCTGATAAGTGGATTCGCCGTATGGCTGAGTCCGATGCAATGATTGAACCTTTTGAGTCTGAGCAGGTGCGTTACGTCGATGGCCAGCGTGTGATCTCCTTTGGTACCTCAAGCTATGGTTACGATGTACGTTGCGCTAATGAATTTAAGGTATTTACCAACATTCATTCTGCAACGGTAGACCCGAAGAATTTTGACGAAAAAAGCTTTGTCGATATCAAAAGTGATGTGTGTATTATTCCACCCAACTCTTTTGCTTTGGCACGCACGGTTGAGTACTTTCGGATTCCCCGTAATGTGTTGACGGTTTGCTTGGGTAAATCGACCTATGCACGCTGCGGTATTATCGTTAACGTAACGCCGCTTGAGCCTGAGTGGGAAGGTCATGTGACTTTGGAATTTTCCAATACAACAACTCTTCCTGCAAAAATTTACGCCAATGAAGGCGTTGCTCAGATGCTATTCTTTGAATCTGACGAAGTCTGTGAAACCTCATATCGTGATCGAGGCGGAAAGTATCAAGGACAGGTCGGGGTTACGCTGCCAAAGACTTGATTCGCATTTTTCAGGATAAAAAATAAAAAGCACTTTCGGGTGCTTTTTTTATGCCTTAATTTTATGCCTTAAAAAGAACCTTAATGAATGAATCGTAAAAATAGATCATGCTACAATCACTTTTCAAATGATAATCATTATTAACTTAGCTTGATTCTTATGCCAAATAACACGACATTGACTCGTATTGAAAAAGTATTGGACTATATTCATGAGCACCTTGACGAGCCTATTTGTGTTGCCGCACTAGCGGAGAAGAGTTGTTGGTCCCGTTGGCAGTTTCAACGAGTGTTTGGCAATGCAACAGGGCTTACCGTCGCGCAATATGTCAGGGAGTTACGTTTGAGCCAAGCCGCTGAATTATTGTTAGGGAATCAAGATCGACATTTAGATATTGCCTTGGCCTGTGGCTTTGAATCTGACATCAGTTTTAGCCGAGCGTTTAAGCAGATGTTTCGGTGCTCCCCAAGAGAATATCGACAAAGAGGGAAGAGAATTGGCCTTCGAACACCTTTAAAACATTGCACACCAAAGCGGACTTGGAGTACGCCAACAGCATTCACTCAAATTCGTATCGAAAACCGAGCCGCGTTTAGCATTACTGGATGTTGCGACTGGATCTACGGTCCTTTTTCTGAACAACCCAATTTTATCGAGCGAGTGCCACAAGTATGGAGAGCACTTGAGCAAGAAAGGATGAGTTCACCAATATCACCAAAAGACAGTCCGATGGGTGTTATTGATAATCGTAAACAAAATGAGCATCCTGAGCGGCTTTTATATTGGGCCGGTTATCCGGCTTATGGGCCATATCCTTCTTCTTGTGGGTCATACCCTGCTCCGAAAGTGCTTAATATCCCAGAGCAGGAGTATGCTGTTATCCCCGTTCATGGGATGGTTAGCGCCCTAGAGTCTGCAGTGGAGTGGTTTATTGGGCACTGGCTGCCGGAGTCTAATTATTCAGGGGCTTCTGGTTTCGAATTAGAGGTCTACTCACCCAATTACAATCCCATTAGTAACGATAGTTACATGGAATACTGGCTGCCAATTGAACCTCGTTGACTGGCCTTTTGTTGACTGGCCTTTTGTTGACTGAATTGTTGATCGGGGGATCTGGATGATCGAGAGGAATATGCACCAAAAGGTTAAGTTTCATTTTAAGCGGGCTAGTATAATGAGAGTCATTCTCAATACTATCTCTGTTGTATTCTTGGAGTACGAATGAAACGCTCACTGTATTTTAAACCTACATTATTGGCTGCCGCTATTGCCGCAGCGTCTTCTTATTCCTCTTCTTCCTATGCCGCTGGAACGGAAGCAAGCTCAAGTGAAGAGAACATCTTGAGTACCTTGGAGATAAAAGGCCAAGCCTATCGTAATACTGCAACGAAAACTCAATTGGACCCCGATGAGACACCGCAGGCGCTCTCTATTATTAGTGCAGAGAATTTAGATGCGCGTGGTGTGGAGACGGTGGCTGAGGCTGTTCGTTACAGTTCTGGGGTTAATACCGAGTTGCGCGGCGGTGCGGTAACGCGCTTAGATCTGTTTAATATTCGAGGCTTCGACAACGATACGGTGCTTTACGATGGTTTGCCGCTACTTTATAACGACTGGAATTTACAGCCGCAAATAGATGTTATTGCTATTGAGCAAATTGAGATTTTCAAAGGGCCTACATCAACGCTATACGGTGAAATGCCCCCCGGTGGTATGGTCAACTTGATCAGCAAGGCACCACAGGATCGGTCGAAAAACACGATTGAAGTTACCGTTGGAAGTGATAAAAAACGTGATATCAGCCTGGATACAACAGGGGGGGTTAACAAGGATATTAACTACCGTGTTGTTGCCCGTGCTAATGAATCTGACGGTCAAGCGGTGACCTCAGAGAACAAGCGTGTGCTGATTGCGCCCTCCCTCGATATTAGGCTCTCTGAAAGTACCCAGCTTAATCTCAATATGTACTACCAAAATGACCCTGATATGGGGGTTTACTCATCGCTGCCTTCAAAGGGTACGGTTTATGATAATAGCAATGGACAGCTTAGCTCTGATGCCTACGCTGGCGATGCAAACTGGGATGTTTATGATCGAGAAGTCCTGTTGTTAGGCTATAAACTAGATCATAAAATTAATGATACTTGGCGCTTTTTGCAAAATACCCGCCTGACTATGGCTGATGCCTATCAAGAAAATACCTATTCTGCAGGGCTAGATAGCAACGAAAGAACTTTAAACCGCCGCGCTTATTTGACGGATGAGTCGTCAGAGGGCGTCAATATCGATAACCAGCTTTCTGCGGTATTTGATATAAATGATACAGAGCACAATATCTTAGTCGGGTTAGATTACCTTAAGCTGAACTCGGACATCCAATACGAAGATGCTGCCGCACCTAGTCTTGATTTGTTTAACCCAAACCATTATCAAATTGTTACCGGTGATCTGGATTTTGCAGCGTCAGGCTACAGTAGTGATTTCACCATTGAAAAAGAGCAAGTAGGCTTCTATTTACAAGATCAGATTCGCTTAGATAATTGGGTCTTTATTGCTGGCGGACGATACGACAATTTTACGTATGATGAAAGCGGCACAAAATACGGTGCAGCGGCGAGTACTCGCATTGATCAAAGCCAACTCAGTGGTCGAATAGGTGCGCTTTATCAGTTTGATAACGGACTCTCACCATTCGTTAATTATGCGCAAAGTTTTGAGCCTATAAGCGGTTCTGATAAAAGCGGCAACGCATTTGATACCTCTACCGCCAGTCAATGGGAAGCCGGTATTAAATACCAAAGCAGTGATTTCGTCGCCAGTGCAACAGCCTTTGAAATTACCAAAAGCAATGTTTTAACCAATGACCCTGACGGTACAGCATACGACCAAATTCAAGTTGGAGAAGTACGTTCTCGTGGCATCGAGCTTGAAATGCAAAAAGAGGTGACACAAGCATTAAGTGTGACAGCGGCCTATACTTTACAAGATGTTGAGGTGACAAAAGACAATAGTGGTATTGAAGGGAATACACCTATTTGGACACCGGATCAGCAACTGAGTCTTTGGCTGAACTATGCCCCGCTTACTGGCGCATCATTGGGTGCAGGGCTTCGTCATGTTGGTGAGATGCAAATAGATTCCGCTAACTCAGATACAGTACCTTCTTACACGCTGGTTGATTTGTCTGTTGGCTATGATTTAACTCAACTATCCGCCGATTGGCAGGGTACAAGTGTGAAACTGGCTGTTTCTAACGTTTTCGATGAAACCTACTACAGCTGCTATGACACTTCTAACTGCTGGTTTGGTGCGGATCGTTCGGTTGAGGTTAGCGCCCGATATAGCTTTTAAGATGTTTTAATTATAACGAAATGCTCTAATAAGGCGCTCCTCCTATAAATGAAAGGGGCGCTTTTGATAAGAGATATTTTCATAGAAAGGCTTAGCGAAAGGCAGTATTAAAAGCCTTCCACTTTTTTTCCTGCTAACGTTGCTTTGACTAAAAACACCGGCTCTTCTTTATCTTTACGAAGAACGGGTGAAATTCTAACCAATAGGTTATCCCAGTCTTTAGCCAGCCAAACAAGATGTTCAACATCCATTTCAGAGTGACGCAGGCTTTCTAGTTTGAATGTGTTTAAGCGGCCCATAGGGGTTTCGATCACTTCTTCACCGACGACTCGAAAGGTAAAGTTTTTAATTCTTCCGCCATCGGCAACCGGGTATTGGAACTGTTTTTGTTTCGGGTGTTGCATTAGGTCGTAACGGAGTTTTAGCTGGTAACTTAGTAGGTCTTGCGCGTCTAGAGGAATATCCATTTTCCACGGTTTGTTATCAATATCATTGGTTACTTGCTGTCGATCCCAATGAAAAATAACGTTCTGCTCTTTGCTTTTACCAAATACTTTTTGGTAGCGGCGATACAGTAAGGGCTTAAATTCAGAAGTTGACGTGATAAAAAATGTGCTGGTTTGCTGGATGCGAGCAAACCAATTTTTAGCACGAAAATCGAGAATCCACTGGCCGTTACGGGATTGCTTGAGTGTGCGCTCTGCTTCAATATCAATACTAAAGCCAAGATCATAGGAGGTTTTATAGGTAGCGCTAAAAGGTTTAAGAGGAAGCGCATAGCTGGGAACTGCTAATAACCATAGAGGTATAAGTAGTATCCATTTCAGCATAATGCGCCTCCTTTTTGGCTTATTGCTGTTGGTCTATATGGGCTGTCGTTACAAGGTTAACCGTGGAATGTTACCTTCTAACGATACGCCATCCAGGTGAGGGGTGCCGTTTTGTAGTTGAACACGGCCCTGCATAAACCATTTAACGGCAATCGGGAAGATCTTATGCTCTTGAATAAGCACCCTCTGTGCTAGTGCTTCAGGTGTATCACCCGATAAAACAGGGACGCTGGCCTGCATAAAGACAGGGCCACCATCTAGCTCTTCCGTTACGAAGTGTACGCTAGCACCATGTTCACTATCACCGGCTTCAATAGCACGCTTATGGGTATGCAAGCCTTGATATTTGGGCAATAGTGATGGGTGTATATTGATGAGCTTTCCGCTATAGCGACGAACGAAATCCGGCGTTAAAATACGCATAAAACCCGCTAAGATAACGAGATCGGGTTCAAATTCATCAATTTTACGAATCAAGTTCAAGTCAAAGATTTCACGACTTTTATAGCCGGTGTGATCAATAACCTCGGTATGGATGCCCACATTTTTCGCGCGCTCCAAACCGAAAGCCTCAGGCCGATTACTAATAACCGCGCTGATATGGCCGGTGATTTCACCGGCATCAACGGCATCAATAATCGCTTGAAGATTACTACCGCTACCAGAGATAAGTATAACAATTGAGCCAGACATTATTTTGCCAGGCCCTGTAGTTCTACTTGCTCTTCTTCAGCATCAGCTTCTGCGATAGAACCTATCTGCCAAGCGGTTTCGCCTTCGGCATTGAGTAGGTCGATAGCCGCTTGGGCGTTATCTTGATCAACAACGAGAATCATGCCAACACCGCAGTTTAGGGTGCGATACATTTCATATTCTTCTACGTTGCCACCACGCTGAAGCCAATTAAAGACCTCTGGACGCTTCCAGCTGTTGAGGTCAACCACGGCTTTAGCCTTTTCAGGTAAAACGCGAGGTAGATTTTCTTGCAGACCGCCACCGGTGATGTGAGAAATAGCATGTACAGGAAGCTGAGCAATCAACTTAAGTACTGATTTCACATAGATGCGGGTCGGTGCCATTAGAGCATCGGCAAGAGACTGACCATCAATCATTTGATTGAGGTCTGCGTCGGTTACTTCGATGATCTTGCGGATCAGAGAGTAGCCATTGGAGTGTGGGCCGCTAGACGCTAGACCGATCAAGGCTTGGCCAGGCTGAACGTTCGTGCCGTCAATAACGTCACTCTTTTCAGCAACACCAACGCAGAATCCGGCTAGATCGTAATCTTCACCCTCATACATGCCCGGCATTTCAGCGGTTTCGCCGCCAACGAGTGCAGCACCGGCCTGTAAGCAGCCTTCGCCAATACCGTGAACAACATCTGCTGCGATATCAACATTCAGCTTGCCCGTGGCATAGTAATCAAGGAAGAAGAGTGGCTCGGCACCACATACCACAAGATCGTTGACGCACATGGCAACAAGATCGATGCCGATGGTGTCATGTTTTTTTAGATCCATCGCTAAGCGTAGTTTGGTGCCTACACCGTCGGTGCCGGAAACCAAAACAGGCTCGCGGTAGCGAGTAGGCAGTTCGCACAGTGCGCCAAAGCCTCCGAGGCCACCCAATACTTCTGGGCGGTGTGTGCGTTTGGCTGTGCCTTTGATGCGCTCAACCAGTGCATTGCCTGCGTCAATATCAACGCCAGCGTCTTTGTAACTAATCGATTTTTGCGTGTCGGTGCTCATGAAGGATCCTGTGGAATCGCAGTAGGATAATCAGCGCGGGATTGTACCCTACCTCGGGGCAAGGGTCACTCGCTTTGGCGGGTGCAATGCTGGGTTTTTAGTCTGATTCACAATACGGTTATTCTTTCTGGCAGATAGGCTGTGCTCAACAACGGCATCAGGTAGAATGTCTTCGGTTACGGTAGCCAGGGTAGAAGAGGTTTGCATGGTGAAATTTTGGGTTAGCTGTTTGGCGACTGTTTTGCTGATAACAGGTGTGATATTTCCCGCGATGGCGGTACAGATTGATGGCTTGTTTGAGAGTGAGAGATTTGTTAGCGATCAATCGGTAGAGCAAAGAAAGCGTGCGGCGAAAGCTGGTTTGTCTGAAGTTCTTGTGAGAGTTTCTGGGCACAAAAGCACGCTAAGAGATAAAAGTGTTCAAAAATTGCTAGAAAATGCTGAGAGCTATTTGGCTCAGTTTTCCTATCATGAGAATGCCGATACCGCTAAACAATCTCGTTATCGATTGAAAATGCGGTTTGAAGGTAAAAGTTTAGTGGCGCTGTTAAGCCAGTCCAAGCTATCTGTTTGGGGTGGGAATAGGCCTAATGTGCTTGCATGGCTTGCGATTGACGGCCCCAATGGGCGTTTTGTGGTGAATAGCGAGAACAATCCCCTCTTATCAGAGGTTTTTGAAGCGGAAGGGCAGCGACGGGGCGTGCCTATATTGCTGCCGTTAATGGATCTGGACGATGAGCGCTTGATTAGCGTGAGCGATATTTGGGGGCAATTTAGTGACCGCATTAGCGCCGCATCGGTACGTTATGCGCCTGATGCCATATATAGCGGGCGCTTCTATCGTTCTGGTTCTGGCTGGCGCGCCCACTGGCTTATGCAGGCGGGTAATCAAAGACAGGTTATAGAGCTTCAGTCTGATCAAATACGTGAGCTATTCACAAAGTCAGTTGATGCTTTGGCCGAAATATTGGCCAAAAAATATGCGGTAGTCGTTAGTCCTACTCATATTGGCGATTATGCTTTTAACGTTGTAGGCATTAAAAGTATTGCTGATTACTCTAAGCTTAATCATTACCTCGGTAGTTTGCAGATTGTCGAGCGGGTTGAAATTGCCCGTATAGATGATAGCGGTGTGGCTTACCGAGTGGCTTTGAAAGGCGATAGAAGTCAGTTCCTATCTGTACTTGCCTTAGATTCTTTTTTAGAGTCCGATAAGGCCACCGTTGATGGTTTGGAGCAAAGCTTCTTCTGGCGGCCTTAGACGGTGTTTAAATATCTACGTACTTAAATGCTTATGTATTTGAATGCCTGTGTACTTGAATGCCTGTTTACTTAGGAAAATACTGAGGTAAAAGTACTTATTAGTAATTGGTAATGGCACCTATTAAAAGGTATTAGTTTATACAGTAGTCATTAAGGATGGTTGTAATGGGTAGTGTTCAGCAAAGAATTATTGTCATTGCACTTGTTGCCAGTGTTGCGCTTATCTATTTGTTACAGCCTATTCTTATGCCGTTTTTAGCTGGCATGTTATTGGCCTATATAGGTGATCCCTTTGCAGATTGGTTGGAAGATAGAGGGCTATCACGACGATTTTCAGTTGTCTTGGTTTTTTTGTGTCTAACGTTGTTTTTTACTTTGTTACTGCTTTTTCTTATTCCTTTGCTCGGTCGACAGTTGGTATTAATTCAGGAGTTTATTCCTGTTGGCATTCACTGGTTAAAATCAACTGCAGTTCCGCTACTTGAGCAATATACCGGTATAGAAGTCGGTACGTTTGAGTTTGATATGATTCAAAAGGCGCTCAGCGGCCATCTTGGTCAAGCGGGTTCTATTGTTGGGTTGGTTTTAAAGGAAATTGGGCAATCGGGTATGGCCTTGATCGGTGGTCTCATCAATATTGGACTTATCCCTGTGGTTACCTTTTATCTATTGTTGGATTGGGATCGCTTGAAGTTTAAAGTGCTCAATTTATTCCCTAACCGTTATCAAGAAAAAACTGAAGCTTTGGCTGTGGAGTGCGATGAGGTTTTAGGCTCTTTTATTAAAGGGCAGTTGCTTGTCATGCTTTGTTTGAGCGTTATTTACGCTTCGGGGCTTTGGCTGGTTGGGCTTAAATTGGCGTTGGTTGTTGGTTTGCTTGCAGGGCTTGCCAGTATCGTGCCTTATCTTGGCGCTATTATTGGTATCGGTGCGGGGCTTTTGGCTGGCTGGTTTCAGTTTGGAGAGTGGATGCCGCTGGTCTGGATCGCGTTAGTCTTTGGTGCTGGCCAGTTGTTAGAGAGCTTTGCTTTAACGCCGCTGCTAGTGGGAGATAAGATTGGCTTGCACCCTGTGACCGTTATTTTTGCGATTATGGCAGGTGGTCAGCTGGCGGGTTTTGTTGGTGTGTTGATCGCTCTTCCCGTGGCAGCGATCATTATGGTGTTACTACGCCATCTGCACGATTATTATAAAGACAGTGACAGTGATTGCATCGAGCCGAAGTGTTAGTTAGTAGTCAACGGCTAGAGCTTAACGATTAGGCTTTAATGGTTGGAACTATTTTATAGTTGCAACTAGGGTTATAGCTGAATGCTATCGCCACTTTTAATGCAGGTGATCTTATAATCTTTGAGCTCTTCGTGTAATTCTTCGGAGATTTGGACTTCTAACCCCGGTTTTAAATGAGAGATCATTAAATGAGGCCGGTGCTTTAGCTTCTTAATATCTTGTGCCAAGATCTGAGGCGTGTAGTGCTTAGCTAATTTGCTGAGGGACTCCATGCTGTTGGGATAACCGGCCTCAATCATAAGCGTGTCAACTCTTGGCCGCTTATTAAGCTCTTCCCAAAGGGTATCATTAGTAGCGGTATCGCCACTAAACGCAAACGTTTTTCCTTGCTGGTTTGTCACGACATAACCTACCCCAGGCACGACATGTTCGACGGGCACTGCGGTTATGTTGCGCTCTCCAACCTGTATATCTTGATAGGGTGCTATCTCGTTGAAAACCAAAACAGGTTTTTCTTTATTCGGAAGCTCAGAAAAATCAGGCCATACTACCCAATTAAAGATATGAGCTTTAAGTGCTTTAATCGTTTCTGGTAGCGCATAAACCTGTATCGGTTCTTCTATTTGGCTGAAAATGCTATCGACCAAAAAAGGAAGAAAGGCAATATGGTCAAGATGAGAGTGTGAGATGAAAATATGCTTTATCTGAATCATCTGTTGCATTTGAAGATCGCCAACGCCGCTTCCAGCATCTAGCAGAATGTCGTTATCAACTAATATAGAGGTTGTACGGTTACCAGGCCCGATGCCTCCGCTGCAGCCTAGAATCGAAATCCACATCGTTGTAATGTCCTTTATCTCATGCTGGTTATGGTTGTCGCTTGCTTATGGGTATTTTTTATCGTTAAGCTGGTGTTTTTTATCACTAAGCATTAGCTAGCTATCCCTGGCAGGCTTGAAGTATCAACCTTATCAATTTGTTCAGGTTTTAGAAACTTCGTTGCATATTGCAAATATGTCTTTGTTGTTACAAATAAACGAAAAATATCAGGATCTAAATGATTATCTTCAACCATGCGTCCCATAATCGTTAATGCCTGAGTTAGTGGCATCGCTTTCTTATACGGTCGATCGGCAGATGTTAGAGCTTCAAAAACATCGGCGACAGCCATAATGCGTGCTGGAATAGACATCTGGTCGCGAGTTAACCCTTTAGGGTAGCCTTTACCATCCATTCGTTCATGGTGCCCGCCTGCGTATTCTGGAACATTACGCAAGTGCTTTGGAAATGGAAGCTGCTCCAACATGCGAATTGTGATCGTCATATGATTATTGATGATCTCACGTTCTTCTTGAGTGATTGTCCCTCGGCGGATGCTCAAGTTATAACACTCATCTTCTGTAATAAGAGGCTGTGTGTTGCCCTCCATATCGATCCACGTCAATTTTGACAGGCTTTCCACATGGGCGATTTTTGTGTCGGCCATAAACTCCCCGCCCTTATTACACTCTCTAACGTACGTTAGATCTTCTGCTAGGGATTCAGCAAGTTTTTCATAGTGATCAATGATGGAAGTGTGATCTGTTTCGCCTTTTTCAAACGCACTAATCCTTTGTTTTAGCATGGATATTTCTAGATCCCGCTTTAGGATTTCAAAACGCGCAGCAACTAATTCAATTCTATCGTGGATAGTTTCTAGCTTTGTGGCTTTCTCTACCACATGAACGGGGGTTGTGATTTTTCCACAGTCATGCAGCCACGAAGCGACCTTTAATTCGTAGCGATCGGATGAATCCATCGTAAAGGACTTAAAATAATCATCATCTGAATTATGGGCGGCCTCTGCGATCATCATGGTGGCTTCCGGCACACGGCGACAGTGATTGCCCGTGTGAGGTGACTTGTCATCGATGGCCGTTGCGATTAGTTTGATAAAAGCATCAAACAGATTTTGCATTTCATCGATTAGCTCTTTATTCGTTAAAGCAACGGCTGCTTGAGATGCTAGAGATTCAGCAAGTTCTTGATCTTGATGTGAAAAAGGAATAACGATGCCATTCTCATCGACCTTATTCAGCAGTTGAAGAACGGCCATGATATCGTTTTCATGGTTGGTCATCGGGATTGTTAGAAACGACTTAGAGCGATATCCCGTGCTTTCATCGAATTTTCGGGTGCCGGAGAAATCAAACTGAGTGGCTGTGTAGGCATCTTCAATATTGATGGTTTTGTCGTGCAGGACTGCGTAGGCAGCAATCATCTGCTCGTTTGGTGTTCCATCTTCTAGAAAAAGAGGCAGCGGGCGAAAGTTTGCACTAATCGGCGCGCCTGTCTTCCCTCCGAGCTTAATGCCCAAAGAGTCGGTGCGGACAATTTTAAACTCAAGAGATTTTATTTTGCTGTTATAGAGATACAGCGTCCCACCGTCGGCACTGGTTAGCTTTTTGGCATTGATTAGAATCCGCTCGAGTAAGCTGTCCATATCACTTTCAACGGAAAGAGCAATGCCAATCTCATTGAGCGTATCAAGTGTTGATATATTGGGCGCGAGACTGAGGTTTTGCATAAAAATTGCCTTGATTACGAGTGCTCGGGTCTTGGTCTAGAACTTGGTTTAGAGCTTTATTTGGAGCTTGGTATAGAGTTTGATCTAGTCATGTTCTTCTGTGGGTGCTTATTTATCATTCGCTGTATTAAAACTGATATGTTTTTAGCATCCAATTTGTAGCCTGTGGCTTAGTTGGGATTAAAACTATGACTTAAGTGCCTCAATATACAATGAAAAAAAGAAAAAGGCTGCACCAGCAGCACTAATAAGGGTACTAAGGCTATGATAAAGGCTGTATTTTTTAGTGTCATCTAATGTTTTTGCCCATGCGATAGCGCGACCGTTCTTGAAGTGATATTATCTCGCGCCTTGCCTCTTCAAGTGTTTGTTTTTTTGCATTCTGACTAGGTTTTCGTGAAGTTAATATATTGTTTAACTCGTATTTTCTAATCAATTGACAGACAGGCCTTTCGTAGGGGTCGGTCTATGTGATATAGGACTTGTCATGCCCGTAATTACTCTTCCTGATGGTAGTCAGCGTTCATTTAATCAAGCGGTAACTGTACATGATGTTGCTGCGGATATCGGCGCTGGTTTAGCTAAAGCCGCATTAGCCGGTAAAGTAAATGGAACACCCGTTGATACTTCATTTCTTATTGAAGAAGACAGCGATCTTGCTATTTTGACCGCCCGTGACGAAGAAGGTATTGATACCATTCGCCACTCATGTGCTCATTTGATGGCTATGGCTGTCCAAGATCTGTTTCCAGAGGCTCAGGTTACAATAGGGCCTGTCATTGATAACGGCTTCTACTACGATTTTGCATTTGAACGCCCATTTACGCCTGAAGATTTAGAAAAAATTGAAGGGCGCATGAAAGAGTTAGTGAAGAAAGATCACAAGATTGATCGTTCTGTATTATCTCGCGAAGAGGCTATTCGTCTATTTGAAGAAAAAGGTGAAAAGTACAAAGTAGAGATTATCAAGGATATTCCTGGTGATCAGCCTTTGTCTTTTTATAGTCAAGGTGATTTTATTGATCTGTGTCGTGGTCCTCATGTGCCATCGACAGGTCATATTAAAGCATTCAAATTGATGAAAGTTGCCGGTGCTTATTGGCGTGGCGATTCTAAGAATGAAATGCTACAGCGTATTTATGGTACCGCTTGGGGGGATAAAAAAACCCTTAAAGAGCATTTGCACCGTTTAGAAGAAGCTGAAAAACGCGATCACCGTAAGCTGGGTAAGCAGCTGAACCTGTTCCATATGCAAGAAGAAGCACCGGGCATGGTGTTTTGGCATCCTGAAGGCTGGTCTTTATATCAGACCATTGAAAGCTATATGCGCCGCATGCTGGATGACCATGATTATAAAGAGATTAAAACACCACAGGTTGTAGAACGTACTCTTTGGGAAAAATCAGGCCATTGGGAGAAATTCCATGACCAGATGTTTACGACTCACTCAGAGCATAGAGACTACGCCGTTAAGCCGATGAACTGTCCTTGCCATATTCAGATCTTCAACCAAGGCCTGAAGTCATACCGTGACCTACCGCTACGTTTGGCTGAATTTGGCTCGTGCCACCGTAATGAGTTTTCTGGTTCTTTGCACGGCTTGATGCGTGTTCGTGGCTTTACTCAAGATGATGCGCATATCTTCTGCACAGAAAATCAGATCCAAGACGAAGTATTAAACTTTATTGATTTCTTACATAAGGTTTATCATGATTTTGGTTTCACCGACATTGAATACAAACTGTCGACTCGACCAGAAGAGCGCGTAGGTTCTGATGAAGTCTGGGATAAGTCTGAGCGAGCCCTTGCTGATGCTTTAACCATGAAGAACCTTGATTGGGAAGAATTGCCAGGTGAAGGTGCCTTTTATGGCCCTAAAATTGAATTCTCACTAAAAGATTGTCTCGGTCGTGTGTGGCAATGTGGTACTATTCAGGTAGACTTCTCGATGCCGGGGCGTTTAGGCGCTGAATTTGTTGATCACGATGGTGAGCGTCATACACCTGTCATGTTGCATCGTGCGATTTTGGGTTCTTTCGAGCGCTTTATCGGTATTTTAATTGAACACTACGCTGGCGCACTGCCGACTTGGTTGGCACCAAAACAGCTTGTAGTAATGAATATTACTGATAAACAAGCCGATTATTGCTCAAAAATTGAAAAAAGCCTGAGAAATAAAGGCATTCGTGCATCTTCGGACTTGAGAAACGAAAAAATCGGCTTTAAAATCCGTGAGCACACAATTCATAAAGTGCCTTATCTTGCCGTTATCGGCGATAAAGAAGTAGAGTCAGGAACAGTAGCTCTGCGTACTCGGTCTGGTGAAGACTTAGGTAGCATGAGCTTAGAGCAAGTAGAAGCCCTGCTGAGTTCTGGCTGCTAAAAAGAATTATTGGAGATTTAGCTATTAAGCGGAATAACCCAAGAGGTCGCAACGTAGAGGTTGCGCCAATTAATGAGAACATTCGTGCTAAGGAACTGCGCTTAATTGATGCTGATGGCGAACAGGTGGGCGTTGTACCACTTGCTGAAGCCTTAGCGAAAGCTGCAGAGGCCGGTCTGGATTTGGTTCAAATTGCTAAGTCTGAGCCGATCGTATGTAAGATTATGGACTACGGTCGTTATCAGTATGAGCTGAAGAAACAGAAAGCAGCTCAGAAGAAGAACCAAACTCAGACTAAAGTCAAGGAAGTTAAGTTCCGTCCTGGTACGGAAGATGGGGATTATCAGGTAAAACTGCGCAACCTGATACGTTTCCTTGAAGAGGGTGACAGAGCAAAAATCACACTACGTTTTCGTGGTCGTGAGATGGCTCACCAAGAACTGGGTATGAAGCTGATGCAACGCATTGAAGCTGACCTCGGTGATATGATTGTCGTTGAGTCTCGTCCGAGACTTGAAGGCCGTCAGATGGTGATGCTGCTGTCGCCGAAGAAGAAAAAGTAATCCTGGTTCAATATCTTAACCGCTTTGCTTGATCGTCTAACGATCAGGCTTAGTGGCTTAGTATTGCTTATCAGATAAAAAAACTTGAATGCGGAGTGTTGTTTACAATGCCTAAAATCAAATCAAATAGCGGCGCTGCAAAGCGTTTTCGCAAAACAGGTAACGGAATTAAGCACAAGCAATCTTTCCGTAGCCACATCCTGACCAAAAAATCGACTAAGCGTAAGCGTCACTTGCGTCCGATGAAGCAGTTACATGCTGCTGATCAGGCGTTAGTAAAACGCATGTTGCCTAATCTGTAATTTTTTGAATTCTAAAGTCAGGAGAGTAGTATGCCTCGCGTAAAACGTGGTGTAGTGGCGCGTCGTCGTCATAAGAAAGTTCTTAAGCAAGCTAAAGGTTATTACGGTGCTCGTAGCCGTGTATTCCGCGTAGCTAAGCAAGCGGTTATTAAAGCGGGTCAGTATGCGTACCGTGACCGCCGTCAGCGTAAACGTCAGTTCCGCGCTCTGTGGATTGCACGTATCAACGCTGGTGCACGGATCAACGGCCTATCTTACAGCCGTTTCATTGCTGGTTTGAAAAATGCCAACATTGAAATCGACCGTAAAGTACTAGCTGATCTTGCTGTACACGAGAAAGCGGTATTCGCTGCCATCGTTGAGAAAGCGAAAGCAGCGCTAGCTTAAGATCGTTTCCCAGCGACGCAATTTGTGTCGTTAGGGTTAATGATGATGACCGTGCTAACGCATGAGTCTTGAATAGGGGAAGGCGCTGCGCCTTCCCCTATTTTTATTTGGAGCCCACAGACGATGGAAAATCTTGCAACCCTAGTAGATCAGGCCCGTACTGCCATCGCTGACGCGAGCGATGCTCAGGCACTGGATCAGATCCGTGTTCAATATTTAGGTAAGAAAGGCGAAGTAACCCAGCTTTTGAAAGGCTTGGGTAAGTTATCCGCCGAAGAGCGCCCGAAAGTGGGCGACGAGATCAATAAAGCAAAAGATGCTTTATTACAGGATCTAAATGCTCGTAAAGCCGGCATTGATGCGGCCCAGCTGCAAGCAAAACTTGCCGCTGAAACATTGGATGTCACCCTGCCTGGTCGCGGCCAGTCTGTTGGTGGTTTGCACCCAGTGACCAAAACGATTCAACGTATTGAAGACTTCTTTGGTTCTATCGGCTTCAGCGTTGCTGAAGGCCCCGAGATCGAAGATGATTACCATAATTTTGAAGCTTTGAACATTCCCGCGCACCATCCTGCGCGTGCGATGCACGACACCTTCTATTTTAATGCCAATACTGTCTTGCGTACCCATACTTCACCGGTTCAGGTGCGGACGATGGAAAGCGATAAGCCCCCTATTCGTATTATCTGCCCAGGTCGTGTTTATCGCTGTGATTCAGACCAGACCCATTCCCCGATGTTTCATCAGGTAGAAGGCCTTCTGGTTGATAAAGATATCAGCTTCGCCGATTTGAAGGGTATTTTGGAACAGTTCCTGAAAGCCTTCTTTGAAGACAATGTAAAAGTACGCTTTCGCCCGTCTTACTTCCCCTTTACCGAACCGTCTATCGAAGTGGATATTGATCGCGGCGACGGCAAATGGCTAGAGGTTTTAGGCTGCGGCATGGTGCACCCTAAAGTTTTTGAAAGCTCTGGTATCGACCCCGAAGAATACACCGGTTTTGCCTTCGGTATGGGTGTTGAACGTCTGGCGATGTTGCGTTACGGCGTGAATGATCTACGACTGTTCTTTGATAACGACCTGCGTTTCTTAAACCAGCTTCGTTAAGGCGAGTATTTGCCAGAACAGTGGCTGCTAAGGCAGTCGATCAATGCGCTTTTACCTCTATAGTGAGATCAAATCTTAAATTAGAGTAAGAGCGCAGGTTGCAAGAATTGAAGATTCAGGATTGAACAATGAAATTCAGTGAACAGTGGCTCCGCGAGTGGGTAAACCCGTCGATCACAACGGATGAGTTGGAAAGTCTGCTCTCCCTCTCAGGTCTTGAAGTGGATGGCGTAGAAAAAGCAGCTGACGATTTCAGCGGTGTTGTTATTGGTGAAATTTTAGCCGCCGAACAGCATCCTAATGCCGATAAACTACAAGTTTGTAGCGTTTCTGACGGCACAGAAACGTTTCAAATTGTGTGTGGTGCAGCGAATGCCCGTGCCGGTTTGAAAACTGGTTTTGCAAAAGTGGGCGCGGTTTTACCGGGCGACTTTAAAATTAAAAAAGCGAAACTGCGCCAAGTTGAATCCTTTGGCATGTTATGTGCCGAAGATGAGCTAGGCATCTCTGATGACCATGGCGGTATTATGGAGCTAGCGGCTGATGCACCGGTAGGCGCTGATCTGCGTGAATACCTGAACCTAGATGACACCATCATCGAAGTGGATCTGACGCCCAATCGCAGTGACTGTCTAAGCCTTGCCGGTCTGGCCCGTGAAGTCGGTGTGCTGGCCCAGACGCCGGTCAACGTACCTGACGTACCTGACGTTAAAGCGACTGTATCTGATACTTTTCCGATTGAACTGATCAATAGTGATGCTTGCCCTCGCTATATGGGTCGTATTATCAAAGGTATTAACCCAACAGCAACAACACCGTTATGGATGGTTGAGAAACTGCGTCGCAGCGGTGTTCGTGCCATTGATCCTGTGGTTGATGTGACCAACTTTGTTCTGATGGAACTGGGTCAGCCGATGCACGCCTTTGATTTGGCGACGCTTTCTGGTGGTATCAAAGTGCGTCTGGCAGAGCAAGATGAAGCGCTACAACTGCTGGATGGCTCAGAGGTTAAGCTTAACGCTGACACATTAGTCATTGCAGACCATGATAAAGCCGTCGCAATGGCTGGTATTATGGGTGGCGAGCAAACTAAAGTCACCGATAGTACTTCAGATATTTTCCTAGAGTGCGCGTTCTTTGAACCTATCTCTATTGCCGGTCGCGCCCGCTCTTATGGCTTACATACGGACTCCTCCCACCGTTACGAGCGTGGTGTCGATTTCACTTTGCAAGCCCGTGCAATAGCCCGTGCGACACAATTGCTGCTGGATATTGTTGGCGGTGAAGCAGGCCCTGTCGTTGAAGCGGTAGACAACGCTAAGCTGCCCGTGCGACATGATGTTGTTTTGCGTTCAGAACGTCTAAATCAAATGCTTGCCATGGAAATGCCTTCTGAAAAAGTTGAAGACATTTTGACTCGCCTAGGTTTACAGCTGACAAAAGAAGGCAATGATTGGCGCGCAGCAGTACCAAGCTATCGTTTTGATATCAGCATCGAAGCGGACCTTATTGAAGAAGTGGCCCGGGTTTATGGTTACGATAATCTTCCTGTAAAAAGCCCAACGATGGCATTGGGTATTGAAGCTCAGCCGGAAGCGATCAAACCGATCCGTATGATTCGTCAATCGCTGGCAGCCCGTGGTTATCAAGAAGCGATCACCTTTAGCTTTATCGAACCAGGCTTGTCGAAGCTGTTTGATCCTAAGAACGTGCCTATCGCCCTAGCCAACCCGATCTCTGCTGATCTGTCTGTCATGCGTACCACTCTAATTGCCGGATTGGCAAAAGCGGTGCAGTACAACCAAAACCGACAGCAAGGCCGTATTCGCCTGTTTGAAAGCGGTCAATGCTTTATTCAGCAAGGCGATGCGATGGTTCAAGATCCTATGGTTGCGGTTATCGCTACCGGTAGCCGTGAGCCTGAGGGTTGGACGGGCGACTCACAGCCCGTGGACTTTTTTGATCTAAAAGGTGATCTAGAAGCCCTGCTGGATGATAGCGGTATTTTGGCAGAGGTCAGTTTTGAACCTGCTGAGCACCCTGCATTACACCCAGGCCAAACGGCACAAATCTTGCGTAATGGTGATGCCATCGGCTTTATCGGTGCTTTGCATCCTTCTGTACAGAAAGAGTTAGGCTTGAAAGGCAATATTTATGTCTTTGAAGTTAAGCAAGCTGCCTTGCAAGCCGGTACGGTTGCTAAGTTTGATTCTCTATCTAAGTATCCAGAAGTACGCCGTGATTTAGCCTTTATTATTGATGAAGCAACGCCGGTTGCGTACTTAATGGCTGCGGTACGTGAAAATGCCGGTGAAGGGTTCAAAGAACTGCGCTTATTTGATGTTTATCAAGGTAAAGGTGTTGAAGAGCAACGAAAAAGTGTTGCTTTGGGCTTGACGTGGCAGCATGCTTCGCGCACTCTAAATGACGAGGAAATTAATAGCCTTGTCGATCAAATTGTATCTGTAGCACAGGAGCAGTTTGGCGCAAGCCTGAGGAGCTGATAGAGATGTCTGCGTTAACTAAAGCTGAAATGGCAGAAAAGCTGTATCTTGAGTTAGGTCTTACCAAGCGTGAAGCAAAGGATATGGTTGAGCTGTTCTTTGAAGAAATTCGTGAGTGCCTGAAAGATAACGAACAAGTTAAACTTTCTGGCTTTGGTAATTTTGACCTGAGAGATAAGCGCGAGCGTCCGGGACGTAACCCCAAAACCGGTGAAGAGATTCCTATCTCTGCACGACGAGTGGTGACTTTCCGTCCGGGACAAAAGCTTAAATCTCGCGTTGAAAGCTTTGACGATCCAAGCTACCAGAGCCAATAGGCAGGTTAGCGTCAGACAATCGTCTAAAAAACCCGAGTCCATTTCGATGGCTCGGGTTTCTTTTTTTTAGCGGGTTTTCTTTTCTAGATCAGCCTCTTTTTAAGCTAATAACTCAAGATAAACCCCATGCGGATATAATGTAACGCACTGATAATATTCTGAAAGTATTGCAAACCTTAAAAGCATTTGTATAATATACGTCACGGTTCGGGACGTAGCGCAGCCTGGTAGCGCACTACAATGGGGTTGTAGGGGTCGGAGGTTCGAATCCTCTCGTCCCGACCAATAAATACCTTAAAAAACAGCATCTTATACAAGGTGCTGTTTTTTTTCGTCTACGGTTTGCCAAAACCTTGTTAATATAAATTCAGTTTCTGAGCTTTTAGGTAGGGTCAAAGTTGGTTTGGTCCCTGATAAGATTGATTTCAGTGTGCATACGACCGTTCAGAGGCCTATTGGGCTGGCAAAAGAATTATCCGTTTCCCTATGCATTGTCGCAGTTCCGTATTTTTCTAGCAGATGCCCGCTCTTATTCTTCACTGTTTGGCTTAATACAACGAAGTATAAAGCTATTGCTCATATCCCGAGTTAATTCAAAGCGGTCCAAGGCAAGAATAGGGTCAACATCCTCTAAGTTGTTGAAATTGATCTGTTCAAAGGTGCTACGAGCTACTTTGGCAGACAGTAAATATTCATCTTCAACATAGCCTGTGGCTGGATTGAGGCGTTGGCTATAACCTGAAATAATCAGCTGCTGTATGTTCAACGTAGAAAAAGCGGTACCGATAATCCGCAGTAGTACACCATGAATGTGGCGTGCATATTCTTGGCGTAGTTGGCTCTGGCTTTTTTTCTTTAGAACAAGGCGTAACTCTCGTGCTCCTAATCGGGCTTCCTGCTGAGGAAAATCTTCTATCTCTGGGAGGTCTACATCGAGCTTTAATAACTGGCCTGTATCATCCAGCTCAAAATCAATTAAGGTTTCACGAGGCCAGTCTAAGGCTTCTAGTTCTGCTTGAAGTGTGGCGGCCATTACCTCTGGGTCTGTTTTCAGGCGTTGTAAGAAGTTATTGGCATCTTCATGTTGTTGAGTATCATGTGCGGTTTTAAGTGCTCGCCAACGCGTTAGCTCTAGCTCGTAGTTGCTGATGATTGCTGCGTGTTGCTGCTCAAGTGCTGATTTTTCTTGCTCCCAGTGTTGAATATTCTCACGCCACTGATCTTCTGCCTGTTGCCATGCTTCAGTTAATCGTTGTTTTCGCCCTGGCACTAAACGATCAATCCAGTTAATTTTAAGTGGCTGTGGCTGCTCAGGCTGAACCTGTAGCACCGTAAGCTGAGGTTTAACGGGCTGTAGTTCCGTAAAGGGCTGGGCAGGATATTCTGGCGGAGGGTTGTCAGATGACGGCATGTCTAGGTGAGGGTTAAGCAGCAGATCCATATCGCCATTAATATGTTCGATCTGAACATCAAGCCACTCTTGGATATCGGCTTTAAAATCATTCAGCAGGCGTTGGCGAAGTTTCGGTTCAAGGGGCTGTCCTGATAGGTCATGCAGAATTAATAGACCCTTATCGTTCAGGGATAAACGGACGTCACTCAGATCAGGGTTGTGCTGTTGCATCTCCTGTTGGCGCTGGGCGCGGTATTGGCGCGCTTCTTCCTGTTCAACTCGATGGCGATGGGCAGGGCTTTTATCTAAGCGAGTGCGATAAGATAGACCTGTACCGGGTAGGCCAACATTGCCATATACTCCATTTTTACCCGCCGTGATACTGGCCCCGCGTACGCCAGCGGAGAGGCTAACACCTCTTTTCCCAAGGTTTAGTCTAATGCCGGGGGCGATACGGATAGTGTTGCGAAAACGAAAAGCCATGAGTGCTCCTGCTTAAATACAGTCCTTGTTTAAATACAACCGATATTTAAATGGAGTTGCGACCGAAAAGCTGTCTCTATTTAAATATGGATCCTTATCTTATTTCTAATAAAGGCACGCTATACCTTTGACGGAAGACCTACAACCGAAAGATCACCTCATGCTCAAAAGTATTTTATGGGCAAAAAAGTGAAAATGGGTGATAGGCAAAAACATCGTCTATCATCTGCTCCAATGTTGCTTCGAGTAGAGCGTCTCCTGCATGTAGTTTTCCATAGATTCGCAAGCCTGAAATTTGCACCTGAATATGGGCAGCTAGGCGGGCTGGGTCCTTTGATTGATCGATTTCCCCAAGCTCTTGAGCTTCAGCAATAAGCTGTTGGAACGCGTGCTCCATTTCACACAGTAAGCGACGGGCTTCATTTAGTAAGGCTTGATGCTCATCGGTTAATTCGGCTACTGTTTTCGCTAGCATACAGATGCCGCTTGGCGCATCGTGGGATGCTTCAATGACTAGCTTCCGCATAAACATTTTGAGGGCTGTAATAGGTGATTGGCTATTAGCTCGGCATTCTGCCAACTGGGACATTCCTGCTTGCTTATAATTTTGTAATGTCTCTTTGAACAAACCTTCTTTGCTACCAAAGGCCGCATAAATACTACCTGGTCGCATATCGACAATATCTTGCAGGTGTCGCATTGATGTTGCGTGAAACCCTTTTTGCCAATATAAGGCTGTTGCTTTGTCGATGACCTGCTGGCGGTCGAATTTTGCTGATTTAGCCATGACTCAGCTCTCTTGTTACTTGCTAGTTGAACGATAGTTCAAAATTGTATGCATCATCGCGTCCTAGGTAAAGCGGATTTATTGGGAGGCAGACGACTAAAAGAGGTTTTATGAAAAAATAAATAAGCTAATCACTATTAAATCAATAGGTTAGCATTAGGTTTTGATTGTTATTGAACGTGTGTTCAAAAAATATATTGAACGATCGTTCAATTTGTTCTATAGTTTATCCCATATTCAGGGTTACAACGTTGTGCCCTGCGCTAATTATTTAATTGTAGGGGTAAAAAAATGAGTGAATTTAAACGTCATACCGTTGAAACAGCACCGGCTAGCGTAAAAGGTATTTTAGAAGGTGCCCAAAAAAGCATGGGCGCTATTCCTGGTTTGTACTCGGTTATGGCTGAATCTCCTGAGACGCTGCAAGCTTACACTCAGCTGCATCAGTTTTTCACCGCGACTTCATTTAATGCTGAAGAGTTAACGGTTGTATGGCAGACCATCAATGTTGAGCACGAATGTCACTATTGTGTGCCAGCTCATACGGGAATTGCGCACTCAATGAACGTTGATCCAGCGCTAACGGAAGCTCTGCGTAATGATGAGGCGATGCCAACGGAGAAGTTACAAGCTCTAAAAGATTTCACTCTTAGCATGGTCAGAAACCGTGGCAATGTTTCAACGCAAGATTTGGAGTCTTTTTACCAAGCCGGTTACGGCCAGAAGCAGGTGCTAGAAGTTATTCTTGGTTTATCGCAGAAAGTTATTAGTAACTACGTAAATCATGTTGCACAAACGCCGGTGGACAAGGTATTTGAAGCGTTTACATGGTCTAAATAGGCGCTTTGGCTTCAACCATAGCACAATGGACACATGCTATGGCGCAGCTACCCTGTTGCAGGTAGCTGCAAGTATCACTTATTGCACGATCATACGGTTAGTCAAAAAAACGTGTTGCAAATGATAAGAGTTATCAATAGTATTATCGTCAGATCAACAAAGTCTGGTGGCTGCTATGTATGTTTGTGTTTGCGCAGGTGTAACGGATCAACAAATCCGTGAATCAGTATCAATGGGTAATCTTTCTATTAAAGCATTACGCGATGCACTAGGTATCGCCTTTAGCTGCGGCATGTGTGTGAAAGACACCCGTAAAATTTTAGATGAGTCAACCCATCAAAAAGCAGCTATCGAACTTGCCACTGAGATTTGTTCACCACAGAAACGCGCAGCCTGACAGGCGAAAAAAAACCGGAACTTAGAGTCCGGTTTTAATTTAAATCGGGGCTAGCTTTGCTTTAACCGCATAAAAGCCATATCAGAATTAGGTTAGCAAGTTAAACCATCTGTTTCTGGATATAGTTTTCAACTCCGATCATATCAATCAGTCTTAGCTGCTGTTCTAACCAGTACGCATGATCCATTTCTGTATCATCTAGCAACTGAAGCAGCATTTTTCGGCTGATATAATCCTGTTCTCGCTCACAGATAGCGATAGCGTCTTTTAGGCTTTGACCTACATCGTATTCTACTTGCAGATCATTTTTAAACATACTGGCGACATCGGCACCAACATTGGCTTTTTCCTGAGCGTTTATATTTGGCTCAGCTTCTAGAAACAACATGCGTTCCATAATAGCTTCAGCGTGTTCTGTTTCTTCTTCCATCTCGTGATGTAAGCGCTCATGGAGTTTATTTAAACCCCAGTCTTTGAACTGAATTGCGTGAGCCATATACTGGTCTCTGGCCATCAATTCATTATTTAGCAATATCTGTAGTTGCTCTAGAACTTTGGCATTACCTTTCATTGCAATGTCTCCTTAATCTTCTATCTGGGCAGCCAGATAGTTTTGGATACCGGCATTATCAATTTGCCACAGCTGGGTTTCGATCCAGTCGATATGCTCTTCTGATTCTTCAAGCACTTTTGTTAGCATGTCACGGCTCACATAATCCTTGGCATCTTCACAGACAGAAATAGCGTTCAGCAGCTGGCCGCGTACCTCAGTATAAACGGTCATATCACCACTTAAGGTTTCTGGAATACTTTCGCCAATGTGTAAGCGATTTAAAGCTTGCATAGAGGGTAAGGCTTCTAGAAAAAGGATGCGTTCAATTAAGTCATCCGCAAGTTTCATCGCCTTGATAGATGCCTTGTACTCATGGCTATTGAGTTCTTCTAAGCCCCAATTTTTAGCCATACGCGCATGCAAAAAGGTTTGGTTAATCGCAGTCAACTGCCCTTTAAGAGCAGCATTTAGCTCGGAAACCACCGCAGCATTAGCTTTCATGGTCTTATCCTCATCACGTTTATTAGCTATCGTTTGTTTATAGTACGAAAATATCAACCGTACTCAATGGGGCCTAATGTAACGCGTTTAGATTAAAAAATCTTTGTATCAAATATTTTTTATTTATCAGATAACTAGCAATACAAATAATAAACAATCTCATCAATATTTGATCGGTTTTATATCTATAATTAATAGTTGTTTATTATATCGTATAGAGGCGAGGTTAGAGAAAGGGAAGGGCTCCAAAGATGGATATACTCTAAATGCTTATGCCTTGGTATTCCGCGCCAAGCGGCTGATCTAAGGGTTCTTTCTTCTCTTTTATTGAGTGGTTAGATATATCTATCATTATTTTTCTAGCCTTTAGGTCAGATTCCCAAATGTGTTCATGGGTTAATGCTTTTGCTAATCGTTCTTTGAATTCATTAGCTTTAGCGTGCCCAGAGGCTGATGCAACCGAGAGCCAAACGTATGCTTCAGGTAAGTTCTTCGGTAGTACATCGCCTTTAATCATCGCTGCGGCTAAACCAAGCTGAGCTTTTACCAGCCCTTGGCGTGCTGATTTATTAAGCCAATAAAATGCTAGCTCGGCATTGGTTGGCAATAATTCACCTTTTAAATAAAGGCGGCCTATACTCAATTGGGCCTGTGAACTTCCTTGTCCTGCCGCTTTTTGTAGCCAAAAAATAGCCTTCTCGCTTGAAGGTAGCAGATCTGGCTTTTTCCCCTGCAGATAGATTTTACTCAAGGCCAGTTGCGATGGAGTATGACCAGATTCTGCCGTCCGCTGAAAGATGTTTATAGCCCTAAGTAGATCGCCCTGAGACTGCCCTCTTTTAAACATAAGAATTGCTAGATTATATCCACCGACCATATGACCTTTGGCGTAAGCATGCCTGAACCACTTTTCAGCTTGATCAAAATCTTTTTCTACACCCCAACCTTTGGCATATAAAGAACCTAGCGCTACTTCAGCAATAGCAAGCTGTTGTTTCGCTGCAGCTAAGTACCATTGACGGGCTTTATCATAATCAACAGGGCCAAGTTTGCCTTTTTGATAGAGATACCCCAGTGAAAACTGAGCTACATCAAGCCCTTTTTTAGCGGCACTAGATATTTTTTTTATGCCAGATGTTGGGTTTTTCTGTACGCCGATCCCTCTAATCTCTGCCATGCCAACAATAAAAAGGGCACGGACATTGCCATTTTCTGCTGCGACTTTGTACCAAATGAGAGCTTTGTCCAATTGCTGTAGTCGAGCAAACTCTTTAGCAATTTCAATAGATTCACGCTCGCTTAATACATCATCAGATGCGAGGGATAAGTGAGAGGAAAATAACCCTGTAAGACACAATATCGGCAATATATGGTTGAGTTTCATCTGTGTGCTCATATATCAGGGAAAACAATTTTAGCGGCAATACCCGGGCGAACTCTATGATCTTTGTTTTCATAAATTACTTTAATCTGTAAGAGACCGCTGGCTGGATCAATCTCTGGAGAAATAAAGGATATTTCACCCTGAAATACATCTAGCCCTTGTACATGGATTGTTACCTTCTGGTTTTCTCTGAGAGCTACCGCAATTTGAGGATCCAAATTAGTAATGACGTAGCCTTTGCTTAGATCTACCAGCTTGAGAATAGGCTGGTTTGCTTCGACACTTTCCCCTAAATCTTTGATGATTCGAGTGACGACACCGGTAAAGGGGGCTTTTAGAGTCCGATAATTAAGCGCCGCCTTAGCTAAGTGATACTCGACTTCTTCGACTTTTTCCCGAGTCGTCAATTGTTCCTTTGATGCCGAGATGGCGAGATAGTCAAGCTCCTTTCTTTGCAGGTCTTCAGCGCTTACAGCACCTCTGTCAAAAAGAAGCTTGGCTGATTCCAGTTGGCCTTTGAGTGCTTTTTCTTTGTTTATGGCAGCATTCAGCTCCGCCTTACTGATAAAAACAAGATATTTACGCTTAACCTCTAGCATCTCAATCTGGTTGTATAACACTATCAGATCCTGGCCTTTGCTAACGGCGGCACCCTCTCTGACATTTATACTTCTTATTTTGCCTGCGACATCAAAAGAGAGCTCAGCACTTCTGAAGGCACTGGTCACCCCTGGGTATTCTGTTGCATTAGCGTTAATAGTAACGACGCCGAGAAGCAGAGCAATACACATGCCTTTAAATTCTTGCAATAGTCTCACAGATTAGAACTCCGCCATTTAAGTTATCTTGAATGCCATATCAGGAACTGACTTGATCAAGTAAAGCTCCTTGATGATAGAAGAATTCGTATTTAGCTTTCTGGTAATTAAATAAATTTTGAATGAATTTTTCTCGAATATTGTTCAGAAGATCACGTCGGCGCATTAATTCCATATAGGAAATATTACCTTGTAGCGCTTTTTCTCTATCAATTTCCAAGCGCTGCTTGTGGCCACTCAGAATCTCTTTGTACTGTTGTAGCTGTGAATAGACCTGTTGAACGATATCGTAGGACTGCATTAGATCACTCCGAACTTGGCGCTGCAGTACAGATAAGGCAATTTCAGACTGCTGTTGTTTTAACGCTGCTGAGCGACGGGCGCTACTTCTGCTATCTGATCCAAGTGGCATGCTAAACTCAAGCCCTGCGCTCCATGTTCGGTACTTACCATCGAGTGCATCCTGCAAAGAATCGCCCTCATTCTCCTCTAAGCCATTTCCTCCATAACTGATAACTAAATTCAGCTCTGGGTTATTCTCATTTTCGACTGATCGCTTTATTATTTTCTCTTTCTTCAATTGAAGGTGGGCGTTAGCAAGGTCTGGCCGAGTAGTTAAGGCAATGCTATAAGCATCATCTAGAGATACAGAGAGCGGACTAATTTTTGGCAATGTATCGCGATCAATAATGGTAGGATCAATGGGGTCTGGGAGTAATCGCTGTAATCGATTGACAGACATTCTATATTCTTGGTCAGCAATACTGAACTCGGCTTTACGCTGAGCGAGGGTCGCTCTAATGTCGAGCTTGTCATACTCTGATAGACGGCCTTGCTGTACAAGTACTTGAGCATCCTCAAGCAGTTTCTCAGCGGTCTCTACTGCAGATTTCCGTGAGTTAAGGATGTGAAATGTTTTTTGCACATCAAAATAGTTTGCTACGGCTTCTCTGGCAATATTTGAGGCTCTGGATTGGAAATCGTACCGGGATTTCTCTGAGTCTAAGCGAGCGGCTTCATAAGCAAATGTGTTGTTTTCGGAGCCAAAATTCTTTAACAAAGGCTGAACGACGCTGATGCCAACATAACTGCTGATTTCTGTTTCGTCTTCCCCCGCTACTGTTTGTAAGGAGTTGTTTGCTCTTTGAATATCGTAACTTAGGGCTAAGCTCGTACCAAAACGAACTTTCTTTTCAAACCCTATATTAATATTGTCATCAACAGCTGAATATTCTGCGTAAGACTGGCGCTGAAGTTTCTCTGTCGTTGTATTCTTTACAAAGGTATCCGTACGCGTTGCTGACGCTGTAAACCGAGTATCAAACTCTTGTTGGCTTAGCGTGATTGCTTCTGATGCGATATCAACATCAAGCCGTTGATAAGCCAGTTCACTATTCTGTTCTAACACTAGGCTGACGTAATCTTCTAGAGAAACATTCGCGGCGGAAACACTGCCTACGGCTGTAACTAAAGCGACTCCAAATCCTAAAGATAATTTATTATACATTGAACACTCGCCCTTAAATCCACTGGTCTTGAAGACCATATTCTGATTTTAAAATTGTTAATTGCTCGGATAGAAGTTTCGAGCGCTTCTTACGTTGCCTTAGGCCTATCTGTAATCGATATAACATATTTGAAAGTCCAAAAGGCAATGAATGCATTAGCTTTTTTTGTGCAAAATCGAGAGGTATCATTCTGTTAATTCGCTCTCCCAAAATTTTTTCAACGTAAACCTCATCTCGACCTGTTTCAGATGTACCCAGAAATAGAACTTGTTCTGTAGTAATAGTGCTATCTCTTGAAACACAGTATTTCTGTAGTTCTTCAAGGGATGTGATAAATGTTATAGAAGGCGGTGTAGAAGTGCTCTCAAGGTGTTCTATAAGCTTCTGCTCAAGCGTTTTATCGAAAAAATATAGATAGGAGAATGCTTTATTAACCGCTAGCTGGGCTAAAATTGCTTCTAGAAGCTGTGTGTAATCAAAATAGATGGGATGCCTTTCCAAGCACGAAGGTAACGCTGAGCTTAGTTGGAGAACCTTACTGCCATAAAGAAGATTGAAATCCTGTCTATTCCAGTTGAGGCCGACTCCCGTGCCTGCCAAAAGATAACGCTCTCGAAAGAAAACTTGATAACTATTTCTATGAACGACTTCGCTTACAGGAGAAATGTCTAATGATTCTTTTTTCTCAAGACACTGCCTCGTCCATTCAGGAAATATTTTACTAGGCAGAACCTTGCTTGTTTCAGGGCTGAGAACACATATTTTTCCATCTTCTATACTATAGTCTCGCCCTTTCTCTAGAGCATGAACCGCTATTAATGCATGGCTGGAGAGTTCTGTAAGTACTCGCTCACTCTTCCAAAAACCTTTTACTGTCTTAAGGTTTGGATCATTCAGTAACGATGTATTGCCTATATATACTGCTTCTGGGCCATCTATTATGTAGCTTGTACTCTCAAGATCAGATGCCCAGGATAAGATGCTTTCGAGTGTCTTTTCGAGTCCTGGTAAGTTTCGTGGTCTATGGAGGGTTAGTGGTTTAATATAATTATCCAGCAAACAATCATCGACACGATCAATCAAAACCACATCAAGACTGGATGTGTTATTTAAAAAAGGCTTCTCTCCAAAATGTGAGGAAATAATTCTATGGTGGAAATCAGCACTACGGTATGGGACTGTGGCAACATATTGTGCCAATAAACGCTGAGGTGTCGTGATAGTAAGTGTTGGCTTACCACTTTGTTTATTTGTTTGTGATTGGTCTTGGTAGCCGGAAATTAGATCAATGTTAAGATAAGAAAAAAGCGGGCTGTATATTTCTAGTATATCTTTGATGGTTTGTTCATTGCTGACTAAAAGGTGGCAACTACGACCTTGAGTTACAAAACACAAAGCGGCCAGAATAAGCGCAGGCCTGTTCAATTCAACATTAAGCCCAACAAAATAACCTGATAACAGCCCAAGTACTCCCGCAATAAAGGCTATTTCGTCTTGCTTTTTAGTATAGATTTGAGATTCAAAAAAAGTTCTGACATGAGTATCGCGCCACATCAAATCAAGAACTGAATCCAGGCTAACGGTTTTCGGCTGTGAATGGGTGATACAAACGGTTGAAGTAACAATATGCTCTGCTTGCTGCAGAAATTTATGTTTATAAGCTCTGGTTTTAATGCCGTCCAAGGCTGAAATTAGCCGTGCTTTTGCTGGAGACATTAAAGGAGTCCGTGGCCTATCAAGGACTTGATATTGAATCAGCGAAGTACTCATAATTGATATCTCCCCTGAAAGAACTGTCTAATTGAGCGCCACCACTGAGTAAGAAGAGGCTCAGGAGAAAAATGGATCTTAACGACCGCAGTTCTACCAGGCAGAATACCGGGATGTAAGTTGTCAGATTGAATGTGTGCTCGGAAAAGGAAAAAAGGTTCGGCAGCTTTGATACCTTTTTCATCTTCACCTGCTACAGCGATACCACCACCGGCTAGCAGACTGAGAGCCTCTGAAGGTAAATACTCCTGAGAGTAAGGGGCCAGTTGGTAATGCCTAATCGTCAGGTCTGTCGACGCATCCCCCTTTAAGCGTACGATTAACGCAGAAGCACTCGGTTTCTGCTGGAACATACGAGAGGCTTCTTCCTGGCTGACAACGGCGGTGATCACGGGAGCTGCGACAGAAGAAATACTTCCCAGCTCTTCACCCTGTGGAACCCAGCTGCCTGTCAGTTTTTTTAAATCGTTACTGATCCATATGCCGGATTCTGGGGCGACCATACTAAGCTCGTATAGTTTTCGTTCTAATTCCTTAACATGTTTTTCAGATGCTTCCAGGTGGGCGTTGATAGGAAATGAGTCAACATCTCCTTGAGCGCGAGCCTGCATTAACATCGCACGTGCTTTTTGAGTTTCTGCTTGAACAGATATCAGCTCAAGCTCTAGTTCAGGGTTTGATAATGTTAGTAATAACTGCCCTTTTTCAATATATTCGCCACTATTTATATTGAGAGTACGGATGACTCCTGAACTGGCGGTGACAACCGGTTTTTGTACCTCACTCTGCACGACGCCAGGTACAACAATATTGGAAGGTAGTGGTATAAAAGCAGCAAATAGTACAGGTATCCCTGCCCCTATCAGCCAAGCACGCATAATATGTTGTCTGCGATTCCCTTGAGGCTCTTGAGCCATAGACGTTAATGACTTAAGCAAAGGCATTCCCCACCAAACCATGCCCAGGAAAATGGCTAAAGCGAGACCTATATTAGGATATTCGTCACCCACAAAAAGCAAAATACCTGATAAGACAACCAAGCGATAACACCAACTCAAAATGTGATAAGTCAGCAGAAAAATAGAGAAGGGCTCATCGTAACGAACAGGTAATCGATAAATTGTTTTTTCAAACCATTGCCGAAACATCACCTTGCTTCGAGTACCAAGATTAGGTTCTTCTAGAAGGTCTGATAAAATGTAGTAGCCGTCAAATCGCATCAACGGATTTAAGTTAAACAAAAGTGTGGTGACTGAGGCTACAAACATGATGTTGTACAGTAGTTCATTAACAATACCTGGAGGTGAGTTAGCCCAGACGATAGCCGCTAGTCCTGCTAACCAAAGTTCTACTAGCATTCCTGCAGCGCCAACCAAAACTCTTTGCCATTTAGAGCCAAACTGCCACGTCGATGTAGCATCAACATATGGCACAGGTGCAAACAGTAGTAGCATTACGCCTGCATGTGGCACACTGCCCCCAAAGTGTTTACAAACAACCCCATGTCCAAGCTCATGAAGTGCTTTAACAATAAATATTGCGATATAAAGTAAAAATAGATTGTCGAATGCCAATAAATTGCCACTCTGCTGTAATAGTTGAGAGGGCTTACCCATAACCGCCTCAAGAGAAAAAACAAACGTTATAAGCCAAACCAATATGCCTAACTTCCCCATAATATAAGGGTATAGAGGTTTAAGGCTTTCTAGCATTGGATCGGGGTTGAACAGACGGAATCTAAGAAAAAGGAAGTTAATCCATCGACTTCTTAGCTCCTTCTTTTTTTGTTTCTCAGCACTCTCCAACATGTTAGAAGCAGGGATTGGCACTGCAAAAACTAAAACACCACTAGAGTACATCTGTGTTAGCAACTGAATAACATCTTGCTGAGAAGGAACCAGGTCGGGCTGTTTATGTAATTGATTTTGCCAAACCTCATCTAAAGTACGCTTTAGGTTAAGTGACCTGATAAAACGGTAGGTAGCAACAGGCAGCCTAAAATAACTCTGGCTTGCAGGGTCAAACAGTACATACCAAAACTCACCTCGATAACACTGTTTGCTAACTTCTATGGTGGGACTAAGCTCTGCTCGGCTATTGGCAAAACGAAACCAGTTATCTGAAAAAAGATCCATGCTTTACCACCAAAACTTCATGTAAAAGCTATCGATCAAATTGTGGAATAGTAACCAAAATATAGACCTTTCTCCGGCATCAACTTTAGCCAGACCGCTCATGCCGGGACGCCACCAATCGGGTACAGAACCATTAAATGAAGCACGAATTCGGAAGGAATTGGCTCCTTCTTTATGCATCGCCACAGGAATTATTTTCTCAAGAGTCACTTGGAAAATATCATCTGGACGAGTAACAAAGCGAATATCTGCTGTCATTCCAATCGATAGGTCTTGTATCACTCGTTCATTTGCTTCTAGTTCAAGATAGAAATCGCTTAGGGATGCTAGCTTGAGCAACACCTCGCCTTGCCTAATAGGTGAGCCAGATAGTTGGGCAAGATCACCTTCAACTAAAATACTGTTGAATGGTGATTTAATCTGTGAACCTTCAATACGGTAACGGATTTTTTGTAAATGACTTTGAGCCTGCTCTACCTGGGCCAATGCTATCTGCATATCGGCTAATGCACTGGAGGCTCGGGCTTTTTTAGACTCACGCTGTAATCTTTGTAAATCCGCTAGTGCTTCCGCTTGCTCAAGTAGTAATTCGCGAATATCCAGTTCAGCAACGATTTGCCCCTCAGAAACCTCATCACCACTGCGTAAATTGGATAACGCTAAATAACCATCAAACGGTGCTGTTACTACCTTAAGGGAGTCTGTTTGGAGGATGAAGTTGGCGTCGACTCGGTACTTCAGCGGGAATAGTAGAACAGCTAAAAGCATTAAAATAGCAGAGCCAAAAAGAACCAAATCACGAGATGTTTTTTTACCTCTTATTTTTCTTACTACAATAGACTTCACTCTTTTCCAGCGATCTCTAAGCGTTCCCGTGTCTAGGTATAAACTATTCAAAGGATAGGAAATATGCTCAGCAAATAGACGGAGTAGCCAAAGCTCACTTTCCTGAAATGCTGTAGAGTCTCTTTCAAGAAAGATAACACCGACAGTATTGTCTTTAAGCTGTACAGGCATACTCAAAACGGTAGTGGACAGTGGTTTTCGCTGAAGAAATTTTTGGTGTTCAGGGTATTCAGCCTTCTCATTATCTGAATCCTGGCGATGAAGGCAAATCTCTTCCTCAAAAGCAAATGATTCAGCCATCACCTGCTCTAGTTGTGATGAGAATGTACTACCAGTGACCAGTTGGGGTTGGTGATTTAATGCGGCTAGAACCACCTGATCTTGTTCTAGCCAGCCAATAGCGACTTGGCTGTTCATTGTTGCTGATAGGAAATTACAGCTTTCAAGCGCCGCTTCCGAAAAATGAGCCTTGTGCTGTAGTTTCGAGGCTAACTCTAGAACCTGAGCCAAACGAGATACATCCGTTTTAACCTGAGAAAGAGCTCGGTTTCTCTGATATTGTTCTGGTAGTTGTGCGCCAATACGGAATTTGAATAGCCTCTCGTTTTCTAGCTCAATCTTGCTATCCAGCCATCCAGCAACTAAAACGAGTTCCGTTTCTTCTCCCGGAATTAAAACTTTTTGAGCGACTCTCAACCCATGAGATTTATGAAGAATTGGCTTTGAATGCTGTAATGCAGAGCGGGTTAATGTAAGCCAGTGCTCGTCTGCAACAGATTCTGGGCTACCTGCAACCCGACTGAGCTTCTCTTCTCTACGGACAAAAACAAAGAACCTTTCAGCACCTAAAAAGTGCTGTATCTGCTCACAAAACTCTGGCCAGAAAAGATGAGCGCCACCGTTCAACTCAGAGGTTGTTTTTAGATGATCTAGCAAGGAGATGTCTTTAACGGAAATCAAGCAGATATAACTCTCATAATATTTAAAAAATAGTCTGAGCCTTACACTAAAGTATAAGGCTCAGGCCCTTATTTACATATTTACTGTACGCTATCTTTCGACTGTTCCTGAGCAGAAACAGCGGCTTCACGCATTGCCTTCTGCCCTTTTTCGTAATCACTTAAAGTTTTGGTTAACAACAGTAAAAAGCGCTTAGCTGCAGAGTGAGTCATAATCACACGGTTACTCAGGCTGACGTCAATCTCATCTTGACTATTATTCCAAACCTGACTAGTACCAAATAGCATCATTACTTCGTCCTGAGTTACTGCCACATTACTTACGTTGGCATAACTGGTTTGCATGTCTTTATCATCCCATTTAATTACTGGTGATTCTTGCTTGGCCTTTTCTTCATTACTCATTTTCATACTCCAGTGAAATAGCCCATTTTGGACGTTGATTAATTAAATGTTAGTATTGCTAGGATTCTGTTAGTGTTTCAATATCTATAAATAAAGCACCCAACTCACTGTCTAGGTTAGAATTTTCTTCAACAGAGACTTCTGTTCCAGTGTCGGATTGCTCGGGCGGGCTTATGTCATTGGATGTTGGTTCGACTTCTCTATTGCCATTAAGGTTTTCCTCGTCGTCTTCAAAAAGGTCAAGCATCTCAAGAATAGGCAGCTCCAAGTCTTCTAATATTTGGTCAGGTAAGAAGCGATTTGAGAGGCTTTCAATCTGCCCTAAAAGGACTTCCTGTGAAGGCGATGGATCAAAGCTAAACAAGTTGATAGAAGAGCGTTGGTTGAACATATAAGTATCAACGGGAGATAAAAAGCGCTGATACTCTGATGTCTGATTAGACTCCATCAAAGGCTGTATATTTTTCATATTCAGCTGATCAAGAGTTAGTAGCCCTTTTTCGGATAATGCTTGTAAGGGCTGAAGTAGAAGAGAGGTTCCACCTTTAGGTTCAACGTTATTAGCTTGCGTTGTAATGGTGTCAAAGCGATCAGCTTCCTGTTCGGCGAAACTCAGCAAGTTAGCAAGTGACTGATTATTTGAGGTATTGTCTGCAACATCTGTGCTGTCATCAACAATGATGCCGTCGTCCAAGTCCGTATCACCGGTATTGTTGTCGATGATATCTTCATCGATCTCGCTGCCATCGTCCAGATCAGTATCGCCGGTATTGTTGTCGATGATCTCTTCATCAACCTCGTTGCCATCGTCCAGATCAATATCACCGGTATTGTTGTCGATAACCTCTTCATCGATCTCGCTGTCATCGTCTAGATCAGTGTCGTCTGTATTACTATCCTCACTGATACTGCTCATATCCGTGATGGTCGTATTAACAGCATCCGTATAGGTCACGATTAAGTGGCTTCCTGTGGGTAGAGACTCACCACGTATTCCTGAAGCGACTGTATAGTCTGAGATAAGCCCCGCACTGTTGAGGATAAGCCCCTCTGTTCCTAGCGCCCAGATACCTTCGCTTCCGACACTGAATCCCGTTTCGGAGGAAACATTGGCGATACCCTCTGTGGTATATAGCGACAGAACGGACGTTACAATATTCAAATCACCCTGGGTATCCGTGTCCGCTAGGGTGCCTATACCTGTCAATGCTGACAGATAAAGCACATCCGCTTTGATATTTGCATCTTCCGATGTAAGAAGATTGTCTTTAATTCCACCAGAAACCGACTCAATTCTTGCGGTGTTCTCAACAAATAAACGACTGAGTAGTATATCGTTGTCGGCGGTCAGGGAGGCGTTGTCGGCGTTCAGGGTTGTACCTTCAGCCATAGAGAGCCCGCCACCCGTTGACTCAACCATCAGGTCAGAACCGATCTCCATCGATCCCAGCAGCACATCATCCGCAGCGGTCATGAATAGATTCTCGGCACTTAACTGCGCACCGTCATTCATGGTGACCGACCCTTGTGTCGATTGTATCTGGGCAGATAAATCGCTCTGAATCGTATCAAGCACCATGCTATCGTATGCTCTCAACGCTAAAGCTCCTGTAGTAAGCCCAGTGTTGTTACTCATCACAAAAGCCCCTTGATCAACGTTCAGATCAAGGCTGCCAACCACTGAGAAGTCCCAAGGTTTTGCAATATCAATAACATCCTGTCCTTTAAGAATGAAGTCACCCTCGCGAACACTGATAAAGGCCTGATTACCTACAAAGATTCTTTCAGCCTCTGTCTCATCTAATAGTTCAATAAAGACGGAGTCCAATGCATTCAGGTCTGAGATCAAGTCGGTCTTGATATCTAAATCTGCATCACCTGTATCGCCGATCTGAGAGCCGCTCATCGTTAGCTCGCCAGCGATAATATTCGCATCTTCATCGATAGAGTTATCTGTAATAACGCCATCAGAATTTAGCGTCATACTCGCTGAGGTGCTCACCTGACCCAGGCCAATCTTACTTGCGGAGATTGTTACCGACCCCGTATCAGCAGTAATCTGACTGCCGGATGCCATATCAAACAAGCCGGATGTTTCAGCGCTAAAATCAGAACCGATTAAGTTCAGCTGCCCATCGTCATTAAACGAAATATCTTGCCCTAATAGCTCCAGAGTGCTACCGGTATATGCAAAATCACCTTCAAACACAATGCTGCTGTCCGCTTGAATAACACCCTGAGTGGCATCAAAAGATGAATCGCGGATAATAACGTCACCATGAACAATAACGTCCAGGATGCCGGAGTATTCACCTTCAATCGTTAGATCACCAAAGATCTCACCAATTAGGCTTTTATAAGTATCCTGAATCGCCGCTCTGATTTCTAAATTGGTTTGCTCTGTGTTGGCGTTCAAGGCGACGACATTAGCAATCAAGTCATCGTCGTCATCCTCAACGACTTGCTCAATAATCTCTTTAGCATAAGCTTCAAAGCTACCGTTGTTATAACCTGCGTCTACAAAACCCAAGGCAATACTACCTATGGAGGAATAAAGCTTAATCTGGTTGCCTTCGATATCTTGGGTGAAGGCCGCAGAATCAATATCCATATCGCCTGAGGTCTCAACGGTCAAAGAACCGCTGTGCTGTGTTAACAGACGAACGATAAGGTCATCCTCATCGATCAGATGTACAGCAGCTTGTTCTCCGGTAGCCTCTATTGTTATTTCATCGACATTAAAGGTTAGATCGACATCACCGCCAGCAATTAAATCCAATACCAGAGACTTGATCTGGGCCATCTCGCTTTCAGACGAACTTATATCACCATCAGCATGAAGGCTAAGCGTCTGCGAAGCATCCAGTGAGGCCAGGCTTATATCACCATCAGCGCTCAGTGATATGACATCAGCCTTAACCTCGGCACCCTCATTCATCTCTATAGCATCGCCAGACGTTACAGAATAAGACAATGTTTGTGCATTACCGAGCAGGGCATTGCCATCAGCAGAAATAGAGATCTCATCGGTAACCACAAGGGCTCCATTGGCCAACTGGGATACCGTGTTATCCGCATCGACCGAAAGTGTTGTGGCAGTCATACCCGCTAGAGTGATATCGGTGCCAGACAGAGAGACGTCTTGTGCATTAATGGACGTATCCGTGCGTTGGCTTACAGCCATCAATGAATCGATAAGCACATTACCGGTGGCGGTCAGGTCTCCGATAAAGACATCGCCCTGAGCATTTAACGTGAACTCTGTTACATCCAGAGTCTGTAAATCTGCACCGGACGTTGTCATATTCAGTACAGCCGCGTTAAGCACACTGTCTTCATGCTGGCTGAGGTTACCTTGAGCGGTAATAGATGCATCACCCGTTGCTGTCACGCTACCGATAGACAGATCACCGGTGCTTTCTAAAGATAGGTCGGTTGTCTCGATCAATGACTGCTCAAGCTGGTTGATACTATCAGCCTGTATGGCAAGCTCAGTGCCTACGACTAAATCACCCATTGTTAGGTTGCCAGTAACTGAGATCTGAGCCTGACCGGCAATTGCTGTTTCCAGTGACGGTTTTTCCAGATAATCTGCCAGGACACCCGAAGCAACAAGCTGCTCAACTTGTCCCTCCATGGCGGTTTCCTGGGTTTCTACAGAAATACCTGATAGAGAAAGACCTGCCAGATCACCCTGAATATCCAGATCCAGATCGGCATCAGTGCTGATATTCAGACTGCCCTGAGATACCTCAGAATCAATCTTCAGCTGACCAATTTCAGGCTGTTCTACGTTAAAGAAAACACTGGTGCCAAAATCTACGGCAATATGGTCAATGCTCTGTTCACCCAGATTGAGGTTCAATACAGTCTGAGGCTGCTCCAAACGAACATCCAGCCGGGCCAGTACGCTAGCGTCATCTATCTGCATCAGCGTTTCGCTAATAAGCACTAACCCTGCAAGCTCTGCTTCCGTTAAAGCAACGCCATCTGTGCTAAAGACTGTATCGCTAGTTTCATCAACCAGATAAAAATTATGAGACTTATCTCCGGCCTGACTTAGACTCGATGCGAAACCGTTCCATACTTTCATGCCATTAATATATTCAGCATAGAAAGTCTGATTGGCCTCATCGTAGAGGTAGTCGCTGCGGGTATCGGGGTACGTTTCTTCCGTAAATTCTGCGGAATCGTTGTAATACGTCATGCCGTGGTATTCATTAACCACTTTAACAACGTCCAGATGGGTTCCAGGTGCAGAAACGGTTAGCTGGCTTAAATTCTGACCATCAGCAAGGCCTGTGCTATCCACGTGCATAACAAGGCCGTCAACAGAGGTTGTCAGCTGATTATGGGCTGTTAGAGAAACTGACTCACCCCTGGTTTTCAGGGTGCCATCCAGGATTAAGCTCTGACCTGAACTAAAGGCAAGCTGATTTGCATTAAAGATCTGGTCGGTATTAATCAGCAGATCTCTTCCCGAGCGTAATTCAAGCTGCTCCGTGGCATCTAGCAAGCCATCCGCATTAATCACACCCTGCGCATCAAGTATCAGGCTGGCCCCGGAAAGCCCCAAATCTTCTGCCGCATCCATTTGTTGAATCAGAATATCGCCCTGCTCTGATGTCAGCGTGACAGCCCCTGTATCAGAATCAGACTGAACAATATCAGCCACCAACGAACCATCAGAAACGATATTAATATCCGTCGCTGCAGTGACATTACTCAAGCGAAGACTATTGATGGTTTCAGTTAACGTTGCCTCGGGGGTCTCGCCATCAGAGACGGTAACAGGGGTCAAATAATCCAGACTGTCTTCACTGTTGATCAGGCTGATACCGGCAGTGACGGAGTTTGCCACAATACTGTTGATTTGGGTTGTCAGGCCTGAAATAGCATTCTCTGCACTGAGATTCAACTGATCCGCAGTAATATTCTGCAGCCCCGCCGTTAAGGAAAGGCCGGTAATACTATCCCCTGATGTTAACGTCACATCCTTAGCCGCATTGCGAAGATTGATCTCTCCAACGGTTAGTGCGTCCGGTGTATCCACAAAAAGATCACCTTCGGCAAGATGAATGTCTTTAAGGGCTAGGTCACCGGAAACAACATCCACATAGGCATCTGAAACAGCCTGAGCATTCAATGTCAGTGCATTAACCTCCTCCAGCAACAGGTTCAGATCACCGGAGCCACTAACATCGACATTCAGCTGGTTCGCATGGATGGCGGTTGCTGCTTCAGCGTATTCAATGCCATTAGCGATATTAAGCGTAATATCGCCCTCAGTAGATAGAACGCCTTGTTGCTCAAGACCTCCGTTATATACCGTCAGGTCGATATTGTTGTCCGTGTCCTCGGATCGCACCGAGGCATGATTTAACGTCAGCGCACCATAATTGACCAGGTTTACAGATCCATCTTCCAGTCGAATATCAGCGGTCATACCCAAGCCGTTATCAAGGGTTAGACTTCCGATTCCGGTAATATCAACATCCAGGCTGCTGGTATTGGTTAGTGCTGAGATGGAGTTTAAAGCTCTAAGTGTGGTATCACTTGCGGTTATCTGGCCACCGGTATGGGTAATACTACCGCTATCAGCCAATAGTCGAAGCTCGGACTGTGTTGTTATCGCTGTATCTTCCAGCTGGATGTCACCACTAATGCTACCGGCAACCATCTCTATCGTACCTATCAAGGTTGTTTGCAGGTTCGCATTAATATTACTGGTGATATTACCCTGACCCGATGTTCCCGCTGCAATATCAATACGGTTACCGGCCTGAATATCACTCTCAAGCGCGACATCGCCTCCGGCATCAACCTCAAGCCGATCCATTACTGTGATGTCCCCAGCCAGAGTCGCTGCATTTCCGGCCTGAATCAACAGCTCACTGCGGCCTTCGGTATCACCATCATCAACGGTTACTTTCGATGAGTTGGCCAAGGTTACATTGTCATCTGCAACCAGCTGTACCGATTGAGATGCATTTAGTAAGGATTCAGCTGGCAGCGTTGTACCATCATCTGCCACACCCTCAGGTAATAGCCCTTCAACGGTAATGTCGCTACCAGAATGAATAACAATCTCACCGTCACCTGTCTGAGCACTTATCCGCCCGCTAATATCAACATCGCCACCTGCCGTGATAACCACCTGACTGGCTGCAATAGCATCGTGCTCAAACTCACCATAATCAAATGAGCCTACATCTTCCATAATACGGTTGCTGCGATTTGAGATTTGCTCTTCATAAATAGGATCATTGCGCCATAAGGTAATGACCTTCTCTTTCACCACCTTGACCTCATCTTCAGTGGTTTCATAGTTAGCGCGATCTTCGGTAATATCAGTGGCCTGACTCACCCATGAGTAGTTTAGGTTGGTACGGGTGTCGTAAACGTCATTCCAAACAGAAACCCAGTTGTACTCATAGTCCTCGAAGGCTTCAGTAACGTCTGCCTGTTTCCAATAGGGTAGGTACTCTTTTATTACGTATTGCTTGTCAGCATTTTTTACGTCATCTATTGATCCTGAGTTACTGATAGCGAAGTAGTCTTCATCCTCAACATCTGTACCATCATGGTCATAAATTATACCAGGCTGTACATCGAAACTGCTTAAACTAGGGCCTTGGGGGCCGTTACTCATATACTCGATTGCGACAATAGTCCCATTGCTGTCATCAAGCTGACCGTAAGCAATCCATCCTTTTGAAAAGATAGGGAAAGGGCTTCCAGATACATCATTTGGAACAAGTGCCGCTATCTTATTCAGCTGCTCCAGCGTAGTCGGTAATGCAACTCCAGTTTCAGCTGAGCTCCGTATTTCTAAATCTTTATCTAGAGGTAACAGCCCTCCAAAGTTATTAATTGCATCTGAGAATGTATATTGACCGGATGAAACAGTATATTTCCGTTCAATATAATCATACTCAATACCGACAACATGAGTAGTCGTATCGGTAAGTCTGCTATTTGAAATAGAAGCAGAAGTGCTGTCATATCCTACCGGTGAGTATACCCTTACTCCGTTGATATCAAATGCCAGCTCCATACCGGTATCATTCAGTGCATTTGAATTACCAATATAATCCGTTGCGTCATCAGTGGTCAGCACCTCAGAAGTATACCAGTCAGGATTATAATCCCGACTTACACTACTACCGCCCTGGCGACCATCTTCGATAGCAAACTCACGCTCGCCATCACGATCATAAGAAACCAGCCAACGCTCGTTTGTTGTCCCATCTTTATCTTCTGTACTAATACTGACATTGGAGGAATCACCGTAATCCTCAAGGCCTTCATATCCAGTGGAAGTTGTCTGGCCGTAGTCCGATTTAATCTGATCATACTGAACCACCGCATGATCACGGTACTCACCGACTTTTTCCTCCCAGCTAACCGCCTCACCCTGAGACACAACACGGGTTACAAACTCTGATATAGCCTCTGGCATGTAGATAACTTTATCATCCCAGCCACTGACCACAGGGGAGACATAAGCTAGCTCTGATGACTTAATGGATTCAGCGCCATAGGTTCCGTTATAGAAGCTCTCCGCATTAGCTTCGGTTTGCTCCCCAGTACCGTAGTCTTTTGCCTCGGTAATATAATCATCAATTACCCAGTCCGGCGTCCAAGCACTACTGGATGGATTACCATTTACCGTTCTCTCTGTTACTGGGTTACTAAACCGGAATTCATATAACTCTTTATAACCCAGCTCCTTAAGCACCGCGGACTTTTGTTTGTCGTTTAACTCTCCCCATGTTGCCGCCTCTGAAGAGGGCCCAGTGGAGCCTGTCGCGCTCCAGACCACATTGTCATAATCGTAGTCCACGCCTTCCACAAAGAACTCACGTTTAGTCCCCGTGCTCTCATTGTAGTAACCATCCTGAACCAAGGTAACGTCAAGGGTTTGGAACTCATTGCCCACTACAATCGTTTCTGGGTCAAGCTCACGTTCATAGATGGTTTTTTCCCAGAACACCTCTTCGACACTGATAGAGCCAGTGGCAACTTTCTGGTAGCCGGTGATAACTTCAATGGTCACCGCGTCAGAAGTAATGGTTGGTCGCATCAGATCTAATTGCTCATCCGATAGTTCAGCGGATGATGCCAGCAGGACATCATCACCGGCAACAACCTCGGCAGATCCAGACGCGACAATCTGCCCCTGGCCTGTAATTTCAATCAAACCGTCACTCAGAGCAGAAACATCTAATGTATCCGCAAACAGTGCCGCCGCATCATTCAGGTCAACACCGGCTCGCAGATCAATATCCTTTCCAGATGTCAGTACGCCATTGATAGTGATTTGCTGGGCAGCGTTGAGGAAAATCTGCTCGTCACTGGTAATATCACCGGCCACATGCACCACACCACCCTGCAGGTCAACCTGCTGGCTGGCGTTGATCCAGGAGGCGGCTTTACCATCGTAGCCGTTCATCGTGAGAATGTTTTCAGCGGCGTTGAAGTGGACCTCTCCAGATTGGCCCCGCGCATTTACAATGGCATCACCCAGCAGGTTGATATTACGAGCGTTAAAGTTGATCTCGTCGTTTGTATTGACAACCCCACCGCTAACATAGATCTCATCAGCTTCTATCAATAGCTCAGAGACACGGGATATAAGGGTATCCTCTACCGTCACGGGGCGGCCAATCATGCCGTTTAGATCAACTCGCTGGGTGCCCTTAATTTCAATTTGTCCACCGGAGGCGGTATCCAGCGTACCTCCGGCAAGCTGTAGAGGGTCTCCGGCAGAAACAGGTTCCGCATCTTCAGTCAGAAGTTCACCGTCAGCATCAAGAAGCTCACCGTCGGCATCAACCCGGTAACCCTCATCGTTCATCATCCAGCCCTGATCATCCACCAGGTAGCCATTAAGCGACTGGTACTGATGGGCATTCAGCATAACGCTGATATTGTTATCCGCATCATCTCCGCCAGATAGGGAAATTAAGGTATCCGCTTCAGTAATACCATCAATCTGAATTTGACTAGCGCTGTTAACTGATACAGACGCACCGGTATCCATGGCCGAGTTATAACCACCCAGCACCATATCTCCGGTGGAGTTAATCTGAATATTGGCAGCCTGATAACCGGCATCACCGTCATCCTTAAGCGACTGAGCCACCATCTGACTTAAGCGATTCTGTTCCAGTGTTAGTGAACCATCACCGTTAATATCGATTGTAATATCACCGGTTGCCTTCAGGTTGGCACCCACATCAACACTCAGACCATCAACAATGCCACCATTGGCAGCGCCCATCGTAATCTGGTCATCACTGCTCAGGTTAATCTGAGCCTGATCGCCGGTGGCATCATCGCCGGTATAACCGGCCAGCAGAGAGCCGGACAGCTGCATATTGGTGGCAGTAAGATCGATCTCACTGCCATCAGCAGAGGTCATCAGCTTGGAGCCGGAGCCTAGATTCAAACTGTCTGACTGCAAACGAATCCAGTCTTCGGCCTGCAGAGAAGCCCCCAGCATCACGGTCTGGTCGTCGCGATAACCTGCTTGGGAGAAGTTGATCTCAGCAGCTGCCAGCTGCCAGCTTGTGGCTTGCATCTGGGTATCAAATAGGCTCATCACTGATGCTGTTAAGTCCACTCGGCCCTGCGCTGCCACATCCGTATGAATTTCCAATTCATTGTCGGCATTAATCTGAACTTCAAAGTCATCGCTACTTGCGGTATCGAACTGACTGATAACCACACCGGCCAGATCGACGTTATAACCATCAATCACCAGCAGACTATCGGTTTCGATACGGCCCGACTCCTGCTCCAGCATAATCGTGCCCTGAGCAGAGGTCAGTTCCAGATAATCCAGATCGTTACCCACAGAACCAACGCGACCATTCACAGACATATCATGTTCAGTATGCAGGCGGATCTCACCACCCGCTGCCGATGTCGAGATCTTACTGGTGCTTTGAATGCTTAGGCTGGTGGAACCCTCTGCGCCATCTGCACCCGAAGAGATCACTACTTCGTCGTTAGCCGTAATAGAACCGATCAGGGTCAGGGAGTTACCAGAAGAGAGAACGACATCACTGCCAGTACCACCGGCAACAATGTCACCGCGAAGTTCACCGTTAACACCGGCATCAAAGGCGATAGAACCGTCAAGGGTTTCCAGAACACCGGTCGCCCCTAACTCAATATCCTTACCATCATCTGAAACGCCGCTGTAAAGGTTAATCGACTCATGGGCCAGTACCTTACCGGCAATATAAAGCTTGCCGTTTTCGCCTATTGCTGACCCGATATTAACCATAGAGCCTTCCGCTCTGGCCGCAATCGCTTGTTTCTGCGTTGAGGACTGCTCAGTAGTGGTATCAAAACCTAAAAGGTCAGCGTTAACACTATCGCTGAGAAGTTTAAAGTCGTAGGCGCTGGTAATATTCAGGCGGCCCTCAAAGGTTTGAATAGCGAGATCAGGGTCGACCGATGCGGTGTTTTGAGCATCTGCAAAATGCTCATAAAGGCTGCCGTTTATATACTCATCCGGTAATTGACTATCGCTGATTTTCCAGTCTGCCGCTTCCATTGCCGTCTGAATATCCGCTAGTAGGTCGCTCGGCAGTTCATTATCCTGAGTATCTTCGGACTTGATAACAACGTCTGCCGTTAGCGTATAGCTGATCTTATCAATCTGAAGTGTCAGCGTGACATCCTGATCTACCTTACCGGTAAACCACTCACGCCAGCCCTGAGCCTGAATCTCATTTACATGGCTTGGGGCATAGATGGTGACATCACCCGGTGCATTCAGATTAATTTCACTGTTTTCGGACCAAGTTTCCAGCGTGGCAGATCCGTAAAGAATGATGCCTTGGCCCGATGGATCATCGCCGCCAACAAGATCAATCGAGTCACCGGCCTTCAGATCACGGCCGATCACAATTTGTTCATCGGCTTCAATACGAATGGTTGAGTGGCCGTAATCGTAGATTACATCGCTGCCCAGCACCCGACCATTAGCATCACGCTGCTGATCGAGATCACCACCAGCAATCAGGCGGCCTTTAACCTCAACATCACCGACACCGGTTACGGTGATATTGCCATCGGCATCACGCACCACAACATCAGAAGCACCTTGGATCAGAGTGCCGATACCATCAGAAGACTGACCACCGTTAATCTCAGCGCCGGATTTGGCAAACAGATAACCACCGGTTTGTACGGCATCACCACCAGCATTCAAGGTCGTACCACCGACAAAAGTCTGACCGGTATTGTTGATGGTTAAGTGACCGGTTTCATCGGACCAGCTCACCGACTGCTCCAGTAACGCACCGCTGTCGGCATCAAACTCCTGATACAGCGCACCACCCGCCACGACCGTACCCATCAGCTCCATGTCGCCCTGAGCATTGATCGTAACCTGCCCGCCTTCACCATCAGCACCAATACCGGCAGACGTTACGCCGCCAGCGGCGGTCATCAACAGACTAAGCTGTTTATCATCGACAAGGGTATGTTTATCATCTGTACCCGGCACGCCCCCTGTCAGAGTCACATCACGACTGGCCAGTACACCGGTATTGACCAGGAGCTGCTCACCTGCAGTAATCGTTAGATCTGAACCACCGCCATTCCAGATAACGCCGTTCTCGCCAATCTCACCACCGGCAACCAGAGCACCGTGCAGGTCAATATCCTGAGCACCCGCCACGGAGATAACACTGCCAGCCTCGGAGGTAACAATACGGCTGGTTTCATGGATATAAACGCTGCTGCCATGCTGGTCAGCGCCGTTCAGTGTATTGCTTTCGTTTGGATTACCCGGCAGAGCCAGCCCGCCCAGCACATTCAGGCTGTGAGTCGAAGTCAAAAAGCCTTCCAGATAAACAGAACTGTCGGAGTGGAAGGTCAGATCAGAGTTGGCACCTAAGGCATTAACGTTACCCCGAACCACCAGATCGTCGCCGGAGCTCAATACAAGGCTACCCTGATCCTTCAGAGAGGTCACGGTACCGGTCACCAACATGCCGTAACCTGTGGCGTGATCGGTCAGATAATGATCCGCATCGGACAGGCCGATGTTCTCGAAGTAGGCTGTCTTATTGAAAACGGCAAAATCCGGGCTGTAGCTTGGATCAGTTGAGTCGCCGAATGCTGCACCATCATAGTTCTGTCCCTTAGAGTTCAGGGCCAGATCACCACTGGAGGTCACACTGCCGCCCACCAACAGCGCATAAGCGGAGTTCACTTCAATAGAAGCACCCGCCCCTGTGATGGATGGAACCGGCTTACCATCAATATTGGTAAATTCAATACCGGCAGAAATAGCAGAACCCGGATTGATCGCTACAACATCTTCTGAGCTCAAGCTGATCGTTGCCGCCGCATCACGGGCCGCAACCACAGAACCTTCGTTCAACAAGATGGCACCATCAGCCGTTAGCTGAATACTGGCCCCGGCACCTTTCGCTTCAACCGTTCCGGCATGTTCCTGACTGCCTAGGGTATCAATGAGAATAGCGCTATCGGCATTACGGGTTTCTATCAGGCTGCCTTTATCGGTGTAAAGGCTGTTAGTGCCGTAGGCAGCATCATAGCTATTATCCGTACCATCAGATGCAGTGACCTGGATATCAATCAGATCATCCGCCAGCATCCAGCCGCCAACATGTAGCTGTTCTTTGATGTTCAGCAGGATATTTTTAGCGGTCAGGCCTGAAGCACCTAAACCATTGGGATCATGGAGCTGTTTGGCGTTGACACTCATGACCCGGGCATCAACCTCCAGATTATTATCTAGGGCCTGCACATCGCCCCGAACATCAAGAAGGTCGGATTTTAAGTGTGTTGTGTCACGGAAAGTAGACAGGTAATCATCAGGGTCTTTAGCATCCGTACTTGTTGCTATTTCGTGGTAGCCAATATCACCTAATGTCATGGTGTTGCCCACATCAGTACGACCCACGGTCACTGAATTAAAGCCATCTGCCAGTGCGGCAAGGTCTTTAGTGGAAAGATCCATACCCTCTCTATGGTCCGTTTTTACCGTACCATCAGGGTTTTCAATATAGGCCTCATTTCCGTATTGAATGCCAGAAAAGGTTTCTGCTGCAGAACCAAGGAAGTAGTTCCAAACTGATTTCTCAGCCTGAATGATTAGATCACCGGAGGCGATGACCATCGACGGGCCACTGAAAAAATCAATATCATCGACGGTCAGTGTAATATCGGCTTCATCCCCTCGGGCAGCTAAGACACCAGATTCAAGCGTTAGCTTGGCATCTTTAGACAATTGCGTTAGAGAGACATCACCTTGCCCGGCTTCAAGGCCAAAATCGGTGCGGGTTTGCTGTAAATGAGAGGTCCATTCAGTCGTAGCGGTATCAACCCAACTAACCTGGCTTTCCCAGCGATCTTCACCAGCATTAGCTTGCAGGCGGAAACCGTCATTCTCCACATCACTGAGATAACTTTCTGTTCTCAGAACTAGGTCATTGGCTTCAATAAGAACAGTATCACCTTCACCTCCTTTCTCGGTGAAAATAGAGGCTTCTTTTACATCCGTAAGTACAGCGTGTTCTAAGGAGCCGATATGATCCTTCATACGGATCTGCAGATAGCCTTCTTTTGCCGTGATAAGGTTATCGCCTAGGTTAATCAGTCCGCCATCTGCAGATTGCAAGCGAACCCAGCCATCTGTTTCATCCCAGTCATCATTAACGGTGATATCACCATCACCGCTCAGCTCAATATTGGCATCGTCACCCCAGGTGCGCAGGTCGACATAATCGTCAGCCGTTAAATTTTGGTCCAGCTCAATGGTATTAAGGGAATCAACAATAATATGATCTGCCTCGATTGCCGATTGGAAATCGATCTCTTCAGCGATCAGCCTAAGGCCGGTCGCGCCAAGATTACTCAGCTCATCGGTTGAGGTAACACTGATGCGGCCATCCAAAGCGTTAACGGTCGTTTCGGTATAAGACGTATTTTTACCTTGCACCGTTAGTCGTTCAATCTGACCGTTGTTATAGCTAATAATCTCACGGCCATTGGCGATAGTGTCTAGGTCAAGATTCAGAGCATTTGTGAACTGTGTTTGTTCTATGATGATTTCATCAAAAGAGCCGGTATCATCTTCAATATTCAATGTACCTTGAGCAATAGATGAATCTGCCCGCCCCGTGGTTATACGGTAGTCATCATTACCACCGGTATCGGTAATATTGATCACCCAGTCTGGGAAGTCTTTCACATAAATCTGGTCATCGGCGCTGCCCAGTGTAATGTCATTAACCTGGCCACGAACCCGTAATTCATCACCCTCAGCATTAACAAAATTAAAGCCCTGACGACTCAGGGTATTATCCATGGTCTTGGTTATTGCTGAGAAATCGAGGGCGATAGCACCCTCGCTGTCACTAAAACGATCAGAGCCGAAGTCATCTTCAAAACGGTAGCCATCATCGCCTGCACCACCCTGTAACTGGTCAGTGCCCGTACCTCCGTCGAGTAGGTCATTACCTCCATTGGCAACCAAACGGTCATCTCCGGCACCACCGATCAGATGATCGTCGCCCTCACCGCCGGTCAGGCGATCTTTACCAATGCCACCATCAAGCTTAACCGAGGCGGTACTACTTAATACGGCAGAAAGTGTGTCATTACCAGCATCACCATAAATTTCACCACCCGCCTGGGACGCGATAATTTTATCGTTACCGGCTCCGCCACGGGCATTTAGCGTGACGTCAGCTAAACGAGAGGCATCCAGAACATCGTCGCCGTCACCCATATCGACAACAACATTGGTGACGTTCTTAAACTCTTCATACCAGCCGTCAAACTCAACCCCAACGGTGCCATCTTCGCCATAGAGATAGAAGACTTCATTGCCGTCGGTAATGTTAAAATATTCCCGATCACCGGCTTTACTACCTGCGTGAACAGTGAGCGTCCCATCGTTCACAGAACCCAGTGTCGGTTTAACGATTGGCGCGTCATATTCAAAAGAGAACAGCTCCTCACGGAACAGTTCTTTTTCAATAACATTTTTCCAGCCCGCCAGAGGTATATAAACATCAACGAAAGCATCGGCAAAGAAATCGGCGCCAAATTCGGCATTAAACAGGTTTTCAACACCACCATCTTCATAGCTCCACATAGTGAGCATTTCAGTCAGGCGAATTTTACCATCAGACTCATAATCGATATCGGTAATGTAACCATTGGCATCTTTAGACAGGATAGACTTAACGATATCTTGCATGTCAAAATCTGCAGCAAATTCAATACCACCACGAAGACCTGCATCAACTACAGCAGCGCTAACAGCAGCTTTGATACCCACATCAATATCAATAGAAAACTCTGGTTTTTCATCACCGCCGGTGCCGGAAACAATCGAACCGTTACTGAATTCCGGCAAGGTGAAATCACTGACATAGAATCCTTCTAGTGCATCGAGTGGATTACCGGAAACTAGAGAGTTCTTAATACCCAAGGTATCAAAACCAAAGGCAAGATCAGCTTGAGCCTCTAAGTCACCAAAGCCCATAATTCCAAATTTCGCGGGCCCCATTTTCAGGCCAACAATAGGCACGTCTACTGAGGCATTAAATTTGAGCAGTGGCATCTCATAGGTAAATAGAGTGGCATCTCCTCCTGTTAGCAAGCTAAACCAGTTAGAAATATCCGTAATATACTCAAGGGTTTTGAAACCTGAGCGTTCCTCAGAACTGCTGCCATAACTGGCACTACTACCGGAAGAGTCCTTTTCAATCTGACCCATGCTAAGACGAAAATCTTCAGGAATCGCCACATCAACAGCGGGAACATACATCACATCCTGTCGGCCAAGATTCTGAATATCACCCAGCATGATGACACCGCCATCGGACATATCATTCAGAATATCCGGCAGCTCCAACATAAACTCAGCAGCGTAGACAAAGCGCCAGTCAATCGGATCTTGGCCCTCCAGCTGCATCATTACATTGATTAAATCCATGGTATTGTTTATGCCAAGAACATCCAGCCCTGGAATTTTCTGCTGCAGGGCATCGATGACTGGCTCAAACGGCTCAATGGTTGAGGCAATATTTTCAGAAATCGGCAACAGGAAATTAGTGACTAAGCTACTAACTTCAATACCCAGATTTTTGAGATGGATTTCCGGGTCTGCCGCACCGTTTTCCAGATCCCAATCCCAGTCAATCGTTAGGTCTGCTAGTAGTGTCGGTAAAATTTCGACACCATCTAGCTCTAGTGTCACGCCAAGATCAAGCTCTGTGTCGATGGCAAATTCAGAAGCAAACACTTTGCCCAGATTAGACCCCATCAGCTCATTGGCCGTCAGACGGCCATCACCACCACCGTCAACATCTACGGTAAATTTACCGTACATACCGCTGGCCCGATCATTTGGGTTGTTATCTGTTAGCGTGGCTTTGAAGAAAAGGAGCGTGGCTTCACCGGTAAAAGCATCATCTGAATCAAAATCTTCTGGCGAACCATCAAGATATACATCAACATTGAACTCCAGCTCATCTTCACCAGAATCCACCAGATAAAAACCGTCAGTAACACTTAGCCCCAACCCAAAATCAAGATCCCAGTAGGTTTCCAGTGCGAAGCCACCATCAAGCGACATATCAAAACCGGGTAGATCCAGATCTAATGGTAGGTCTAGGCCGTATCCGTAAATATAATCCCCTAAGGTCATATCAAACTGAATAGCATCAGCATCCAGCAAGACTTCCCCACCCTCTACCCAGTCACCTAAGTGCGTCCCTTCAACATCATACCAACCAATGCTGATATCGTTTCGGTCAACTATCGAATCACCGTTTTTATCCTGAAGAATACCCAGTTCATCAGCGAACAGGTCATACATCACATCCTGGGTGATACCAATGGTGCCGCCATTGGAACTCAGATATTTATTAAGATCAGCCAACAATCCCAGTCGGATATCTTCAATGAATTCGCTCTGGCTGGCTAACGCATCACCGATAAGGGGGAGATCGCTGGCCAACCCATCGCCAAGAACATCCTGCAGTCCACCGAGAGCAAAATCGATACCGTCTACCAAAATGGTCGGATCATTAATAATCCCCAAAATACTCAGGTTTCCACCAAGTTGCTCATACAGACTGTTCAAAGCCGGAAACTCAAACGTCAGCAGATCTGTATCTTCGGTGCCTTCTGCTAGATTCAGCAGCAGATCACCTAGGTCTCCAACTTCCTCGTTAATCGAGATAGATATCTCTTCTTCTGGCGTAAATTCCAGGCCATCAACATCCAGCCGAACGGGCAGTACAATTCCCATATCGCCGGTAAAGCTGGCATCCAGATTATCTTTCAAGTTCTCCGTTACGTAATAACGACCGTCATTGTTATCGGTAGACTGCTGGGCAAGCATCAAATTCATAGTGGCGTAATCTTGGGTGCTGATATCACCATCGCCATCAATTACTGCAGAACCGCCCTCAACTCCTAGGGACATAGGCCCAACATCAAAACCCAGCTCAAGATCAGAGCCTGCAATACGCACCCCCACAGAGGCATGGGTACCAAAGCTATCACTGGCTACCGTAACGTCCTGTTGTCGTTCAACACTGACCTCTGCAAAAAGGTCAATATTGCTTGTATCCGCTGACGTTGATTGATCTCCTACCGTCAGATCAACCATAAAGCCCAGATCATCACTCAGCTGGTCCGCCAGGTTCATAATGGCTTCCTGGCGCTGGGCGTTCAGAAGACTATTGTCTGTAAGCTCATCTTCAGTCGAGGCAATATTTACTTGCGCACTAAAACGGGACACATTAGAAAAGCTAGCGGTATTGTTTTGAATATTGGTTAACAGCGTTGCATAGTAAGGTTCAGAGATAACCGCGCTGCCCGCCCCGAATAGCAAGGCCCCAAAGCTATCAATAGATGACGTAACCGACTCCATACCAGTATGGTCGTACAGAAAAATCTCAGGTGTACCTTCGGTAATCTGAATACCGGCATCAATCTGCAAATCAAAAATGGCTTCCAGCTCCAGCTTGCTGGCTCCAATCTGATCGACAAACAGATCCAGTCCTTCAATGTCTGAGTTATCAGACAAGCCCGCTATGTCGGCCAGTGATTCAAAATCAAGGCTGAAGTCAAAAAGTTCGGTAAAGAGCTGGCTGTAATTCAGATGGACATCTAGTGATCCTTGATTCAAAGCAAGGGAGAAAATTTGGTCACGGGCAGACTGAGTATTGTCATCCTCTACCCCCAGCGCTTCTTCAAACAAAGTTTCAAAAGACTGAACACTCTGTCCCGGTTCATCGTTAATCTCTTCAAGTGCGACTGACAGCTCTTCAGTGAAGTTAACCACATCTGCCAATGAATAATTGATCAGCGGGAATTCGTAGTTATAGAACGCTTGCTCTTCCAGCGTAGTCTGAATAAAGTCGATACCCAGTTGTACCGCGTCGATAATGTCGGCAAAACTCAGGTTATTAAAATCAAGAAGTTGATTCACATCCGGCAGCAGCGCAACCGTGGCATTATTCGCAACCGTTCCATTATTGACCAGTAGCTCAACATCCATCGGATAAGCTGGGTGCTGATAAACGGTTGTTGGAGTTGTTGCAGGGTTAAACAGATCCAGCACATGCACTTCAATCTGAGCAATATCACCCAAGTCGATCTCACCGGCAATACCAGTATCTACTTCCAGCCCTTTGATTTTAGCGTAGGCACTGCCTGACGCATCGTAGTCAAAGGAGAGGTCGCCAGATAAAAGGTCATCCAATGCCAGATCTGCACCACCGGCCAGGTTGTTGGCAGTGATCTTAACCGTTGCACCGGCGTGAATCTGAGAATCGCTACCGGCACCACCTGCGGTTGCCCCCAGCAGCCCCAACAAGGCACTAACTTCTGGGTCATCACGGTCCAGATTGACACTGCCTTCCAGTTCCAGATCAGAAACACCAAGCTCTGCACTACCTTTGAGGAGGTATTCACCGGAAAAATCGGAAGCGATGGCCCCAACCAGTTTCACCGTCTGGGCATCAACCCATTCAATCACCCGATAGGCATCGTTACCTAGCCAAAGGGTGCCGCCGACGACAGCGTCAGAGAAGTTGGCATCCGCATCCGTAAACTGAACACTTCCAGCGGTTAGCTGTACATTTCCGGTATGAGACTCGCCATCAAAGTCGATATAGAAATTCAGGCTGCCAGCTAAATCGCTTTCGATCTCAGCCGTCGCATCAGTGGATAACTCCAGCCCCGGCAGATCAAAATCAAAACCGATCGGCAGATCACCTAATGTTTTGGTTTCAGTAAAGCTTAGAGGAACGACGAATCGGTTCTCAACCGGGTCATAACTAACGTCAACCCCATCCGGCAGTAAACCTGAGTTATTAATCGCAGTAATATATTCTTGAATAGTAGAGATAAGACCCGGTTTAAATGGGTTGAGTGTGGTGATCTCTGCAGCCCCTGAGTAGGCTTCCTCCAACTTCTCTGTCAGCTCAACAGAGCTACCATCCTCAGACACTGATTTAATTTGATAGACTGCGCCCTCATCGCCACCCAGTTGGATATACCCACCTTTAGCGACACTGCCCACCCCGTATAGCCCTGTGACGACACTTGAGCCAGCATCAACGGCTACCGTACTATTAGTGGTCAAGGTTTCATTGATTTTATTGAAATCAATTGCTTCATAAATATTGGATTCAAAAGCCTGAGCAAAATCTAGAACCACGCTTAGTGCCGTATCAGTAAAAGGCAAGCTGGTGATCATGCTATCGCTGCTGGAGGTTTGCTCAAGCAGGTCAACAAAGTCTGGGAACATGCTGATCATCTGAGTGACCGACAGATCCGCAAATTTGGATAGTGTGTTTAGATTTTCAGTGGTTAGCTGCCAGTCACCAACGGTCGCGGGTTGCCCTTCCAACATAAAGCGAACAGGATCATCCGCAACCAGATCCACACCGGCCATTTCGGCATAAACCGGCAGCACTACTGAGGTATTATCTTCTGTCAGTTGGTAGGACAGGTTACCCGACGCGTCCATCGTAACCGCAGCACCCAGGTTAATATTAACCTGTCCCTTTTCACCCTCGGCAGAACCGATACTTACGCCTAACGGGCCGTAGTTTGCATCAATAAGCAGGTCATCGACATTGGCCCCCATATTGACATCAAATTTCTTCATCTGAAACTCGAAATCGGATAGGTTCCAATCGGTTAAAAATGCCAGGTCGACATCGGTTTCAGTTAGTAGCTCTACATTGATCGGGTCAAGTTCAAGCCCCAGATTGTTTAATGAATCATTCAGGTCAACGGGGAGGTTTTTACTATTGGCGATCGTACCCTGATAACCAAACGAGAGACCTTCATCTGTTATATTGATGCTCAGGTTGTCTGGTGCACCACCAATATTACTGACCCAGTTATCTTCCAGATAGGACAGCAGGCCGTTTACTGTCGGTTGAGCGGTTAAAGCACCAGCACCTTCATTCGCTGTGGCATCCCAGCTATAGTCCGTTGGCATCGGATAGGTATCACCTTCCGGCAGGGCTTCCCCGCCATTAACCGCATAATGCGGGTAGTGCTGAATGTACTGTCCCATCTCAAACAGGGGTGAAATATTGGATAGGTCATCAAGACTGTAGCCAATAAACGGCAGAGACTCCGACAGAGGGCTATTGGCAATCTGATTACCCTCGTCGTCATAGCTGACGCCCAGCGAACCCATGGTGTCGTTCAGCATATCGCCAAGACTATACAGGCTATCCGCCAGTACATCGCTCAGCACGACATCTATATCAGATTGCTGAATACGGCTGACATAATCGGCGGTATCAAAACTCAGTGTTCGGGTAATGCCATCAATGGTAAAGGCTTCATCAACGGAACGCCCTAGCGCATTAAGATCCAGCATTGCCGTTCCAGTCAGGCTCACGGGCGAATCACCGACACTGGTGATCGTACCTTGCCCCTGCAAGGCGTAGCCGACACCGGATTCCGTTGCTTCAACAATCAAGCCCAATTCACCTGCGGTCAGCTGGCCGCCGATAGCATCAACACCGATGAAAGCTTCAATATCGCTACCGGCCAACAGGAAGCGTGGTACTCCGTCAACAAGCTCAAACTGAATACCGTAATTCCCAGACAGAGAGGCTAAACCGGCAGCATCAATCTCTAGGTCAGCGGAGGTCGTGATTCCTGCATCACTCAATGAAAGATCAAAAACACCTGGGTCGGACGCAGTGAAATCAATAACCAAATCATCACTTAGGTTCGAGTGATTTAAGGCTAAATCAATGGTCTGATCCGCTTCAGCCGTCAGGCTTAAATCACCAAAACCGTTAAAGGCAAGAGACTCACCACTGGCCTGTAATGCGAAGAAGCGGGCATCTTCATTTTCACTATCTGTCTGGAGGTCAGAGCTGCCGCCAACAACAGCATTGAAACCTGTATTTAAAGTCAGTCCCATCGCTTCAGCAGTACCAGCGTCAGCGCCTACAAAGATCTCCGCATTATCGGCACTGAAAGCTAAAAGGTTAGAACTAATCGTTGTATTGTCACTCAGGGAGACGCTCTGGCCCAGCATACGCTCAAGGGTCAGGTCACCGGAAACTTGTGCTGATCCGGCCATGTCTAGTGTTAAAGCACCGGATGCTGTGAAATCTCCTAACTGATCCGCTGTCAGGTCAAGCCCCAGCACGCCGGAATCAGTATTCAAACTCAGGGATTGCTCAGACCAGTTCACCGCTGCGGTCTGATCACTTTGGCTTGTTGTTAAAGAGAAATTTGTGCCGGATAGCTCGATATCAGACAAACCGGAAAGCGCAACACTATCTGCCGATAAAGACAGTGCGTTCCAACTCGCTGAATCATCAGCCTGATTGACCAGTCGCCCTAAAATAAAATCGGCACCCTCAAGGGAAAAATCGGCATCGTTGATCACATCAATGTCTAGCGCACTATTCTCACCGGAGATCACAAAGCGATCGGCGGTAATGGTCGAGTCGTCAGACAATGTTAGGGTTTTCTGATCCTGAATAAAGCTTAAGTCGCCGCTTAGGTGGCCAATGCCGTCAACATCAATATTTAATGCGCCCCGTAGGGCCATTGTTTCGTCCGCACTCAGAGCAAGGGAGGACTCACTACCATCGGAAAAAGCAAAGGTGTGATCAACAGATGCCCCCGTGGCGTTATAAGAGAAGGCAACCCGTTCACCGGACAAGTTATTGATACCGGATATTCCTGACACGGCTAGATTTGACAGGGCGGTCAGCGCCCACAAAGGCGCCTCACCGTCAGGATCATCTTTTAGCAAAAGGCCAAAACTGGCATCGACAATGTCAATATTTCCGAAGCCCGCAGGTACAACCAGGTTGATCCCCTGGCCTTTTAAAGCAACTTTATCACCAAATAATGCGGTAACAACGCCTTCTGCATCCTGTTGCGGATCAATATCAAAACTAAGATCACCGATCAGTTCGCCAATAACCGGCAGCTCAAGACGGCTGGCATCAAAACTGTAGTTTCCGGCAGTGGTTTTAACCAGCTCAATATCGCCGGAAACAGAGCCAATATCCGTGAGCGTACCTGTCACCGTGCCGGTAACAGAGAACCCTTCGCCTGATTCAATGGACAGATCCAACGTTGAGCCATCTAATAATGTAATAGAATCATCTATGGCTGTACCCGATGAACTAAAGACCACATTAAGATCTGTGCCACTGAGTTCCAGAGAAGAGGTTGCGGTGAGAGACAGGTTACCTGTAGCGACAACAGACCAACCTGCATCCGTACTGCTATCCGTCAGGCCATCAAAGTGGTTGTTAAATATAAGGGCAACCTTACCATCAGTAAGATCAACCGCCACGCCTCCATCAGATAGCTGACCGCTGATCTGGCTGCCGGATATCAGCAACTGATTATCAAACTGGTCGGCAATGCCATTACCATCAGAATCGGAACCGTCACTGATAAATTCAAAACGGAAATCACCGGTCAACGCACCCTGATCACCAAAATCCAGTGTTGTATTACGGGCTTCAAAATAAGGGGAAACTTGGGTTTGATCCGCCCCAAAGTCTAAGGCTAGCGATTCACCGTTCAAGGTCAGTGTTTCATTCAACGTCCGATCCAGTGTATTTACCTGTAATGTTAGGTGCTCTAGTCCAGAGAGAGATCCCAGCAGCGCGCTACCGACACCCTCACCAGATAGCTCAACGTCACCGGTCATTTCAAGTGCATAACCGGCGGAGCCTTCCGCTTCATCTAGGGCAAGCATAAGGTCAACGTTCGAAAGACTGAGACCCAGTTGATCTGTTGCCGAACCAAGAGCGCTAACCGTCAGATCTTTAGCACCCAACAGTAAGAAATCTTCATCGGGGGTTAACCCTGCCTGCTTCTCAATAACAAGCTGACCATTGGCTGAAAAGACATCATGAACAGATAACGCAGCATCTCCTTCCGCACGGAAAGCCTGCCCAGCCACCGCAGCCTTACCATCAAAAGCTAAAGCACTGCTGGTTTCATTAAAGGATAGCGATGCACCAGTAAAAGACGCATCAATATTGTCCACGCCGGAAACCGTTAGGTTAGTGGATAGAATACCCGCCAGCCCATCCTGGGTTACTCGCAGTTGACCTGCGCCCTGCTCCATGATTAAGGCAATACCACCAGCATCGGCCTGCCCCGTCAGGTTTGATGCGGAAAGAAGGTATTCATTGTTGGATAAATTATCGACATCAACCGTAGCGGTCAACGCAAAATCACCGCTCAGATATTGCCCTTGAAACTCAACCTGACCTGAAAATCCAACGGTTCCGGTAAAGGTCGTGTCGGTCGCCAGTGTGTAGAGCTGATCCATCAGATCATCAAGATTTGACGACACCGAATCAAGCTGGCTTTCTAATTCAGCACTTTGATCAGCGATACTAACCGACAGATCAAGTACACCCATTAGCTGATCAACTGCAGAAAGCCCAACGGTTATCTGCTCCTGAGTTACCCCTGAGTCTAGCAATTCAGACACAAAGTCCAGTTGCTCAACAACTAACGTAACGCCACCGTCGACATTGAGTGTTGGCGAAAAATATTTACCCTCACCTATATACAAACCTTGAATCTGGTCAAAGCCACCTGAAACAGTACCAAAGGTCAGAATATCAAATTCCGTACCCACTTCAGGATCGAAGTCATTCAGCAAACGGATTTCCAGAGAACCATCCAGCTCAGCATGATGACTGACATTCAGTTGATCATAGCCATCATAAATATTCTCAGCGGTTCCACCAGGCGTCATCCCTCCGACTTCAATCAGTAGGGTTCCTGTATCCATCTGTGCGTAGGCATCAACAATCTGAACACCGGGGGAGTTACCTGGCGCGACAACACCTTCATTAGTCACTAAGCCGTCAACTTGTCCGGTGCCTGTGAGGGAGTCATTGCTGTCTAGGTAAATAGAACCTGATAAAACTGTTTCATCATCAGCATAGCCTAAGTAAATATCAGACCGCTCGTTGCGCTCATTTTGGGCAGAGATAGCAGTTGCTGCAGCACCTGCGGACAGTGAAGATTCAATCAGTAGTACATCGCTGTTCTGTTCCGCACTCCAATATGCTTTGTCGGTAATATCGCCAACAAGAATCTCTTCAGGCTGATAACTTAAAAGGGGGGCTTGGAGGTTTTTAGTCTCAAGGTGAGGGCTATCTGAAAAGGTATCTGAAAGATTTTCTGGAGGGCTGATAATATCGGGTTCAATATTAAAAGATTCGATGCCATCTAGTAATAGATCGCCAGCGAGCATTATCCTTGGCTCGAGTTTCTCAAAACGAGCTTTACGGCTTAAGTTTTTTTTAGTTTTCTTATTTGAGAAACGGTTTGCCATAATATTCTCCGGAGATTCATTAACCTGAGCATCTCTAAACAGCCCTCGATCTTAGAATCTGTAAAGATAGATTCTGTAACCTCCATTATACTTAGTTTACAAGAAAGGAATCTGACAAAATCAAACATAAAATACATGTTTGATTTCATCGCATCAAAATCAAACATATTTCCAGTTGAATAAACTAAATAGCAAATTTCTTTGATATCTTTCCCTCTTCCTCTCACTTAAACCGGTAGCATCTGCCCAGCTTTCACCTCCCGTAACGCTAAGTTAGAGCGAATAGCCGTAATTCCCGGTAAAATCCGCAGCTGATCACGGACAAAATTACCGTATTGTTCTAGGTCTTCCGCCACAATCTGTAAAATGTAGTCACAATCCCCGGAGACGTTATGGCAGCTCAGAATTTCCGGCATCTCGGCCATCTTTTCTTCAAACGCCATCGGGGCCTGTCCTGAATGATCACCAAAGGTTACTTGGGCAAAAGCAACCACGCCCATGCCTAATTTATGCCGATTTAAACGGGCCTGATAGCCTTCAATATACCCCTCTGACTCCAGCCGTTTTAAGCGCCGCCAGCAAGGTGTTTCACTTAAATGTAGCTGTTCTGCTAATTTGGCATTCGACAAACGCCCATCCTGCAGTAACAACTGCAAAATCCGTTTATCGGTTTCATCCAGACGCGTATTTGGAGGATTCATGTGATTCTCTATTTCAATATGAAAGATTCTTGCTAAAATATGGTAAAAGATAGTGGAGATAGCAATCTAATTCCAGCTTGAATGCAAGATAATACTCAACCGGTTAAATCGCTTTTTTCTGAACCACTTTTTCTAAACCGTTTTGACTAAACAAGAATCCAAGTGTAGGGATTATCTCATGCTAAGTCTGACCGAGCTTTCCATTTATATCATCACCCTCAGTGCCGCCTATATGTTGCCAGGGCCAGATATGGCGTTGGTAATGGCTGCCGCCTCTGGTAAAGGTTTTAAGCAGGCTATGGTAACGTCCATCGGCTTGTCCTCGGCCCGGGGATTACATGTGTTACTTTCCGGTGTTGGCCTTGCTGCCCTTCTCGCCACTCACCCAGATCTATTGCAGATTATTCAATGGATTGGGGCCGCGTATCTGCTCTTTATGGCTTGGAAGATCATTTCGGCAAAATCACTTTCTCAGCAAGAAGCTGCCTCAGAGCAGAAAAGCACCTCAGGACACGGTCAAAGCCAACAGGCTCGTCAGGCTATTCACCGTGGCTTTTTGACCAATCTACTAAACCCTAAGGCTTTGATGTTTTGTTCGCTGCTGCTGCCTCAGTTTATTCACCCGGAATCAGGCCCAGTGATCGTACAGTATCTCTATCTAGGGGTGCTTTTGGTGCTCGTAGGACTCGTATTTGATATGGCCGTTGCCGCCAGTACCTGCGCGGTAGCCTCTCGGGTTAAAGTCAGCCGCACAGGACAGATGGTTCAGAAGTTACTCTTCTCCGGCGTCTTTGTGGCAGGAGCTATTCGCCTAAGCTTGTCTGAATTGTAATAATGGCGGGTGAGCCTCTCAAAATATTAAGAAGCAAGAGGGGGTTCACCTCAATAAGCAAAAGGAGGTTCATCGGCGCAATTTCGTTCAATACAGCCCTATCCATATCACGCACACTCGGCGCTCTTCTAATATCAGATACGCACAAGTGAGGCAGTATGGAATTCTCAGCATTTTCATCAATGGCAATTTTTGCCTTGGTGGCATCAATTACCCCTGGGCCGGTTAACCTAGTCGGCTTGACCAGTGGCACGCGCCATCACTTATCGGTAGGGCTTTGGTTTGTTACAGGGGCTACCCTAGGCTTTGTACTACTGTTTATTGCAATAGGCTTGGGGCTGAACCAGATACTTCTGCGTTTCCCTGCGTTAAATCAAATTTTACAATGGGGTGGTATCGCATTTCTGCTCTATTTGAGTTGGATTTTACTACGAGATAATGGCGAGTTAGGGGCGGATTCAGAACAAAGTACAGATTATGCTCCCAGCTTTATGACTGGTGCCATTATGCAATGGCTAAATCCTAAAGCTTGGTTGGCATCGGCATCCGGCATCGCAGCTTACACCGACGGGCAGCATATTGCCGAGGTGCTAATCTTTGCAGGGCTTTACCTCCCTGTTTGCTGGTTTTCTCTGGCCAGCTGGGTTTTTGTGGGGGCCTTCTTGCGTCGTTTTGTTGATAACTCTGCCATTTTGCGGGGTATTAATCGCGTTTTAGCACTAATGTTACTGGCCAGTTGTTTGCTGATTATTCTGGGGTAGTACATATTGCAACAATGATTTATATCGGCTCTTTATAACATCAACCCTTGGCGATAGCGGTTTGGGGTCGCCTGTAGCACTTTTTTAAATACTCTTTGGAAATGGGGTTGATCGGCAAAGCCTGCGATTAATGCGGCATCAACAATAGGCATACCTTGTTTTAACGCTTGTTGCGCTAATTGCAGGCGGCGATTCACTTGATAAGCATGGGGGGTTAAACCGTAATGGCGTTTAAAGGCACGTATCAAATGGGTTGTTGTGACGCCTGCCTGTTGGCTTAGGGTCTCCAGAGGTAAGGACTCCTGCGGTTGATCATCAACCAAAGCCGCTACTCGCTCGATAACGAGGGAGATGGAGGCTATAGGGGAAGCGTCAACCACGCCTGAGGCCTGATTAAATAATACCTGTAACACATCGCTTAAACTTTTTTCTATTGATGCGGTTAAATAAAGCGCTGATGATGGTGCGTTTATGTCATCTTGTTTAGATACGGCATCTATTTGTGCTGGTCGAGTCGCCAGTAGTTTATAGATAAGCTCTGATACCGATGTAAATAGCCCTGAGTGATTCAGTAAGTTAATCGGGATATCCTGCCATTTTTGACTAGACTGCAAACCCATCTGATAGGCTCGATCTGCTAACCAAGCCGTATCAATATAAAACATTCCGTATGACCAAGGTTGATTATCAATGGCGCTACACGCATGGACTTGATCTGGATTCATAAATACTAAGCTACCTGCTTGAATCTGATGGAAGTGCGTCCCTGTGCCTTCTGCTGGTAGCTTTTGTACCTGATAGTAACTCTGTCCTGCCAAAATGACCCCCATCGACCACTGACGATGACTATGGGGCGCATAACATACTTTATGGCCATCCTTAATCACTCGCAGCTCAAGATAAGGAAAACGTGGATCCCGCCAGAAGACCGGCAGATTGTTTCTGGGAATTGGCATGTTTTTAAAGCTCACAGGTAAAGGCTGATCTAGCATAAAGAGAGTCGTTTATCGTGAAAACCCTAATAGATACCTGATAAATAAACCTTTTGTGCTAATAAAATTAATATCTCTGATAAATTTCACCAAGAAAATACACCTTTATAAGGCTATTCCAGTAAAATCATCTCAGGTAGACTAATCCATATATTTGCTGATTCAAGATTATTATTTGTCGATTTAAGACTATTATCTGTCGATTTAAGACTATAGAGAGCCTCTTTTGCTTATACCTCTGCCCGTTCAAAAATACTCTATTGCGATGCTTATAGCCCTAACAGGGTTGCTGTCTGGTTGCGCTTTTAATCAAGATAAGCAAACGCTTAATGCTATTCAGACCATGGATGCCAATATACATGTGCGTTTACAAACGTTAGAAACGCAGAATACCGAGCAAGCAGGGCAGCTTCAATGGTTGCAGGATCGATTGGCTGATACCGACAAAAGCCTAGCTCAATTGAAAAGCGATCAAAAGAAAATTGTTAGCTTGATGAAACAGAAAAAAGAAAAAAAGGTTGCCCCTGCAAAAACAGTATTACCTGCCCAAACGAACTTAGATAAAGTGATACTCGGTAGTAGAGAGTGGGTTTGGCTTGATGCCGCACAGGAAAGCTTTAAAGCCCGCATAGACTCAGGAGCCACCACCTCATCCATACATGCCGTTGACCAAGAACTGTTTGAACGTAACGGTAACGAGTGGGTTCGTTTTAAATTATCGGCTTCATCGCCTCGGGTTTCTATTGATAAGACCCGTGTAAAAGCGAGTGCAGGTCGTGGAAAAGGTTTTGAGAAGAGTCGTGAGGAAGAAAGTAGCCGGAAAGAAAGTAGCCGGAAAGAAAGAAGCCAGAAAGAAAAAAGTGGCGAGCCTGAAAATAATCAGACCGATATTGATGCTATAGGTGACTCAGAACGCAGCACAGAGCTGCATAGTGACAAGGCGAGCAACATTAAAGTGATTGAAGCTCCGGTTGTTCGTTGGGTTAGAATCATTCAAGCATCCTCTGATAAAGCTGAGCGCCGTCCTGTTATTGAAGCTTGGATTCAAGTTGGCGGATTACGGGAAAAAACAGAATTCACATTAGCTAATCGAGCGAATATGACTTATCCGATACTCTTAGGTCGTGAGTTTTTCAAAGATGTTGCTCTAATTGATGTGGGAAAATCTTATATTCATACCAAGTATCAAGCTCCAGAAAGTACCGTTGAAAGCGCCAGTGCGAACGAAAAAAAGGATGGCGACAAAAATAGAAAGGACACTGAAAATAAGGATGCGGAAGATAATAAAAGCTAACCTTTTAAGCCGTGCAGAAGATTCTTGCTAACCTAACATCGACTCGACAACGGAACTCTATGATCAATCGCCTACCCTTTTATCTGTTCGTGGCTGCATTAGTTGTTATCGGCCTTGCACTGAGTCTTTATCGTCACTCTGTTTATGGTGTGCCTTGGTTGCCCGGTGAATCCCGAGCACAATGGGAAGTTGAGGCTAGAATTGCATTTGATGCCACCGGTGACCCTGTTAAAGCATCTATGGCCGCGCCTAATAGCCAGCAGGGCTTTATCTTAATCAACGAGAGCACATCTTCTCAAGGCTATGGTGTTGCTTTGCAAGAGAATGAAGGTAAGCGTAGTGCTCAATGGGCAATACGGTCTGCTGAGGGAAAGCAGCTGATCTACTATAAAGCTCGCTTTTTAGTTGACCCTGATGCCGAATATACTATTTATCCGCCGCGCATCCCTACGCCACATGTTTTTGAAGAGCTACGCCAAACAGCCGCCCAAGCGTTATTGAGTGAAGCTTTTAAGCAATCTGCAGGCAATCTGACCTTAACCCGTGAGATTATTCGTCAGCTTAATGACCCAAAGAACCAAAATGCAGCGCTATTGCTTAACTCTATCAATCGAGAAGATGCCATTGTTAGTTTGCTATCTATGCGAAAAATACCGGCTCGTATCGTTGCTAGCCTCAAGCTTGAAGATGGTCGCCGTCGTCAAGTTATACGTCCTATGGTGCAGGTTTGGGATGCTAATAAATTGCGTTGGCAATTGTTCAATCCGATATCAGGAGCAGAAGGTAAACCCAGTAATCTACTGATCTGGAGCCACGATTATCACAGTTTGCTTGATGTAGTCGGAGGCCGCCAGTCTGCCATTAGCTTTTCGATGATTGCTCAAGATATTTCACCTCAGCAAGCGACCCGAGAGAAAATCGAAGCGGAAGATCTGCTTAACTTCTCAATTCACAGTTTACCAGTGGAAGAGCAGGCGATGTTTAAAACCATCATGCTGATTCCTGTCGGTGCTTTACTGGTGGTCTTTTTACGTATCATTGTTGGCCTTAAAACCTCTGGCACGTTTATGCCTGTACTGATTGCTGTTGCCTTTGTTCAAACGCAGTTACTCACCGGTATTATCGGTTTTCTGCTTATTGTTGGCACAGGGCTTATGATTCGCAGCTACCTATCTCGGCTTAATCTTCTGTTGGTCGCTCGTATCTCTGCTGTGATTATCGCGGTGATTTTAATTATCTCGGTCTTTACTGTTATCGCCTATCGCATTGGGCTACTTGAGGGATTAAGCATTACTTTCTTCCCTATGATTATTTTGTCATGGACTATTGAACGTATGTCAATTCTCTGGGAAGAAGAAGGTGCAAAAGAGGTGTTTATTCAAGGAGGAGGTTCACTATTGACTGCTATCCTCGTTTATCTTGCTATGACCTCAGAGCTGGTACGTCACCTCACTTTTAACTTTGTAGGTTTGCAGCTGATGATTTTGGCCCTAATCCTAATGCTAGGGAATTATACCGGTTATCGCCTTAGCGAATTACGCCGTTTTAAACCTCTGGCAGACCGTTAATATGGGTATTGGACACAGTATTAGCGCCCGTGTTAAGTGGCTTATGATGCCTTTTAGTCGCCATTTTTGTCGGCCAAAAAAGTTGCATCAACGCGGCATTTTAGGCATGAATAAACGCAACCATAGTTATATTGGTCGCTACAATGATCGCAGCAAATATCCACTGGTGGATGACAAGCTTAAAACCAAGTTTATTGCCCAGAGAGCTGGCGCGACAGTTCCTGAGCTTATCGGCGTTATTCGCAGCCAAGTGCATGTGCCTGAAATACATCAGATGGTTTCTGACTGGGGGGGCTTTGTCATTAAGCCCGCTCAAGGGTCGGGTGGGAAAGGTATTTTAGTGATCACTCACCACAAAGATGGGCGTTACTTTAAGGCATCAGGGGCTGAGCTTAATCAGCAAGATGTTGAGCGCCATATAACCAATACCCTTGCCGGTTTATTCTCGTTAGGCGGCAAGAATGATGTGGCCGTGGTTGAGAATCTGATTGAATTTAACGATAATTTTGTCGATTTTAGTTACGAAGGTGTACCTGATATTCGTGTGATTGTTTTTCAGGGCTATCCTATTATGGCGATGATGCGTTGCTCCACGGCAAGTTCGGATGGTAAAGCAAATTTGCATCAAGGGGCTGTTGGTGTCGGTCTGGATATTGCCACCGGCAAAGCCGTTCGGGCTGTGCAGCATAACCAACCGATTAGCCATCATCCCGATACCCGCCGCGCCCTAAATACCTTAGTTATTCCCGATTGGCAGCAGTTGTTATTGTTGGCAGCCAGCGCATGGGAGATGACAGGTTTAGGTTATATCGGCGCTGATATGGTGCTGGATAAAACCAAAGGCCCCATGGTGTTAGAGTTAAACGCCCGTCCTGGTCTTGCCATTCAGACCGCTAATGGCTGTGGTCTATTGCCAAGACTTCAAAAAGTTGAAGCCCTGAAGGCGCAGGGTGCTGCCCATGCAACAGCGGAAGAACGTGTTGCATGGTGCTTGCAGGCCTTTGCTACCTAAGATCAAGCGAGCACCTTTTTAAGAAAAGAGCCTCAAACTGAGCAATATTGTGCTGGGTGTAATCTAAAAAAGCCTGCATCGCTGGGGTTGGATGTTTTGCCTGAGGATGTACCACGCAGAAATCACGGCGTAACGGAAAGCCCTGTATATCGACGATATTCAGTTTGCCCAGCTCCAGTTCTGCAGTAATACTCAGTTTGGGTAAAACGCCTACGCCAAGCCCTGCTATCACGCCGTGTTTAACCGAGTCATTAGAACCTAACTCCATCGTAGGCTTAAATCTTAGCTTTTGCTGTTGGCAATGTTGCTCTAATGCCAGTCGACTGCCGGAGCCGGGCTCTCGTACCAAGAGTTGGCTGTCTAAAAAAGCTTGAGGGGTCACTTTAGACTTTGGGTCGGATAATAACGGATGACCCTCTGGCACGACAGGTACAAGCTCGTTATCTAGGAAAGGTAAAGATATCAGCGCACGATCCACGGGCACCATGCCCATAATAATCAGGTCATCATTGTTATCGTTTAAGCGCTGTAACGCTGTCGCACGATTGACGACCTTAACGCTGACATTGATTTGAGGATGCAGATCTAAAAAGCCCTTCAGCAAGTAAGGCACCATATATTGCGCTGTGCTGACGGCCACTAGGCGCAGCTCCCCTGCTACATTTTCCTTTAGTGCCCCTAAATCTGATTGCAAGTTAGAGAGTTCGATAAAAATGTGTTCAATACTGTCGGATAAACGCTCGGCAGCCGCTGTACTAAAAAGCCGTCGTCCAACATATTCAAACAAAGGTTGGTCAACCGCTTGCTCTAGCTGTCTAATTTGGCTACTGACTGCGGGTTGTGTCAATCCCAGTAGTTGCCCGGCTTTGCTGTAGCTACTTTGTTCGTAAACGGCTTGAAAAACCTGGAGCTGACGAAAGGTCAAACGACCTGTTAGTTTGTGTACCGAGAGAGGCATGCATCACCTATTCCTATTTTCATTAGATCTATTCCTGTTTCCATTAGATCTACTCCTATTACCATTAAATTTATCGGTTAAGCCTGTTAAGTCAGGCTAGTTGGTCGAATTTTATCTATAAGTAATAGGTTATAGGTAAACGAAAAAATATCAATTTTACCTTATCGTGATCAGCCGTTAACCTTGCCGCAGATCTTAGGGCGGCCCCTTAAGACAGCGGTCAAAGTATCAGGTTTCTTTGCGGTTTAGGGTTTAGCGACTTACTGACAAGAGCCTTTTACTTCGACCCGCGCTAATCTTTATTTACGCTCTAATCTTTCTTCATGCCTTGTCTTGCTCTGTTTGCTCAAACTCAAATTTACGACGATCCAAGCCTGCCATAATTTGCTCCCGCCCTGATTGCTTGATGTAATTTAAAAAGGCGGCAGCAACTGGCGATAGCGGTTTATCCTTTAACCATGCTAAATACCAGTGGCTGATAATAGGTAAGTGGTCAACATCTAATACTGCTAGGCCCTGCCGCTCACCAAACGCCAATGTATGTTCGGATAGAATGGATACACCTAGCCCTGACATCACCGAATGTTTTATCGCCTCGTTACTTTCAATCGTCATACGAATATTAAGCTGTAGGCCTTGCTTTGCCAGGTGCATCTCTATGGCATGACGGGTGCCGGAGCCTTCTTCTCGCATCAAAAAGGGGGCTTGGCAAAACTCGATTAAAGGGATAACACCTTGCTCTGCTCTTTGGGCTAATACGTGATCTAAAGGAGCTATAGCTTGCAGTCGATTGGGAAGCAGCTCCATCATTTCTAGGGCATCGCTTTCTGGCGGATGGCTGAAGACATAAAAGTCTTCTTCGCCGGAGCGTAAACGTTTAATAATTTGCTGTCGATTACCCACGTGAAAGCGGCCGTCAATTTGGGGGAATTTACGGCTAAAATCACCGATCAAGTGAGGAATAAAGTATTTAGCCGTAGTTACAATCGCAAGATTTAACGTACCTGTGGTTAGCCCTTGTAAGCCTGCCAGTTTCATATCAAGGCGTTCAAAACAACCTTGTACCTCAATCGCCGTTTTTACCGCTGCATGACCGGCCTCTGTTAGCTGTAACTGCCGCCCTACTTGATAATACAGGGGCATCGACATGCCATCGGATAACTTACGTAGCTGCATTGACACGGTTGGCTGGGTCAGGTGCAACTGTCGTGCGGCCTCGCTAATGCTGCCGTGATGATATACCGCTAATAGAATTTCTAACTGGCGTAACGTACCAACTCGGGCTTGCAGCCGTGACTCAGACATGACGTGCTCCGTTATTGCGTATCGGGTTTGATCGTGACAGGTAGCGATAAGCATTGCAGGTTAAAGCATAGATAAAAATCTATGTATCAGCTAGATATTATCTATTTTTATCTATTAAAGCTTTAGTAGACAATAGTCTGTATAAATTATGCTTATAAATAACAACCAATGGGCGGTTTGCATTTGGTTGGCGTGATATATAACCAAGATGATAGCTCGATAATAACAATACTTTGGAGATGGCTCTGCGTGGATAAAATCATTAAAGGCTTGCTCAATTTTCGCCAAAATGTCTACCCTGAACATAAAGATTTGTTTGGTGCTCTGGCGTCGGGTCAAAACCCTGACGTGCTTTTTGTCACCTGTTCTGACTCTCGTATTGACCCTAACTTATTAACGGGTACATCGCCGGGGGATCTGTTTATCTGTCGTAATGCGGGTAATATTATTCCACCCCACAGTAATGAAACCGGTGGTATGACAGCCTCTGTGGAGTACGCCGTTGCTGTGCTAGGTGTTCGCCATATTATTATTTGTGGTCACACCGATTGCGGTGCGATTAAAGGTGCTCTTGATATTAACGCGCTAGATGGATTACCCCACGTTAAAGAGTGGCTAAGCCACTGTCGGTCGGCGATGGAGATTGTGCGAGAACGACACGGAATTCCTCATAACACCTGTGTTGGCCATGAGCACTTGAATGAAGCGATCGAAGAAAATGTGTTGCAACAGGTGCAGCATATACGTACTCACCCAGCTGTTGCGGCCAAACTGGCGACCGGAAAAGTGGATATCCATGGTTGGATTTACAATATTAAAACAGGGGATGTCCGCTGCTGTAATTATCAAGATACCGAGTTCCATGATTTTGATGAGCAGTACGCTGATGTGATTCGTGCATTTACAGATTAAGGTCGTCATTAGGCCTGTTATTGTTAGATTAAGCGTACTAACTTACCTTTGGACAGGTTAGTACGTCTCTTGTCGTGATTATCTATTTTTATCTCTTGGTAAATTAATGCATAATAGTGCGCCTCTTTTTCGCTGAATCAGCCCTGTTGGTTAATTTCGTATTTAATTGATTAAACAGACATTTCACCCTATTTGGGTCTAGGTTGGTTAAGACAAACAGCTTAATTTTTCAGCCCGCTTCTTTGTCAGTTGCCTTACCCGATATTGGGTCAGGGTTGGTACTGTTATTTTTAATGGGTTTTAAATCGGCTATTAAATCGGAGAGCCACCGTATGAAATTTGCCAAAGTCACTATCGTAATGGGTTCCCAGTCTGACTGGGCCACCATGCAAGAAGCCACCAAGCCACTTGAGGCGTTAGGTGTTGAGTATGTTGCAGGTGTTGTGTCTGCTCATCGAACCCCACAACGATTGGTTGAGTTTGCAACGCGCGCCCATGACGAAGGTACCGAAGTGATTATCGCCGGTGCTGGTGGTGCAGCACATCTGCCAGGTATGATCGCAGCCGAAACTCATTTGCCGGTCATTGCCGTTCCTGTTGCAAGTCGTTACCTGAAAGGTATGGATAGCCTGCTTTCTATCGTACAGATGCCACGGGGTGTTGCCGTTTGCACTCAAGCTATTGGTGAAGCTGGCGCTTACAATGCGGGTCTTATGGCGGCACAAATGCTTGCTATGAACGATGAAGCCCTACGTGAACGCCTGATCGCCTTCCGTAAAAAGCAAACGGATAGCGTGGCGTTTGAATTGATTACGGATTAGCACTTGGCTTTCACTGTTTTAAACACATTTAGGGTTTAAAACTGAGCCGTTTAAAAGCATGTCATAGCGGTATAGCATCGGTTATAGCGCTAGCATGGGTTGCAGCATTTGAAAGAACGAGGATGACATAATGAAAGTTGCCGTTGTCGGTAGCGGCCAATTGGCTCGCATGATGGCTTTATCTGGTTGGCCTATGGGTATTGAATTTCGCTATTTGGTTCAACAAGGCGACTCTCTTGATCCCATTCAAAGCCTTGGTGAGGTCGTTTACGATGAAGACTATCCAGACGCTGAAGCTTTATATCGCGCGCTAGGCGAGCCAGATGTCATCACCGTGGAAAAAGAAGCGGTTGATACAGAACGCCTTAAGGCTCTACAGGCTTTTTGTCCTGTTTACCCTGATCCTAAAATGCTAGAGACTTGCCGTCATCGTGGACTGGAAAAAAGCTGGATCAATGAGCAAGGTGTTGATGTAGCGCCTTACCGTCGTACCGGCAGCCGCCAAGATATTCTAGAGGCCCTAGAGGTCATTGGTTATCCTGCCATCCTGAAAACCTGTACTGGTGGCTATGATGGCTACGGCCAATGGCGTATTAAAACCGCCGAAGATGCGGCGGCTTTAGACGAAGACGTATGCCGTTTGGATTGCGTTTTGGAAGGTTTTGTTGATTTCAAACGTGAAGTCTCTTTGATCGCTGTGCGTAATGCAAAGGGTGATGTTCGATTCTACCCTCTGGCCGAAAATCTACACCGTTCAGGCACGTTGCTCACCTCTAAGGCTCCAGCCCCGAACCTAACACCAGAATTGCAGCAACAAGCAGAAGAGATCGGTAATAAGCTACTGACCGCCTCAAACTATGTAGGTGTACTTGCGATCGAGTTCTTTGTGACGGAAGGCAAGGGTGTAAATGAAGAGGCTAGCAACGGTCAGGATCATTTAGTCGTTAATGAAATGGCCCCACGGGTTCATAACTCTGGGCATTGGACGCAGCTTGGTTGCATCAGCAGTCAATTTAACAACCACTTACGGGCAATTACCGGCTTACCGATTGGTAATACCCAAGCGCTGAAAATCAGTGGTATGGTGAATCTATTGGGTGTTGATATTCAGCCGACGGTATTGGTCGATAGCGAACAACAGCTACATGGCTATGGCAAGAGTCTACGCCCAGGTCGTAAAATGGGGCATATCAACTTGGTCGCTGATAGCTATGAAGCGCTAGATGAACAGCTTAAAGCGACTTTAGCCAAAGTTTACCCTCAAGGCTAAGCATAGGCGGGCAGATCTAGTTTTCTAGCCCAAGTGCGTAAGGTGCGACAAAAAAAACCGCGACTGGCCTCGCGGTTTTTTTGTATTATGCTTATTAGCATTCTAATGAATGATAATAAACAAGGGATCTGTCGTGTATAAAATAATTACCGCTGATGATCATCCTATCTTTCGAGAAGCCATCGCTAATGTTGTTCGTAGCCGTTACCCAGATAGCGACATTATTGAAACCTGCAACCTAGAAGATACCCTCAAGCAGGTGAGTGACGATGATGATATTGATTTAGTGCTGCTTGATCTCAATATGGATGGTATGGATGGCTTTCAAGGCTTAATGAAATTGAGAGAGGCTGCGCCCTCTATTCCTGTGGTTATTGTCTCTGCGGAGGAAGATAAAAAAGTGGTATTGCAAGCCATTACCTTCGGGGCGGTTGGTTTTATCACGAAATCATCACCAAGAGAGCAAATGCAAAAAGCACTAGAACAGATTCTAGCCGGTAGTGTCTACCTACCATCTGATATTATTCGAGGGGATACCCCTTCCACGACAGCTTTATCCGGCGCTCAAGCTCTGCGACAGCAAAAGCAAGCGGATGCTATTGACCCTGAGTTACTGTCATCCTTAACTCGCCGTCAAATTATTGTGCTGCAGCATATGATTCAAGGTGAATCTAATAAGCAGATCGCTTACACCCTATCCATTGCAGAGACAACGGTAAAAGCTCATGTCTCTGCCATCTTGCGTAAACTAGGGGTTTCCAACCGGATTCAAGCGGTGATTGCTGCACGGGATATTAACGTTGAAGACTATTTACGCCGTTAGCCATTGTTTATAGGTAAATTAAGTAGGTAAATTGAGTTAACGGTTTGTAGGTAAATAGCCCACACGGAAACTACCCCAGTGACGTCCATTGACCACTACAGGTACAGAAAGATCGTGTAACACCTCTCCAGTGTCACGTTTATAGGTTTGTAGTAACAGCTTTTCTTTGCTTTGGGCGGCACGGATACCGGTTTTATCATTGAAGAGTCGCTTACTGCGGCTTTTTACCAGATCAACCTCGGGGTTCCCTGTTTCTTTATGGTTGTATTGGTTGTTATGGGTGGGTACATAGCCCTGATCATCAATCATAATCGAATAAGCAAAGCCGTTACTGTTTAATGTATTCTCCTGTATCGCCGGTAATACTCGGTCAGTGAACTGATCAAAGCGGGTCGAGTATTTTTGCGGGCTGGTGCCTGGGATGGGTTTGTAGTTGCGATCAAACAGATCGTCTTGGCTTAGGGTGCCATCTTTAATCGCTTTCTCAAAAGCCTGCTGCACACTTAATGCGGCAGCGCGGCATGCGGCATAGCACTCTCGGTGTTGTCCCGCAGAGGCTTGTCGAGCGAGCTCTGCAGTAATGGTTTCAGCACCCGCCATTAGACTTTCTGCTTGCTGGGAAAGGTCGTGCATTTGGTCATTACCTTCCGTCACCTCTTCTTTTAAAGAGGTGATAGAGCGGGAGATATCCTCGATATGCTCATGGCTATGAACCACCGCATCCGCAATACCACTGATCTGATTTTCAACTTCGTCGAACTGGGCAGCCATATCGCCAAGGCGATTACCTACGGTTTCAACTTTTTCAGAGCCAAAATTGATGCGGGAAACCAAATCCTCAATAGTTGTCACCACTTCTTGAGTGCTGGATTGAATCTCTTGAACAATATCCCCTACTTGCTGGGTTGAGTCTGCGGTTCTACTGGCAAGGTTACGTACTTCATCTGCGACTACCGCAAAGCCACGACCATGTTCCCCTGCTCGGGCGGCTTCAATCGCTGCATTTAACGCTAAAAGGTTGGTCTGTTCAGCAATCCCTTCAATCACACGAGTAACGTCTTGAATACGGCCAGATTTTTCATTGAGCTGGTTAATCAGTTCTAAGGCATGATCGGTGCGTGCGCTAATATCACGCATTTGAGTGATCGCCTCTTGTAGCTCGTCTCTGCCTGTAAAACTATATTCTTTAGCTTGAGTTGCCAGCTCTGTTACGCTGCTAGCGTTGACCGATACCTGATGCATGGTCACTGTAATGGACTCAACTCGGGTGGCTACGGTTTCAACCTCACCCTGCTGAGTATCCAGGCGCTTTCCCATCTGATCGGCTAAATAAGACACCTCAGCGGTTGCGATCGCTGTTTTACTGGCAGTGCCGCCTAAGGCTTCTGCCATTTGACGCAACTTGGCATAGCCTCCCACAAAGCGGCTGATGGATGAACCTGCCATGCCTCTTTGCTGTAGCATATTTCTAGCTTCGGTAAGGTCTGTTGTTGAAACGTCATCTAGCTTTAGTAAGTTGTTTAATATCGGGTGAGAGCGACCACCACCGGCCCCTGCTATCATCCCAACAATAGGGATAAGGGCTGTTACGATTAAAGCGATGCCTATCCCTAACGAAATACTCCCTGACGTGATGCCGTAGCCAATTATTCCGAGAATAGGTATCCCCAAAACCCCTCGTATTACTTTTTGATTCGCAGCTAAACTCATATCAATTCTGCTCCACCTGCCTGCACAGGAAAATGTATTATTTTTGTAATTATTTTAGAAATGCTTTCTTATTATTAAGTCGCTTCATCATAAAGCTTGAAACCATGTGTATATTCACTACTTTAGTCCAAGAAACAAAATATAATGGCATTATTCATGGACATTTAGTCGTAATTTATATATGCAGCGCACAATAACGATGACAAAAGCAAATAGCAGGCAACAAAAAACCGCTTGTTTTCACAAACGGTTTCAGATGTTTCTGTTGCTTATCAATCTAGCAAAGCTTTGCTCACTTATGCCTGATCTTTCTATATCTGTTCTTTGGGTACAAAACGCAGAGCAACGCCATTATTGCACCAGCGTTCCCCTGTTGGCTGAGGGCCGTCATTAAACACGTGTCCTTGGTGTCCTCCACATCGTACACAGTGGTATTCGGTACGAGGGTAAATCAGTTTAAAGTCGGTAGAGGTATCAATATGCCCTTTAATAACGGTATAGAAGCTCGGCCATCCTGTACCGCTATCGAATTTTAGATCAGAGGTAAACAGTGCAAGATCACAGCCTGCACAACGGTACTCTCCTTCACGTTTTTCATCATTCAAGTGACTCGAAAAAGCCCGTTCGGTGCCTTCGTCTCGCAGGACATAAAACTGTTGATCGCTGAGGCGAGCCTTCCATTCTTTTTCACTCAGCTTTAATGGCGTAATACGATGATCCGGTTTATGGCTAGCCTCAACAGAGGGCACGAAGCTTATGGCCGCAGGCAATCCAACTAAAGCCTGTAAAAAAGTACGACGTTTCATCTCTTACTCCTCATTATCTCTTACGCATAAGAAAGGGTTTAGAGTATATACGTCGTGTCGGCGTAACTGGATGCAGGGCCATATTCATCTGAGCCAATCTTAATGCTTTCGTTGCCAAAAGCCTTGGCTGCCACCGGCCTGTTCGGGGTCAAACCAGTTAAGTGTGTCGTGTAGTGAGACAACTTCACCCACAATAATCAATGATGGTGGCTCTACTGCTTTATCCGCAATATGTTCTGCTAGTGTGCCAAGGGTTGCGATATAGTTTTTCTGGTTCCGAGTTGTTCCCTGTTGAATCAGAGCCGCTGGCGTATCCGCTGAGCGTCCGTGGGCGATCAACTGACGAGTAATCTCTGGCAAACCAACCAAACCCATATAAAAAACAAGAGTTTGTGCGGGCATGGCTAATTCTGACCAAGGTAGGTTTGTACTGCCATCTTTCAAATGACCGGTAACAAAGCGTACGGACTGGGCGTGATCCCGATGGGTTAACGGAATGCCCGCATAAGCGGCGCAGCCAGAGGCCGCAGTAATTCCCGGCACTACCTGAAAGGGTACTCGGTTTTGGCTAAGTGTTTCGATTTCTTCCCCACCTCGGCCAAAGATAAAAGGATCTCCGCCTTTTAAACGCAGTACTCGCTTCCCCTGTAAGGCAAGCTCAACGAGCAACTGGTTGATATCCCCTTGAGGCACCGCATGATCTGAACGGGCTTTACCCACATAGATGCGTTCAGCATCGGGCCTGCACAGGTCTACAATTTCAGGGGCAACCAAGCGATCGTACAGCACCACATCGGCCTGCTGAATTAGACGTACTGCACGTAACGTCAGTAGCTCAGGGTCACCAGGGCCACCGCCCACCAGATAGACCTCACCTACAACTGCAGATAATGGGTTAACTTGGCTTTCCGCAGTGGCTAAATTATTACTCAGTAGCTGTTCTGATTGCTCTTCCCGACCGGACAGCATTAATTCTCCGGCGGCACCTTCCAATTGCTGAGACCAAAAACGTTCACGCTGTTTCAGTGTTGGAAACAAAGCTTTTACACGCTCACTGCCAAGGTGAACCAGGTGCGCTAAACGGCCAAATGAGCGAGGAATAAGGGCATCCAGTCGCGCTTTCATAATACGTGCCAGCACCGGTGCCTCACCGGTTGATCCCACCGCGATCATTACCGGATGACGATCAATCAAATAAGGTAGAGAAACATTCGACCATTCAGGATACGTCGCCACATTAACTAAGCGCCCCTGAGCCTTTAAACGCATTGCTTGAGCTTTTAGTTGAGCAGGCTCACCCTCCACCAGAATAACCAGAGGAAATTGCTCCTGTTGACTTAAGGCCTGCTCCACAGACACTTCTTGTATATGGTGTTTTGCAACCAAAGCCCTCAGTTCATCACACAGTGGCTGAGATGCTGCCACTGTCACCCGAGCTTCCGCCCGTAGTAGTGCCTGTAGCTTACGCCGTGCCACATCATCATAACCAATCACAACAGCGCCAAACTCTTGGGTATTGGCCATTAACGGAAGCATTTTCATTAAACGGGTCTCACAGGCAGGTCAAATAAAGGTCTATATTATTTTCTTATAACAAAAATAAATATACAAGTTGTCTTTTATATCTTTTATGCTGGTTTTTTGTCTAAAAAAAACGGCCCATGCTTTTCAGCACAGGCCGTTCTGTCGGTGATAGACTTTATTGGGAATCAATTAACCAATAACCGTTACACCACCCATATAAGGTTGTAGTACTTCAGGTACGTGGATACGACCTTCGGCATCTTGGTAGTTTTCCATCACTGCAACCAGTGTACGACCAACCGCTAGGCCAGAGCCGTTAAGCGTGTGCAGTAATTCTGGCTTGTTGGTTTCTGGGTTACGGTAGCGCGCTTGCAAACGGCGGGCTTGGAAATCTTCAAAGTTAGAGCATGATGAGATTTCACGGTATTTCTGCTGACCTGGCAACCAAACTTCGATGTCATAGGTTTTAGCGGCAGAGAAACCGATATCGCCGCCACACAGGTTAACAACGCGGTAGGGTAGGTCAAGCAGCTGTAGAATCTTTTCAGCGTGGCCGATAAGTTCTTCTAAAGCTTCGTAAGATTTAGACGGCTCAACGATCTGCACCATTTCTACTTTTTCAAACTGGTGCTGGCGGATCATACCTCGGGTATCACGACCATAAGAACCCGCTTCGCTACGGAAGCATGGCGTATGGGCGGTCATTTTCAAGGGTAGATCTTTAGCGGCCAAAATCTCGTCACGTACCATGTTGGTTACAGGGACTTCTGCCGTTGGAATCAAATAATATTCACTTTCACCCTGCAGTTTAAATAGATCTTCTTCAAACTTAGGCAGCTGGCCTGTGCCACGTAGTGAGTCTTTATTCACCATGTAAGGCACATACACTTCAGTATAGCCGTGATCACCCGTATGGGTATTCAGCATAAACTGCGTTAGGGCGCGGTGTAGGCGCGCCAGGTCACCGCGCATGGTCGCGAAGCGTGAGCCGGTGATTTTTACGCCAGTTTCAAAGTCCAACAGACCGTTAGGTGCGCCTAGGTCCACATGATCTTTCGGCTCAAAGGCCAGTTCTTTTGGTGTGCCCCAGCGACGTATTTCAACGTTATCATCTTCGCTGTTACCCGCCGGTACGGATTCATGTGGGATATTCGGCAAGGTTAACAGTAGGTCGGTGAGTTGCTCTTGGAGCTCTGCCAGCTTTTGTTTGCCTGCATCCAAACGGTCGCCCATATCACTAACTTCTGCTAGTAATGGCTGAATATCTTCGCCGGAGGCTTTGGCTTTACCAATCGCTTTGGATCGCGTGTTGCGCTCATTCTGAAGCTGTTCAGTTTCGGTTTGCAGCGCTTTACGCTGCGCTTCCAGCTCCTGTAAGCGAGCTGAATCGAGTTTAAAACCGCGAATTTTCAGTTTTTCCGCAACAGCGTCCAGATCCGTACGGATCAGCCTTGGATCAAGCATTTTGATTACCCATTAGTTTCAGTCATATTCTCGGTTAGGCAAAATATTTGCCTAACCACATGCCGACGGCTACCGCAGCTAAACAGCAAGCGACACTAAGCACTATATATAACAGCGCTGCGTATATCCGTCCGCTTTGAAAAAGATTCAATGATTCCAGTGCAAAAGTGGAAAAGGTGGTGAATGCCCCTGTAAATCCGGCCATCAGTATTGCCTGACCATGGGGCTCTAGCTTGAGTTGCTGCACGATAACAGTATACAAAAAGCCAATGAGCACAGAACCCGCAATATTGACGGTCAGCGTGCCATAAGGGAAACCTCGACCAAGCCACTGCGTTACTAGCCCTACCACCCAATAGCGCCCCATAGCCCCAAATGCTCCGCCAATGGCTACGGCTAACATCTGATTCATGATGCCCCCTTGTTTTAGGTTTAATCATGGTTTAGCCATCATTAGGCTAAATAACGAGTATTGATTGGATCACGGAAATCTAAAGGGGGTCATTGTAGTGAAAAGCAGGGCTTAACCAAAGCCCTTGAGGTGGATTATTGCAGGATATCCATAAGATATATGGCTGAATTGCTTGATTCATCCATCGACTTGTTAACAATTAGCGAGCTTTCAGCCCGTTCATCGTCAATTATCAGCTTATTTTTAGTTAATATTTAGCAGTGATTGAGGTTATGCCGCCGCATCAGACTGAGTGAGTGATTTGTACAAACGCTTATACTCCTGGGCGACATGTTCACCAAACAAAGGGTCATCATGGTGCTGTAAACGGCTTTCAAGCTGTTGCCAGTCACTGTTCTGAAGTGTTTTCTCCAATAGAGGAAATACGTTGCCCTCTTCTTGGTTAAGGTGATCGTATTGTTGGCGTATAAAGTCTTCAAGCTGCTGGTTAAAGAGATCCATCGACACAATGCTATCCATTAAAATACTGTTAATGAGCTGTTGGAATTCATGGGTGTCGTGGCGAATCACTTTATGTTCCTGCTCAACGGCCTCTAGTACTGGCTGGCTGTCAGGGTAGTGCGCAATGGCATGATCGTAGATTTGATCTTCAAGAGGATGGTGGTGGGCGTCGGCATAATCAACAATGTAGGTGACAACATCCAGAATCAACTGATAATCCGGTCGTTCACCTGCTTTAAGCCGATCAAGCTTATCTTTTAAAACATTTAATAAACGGCTGAGATTCAAATGATCTAAATGCAGTTGTGACATGATATGACTCATGATCACCTCCTGTGTATCCGGTAGAGAGGGCAATCGCTTGGGCGATTATGCGTATTGATTAATTCCGCGTCTCTATCGAATATAGTCACCCTTGGTGAAATGAGGAGTGACCTATATCAAAAATGCCTGATATTTTTTAAGGGTGCTAGGGGAGGAGGCACAGGTCATAGCCATCGCTTTTGATCCTTGTGTCGTTTTTGATCTCTGTATTAATATCGTTTTCGATCACTAACGGCATCTTTTTCCGCTAGCCACTCCAGCTTTTGGGCGATTTTTTGCTCAAGGCCTCGATGTTCGGGGAAATAATAACGGGTATCGGCTAACGCCTCTGGAAAGTAGTTTTCACCGGCTGCGTAGGCGTCGGGTTCGTCATGGGCATAACGGTACTCCTGGCCAAAGCCCATCCCTTTCATTAATTTGGTGGGTGCGTTGCGCAGGTGAACGGGCACATCAAAGCTGCCGGTTTCAGTCACATGGGCACGGGCTTTATTATAAGCTTTGTAGACAGCGTTACTTTTTGGTGCAGAGGCCAAATAAAGAATCCCTTGAGCCACCGCCAGTTCACCTTCTGGGCTGCCAAGACGCTCCTGAACATCCCAGGCGCTTAAGCATAGCTGTAAAGCCCTAGGGTCTGCATTACCAATATCTTCACTCGCCATACGCACGACCCGCCTTGCGATATAAAGAGGGTCGCAGCCGCCATCTAACATGCGACAAAACCAGTATAGAGCAGCATCCGGCGCTGAGCCTCGTACTGATTTATGCAGGGCGGAGATCTGCTCGTAGAATAGATCGCCACCTTTATCCATACGCCGCGTACTTTCCGCCAGCACTTCGGACATAACTTGAGCATTAATCCTGCGGCCTTGATCGGTATCCTCTGCTAAATCAGCGGCAACCTCTAGTAAGTTAAGTCCACGGCGGGCATCGCCATCAGCGGCTTTAGCTAATAACTCCAGATGCTCATCGGTAACCTGTAGTGCTTCCTGGCCAAGACCTCGCTCAGAGTCACTTAACGCCCGGCGCAATACATCAACTAAGTCTGCATTTTCTAAGCGGCGCAGAACATATACCCGAGCTCGGGAAAGCAGGGCGTTGTTGAGTTCGAAGGAGGGGTTTTCTGTTGTCGCACCGACAAAAATAAAGGTGCCATCTTCCACGTAGGGCAAGAATGCATCCTGCTGGGATTTGTTGAAGCGATGTACCTCATCAACAAATAACAGCGTTTTACCGCCGTGGGCGCGGGTTTGTTGGGCGCGTTCTACCGCTGCCCGAATCTCTTTTACCCCAGAAAGTACGGCGGAGATACTTTCAAAGCGCGCTTTTGTCAGTTCTGCAATCAAACGGGCCAGGGTTGTTTTACCTACCCCCGGCGGCCCCCAAAAGATCATTGAGTGTAATTGGTCACGTTCGATGGCTTGACGCAAGGGCTTATTTTTAGCCAGTAAGTGTTGCTGACCGCAGTATTCATCTAGGGCTTTTGGGCGCATTCGAGCCGCTAGGGGCTGCCATTTAGGCTCTTCAGCAAAAAGATCCATTGTTAGTAGCGTTCCCGTTTATTGCAAAATAACATCAACATCTTCCGGTACCGCAAAGCTAAAACGGTCATTCGGCAACGAAGGATTAAGCTGGGTATCATACAGCTCAATGGATGTGCGCTGGCCTAGGCTATCAGACAGCAGCAAGCTGGATAGCTGACCGCCTGTAAAGCTCAAACGCAACTCTTCAAAGAGCGAGTCTTGCTCAATAGGCACCAGTAAGTACTCTTGGAAGCGTTCGCTGTCTCGGGTGAGTTTGACGATAAAGCGTTGCTCAATAGCGTCAATATCACCGCTCAATAACATAGCTGGTGTTCTGCTCTGGTTTGGGTCAAGGGTCTGAATGCTGACTTGTTCCAGATCAGGATCATACAGCCAAAGGGTTTCACCATCAGAAACAACGGTTTGAGGGAACGGTGTCTCGGTACGCCAATAAAATTTCCCCGGACGGGCCAAACTTAAGTGGCCGGACACTTCCTGTAAGCGGCCACCTTTTGCATCCAAAATACGCTGTTGGAAATTAGCATCTAGGCTGGCCATGTTTTTCAGTAACCTTGTTAGCTGATCAACGGGCGTTGCAGCAGCCTGTACAGAGGAAACCTGAAGGGCCATAACGAAAAAGAAAGCGCAAGAAAACGCCATAAAAAACGATACAAAACGCTGCATATAATTCCTTACTAAGATGCTATGAGTCATGAATGACGATTAAGATCAGGGCTTTTACCTAAGCTCTCAAACGAGATACCGCCTTCTTCTGAGACACCACTTTCTCCCCATCCGTTCAATGTAGAGGCCGTATCTTCCGGTAAATCATGGGGGCTTTCGTTTTCGATATCCTGATTGATATTTTTATCAATGCTTTTTGTTTCTGAGGTTTTTATTTCCCAGCCTTTTACTTCCGAATCCTTTATCTCAGAGCTTTCCATTTCATCGCGTTCTATTTCAGGATTTTCCATCTCAAGGCTTTCTATGGTTTCAGGTGCTCTCTCTGTTTTATCGCTAAGGGACTCTGCCTTAGCTCTGTCTTCGCTGAAGCCTAAATGGGGTTCTGATTCTGGCTCATCTACCGGAATAAAGGCAGATGGAAATGAAATTTCTGGCTCAATGCGTTCAGATATACGTTCAGAGCTTGGTCGTGGGGTTTTATAGGGCTCTTTTAGGCTGAAAATAGGCGGCAGCAGGGGGAGCTGGTTTTTAAGGCGTTGAAACCAATGCTCTTGTTCTTGAGGCTCGTCGTAGAATACTGCCGGATCATTGTCATGAATATCTGCCTGGCCATGCTCGTTCGCATCGGCTTGAAGCGAGGGGCTGTTATCTTGACTATCACCTTGATGACCATCCTGAGACTCCGTATCAATCTCTTCTTGGGGAAAAGAATCCGGCATCAAAACAGGTGTAAATGGAGCCATTGAGGGAGCTGGTGTTAATGGCGTAGTGGTGAATGACGATGGTGTGAAAAAAGCATCGTCTTGATTTTCAAGATCATTTTTTTCAGAAATGCTTTCGGGTTTATTCTTAAGCTCGCTGCTTTCGGCGCTATTTCCTAGTCCGTCACCGTTTCCAAATTGTTCACTTATCTTACGTCGATATACCTGGCTGGTATCCGGTGCAGAGAACTGTTCAGGTAAGCCTGCGCTTGAATCGCGGGCTTCCTGTCGTAGCCATTCAAACACCTTGATCGTACTGGTTTCAGCATGAAAACCTAAGGTGTCTATGATCAAAAGCCAGGACCAGCCCGTTAATAATGAAAAGCCGATCATCCAAAGGCCTAGCATTATTAGGGTTGCGCCCATCAGGCCTAGGTTGTACTGAAATAAACTGGTAAATGCCTCACCTACCACGCCACCTGGCCCACTGGGCAATAGACTGTCAGGCTGGAAAAAGTGCAAGCTTGCAAGAGTTGCGTTAGCGCAGACCCAAACGACAAACCCTAAGCCGCGCAGACCAAGCGCGCTGCCGCCGATCTCCTGTTGCTCTGTGTTCTGTTCTTCCTGCCATTCTTCTTGCGGCCCTACTAGCTCTTCTCTTTCACCTCTGAAAAATATACGGTGGAATGCATAGTAAAGCATCACCATAGGGATCATATAGGCGGAGTAGCCTAAAAAGCTGAGCAATAGATCTGAAAAATAGGCACCAAAACGCCCCAGCAGGTTCTCAGGCATACCTTGAGAACGGCTACTGGACCAACCGCCATCATTCGGGTCAAAGCTTGCTAGGGCCAATACAATAAGACTGCACAGTCCTAGCACTAGAATAACAACCCATTCACGGGCTCCATTACGAATACGGTCTGCAAGTAGGTGATCGGTCTCAAACGGCTTGTTCGATGAAGGTTGTTCGTCTGTTGTCATGAAACATCCACCCTATTGAATTATGGCCTTATAATACCTTAGCGAAGAGAGAAGCAAAACGAAGGCATCCAAAAACCTATGAATGAGCTGTTTTTATGATAGAACTGCCCTGGCTCGACCCCGAGCAACCCCCGTTATTTCCATCGGTAGATGAGGCTTTAAGCGATCCCCCAGGCTTGTTAGCCTTTGGTGGGCAGTTGAATGCCCATTGGTTACTACATGCCTACCAAAGCGGTATTTTCCCGTGGTTCAATCCAGGAGAGCCAATTCTTTGGTGGTCTCCTAGCCCACGCATGGTGATTTTGCCAGCGGAGTTCAAGGTGCGACGCAGCTTAAAAAAAACACTCCGCAAGCAATTATACGATATTACCTTTGATCAGGATTTTAAATCCGTTTTAGAAGGTTGTGCAGCAGCAAGAAATTACACCGAAGAATCTTGGCTAACACCAGAAATGCGCCAAGCTTATTTAGCGCTACACCACGCTGGATATGCGCACTCTGTTGAAGCGTGGCAAGACGGACAATTAGTTGGTGGCCTTTATGGTGTTGCTATTGGACGTATTTTTTGTGGTGAGTCGATGTTTGCTAAAGCAACGGATGCATCCAAGGTTGCCTTTGTCCATCTAGTTGAGCAGCTAAAGGCATGGAAGTTTGAGCTAATCGACTGTCAGGTTTACACTGATCACTTAGCTAGTTTCGGTGCTAAAGAGATCGAAAGGCAGGTTTTTCTTGGTTATCTTGCAGAATATGCCAATGTAGCGATGCCACTGGAATCAACATCACCTGAACTCTGGTGTTTGGAACAACGCATTAAGGAGTCTGTGCTTTGAGTAGCGATACGCCCTTTATAGAACCTCAACTGCGTTTTTATATGACTGTGCCTCATGATTGCAGCTATTTAGATGATCACATAGCAACCTCGTTATTTTTAGACCCAGAACAACCGGTTACTCGGCAAGTTTATGATTTGCTCACCTTAGTAGGTTTTCGTCGAAGTGGTAAACACCTTTACCGCCCTAACTGTAAGGGCTGTAATGCTTGTATTTCTGTGCGAGTGCCGACGGAAAGCTTTCAGTTAAAGCGTAAGCATCGTAAGGCATTAAACCGTAATAAAGATTTGAAAGCGAAGGTGATGCCTGCACGCTTTAGAGAAGATCATTACGCTTTATACGAGCGTTATATTAATGAGCGTCATTCCGATGGAGATATGTACCCGCCTTCAGAAGAGCAGTACAAGTCGTTTCTCAATTTGGATAAAAACTTTGCTCATCTAGTCGAATTTCGAGACTCAGAGGGCACGCTCGTGGCGGTATCCGCCATGGATACCCTAAGCGACGGTCTGTCGGCTATTTATACATTCTTTGATCCTGATCTAACACGCCGTTCATTAGGGGTATTCGTGGTATTATGGTTGATTCTACATGCCAGAGTTCACCATTTACCCTACGTTTATTTGGGATATTGGATTGAGAACTGTCATAAAATGAGTTACAAAACCGAATACCAGCCCTTAGAGCAGTTAAAAGATCATCATTGGCATCCCGTGACTTTTATTGATGATGAGCACGGATCTTAATGAACAACTTTAATGAGTAATACCGTTGGATGATCTTTTTGGCACCAAATGTTCTGAAATAAAGGGACTGAACTGCCTAAATTAGTGGCAATTGACCTTTCTCTCACTCTTTTTTTAGCTTTTTACTGGGAACTTTTGATTAGAGAGAGAAAATAAGGCAAAATACGCGCGCTTATTTGTTTGTGTGGCGTTTGTGTGTGGCGTCATCCGATTTACCACTGAGCTTAGCAGCACTCAATTATTCGCATTCAATGCTCTAACAAATTAGCTAGCCTAGCTAAAGTGAGCATGGCATTAAGTACAGCAGAAGAACCCGAGGTAATTCCTGCATGGCAAAAGAAGAATCTATTGAAATGGAAGGCACTGTGGTTGACACGCTGCCAAACACAATGTTCCGTGTAGAACTGGAAAACGGTCACATTGTAACTGCCCATATTTCCGGCAAGATGCGTAAAAACTACATCCGCATCCTGACTGGCGACAAGGTTAAAGTGGAACTGACGCCTTACGACCTAACTAAAGGTCGTATCGTTTACCGCGCTCGTTAATATAACCGGCGGTACAGTTTTAGGAGAACCCAGCAATTGCTGGGTTTTTTCATATCTGGGCTAACGTTAAAGCTTTTGGTTGAATTAAAACAGGGCAAAAAAAAGCCCTGCCTAAACAGAGCTTTTTTTCTGAGCTGGCGCGGGTTACGCCATTTCACCTGTTTTTTCAGCTTCTAGTACAATCTCGCCATTATCGTCGAGGGAGACATGTACTTCTCCGCCGCCGGTTTCTGATAGATCACCGAATAGAATAATTTCTGCTAACGGCTTCTTGATCTTCTCTTGGATTAAGCGCGCCATTGGGCGAGCGCCCATCTCTGGATCATAGCCATTTTCCGCTAACCAGTATTTCACGTCATCATCCAGTACCAACTGTACTTTTTTCTCATCCAGCTGTGCTTGCAGTTCCACCAGGAACTTATCAACCACGTTGCGAATCATCTCAAAGTTCAGTGCCGAGAATTGAATAACACCATCTAGGCGGTTACGGAATTCTGGCGTAAAGGTTTTCCGCAGAGCTTCCATACCATCCGTACTGTGATCCTGATGTGAGAAGCCAATAGAGCGGCGACTGATCGCCTCAGCACCCGCATTGGTTGTCATAATGAGAACAACATTACGGAAGTCTGCTTTGCGGCCATTGTTATCGGTTAGCGTACCGTGATCCATAACCTGCAGTAGCAGGTTGAAGACTTCAGGGTGCGCTTTTTCAATCTCATCCAGTAAAAGAACGCAGTGCGGATTCTTCGTCACAGCTTCGGTCAGTAGGCCGCCTTGATCATAGCCAACATAGCCAGGGGGCGCGCCAATTAAGCGTGAAACCGTATGACGTTCCATATATTCCGACATATCAAAGCGAATCAGTTCGATGCCCATGATATTAGCCAGCTGTTTGCTGACTTCAGTTTTACCCACCCCTGTCGGCCCTGCAAATAGGAAGGAACCTATCGGTTTTTCAACGGATTTCAGTCCAGCACGGGAAAGCTTAATCGCATTTGACAGGGATGTAATGGCATTATCCTGACCAAACACCAACATCTGTAGATTCTTCTCCAGATCCAGAAGCACTTTTTTATCAGAGGTCGTAACACTTTTTGGTGGAATACGAGCAATCTGGGCCACAACGGCTTCAACTTGCGGCACATCAATGGTATCCACCCGTTGATCGACGGGCAGCAGACGCTGATAAGCGCCAGCCTCATCAATAACATCAATGGCTTTATCTGGCATATGGCGATCATTAATATAACGATCAGCCAGCTTAGCAGCGGCTTCTAGTGCTTCGTTGGTGTAGCTGAGTTCATGGTGTTTCTCAAACCGGCTACGCAGACCCTTAAGAATCGCAATGGTGTCATCAACCGATGGTTCCATTACATCCACTTTTTGGAAGCGTCGAGCCAGAGCACGATCTTTCTCAAAGATGCCTCGGAATTCTTGGAAGGTTGTCGAGCCAATACAGCGAATCTCACCGGAGCTAAGCAAGGGTTTTAGTAGATTCGATGCATCCATCACACCGCCAGAAGCGGCACCGGCACCGATAATAGTATGAATTTCATCAATAAACAGAATGGCATGGGGTTGTTTTTTTAGCTCGCCGAGCAACGCTTTTAGGCGTTTTTCAAAGTCACCACGGTATTTTGTACCAGCTAACAACGCGCCCATATCAAGGGAATAAACGATGCTCTCTTCAATAACATCGGGGACTTCGCCATCAATAATGCGTTTTGCTAAACCTTCCGCGATGGCGGTTTTACCTACGCCCGCCTCACCCACTAGCAAGGGGTTGTTTTTGCGACGACGCGCTAAAATCTGAATAACACGTTCAACCTCATGCTCACGACCAATTAAAGGGTCGATTCGACCTAGGCGGGCCTGTTCATTGAGATTGGTGGAGTAGCTGGTTAATGGATTGTTTGCACTGCCTTCTTGAGTACCATCTTCAGTCTCTTCATGGCCCTGCTCTTGCTCCATCGGCATATCATGGCCGGACACTTTAGAGATACCATGGGAGATATAGTTAACCGCGTCCACCCGAGCCACATTTTGTTGACGTAGGAAGTAAACCGCTTGGCTTTCCTGTTCGCTAAAGATCGCGACCAGTACATTGGCACCGGTTACTTCGCTGTTACCGGAAGATTGCACATGAAAAACAGCACGCTGCAGTACACGCTGAAAGCCTAGAGTAGGCTGGGTTTCACGTTCAAGTTGATCATCAGGAATTAGAGGCGTCGTCGAGTTGATAAAGTCCTGCAGCTCGATGCGCAGCTTATTCATATTGGCACCGCAAGCCTGAAGCACGCGTGATGCAGAGTCATTATCTAGCAATGCCAGAAGTAAATGCTCTACCGTCATAAATTCATGACGTTTACTGCGCGCTACGGTGAATGCAGCGTTTAATGTTGATTCGAGGTCTTTGCTTAACATGAGACTACCCTCTCTTGCCGCTCTATTTTTTAGTATCGGCCCTGAATTCTGGTATCAGCCCGCGAGGCCTTAATCAATCGGCCTGCTCAATATCACACATCAACGGATGTTCATGTTCTCTTGAACATTGATTTACTTGGGCACATTTGGTTTCAGCAATATCCTTGGTAAAAATTCCGCACACACCCTTGCCTTGAGTATGCACTGCCAGCATGACCTGCGTGGCTTTCTCCTCATCCATATTGAAAAATACGGAGAGCACTTCAACAACAAACTCCATCGGTGTGTAGTCATCGTTCAGCATCACTACTTTGTACATGGATGGACGCTGAAGTTCAGGTTTTGAGGGAGCAACGGCTACTCCGCTGTCACCGTCGTCCTGAAAAGGATCTGAGTGTTCGTCCTGATTAACGATGGTGAAAAAAAGATCTGTCATAGCAGTACCGCTAATCCTCTATTTCTAAGTTTAGTTTAAATGACACATTAGTTAGAAAAATAAGCACTGTCTTCATTAAACTCAAGTTTATAAATCATTCACAAAGACAAAATTCATCATTTTAGGCTCTTGTGATGGAGTCAGAATTCTAACGTTTCAGTTTTTTTAAACCCTTATACCCTTCAGTTTCTTTCAACGTTTAGCACCCTTCTACTTCTATTATGGGGCTGATAATCTTGTTATAAAGCAAAAGTAAGGAAAAATTGTTGAAAGATTGAAAAGACACAGCCCTCATAGTTAAGCCTCAACTCTAGCATGTATAACTCCTGCTCCGGTTGTTTGGCGTGTACTTCTTGGCTGCTTGTTGCTTTTTCCAGTTCCTCTCATCCCTGGCATCTGCTCACTTCTAGGTTGTATTATCTATCTTGGTTGTACTATAGATCACGCTTTTCCCTGACGATTTTGATATCCAATTGACGCTAAAAAGGACCATCCTTAACTATGAGTCGGCTTTTTCTGTTTAATAAACCTTTCCAAGTATTATCTCAATTTACCGACTCTGAAGGTCGTGCGACGCTTGCCGATTTTATTTCTACGTCGGGTATCTATCCGGCTGGGCGTTTGGATTATGATTCAGAAGGTCTTTTGCTGCTAACGGATGATGGCAAGCTGCAACACCGAATCGCGTCGCCGGATATGAAGTTGCCGAAAACCTATGTGATTCAAGTGGAGGGTACGGTAACAGAGGAGGCGTTGCAGCAATTGCGTCAAGGGGTCGAGCTTAAGGATGGCCCAACCCGCCCGGCCAAGGCTCGAAAAATTGCCCCGCCAAACATTGCCGAGCGTAACCCTCCGGTACGAAAGCGGGAAAGTATTCCAACAAGCTGGGTTGAGTTGATTATTAGTGAAGGCCGTAATCGACAAGTGCGCCGTATGAGTGCTGCGGTTGGTTTTCCTACGCTTCGTTTGATCCGCACTCGTATTGGTCATTGGTCTTTAGAGGGCATAGAAAGTGGTGAGGTTAACGTGCTAGAGGTTAACCTTCCGGTTGTTAACAGCCCGAAGAAAAATACAAAAAAGCCCCCTAGAAAAACAGTATCGCAGGCGAGAAAACCAAGAAGTTTAGCTTCAACAGGTGAAAAATCGACTAAGCGCCCTAATATCTTTAAAAAGCCCCGTAATCGCTGAATAATTTAGCAATTTATGTTCAATTAACCATTGCCTACTGCGATCGATGAGTCTTATCGCAGTGTTTTATACTCAAGGAATTCTATGCTTTCACGCAATGATGTCTGGAAACCCAACTGCACCGTCGCCACCGTTGTCGTTAAAGATAATCGCTTTTTGTTGGTTGAAGAGTGGAGCCAAGGCCGCCCTGTATTTAACCAACCGGCGGGGCACATTGAGAAAGATGAAAGCCTGATTGAGGCCGCTGTCCGTGAAACCCTAGAAGAAACGCGCTGGGAAGTGCGCGTTACCGGTTATATGGGGCTGTATATCAATAAGGCGTCGGAACAGCTGACCTATCATCGGCATTGCTTTATTGCTGAACCGGTGGCGCATCACCCTGAGGCCGCTCTCGATACAGGTATCATTGATGCACATTGGCTAACATGGGAACAATTGCTTGAACAGGAAGATAAAATGCGCAGTGTAGCGGTGCTTAAATGTTTTGCTGATTTTCGAGCAGGCAAACACTATCCGTTAGACTTAATTGTGGATTTTGATCATGCTAAAGCAGATAACGCGTAGACGGATTAAGCGACTTTAACTGCGCTTAGAAGCAACATCCGGTATAATGTTGAGCTTGGTTTTACTCCAAAAAATACTGTGCTCAAACACTGATTAATCTTAACTTTTTTAAGTTAAGCTCATGTTAAACCACCTAGTAGTGAGTAGTAGTGAACTACGTTTTAATGAGTAGTGAGCTGCGTTTTAATCCAGTGCAATACGTTTTTAATCTTATGCGATAAAGCGTCCCAAACAACCCGATTAGTGAAGCATCATGTCCCATAGCCAACATTTTTCTAACCATGCGCCAACAACCGATACACCAGCGACTGACGCTGTAAAAGCCTCTCAAGATAATAGCCAAACCAAGGTTATTGTGGGTATGTCCGGTGGTGTTGATTCATCCGTATCCGCAGTCTTATTGATGCAGCAGGGTTATCAGGTTGAAGGCCTGTTTATGAAAAACTGGGATGAGGATGATGGCACGGAATACTGCACCGCTAAAGATGATTTAGCGGATGCTCAAGCGGTGTGTGATCGCATCGGTATTAAACTGCACAAAGCTAACTTTGCCGCTGAATATTGGGATAATGTCTTCGAACATTTCTTGGAAGAGTACAAGGCAGGCCGCACCCCTAACCCTGATATTTTGTGTAATAAAGAGATTAAGTTTAAGGCTTTTTTGGAATACGCAGAAGCCTTGGGCGCAGACCTAATCGCTACCGGTCATTATGTTCGCCGGGGCGAACAAGACGGTAAAGCCACGCTGTTAAAAGGTCTGGATAACAACAAAGATCAAAGCTACTTCCTTCATGCGGTCGGCCATAACGAGATCGGAAAAACGCTGTTTCCTGTGGGCGAAATTGAAAAGCCTGAAGTACGGCGTATCGCAGAAGCCCATGAATTGATCACCGCCCGTAAAAAAGATAGCACCGGTATCTGTTTTATTGGTGAGCGCCGCTTTAAAGACTTTTTACAGCAATATCTGCCCGCGCAACCGGGGGATATCTGTACGCCAGAAGGTCATCTTATTGGTCAGCACAGCGGCCTGATGTATTACACCATTGGCCAGCGTCAGGGGCTGGGGATTGGCGGTCTAAAAGAGTATTCCGAAGATCCTTGGTTTGTGGCCGGTAAAGATCTTGATAACAATATTCTAACGGCTGTTCAAGGTACGGATCATCCCTTACTGTTTAGCCGAGGCCTTAAAACCGAAAGCGTTGACTGGGTTGCCGGTCAGCCTCCGGTGACGGGTGAATTCCGCTGCCGAGCTAAAACCCGCTACCGCCAAGATGATCAGGCCTGCTTGGTTAAACCGTTAGGTGATAATCAGTTTGAAGTGATCTTTGATGAGCCTCAACGGGCGGTAACGCCGGGGCAGTCCGCTGTTTTCTATCTGGATGATGTTTGTCTAGGTGGTGCTGTTATTGAAGCAACTTGGCGTGATAATGAGCGAGATAGCGACCAGCCATAACCTAAGCTGTCAGCCATAATTTGAGCCATCTGGGATAATCTGGCCATAGGAATAATAGAGAAGATTATGAGTTCAAGCCAACAGGATAAAGAACAAGCTCTTGCATTAGCCGGTGTTTTTCAAGCCGCAGCGCTTGTTCATCAGCTTTCCAATAAAGGTATGGTGTCTCAAGACAGCTTTGAAACCAGTATCGGCAGCATTATTGAAACCTCTCCCGATAGCACGTTAGCGGTTTATGGTGGGTCAACGGAAGGTATGGCTCTGGGTATCCGAACGTTACAGAGCTTTGTTAATAAAGAGCCTGATACCTCCGCCCATATACTGCGCTATGCCATGTCGATTCTCTATTTAGAAAAGCGCCTGCGTAAAGATCCGCAGATGCTAAGTGCCATTGGTCAGCGGCTTGAACAGGTAAAAATACAGAGCCATCATTTTTCAACAACCCATGAGAATGTGATCGCCAATATTGCCAGTCTCTACCAAGATACGATTAGCACCTTCTCTTTCCGAATCCAAGTGCAGGGCGAACCTAATATTTTGCGTCAAAACAGTAACGCAGAAAAAGTCCGCGCCCTATTGTTTGCAGGTATCCGCTCCGCGATTCTTTGGCATCAGTTGGGTGGCCGACGTTGGAAGCTTTTGTTAGGCCGCAAGAAAATCTCACGGGCACTGGATGAGATTTCCCGCCACTAGAAATTTCCAGTAGCTAAATATTTAGTTGCTACGAACGAACTGGTTTTGTTAAAGAAACTATTCCAGCAAATTATTAGAGCAATCTAGCCTGTAATAAACTTCTGTTTCAGGTATGATTGGCTCTTTCTCAAAATCCGCTTATTAAGAGAGCAGTAACAACGATGCAGCTTTCCAGTCTTACCGCAATATCCCCCGTTGATGGCCGTTACGGCTCTAAGACCGCTGACCTGCGCCCTTGGGTGAGTGAATTTGGTCTGATCCGTGCCCGTGTTGAAGTTGAAATCCGCTGGTTACAGCGTTTAGCCGATCACGATCAAATCACTGAAGTACCTGCATTAAGCGCAGAAGCTAACCAGTTACTGAATGATCTTGTGGCGAACTTCTCCGAAGCCGACGCTCAGTGTATTAAAGATATCGAACGTACAACCAACCACGATGTAAAAGCGGTTGAGTACTTTATCAAAGAGCGCATCGAAACCAATGCTGAGTTACAAGCGATTACTGAATTTGTTCATTTCGCATGTACCTCTGAAGACATCAACAACTTGTCTCACGCCCTGATGTTAAAAGGTGCTTTGGACAACGTTATGTTGCCGAGCATGAAGGAAGTAGTTGAAGCGATTCGTGCCGTTGCCTTAGCTAATGCTGAGCAACCTATGCTGTCTCGCACCCACGGCCAAACCGCGTCTCCTACGACTGTTGGTAAAGAGATGGCGAATGTGGCCGCGCGCCTGCAACGCCAAATCAAGCAAGTTGAAGCCGTAGAGTTACTGGGTAAAATTAATGGTGCCGTTGGTAATTATAACGCTCACCTATCGGCTTACCCTGCAATCGACTGGCAAACCAACGCTCAAGTCTTTGTGGAAAGCTTAGGCTTGACCTTTAACCCTTACACCACTCAGATTGAACCGCACGATTACATCGCAGAATTATTTGATGCTATTGCGCGTTTTAACACTATCTTGATCGATTTTAATCGTGATGTTTGGGGTTATATCTCTCTGGGTTACTTCAAGCAGCGTACGATTGCTGGTGAAGTTGGTTCTTCGACGATGCCCCATAAAGTTAACCCGATTGACTTTGAAAACTCTGAAGGCAACTTGGGGATCGCAAACGCAATTATGCAGCATTTGGCGGCTAAGCTACCGGTATCTCGCTGGCAGCGCGACCTAACCGATTCTACGGTTCTGCGTAACCTAGGGGTTGGTTTTGGTCAATCGCTTATCGCGTATCAGTCTTCCTTGAAAGGTATCAGCAAACTGCAAACCAATGCAGAGCGCTTGGATGCGGACTTGGAAAACAGCTGGGAAGTCTTGGCTGAGCCGATTCAGACCGTTATGCGTCGTTACAATATTGAAAAGCCCTACGAGAAGCTGAAAGAGCTAACCCGTGGTAAAGCGATCACGAAAGAGACGCTGCAAGAGTTTGTACAAACTCTGGATATGCCACAGGAAGCCAAAGATGAGTTGATGCAGCTAACACCGCATAACTACATCGGCAATGCTATCGATCAGGCTAAGGCTATCTAAGCGGTTTTTTTACCTTATATTCGCTGGCGCTTTACCCTACAAGAGAAGGCCCTGATATTTGTCAGGGCCTTTTTCTTTGGCTTGTGTTTCTCTATAGCGCATACGTTATCTTGGCAAAATCATTCAAGTATCTGGACACTATCATGTTACAACTCCCTGAAAGCCTGCTGGGCTCTATCAGCTATGAAGAATTTCTGCGGGATTACTGGCAGAAGAAGCCTTTGTTTATCAAAAATGCGATTCCTGACTTTGAATCCCCGATTGATGAGCATGAGCTAGCGGGTCTTGCCCTGGAAGAGCAGGTTGAGTCTCGCTTGGTGATGGAAACTGGCCCAAACGGTGAAAAATGGCACCTAGAGAACGGCCCTTTTAAAGAGGATCGTTTTAACAGTCTACCTGAAAGCCATTGGACACTGCTGGTACAAGCGGTTGATCACTATGTACCAGAAGTGGCGGCATTGATGGAAGCCTTCGACTTTATCCCAAGCTGGCGAGTTGATGACATTATGATCAGTTATGCGCCCAAAGAGGGGAGTGTTGGGCCACATCTGGATTATTATGATGTCTTCCTACTGCAAGCCCAAGGCTCTCGTCGCTGGCAAATCGGCGGTTTTGCCGATGATAAAACGCCATTTATTCCTGATGTAGCTCTGCGTATCTTGCAAGAATTTGATGCGATGGAAACCTTTGTCTGCGAACCCGGTGACCTGCTCTATCTTCCGCCGCAACTGGCCCACTATGGTGTATCGCAAACCGATGATTGCATGACGTGGTCTGTGGGTTTTCGCGCGCCCTCTGCCGACGAGATTGTAACGTCGCTTGCGGACTTTATTGGTGAGTCTCTGTGCGAAGATGACCGTTATAAAGACCCCGACCTTACACTGCAGGCCCATACCAGCGAGATTAGTGACGAGGCTATTGCACGGGTTAAGGCTATTATTACGGAAAAACTGTCCAATGAAGCCACGATTAAGGCTTGGTTTGGCCGCTATATGACACAACCCAAATACCATGACCAGCTTATTGCCGCAGAAAAACCATTAACGGAAGCTGAGTTGATCAAAGAAATGGCTCAAGGTGTGGTGATTTGTATCAGTGAAGGTAGTCGTTTAGCCTTCTCTGAAGCAGAAAATGGCCTTTTATTATTCGCTGATGGTGATGGATTTGATGTTTCTGTTGCCGATAAGCTGATTTTGTTGCGTTTAACGGAGCAAAAATCTCTGGACGAAAGTGAATTATATTCATCTTCAAATGATTTTATCGGAATTATTTTGGAACTGTTAAATCGTGGTACTCTTTATTTGAGTGACTAAACCATTGTAGACAGTCACAGGGATCGTCCTGTGACTGTCACTAACCTCTTAAAACAGATCAACAAAATCTACCTCTCCCCTATTAAGCAATAAACGATAATACCCCGTAAACATGGGCTTAAAATGGCCTATCACTCCCCTGTGCCTAAAAAAAGACAAGGCTCTATTCTTGTTACACCTTAAGATTGTCGACAATCCTGTGATAATCACGTTGAAAATAGGCGTCATCATACGGTCATTCTTGAAAGTAAAACTACAACACTGGTGCGGTGCAGCATGCAAAATAGATTAAAACGGTAGTCTGACTACAGGAATCAATTTGTAGTTTCTTTACAACGACTTATATAGCCCAAAGTAGCGTTTGCAAAGGGTTTGCTGCTTGAGGCATAGTAAAAACACACCAACGGCAAACGCTCGTTTTAAGCGCTGGATAAATTTTAACTTAGGCTTATTCAGCCAAAGTTAAAGGCACTATCTTTTAAGACGGCAACGATTGCTGATGTGATCAAGCAAAGAAAGATCGACACAATTTGCTTACAAATGATCGCAGGCACATATACATGGCCTGCTTTGACGGCACATCGAAGCAGAACAAAGAATACCTAAGCATTCAGGCACAAAGTTGATAACCAAACTTTGGATGCTTTAGGCAACAAAACCTAACAGGCACACTCTGTAGAGGATTAAGCATGTCTACTTACACTCAAGATATCGACGCAGTAGCAAAACTGAAAGAAACTAACGGCTCTCCTTGGAACGCGATCAACCCAGAATCTGTTGCACGTATGCGTGCCCAGAACAAATTCAAAACAGGTCTGGATATCGCTAAGTACACTGCCGGCATCATGCGTCGTGACATGGCTGAGTTCGATAAAGATAAAGCCAAGTACACCCAGTCTCTAGGCTGCTGGCATGGTTTTGTAGGTCAGCAAAAATTGATCTCTATCAAAAAACACTTCGGCACAACTGAACGTAAATACCTATATCTTTCTGGCTGGATGGTTGCGGCACTACGTTCTGAGTTTGGTCCTCTTCCTGACCAATCTATGCACGAAAAGACAACGGTAGCGGCTCTGGTTAAAGAACTTTACACCTTCCTACGTCAAGCGGATGCCCGTGAATTGGGTGGTTTGTTCCGTGAACTGGATGCGGCTCGTGAAGCCGGTGATTCTGCTCTGGAAGCACAAATCCAAGACAAAATCGACAACTACGAAACTCACGTTGTACCGATTATTGCCGATATCGATGCCGGTTTTGGTAACGCTGAAGCAACGTACCTAATGGCTAAGCAGATGATCGAAGCCGGTGCTTGCTGCCTGCAGATCGAAAACCAAGTTGCTGATGAGAAGCAGTGTGGCCACCAGGACGGTAAAGTAACCGTACCGCACGCTGATTTCCACGCTAAGCTACGCGCTCTGCGTTATGCCTTCTTAGAGCTAGGTGTTGATGATGGCCTGATCGTTGCTCGTACTGACTCTGAAGGTGCCGGCCTAACTAAAGAGATCGCTGTTGTACGTGAACCAGGTGATCAAGGTGACGTATATAACTCCTTCCTGGATGTTGAAGAAGTTGCTCCAGAAGATACTGCTGAAGGTGACGTACTGATCAGCCGTAATGGTAAGCTGGTTCGTCCTAAGCGCCTAGCTTCTGGTTTATATCAGTTCCGTCAGGGTACTGGCCACGAGCGTTGCGTATTTGACTGTATCGAAGCGATTAATGCCGGTGCAGATTTGCTTTGGATCGAAACGGCTGTACCGACGGTTCATGAAATCAAAGAGATGATGGATGGCGTACGTAAAGTACATCCTGATGCGAAACTGGTTTACAACAACTCGCCTTCTTTCAACTGGACGCTGAACTTCCGCCAGCAGGCTTACGATGCATGGGTTGAAGCGGGTAAAGACGTTTCTGCCTACGATCGTGCAGACCTAATGAACGCTAAGTATGACGACACTGAGCTGTCTGCTGAAGCTGATGCCCGTGTACGTACCTTCCAAGCGGATTGCTCACGTGAAGCGAACGTATTCCATCACCTGATCACTCTGCCGACGTACCACACCACTGCACTGTCCGTGGACAATTTGGCTAAAGAGTACTTCGGTGACGCAGGTATGCTGGGTTATGTTGAAGGTGTACAGCGTAAAGAGATCCGTCAAGGTATCGCTTGTGTGAAACACCAGAACATGTCCGGTTCTGACATGGGTGATGATCACAAAGAATACTACGCCGGTGAAGCAGCGCTTAAAGCGGGCGGTGCGAAAAACACCTCTAACCAGTTCAACTAAGTTGAACAGGCTTTAAGTACGCAATCTGATGATCGCTCAAGTGATCATCAGATTGACGGTACGGCTTGAAATAAAAGGCGGCCCCTTGCAATAAGGTGTCGCCTTTTTTTATAAACAGATTTTCTACGTTAGAATGGCAAGCTGCTTTCACCTTAAACTGACTAAGTGATTTGAATATGACAAATACACCTGCCTTCCTTAAAGATGCTCAAACACAATTAACCGAACAAGGGTTTATAACCGGCCGTACTTGGTATCACGGGACATCATCTGCGCTAGTCGATGCCATTACAGCGCAAGGCTTAAAGCGTTCCGGTGATCAGGCTTTAAGAGATGCAGCTAAAAAAACGATGGCGACCATTGGTAATGACTACACGGAAACCACGGAGCCTGTTTTTCTGACCCCCAGTAAAGAGCTTGCGTATTACTGGGCCGAACAAGCCGTTCGTAACCGCAGCGTACGTATTGAAGGCGAGGAAACCCCTGTTGTTCTAGCGGTAACACTACCGGAAGCCCAGAACAGCCGAGTAAAACCCGATGTTGGTGCTGCCAGCCTACTCTTGCTTAGTGAAGGGGAGCGCTACATGGCCTATCTGGCCGGTATCTATCAGAATAATGGCTTTGGTGTGCCTGAAATCGACTTGATGAAAGCTGATCGTATGGACTACTTAACCCTGCTTGGTATGGCGTATATTGATGAGGATATTGATGGAGCTTGCCTGAGCATCGTTGCCGACTGATCTGGTGTGGCGACCTACCGTTATACGAGATTTACAGCCTTGCGGTGCGCAGGTACAACCTGCGCCCTACTGGAATATGACGTTAAGCTAAAGGCTTATTTAAGCGCTTAATCCCCTTGACGGTTTTGTCTGGGCTTAGTCACAATCTTTACGGAAAGCATCATGCCCTTTTTTAGAGGCCTTTTTAACCTCGGCTAGCAGCGGCTTAATCGCACTGTTGTCATCACCGGCCTGCTTTAGCTCGTATAGTAGTTCGACAAGCTTATCCATTCCTTCCTGATAGCGCACAATATTAACTGAGGTTTCCGACTGGCTTTCGTATTTAAGCGGCATCAGGGTGCGTGCATTTTTGGAGTCAGCAATTAGCTCATTTAGATGCTTTTGCATGGTCTTTTGGTCGGATTGTTTAAAGCCTTTGACGTAACCCTTTAGATCATCTTTCATTGATTTCATTAGATCGCCAAGTTCGGTGTCTTCACAATGCTCGGCATGGGCAAATACTTCTGTACTGGTTAGTAGCATCAAGGTGGCGCTGGTAGCAAAAATGAGTCGGCGAATTCTTTTTATCATGGTTGTCTTCCTACTTTTCTAATATAAGCGGCATAAAAGCACTTTCAATTCATCACGTTATAACAGATATTAATTAGAAACACTGTTTCTGTTCTGTATTGAAATTTGCTCAAACAATCACATGCAAAAAAATGCATCCCATCTTAGTGCGGCCATATGACTAAAAATCAACTCGCACCATCTTTAAATAATAGAAATAGACACCAGCCTGCCATTAACTCATCGGATTTACTGTCTCGCTGCATCTATAACATTAAATGCTGAATTTGAGGCTGGGGCTAATGGGAAAGGGTTGAGATATATATCGCAGCGCACAAAAAATAGGTATTACCATTCGCTTTTCTCCCGCTAGGGGGTATGATACTGCGTTTTGTTGCCCGCAAGAGTGTTGCATTCTAATGAATGAGATACTCATCAATTTAGATAGAGGCAAAGGTTTAAATAGAGGCAGGGGCTTAAATTTTTATGGCCTAGCTTTTAGGTAGGCTTTTATTTAAGGCGGTGCTCATGGATGAGATACGGTAGGGCTTAGTGCGAGTCGTTATAAAAAGGGGAAGAGTTCATTATGTTTAGATCTATTGCGCTTTGGTTCAGCCAGCAAGCGGCAGCGACAAAAAGACAAGCCCTTCACTTAAAAAATAAAACGTTGGCTTTAAGGCATCTTATTTTAGTCTTAGCCTGCGTCGCTACAGTGATAACCTTACTTAATGGCTTTTACGTCAATTATCAGGTGCAAAAAAAGCAGCTGATCCAGCACTCTCTTGATAGTAACTACGCCTATGCTGTTAAACTCGCCTCTGCGACAGGGCGCTTTTTGAGTACGGCTAAACAGCAATTGGCCTATGCTGCCAGCAATATCCAGCTCCATATTTATGATTCCCAGTATCTTGATAACGAAGCGAACCGCTTACGCTTACAGACGGATAGTTTTAACTCGATCGTTATCGCCAATAATACGGGTTTTGTGCTATCGACTTCCCCTGATACGCTGGACATTAAAGGCCGGCAACTCAAATCACAGGGGGCTCTGCAAGCCATTAAAGAGAAACGCCCCTTAATTAGTGCGCCTTATATTTCGGCAAGCAATAATCTTTTAATTTTTATTTCGCACCCACTTTACGATACAGAGAGTAACTATATCGGTTACGTCGGGGGATCTATATATCTAAAGAAGCATAGTATTCTTGATGATATGCTTGGTACTCACTACTATAAAGACGGCTCCTATATTTATGTTGTGGATCAAGATCGACGCATTATTTACCATCCTGACAGCCATCGTATCGGTTCTATCGTTAATGATAATAGTGTTATTGACTATGTGCTGGATGGCAAGCAAGGCTCCACAGCCACGATTAATAGTCAAGGTGTTGAGATGCTTGCAGGGTATGCACCTATACCTCTTTCCAATTGGGGGGTTGTTACTCAGCGACCCGTTAACGCGACATTAGCCTCTCTGGATGACTTAATGGGGCAAGTTCTTTACCGTACGCTACCCCTAAGCGTTGTGACATTTCTATTGATATGGCTGTTGGCTCGAATGATTGCTCGACCATTGCAGCAGTTGGCTGATACCGCAAAAACAATGGATCGGCCCAATACTCATTTGAAGCTAAACAACGTACGGTCTTGGTATTTTGAAAGTGCTGAGTTAAAGCAGGCCATGTTAAAAGGCATCGGCTTGTTACACTCCCAGATTGGTCAGTTACGCCATGATGCTTCAACAGATCCCCTGACAGGTGTTTTTAACCGCCGTAGTCTTGACCTGTTGCTGAGCAAGCTTGAAGCTAAACACACTCCTTTCTCGGTGCTGGCTTTGGATATTGACCACTTTAAGAAAGTGAATGATACCTACGGCCATAGCGTTGGCGATAAAGCGTTAATCAAACTGTCTGAAACGATGACACAGCTTAGCCGAGAGCAGGATATTGTTGCCAGAACTGGGGGGGAAGAATTCGTATTGATTTTGCCTGGACTATTGTCGGAGACAGCACTGCCTATTGCAGAGCGTTTACGGGAACAAGTTGCCCAGATGATTATACCGAATATCGGTTCTATTCATGTTTCCATCGGTATTTCCAGCTATACCAAGGGGCTGTGTTCCAGTAAGCAGATCTTAAAGCAAGCAGACCAAGCTCTTTATGAGGCTAAGCATCAAGGGCGAAATCGCTGTGTTGTTTTTGAGTCTACTATTGCTGAGGCCTAATGCGGTGTAGATGCTTAAGGTTGCTTAGGTGACAATAGAAATGGCGGTGCGCTAAGCATTTTCTCTGGGGTAAAAAATAGCGTCACGTGCCCCAGTTCAAAGCCCCATTTACTCATGGTGGCACGATTGATCATGATACCGTTGGGCTGCAGAAGCATTTGGTCGTCGAAGTTAACACGCCATGTTCTTTCGCCTACTTTTAAATTCATGGTGTATTTCCAGTTTAAGGTGTTACCTTTAATTCGTCCCTTTGCATCACCAATAATCTCACCAAAGGCCCCTTTATAGCAGGCATTGTCATGTTTATGGATGATCCATGTTCGAGTCTCTGTCTCCTGGTCGTCATAAAGAAAATATTCATGAAGGGTTAGGATTTCACCGTCCCAGTGGCCATCAACCTGAACAGTAAACTGACGTCTTACCTTGCCAAAGCGATCTTCAAACAAGCCCCATGCATAGGTTCTCCCCTGAAAGTATTCCTCCAACGACCAAGAGTATTGTTCGCTAGGGTCGTTGTTTCTCACATCTATAGAATGAGTATGGTTGTTCATAGCAGAGTGGCCATTTGTCGAATCTGTATCTCTATACGCTTGGCATGACTAGCCAGATCACTGATTTCACTCATTGCCCTGCGACATTTTGCTACGAAGCAAAAGCTCCCGTTTACGATGCTAAAAGGGCATAATGCTTCTTATATTCTTTTTATATTCAGAGTGTTAATGCCATTTCTGGTATCAGCTATCGCCGTTTATCGTTATTCGTGAAGAGCCTTATCGCCTTATGTATCAACCCTTGCCACTTTCAACCCCGGGCCGTAATTTGATCCGCTTAACGCTAATTAGAGGTATTGCATGGACAGGCTTTCTTATGGCGGTGATTATCGGTACCGAGGTATTGAAAATTCACCTCTTGGCGGTGCCTCTCATTCTTGTCATTATTGTTATGGCTGGACTGAATATGCTGACGTGGTGGCGTCTAGGGTTACCTTATCGAGTGACCGATTCAGAGTATTTATTTCATTTGTTGGCCGATATTATCGGCCTAAGCTTGTTCTTTTATTACTCTGGTGGTGCGAACAATCCTTTTATCTCTTATTTTCTCGTACCCCTAACGATTAGCGCTGCAACGTTACCTTGGATTTTTACGTGGATTATTGCGGCTGCAATTCTGAGCTCTTACACCTTCCTAATGCAGTTTTATATTGTCGTGCCAGAGTTAACCCATGTCGGGGCGGGTATTAATTTACACTTACTGGGCATGTGGCTTAACTTTCTACTTTCTACCGGCTTAATCACAACCTTTGTTTTTAAAATGGCCCACACATTGCGTCATCGGGAAAAGATGCTTGGGGATGTTCGAGAAAAAGTATTGAGGGATGAACAAATTCTAGCGGTTGCAACTCAAGCCGCAGGGACGGCCCATGAGCTAGGCACGCCTTTATCAACTCTCGCTGTTATGCTGAAGGACCTTAGCCGAGAGTACCCTGATGATTTGATGTTGCAGGATGATTTAGCCCTAATGCGTCAGCAGGTTGACCGTTGCAAGGCTAAGCTGCAATTATTAACCCAGCAGGCTGAAATTGATAAAATCACTTGTATTCCTATATGCCATTTTATAACCCCTATTATTGATGATTGGAAAGTGTTAAGGCCTAGTATTAAGTTCAGCCTTGACTGCCCCGCCATAGAACCTATGCCGCTTATTGAAAGTGATAAAACCCTTGAACAGGCATTGTTGAACCTATTAAATAACGCTGCAGATGCAAGCCCTGATAAGGTCGATATTACGGTTCGATGGCATGGGGCTGAGTGTATTCTCCGTATTCGAGATTACGGTCCCGGCATTGATCCAGATGTAGCCAGTCAGCTGGGTGAAACGTTTGTCAGTACAAAAGAGGAAGGTATGGGCATTGGTCTATTTTTGACCCACGCTACAATTAACCGGTTTAAGGGGACGGTGCGACTGTATAATATGAAAAGTGCAGATACTGCCTTAGGCCAAGCATCGAACAAAGAGGGCGGTACCTTAACCGAAGTTACTCTTCCGCTACTCAAGCATCTTCCCGAACATCTGACAGAACATCTTCCACCATTAAAATAAGAGGATACCGGCAATGAGCAGCCAACCCCTACAGAATAATATTTTTCTGATTGTGGATGACGATCCTGTTTTTACTCAGGTGATGTCACGCTCTTTGACGCGTCGCGGATATCAAACGCTTGTTGCGGATTCCGCCGAAGCCGCGTTACCCCTTATCGAACAGCATAAACCGGCGTTTGCCACCCTTGACCTTAAGATGGAAGGTGATACGGGTTTAATTCTACTGCCTCGTCTATTGGAGCTTGCGCCAGAGTGCAAAGTCATTATCTTGACGGGTTACTCTAGTATTGCCACCGCTGTGGAAGCGATTAAATTAGGTGCTGTTAACTACCTGCCAAAACCCGTGGATACCGATGAGATTTTAGCGGCACTTCAACAAACAAGCGCTAATCCAGATCATGCTATTGCAGACAAACCTATGAGTGTGAACCGCCTGACATGGGAGCATATTCAGAAGGTGCTCAACGAGAACGATGGCAATATTTCAGCCACCGCCCGTCAGTTAGGTATGCATCGGCGCACCTTGCAGCGCAAACTACAAAAACGCCCTGTTCGTGAATAGAGCTGTTTGAAACGTATTAACAAAGACGGCTTTCGATAATGAAAGAAGCCGTCTAGGCTAAGGGGGTGTCTTAAGGCGACATTAACGCCTGTTCTACTAGAGCAACCCACAAACCCAGAGCAATAAATACCGAGCTGGCCCCTAGGCGAATCCATTTTAACGGGAGTTTATCCACGGCTAAATGGCCAATAGCAACGACAGGAACATTCGCCAGCATCATACCAACGGTTGTTCCTATCACGACCCAAAACAGCGATTCAAACTGAGCGCCAAGAATAACGGTCGCAACCTGTGTTTTATCGCCAATCTCTGCAATAAAGAACAATATTAATGTCGCCACAAAAGCGCCGTATTGGTCAAAAGAACTCCCGTTATCGTCATCTATTTTGTCGGGGATTAAAATCCAAAGACCTACCGCAATAAACGAACCACCAACAACCCAGTTTAACCATTCTCCGGTAAGCCAGTCCGCTGCATACGCACCTAACCATGCTGCAATACCGTGGTTGGCTAAAGTTGCTACCAAAATACCCCAGATAATCGGCCAAGGTTTACGAAAACGAGAAATCAATAAGAAGGAAAGCAGTTGTGTTTTATCGCCAATTTCTGCGAAAGCAACTGATAAAGTAGAAAAAAGAAAAGCATCCACATGATTCACTTTAGAGGCCGGTAGAGAATAAACACTATGACACATCACGCTGCTCCGGCCTCGGTTCAGCATGTTGTGTCACAGGTCTCGTCAGGCAATATTGGCGATTCAATATTACTGTCTACACCATGGCCGTGGGGGCCAACTATGTTGATGTAAACCTCTGCGTATAGAAGAGCGACTACTCCCCCGGGACGGCGCAGATAATATCAAAAAGAGCGCGGTTTACCAATATCTATTACTTTGGATTATCGGCTTTTACTGATCATCAAAGTAACGGTGATAATCAAAACTTTGGGTCCACTGGGGTTTAAATACCATTAAAGAGCTTAGCAACATACCATTAACCACGGCTTCAGGGGGCAGGATCACCGGGAGAAAAAGAAAATACTCGCTGGAGATACGGGCGAAATCATAATCGGAAGAACCAAGCCAAAGAATTAGCATCAATGAAAGACCTGACGCCAAGGCCGTTATTGCGCTACCAAAAAAGCATCCGACAAAAAGCACCACAAAGAAATTATTCGGCAGCTTCTCATCAACCCAGCGATAAATAAAGTGGCTGGCGGCGATGGGGACAACGGCGGAGATGAGTACATTAACACCAAAAAGCTCGAATGGTGCCTTACCTGTCCAGGTTAATCCTGTAAGGGCCAATACTGAGGCTAATAGTGCAAAGGGCCATCGAAACATAACGGTTAGCGTCATCGCCATTAAAAAGTGCAAACTAACCAGTGGCGTAATGTCTGCTTTTAATTGCCACAGGAGCGTGACAAAGACCGTTGCACCAAGATACAGGTGTTGGAATTCTTGGTCAGCAAAGAGTTGTTTCCACTGAGCATGACGAAGCGCTTGAATAATCGCAAGCAAAGCGATACCGCTTGCCACTCCTATCCATAAACTATCGATGCCTGATGATGAAAAATTCATAGTGTCCTTTGTCGTCTCGGTAGTGGATTTTAGTCATAGGTTTCAGTCGCGCAACATAGTCATTTAATAATGATGCTAGAAAGTCAACACCAAACCGCCTAACCTAGCTAAAAGGCTTCGCCCACTTGGAAATAAATATTGAAACCGTCAGCTTCAGCATTACCTAGAGCATCGCTATAACCTAAATCGAGTCTCAGATTAATACGCTGTTCTTTACTTAGGGAGTATCGACCACCTACGCCAACGGCGTATTTTAATTCAGAGGCGGTTATCTCATTCGCCGAAGGAAAGACATCTCCCAAGCCTGCAAACATTGCCATACCCCAACTATCATTCAAAATTCGACGCCATTCAACTTGGCCTGAAAGTGCTAGCTCATCACGATAACGATCTTGCAGTACTCCCCGTAAACTTTTAGCACCCCCAAGGGACGGTAGGCTATCAAAAGGCACTTGGCCGCTAGCGGCTTTAATACTGCCTTGGAAAGCCAGTACAGAAACCGTATCTAGAGAAATAAAGCGACGGTGCTCCAGCTCAAATTTGGTGAAGTCATAATCACTCCCCCAGGATGTATCGTAACGCATCAAGCTTGCTTCACTAAACACGCCACTCTGGCTATAAAAACTACTGTTGCGAGTATCTCGCTTTAACTGAATACCAAGGCCTACTTGGAGAGAATCAAGTGACTCGCCATTATCGGCAAGAACTCCTTTAAGCTGGGTGGCTTCTGATAAATCGGTGTATTCAAGAGTTTTCAGCTGTACCTGTGGGCCAAGGTAGCTGTTTGGTAATACACTCCAGCCGGATTTAAAACGAATATCGATAAACTTAGATTGATAATTTTCTTCGGAAGAGGCCTTACTATCACTACCAAAACCATAACTAGAATCAAATGATTTACCCAAGGATATTGATGGCTCTAACAGCAAATTACCGTTACTACGATAAAGGCTCGAACTTAGAGCCAGCATTACTTGCCCTTTCTGGGAAATAAAACCAAAGGTGCGAGCGGTGTCGTTTTTATTTTCTCCTGCCTCTGGATTCGGTATAACCCATATAATCGCGGCCCCACCTGCAAAACCTGTATCCGGCGTGCTAAACGCGATAGGAATAACAATACGCTCAGACTCTTCAGCGAGGACATAGGTGCTTGCCAATATAGCTGTTGCCGAAGCTATGGTTATAATGCGTGCAGTTGCTGCAGATATAGAGAGAAACATGAGTGGTGAATTCCTTTTGGTGGTCAGATCCTAATACTACGTGGCTGCCATTCTATTAGTGCACGACGTTAGTTAAAAGGCCTATGTGCTTTTGAAAACCACAAAAAAGCCCGCTTTAAGGCGGGCTTATCATCAGGTTAAAAAACTTACACGCGACGTACTTTAAACTTACGGCCTTTAATCGGGCTTTCCGTTAAATGGTTAAGTGCCTGTTTGGCAACGCTGCGCTCGACAGCGACGTAGGCGTTAAAGTCGTTAATGTCAATTTTTCCCACTTGGCTACCGCTAATGCCACCGGCACTGGTCAGTGCGCCGAGTAGATCACCGGGGCGGACTTTGCTTCTTTTGCCGCCATCAATGGCGAGGGTTACCATGCTAGGTTCGCGGTGGCCGCTCATATCCCCATCATGCAGCTCATCACTGCTGGAAGGCTTAATCTCTACCTGCATCTGATCGGCGATATCGGCTAGCTTATAGCTCTCTTTTTCGGTATACAGGCTGATGGCTAGACCTGATTTTCCCGCGCGTCCAGTACGACCGATACGGTGTACATGTACTTCGGAGTCTCGGGTTAGGTCAAAGTTGATAACCATCGGTAGGTCATCAATATCTAAGCCTCGTGCGGCGACATCGGTGGCGATCAGTACGTGAGTGCTTCGGTTCGCAAATTTAATCAACACCTGATCACGGTCACGCTGTTCCATATCACCGTGCAGTTCCTGAGCATAATAATGCTGATCTTTTAGCATGGCGGCTAAATCGGCACAGGTTTGTTTGGTGTTGCAGAAGATCACGGCGTGTTCTGGCTGATAATGCCCTAGCACTTGCAGAAGTAAGTCTTCTTTTTCTGCGCCACGTTCTACCGAGTAGAATTTCTGACTGATATTCAGTGGGGATTGTATGGATTCCGCTTCAACCATCACCGGCTTATTCTGGTAGCGGCTGCTGATTTTTTTGATGGTGTCGGGATAGGTCGCAGAGAATAGCAGGGTTTGGCGCTGTGCAGGTGTTTGTTCTAAAATGCCTTCCATTGATTCCGCAAAGCCCATATCCAACATACGATCAGCTTCATCCAGTACGACCGTATTCACACGACTTAAATCCAACGTGCCCTTACGCAGATGATCTTGAATACGCCCCGGCGTACCCACAACAATATGAGTACCATGCTCTAATGAACCAATTTGTGGGCCAATTGGCATACCGCCACACAGGGTTATGATTTTAATGTTGTGCTGATAGCGAGCTAGTTTACGCAGCTCTTTGGCGACTTGTCCGGCCAGTTCCCGAGTCGGGCACATAACAAGCGTTTGGCAGGCGAAAGAACGCACATTCAGCTTTTCCAACAAGCCGATACCGAAGGCGGCGGTTTTACCACTACCGGTTTTGGCTTTGGCGATTAGGTCTTTACCCTCAAGAATTAGCGGTAAGCTTTTTTCTTGAATAGGGGTCATACGCACATAACCCAAATCAGTTAGGTTTTGTACTTGGGCGGTCGGCAGATTAAGGCTGGAAAAGGCACTATCAGTCACGGAGATCTCAACTAAATAAATATAGAGGGTGGCCAAGCCTGTTATTAGGCTGACTCAATGGTGGGCAGTATAACACTCAATGATAAACAGTATAACAAGGGCTGATGGGTAATCGTGATCTTATGGCGTAATAGAGCGGCTAGGGATGATGGGGCTTTCAGGGCGAGCTAAATGATCTACTAATTAATCAAATTACTTATATTGTTTAGATTGATTGGAATCAAACCCAGCGCCAGAATTTCGCAACCGCAATAATCAGCACGTGCTGATAAGCTAAGACTCACGCCTAAACGTATTAGGCGATTCATAATAAATGATGAGAAGGTGAGGAAATTTTATGTCAGAACGTCCCGTTTTAAAAATTACCCAGCAGATTGATAACGAACGCACCTGCACCAACCACCTGTTGTTTCCTGCGGGCGGTGAAAGCCAGTGGCATCGTCATGAGCGCGATTACGTGATTGTGCCTATGCAGAACTGTGTGCTGCATATTGATACTGGCGAAGGTGCTAAGCCTGTAGAGATGAAAGCTGGTGAATGCTACTACCGTCCTGTTGGTGTTGAGCACAACGTGCTAAACAATAGCGATGAAGATATCGTGTTAATTGAAGTTGAAATGAAGTAGCTCACAGACTCCAAAGCAACCGTTCAGAGTGTTTAGCTGAACGGTTGTTTGGTTGCCTATTTCTTCAATAAATAAAAGTGCTTTTTACCCCGTTGTAATAACCAGTACTGATCAAATAACGCGAAAAAATGCCCTAGTGCTTTATCTTCCGCAGGTTCACCGTTAATCCGAATGGCTCCTGCTTTGATTAGGTCGCGAGCCTTGGTAAGGGAGCTGGCGAACTGGCTTTTAACCAATACATTGGCAACCGTTTCATGAGGATCAATACGAACACAAGGTAGACCATCCAATTCTAATTGCTGGAACTCTTCTAAGGTGAGTTCTTGCACGCCTGCATCTGAAGAGAAGAGCGCTTGACTCATTCGCTGGGCACTTTGCAATGCGGCCTTGCCGTGTACAAATTCGGTGATCTGTTCAGCTAATATTCGTTGCGCAATAGGCTTGTGGTTAGAGCTTTTATCGCACTGTTTAATCGATGCTATCTGCTCTGGCGTTAAAAAAGTGTAGTAACCCAGCATAGGGTAAACATCGCTGTCTGCGATATTCAGCCAGAATTGATAAAAGCTATACGGTGATGTTTTTTTAGCATCCAGCCAAACCGTGCCAGTCTCCGTTTTACCAAACTTGGTACCATCGCTTTTGGTGATTAAGGGCAGAGTTAAGCCATCAACTTTAGCTTGGTTAATACGCCGTGTTAGGTCGATACCACTAACAATATTGCCCCATTGATCATTGCCACCAATCTGTAGTGTGCAGCTATGATCACGGTTTAGCCGCACAAAATCATAAGACTGCAGCAGGGTGTAGCTAAATTCAGTAAAGGAGATGCCAACATCGGGGCGCTCTAAACGTTGTTTAACGGATTCACGCCGCATCATTTCGTTCACCGAGAAGTGTTTACCGATATCTCGAAAAAACGCAATAATATTAATATCACGAAACCAGTCGTTATTATTCACCAACTTAAGCTCACATCCCAAGTGCGGTCGCATTAGCTGTTCTATTTGGCTTTCCAGTTCACCGGCAAAACCTGCAACAGTGTCCAAGGTGTTTAATGTGCGTTCTGTGGCTTTAAAACTAGGATCACCAATGGCACCGGTAGCGCCGCCTACTAGTGCGATCACATTATGCCCTGCATCGTAAAACCGCTTTAACATTAACAGAGGTACTAGGTGGCCAATATGCAAACTACCCGCGGTGGGATCAAAGCCGCAGTAAACGGTTTGTGGATGTTGTAAAAAATCTTTTAGGGTGTCAGCGTTAGAGGTCTGGGCGATAAGGCCGCGTAGGTTTAGATCATCAAATAAACTCATAACATTCCATTCTGTATAATGCCGGCAATTAGCCGTTAGATCACAATGGTGGAAAGCTTATGTGCTGATGCCCCTAAGGCCGATATCCCTATAGGGATAGATTTCATTAATAGCGGTAAAGCAACCGCTAGCTGGCCAGTAGATGTGTCATAAATAGTTGGTGTAGCGCACTTAACGAGCTGACATTAAGTTTGCGATAAATGTTCTTACGGTGATTTTTGACGGTGCCAAGGGCGATCTGTAGTAACGCGGCAATATCCTGACTGTCGTAGCCTTGCAGTATTAGCAAGGTGATCTCCCGCTCCTTTGTGGTTAGTAAGGCCGTACCAAAGCTGGCCATCGCCTGATTTAAGGCGCTTTTGAACGCTTCTTTTTCTATTGCTGTCTCTCCTTCTATCCCTGCCCCTGCTGCAGATTGCAGTAAATGATCGTCCGCCCATTGTTGGTGAATGAGGGCTGAAAGCAAAGGTTGAAGCTCTTTTAATGTACCGACATTCTGTTGATAGCGGGTTGGGCTTTCATTCCTGTGGCCGATAAAAAGCAGAATCCAACGGTTTTGATTCAGTCGTGTTACGAAGCACAGCTCGTCATACCAACCGGTTTGCTGGCAAAAACGCTGTTTGTAATCCTGTTGTTGGGCGGGCTCCGTAAGGACGTCTTTCAAGCGTAAGATATCACCGGACAGTGCTTTTTGAGCATGGCAATAAAAAGGATCATTCAGATACGAGTCAGTTAGATAGCGCTGAAATAGGTAGTCTCGATTATCGCTTATGGCATCGTACAGGTAGATAGGATGCTTGCCATCACGACATCCGAGCATAAGCAGGTGACTGCAAGTCAACTTGGTACGCAAAAAATTAGCCAGTACGGTGGCAAACTGCGGGCGATGTAGCGCTTCAACGATGGAGGCTATTTCTGCTGGTGTGGTCATTTTTTTCCTAATTCGTGTTGATCATCTTAATCGTAGCGACAGCCACGGTTTCTACCCGTGCGGGCAGAGAACTAAAGCGACGCGTTGCTAAATAAAGAGTCACACTAGCGGTAACATCTAACGAGGGAGTCGTAATTTTGTCCTGAAAATTACGGGTGAAAAGCCTTATTGGATGATCTGTTGAAACAAGCCGCCGGAAAATAATTCCGGCGGCTTGTATAGGGTGGATTGTACTATGGTGGATTGTACTATGGTGGTGGATTACATTATGGCATAACCACCCTAACCGCTAAGCCGATTAAAACGACACCGGTGAGTTGTTCGATCCGTTTTACATGGCGACGCAGCCATGCCAAAAGGTTCGCCTGAGAGAACAGCAAAGCCACTAGGGTATACCAAAGACCATCAACAATGGCCGCTGTTAGCACCATGATTAGCTGAGCCTCTAAACCTTGGTCAACGGAAACAAACTGCGAGAACAGTGCCGTAAAAAACACGGCGAGTTTAGGGTTCATAAGAGAAATCAACAAGCCAGAGCGGGCCGCTTGACCATAGCTCTCTTGCTTGCCACTTTCTGCTTTAAGATCTGGAGTAGCCGCATAGCGTAGGGCGTTGAAACCTAACCATGCTAAGTAAGCTGCACCAGCCCAAGTAATCATCGTGTATATCAGTTCATGTCGGCTAACCAGTAGGGCCAAACCCCATACTGTTGCCGCAGCCCAAACCGCCACGCCAATAGCATGGGCGCAGCCTGCGGCAATGCCGTGCCCGCGACCATTGCTCACGGTTTGACGTAGCACCACCGCTAAACTTGGTCCCGGAGACATCGCCCCCAACATGCAGATTAATAATAACGATAACCACAGCATTAATGACATGAGATTTCCTTACACGGTCTTTTGGTATTTCAGTATCTTATAGCTGCTCTGCTACGACACGTTGAACAAGAGCTTCAAGGCGGTGCTCTGATACTGGCGCGCCAATCGTTGCGAATTTCCATTCGCCACCTTTAAGGTAGAATTTGCCCAGAATCATCCCTTTAGAACCATGAAAGGTAGCGTCATTGGCTAGATCATAACGAGCAAACTCACTATCAACTCGACTAGGTGTTCCTTCGTAGAGTCGAATGGAGGCAAATGGAATAACTTTAAAATCGTGGCCTTTATAGCTGTTTAGAACGACCACAACTTGCTCTGCCGTTTTAGGAAGTTCACTCAGTTTTACCTGAATGACTTCATTATCTAAGCCGTCATCACCATCAACATCTCCCGTGCGATCATCCCCGGAATGACGAATACCAGGAGCGGTCAGCTCACCAAAATACACCAGAGAGATCAATTTCTTCTGGGCATCGAATACCGCAACGGAAGCATCCAGATCTACGGCCTCTTTTTTACTGCCCCCGAAAAAGCCTTTTTTCTCAATGGCGCCCCAGTTAACACCAATGCAGATATCGTTCAGCTTTGAGCCGTTATCTTTCTCAAGATTGATGCGCTGGCCTTTCTGTAGATTAATTGCCACAATCATTATCCTTTTTCATGTTTATAGTATTGCTATGTTATTCATAGCGTTAGCTCTTTATGAGGCAACGAATAGGCTATAAAGTGCTGTTAATTTGAATATTTTATTATGAGGATTTTGCAGATTTCAGTCTATCCGAAGATAGGTGAACTATCTATTAAGACCCCGTAAACCATCCATCAAAGCTTGAACGTTGTAGAACAGACCTTCGTGATTATGGCTTTTTGCGGATCTGCACATGGAACCAACTTTGCCCATTATCTCAGATCGTTAACGGAATACTTATCAATATTTACAGTGAAAGTTGACTTGGCTCTGTATTCCCGACTGTTTTTCTGGGAGAATACGCGGTTCGATCATCCTATCTATCTATTTTTTTGAACTATTTTGTTTAAAGATTCTGACTATAAATCAGCGGCGCGCGGGCTATTATTCTCCGTCCACTGTAACGGTCACCCACTGTAAAACCTGAAGAGCGCCATGAGCAGTAAACATAAAACCGCCCCCGATCTGTTTTCCTATCCTTTGTACTGGGCCGAGTGCTTTGGTACAGCGCCTTTTTTACCAACCACCCGTGAGGAAATGGATCAACTGGGCTGGGATAGCTGTGACGTTATTATCGTCACCGGTGATGCTTATGTGGATCACCCCAGCTTTGGTATGGCGGTTTTAGGTCGCCTGTTAGAATCACAGGGTTTTCGTGTTGGTATTATCGACCAACCTGACTGGCGTAACCCAAAAGAGATGATGCGACTGGGTAAACCAAATCTTTATTTTGGTGTTACCGCGGGTAATATGGACTCTCTTATTAACCGTTACACCGCTGATTTAAAAGTTCGTAATGATGATGCTTATACGCCTCATGGTGAAGGCGGTAAGCGCCCAGATCGGGCGGTCATTGTGTATTCACAATTGTGTAAGCGGGCCTACTCCGATACACCTATTGTGATTGGCGGTATTGAAGCTAGTCTACGGCGCATCGCCCAGTACGATTACTGGAGTAACGAAGTCCGGCGCTCTGTTTTGATCGATTCTACCGCTGATATTCTGCTTTATGGCAACGCAGAGCGTGCGCTTATCGAATTGACTCATGAGCTGGCGCTAGGTAAAGATCTTGCGGAATTAACGGATATTCGCGGTACCACTATTGTGCGTGACACGCCGCCAGGGGGTTATACCGAGATCGATTCCAGTCGTGTGGATTGGCCCGGTAAGGTTGAACAGATTCCCAGCCCCTACGAATACATCCCCGAAAGCAAATGTAAGGATGGGGAAGAAGATCCAGACGTTATGCCGATTCGCGTTATTCCCGCGCCTCTTAAAGGAAAGCAAGGCAAACTGGATGCGAGTAAAACCTATGTGCGTCTGCCATCCTTTGAAAAGGTGAACAAAGACCCTGTTTTATACGCCCACGCCTCTCGTATATTGCACCTAGAAGCCAATCCTCACAACGCCCGCGCCTTGATTCAGAAGCACGGCAAGAAAGAGATCTGGGTTAACCCGCCGCCAATTCCTCTTGAAACTGAAGAGATGGATAAGGTATTCGGCTTTAACTACCAACGCGTGCCTCATCCAAAATACAAGGGCGCTAAAATCCCCGCCTATGAAATGATCCGCTTCTCGATCAATATCATGCGTGGCTGCTTTGGTGGCTGTACGTTCTGCTCTATTACCGAGCATGAAGGTCGTATTATTCAAAGTCGTTCTCAAGAATCAATCATTAACGAGATCGAAGATATTAAACTCAAGCTGCCTGCTTTTACGGGTCATATTTCTGATCTTGGTGGCCCTACGTCTAATATGTATCATCTGAACTGTAATGATGCTGAGATTCAGGCTTCGTGCCGTAAGCTTTCCTGTGTTTATCCGACGATCTGTAAAAACCTGAATACGGATCACAGCCCTACAACGGAGCTGTACCGTAAGTCCCGCGAAGTAAAAGGCGTACATACGGTGTCTATCGCCTCGGGTTTGCGTTATGACCTAGCGGTAGAAGATCCTGAATACGTGAAAGAACTCGTCACGCATCACGTGGGTGGTTATCTGAAAATTGCCCCTGAGCACTCAGAAATGGGCACTCTCAGCAAGATGATGAAACCGGGAATGGGAACTTACGACAGCTTTAAACGCATGTTCGATAAGTATTCTAAGGAAGCCGGTAAGAAACAGTACCTGATTCCCTACTTTATTGCCGCCCATCCAGGCTCTGAAGATGAAGACATGCTCAACCTTGCACTTTGGTTGAAAACCAATGACTTTAGGCCTGATCAGGTACAAAACTTCTATCCATCGCCGATGTCACTGGCTACCGCCATGTATCACTCAAATAAGAACCCGCTGAAGCAGGTTACTTATAAAAGTGAAACGCTATACACGGCAAAAGATTACGAGCAACGCCGGACTCAAAAAGGCTTTTTACGCTATCATGACTCAAAGAATTGGCCAGCCCTGCGTCAAACCTTACGAGATATGGGGCGTGCAGACCTTATCGGTGATGGTAAAAATCAGTTGGTACCGAATGAAGATAAAGATCCGGTTAATCCTCGTTCGCCACGTAAAGCACGGCCAGGTCAGCAGACCGGCGCGTCCCATACAACTAATCGACCAACATTGAAAAACGGCCAAGTAAAATCCGCTAATGGCAGCAGTAAACCTGCGGTTAAGAAAAATACCAAAGTATCGGTAAAAAAATCGGTGGCCGCCGGTAAACCCACAGGCAAACCTTTTGGGAAAAGCAGTAGCGGAAAAAAAGCCAAACAGGTCAGCAAAAAGCCCAGCCGGTAATAACCACTAGGCCCGCTATCTGAATGGAGCCAACCTAGAAGTCAAAAGGCAGCTTACGGGCTGCCTTTTTAATAGCTTAATGCACGCTACTTTTTGAAAAAACATTCAGAACGAACACGCCGCTCAGTATCAGACCGATACCTAAAATACCCATCGCATCCAGTTTTTGCTGAAAGAAAAACCACCCCATCAGCGCCACTAAGACAACACCCGCACCGGCCCAAACCGCATAGGCGATCCCCACGGGAATGGTTTTAAGGGTGATGGATAACAGCCAGAAAGCAAGACCATAACCGATCACCACGATGACCGATGGCCAAAGTTTAGTAAAACCTTCGCTAGACTTTAGAGCGGAGGTAGCAATCACTTCAGCCACGATGGCCGTTGCAAGAAACAACCAGCTTTTCATAGATAGCCTTTCATCAATAATATGCTTAAACAAGAGAATGGAAAGAGTCGACAGGCGGTAGCTTATAGGCTGTGGGATAAAAGGCAATCGAGATATTTTATCTATCTGGGATTTATCTCAGATGACAAGGTTTTGTTCCACTATTCTTGCCGCTTAGCTGCAATGGTCTGCCGCTAGCCTGTTGGGCTAGATTGCCTTGAGTTGTCGCTGAGCCTCTTGTTTGGCAGCGCTCAGAATCTGCTCTGACAAGGCGCTATCTCCTGCTGCGCGGGCTAAGGCTACACCGCCAATCATAAGTACACTGGATAAAATAGCCTGTTCTTCTGGTTGTCCTGATTCCTTCGTTAACAGACGAATAAATCCACGTAAAACTTTGTTGTAAGTCTCCTGCTGCATTGGCTCACGCTGAGTAATATCGGATACCAAAAATGCCAGCGGACAAACATCACGGCTAGAATTAAGGTGCTCTGAGGAGAGATACAGATCAATCACCTGCTGCACCCCTATGGCATCTGTTAACCTTTTTCCTGCCGCTTGTGTTGCACCATAAATAATGGCTTCGGAATAGAGCTCAGATTTTGAGGAAAAGTATTTATAAAAAGCCCCCCGAGTTAAACCTGCCTGCTGCATAACCTGATTGATCGAAACCCGGTCAAAACCTTGATGGGTAAATAAACGTGCGGCACTTTGCAGTATTTTATTTCGGGTTTTCTCTTTATGTTCTGGCACCCAAGGCATAAAGCGATTCTCAGTAATATGTGATAAACCATCATGCCATAAAGCCAAAAGATGTTCTTGATCATATTGTCAGCCTGCTTAGAGTGGTCTTACAAATAAAAATGAACAACTACAGAAGCAGCGCTTCACAGGATATAACGATGATTGAGATTCTAGGCCCTTCCCACAGTAACTTTGTACGCAGTGTTGCCTTGATATGCGCACAAAAGTCTCAGGCCTTTCAAATAGGCTGGTCACTGAAAGGCGAGGAGATTACGTTTGGCAGTGATCGTCATGCAAGCCTGCACCCTTTTAGTAAAGTCCCCGTTATTTACGATGGCGAGGTTACGCTGATGGAGACACTTGCGATATGTCGGTATCTTGATCACAAATTTCCAGAAAACCCGCTACAGCCAGAAGATATTAATGCTCAGGCGGAGCATGATGCTTGGTGCTCAATGGCGATCACTCAGATTGACCAAGCGTTAATTCGTCATTATATGATTGAGTTTGTTGTGCCAACAGGTGCCGATGGTGCAGTCAATATTGAAAGGATGATGCAGAATAAGCCAATGGCGGAAAAAGCGATTGCTACTCTTGAAGGGCAGTTGAAGGGAAAAGACTACATCTGTGGTGATTGTTTTACTCTGGCGGATGCCTTAATCGCGCCTTTAGCCAACTACGCTTGTGGCCTTAAAGGTGGTTTAGCCTTGGTTAAAGATGACAGTGTTCTCCGGCGCTATGTTGGCCGAATTCTTCAGCAGCCTAAGGCACAAGAAATTCTTGCTTGATCCAAGGTGATTGCGATGGGCGGCAGGGCTAATGCTCTGCCTGAACAGCCATTGACTTTTCCCTTAAACGTTCTCAAATTGATTTCCTCCGTAACCCTCGAAAGCCCTCTATTTAAAAATACCCTATAATTAATTAAAAATGCCTTATCATTAATCTCATAGGGAATGTGATTTATAATGTATAATTAATGTAATTTTATTATATGTTTTGTGATCCAATGAAATTACAATATCCTGTAACATGATAGCCAAAAGCCAATTTTCAAATTGAGCAATGGACCTGCCCTTTCAATATCAAAATAAAAGAGATGACTCTATGCTCAAAAACCTTACATTAAAAGCAACGCTCAACCTTGCTTTTGGTAGCTTAATTGCTGTACTCGTACTGCTCTCTCTTGTTGCTTATCAAGGTTTAACCAAAACCTACGACGGCTTTACCGGTTATCGTGAACTGGCCAGGGACTCCAATCTTGCAGGTCGTGTACAAGCCAATATGCTGAGTATGCGTTTAGCTGCGTTTGGCTTTATCAACACGGGTGACAGCAAAAGAATTAATGAATATCAGCAGAGAAAACAGGCGACGGATACGTTTTTAGATCAAGCAAAAAAGGAGATCACTAGCTCAGAAAGAGCACGTTTAATAAGCCAGATTCAAAGTGAAATCCAAGATTATGACAAGGGTTTTAACACTTTTATCGGCTTGTATCATCAACGTCATGATATTGTCGGTCAGCGGCTCGATCCTAATGGTCTAGCTATGCGTCAAGCTATAACCGACATTATTAATTCTGCCCATACCGACCAAGATGCAGAAGCCACTTTTTACGCGGCAACCGTTGAAGAGCACCTACTTTTGGGTAGGCTTTATGCCGTTAAATACTTAACAACCAATAAAAGCGAGGATGCAGAACGAGCTTTAAAAGAGTTAGTTGATGTTTTGCCCCATGCTATTAGCCGTCTTGATGCAGAATTACAGAACCCTCAGCGCCGTATTATTTTTGGCCAGCTTAAAACACATTTAGCCGCTTATATTGCGGCCTTTGAAGATATTAAAAGCACGGTTGAACAGAGCAATGATTTGGTTAATAACACACTAAATATCATCGGCCCTGTTGTGGCAGAGAAAGTTGAGCAAGTTAAGCTTTCCGTTAAAGATCAGCAGGATCAACTGGGGGCACAGGTTCAAACAGAGACTAAATCTAGCGTTATTCTCGTTACGACTCTGGCTGTTATCTCAAGTTTTGGGGCTATATTGCTCTCTTTGGTTATGCTTAAAGTCGTTCAAAAACCTGTAGGCGGTGAGCCTAAAGAGATTGCTGCGATTATGGCTGCGGTCGCGAATGGCGATTTGAGTAAACAACTGCCGCTGACATCAAAGGACACAGGGATCTATCGCTCGGTTTGCGAGATGTCAGATAAATTAAAACAGCTGGTTGCAGGCCTTACTTCAACCACACGACAACTTGAAGTTAGTGCGGATCAAGGTGCTTATGCCGCCAGTCATAACACGCAGATGATTGCACAACAAAAGCAGATGACCGATCAGGTGGTGGTGGCTATTGAAGAGATGAGTCAGAGCATCCACGAGGTTGTTCAGCATGCCACAGACTCTGCGACTAAAGCTGAAACAGGTCTTGAAGAAACATCCCGTGGTCGAGCATCCGTTGAGTTAACCGTGCAGTCCATTCAGCTATTAGCTGAGAAACTACAGATTTCGATGACAGATATTCAAGAGCTTGAACAGAAAAGCATTGAAATTGGCAGTGTGGTTGAGGCCATCCAAAGTATCTCAGAGCAAACGAACTTATTGGCGCTCAATGCGGCCATTGAAGCGGCCAGAGCCGGAGAGACAGGTCGAGGTTTTGCGGTTGTGGCCGATGAGGTGCGGATGCTGGCTCAGAAAACCCAAGACTCCACCACGGAAATTCAAGCGATTATTCAAGAGCTACAAGACCGTACCTCACGGGCGGTAACTTCGATAGAAGAGTGTGCCAGCCAAGCCACAAAAAGTGTCGAATGTTCCCAAGAAACGGATCAAGCGTTACACCATATTGATCAGGCTATTGTCGAAATTGCCAGCATGAATGGCAATGTGGCCGCAGCGGTTGAAGAGCAGTCTGCAGTATCCAATGAGATTGCCCGTAATATGACAGAGCTATCGGATACTTTGGAAGAAGCCACGCTGAGTGTGTCTGAAGCTGAAACATCCAGTAAACAAGTTGCCTCTATGGCGGATAATCTTGGCCGCTTGATGTCTGGTTTTAAGGTCTAGTCTAGTTAAAGGGTAACTCGTTGCTATAAATAAAAAAACGGCGGTAGCGTATTAACGCTACCGCCGTTCTTCGTTCTTATAACAGGTAACAGGCTTTTATTATGACCTGTCTGTCGCAGAAAACATTAAGCTTTCTTGACAAATTTAGTCAAAATAACAATACGAACACCGTTTACACGGCCTTCGATATGCTCTGGGTTATCGGTTAAAGAGATACCACGAACTGCAGTACCACGCTTAGCCGTAAAACCTGTGCCTTTTACATCAAGATCTTTGATTAGGGTAACCGTGTCGCCAGCGGCAAGCACTGCACCATTACTGTCCCGTGTGGCGACAGCATCATCCGCTGGCAAGCCTGCGCGAGCCCACTTTTCCATCTCTTCATCCAGATACATCATATCCAGAAGATCCTGGGCCCAAGGCTCAGAATTCAGACGGGTTAGCATACGCCAAGCAACAACCTGTACAACAGGCGTGGTGCTCCACATGCTATCGTTCAAACAGCGCCAGTGATTCTGATCTAGCTCTTCGCTTTCGATCTGATCACGGCAAGTACCGCATGCCAGAATGCACTTATCGGAGTGCGCTTCTACAGGCGGCACTTCAAATACAGCCAGATTGTCTTCTGAGCTGCAAAGCTCACATTTAGAGCCACTACGCTCCATCAATGCTTGTTCAATACTCATTTCTATGTTCCCAGTCGGTGGAAGGCGCTATTATGCCTTTTTTACGTATAAAAATCAGAACAACCCTATAAAAATTACTGAAAAATCAGGGTGTCACCGCTTTTTCTATTCAAATACTGCAAGAGTTTGGTTTTTTAACCGACTTAACAAGGACACAACATGCGCAATATAGCGGCATCACTTTCCCGTCACACCCAGGCGGATCTACTCTTAGTTTTAGTCACATTGCTAGCTGGTGCAGGATGGATTTTCTCTAAAAATGCGATGGTGGCATTTTCTCCCGTACTCTTTCTATCGATACGCTTTTTTATCGCCAGCTTATTTCTTGGCGGCATGGGAACAGGGGCATTAAGACGCTTAACCAAAGAGGAACTTAAGAAAAGTATTCTTGTGGGAATGATTTTCGCGATGGCGATGACCTTCTGGATTTTAGGGCTTTATTACGGTAATCATGTGGGTGTGGGGGCATTTCTTACGAGTTTAGGCGCTGTTCTAGTGCCTATCGTAACGTTATTTTTTGGTGAAAAAGCGAGTAAAAGCCTTTGGTATTCTATGCCGGTAGTGGTTGCGGGGTTGGCCTGTTTATCTTTGGATGCCAGCTTCCATTTTGGTTGGGGAGAGGTTTCTTACTTGGTGGCCGCCTTGCTCTTTGCTCTTTTCTTTGTGCTGAATAGTCGCTTTGCAGCGGCTATTCCTGCACTGCCTTTAACCACTATTCAGATGGTTATTACAACGGTCATGGCCTTTGCGGTGTCCCTTGCTATTGAAGAATGGCAGTGGTCTTTTGACCTTTCAATATGGGGCTGGATCCTCGCAAGTGGCATTATCGCAACTAGCGGACGTTTTCTATTTCAAACAAAGGCTCAAGGTATGGCCCCTGCCAGTCATGCGGCGATTATTATGACATTAGAGCCGATCTGGGCGGCTATTTTTGCCAGTATTTGGCTGAATGAAACCATGTCTGGGCTGCAGTTTATGGGGTGTGCTCTTATCTTTAGCGCGATGCTAATCAACCGCTGGAAGTTGATTGTCCTACTGTTCCGTCGAAAAAAAACAGCACCTGCAAAAAATTAATCTGCAATGTACTGCTTTATCTCGCTATAACATTAGCTATTTTCTTGGATCTGTTTCCTGCACAAGAGGCTTACCTAGCTGTGCCAAATGGAACGCGGCCAGAGCGGGGTAGCCTTCAAGGCTAAACAGTTCACGAAATTGAATCCAGTCAAGTAGTGTAAACAAGCAGATAGCGGGATAACCCCACCGACTAAAGTCACCATCTTTGGTTGCCTGTTCTAATACAGGCATTGTTCGGCTGATACGCTCTCTTTGTAGATCAACCATAAAGCCACTTTGTTCGATATCAACACCGCTACGCTTGTTCATCAAAAGAATAATAAAAGATTCCTGCAGGCTGTCGACCAACGACATCAAGTTTTCTTCTTCCCAGCTCAGAGTTTCTTTTTTCAGAGTCTGATTTAAATAGCGCTGAATAACCCTGGAGTCATAAATCGAGTGCTCCTCATCCACCAGCATGGGAACTTTCATCGCAGGGGTGTACGTTTCCAGTTCTGCGCGTCCTGCTTCGCTGTATATATCTAACGGAAGAAATTCGTACTGATGGCCGTCTAGCCATAATCGCAATCGGCGTACATAAGGGGATGGGTGTGATCCAACCAGTTTCATTTAGTTAACTCCTACATCGCTAAGCTGTCGATCATCTAAAAAGCAGATCAATTTAGCATCATTGTTTTTGTCACTTGGGACTGTAGACCTCTTTATCTAAAGTGGCAAATTAGCACTGTCCTATAAAAGCAGTACTAAAGTACTAATTCTTAAACCCTAAAGTGCCATGTTTGAGACGAAGACTATCCACCATGATGAAGACATATTTAGGAAGCAGCACACAGGCTGTTAATGAATAACGATGATGCCCTAAAGGTGTTACTGCAGTTTTTTGCTAAGACCTTTAACGACAAAAACAAAATAGAGGCGATTAAGATGATCTACGCACAACCTGGAACAGAAGGCGCTATTGTAAACTTCAAAAAACGTTACGGTAACTTTATCGGTGGCGAATGGGTTGCACCGGTTAAAGGTCAATATTTCACCAATACCTCCCCTGTTAATGGTCAGGAAATTTGTGAGATTCCCCGCTCAACAGCAGAAGATATCGACTTGGCGCTTGATGCCGCCCATGGGGCAAAAGTGGCTTGGGGTAAAACCTCGGTAACAGAACGCTCTAATGCTTTATTGAAAATTGCAGATCGTTTAGAAGCAAACCTTGAGTTACTTGCTGTTGCTGAAACCTATGATAACGGCAAGGCCGTTCGTGAAACCCTAGCAGCTGATGTACCGCTATGTGTTGACCATTTTCGCTATTATGCCGGTTGTATTCGTGCCCAAGAAGGCACCATGGGTGAAATTGACGGTAACACCGTTGCTTATCACTTCCATGAGCCGTTAGGTGTTGTGGGTCAGATTATTCCTTGGAACTTCCCGCTATTAATGGCGGCGTGGAAATTGGCTCCAGCGATTGTGGCGGGTAACTGTGTAGTGCTAAAACCTGCAGAGCAAACTCCGGCATCGATTCTTGTTATGGCGGAGCTGATTCAAGACCTTCTACCGCCAGGGGTGCTAAACATTGTTAATGGTTTTGGGGCCGAAGCAGGCCAGGCTTTAGCAACCTCTACCCGTATCGCAAAAATTGCCTTTACTGGCTCCACCCCTGTTGGCTCCCATATTCTGAAATGTGCCGCTGAGAATATTATCCCTTCAACCGTTGAGCTAGGGGGTAAGTCACCTAATATCTATTTCAACGATATTATGGATCAGGAAGAAGCGTTTATTAGCAAATGCGTTGAAGGGGCGGTTCTTGCCTTCTTTAACCAAGGTGAAGTCTGTACCTGTCCTTCTCGTCTACTGATTCAAGAAGATATCTATGATGACTTTATTGCGAGAATCGTAGAGCGTGCCGGTCAAATTAAACGGGGTAATCCGTTAGATACAGAAACGATGGTGGGCGCTCAGGCTTCCCAAGAACAGTACGAAAAAATTCTGGGCTACCTTGATATTGGTCGTGATGAAGGCGCAGAAGTGTTGATCGGTGGTAACAAAGAGCAGTTACCGGAAGAGCTGGGCAGTGGCTACTATGTTCAGCCAACCCTATTGAAAGGCACGAACAATATGCGGGTTTTCCAAGAGGAAATCTTTGGCCCTGTCGTTGCTGTGACCACCTTTAAAGATGAAGCTGAAGCACTAGCTATTGCCAATGACTCTGAATTTGGCCTAGGTGCTGGTGTTTGGACCCGTGATATGAATCTTTCATACCGTATGGGCCGCGGTATTGAGGCGGGTCGTGTATGGACTAACTGCTACCATCTATACCCTGCTCATTCAGCCTTCGGTGGTTATAAAAAATCTGGTGTAGGCCGTGAAACCCACAAAATGATGCTGGATCACTATCAGCAGACAAAAAATATGCTCGTCAGTTACGACATCAACCCACTAGGCTTCTTCTAGTCTGCCAGATAGCCCGCTAAGCGGGCAGCTTATCAAGGGATGTCAGCATTCTCTTTATCAAGGAATGCCAACAACCTATCAAAAAGGAGATAGATGATGAGTGTTACAGAATTCCATATTCCAGCAATCAATTTAATGGGACAGGGTGCTTTAGGCCAAGCGATTGAATTGTTAGGCAAGAGAGGCTTTAAAAACGCACTCTTGGTGACGGATAAAGTTCTTGTTGCGACGCCAAGTGCGAAGGATCTACTACAGAAGCTTGAGGCACTGGGTGTTGGTGTTACAATTTACGACCATGTTAAACCTAATCCAACCAGCTCTAATGTTGAAGAAGGGCTGGCGCTGTTACAGAAAGCCCAGTGTGATTTGGTTATCTCACTGGGGGGCGGTTCGCCCCATGATTGCGCCAAAGGTATCGCATTGGTGGCCGCCAATGGCGGCCGAATCCATGATTATGAAGGCCTTAACCGTTCAGCTCTTCCGCAGCTTCCGCTTGTGTCGATCAATACCACCGCCGGAACCGCTAGTGAAATGACACGCTTCTGCATTATCACCGATGAAGAGCGTCATATTAAAATGGCGATCGTTGATCAGCACGTCACACCTATTCTGTCGGTTAATGACCCTGATCTTATGGTGGGGATGCCCAGTCATCTTACCGCTGCGACCGGTATGGATGCGTTAACACATGCCGTTGAAGCCTATGTTTCCACCGCTGCAACGCCTATTACCGATGCCTGTGCGCTCAAAGCGATCACGCTTATTGCTCAGTATCTGCCTAGAGCTGTAGAGCACGGGGGTGATATGGAAGCACGGGAGCAGATGGCCTATGCTCAGTTTTTAGCGGGTATGGCGTTTAACAACGCATCGCTAGGCTATGTGCATGCGATGGCTCATCAACTAGGGGGCTTCTATGACCTCCCCCACGGCGTTTGTAATGCGGTACTTTTACCTGCGGTTGAAGCCTTTAATGCTCAAGTTGCTGGAGCACGCTTAGCCGATATTGCTACGGCCCTTGGAGAGCAAGATGCGAGTGCATCTGCTGCAATTAAGGCAATTAACGCGTTGAAAGATAAGGTTAATATTCCAAGAGGTCTAAAAGATCTTGGCGCTAAAGAAGATGATATTCCGCTTTTAGCTGCAAATGCCTTAAAAGATGCCTGCAGTTTGACCAATCCTATTCAAGCCTCTCAGGAACAGATTGAACAAATTTTCCGTGATGCTTGGTAATATTTAATCGCCGTAATAAAACCTACAAGTCAGCTTAGCTGGCTTGTTGGGTTTTCTCTTTTCTTTTCTCCTCTTACTTTTCCTTGCCTATTTTTTGCTTATTATTTTATGCTTAATAGCGGTAAAGCATTATTGATGTTTGTGGTAGCATCGGCATGATAAGCCAACCGAACTAACCGATCAGTGAATTTTAAGCAGGAACCGATATGTCATTGTCGACAGCTCCCGACCATGTAAAACTTGCCGTTGATTTAATTGAACTACTTGAAAAAAATGCTATTAGCAATAAGGTCGCTGAACAGGCCTTAGAGCTTGTAGTAAAAGATATTCACCGGAAATTGCAGTTAGAGGCGAAGGGGAACGTTGAGTATTAGGTTTTTCATTTATTTATGATATAGTTTTTTGCTTTTTAAGCATCAGCATGAACCGGTGCCATTCAAAATAGGATGATCCGTTGATGCATTTCACCGGACATCGATTTAGCAAGGCTTTAAGATGCAAAAATCTTTCAAGGATCGAGTTTTATTTTTTTTACTAGGCAGTAAACTCTCACCTTACCAGCATACTCACCACGGCGTATTATTATTGGGCGGAGTGGGTTACTTAGCCTGTAGTGTTTTTAATTTTCTGTTAAAAACCTCTGATATTATACTCGTCTATATCCAGTTTTCAGTCTTTTTAACAACTCTTGTTATTTGGTATTTTTCTCGATGGCAACGTCAATACCATACAATGGCGATCGTTTTTATCTTTTTAACGGCCCTAGTCGCCTTGCCTTTCAACTGGGTTTATAATGCAGGACTTTCTGGGCCAACCTATTTTCTGAACCTTTGTACCCTTGCCTATATTAGTGTTGCTTTTAGAGATTTTGGCGTTTACCGGACAATCGGGCAAGTTTTAACCATTGTCACACCGTTAGCTTTAGTTTTTCTAGATTTGTACCGGCCTGAACTTGTGTTTACCTACCCTAACGGGTTAGCTAAAGCGTTGGATTTAAGCTTTAGTTTTGTCGTTACTTGTTTATTGCTGTTGCTGATGATGAAAAGCTATTCTCAACGCTACCGATTAGAGCGCGATAAGGCAGAGTCTTTGGCGCAACAGCTTAGGGTTCTGTCGGAACAAGATGCGTTAACAGGTTTACATAATCGTCGAGCTATGGACCGTTATATTCGTAACTATCAACAGGAAAGCCTCGTATTTTCCTTAGGTATATTGGATCTTGATCATTTCAAAAAGTTGAATGATCAGTGGGGGCATAGTTACGGGGATGAAGTGCTTTGTCAGTTTTCAAGCTTATTGAATACTATCGCGCTAGAACATAAGGGACTTGCCGTACGGTTAGGCGGTGAGGAGTTTGTTTTATTGCTGCCGTTTGGCTCAGAGCAGGCATTAACCTGTTACCAAAAGTTGTCAGACCAGTTGAATGAAGCAGAGCTTGCCCATGGCTCTATTACTTTTAGTGCCGGCCTTATAGCGGCCAAACAGGCAGAACCCCAAGATATTTTATTGGAGCGAGCCGACAAACTCTTGTATGCCGCTAAGCATGCCGGTCGAAACCGTATTTATACCGATACGGCGCCAAAGCTAGGGTCATGCTAAAAGCGTAGAGCCCACTCAAAACGTAGCGTTACGCTAGAAATAGCTGTCAGGACAGGAATTTAGGTAAGGCAAAGCTACAACAACGCTCACCTGATAGGATATTGTCGCAAGCTCTGGTGGTGTAATGTTTATTTGTGGAGGTAGTTTTGATCTCTCGATTACCCAAGTGGGTTGAGTATGGTGCCTTTATTTTGGCATTTATAGCGGGCAGTGTTAATGCTGTTGGCCTGCTAGGTTTTAAGCATCAGGCTGTATCCCATGTTTCCGGCACGGCCACATTGATGGCAACCCATTGGTCAACCTCACCTTTAGATGCGATCCATCTTTTAGGGGTGTTAGTGAGCTTTCTTATCGGGGCTGTGATTTCGGGGATTTTTCTTCATGGTAACTCGCTTAAATTAGGTCGCCATTATGATTCTTTACTATTGATTGAGGCACTGCTGCTGTTAGCAACCATCTACTTTTTGAATCAAGGGCAGCTGTATGGGCATTATTTGGCATCGGCGGCTTGCGGTTTGCAAAATGCGCTAGCCACTACTTACAGTGGTGCGGTGATTCGCACAACGCACCTAACCGGTATCATGACTGATTTGGGTATTATGCTAGGACGCTTTTTAAAAGGTAAAGGCTTTGACCAGCGCAAGGCCATACTGTTTTTGCTCTTAATCACTGGTTTTATGCTCGGGGGTGCCTGCGGTGGCCTGCTGTTTGAGCATGTCGGCTTTCAGGCGCTTTTATTACCAAGTGGTATCTGTCTTTTTTTATCGCTTAATTACCGACTGTACCGTCAATACTGGTTCAAGTATCACCGTAAACTGGAGAACCGCCAGAAGTCGTCTTAATTTGGGGTTTTAGTATTTAATGTGAAGGTGATATTTAATTTGGAAGGTAATAACAGAACCTAATGTTTGCCCTTGAATGGCTGGTAAAAGGTTTTAATCTCTTTTAAATCTGCGTTGTAATCTCCGGTGGTATAAAACAACGGCCCTACGCCACCTTGTTTATTAGGGTAGTCTACAAAACCTAACACCAGCGGTACTTTTGCACCGTGAGCCATATGGTAGAAACCACTTTTCCACTCGCCAACATTTTTGCGCGTCCCCTCTGGTGCAATAACCAGCAATAACGATTCTGTCCGATCAAATTGCGCAATCATCCCATCAACCAAATTAGTTGACCGATTACGCTCTACGGGAATCCCTCCAAACCAGCGCATTAAGCGGCCAAATGGGAACCTAAAGATAGAGGCTTTCCCCATCCAGTAAATAGGCAGCTTTAGTTGGAAAGACAGCATTAAAGCAAAGGGCAGATCCCAGTTAGTGGTATGAGGTGCCGCGACAAATACGGCTTTATCGGGAATGCTGTCGCGGTTTCCTATAGCCTTCCACCCCGCCAGTTTTAAAATAATAACGGATAGTCCGTAAAATAAATGACGAACAACAGGAGTCGTGAATATCGTTTTTGGCATAGGGCTATGAAAATCCGGTTAAAGGTATATCAGTCTGACCATCAATAGGCGCTATTATATAGAGTCCGCAGGCCATCGACAGCTAGAACCTGATCTTTAATGAGACGCGGCAACTCATTGATGATATGGGCGTAAATAACATAAGGTTGTTTAGCCCCATATCATTAGTAAGGAAAAAATCATGGAACATATTCTTATTATCGGGGGCGGTGCTGGCGGCTTAGAGCTAGCAACGCAGTTGGGGCGTCGTTTTGGGCGCAAGGGTAAGGCAAAAGTAACCCTAGTCGATAAAAACAGGACTCATATTTGGAAGCCTCTACTGCATGAAGTTGCGACGGGGTCTCTGGATACCAGTATCGATGGTGTTGTGTACCACGCACATGCTGCAAGGCACAGCTATAATTTTCAGCTAGGAGAGTTCTGTAAGCTTGATGCTGTTGCAAAAAGGGTCACGTTAGCCGCCTCTTTTGATAGTGACGGTGATCAAGTCTTGCCCGAACGGCATATCTCCTACGATAAGCTAGTGCTGAGTATCGGTAGCGTAAGCAATGATTTTGGCACCGAAGGTGTTGCCGAACACTGTTATTTCTTAGACTCCCATGCTCAGGCGGAGCGTTTCCATCATGCGCTGATCAACAATTTTTTGCGTATTAATCAGAAAGCGACAGATGAAGAGTTAAATATCGCTATTGTTGGTGCCGGTGCAACAGGGGTGGAGCTATCAGCAGAGCTTTATCACGTGACTGACCTACTAAAATCTTATGGTTTGCCGCAAATGACTGCCAAGCAGCTTAAGATCAGCCTGATTGAAGCAGGGCCAAAGATTCTTCCCGCTCTGCCCGATCGTATCTCCCTTTCTGCCCGCAAAGAGCTTGTTCGTCTTGGCGTAAAAGTAAGGGAATCGGTGCGAGTCGCTTCTGCTAACAAAGACGGCTTTGTTACCGCTGATGGTGAAGCCATTAGCGCCGATATGATGATCTGGGCGGCGGGAGTAAAAGCCCCTGATTTTATCCGTCAGTTGGGCCTCTTTGAGACCACTCGCAATAATCAAATTTTAGTGCATCCGACGCTGCAAGCAAAAGGTTTTGATGATATCTGGGTTATTGGTGATTGCTGTGCCTGTGAACTGCCGGATGGCTCCTTTGTGCCTCCTAGGGCGCAATCGGCCCACCAGATGGCCAGCTGCGTATTTCGTAATATTAGCGCCGTGTATAAAAATGAACCTCAGCAACCGTATCTGTATAAAGACCACGGCTCATTGGTTAACTTAAGTCGCTATAGCACGGTTGGCAGCTTGATGGGTAACCTAACCGGTGATCGTATGTTTATTGAAGGGCGGATTGCACGGTTTGTTTATATTTCGTTGTACCGTATGCATCAAATTGCAATTCACGGCTGGCCTAAAGCCATTATGGTGATTTTGGCAGAAAAGTTAGGCAAAGTAGTACGACCTAAGATGAAACTGCATTAGTTATAGGGTTCCATAATCCTAGCGCATAAGCATTAAAGCACTACACTGATGTCAGTGCATGATGTTGATGACTTTGTTAGTTCTTATTTAAAGCCGAATATTTGATATTCGGCTTTTTAATTTATAACTAATTTATAGTCTATTGTTTTTCACAACTGTCCTAGTAATTAGGCTTAGTGTAGTATACAGGGCAAAGGATTTATGGAGTATGTGCTTAAGGTAATAAGCTCATAGACGTTCTTAAGGCAGAGAACAAAATAGCGCGTTTAGCATGGAAGCCGTGAGATCAGAAAATGGAATTTTCCTTTCTAATCAATCCCTTCCTTGTGTCTGTCTCGATATACAAATTTTTATTTGTTTTCGTGCATGGATCAATATCCGCATAAAGAAGATCGTTTCATCTACAACCATTTGTAGCTTTAGGTTCTAAACATTATTTGTTAAAGGCAAGGAAAATTAGAAATGGAATATTTTATTAAAGCACTTAAGCAGTACGCAGATTTTAACGGGCGTAGCACAAGAAAAGAATATTGGATGTTTTATCTCTTCTATTTTATTTTCTATATCGTATTAACGGTAGTCGATACGGTTATAGGTGCGCCGGTATTTTCAACTATTTTTGCTCTTGGTTTATTTGTTCCAACGATCAGTGTTGGAGCAAGAAGGCTGCACGATACTGGTCGCTCTGGCTGGTGGCAGTTGATCTTACTTGTTCCCTTAATTGGCGCTATCGTACTCATTGTTTTCTTTGTTAAAGATAGCCATGACGATAATAAATTTGGGCCAAACCCGAAAGCTGTTGGCGGAGTTTAGCGTTTGACTAAATCGATCAAATAGCCAAAAAATGCATCTTTTGACAGAATCAATATAGGCACCGGCCAGACTGGCAATTTATCGCAACTGCTATATCCTTAGCCGTCTTCGCTCTGGCTGTGTGTCTTGTCCTATTTTTCTGTCGCTAAGCCTGCATTTTCCACTGTTTTAAGATGACTTTATATGCTGAATCTTTCTTTGACCCGATTAAATAAATACATCAGTGAAAGCGGTATCTGCTCCCGCCGAGATGCGGATCGTTTTATTGAGCAAGGTAACGTCTATATTAATGGTAAGCGTGCTCAAATCGGAGACAAAGTGAGTCACGGTGATACGGTTAAGGTCAACGGTCAGCTTATTGAACCGCCAGAGCACGATGACTTTATCTTTATCGCCGTGAACAAACCTGTCGGTATTGTCAGTACGACCGAGAGTACAGAAAAAGACAATATCGTCGACTTTGTAAATCACAGTACCCGTATTTTCCCCATAGGCCGACTTGATAAAGACTCCCAGGGCTTAATCTTTTTGACCAGTAATGGCGATCTGGTTAACAAGGTGCTGCGGGCGGGCAATAATCATGAGAAAGAATACCTCATAACACTGGATCGCCCTATTAGTGACGAAGCGGTGTTGGGATTGGGTAATGGTGTGCCGATTCTTGGAACCATGACGAAAAAATGCCCAGTCATCAAGGAAGCGCCTAACGTGATTCGCATGACGTTAGTTCAGGGGTTAAACCGCCAGATTCGTCGTATGTGTGAATACTTTGGCTATGATGTGGTCAAGCTTGAGCGGGTACGTATTATGAACGTTAGCTTGAAAGGGCTAGCCGTTGGTGACTGGCGTGATCTAACCGAAGAAGAACTTAGCACCCTACTGAAATCGGTCGAGAACTCCTCTTCAGAAGCACCGGAAGGTAGACGTAAGCAGCGACCGTCTAGTAGTAACAGTAATAATAGTAAGAACAGTAACCGTCATTCAGGCAATCGCGGAAGCGGTCAGGGCCAAAACGCTAAAGGAACAAGTAAGCGACCTGTTACCGGAAGGGGTACGGCCAAAGGTGCGGGCAAACCTGCTGTAAAGGGGGCTGGAAAAACTGCAGCAAAAGGCAAGCGGCCTGCTGCCGGAAAAGGTGCGGGTAGACCTACCGTAAAAAGCGCCGGTAGACCTGCTGCTGGTGGTAGAGCTGGGGTTGCTAAAGCTAAGCGAGTAGGCGGCGCTGTATCTAAAGGTAAAAAGCCCGCTCGTCGGGGCTGATTTTTTGCCATATCTTTTCTACCCTATCAAAGGCCTGAATATTCAGGCCTTTTTTATAGGCTTTCTCTTTCTCGCTTTTTTTCATGTCTTCTCTCGTTTTCTCTCATTATATGATCTTCTATTCCTCTGTTTTTTCTTGTCCCGTTAGGCTTTTTACCCTGCTCTGTCTTATCTTGTTTTGTATTAAGGTACTTATAAAATCCTTTAATCGCAAAAGTATCTATTAAAAGATACGAATTCTAATATTTACCACCATAACCACATTTTTAAGATTTTAGCTGATCATTTCCAGATTTTGTCTTCATTTTACTTTATCTGCTTTTTATTAGATTAGACCACTAATGATTTTTTGCTTGCAGGGTTGCCGTTAATCTGTCATTTTTAATTAAACGTTCATTTAAGAAAAAACAGGGAGCCGGTTAAATGCCAAAAGTAGGCATGCCTGAAATCCGTAGGCCACAGTTGATTAATGCCACGATGGAAGCGGTTAACGATGTGGGTTTACACAGGGCCAGTGTCGCGATGATCGCGAAATATGCGGGCGTATCCCCTGCGATTATTAATCATTACTTCGGTGGAAAAGATGGTTTGCTAGAAGCAACCATGCGCTTTGTGCTACGGGATCTTGCTGCGGCGATTAGTGAGCGGCTGGCTCAAGTTAAAAATGACAATGTGCTTACCCGTATTATTGCGGTGGTAGAAGGTAATTTTGACCCTAAGCAATTAGATAGCAAGGTTGTAAAAACGTGGCTGACATTTTGGTCTCATTCCATGCATAAGCCTCAGCTCCATCGCTTACAGCGAGTTAATGAGCAACGACTGCTCTCTTATTTGCGTTATGAGCTTAAGCAAGTGGTTAGCCATGATGAGGCGGCTTTTATCGCCCAAGGCGTTGCGGCGTTAATCGACGGAATTTGGCTACGGGGCGCACTTTCCCCTAATGGTATCGACAAGGCATTGGCGGAACGCTTGATTTTGGATTACCTCAAGCACCGGCTACCGGATTCTGTTTGGCAAGATTACTTAAGCAGTTGCGACCCGCATAATTAAAGCGACGTTGATCGGTTATCCGTCACTGTTAGCCTCTATTGCGTAACGGCGTATATAACATCTATTTTCACATCGACTTATCAGGTTTAGATCCTATGACTGCATCGCTAACACAGCACTACATCAATGGCCGCTATGCGACAGAAGCGCCAGCGGAAACCTTTAACAGTATCAACCCAGCCAATGGCGATGTTATCGCAACGATTGCTCAAGCTGATAGCGGTACGATGGCCGCAGCCGTTGAATCGGCGAAAAAAGGTCAGGCTGAGTGGGCGGCGATGACCGGTATTGAGCGTAGCCGTATTTTACATAAAGCCGTTGCGCTACTGCGTGAGCGCAATGATGAACTGGCTCTGTTGGAAGTGTTGGATACCGGTAAGCCGATTCAAGAAGCGAACTGTGTAGATATTGTCACCGGTGCGGATGTGATCGAATATTACGCCGGTCTGGCGGATAAAATTCAGGGTGATTATCAGCAGCTGAATGAGCAAAACTTCTTCTACACCCGCCGAGAACCCTTGGGTATTTGTGCCGGTATCGGTGCTTGGAATTATCCGATTCAGATCGCCTGCTGGAAATCAGCTCCTGCATTGGCAGCAGGTAACGCGATGATCTTTAAGCCTTCGGAAGAAACCCCGTTAAGCGTATTAAAGTTGGCAGAAATCTATACGGAAGCAGGCGTACCGGATGGTGTTTTTAATGTGATTCAAGGGGATGCTCGCGTTGGTCAGATGTTGACCGCTCACCCTGAGATTGCAAAAGTATCCTTCACCGGTGAATGCGGTACCGGTAAAGCGGTGATGGGAGATTCTGCTAAAACCTTGAAACAGGTAACGATGGAACTAGGCGGTAAATCGCCTTTGATCATCTTCCCTGACACTCCGGTTGAGCAAGCCGTATCCGGTGCTATGCTGGCAAACTTCTATACTCAGGGTGAAGTCTGCACCAACGGCACCCGCGTTTTTGTCCACGACAGCCTCTACGATACCTTCCTTGATGAGTTAAAAATCCGTACCGAGCGGATGATTATTGGTGATCCAACACACCCTGATACTCAGGTGGGTGCCTTAATCTCCAAAGACCATATGCAGAAAGTTCTTGGTTATATCGAAGCGGCCAAACAAGCTGGCGCACGCTTAATCTGCGGTGGCGAGCAAGCCACAGAAAACGGTCTTGATCAAGGCGCTTTTGTTAAGCCAACCGTTTTTGCTGATTGCACCGATGATATGCCTCAAGTGATCGACGAGATCTTTGGTCCTGTGATGTCGGTACTGCGTTTTAGCGATGAGGATGAGGTTGTGGCCCGTGCCAATAACACCGAATTTGGCCTTGCGGCGGGTGTATTTACCAAAGATCTAGGCCGTGCCCATCGGGTTATTAATCGACTTCAAGCCGGTATTTGCTGGATTAATACATGGGGGGCTTCTCCAGCAGAGATGCCTGTTGGGGGCTATAAATTATCGGGTGTGGGTCGTGAGAACGGTATCGAAACCCTATACCACTACACTCAAACCAAAAGCGTTTTTGTTGAAACCGGTGAACTGGAACGTCCTTATTAGGGCAGGATCTGTAACGATATGAAGCAAGAATACGATTACATCATTATAGGGGCAGGTTCAGCCGGTTGCGTACTGGCTGATCGTTTGACCGAAAGCGGCGAACATACCGTGCTTTTATTGGAAAAAGGCGGCAGTGACAAAAGCATTTTTATTCAGATGCCGACGGCGCTTTCTTTCCCGATGAACACTGAAAGCCTTTGCTGGCAGTTTCATACCGAGCCAGAGCCTGGGGTCAACAATCGTTCATTGCACACGCCTCGGGGTAAAACCCTTGGTGGCTCCTCCTCGATCAATGGCATGGTCTATGTTCGGGGTCACGCCTGTGATTTTGATCAATGGGCGGAGCAAGGCGCTGATGGCTGGGACTATCAAAGCTGCCTACCTTACTTTCAGCGCGCCGAAACATGGGAAAAGGGCACGGATGATTATCGTGGCGGTAACGGCCCTGTAGGAACCTGTAACGGCAATAATATGTCCCTTAATCCATTATATCAGGCGTTTATTGATTCTGGTGTTGATGCGGGTTACAGCTATACCGAGGATTACAACGGTTACCGTCAAGAGGGCTTTGGCCCCATGCATATGACGGTTAAAAACGGTGTCCGTAGTTCAACCTCGAATGCCTATCTACGCCGGGCCATGCAGCGCCCTAACCTAACGGTGCTAACCGGCGTGCACAGCCGTAAGATTACTACCGATACAACAGGCCACAACCCTGTCGCCACCGGTGTAGAGTTTGAGCATAAAGGCCAAATCAAAACCGTTAATGCCTATCGGGAAGTGATCTCTGCCGCAGGCTCCGTTGGCTCGCCGCAGTTGCTACAACTCTCCGGCATCGGCCCTAAAGCAATATTGGAGAAAGCAGGCGTTCAGGTGGTTAAAGATCTTCCCGGTGTGGGAGAGAATCTACAGGATCACCTTGAAGTTTATTTCCAGTACCAATGTAAAGAGCCAATCTCTTTGAACTCTAAGCTGAACCTCATCAGCAAGGGCTTAATCGGTGCCCGCTGGATTCTGTTAAAAGATGGCTTGGGTGCGACAAATCACTTTGAATCCTGTGCTTTTATCCGCTCCCGTGCAGGGCTGAAATGGCCGGATATTCAGTATCACTTTCTGCCCGCCGCTATGCGTTATGACGGCCAAGCAGCCTTTAAAGGCCACGGCTTTCAAGTGCATGTTGGCCCGAATAAACCCGCTAGCCGAGGCCGTATTCATATTAAAAGCGCTGATCCCTATGAAGCACCCAGCATTCTGTTCAATTATCTTTCTGAGCCACAAGATATTGAAGATTGGCGCGCCTGTATCCGTTTGACCCGAGAAATTCTGAATCAAAAATCGTTGGAAAAGTACCGTGGTAACGAGATTCAGCCCGGTTACGCTATTGAGACCGATGAGCAAATTGATGCTTGGGTTCGAGACAATGTAGAAAGTGCCTATCACCCCTCTTGCACCTGCAAAATGGGTCATGATAACGACCCTATGGCGGTACTGGATGCGGGCTGTAACGTGCGGGGCATTAAGCACCTTCGAGTGGTGGACTCGTCTATATTTCCAACCATCACCAACGGCAACTTGAATGCGCCGACGATTATGGTGGCGGAAAAAGCCGCAGATATGATTCTAAACAAGGCTCCGCTCTCTAAAGCCCATGTGCCGGTCTGGATTCATCCTGACTATGAAAACAGCCAGCGCTAAAAAGCTCTTGGACGTTCTGGCAAGCTCTGGAACGTCCTGCTGGCCATTCTTAAGTGACTAAAAAAAGATAAGAGAAGGAAGCAATAATGAAAGTTAATACGAAAACGCCCACCCTAGCTAAGAAGACACTCGCAAAAACGCTCGCGGCCATTACCGCAACCCTTTCTGCCAGTGCCTTTTCCCTTGCGCTTTCTGGTAGTGCCCATGCTGCAGACTGTTCAACGATCCGCTTCTCTGATGTTGGCTGGACGGATATCACCGCTACTACGGCGATTACCTCTGAACTGGTTAAAGGCTTAGGCTATACGCCAAAAACCCAGCTGCTATCGGTACCTGTTACCTATACATCTTTAGCCTCTGGTGAGCTGGATGTTTTTCTGGGTAACTGGATGCCAACGATGGAAGGCGACATCGCTAAATATCGCGATAACGGCACGGTGGAAACCGTTAAAACCAATTTAACCGGCGCTAAATACACGCTGGCGGTCAACAAGGCGGCCTTTGATGGTGGCGTACGCACTTTTGCTGATCTTGCTAAATTCAAAAGCAAATTCCGAGGTCGTATCTACGGTATTGAGCCGGGTAATGATGGTAACCGTCTTATCCAAGATATGATCGACAAAGGTGCCTTTGATCTAAACGGCTTCAAGCTGGTCGAGTCCTCTGAAGCGGGTATGTTGTCTGAAGTGAAACGGGCGGAACGCCGTGACAAGTGGGTTGTTTTCCTAGGTTGGGAGCCACACCCGATGAACAGCAATTTTGATATTGAATACCTTGATGGTGGCGATGACTGGTTTGGCCCCAACTTTGGCGGTGCAACCGTACACACCAACACCCGTAAAAATTACAGCCAAGAATGCCCAAATGTGGGCAAGCTGCTGACCAATCTTGAGTTCTCCCTAGGCATGGAAAACCAAGTGATGGGTGCGATTTTGGACGATGGTAAGAAACCTCAGCAAGCGGCTAATGCATGGTTGCGTAACAACCCAGAGGTACTGAAACAGTGGCTAAACGGTGTCAAAACACTGGATGGCAAACCGGGTCTGCCTGCGGTTAAGCAATACTTAAAACTGTAATTGGTTTAGATTTTAGAAAAGCAGACCTAGGCTTTAAACGGTTGTTGAATGATCACCCTGAATCATGGGCATTCCGTTTAAAGCCTTGAGGTCTAATATTTTGAAAGTCTAACGCCGTAAAAAGTGTAACGCTTTAAAGTAAGACCCTCTGAACTATCCCTCGCTGCCTTTGTCAGCCGCATGTATGTTGTAAACAACACTCGGGTAACCCGATATGAACTGGATCACTGAACACAAGCTTCCCATGGGCCAATGGATGGAGTCCTTTGTTGACTGGCTGACTGGAAATGCCGCCGGATTTTTTGATGCTATCGCTTTTTCCTTAGAATGGTTGATTCTAGGTGTCACCGATATTCTACTTTTCACCCCCGCTGGCATTTTAATCGCCGGTATTGCCATACTGAGCTGGTGGCTACAACGCTCCATCGGCTTAGTGATTTTTGTGGTCGCTTCTTTACTCTTTATTGCCAATTTAGGCTACTGGTCAGAGATGATTGAAACGCTAGTATTGGTGCTTATGGCGACCTTTATGTGTGTTCTCTTTGGTATTCCGATCGGTATTCTTGCGGCTCACTATCCAAAATTCAATATTGCTATTCGGCCTGTGTTGGATCTGATGCAGACCATCCCAACCTTCGTTTACCTGATCCCTACTTTGATTCTTTTTGGTCTAGGCGTGGTGCCGGGGCTAATCTCAACCATTATTTTCGCCATTGCAGCCCCTATTCGCTTAACCGCGTTGGGTATCAGCAGTGTGCCTGAAGAGCTATTAGAGGCCGGAAAAGCCTTTGGTGCGACGCGCTCGAAGTTACTGTTTAAAGTAGAGCTGCCCGCGGCCATGCCAAATATTATGGCAGGCGTTACCCAGTGCATTATGTTGTCACTTTCGATGGTGGTTATCGCTGCGCTGGTTGGTGCTGACGGTTTAGGTAAGCCCGTTGTTCGTGCGCTTAACACTGTTAATATCGCCCAGGGTTTTGAAGCAGGCTTAGCCATTGTCTTGGTTGCTATTATGTTAGATCGCCTGTGCAAGCAACCGAACCGTGATCGCTAAGGAGCCTGACACCATGAGCACAAATACAGAAAAAAATATGATAGAGATTAAAAATCTAGACGTGGTGTTTGGCGAAAAGCCAGAGCAAGCCTTAGCACTGCTAGATAAGGGATTGTCACGTCAGGAAATTATTGATCAAACCGGCTCTGTAGTTGGTGTACACAATGCAAACTTAAGTGTTAAACAGGGTGAGATTTGCGTACTGATGGGCTTATCTGGCTCGGGTAAATCCAGTCTTTTACGCACCTTAAACGGCTTGAATCCGATCACCCGTGGCAGCTTGAAGGTCTGTGACGGCGATAATGTTATCGATCTGGCTAATTGCGATGAAAACACCCTGCAGCACCTGCGCACCCATCGTATCTCTATGGTGTTTCAAAAGTTTGCCCTGATGCCTTGGTTGACGGTGCTAGAGAATGTTGCCTTTGGTTTAGAGATGAAAGGCATCGGTAAAAAAGAGCGCCAGAAAAGTGCGATGGAGCAGCTTGATATGGTGGGCTTAAGTGATTGGGCGCACTCCAAGCCCCATGAGCTATCCGGCGGTATGCAGCAACGTGTTGGTCTTGCCCGCGCTTTCGCAATGGATACCGATATCCTGCTGATGGATGAGCCTTTTTCCGCCCTTGATCCCTTGATTCGTGCTCAGCTACAGGATGAGTTGATCGAACTGCAACGCAAGATGAAAAAAACCATCCTGTTTGTGAGTCATGATCTGGATGAGGCCCTAAAGATTGGTAGTCATATTGCCATTATGGAATCGGCTAAAATCATCCAGCATGACAAGCCAGAAGATATTGTGCTGCATCCTAAAACCCCTTACGTCGAAGATTTTGTTGCCCATACCAACCCGCTGAATGTTCTTGGTGGACGCACGCTAATGACAGGCCTTGATCTGCTTACGACAGAACAAAAAAATGATGAGCGCCGCATTATTATTGACCGCAATCACCATTACTGGGTGCGTTTACAAAACGGCAAGGTTGAGCAAGCAGGGAAAGGTGATGACATACTGCCGGTTGGTGAATGGCAGGAAGGCGACGGCGTTAAAGGCCAATTCGCCATTGCCACACCGGATATCAGTATGCGTGACGCCATCAATCTAAGGTTTAGCAGCCGCCTGCCGGTGCTGTTACAGGAGGACGGCCAGTTTACCGGTGTTCTCAATGATAATAACTTTTACTACGCCTTACTCGGTAAGCACTTTGTAGCGGATTGATTTTTAGGGGTAAAGGCGGTTAAGTAACCGCCTTGTCCTATACTTTTATTTTGTATTTTCGTTTTGTACTTTTGCTTTATGGCAAGCACTTGTAGATATCAAAACCGATTTTTCCCTCTTCAGCTGCATCAGTCTGGACGATGGTATCCCCACCCATATCAACAGCTTGGTTTTTACCTAAGGTGATTAACTCTTCAAGAACGGTTTCTTGGTTACGGGTTAAGCCTGCAACCTTGTCTTTTACAAATGAAACCGTGTGCCCCAGTTTTTGGCAACCCGCTACATTCATCTGTTTTACTAAGGCAACTTGATCACTACCTTCTACAGGTTTTACCCAGCTACAGGCTGACACCAAAGCTAGCCCTGATAGTAATACACCTACTTTTATTAATGATTTTGTATTCATGTTATGTATCTCCTTTTGACTCAATAGGTTATAGCACGAGATCCCCTGTCGGTAAAAAATGCTTTTTTATTACCGGTGGCAGCTCTGTCTTGTTATTTTTTCGTATGAAACCCTATCTTAGATTGGACACTAATCTTTAGGTCTGTAAAATTTATCCATACCTTCAAAAAACGGACTCCGTTATGAAAGCATTGCTCACTTCTCTTCCTCTGGCATTAGCGCTCAGCGTGCCGCTTACGGCTCAAGCCGCTGACGACACGTCTTGCGGTAAGGTTATTATCGCGGATATGAACTGGAATACGGCCACGTTAATGGCGCATATTGATCAGTTCGTTCTGCAAAATGCTTACGGCTGTACTGCTGAATTAGTGCCCGGTGATTCTGTGCCGACCAGTACCTCTATGATAGAGAAAGGAGAACCAGATATTGCGCCGGAGCTCTGGACTAACTCGTCAAAGGCGCAGCTGGACCAAGGTGTAAAAGAGGGTCGCTTGCTTTATGCCGGTAAGGTGTTATCGGAAGGCGGTGAAGAGGGGTTTTGGGTGCCAAAATATATGGTTGATCAGTATCCAGAGCTTGCAACGATTGACGGTGTCCGTAAACATGCTGATTTATTTGATCACCCAGAATATGATGACCGTTCGGCCTTTTATGGCTGCCCTGCGGGTTGGGTGTGTCAAATTACGGCAGGGCATTTGTTTAACGCCCTCAATTTAGAGGATGCGGGGTTTGAGATGGTAGACCCCGGCTCTGGTGCTGCTTTAACGGGTTCTTTGGCTAAAGCTTATGATCGTAAGGCCCCTTGGTTTGGCTACTATTGGGCTCCAACGCCGGTGATGGGTAAATATCCAATGGTCAAGGTTGATTTTGGCACCGGTGTTGATTTGGAGCATTACCGCAACTGCACCACCCAAGCGGATTGTACGAGTCCTCACGTGACGCAATACCCCGCTGCACCAGTACATAGTATTACCACTACCGATTTTGCCAAGAAAGCACCGGCTGCTTATCAATATATCGCCACTCGCAGCTTTACCAATCAGCAGATGAGCACTCTTTTGGCTTGGATGGAAGATAATCAGGCTGATGGCGAATACGCCATGGAGCATTTTATGCTCACCTATCCTGATATTTGGCAAGAGTGGTTGCCAGCGGATAGGGCTGAAAACCTAAAACGCGCGGTTGATCGCCTTTAATTGATCGACTTTAAAGCGCTTAATTTCGAAAAAAGCGGCAATGTTCAAACAGCCTCGCTATTTCATGATGTTATCTCGCTATGATTAGGGCCGCGTGGGCGGCCTTATTCTCTTAATTTTTTACTCCTAGACCCTACAGGATGCTCCATGGCTGACGCCCTTTGGCTCTCTGAATTCCCTGAAATGGAGCGTGCAGATCTACGTGCTATCCGTAAAGCACTGGACGGCGCCTACCGAGATTTTTCCCGTGCGTATGGCGACCAGATCGAAAGTTTCTTTGATCCTCTACTCTCTTTATTAATCGGCTTTGAGCATCTTTTGTTAACCACGCCTTGGTGGCTGGTTATTTTGGTGATTTCGGCGATTAGTTATTTGGCTAGCCGCTCGATTAAACTTTGTTTAGGCGTCGCAATTGCTTTCTTTGCTATTGGCTACTTTGGTATGTGGGAAGACACCATGCAGACGATGAGTATTATTCTGGTCTGTACGTTACTGGCTATCGCTATTGGTGTTCCCGTTGGTATTTTGATGGCTCGTTCAAACCGTCTGCAAAGTTTGTTAACGCCTGCGCTGGATGTGATGCAGACGATGCCCGCGTTTGTTTATCTTATTCCCGTGGTTATGTTGTTAGGGATCGGTCGTATTCCTGGGGTTATTGCGGTTATTATTTATGCGATTCCTCCAGTGATTCGCCTCACTAATTTGGGCATACGTTTGGTGGATAAAGATGTGTTAGAGGCCGCCACTGCTTTTGGGGCCGGTTATTTAAAACGTTTAACCAGCGTGCAGCTACCTTTGGCGCTACCAACTATTATGGCTGGCATTAATCAGACGATTATGATGGCGCTTTCGATGGTGGTTGTGGCTTCTATGATCGGTGTGAAGGGATTGGGGCAGCCGGTGCTTAAGTCGATCACTAATCAGTATTTTACCTTGGGATTACTCAATGGCTTGGCTATTGTTGTATTGGCGATAGTATTTGATCGTATCTCCCAATCTTATGCCCACCGTAGTCAGCGTCATCTTCAGAGGGCGCAGCATGACTGAGCCTATTATCCGCATTAAGCATCTGTCTAAGGTTTTCGGTAAACAACCGCAAAAAGTGATGCCTTTAGTTCGTCAGGGCATTCACAAAGACACTTTATTAGCTGAGCACGAACATGCGCTAGGGCTAAGGGATATCAATCTGGATATTCTACCCGGTGAGATCTTTGTCATTATGGGCCTGTCGGGTTCTGGGAAATCCACGTTAATACGACACTTTAACCGCTTGATCGACCCAACTGAGGGCGAGATATGGATTAAAGGCACCGATATTACCCAGCTAAAAAACAAGGCTCTAGAACAGTTTCGCCAGCAACACCTGTCTATGGTGTTTCAGCGCTTTGCCTTGCTACCGCACCGAACGGTATTGGATAATATCGCCTATGGACTGGAAATTCAGAAGGTTGATAAACCCAAGCGTCGGGAAAAAGCCCGTTACTGGCTAAAGCAAGTGGGCTTGGAGGGATATGATGCACAATATCCTAATCAGCTCTCTGGTGGGCAACAGCAGCGCGTTGGTCTAGCCCGTGCATTGTGTACCGATGCTGATATTTTGCTTATGGACGAGGCGTTCTCAGCTCTTGATCCGTTGATTCGAGCCGAAATGCAGGATCAGCTAAAGCAATTGCAAAGCCGGTTACGCAAAACAATCGTTTTCATCACCCATGATTTAGATGAAGCGGTCAAGCTGGGCGACCGTATCGCCATCTTAAAAGATGGTATTTTGGTACAGCAGGGAACACCGGAACATATATTGCATAATCCTGCAGATGAGTATGTGGAGGCCTTTGTGCAAAATGTTCGACGCTAGAACGCTAGTCTTACTCATTGTTTTCTATCAATAAAATACATTTGATTAGTTTTTTTATCAGTAGAAAATACAAGAAGGGAACTTTACCTTACTTAACTGGACTAATGGTTTTCTGTTGTGATATATAAGTCCTTTCTTATGGATGGCTCGTTTATGATTAGGGCAGGAATTCGTTAGATTTTAATGGAACAAAGGTGTCCTGTTTATAAAATGGAACCTATAAATATGATTAGCTGGAGATAAAAAAATGATGGCAATGGGACTAAAAAAATCTTTAATCGCGGTATCTATGGCGTCAGCTCTTTTTCTAGGAGCGAACAATGTCATGGCCGATACTCACGGTAAAGGTCAAATGGGTCAGTGTGGCGAAACTAAATTGGCTGATCATATGGGTGAAATGAAAGATCACCTTAAAGCCTATAAAAATGCAGCTAAATCGGATGATTGGGCTGTTATGGCTGATAGCCGTGAAGCTCTTTTAGAGCTGTCTGCTAGCTCAAAAGAAGAGACACCTTTCAAGGCTCAGGGCAAGTCTAAAAGTGAGCAAGCCAAAATGAAAGGTAACTACCAAAAAGGTATGGAAAAGCTTGAAGACCTTTTAGCTCAACTGGGTGAGGCTGAAAAAGCTAAAGATTCTGATAAAGTTATGGATCTGATGCAGCAAATTGGTAAACACACGAAAAAAGGTCATGAAGCCTTTAAACAGAAGTGTGATGACGAGTAGTCTTCGTTTACGTTAAGAAAAGTGTGAATAAAACCTGACATCGCGTCAGGTTTTATGTTTTTGTCCGCTTCAACCTGTTTTATTCCATGTACTTGGCCTATCCATCAAACTGTTGATCATCTATCTAATAAAAAAGCTTCAACATGAACTTGCTTAACCGACGACTGTCTCACCGCTGCAAGTTTGCTATGCTTGCCATGCTGTTTTATTGACATAATATTTTATTTAATAGGAATCGACTTTGAGACACTCTTCTGGCTTTTCCGCCTATCCTTCGGTCATCCTTTTTTGGGTGTTGTTTCTAGTTATTATTATCCAGAGTAGCCTTGCCTACGGGGCGAAAAGTGACTGGATAGAAACACCGCAAGCTAAAGCTCGCCTGCTTATTGCCGCTGTTGAAGATGGGCCTACGGCCTCGACAAAGACATTAAAAGCGGGTCTTGAAATCACCATGGATGATGGCTGGAAAACGTACTGGCGTACGCCGGGAGCCGCTGGTATTCCGCCAAAAATTATCGCGATAGACAATAGTGTTGTTCAAAATATAGCCTTGTATTATCCCGCGCCATTAAGGCTCGATTTTCAAGGATTTCAGCTCTACGGTTATGAGAAACGGGTTATCTTTCCTCTTGATTTAACACTTGAGTTACTTTCCCTAGAATCTCTTTCTCTTGATCCTGCTACCCAAGAAAGAAGTGGCGATATTGCCCTGGATGTTAGAATTTTAATCTGCCGTGAGCTATGTATCCCTGTCAGTTTTAAGCCCGTGATTCCTAGGGACGCACTGCCAAGTGATTTAAGCCAAAACGGTATGCTTGATGTTGATGCGGCGTTTGAAATCAGTCAGTTTATCAGTCAAATACCTCGCAAGGCCTCGACCGCAGGGGTTCACACGTCTCAGATTCAATTGGATGCCGCGCAAAAACGTGTAGAGATTCAGCTACAGTTGCCTAAAACGATGCAGCTTTTAGATTTATTTCCCGAGCTGACACCGGAGCCAGAGCTAGATGCACCGATTATCGCAGCGCCTCAAGCCATTGAAGACAGTACCGATCAATTATGGCGTGCCCAATTCCCTATTCAGCGCAAGCGCCTACCCAGTGAAACAGAACCCGCTCATTTAGTGATACGCACGCAGCAGGGTGATTTTTCTCTTAATGTGGACTGGCAGCCCTTGCAGAAAGCTCTAACCCTTATTAAGGGTAACCCTGTTACCGCCAGTCATGGCTCTGCTGTCAGTGAGCCGAATACAGATCTTTGGTTGATGCTGCTAATGGCGCTAGTGGGCGGTTTTATTCTTAACTTCATGCCCTGTGTGTTGCCGGTACTGTCGATTAAGGTGCTGCATTTAATTAAGCATAGTGAGCTTTCTCAAGGTCAAATTCGCCGCAGTTTTATCGCCACCGCAGCCGGTATTGTCAGCTCTTTTATGCTGCTAGCTGCCGTTTTGATCGCTTTAAAAGCAAGTGGACAAGCCATTGGCTGGGGGATTCAGTTTCAGCAACCGTTGTTTATTGGTGCCTTGGCGCTTATCGTCGTGGCTTTTGCCGGTAATCTTTGGGGGTTGTTTGAGTTTCGTTTGCCTTTATGGGTCGCTCAAATCGGCAATAAAAGCCATTCGACCGCGGCGCATAACGAGCACTCACTCACAAGCTCGTTTGCCCAAGGTGTGCTGGCAACGTTGCTGGCAACCCCCTGTTCTGCACCCTTTTTAGGCACCGCTATTGGCTTTGCTTTCTCCCAAGACAATCAAAGCTTGTTACTGATCTTCCTTGCTCTTGGCGTTGGCTTGGCCTTGCCCTATCTTTTGATGACCTTAAAACCGACGTGGGTTTATAAACTGCCTAAGCCAGGTCGTTGGATGCTGACCTTAAAGCGAGTGCTTGGTACGGGGCTGTTAATTACTGCGGGATGGTTGTTTTGGGTGTTGTCTGACTTAATCGTGCTGACCGGTGTCGTTGCAATAATAAGCCTGGCGTTGCTTTGGTGGTTACTGATAAAACGTCATCGTCTTCTTTGGGCTTTGCCGATTATCGCCTTAGCTTTAATCCCTTGGTTGCCACCATCAACGACAAACACTCTTGCTGTTGAAGATGCAGAGGACACCTTGTCGTGGGTAGCCTTTGAACCTTCCCGCATCGATGCCTACGTGGCTGATGGCCATGTTGTTTTTATCGATATAACCGCGCGTTGGTGTGTTACCTGCATGGCGAACAAGATTGCGGTGATCAATACCGATCCTATCCAACAAGCCTTAAGCGCTGAAGGGGTTGTTCCTATGCGAGGTGATTGGACGCGCCCTGACTCTGTGATTAGCCAGTATCTCAGTGACCATCAACGCTTTGGCATCCCTTTTAATGCTGTTTATGGCCCAGGGGCACCAAACGGAATCCTTCTGGGTGAAATACTCAGTAAAGCCGCGCTACTGTCGGCTATTGAGCGGGCCAAAGGGTTAAACTGATCGCGAGATAGGCCCATCAAGTAAAAGCTATTCAATGTGAACAGCTATTTAATATAAGTGAATACAAGTAGGAGAAGTGAGCATGGAATCGACACCAGATAAAGCACAACAGGCGGTAAAAGTTTGGGATATTAGTATCCGACTTTTTCACTGGTCTCTGGTCGTTCTTATTGGTTTTTTATGGTGGAGCGGCACGGAAGGGGTCGAGATGGATAACCATGTTCTGGCTGGGTATACCGTGCTAGGCCTTATTATTTATCGCATTGTTTGGGGGTTTTTAGGCAGTTATCACGCGCGCTTTATTAATTTTATTCGTTCTCCGATTAAAACAATTAAATCGATACCTGATGTGATGTCTGTGCATAGCGATTCTCACTACGTTGGTCATAATCCGGTTGGCGGATGGATGGTGGTTGCGTTAATTCTTATCTTACTTGCGCAGGGTTTTAGTGGCCTTGGCACTACGGACGACATTTTTATTGACGGCCCTTTAGTTCCATACTTGAGTGACCAATGGATCTCGCGCCTTAGTGAGATACACCTGCTGTTGCCTGATTTTCTTATTGGATTAGTTGTACTGCACGTGGCCGCTGTATTGTTTCATGATGCGTTCAAGCGGGAGCGTTTGATTAAAGCGATGGTCACCGGCGTTAAAAAAGTGCCGTTATCAATGGCTCAATCGGTACGACAGTCAGAGCTGCCCGCTATCCGGTTCTTGATTGTGGTCGCCCTGCTTTCGGCTCTTGGTTGGTGGCTGATCAGTAACTTTGGCTAGTAGTGTATTAATAAGAATGATGCCATAAAACAAATGGTGATAAGCAAACAGCCCACTGGTGAGGCTGTTTGTTTTTTTCTATCTTTAAGCTATTTCAGTCTGCTGCAGCTGATCAATCCAACGGCCAATCCAGTCACCGGCAGGTTCTGTGGCATCAAAATGTTCTGCAGAATCAATCTCTAGTGGTCGGCCGATACGCTGGCCTCCATATTCTGCCAAGACGGCATCCATTTTTTTACCAGCATCGCAGAATGTCTCATCATAAGAACTATCACCTAATGAGATAATGCCGTATTTAAGCTGAGATAATGCTGCACCATTCTCTTGCAGCTGATGATAAAACTTATCAAAATTTGGCGGAAAATCACCTGACCCAGTGGTTGAGCAAACGATCAATATCCCTTCTAGTGTTTTATTCTCTAAATCAGCGATACTCGGGTCTTCTGAAATATCAACGCGGCAACCTTTTGCTTCAAGCTCTGGTTTAACATGCTCTGCAACGTCACGGGACCCACCGTAGACGGTTCCTACCAAAATTTTAATTGTGGCCATAAACGCTCCTGTTAACCAACTGTTTTGTCCTATTAACCAGCTATCTTACCCAGTTAACCAACTATTTTAGTCGGAATTATAGTGATTCTTATAAAAAATTTATACACTTTTTGATGCCTATCAAGGCGGTTCATTTGTATTATTTATGATCTATGTTTAGTCTGAACACTTATTTGAAAAAGCTAACGATAAAAATAGTTGGTTTTACAATATAACGGTTTTACACGACTCCGCTTTGACACAACTCTATAACAGCACAAGGATGATCCCTATGTTTGCTCAGGATTTTAATGAACTTGGTTACCTTTCTAGCCACAGAGCGCTTAACCACGATCTGCCGACGATACTGATGGTACACGGCGCGGGACTTAACCATGCCCAATGGAATGAGCAACTTACAGGATTACGTGATCACGCTAACATGATCGCCGTTGATCTACCCGGTCATGCGATGAGCGCCCATCATGGCGGTGATCAAAGTATTGCTCACTACGCTCATACTCTTTCAGAGTTGGCTCAAGAGCTTGGTAGCGAGCAACTCATCTTAGCGGGTCACAGCATGGGCGGTGCGGTTTGCCTTGAATTTGCTATGCAGTACCCCGATCAACTTGCGGGCTTGGTGCTGGTTAATACTGGGGCGCGCTTAAAAGTTCAGAGCACTTTTTTAGAGCAAATCCATGATGATTATCCTCTATTTGTTCGCACGCTTGCTCAATACGCGTTAAATGACACCGTTGATCAAGATATTAGCGACCAATTTATAGAGCTGCTGATGCAAAGTGAACGCAGTGCCGTTTTTAACGATTTCTCCAGCTGTAATAGCTTTGATCGTCTTGATGATATTGGTGAAATTGCCTGTCCTGCCCTCGTGATTAGTTCAGACCAAGATAAAATGACTCCGCCCAAATACGGTGAGTTTCTAGCGGAACAACTCAAGCAAAGCCACTTTGCCTTAATTGAAGGCGCTGCGCATTTAAGCCCTATGGAGCAGCCTGAGGCGGTAAACGGTGCCATTATTAGCTTTTTGAATCGACTGAATGGTCATTAATCGGGCTTTTTAACGAAATAGTGCGAAATTCTCTGGCTGACCGGTTGCCCAATAATCAATGCTGTTTCTCCGATGGTGCTCTATTTATCACCTTATGGTAAACTAATTTAATGTTTTTTGGTTTACCAAGGGTGGTTTATGCAGGATACGAGTCTCTGGTTTCCCTATGCTCAAATGAAGCATCTGGAAGTCAACTATGAAGTGGAAACGGGCGAAGGCCCTTACATTCAGCTGACTAACGGTATGCGCCTGCTTGATGCCACCTGTTCTTGGTGGTGTATGATTCATGGTTATAAGCATCCAGATATTACCGAGGCCATTCACGATCAAGCGGACAAGCTTTCCCACGTGATGCTGGGTGGGCTAAAAAATGGCCCTGCTGTGGCGCTGGCGAAGAAATTGGTTGAGATTACACCAAATGGGTTAAACCATGTTTTTTACAGTGACAGCGGCTCTGTAGGCATGGAAGTCGCCATGAAGATGGCTGTCCAGTTTTGGCAAAACCAAGGCTTGCATAGAAAATTCAAAATGGCCTCTCTTATGCGGGCTTATCATGGGGATACAACCGGTTGTATGTCGGTTTGTGATCCCGAAGAGGGTATGCACAGCCTTTTTAGTGGTTTGTTACCTAAGCATCATTTTGCGCCCGCTCCGACAGCGGTATTTGATGCAACCGCAGAGGAGGTTGCCCCTGATATTGCCGCCCTACGTCAGGTTTTTGAGCAACACCATGAAGAGATTGCCGGCTTTTTAGTGGAGCCTTTGCTTCAGGCGGCTGGTGGGCTAAATATGTATAGCCCTATCTATCTTCAAGAAGCCCGTAAGCTCTGTGATGAGTTCAATATTCTCTTTATCTTTGATGAAGTTGCCACGGGGTTTGGGCGTACCGGTAAGCTTTTTGCCGCAGAATACGCTGCGGTTACCCCCGATATTATGGTGTTAAGCAAAGGATTAACCGGTGGCTATATTGGGCACGCCGCGACGATCGCTACCGATCGTGTGTTTGATGCCTTTTGGGATGATGATCCGAGCAAAGCTTTTATGCATGGCCCAACCTTTATGGGGAACCCCTTGGCCTGTGCTGTTGCCCTAAAAAGCATTGAGGTGTTTGAGCGAGATAATTACCTTGAGAAAATTGCCGTACTGAATCAACTATTAAAAGATGAGTTACTTAGCTTTCAGCATGATGAGGTTTTAACGACACGGGTGTTGGGCGCAACGGCTGTTATCGAAGTGAAAAATGCCAGTAGTCTAGCGGGTATACAAGATTTTGCCGCTCAACGAGGCGTTTGGCTGCGCTCTTTTGGTTGTTATCTGTATACGATGCCGCCTTATATTATAACGCCAGAGCAGCTCAGAAAAATCACGCAGGTAATGAAAGCTTGGTTTGATCGGTGAAAAATATGCGGGTTTAGTCTTGGCTTTTTATTACCGCCTCGACCATCCCCGCGCTTATTTTCTATTCTGTTTTGACGACGTTTTGATGACAATAACAACGTTAGCGGTTAATAGATTCCCGTTTAACGGCATTTAGCTTGCAGTCATCTTATAGGCATTCAGCATCCAGAACCCCCAGCTCTACCAAAGGATTCCATTCACCGGATAGCCATAGCGCGACCTGATCTGCAGATTCTGCCTTGGCAAACATAAAGCCTTGCCCTTGATTGCAGTGATGGCTTCGCAGGAAGTTTAGCTGAGCTTCGTTTTCAATGCCTTCTGCCACAACTCTTAAGCCTAGACCTTTTGCCATGGCGATAATGGTGGAGGCTAAACGAGCATCATCGGCGTTATCTGCAACATCCATCACAAAAGCACGATCGATTTTAAGGGCGTCTAAGGGCAGTCGTCGAAGATAGCTTAAAGAGGAATACCCGGTTCCAAAGTCATCAATCGAGATACTAATACCTTGCATCCTCAGGGCATGCAAAATATCGGCAATACGGTCGGCCTGTTCAGGGATAAAGCAACTTTCTGTCACTTCTAATTCTAGCCAGCTTGCCTTAGCCCCCGTATTTTTCACAATACGAGCAATAGTGGCAGATAAGTCACCTTTCATTAACTGCTGAACGGATATATTTACCGCAACCGGGACAACGTTGTAACCGGCGCTATCCCACTCAACCAATTTACGGCAAACATCTTCTAAAACCCACTCACCCAAGGTGCCAATTAAGCCTAGTCGCTCCGCCACTGGGATAAATTCCGCAGGGGATACGATTAAGCGGCTTTTTTTATCATGCCAACGCAGTAGTGCTTCAAAGCCCACTAACCGGCCTGTATCCAATTCAATTTTAGGCTGATATTTAACTTCAAATTTGCATTCTTTGATCGCTTTTCTTAAGCGTGTTTCTATCGTCAACTCTCGAACTGAGTCGTAATGTAGGGCATCGGTATAACGGTGATAACTGCCTCGGCCATCGGCTTTAACGCGATACATCGCTGCATCGGCATTCTTAATAAGATCTTCTGGGTTTAAACCATCATCAGGATAGATGCTGATACCTATGCTGGTTGAGATATAAAGCTCATGGTTACCGACCGAGATCGGCTCGCTAACGGATTCATTAACCCGCTGAGCTAAAACCATCAGTCCTTCCATCGAGTCGACCTCTGGCACCATAACGGTAAACTCATCACCGCCTAAACGGGCGACAGAGTCCCCTTCCCTAACCGTATGTGCTAAACGTCCCGCGACAACTTTAAGGACTTCATCGCCGATCAGGTGTCCTAGAGAGTCGTTGATACGCTTAAACATATCCAGATCAAGGAACAAAACCGCTAAACGGTGTTGGTGGCGCTGGGCATTAGAGATTGCCTGCTCCAGTCGATCTTGAAACAAGCGACGGTTAGCGACCCCGGTTAAATCATCAAAAAAAGCTAAGCGCCGAATGCGTTCTTCATCTTTTTTACGGTCGGTGATGTCGCTAAAAATAGCGGCAAATTGGGCTATCTCTCCATCATCATCGTAGATACCGGTAATGGTCAGCCACTCAGGGTAAACTTGACCATTCTTACGACGGTTCCAAATTTCACCTTGCCAATAACCGTTATGCTGCAGTTCATTCCAAAGATGGTTGTAAAAATCGGCAGAATGGCGACCAGAACTGAGCAATTTAGTGCTTTGGCCTATCGCTTCGACTTCGCTATAGCCCGTTACTTGCGTGAACTTGGGGTTTACCGACTCAATGATGCCCCGCTTGTCGGTGATGATAATACCGTCAAGGCTGGCTTCAATCACGCGCTGGGCTAAGCGTAAATGGGTGGTTGATGCCTTTAAGGCTTCGTCTCGGGAATGTAAGGCTTCTTGCAGTCGATTAACGTATTCGTACTCAACGCTGTCTAGAATATCACTGTAAGATAAAATCCCTATTAAACTGCCTCGATGATTAGTAATACCTAAATGGCGAAAGCCTTTTGTCTTCAGTAGATTGCTGGCTTGCAGTAGTCCTGTATCTTCATCAACGGCATAAAGCTCGTTATGGCATACCTCTTTTAAGGTGCGATCGGTAACATCCGTTGCCAGCCAGTTAACAATGTCTCGTTCTGTGATAATACTGTAAGACTGCTCTTCATTTCTGCGAACCGCCGCCGCATCACGTTGGCTTTCTTGCAGGCGAACGACGGCATCAGATAGCGAAAGGTTTTCATCAAGAACAAGGGGGGCTTGCTTAAGTGCTGTGCGAACATTACGCATACAAAGGTAATGCTCTAAACCTTGAGACCGAATAACATCGGACTGGGACACCACTCCCATTGGGGTTTCGTCGTGGTCGACGACAAGGAAATGTCGACGGCGAAGTCTTTGAAATTTAAGCGCTATTTCACTTAAACTTTCATCAGAAAATACGGTATCGACCGGTGTGCTCATGTAATCGCTGATTTTTCTCTCGCCGATATGGCGATCGGTAAAATCCAGTTTACGGGCATCAGCCTCGGTCCAAATACCGACAGGTTTACCTGCATCCATAACAAGGATCGAACTGACATGATGCTTATTCATTTCCAGGGCCGCATCATGCAAACTGGCCTCTAGGCTACAGCTTAATAAGCTGTTATGAATAACGTCACTAACAGGTACATCGGTTGTAAAGGTCATTCGACGATCTATTTTTTTTTCTTGTGCTGGCTTATGCTTCAATTCAAACACCAATCCATTCTCCGGCTGATACGTCCGTGTTAAGCGCCCGTTAAAGTATGTTTCTATCCTTCTAGCAACGAGGCCAGCAACCCTTTTACTTGTGTTACTTCAAAAGGTTTATCACACAGCGCTGAAACCCCTGCCTGTTTAACGGAACTAAGGCGAGCTTCATTTTCCTCAGACGTGACCATGAGGATAGGGACGTGAGACAACTCTGTCTCATTGCGGATATAGCTAATGAGCTCCTGCCCGTCCATATTCGGCATATTGTAATCGGTCAGGATCAGATCAAAAGAATTATTTTGGATAATATTGCGGGCATCTAATCCATCAACGGCTTCGGTGATATCAACAATGCCAATTTGACTCATAACACGAGCTAAATGTTTGCGCGCCATTCGGCTGTCATCAACAATTAACAGGCGCACACTGGATATATCATAAAGCTCAAGATCCAGCTCATCTGGGCTGATATAGTCGATGGTGGCTAAAAGTGCTCGGTGTAAATCTTGGCGTGAGAAAGGCTTAGGCAGTAAAGCGATAACTTTGGATTGGCGTACCGCTTCTAAGTTATCGTAGTTTTGTTCGCTAGAAACGACCATAACAGGAATATCTGCCGTTACAGGGTCTCTTTGTAGCAGTTCAACAAGTTCCGCAGCGGTAGCATCGGGTAAGTACATTGATGTAATAAGAAGATCCGGCTGAAACGTTTTAAGTCGCGCATAGGCTTCACGGGCACTTCCCACCCCTTCCACGGTAGCGACGCCTTCTCCTTCTAGTTCATTAATAATGATTTTACGCTGAGTATTGGAAGGTTCTACCAAAACAATTGATAAGTCCTGTACGGCCAAGCTTTCCATAGAGCAATACTTCCGGAAGGTAAGATGTAAACAAGAAGATTTTTAATTATTCTGCAATCCTATGCAATTTGCAGCAAAAGATCACTAGTGAAAAGCATTGATCCGTAAAAAAATGAGCTAAGTCGTGAAAAATCATCGACTTAAAAAAGGCTAAGCTGTTCGCAAGGGCCTTCGGGGTCACGTAGACGAACACCAATTCCTAGTAACCGAATATTAAGATCGCCTCGGCCGACCGCTTCCTGTACCAAGGGTTGGAAGCATTTCGCATTAATCCAGTCTGTTGTGGTTGAACGTATACCTGTTAGATGTGCGGTATTCAGCGTACTTTCTACCGTTGTTGCCGTAAAGTCAGCGAAGCGCACCTTAGCGAAGACACTTCGCACTTGGCGAGATTCATAACCTTGATAGCGCTGAGTAAGAATCGGCAGCAGTTTGTCTAGGGCCAGTTGTAACTGATGACTATCGCTGATGTTTTGTGAGAAGGTGCGTTCAACGCTGACTGATTTGCGTATGCGCTCGGTAACAACCTCACGGTAATCATCCCCTCTGGCTCTTTGATAAAGGGTTATACCAAACTTACCGAAAACGTCGCTCAGCTCGGTCATCGGTAATGTTTGAAGGTCTGCACAGGTTAGAATGCCTCGCTTTTTAAGTTTTTCTTCCGTGACCTTACCTACACCATGAATTCGTCCTACGGCTAAGCTAGGTATAAAATCTGCAACGTAATCAGGGTGGATAACGAATAAGCCGTCGGGCTTTTGCCAGTCAGAGGCGACTTTCGCTAAGAATTTATTAGAGGCGATGCCGATCGAGATGGTTACGCCAACCTGTTGCTGAACCTCCGCTTTCAGCCATTGCGCCATTCGGGTGGCGCTACCTTGAAAGTCGGACACATTAGAAACATCAAGGTAGGCTTCATCAATAGAAACCACCTCGACTCTATCGGTGAGCTGGTAAAATATAGCGCGTATTCTAGCGGCAGTTGCTTTGTATTCGTCCATTCGCCCGCTACAAAGAACTAGCTTGGGGCACAGTTTTAATGCCTGAGCGGTTGGCATGGCGGAATGCACACCGAAAGCGCGGGCGGCATAGTTGCACGTTGCGATAACCCCACGCTTATCCGCCGAGCCACCCACCGCAATGGGCTTATCTCTTAAGGCTGGGTTGTCTCGCATTTCTACCGCGGCAAAAAAGCAATCACAATCCGCATGAATGATTTTCCGTGGCTTATTCTTTCTATCGCCGTCCATTATCCTGTCGCCGCCCATTACCCTTTAATCCATCTCGTATCAGATTAGCCAGCAATGGTTGCGCCAACGACATCGTCGGCCCAAGCCATGGCTTCCACATAGCACTCCGTCAACAATTTATGATCAAAGCTGCTTTGCTCAACAAAAGCCCAGTCACCGCGCTCATAAGCTTCGATCACTTCTAGAGCATGCCCTAAAGGGCCTTCAAAATGGATTAACGCAGCTTCTACGCTAGGGTGAAGGGATAAATCTTCTAAAATAGAGGCTAACGGACGATCAAAAAAAGCATCCAGCATTGATAATAGGCCTACGGTAAAGTAGTTCTCCGGGGGAGACAGTTTACTTCTCGTTGCCAAGCATTCGCACATTTTGGCCCTTAAGAGTGCGATAGGCATTAGGGTATCACCCCGACGACTCGATCCCGCTAAAACCATCATACTGACCAAGGATTTAAGATTATCGAAGCCGAGCAAGACAATGGCTTGGCGTAGGCTTTCGATCTTTCTTGGCAGTGAATACTGGGCTGAGTTGATATAGCGTAAAATTCGATAATAAAGCTGAGGGTCCCGGGAGATCTGCTGCTCTATTTCGCTGATATCAGGTTCTTCTTGATGGAGCATCGCCATCAGCTGAGTTAAAACGATACCGCTATCAGACTTGGGGCGATTCTGCATAGTTTCAGGCTTGGATATAAAATAACCCTGAAATAAGCTAAACCCCATCTGCTTACAGGCTTCAAACTCTTCCCATGTTTCAATTTTTTCCGCTAATAGGGGAATATTCAACCGCTTAAGAATAGAGACGCGTTTTTCTAAGACCGCCGTTGAACAGGCCATAACGTCCAGCTTGACGATATCGGCGAAGGGTAAAAAGGCTTTGGTTTCTTGTGTTAAAACGAAATCATCAAGGGCAATGGTATAGCCTTGCGCCCGAAGTTTCTTAAGGGCGGCTAATACCTCTGGCGTGGGCTTAATATCTTCAAGAACTTCTAACACAATGCGTGATGCGGGTTCCGGCAACATATCGCCTTTTAGCAACCATTCATCGGTCATATTAATAAAAACGGGGTGTTTATCCGCAAGACGGTCAATACCAATATCCATAAAGGCAACGGTACAGACCCGAGCTGTTGCTTCATGAGGGCTGCTAACGGAGGCGCTGATAGATGAAGTTGTATTGCGATATAGCAGCTCATAGGCGACTAGATTCAAGTTCTTATCGCAAATAGGCTGACGAGCAATACAGTACTCTTCCTGAATACCGCTTCGTTTTAGAATACCATCGTTCGAACCAGTTTGGTTAGCATGCATAGAAAACGATCCTCAATCGAAGGCACTAAGCGCTTATTGCGCAGGTATTGCGCAGAAGTAAATACCAATAATAAACAGGGTGGCATTATAGGTGGAATATTTAAATTATATATTATAATTGAATCATTAAGATTCAGATTCAACTAAAAACATAAAAAAGAAAGGCATAAAAAAAGAGGTTTTCAAGTATAACCGAAAACCTCTCTAAAATTTAAAACCCGTATCGTAAAATATTAATCTTCACCTAAATGTTTAGGCAAAATTAAGTTGAGCATAATACCAACAATCGCGCACAGACTAACGCCTTGCAAGCTGAATTCACCACCACCGATATACATGCCGCCTATACCAAAAACTAGAATCAGAGCAACAATACTAAGGTTACGTGGGGCTGTTAAGTCTTGGCCTGATTTAACCAAAGTATTCATACCAACAACAGCGATAGAGCCAAAGAGTAAGGTCATAATCCCGCCCATAACAGGAACAGGAATTGTCTGTAGTACTGCGCCCATCTTACCGACAAAAGCTAAGACGACGGCAATAATGGCAGCCCAAGTCATTACGATTGGATTGAAGTTGCGTGTCAGCATAACCGCACCAGTTACTTCGGAATAGGTTGTATTAGGTGGCCCACCAAATAGTGCGGCGGTTGATGTGGCTAAACCATCGCCTAATAACGTGCGATGAAGCCCCGGTTTTTTCAGATAATCTTTACCGGTTACTTGGCTAATAGCGACCATATCACCCACATGCTCAATGGCAGGCGCAATGGCGACAGGCACCATAAAGAGAATCGCCTGCCAATGGAACTCTGGTAATGTGAACGCTGGCATTGCGAACCAAGCGGCTTCTTCCACTGGCGCAAAACTCACAATTCCCATCATTAGTGACAGGGCATAGCCTGAAACAACACCGGCTAAAATAGGAATTAAGCGAAAGACACCCTTTGAAAAAACCGCAACTAACAGGGTTATAAGCAAAGAGAACATTGAGACAAGAATAGCCTTGTCATACTCAACCAGTACAATGGAACCATCACCTGCTTTGCCCATCGCCATATTTACTGCAACCGGAGCCAAAGCTAAACCAATCACCATAATCACTGGCCCAACCACAACGGAAGGCAAAATACGGTGAAGAATTCCCGCGCCTTTTACCCGAACAATGCCACTAAGCAGCATATACGCTAAGCCTGCAGCAAAAAGGCCACCCATCGTAGCGGGAATCCCCCAGCTTTGAACGCTAGCGATAATCGGTGCGATAAAAGCAAAAGAAGATGCTAAGAAAACCGGTACTTTCCCCCGAGTAACGATCTGAAATATTAAGGTACCAAAACCTGCAGTAAACAGTGCCACATTAGGATCAAGCCCTGTCAGCAGGGGCACTAGAACCAAGGCTCCAAATGCAACAAACAGCATTTGAGCTCCGGTAAGAATTGTTTTCGGAGAGGTCGCGGAAGCGAATTGATTTTCCGTTGTCATGCTACATCCTGACATTTTCATTATTTTAAGAATTAGAAAAGCGTTTTTTTATAATTCGGAAAGCAAAACGATCTACAGCGTACCGAAGATTTTATCACCTGCATCGCCTAAACCAGGAATGATATAACCTTTATCATTTAAATGGTCATCAACCGATGCGGTGAAAATTTCGATATCAGGATGGGCATTTAAAGTCCGTTCAATACCTTCAGGTGCAGCAACCAGCACAATCACTTTGATATCTTTACAACCTGCTTTTTTCAGCATATCAATCGTGGCAATCATTGAGCCGCCGGTTGCCAGCATAGGATCAATCACTAAGCTAATACGCTCATCAATTTTACCCACGAGCTTTTCAAAGTAAGGGACAGGCTCCAAAGTTTCTTCATTACGCTGTAAGCCAACAACACTGACTTTAGCGCTAGGAATCAAGTTGATAACGCCGTCCATCATGCCTAAACCCGCACGAAGAATGGGTACAACCGTGATTTTCTTACCCTTGATGTGTTCTACTTGAATATTAGAACCGTCCCACCCTTTGATGGTGACATATTCCATTTCAAGGCTTTGGGTTGCTTCGTACGTAAGGAGTGTTCCGACCTCGGCGGCTAGCTCGCGGAAACTTTTGGTGCTAATACCATACTGGCGCATTAAGCCTAGCTTGTGCTGGACGAGCGGATGTTTGATTACATTAACGGACATGGGAACCCTCAAATCGACACGCATAAAATTTAAATCGTAGCACTCCGCCGGCGAACATCAGGCAGCATAAACGAGTGCTAGAGGGTAATTATGCGATAGTCTTTAAAACGAAGGTATAGCTTTAGCAAAAAAAAGTGGTAACAAACACTTACGATTTATTTTTAGCCGTGCCAGAAGACGGCTGATAAACATGATCTTGATAGACCAAATTCTTTTTAGGATTAACGGTGCGATCTGCTGATAGCGTCAAAATAGCGGACTCAAGACGGGCCTTACGAAGCTGTTCCTTAAGGGGTAGACCTTGCCAAGCATTATGTGGCATAGGCGGCAACTCAAGTTCTTTACGGTCCTTCTCCATCGTGGTGCCTTTGTCGAGCATCACATTCAACAAATTGCGTTTACCAGACATAAGCTCAGATAGCAGCACAATGCCGAGCAGCCTCTTCAGGCGCAATTCGCTAATTTTAGATGAATCAGTCATTAAATACCCTTTAGCCCCGTTTTTTACTCTGCTAGTGTTACGACAGACAATTATTTGCGCGAATGATAATAACCTGATTTAAAGGACTTGCCTACGCCAAGGCCTTCAATTTATTAAATATTAATACAAAGCAATTCTTTCAAATAAAAAAGGATTGTTAAAAAGTCTTATTTTGAGTATTTATATTGAATCCAGCTAATAAAATACACTTTTTCATTCGTTAACCTAAGTCACACAATGGTAAAGAAAAGTAGCGGTAAACTTATAAAAGTGGAATCCAAAACGACTTTATGGTGAAGTCGCTTAACTTCATGTGTGCTTAGCTCAGGGCGATCCAATGCTATGAACCCAACCAATAATAATGATAGTAAAAATATGGATATTGCAGCTATACCTACAACCGAGAATCCGTCTGGAATGACGCCAAATGCAGAACAATCCTCCTCTAAAGCTAAGGAGAATGTGACGGGTTTGGATTTTGCCGTCAACAACAACGGTAAATTGATTGCGACATTCAAACCAACCCCTCAGATGCAGCCTATTTCAGTGGAGGCCATTCGCCAGATGGTTGCCGACGAAGGCTATCTTGAGGCTGATATTCCCCTTTATCCTGATCGTTTAGCTGATCTTGCCAAAGGGATAGAACAACGACGAAGCTTTGAAATTGAGATTGGCGGCCCCGTTGATTCTGAAATGCGAGTTTACACTTCTCCAGATCAAACTATTGCCGGTGTTGAAATTACGCCAGCCATGGGCAGCGGCGCGCCCCTTACGAGGGAAGTGTTTGATCAGTTATTACAGAAAAATAGGATCTTTCGCGGCTTAGACACCGCGTTTATTGATCAGACGTTTTCTGACGACCAACTTGCAAAGATAACGGAACCTTGCTGCTATTTAATTGCCTTCGGGCAAAAGCCAAAAGATGGCGAGGATGGCGATATCATTCCTCTTGTTGATGAGGTTTCTGAACGACGGCCTAAAGTGTTAAAAGGCACCCATGAAAAGGTTGATTTCAGAGAACTTGGCGACTTTTCGGTACTTCCTGCAGAAACACCGTTATTTAAATTAACGGAGCCTGTCAGCGGTGAAGATGGTTTTTCTGTTAACGGAAAAACCATCAAAGCTTACAACGGCAAAGAGAAAAAGATAAAAATGGACTCCAGTGTCCGCCCCGACTATGCCGACCGACGTACTTATGTTTCAACGATAAAAGGTATGCCCGTATTTACGGATAAAGGCGTGCATGTTGAGAATATTTTGAAGCTGGAAGAAGTCAGCCTAGGCTCGGGTAATATCCGCTTTGATGGCAGCGTACAGGTTAAGCAAGGTGTAAGCCCTGGTATGTTATTAGAAGCCACTGGGGACGTTAAAATTGGTGGGCTGGTTGACAACGCTACGGTTATATCCGGCGGTAATGTCGAGATTGCCGGTGGTGTTATTGGTCAAAAATCTCCCCATTTAAACGCGGAACAACCCACTAGAGAAAATGCCGTTGTTCGAGCGAAAGGCATGATTAAAGCTCGCTTTATTCAAGATGCATGGGTTGAAAGTAATGCGAGCATTTTTGCTCAGACACTTATCATGCATAGCCGACTTTGGGCTTCAGATTCTATCAAGCTCTCTGGTGCCGGTCAGCTTGTTGGTGGCCACGTACGTGCCACGGAATATATTGAAGCGGGACAACTTGGAACGCTAGCATCCGTGCCAACCATTCTAGAGGTTGGCCCACTGGATGCTGTCCGTGATGAAATGAGTCAAGTTCAGCAGAAATTACGTGAGGGCATGGCACAAGCCCAGCAGTTAAAAGACCTTATTCATCGAATTCGAGAAGAGAGACGCCGAATCTCTCCCGAGAAAAAAGAGCAGATTCTGAAAGCCCGAGAAACCATTAGCAAAGCAATGGCAGGGTTAGAACAGCGCCGCCAAGAGCTAGAGGACGAGATGCAGTCGCGTCGTAAGGCCCGTGTTAAAGCGCTTAAAAAGGCCTACTCTGGCTGCAACATTGTTATCGCCGATATTGGTCGTGTACTAAAAGAGGACTTCGGTAAAGCGACCTTCTATCTAGAGTCTGGGGAGATTCTTTTGCGGTAGCGCTCTAAAAAACATACTCTAAAAATGATGACCGATTAAACGCCGGTTACACCTTAGAAATACCATAGGCCATAAACCTTTTATAGGGTTTTATGGTCATGTCTGGGGCGTAACCGTTTTTTTAGTGTTAATCGTTCTAGCAGGCAACAATACCAATCTGGCTGGCGATCCAGACCATCAGACCTGTAAATATAGCGCCGACTAAACCCATTATTGCCCATTGGGCTGTGCTAAAAAGGCTGGTGACAACTTTTTTGCTATTTTCTTTTCCGTTATGTTCTTCTGAGGGCAGTTCGCCACGGATTTTTTGTCGTTCAATTTCTTGGGCGGCTTCTAAAAGAAGTTTTACCTCTGGTGACGCTTTGTTAATCAAAAACTCTGCAGCATCTACCCAGTTTGGATTACGTTTACCAACTTTTAAGGCTCTTAATGCCGATGCTGACGACTGAAACTGTACTTTTTCCTGGGCCATGCGGTCCTATCCCCTTCTGTGGAGCGACCAACATTACCCCCAGCGGAACCGTTTGACAACTTAGCTGAAAAAACCATCTTAAGAATCCCCTTGCACCTAGTCTTTTAACCCTTAACCCTTAACCCTTAGGACAAAAGGCAAATATCCGCTAAGCGCAATGTATTCATCACGTTATTGGTCGTTACCTGAATGATTTTTTCCAGCGGCTCACCTCGACATGTAGCCAGTGCCTGGGCGACAACCGCCACTTGGCTGGGCGTATTACGCTGGCCTTTTAAACCGTCAGGAGCCATATCCGGCGCATCGGTTTCCAGCGCCAAACTTTCTAGCGGTAACTGAGAAAATAACACGCGTTTTTTATTCGCGGTGGGCCACGTAATCGCACCACCAATACCGATTAAAAACCCCTGTTTAATATATTGCTCTGCTTGGTTCAGGCTGCCCGAGTAAGCATGAACAATGCCGGTAATCTCTGGGTATTGCTTCAGCAGTTTGAGCGTTTGGTCATGGGCTTTTACCACATGCAAAATAACCGGCAGTTGATGCTTTTTAGCCAGTTGTAGCTGGGCTTCAAACAGAGCCAACTGCGCTTCTTTATTATTTTTGGCCTTGGCAAAGTCTAAACCGACCTCACCAACGGCAACTATTTGGCCTGCCTTCAGGCTTAACAGTCGATCCAGTACGGCTAGGTCAGATTCCTGATGTAACGCCATAAAAAAGGGATGCATTCCAAGAGCGGGGTAAAGACGAACACCGCAGTTCTCGCCGATAAGCTGTAATGTCCGATGCCAATGTTTACGGGCGATACTCGGAATCACAATCCGCCGGATACCCGCGTCAAACGCTTGATGGAGCAGGGTGGCACGGTCGTGGTGGAAATCACTAAAATCAAGATGGCAGTGGCTGTCAATCAGCATGAAAAACCTCTGGTTCACTTTTATTATCGTTATTTTTTTATAATCGGTAGTGGATATTATGGCGATTTTGTCTGCGCTTGGCTGTGAGCAAAAAGGCCTATAACGCGTCGATACAAAAACGGCCGCCTATGATGGGCAGCCGGTCGTCTTTTTTGTAACAATATAAAAAATTTAAGAGGATTGCCCAAGAGCATTAATGTTCGCGGGTCGCTCTGAACAGTACCTCTGGGAAGCGTTCCTGTGCCAGTGATAAATTCACACGACTTGGAGCCAAGTAGGTTAGTAAGCCCGCGCCATCAACGCCAAGGTTATCACTGCTCTTACGACGGAATTCATCCATTATTTTTTGATCGTCGCATTCAACCCAGCGGGCGGTTTGTACGTTTACAGGCTCATACATGCAATCGACTTTGTATTCGTCTTTCAGTCGGAAAACAACCACTTCAAACTGTAGCTGGCCCACCGCACCCAAAATCAGATCGTTGTTGTTCATCGGCATAAATAGCTGCACCGCGCCCTCCTCTGATAGCTGTTTAAGCCCTTTTTGTAGCTGCTTCGTTTTCAGCGGATCAGTCGCTCGCACACGGCGGAACATTTCTGGGGCAAAGTGCGGAATGCCGGTAAATTTCAGGGATTCACCCTCAGTAAAGGCATCACCAATCTGAATCGTACCGTGGTTGTGCAGGCCGATAATATCACCAGACCAAGCTTCTTCGACGTTTTCACGATCACCGGCTAGGAAGGTTACTGCATCGGCAATTTTGACATCCTTACCGGTGCGTACATGCTTCATCTTCATACCACGACGATAGCTACCCGAACATACCCGCATAAAAGCGATACGGTCACGGTGTTTCGGGTCCATATTGGCCTGAATCTTAAAGATAAAGCCAGAAAAAGCTTCTTCTGTTGGCGCAACTTCGCGGGTTTCCGTTTTACGGGCAATCGGCGGTGGTGCCCACTCAACAAAGTCGTTTAACATCTCGCGCACGCCAAAGTTAGCCAATGCCGTACCAAAGAATACTGGCGTTAATTGGCCCGCCAAAAATGCCTCAGAGTCAAACTTGTACGTAGCACCACGTACCAGCTCCATCTCTTCAACAAAATCCTCATACTCATCGCCAATTAGCGCACGAGCTTCATCGTTATCTAAGCCTTGAATGCGAATATCATCATGTAACGTATGACCTTTTCCTGGTGTGAAAACGTGCAAGGTATCGGTATAAAGGTTGTAAACACCTTTAAACTCTTTACCCATACCGATTGGCCAATTGATGGGGGCTGCTTGAATTTTAAGTACCGCTTCAATCTCATCCAGCAAATCAATAGGATCACGAATATCACGATCCATTTTATTCACGAAGGAGAAAATCGGCGTATCGCGCAAACGACACACATCCATTAGTTTAATAGTACGTGCTTCAACACCCTTCGCACCATCAACAACCATTAGTGCGGAGTCTACCGCCGTCAACGTACGGTAGGTATCTTCCGAGAAGTCTTCATGCCCCGGAGTATCCAGCAGGTTGACCATACGATCATTATACGGAAACTGCATCACCGAAGACGTGATCGAGATACCACGCTCCTGCTCCATACTCATCCAGTCTGAAGTGGCATGGCGATCACTTTTCTTACCTTTTACCGTCCCCGCAGTCTGAATAAGATTGCCCAACAGTAAGAGTTTTTCGGTGATCGTGGTTTTACCCGCATCAGGGTGACTGATAATAGCAAACGTGCGGCGTTTATTGGTTTCATTGAAAACTTTTGGATTCGACATTAAGCAATCTTTTAATTTGTACACAGATCTGAGCGCATTTTCGGAAATACCCTATTTCAGGTCGTTTCCCCGCCAGATTTGTTAGGTTAATCGTAATTGAAGGCTATTTTCGCTGATCCTGGCTTTATAAACAATCAATGGTTTCCTGGCGATTCGGGAGGAGGGAGATGATAAAAGATAAGATACCTTCCAGTGGTGGTCAGTGGTAGTGATGCCTACATTCGTATACATGACAAGCATAGCCGGTGTATTGTTACTAATTCAGATCTGGCCAAAATCTTTCATCAAGATAATGAACGAGCATTGCACGCAGGAATACTATTCGACGTGGAGAATATAACGACATTAGCTTGGAATCTGCACTTTCTGATTTTGATGATGCTTTGTCTGATTCTGGCTATACCAATGAAACTAGACAAATCATAATGCAGCCTCATTCATTTTGAGGAGCCGTTATGGGAACCCGCAAACCACTCGATCTTTTTGCTTTTAGCTGTATGTTGTTATTTTGCGTCGTGATGGCCTCGCAGCAAGTGGTATTAAAGGCGGTTGCAGAGGATATTGCGCCGGTATTTCAGATAGCGCTGCGTTATGGTATTGCAGCGATGTTGCTTATAGTACTGATTCGCTCCAAGCGAGCACCGATTGGCTTAAAGCCTGAGAATCGGTTACCGGCTTTATGGATTGGGGTCTTGTTCAGTTTAGAGTTTCTGTTTTTGGGCGAAGCGTTAAGGTACACCAGTGCTTCCCATACGATAGTGTTGCTCTATACTTCTCCGATATTTGCGGCGATTGGTCTACATATCAAACTTCCTGATGAGCGTATGAACGGCCTACAGTGGTTTGGTATCGTGCTTGCTTTTGGTGGTACCGCCTTAGCATTTTTGGGTGGGGGCGATGATTTAAAGCTTAATTCCTCGATCTTTTGGGGGGATTTTCTGGCACTTCTAGCAGGTGTCGCTTGGGGCGCGACCACGGTTGTCGTACGAACAACAGGGTTAACGGCGTTACCTGCGAAGCAAGTCCTGTTATATCAGCTATTAATTGGGTTTGTGGCGTTAACGTTTTGGTCTGTATGGACAGGGCAGACAGATTTACATCTAACATCTGCCGTTATGATGAGTCTCGCATTTCATGGTATTGGTGTTGCTTTTCTCGCCTTTCTGCTTTGGTTTTGGCTGTTGACGCACTATAAGGCTTCCCAGTTGGGCATCTTATCTTTTATGACGCCGGTGCTAGGTGTCTTGCTGGGCAGTTGGTGGCTTAATGAGCAGGTTGAGCCTAACTTTATCATTGGTGCTGGATTTATTGTTGCGGGGATTCTGCTGGTGAGTAGCCATGGCTGGCTGATGAAGCGTTTCGCGTCGAATTAATTGTTTTTTCTGAAGTGACCGCTGAAATAACAAAAGGTAGGCAGCGGTGTGTTTAAGCGACTATGCCGATGAGTCAATCAAGCTATCAGCTGATTTTCCCTATGATTTCTTGATACTCATCGGCGCTTTTAACGACAGGTGATAGGTGACAAGTGACAGATATTAGGCATTAAGCTCTGCCGCTAAATTTACGCTCTTCCACGTTTACCTTAATACGATCACCGGTAGAGATATGCTCTGGTACTTGAATGACTAGGCCGGTGTTCATGGTTGCAGGCTTGGTGCGAGACGTCGCCGATTGGCCTTTAATTGATGGGTCTGTTTCAACAACATCCAACTCTACGGTGGTTGGCAGTTCAATTGCTACTGGACTGTCGTTGACCAAAAGTACGTGAATACCTTGGGTTTCTTCGGTGATAAAGCCCGCTTCATCAGCAATAGATTCTTTGCGCAGGTTGTAAGCGCTGTAGTCTTCGTTGTCCATAAAGACGTACTCGTCACCATCAATGTAAGACATCATCGCAGGACGACGGAATAGATCCGCTAGATTCAGCATATCGGAATCTTTGAATGATTCATCACGTTTAGCACCGGTCACCACATCATACATCCGCATACGATAGATACTGCCACCGGAGCGGCCTTGGGGCACTGAGCGTTCGATATCACGAACAAACCAAACACTGCCATCCAGCTCAACCGCTGCATTTTTCTTTATTTCACTTGCCTTAGGCATACTATTAATCCTTTTAGAAAGAAGGTGTTCACGGATAAAGTCGGTCAGATTACTACAAAATCTGTAAAAAGCCGCCAAAAAATTACCCCCTGGTAGGTATATCTGCGTTTCTGTCTCTATCGTATCTTTACGTCATTATTGAAATTATTACGAGGGTGCGCTTTTTTTATGGCCACTTTCCCACAGGCTCTCTCGTGTACGAGATACCTTTTTGTTGAGACCACTGCTCTGTCCCCGTGCAGAGTAAACGCCGGAGTTGATTTATGACCGCACCTTCACATACAACCTCTTATTATGCCGCTTCGGCAAATGACAAAGTCCTGCGGCCTGAATTACAGGGTGAAGTAACCGCTGATATCTGTGTCATCGGAGCTGGATTTACTGGCCTGTCTAGTGCGCTGCATTTGGCAGAGCGCGGCTTTAAAGTCGCTGTAGTAGAAGCCAGCCGCATAGGCTTTGGTGCATCGGGTCGCAACGGTGGCCAAATCGTACACAGCTACAGTCGTGATATGGATTTTATCTCTCGTCATTACGGTAAAAAGACCGGCGATGAGATGGGTAAGATGGCTTTTGAAGGTGGCGAAATTATTCGTGGCTTTGTGAAAAAGTACAATATTGACTGTGATCTGAAAAATGGCGGCATCTTTGCGGCCTGTAATAGCAAACAGATGAAAGAGCTGGAAGGAAAGAAAGCACTCTGGGAGCAGCACGGACATACTCAGCTAGAACTGTTGGATGCTAACAGTATTCAAGGTCATGTTGGTACAACTCGTTATCCCGGTGGTTTGCTGGATAAAAGTGGCGGCCACTTCCACCCCTTGAACTTGGTTCTAGGCGAGGCGGCTGCTTTTGAATCCTTAGGCGGCACCATTTATGAAGCGTCTCCGGTTATTCGTGTTGAAGAAGGCTCTAAAGCTAAAGTGTGTACGGCAAAGGGCTGCGTTGTTGCTGATTATGTGATTGTGGCGGGTAATGCGTATCTGGGCGGCTTGATTCCTAAGTTAGAACAGAAAGCGATGCCGTGTGGTACTCAGGTAATTACCACCGAACCTTTGTCAGAGGCGCAACAGAAAGCCCTGCTGCCAAAAGATAACTGTGTGGAAGACTGTAACTACCTGCTGGACTATTACCGTCTATCCGGTGATGGTCGCCTCATCTACGGTGGCGGTGTTACCTATGGTGCCCGAGAGCCAGATAAGATCGAATCTTTAATTGTGCCTAAGATGCTGAAGACCTTCCCCGAGCTGAAAAACGTAAAGGTGGATTTCGCATGGACCGGTAACTTCTTACTAACCTTGATGCGACTGCCTCAGTTTGGTCGTATTGGCAGTAACATCTATTACGCACAAGGCTATAGTGGCCACGGTGTCACCAGCTCTCATCTTGCAGGCCGTGTCTTAGCCGATGCGATTCAAGGCCAGGCGGAGCGTTTTGATATTATTGCTAACCTACCGCAGTACCCTTTCCCCGGTGGTCGTATGTTCCGTGTGCCTTATACCGCAATGGGTGCCGCTTATTATACCTTGCGTGACAAAATGGGTATCTAGTCTCTGAGGGCCGGTAAAAGGGACGCTCTGCAGTGCGTATATAAAGTGATATATCGACTGCAGAGCAGCCATTACGTGCATCGTTTTATTTTAGCTTGCCGCTCTATTTATGATCCTATTTATGGCCCTATTTATAGCGTAAAACGATAAGTTATAACTTAAAACGATAGGGCGGACTTGAGCTACACCCTTTATCTGATTTTATCTAATCAAGATTGTCGCAGACACGGAGGCTGACTGCGGTTGATAACTGCTTATTCAAACTATCGATTAATAGGTTGATTTTTCGAGGTTGAATAAGCCACACAATGCCACCTGAAGTCAGCAGGATGCTTGTCTTACAGGGTATAAGAAATATAAATAGGTATATTTATGAGCAGCTCAAACTCTACATCTTCTGCCACTGCCGGTGAGTCGATAGCTCTGACCACTGTTGCTAATCCAACCCGTTGGGTTCTTTTTTACGGGGCGGTTATGGCAGGCTTTGCTTATCTGTCGACAGTACCCGCTGAAGGCGAAAGCTACGGATTTCTAAGTCTATTACCCGCATTACTGATTCTTGTGGTCGCTGTTTTAACCAAAAAACCTCTTGAATCGATCTTTGCTGGCATTATCGCCGGTCTTTTGCTGCTAAACCCTGCCGGTGTTATCACCGGATTGGGTGATATTTCCCTTGCTGTTGTTATGGATGAAACCATCGCGTGGATCGTACTGGTGTGCGGCATGATGGGTGGTTTGATCAATATGCTAGAGCGCGGCGGCAGTGTTTTATCCTTCGGTGAGCTATTGGCTAAACGGATAAGAACTCGGCGCGGCACCATGCTAACCACCTGCTGTTTAGGTCTGATGGTCTTTATTGATGATTACCTGAACTCGTTGGCGGTATCGGCTTCGATGAAGAATCTAACCGATCGCTACAAAATCTCTCGGGAGAAGCTGGCGTTTCTGGTTGACTCGACCGCAGCGCCGGTTTGTATTTTGGTTCCGGTATCCACCTGGGCGGTTTACTTTGCGGCACTGTTAGAAGAAAACGGCGCTGTCGCAGAAGGGAAAGGGATGTCGCTGTATATTGAATCCATTCCTTTTATGGCCTATGGCTGGATCGCGTTAATTGTGGTTTTTTTGGTCGCGGCAGGTTGGTTGAGTGATTTTGGCCCGATGAAGGCTGCAGAAGAGCGCGCGCAAAAAGGTCAATGTATACCGGACGGTTGTCGTCAACTGGGCTTTGATACCAGCAGTATTCGCAAGACCTCTCCGATTGTTGGCTTAATTAACTTTATCTTGCCGATGGCAGTGTTGATCGCCGCTAGTGTTTACTACGATATTGACTTATTGCTTGGTGCGTTAGTGGCGTCTTTATTCACCATGGTGTTGTATTTTTGGCAGCGCCTTCTGAACTTTGGCGATCTGGTCGATTCCATGCTAGATGGTTTTAAAGTGATGCTACACCCCATCGCCGTCGTGTGTGCGGGCTTTATGCTAAAAGACATCAACGACCAACTGGGTATGACGCCTTATATCATCGATACGATGACCCCTTATATGTCTAAAGAGATGCTTCCTGCTTTGGTCTTTGCGGCGATGGCTGCCGTGGTGTTTGCAACAGGCTCTAGCTGGGGTGTGTTTGTGGTATCTCTGCCGATTGTGATTCCAATGGCGCTGGTGATGGATATGTCGATGCCGCTAACGGTTGGTGCTTTGCTGTCTGCTTCTGCCTTTGGTAGCCACGCTTGCTTCTTTAGTGATTCCACCGTGCTGTCGTCACAGGGTTCTGGTTGTACACCGATGCAACATGGTTTAACACAGATCCCATACGCCCTACTGGGTGCGGCGTTTGCGTTTGTCAGCTTTATTGTGCTGGGTTACTGGATGGCATAACGCTGTAGGGATACCTTACACGAGCCTCTGTGCCGGTAACGGTTCAGGGGCTTTTAGGTTTTTAAGAAAGGACGATAATAATGACAATACGCTCGCCAAGATTGGCCTTCTTTTTGGTCTTTTTGATCAGCCTTATTTGGGGCACAGAGTTTGTTCTGATCGATTTAGCGGTGGCCGAAGTGCCAACCCATACCTTCAATGCGATTCGTTTTTTCTTGGCCGCTTTATCGCTACTGCCTTTGTTGTATTTTAGCGGTGAGAAAGTAAGGCCTAAGCACTGGAAAAAAATGCTTTTTATGGCACCTGTTTTGGCCTTAATGCTGTTTATTGGGTTTTACGCGCAAACAGAAGGCCTACGCTTTACCAGTGTCTCTAATGCGGGATTTATTACGGCGTTAAGTGTGCCCTTGGTGCCGGTGTTAGGTTTTCTTATTTTTCGCCAGCAAGTACGTACCATGGTGTGGTTGGGTGTTTCGCTAGCGACCCTGGGTTTGTACTTGCTCACAATGGGGGGCGCAGCCTATGAGTTTAATAAGGGCGATATTTTAGTGCTGATCTGCGCCTTTGGCTTTGCCGCTCATATTGTGCTGACCGGTCGATGGGTTGGCGATATGCCCGTTATTACCTTAAGTATTTTACAGCTATTAGCCGTGTCCATTTATAGTGTTATTGGTGCTGCCATAGGCGACCATCCGATCTTTTATTACGCGGGAACACCGCCTATTACCGGTTGGGCGTTGTTCAGTAAGCCCGTGGTTATTTTTTCCATTGTGGTGGCGTCAACACTGGGTACGGCCTATGCGGTTTGGGCGCAATCCGCGTGTCAAAAGTTACTTCCTTCCCATAAAGTGGCCCTTGTGTTTGCTTTAGAGCCTATTTTTGCCCATATCACGGCTTGGGTTGTATTGAATGAGCATCTTGGCGTTATGGGGGTTATTGGCGCAATCTGTATTGTGGTGGCGATGGTGATCTCAGAACTGGGTGATAACGCGCATAAGCCTGAGATTCAGGCGCTGGATCAGACCGCCGCACCGCATTAGGGTCGACGATCATGTTGGGGTAGATAGACCTGAGCTTGTGTTAATACTCGCTTAGAGATTTTAGGTGATGGATCGCATCCACTTCCTCGTCGATCTCTTCTAGTCGCTGCGCCAAATTATTCATATGTTCAATATTTGCACTAACCTCCTCTCCGGTTTGGACTGAAGATGTGACCATATTGTTAATATCATCGCTTAGTTCTGAAGAACCAGAGGCGATCTCCTCAACAAACTGACTGGTGCGGTCAATGGTGCCCTTAATACTGATGATAGAGTTGGAAACATTACTGATGGTTTTTCCGGTTTCGTCGACACTCTTTTGCGTATTTTGTGATAGGTTGCGTACCTCGTCGGCGACGACGGCAAAGCCTCGGCCAGCATCCCCAGCTCTTGCGGCTTCAATGGCGGCATTCAGCGCCAGCAGACTGGTTTGGTCGGCAATATTGGAGATCACACCTAAGACGGCTGTCACCTCTTCTGCATTGTTTTGTAGCACATTTACATCGGAACGTAGCTGTATCCGGTCAGATTCTTGCTCAAGGATTAGGTTGTTGAAATAGTCAAAACGCTGTTGAATATTGCTCAGTACATCCTGGGAACTTGCGGTGTAACTCTGCAGTGAATCAAAGCCTCCTATAATAGATTTCACCAAAGGTTTGTACTCTGCCATACGGTCAATCAACAGTGCCTGTAGCTGGTTGATCTGACGCAAACTGTTTAGCCGTGATTCCATAAAATACATACGGAAGTGACTGTAGTATTGAGGGAAGTTATCGGCGTATTCGTCACGGAAAGGTACTCCTTTCAGCGGTTGGTAGAAGAAAACAGCGGTCAGGGTCTGATTCATATGCACCCCCAGTAGCTCACCGAAGGTGGAAAACCCCGCCGTTGGAATCTGGTTAAAGGTGCTCAGTCGGTCTAGGTTCGGCCCGTTATTGATGCGGCGTAAAATACAATCGTTAGCCAGCATCGCCACTGGCTGAGGTTTATCCGCAGAGTACTTCCTGTAGGCCTGATCGGTTTGATCGGTAAAACTACCAGCCTTGACCAAATGCAGTCTATCGCCAAAATGAAGATCACAAAAGAAGGTGACAGTTTCCGTTGCTTGATTAATATCTGCGACCGAACGTATAAACAGCTCATCGCCAATATCAACGCCAAAAGAGTACCCAGTTAAATGGTGATCTAGTGTGTCAGACGTACAATGGAAATGATCACATAATACTTGAACCAGGGACACGGCTCTGTGCTCACCATCACGCATAACAGATTGCACAGTTCGAGTGTGAGCATCGGCTTCGATAATGGTGAAATGAGTGCCGGTTTTTTGGAAGTTATGGCTTTTAAATATGCCATAGCGAGTTTCTGGGCTGAGTTTACAAAATAGAATCAAAGCGTTGCCATCGACAACCTGCTGGCCGTCGAACACAGCCGCTTGCTGAAAATCGAGCTTACCTCCAGCAGATCCGCCAACAAAGTAGCAAGGCAGCTTATTACTGGCATAAAGTGCCTGCATAAAGAAGTTTTCGCTGGCGGTTAAGCCATCAAAAAAGGTTAACGCTAGCGTATCTTGCGCTTGTACATCAAACGGTAAATTGATGCGTTTGATTTCCTGCTCAATTTTTTGCGTGCGCTGCTGTTCGCTCATTTTTGGCTGGCCGCGCTTTATATCATCGCAATGCAGATTAACTGTGCGTAATTCCAGAGCATTGAACAGCTGATGGCTGAAACTCTGTAATACTATATTGTCCCATTTGCCATCAGCCTTATGATATAAGCTGCGGCCACAAGAGCTGAGCTCACCGGCGGTCATTACCGCGATAAATTGCTGAGCAAAGGGCAGAGATTGCTTCAGAGCTCGGGCGGTCTGCTCAAAGGGCAGCCAAGGAGAGATAAAAGCCATTACTAAAGCAGCTTGTCCATCATGAAAGGCCAGAGATTGAAGTTGCTGCTGGTTGATTTGGTTTTGGTGTAGATGGATGACTTTTACCGGTGATTCCTGTGGCTGCGTTTCGGGCAAGACTCTTTTTTTCCAGAACATGCGGACCCCCATAAAATAGGTGATTTGCTGGATATATTGATGGTCATACACGTATTAGAAAAATATACAGCAAGCCCTTGAAAAGCCTTTGAGCCATACTAATCGATGATATCAATGTACCAATGGTGAGTATTTATTCACGCATATTTTATGGTAGGTGGAGGTTGATTGATAGCCTGTCGTATTATGTATTAGTGTTTATTAATTACTCTTTTTCTGAGAGCGTAGATTCCGGTTAGCTAACAGTTCTCCGGTATCAATCAGCTCTGTTCTAACCGACAGCGCATTTATCGCAATACCATGAATCATCCCATCAACGGTGGTGCAGGCATCTTGAATCACTTTAACGTGATAGTGCTCTGCTGTTTTCGATAATGCGGTGTGGGTGATGCAGTTCTGAGTCATCATGCCGCATAAGATAATTTCATTGATACCCGCCTCGGATAATAGTTCGTGCAGCTTGGTTTGTTCAAAGCTATCCGCAAAATTTTTAACGACAATCTTCGCCTCTGGAGCCGCTGCTTTGATGGCGCGATGGATGGCAACACCCTCTGTTTCAGGCTGAAAGAAAGGACTTTGCGGTTTACCAACATGCTGCACTAAAACAATCGGCATCTGACTCGCTTGGGCTGTGTGGATAGCCGTTAGCATATTCGCCAGTACGGTTTCGGTATTCCAAAGCGGGTACTTACCTTCAGGAAAATAATCATTTTGAGGATCGATAACGATCAGGGCTTTTTGGGTCGTTTTTTGAGATGTTGATTGAGACATAGCGAAGTGCTCCAGTTTTAAATAAGGTCTTATTAAGACCGCGCTTGATTAAGCTTTTCTGTGGATTGCTTTATGAATGATCGTATTTTAAATGACGATAGACTTAATCTTTAGAGTCAAAAATGACATATTTAAGGTCATAAACGACATTTGTCTGATATTTGGTCGCTTATAAATTTAAAAATAGAGAGCAACAGGAGCCATGTCAGCATGGGGCGAAACCTAGATAACAAAGCCATAGAGAACGGCGTGCGAATTGCTATTCTCGCTTATCCCAATAGCCTTAAATCAGCGGTTTATGGTTTAGAAGAGCTGTTTCATTTAGCCAGTCGGCTATGTCGTGAACCGTATAATGAATCGAGTGGTGGGCGGAATGGTGAACAGAAAGAAGGACTGAATGGAGAGAAGAATAGAGAGCAAAAAACCGCCTCACTTTTTTTGCCTCAAGTGCTCACGCTGGATCAACTGTCCTGTGCTGAGGTCTTTGATGTGGTGATTTTACCGCCTGGGCAACGCAGTGATTTCTACTTACAGCCACCGGATACGTTAATCCATTGGTTACAGCAACAGGCACAATCCGCCATTATTTGCTCTGCTTGCGCGGGGAGTTTTATTTTAGCCGCCACGCCTTTGTTGAGCGGCAAGCGAGTCACAACTCACTGGGCGTTCGAATCTCTATTTAAAGCGCATTACCCTAACGTGTTGCTCGATCTGGATCAGATCTTGATTAATGAAGGCTCCGTTATTACCGCAGGGGGGATGATGTCTTGGCTGGATCTCGGTTTTGAAGTGGTCGCCCAATATGCGCCAAGCGGCATCGTACCCCTGATGGGTAAATATTTAGTGGTGGATACTGGACGGCGATCCCAACGTTTTTATCGACGTTTTAAGCCCGATCTTCATCACGGTGACGCACTGATTCGCACCGCCCAAGAGCACCTAGAAACGGTTTTTCCTAACCTGCCTTCCGTAAAAGACTTAGCTGAACAAGTGGCGATGGGAGAGCGAACATTTCTACGACGGTTTGAAAAAGTGACCCAATATAAACCAAAAGAATATATGCAGCGTTTACGTATTCAAAAAGCATGCGAGCGGCTGGAAGAGAGCCGTGCACCCTTTGAAACGATCGCTCGAGAAGCTGGTTATGAGGATGCTGGCGCTTGTCGAAAACGCTTTGTTCATATTATGGGGTTAACCCCAAGTGAATTTCGACAGCGATTTAGCGAAGGTTAAGTAAAATACCCGTTGGTATGGAGGTCTATTAAGTCTGACATAGGTTGGGATAGTAATAGATTGGGATAGTAATAGGCAGGGATAAAAAGCGACATCAAATTTTATGAGGTGGGCTCAATGGCTTCAAATATGATGTCGTTTACAAAAAAAGATAAAAAAATTACGCCCTAATTGTGTGCAAAAAAGCACGAATCCTTAACCGCATTAACTGCATTCGCCGCAGTAATAGACGTAGTAAGAAACAGCAGAAATAAGCCGGTTAAGCTTCTAGTTGGTTAAGGTGGCTTAAAAACAGTGTGAATATCTCAGATTGAGTGGATGTGTTTAAGCGGCTGTGAATATTTTTTCGGTGCACTTTAACGGTGCCAACGCTGATGCTAAGAATGTCGGCAATCGCTTTGGAAGAATGTCCTTGCAGAATAAGCCCCAAAATCTCTTGCTCCCGCTGGGTTAGTACGCCGCTGGCGAAGGTTTTTAGTGCTTGTTTGATCGGCCCTTCCGAACGTTCATACTTCACAAACTCCCCTGACTGCACATGCCAGAACTGTTGCACTAAGGCTTCAATGACGGGAAAAATACTCTTTAGTCGGTTCAGCTCTGCGCGGGTGATTGTGCCCAGGGCGCTCTTTCGACCTAAGGCGATGGCGCAGGTTGTATGCTGGCTCAATGTGATGGTCATATTGACCTCATCAACTAGGTCAAATTTGCGATAACAGGATTGGTAATATTCGGTTTGATCGAAGGAGTCCGGTGCAATATCAACCAAGCGAGACACGTTAGAGCCTAGACCATCTTGAATACTGTTAAACAGAGGATCAAGAATATAGGCTTTTTCGATATAGTTTTTTAGTGTTGGACTGTGCTCTGCGGGACTCTTTGGATGTAATATGATCGGTTTGAAGGACTTTTTGTACGTCACCACAAGAATCGTATCGAAGTTACAATGATGGCTTAACACTTCTTCCAGTACCGGCATAAAACTCGGTACTTTAATGTGGTTGATTAGCGCGGCGATATCGCGGGCGCAGGGGGCAGTAATTAGCTCCGGATTCGTTTTTGGATGCATGTTGGCTGAGGCTCCGGTTGCTGCAGTAATATTAATAGGAATCGTGTTTAAAGCAGTATAGAGCTTATTGCTTATTATCCTGCCTGATTGGAATAATTGCATATTTTTCTTGTTATATAAGGCTGCGGTATAGGATTGTGGCAGTAAGATGAATACGCCCAAGGATTTACCCTTGGGCGCTGTCTCTAGCGGAGATAAATAATAAAATGATTACAGCTTATTAATGGATTCGACGGTTAGATCTAAGCACAGTTTTGCTTTTTCGCACAGTTCATCAACTTCGTCACGGGTAATGACCAGTGGCGGAGACATCACCATACGGCTACCCACCGCGCGAATAATAAGGCCATTATTAAAGCAGTGTTCACGGCAGATATAGCCTATATCAATATCCGATGGGAACAGCTCTTTGGTCGCCTTATCTTTAACCAGTGCAAAACCAGCGATTAAGCCAACGCCATTAATATGGCCCACAAGAGGGTGATCTTTTAAGGTTTCACGCAGCTTCTCTTGCAGGTAAGGGCCAATATCGTTTGCGACATAATCGACGATATTCTCTTTTTTCATCAGCTCGATATTAGCCAGAGCCACCGCAGCGGCCACCGGATGACCGGAGTAAGTAAAGCCATGGTTAAAGTCTTCGCCCATCTCATCCAATGCCTTAGCAATACGGTCACCCACAGCAACAGCAGAGATTGGCAAGTAGCCAGAAGATAAGCCCTTCGCCATAGACATAATATCGGGTGCGATATCCAGTGTTTGGCAACCAAACCAACTGCCGGTACGGCCAAAGCCACAGATAACCTCATCGGCGGCGAGCAAAACATCATACTTCTTACAGATTTTTTGAATTTCAGACCAGTAGTTCGCCGGTGGAATAATGACACCGCCCGCGCCTTGAATCGGCTCCCCAACAAAAGCGGCAACATTATCTGGCCCTACAGCCAAGATTTTCTCTTCTAAGGCTTTAGCGCAGGCAATACCGAAGGCTTCTTCGGTCATATCGCCGCCTTCACCATACCAGTACGGCTGACGAATATGCTCAATACCGCCCACCATAGGAATGCCCTGCTTGTGCATACCGCTCATACCGCCAAGGCTTGCGCCTGCTACGGTACTACCGTGATAGGCATTTTCGCGGCTGATAATGATGTTTTTATACGGTTTACCTTGTGTCACCCAGTAGGTGCGCACCATGCGGATAATGGTGTCGATAGCCTCTGAACCTGAATTGGCAAAGAAGATACGGTTCAGATCACCCGGCGTTACTTCAGCAATGGCTTGAGCCAATTTTGCTACAGGTAAATGGGTTGTCTGGAAAAAGGTGTTGTAGAACGGCAAGGTAGCCATCTGCTCGCTTGCGGCATCAATCAACTCTTGGCGACCATAGCCCATATTGACACACCAAAGACCGGCCATGCCGTCTAGCATTTTTTTACCTTCGCTATCCCACAGGTAAACACCTTCCGCTTTAGTGATAACGCGGGCACCTTTTTTGTTTAAGGCACCGGTATCTGTAAAAGGATGTAGGTGGTGTTTTGCATCCAGTGCTTGCCACTCGCGGGTGTTGTTATTTTCAGCAGCCATTTGTTCGTCCTCTATTGTCTATCTATCGGGTTGTTGCGCTTTCTCTGACCGGTAAAAGGCGAGTCACCGAATCCGCTATTGTTAGCGAAGCGTCATCTTTTTTGTGATCATGTTTTCAACATTTGTGATCAAATTAGGATAAACAGGCCTACCCTAATGTCTTTCCTGTTTTCTTTTCTTGAGGCTATTTTGTGATCACAAAATGAAAAAGTCAAACGTTCAATGCTTATATTGTGATCACAAAACTAGTTTTATAAGACTTAAACCTGAGGACGGCGGCCGTCTAAAACGTATTTGCGCCAGATTGTTCAATAAAGTTGTATAGCAGCTCTGGGGTTCCTGCAAAGGCAAAGCCTTCTCTTATATCTGATGTAATCGCCATCTGTAGTGCTAGGCCGTCTTTCTGTTTAATGGCTTCGATCGCTTCGTTATGACGGTCAATGGTGTAGTGCTCTTTAAGGCGGGAGTTTGCTAGGCGCATAAAAGGCCCTAGCTGGAGCCATAGGCTTTCAATTAACGGCAAGGATATTTGATGAGGGTTAGCGGTGTAGAGTCTGCGGTGAAAGCGTTGGTTGCGTATTGTGATTTGCTCAAGGTCGCCATTTGCTTGAGCTTCGTCGATCTCTTTATCCAGCGCGATAAGCTCTGCTAACGTATCATGATCAATATAAGGCAGGGCCCGTGCTGCCGCATGGGATTCTAGGGTAATACGCGCCTCGCATAGCTCGCTGAACTTCATGGCGGTCATTTTGGGTACTATCACCCGACGATTGCCTTGTATTTCTAAGGCATTTTCCGCAGCGAGCTGGCGCAACGCTTCCCTTACTGGCATAGGACTAACATCCAGTATTGCCGCAAGCTCTCGTATGGTTAAGGCTCGTCCCGGTAGAATCTGACCGTTCATGACGGCGTTCCGCAAAGTGCTATATACCCACTGGGTGATAGTTACAGCATCATCGCGCTTGGTTAATGTAACTTGTATCGGTGATTTCTTGTCCATTACGGGTCGCCTAATACTGGTTTGGTTCGATCATTATTGTTGTGATTAATAGTGATATGGAATAAGTCACTATAATGGTGCAGAACTGTTTTTGTGATCACTAAAATGGTGCGGTAAAAATGTTGCTCTGATTTATTGACCGATTTATTTATTTATGATCATATCATTATCAGGAAATGTGATCACAAATAAATAAGATCCGCTGAATAGCAATTACATTTAGCATTAATGACACCCAATGCTAATTTATGCTTAACACTAAAAGCAAAAAAGGTTGAGAGCGGTAGCAAGGCTCTGTTTATTTAGGCTCTGCATACTAACGCGGTATTGCAAGAGCACCGAAAGCGTTCCGAAAAGTTTTATAAGAGAGATAAAAAATGTCTGTAGATTTTAATGGTGACAACAAAAGTTTTGACAGCTTTAACTCCGACAATAACGAGTTTGATCTGTTTATTACCGATTTGAACGGTAATCTGCGCGGCAAACGTATGCCAGGCAATAGCTTGAAAAAAGTTTTCAAAGAGGGCGTTAAGCTACCGCGCTCGGTGATCGGCTTTGATAACTGGGGTGATGACGTTTTAGAAAATGGTTTAGTGTTTGAAACCGGTGATAGTGATGGCGTTTGTATGCCGGTTCATAGTACCCCGATCAATGTTCCTTGGTCAGAAGAAGCCCGCAGCCAGATTTTGGCAATGATGTTTGATCCCGATGGTAAACCCTTTGATGCAGATCCACGCCAAATCCTACTGAGTATTGTAAAGCGGTTTGCTGATATGGGGCTAACGCCTGTGATGGCAACCGAGCTGGAGTTCTATCTGCTTGATGGCGCATCAGAAGAGAACCGTATTCCTGAGCCACCGATTCTCTCTGAAGGGCACGGTCGTCGCCTCTATGATACGGATTGCTACTCCATTGAAGAGATGGACGGCTTATCGTCTTTCTTCGCAGAAGTGCGTAGCGCCTGCGAAGAGCAGGGTATTCCTGCTGATACCATTATTTCAGAATTAGGCCCCGGTCAGTTTGAGATCAATTTGATGCACGTTGCCGATCCAGCCCTTGCGGGAGATCACGCCACACTGTTTAAACGTTTGGTTAAAGGTGTCGCACGCAAACACGGTTACGGTGCCACTTTTATGGCTAAACCTTATGCCGATAAAAGCGGTAACGGCTTCCACGTTCATTTCAGCTTGATCGACAGTAATGGCAATAACGTGTTTGACGATGGTACGGATGCCGGTTCCGAGCTGCTGCGCCATGCGATTGCCGGTTTGATGGAAACGATGGCCGACAGCATGTTGATCTTTGCTCCGCATTTGAACTCTTACCGCCGCTTTGCAGCCGGAGCCCATGCTCCGACATTTGCTAGCTGGGGTTATGAGAACCGTACTGTAGCGCTGCGTGTGCCAGAAAGTGAGCCGGTAGCCCGTCGTATTGAACACCGTGTTTCCGGTGCAGATGCCAATCCTTATTTAGTACTGGCGTCTGTTTTGGCTGGGGCGTTATACGGTATCGAAAACAAACTACAGCCACCATCGGCCATTGAAGGCGATGCTTACGCTGAAGCGGAAGAGCGTGATCTTCCACGACTGCCAACCCGTTGGGATGATGCCACTCTGGCATTAAAAGAGAGCGAAGTCTTAAAAGAGTATATGGGTGAATCTTTTGTGCGTGTTTACTCTGCTGCAAAAGAGCAGGAACAGCGCAAGATCCAGAGCCGTATCTCGGATGTTGAATACGAAGCCTATCTATAAACAGCCCCTAAACAGGCGATGTGTTAATAGTGTTTGAATCCGTAGCGCTTTATGTCGGTTGATCGGCAGCTGTAAATATCATTCAGATGTGGGGTGCTTGCACCCCACCGCTGGACATTTTAGGACAATAAATGAAGTAACCCCTATCCACAATAAAACCCAAAGCGCGATACCTTGATCGGATCTGCTTTAAGAGGAAGTGAGCATGACAATAAAAAAAGCCCTAACCCTATCGGTATGTTCTGCACTGCTTGCTGGCAATGCCTTTGCTAGTGATAAAGTGCTTAACATCTATAACTGGTCTGACTATATCGAACCAGAAGCGATAGCCCGCTTTGAAAAAGAAACCGGCATTAAAGTGAACTACGATGTTTACGACAGCAATGAGGTATTAGAAGCCAAGTTGATGGCCGGTGGCTCTGGTTACGATTTAGTTATACCAACCGGTGCTTTTTTGGAACGTCAGTTACAGGCCGGTATTTATCAGGAAATTGATAAATCTAAGCTGAGCAACTATTCAAATCTAGATACCGCTCTTATTGAAAAAGTTTCTGCCCACGACAAAGGTAATCTGCACAATGTTCCTTATGCATGGGGAACCATTGGTCTGGGTTATAACATCGATGCGGTGAAAGCTCGTTTAGGTGATATGGAGTTTGATACTCTGGATCTGATTTTTAACCCTGAAATAACCGCTAAACTAAAAGATTGCGGCATTGGTGTTCTGGATTCTCCAGCAGAAGTGATGTCGATCGCTCAGAATTATGCGGGGGTTGATCCTAACTCTGAAAGCAAAGCGGATTTGAAAAAAGGCGCTGAAGTTTTAGAGGCGGTTCGTGGTGATTATAAATATTTCCACTCAGGTAAGTATATTTCTGATCTAGCCAATGGCGATATCTGTGTCGCACTGGGCTACAACGGCGACATCCTTCAAGCTCAAAGCCGTGCAGAAGAAGCCGGTCAAGGCGTTAGCATCAGCTATGCCATTCCTAAAGAAGGTACGCTGATCTGGTTCGACTTGATGGCAATTCCAGCGGATGCCCCACATCCAGAACTGGCTTACCAGTTTATCAACTATGTTCTTGAAGGTGAAACCGCTGCGGGTATCTCCAATTACGTGTATTACGCCGTTCCTAACAAAGCAGCTGAGCCATTGCTGAATGATGATGTGATTTCAAACCCAGGAATCTATCCATCGGATGCTGTTAAAGCCAAGCTGTTTGCTCAGAAAGCACACGCTGCAAAATTCGACCGACTGTTAACCCGTACTTGGGTGAATATTAAAACAGGCCGGTAAAAGCTCAGAGGCCTCCCTTTTGGGGGAGGCCTTAACAATAACAAAACCAAAAGAGTCGAGTGTTTTATGACTTCTCCGCAAAAGATTGATCCTAGTAACATTGGCGAACAAGCGCAGATCAAACTTCCTTCCTGGAAGACCGATGCTAAACCGTTTGTTCAGATCGAAAATATTACAAAAAAATTCGACGACTTTACCGCGGTAGACAACATCTCGCTGGATATCTATGAGAATGAGCTCTTCTGCTTACTCGGCGGCTCTGGTTCAGGTAAGAGCACCTTGCTGCGTATGCTGGCAGGTTTTGAAGCACCGTCTAGCGGCAGAATCTTAATTGATGGCATAGATATGGCCGGTATCCAGCCTTGGAATCGCCCCGTTAATATGATGTTCCAATCCTATGCACTCTTTCCCCATTTAACGGTTAATGAAAACATTGCCTTTGGCTTAAAGCGTGAAGGTATTCGTGGTACTGAAGTAAAAAAACGCGTTGCTGAAATGCTGGATCTGGTTCAGCTTGGTCATTTGGGCAAGCGTAAACCGAATCAATTATCTGGCGGTCAACGTCAACGGGTAGCCTTGGCTCGCTCTCTAATCAAGCGTCCTAAATTGCTGTTACTTGACGAACCCTTAGGCGCGCTGGACAAAAAACTGCGTGAAGAAACTCAGTTCGAGCTGATCAATATTCAAGATGAATTAGGTGTTACCTTTGTGGTTGTAACCCACGACCAGGAAGAAGCGATGACCCTAGCCACTCGAATTGGCGTTATGAACCACGGTGTTATCGTACAAACAGACGAACCCCATGAAGTTTATGAGTACCCGAACAGTCGCTTTGTTGCGGAGTTTGTGGGCTCGGTGAACCTGTTCCAAGGTGAAGTGACAACCGATGAGCCTGATACCGTTTGTGTGACATCCACAGAAGCTGGTGGTGTGCTATGTGTGAATCACGGTATTAGCTGCGCCCCGAATCAAGAAGTCCATGTGGCGGTGCGCCCTGAAAAAGTTCGCATTAGTGAACAACGTCCTGATCAGCCGTTCAATTGTATTGAAGGCAATATTCTGGATATCGCCTATATGGGTAGCTTATCGGTCTTTAAAGTGAAGCTACCTAGTGGCAAAGAGGTTCGCGTGACGCAGCCCAATATTAACCGTGAGAGCGGTGGCCGCTTTACGTGGGATGACAAAGTCTTCCTGTCATGGGATATGGACAGCTGCGTGGTATTGACCTCATGAGTACTGCATCCAGAGTGGCTTGGATCAATGATTCCTACACTAAAATGACCAAATACAACTTCTTCAGTCGTGTTAACTGGGGCCGTTTCTCCGTTGTGGCGGTGCCTTATCTCTGGCTGGCGATCTTCTTCTTTATTCCTTTTGTCGTTGTGTTCAAGATTTCTTTATCAGAGGCGGCGATTGCGGTACCTCCCTACTCATCGGTTCTAGACTGGAACCTTGAAGAAGCCTACATCACTGTAAAAATAAGCCTTAGTAACTATCTCTTTCTGTTGGAAGATGATTTTTATGTGAGCGCTTATTTAAGCTCGATTAAAGTTGCTGCGATCTCAACATTCTTCACCTTATTAGTAGCCTTTCCGATTGCTTATCTGATGGCTCGCACTGAAGGTTCAACCCGTGCGTTACTGTTAGCCCTGGTTATTCTGCCGTTCTGGACCTCTTTCCTACTGCGTGTTTACGCATGGATGGGGCTGTTGAAAAAGAATGGTTTGATTAACGAAACCCTAATGAGTATGGGGCTTATTGATCAACCCTTGGTGATGATGCAAACCGATTTCGCAGTCTATATCGGTATCGTCTATACCTACCTACCTTTCATGGTGTTGCCGTTGTATAGCGCCCTGGAAAAAATGGATATGACCTTATTGGAAGCCGCTGAAGACTTAGGGGCACGTCCGTACCAAAGTTTCTTTTTGGTAACTTTGCCAATGGCAATGCCCGGTGTGATTGCCGGTTGTTTATTGGTCTTTATTCCAGCGGTGGGTGAGTTTGTGATTCCCGCTCTGTTGGGCGGTTCTGACACGCTAATGATCGGTCGAGTTTTGTGGGATGAATTCTTCCTGAACCGTGATTGGCCGATGGCCTCTGCTGTCGCCGTTGTCATGCTGATTATTCTTGTGTTGCCGATCATGCTGATTCGTAACGGTCAGGGTAAAGAGGGAGCTGCATAATGAAACGCCGTTCACTATTTTTAAATATGAGTGCTGGTTTTGGGTTCCTGTTTCTATACGCCCCTATTATTGCGCTGATCATCTATAGTTTTAACGCGTCTAAGCTGGTAACGGTTTGGGGTGGTTGGTCGCTTAAGTGGTACGCCGAGCTGTTTAAAAATGATCAGATTATTGATGCGGCACTGCTCAGTTTTAAGATCGCTTTTATCACGGCTACGTTGGCGGTTGTTCTGGGGACTATGGCGGGGTTTGTCCTAAGTCGCTTTGGGCCATTTAAAGGCAAGATGGTTCTGTCTGGCTGGATTTCTGCGCCCTTGGTAATGCCAGAAGTGATCACAGGGTTGTCTTTATTGCTGCTGTTTGTGGCGATGGAGGGGATGTTCGGTTGGCCAGCGGGGCGCGGTACAGGCACTATTATTATTGCCCACACCACCTTTTGTATGGCCTATGTGGCGGTGATTGTTCAGGCTCGACTGTCGTCTATGGATGAGTCTTTAGAGGAAGCGGCGATGGATTTAGGTGCTAAACCGTCATCGTTATTTTTCTTGATCACGCTACCCCTGATTTCTCCCGCTATTATCTCTGGTTGGCTACTGTCGTTTACCTTATCACTGGATGACTTAGTGATTGCAAGCTTTGTATCTGGCCCGGGTAACAGCACTTTGCCAATGGTGATTTTCTCTAAAGTACGCCTAGGGGTTACGCCTGAGGTTAATGCGCTAGCCACGTTAATGATTCTAGTGGTTGCGATTGGCGTGATAGGCGCTATGTATCAGATGCGTCGGCAGGCGCGTTTGCTAGCCCAGCCTGAAAATTAAAAACTAAAGTCATATTAAAATATTTCTAAAATAGGCTGCTGGAGCTAAAACCAGCAGCCAACCATTCGCTTAAGCATCATCATTAGAGGCGGGTGCAATGGTCATTGTTCACTGCAACAGTTATTTCACTGCAATAACGGAAACAACGGGTAATCGAAATGAAGATTGGTATTTTGGCGACGGGTATTACGCCTGATGAATTGATTGATGAGCATGGCTCTTATGCGGATATGTTTGTGCAGCTCTTTCAACAGGCGGGCCACCAGTTTGACTATCAAGTGTTTGATGTACGTGAAGGACACTTTCCCAGTAGCGCTACAGACTGTGATGGCTGGATTATTACGGGTTCTAAGTTCAACGTGTATGAGAACTTGCCTTGGATGCAGCAGCTAAAAGAGCTTATCTTGCAGATCCACGGGGAAAATCGTCCTTTAATCGGTATCTGCTTTGGTCATCAAATTGTGGCTGATGCCTTTGGTGGGCGAGTTGATAAGTACCAAGGTGGCTGGGGCGTTGGTTTGCAAAGCTATGGTGTAAAACCGGCGTTTGATTTCTTAAAAGCGGCACCGTCTTCTTTTTGTATTAGTGCCATGCACCAAGATCAAGTCTTAACCAAGCCGGATAATGCTGAAGTTTTTGCATCGTCTGATTTCTGTACTTATGCAGGGCTTGTGTACGACGATCGTATTTTGACCTTTCAAGCACACCCTGAATTTAATATCAGCTATGAGAACAGCTTAATCTCCCTGCGTCGTGGTGAGGTTATCCCTGATGAAACCGCCGAGCTGGGGTTAGCGACTATCCAAGAAAAAGATGCGGCGACCGACTCTATTATGGTGGCTCATTGGATGGCTGATTTTCTTAATCAGCGTGGGCCTAAAGCTTAAAACGAACCTCAAGCCGTTTGGAATGAACGCCAAGCGGCTTAAACGAGCGCCGAGCAGCGTCGTAGTTAGGGCTGCTTGGCGTTTTATGTTTTTTATACGCTGACGGCATCGCAATTTTGCTGCAATAAGGTAGAAGAAAATGGCTGTTACTGCATCCTCTGAATGCTCCAATGCTGAGACGTTATCATCTGCGGCGTCATCTATCGAGGCATCATCACAGGCTTCAAGGTCAGAAAGGCTATCGAAGAAATCATCGAAGAAAGGCCTGTTATCGACACTCATGTCACTCTCGGTCGGACAGAGGATCACGCTTAATTTAGGTGTTATTTTACTACTGTTTATGATGACATCCGCTAGCGCATACTACAGTTTTAACTCGGTGGAGCGCGATGTTGGTATTGTTGTCGATAAAGCATCGCCTAGGGTGTATCTCAGTAGTAATCTTCGCAGTAGCTTGGCAGAAACTAAGTACCTGCTATTGCAGTTTCTTTCTGGACAACAGATTGAAGAGGATTCAATTGATGCGTCATTGAATGCGTTACAGACTGAGTTTTCTCAGAATTTTAGTCAGCTAAAACAGATCGGTGTGCAAGGGATTACGCAATTAGAGCAGGTCACTGATGAGATTTTTCGTACTGCTGAACAGATGATTCAAGCACAACAGGCACACCGTGCCAGTCAGGCGGTTGTTGACGCCCAAGCCCGAGATTTCAAATACCTTACCGCAGAAATGGGCTACACCTTAGAAGACCTGCTTTATGAAGAATTCCGCTATGAGTATCTGTCGGTTTTAAAGCCCATTCGCGATGATATCGCCTTTATGAATAGCGGCATAAAACAGTTATTGAATACAACGGATTACGCCCAAGCCAATAGTGATGCACAGGAAATTGCTAGGAAGCTGGCCAGTATTGATCAGGCGATCACCCGCGTTCCATCTTTGAATAAAGAGGTTTTTACCACTTTAAATGAGACTTGGCAGCCTTACAAAGCGCAGTTGGTTGATGCTGATTTAACCCTGCAGCAGCATTTGTCCTCGTTACAGGCCACCCGAGAATCAGAAGATGCCATGCTAAAAATTGAGCAGTTGGTTGATAAAAACGAACAGCAGATCGCCCTATTTATCACCTCCGCTAAAGAACAAGCCCGCAACGCCACCGCTCATACAGAGGAAACCTTAACTCTGGGCAAAGATATCATCTTGCTGGGTGCTATATCGGCAACCCTGTTATCGCTTCTTTTGGGCGTTCGCTTGATCCGCTATTTGCAAACGGCTCTTGCCCGTTTGGTTCGGGCTATTGGCCAGATTGCCCAAGGGGATTTAACCACTCGGGTTCCCGTGGAAGGCAATGATGAAATCGCTCAAGTGGCGATTAGTACCAATACCTTGGCTCAGCATTTACATGATCTTGTGAATCAGATGACACATACCGTGCAGTCGGTTCATGAAGCCGCTCAAATTAGCCGAACGATTGGCGAGCAAACCTTATCTGGAGCGGAGACCCAAGCGACACAAACCAATCGCTTGGCGGCTACAGCCAGTGAAATGGAAGCTAGCGCCATCGAGGTCGCGCAACATGCGGAACAAACCCGTATTAGCGCACAGGATGCAGAACGCGTATTGACCTCCAGCCATCAAGATTTAGAACAAAGTCGACAGGCTATTGCCCATTTAGCGGATCAAGTCTTACTCTCGATGACGCAGGTCGCGGAGCTTAAAGACCGTAGCGACGGCATAAGTGATGTGATTGATGTGATTCGCGCCGTATCGGAGCAAACCAATTTGCTTGCATTAAACGCGGCTATTGAGGCAGCCCGTGCTGGAGAAGCGGGGCGAGGCTTTGCGGTTGTGGCGGATGAGGTTCGCTCTTTGGCCTCTCGAACACAGGAATCTGTAGGTGAAATTGAAACAATTGTGCAACGGTTGCAAGATGGCGCGCAGCAAGCCGCGAGTACTTTATCGGGCTGTAGCGATGATGCCATACGTTACAGCGCGCAATTAAATCTCAGTTTAGAAGCGCTACATCAGGTCAGCGATACGGTTCAAGGTATGAGTCAGATGAACGCTCAAGTCGCCACCGCAACAGATCAACAGAGCTGTACCGTTGCTGATATTAGTGAAAGTCTAACGGAGATTCATGGGGTTACTGCGCAAACGACAGAAGGTGCAGGGCGATCCTCGCACCAAAGTGAACGGCTATTAACACTATCCGATAACCTTGCAAACTTAACGGCAAGATTTAAAGTCTAGATGGTTAACTCAAAAAAGGAGTGTTCAGTGAGCATAACACTAGGCATTTTAATTACCGATACTGGCCCAGCTGCGCTCCAGCATCACGGCAATTTTGCTAATTTGTTTGAACGTTTACTCAATAGCACCGATATCACCTTTGATTATCGTTACTACTCGTTGATTGACGGCGTGTTTCCCACAAGTATTGACGTGTGCGATGCTTGGCTTATTACAGGCTCCGCACAGGGTGTCTACGACAATTTACCCTGGATGGCCCCCCTGCGTGAGCTGATTCGTAGCCTACATCAGCAAAAGCGACCATTAATAGGGATCTGCTTTGGTCATCAAATTATTGCTGAGGCTCTGGGCGGTCGCGTTGAGAAGTTCTCCGGCGGCTGGAATTTAGGCATTCAACACTATCATATTGAGCAGCAGCTAGACTGCTTTGATCAACCCGTTGTTCAGTTTGCAATCAATGCGATTCATCAAGATCAGGTGCTGGAGGCTCCTAAAGAAAGCCATACCTTTGCAAGCGCCCCATCCTGTAAACATGCGGGTTTAGTCATCGGTCATCATATTTTGACGCTCCAAGGCCATCCTGAGTTTTATCGAGATTATGAGCAGGATCTGCTAAGCGCAGATTTAGGCGTTCTCTTTCCTGAGCCTACGTTAAGCCTTGCGCTTGATGGGCTGAAAAGAGAACCCCTAGATGATTTAAAAGTAGGGCAGTGGATCGCACGATTTATTGAGCAGGCAAGCTATCGGGAAAGTGGATTATAGAGCTAGCCATTGAATGTATACGTCAGCCTCAAGAGTCATTTTGGCTAAGCTCGTCTTGGCTTGGGTAAAGCTGAAAGGGTGAGTCACTTGGGGCTAAACGACGACCTGTTAAACCTCGAAACTCGGCTTGAGCTGCAGCGATGCAAAACTCATCCAGAGCTTTGTAATAAAGCTGTTTGGCGCTAGAGAGACGACGTAGGTAATGTTCATATGTGCGTTTGGCTTGCTGATCAGTACGGCTTCTATCAACATCTTCCCGTAGTTCTTCTAAGCTTGCTAAGACCTCTTCAACGTTGACAAAAGCTTGTTCGTTATCTTTAAGCACCTCTTTATAACGACGGCTTTCTTTTTTTACCAGATCACGTATCTCAACGGTACGGGTACGATAAGGAAGGTCTTTGTCGAGAGAGAGCTTAATGGCAGGGTACTGTTCTGCTTTAATGCCACGCTTTGAAGGGATGCCGATACGGAAACGAGCAGGATTTAGAATATCATCGGTATGCTTTTCTGCTGTTGTCAGCTGATATAAATAATTATGAAACGCTTCACGGGTGCCGATTTCACTTTGTAATAATTGCTGATGCAGCTTGAGCGCTTTCTTAGTTTGAGCCTCTAAGCGGGCAGCCTCTTCCTTTAAACGGTCTGCGTTATTAGCGTAAAACTGTGCGGTGCTCATTACGCCTGCTTGTGCATTATTCACCAGCATAACCATCGCTGTCGTCATTAAAATAATCAGCAAGGTGGAGCGTAACACTGATAAAAAAGTCGTCATGGTCTATTCCTCTAAAGTCCTTCTTTGCAGAACCACGTACATAGGTATCCTACCCTTAGCATCGTTTGTGTAATGGCTAGGTGATTCTGTGGCGAATAAAATGATAGACCAATTTAAGCACAGGCCGCAGCGGGAAATGTTAGTGTTTTGTTGTTAAACGTAGAGGATCTGCAACAGTGCGTTGCCGTTAAAACATGAGGTTATAAAGCTTCTTTGTTGCACGATAAATAATGGCACACGATAAACGATGGCGCATGATTGAAAAGCGGATGATGAAGGACTGAGTGATGAAAGGCTAGATGACTAAGATGATTGAAAGACTGAGCGGCGATCATACGGCGTGTATGGCACCGCCCAGCAAGATGAGCCCATTGCTGACGCTATTTAGTTTAGCAACTGAGTTCTTAGCGGCCGGTTTTAATATCGGTCCATAAACGGTTACGAACTTTCAACATCGCCATTGATGGTTTGTCGGTCATATAAAGCTTAGCTTTGGTCTCATCGCTAGGATAGATGGCACCATCGCCTACAATTTCAGGGTCAACCAAGGCGGTCGCATCTTTGTTGGGGTTGGCGTACCACACGTAATCTGTGATTTCAGCGATAATCTCAGGGCGTAGCAAGAAGTTAATAAATTTGTGGGCGTTATCTGCATTTTTAGAATCCGCAGGGATAAGCAGCATATCAAACCAGATCTCGGTGCCTTCTTTCGGGATGCTATACATCACTTCTACGCCATTGCCTGCTTCTTCTGCGCGGGCTGCCGCTTGGAAGATATCGCCAGAGTAACCGACGGCAACACAGCTATCACCATTGGCCAGATCATTCACGAACTGAGACGAGGTAAATTGCTTAACATAAGGGCGTACAGGAAGCAGCACTTGGGCAGCAGGGCCTGTCATTTTATAAACAGAGCGGCTGTTGCTCGCAGGGTTTTCGCCAATATAGTTCAATGCAAATGGAATCATCTCATCGGCAGAATCTAGGAAAGTCACACCGCAATCTTTAAGCTTTTCCATATTTTCGGGTTTAAACACAAGATCCCAGCTATCAACGGGAGCATCTTCGCCTAGGGCTTTAGCTACCATTGCTGGGTTGTAACCGATACCGGTTGTGCCCCACAGATAAGGTACGCCGTATTCATTCCCTGGATCTTTTTTGTTCAGGGTTTTCATCAGGCTTGGGTCAAGGTGTTTAAGGTTGGGCAGTTCACCTTTATTGAGTTTCATAAAGATGCCCGCTTTAATCTGTAGCTCCATAAAGTGTGAGCTAGGCACCACAAGATCATAACCGGAATTACCGGCTAGAAGCTTGGCTTCTAAAATCTCGTTGCTGTCGTAAACGTCGTAGTTCACCTTGATGCCCGTTTCTTTTTCAAACTTGGCAATGGTGTCTTCGGCGATATAGTCCGACCAGTTATAGAAATTCAGCACTTCTTCAGCTTGAACCGTCGTTGCGGTAAAGGCTAAAGCTAGGGCTGAGAGGGTTAGCTTGAGGCGGGGCATTATACTTTTTTTCATCAGCTTTCCTTTCCTGTCTTTCTGTATTTTAGCGTTTGGGGTATTTGTTAAATAGTTTACTAAACAAATACTTAGCTCGCACTTTCCTATAAAGGAAATATTCTGAGGTAAAGCCCCGCCATAAAGCAGGGCTGTATCGCCAGATTTATTATTATGAGTAATCTATGTGACGGGTTGTACGGCCAGCATAGGCTATATAGGGCTAGCTCAGATGATACAGTCGGCTCGGATTATACCGTTAGCAAGAGATATTCTCGCTCCCACGAGCTGATGACTTTGTTAAAGGTTTCAAATTCAGCGCGCTTAACACCAATATAGGCCTCGACAAAGGTATTGCCAAAAATTTCACGCAGCTCTGGACAGTTATCCAGTAAGCGCAGACCTTCTTCTAAGGTTCGGGCAACTTCCACTTGATCGCCCTCTTCTGCAGCGGCATCGGTGGTGGGTTTACTCGGTTGCAGCTTGTTCTTAAGCCCTAAGTAACCACAGGCTAGGCTTGCGGCAATGGCTAAGTAAGGGTTGCAATCTGCTCCAGGGAAGCGGTTCTCAATTCGAGTTGCCGCCGGTGGCGCTTCCGGTGCCCGTAGGCCGGTGGTGCGGTTATCAACGCCCCATTTTGTGTTTACTGGCGCGGAGATATCCGGTGTAAAGCGGCGATAGGAGTTTACATTAGGCGCGTAAAAACTGATCGCACTAGGGGTATATTTCTGCAATCCGCCAACGTAGTGATAAAACTCTTGGCTAAATTTCTCACCGTTTTTACCGGCAAAGATATTCTCACCGGTTTTAATATCGATCAGGCTTTGGTGAATATGCATCGAGCTGCCCGGCTCTTCTTCCATCGGCTTAGCCATAAAGGTGGCATAAGCGCCGTGTTTCATGGCGGCTTCCCGCAGGGTGCGTTTAAAAATAAACACCTGATCGGCAAGCTTAAGAGGGTCTCCGTGGAGAAAGTTAATCTCCATTTGAGCCGCCCCAGTTTCATGAATCAAGGTATCGACATCTAACCCTTGAGCTTCACAATAGTTATATAGGGTATCCACGAGGGGATCAAATTCATTAACCGCATCAATGCTATAGGATTGACGAGCGGTTTCGCGACGACCAGAGCGTCCAATAGCAGGCTTTAGGTCGTAATCGGGGTCGATATTTTTCTGCACCAGATAGAATTCAACTTCTGGAGCGATCACCGGTTTTAGTCCCTCTTTTTCAAACAACTTAAGTACGTTGCGTAAGATAGAGCGGCTGGAAAGAGGATGAAGCTGGCCATCGGTGGTGTAGCAATCGTTGATTACCTGCGCAGTCGGTTCGTTGGCCCAAGGTACGATACGCAACGTATCTGGATCGGGCTGCAGAATCATATCTTTGTCGGCGGCATCGACAATATCAAAATGATTGGCGGCCCAGTCTCCCGTTACTGTTTGAACCAGTAAGGTTTCCGGTATACGCCCACCCTTTTCATCGAGAAACTTCTTAGGTGGATAAAATTTCCCACGGGCATTGCCGGTCATATCTGGCAGAGTAGATTCAACTTCTGAGATTGCGTTCTCTTTGAGAAACCTAGCTACGGCTTCCATAACTCACCTTCATTATTTGGCATGGCATAAAGCAGGGGCGCTTAAAGCGAAGCGGTGCCGTGCTGTCTGCTGTTTTTATTAGTCAAGCGTTCAGGCGCTTAGTTGATGTCCAGTAAGCGCAAGACATTAAACCGAATTATGTTTCGGTTTCTAGGCTAGGTTAAAAAAAATACTTTCGCAATAAAAATTTCACAGGAAAAGTTAAAAGTTTATTTTTTATCTGTATACAGCCCGTTGTTTCGTTAAGTTATTAGAAGTATTATTCGGTTTATCGAGGTTTTGTTTTTTTCACATTCGCTTTTATTTTTACACTTGCCTTTATCTGAACCGTTAATTATCAATGACTTTCGGTTAACGATTAAAGGACTGCTGCACTTTTGCCAAGCGTTGCAGCGATTTTCTTTGGAGATCACGTTATGACGAAGGGCTGCGGACTTTTAGGCTATGAACCGTCTTATTACACCGATACGGCTCAAGCTAAGCCAGACTACCCTTGCCTAAAAGGCGAGGTTCAGGCGGATATTTGCATTGTGGGTGCAGGCTTTACGGGGCTTTCGGCGGCGTTGCATCTCGCGGAACAAGGTTACCAGGTTGCGGTACTTGAAGCGGAACGCATCGGCTGGGGGGCTTCAGGCCGTAATGGCGGTCAAGTGTGTCAAGGTCATAATATGGGCCATGAAGAGCTTGAGAAAAAACTGGGTAAAGCCAGCGCTGATTTGCTTTGGCAGATGTCCCTTGAGTCGGTCGACCTTGTTAGAGCGTTGATCGCCAAACATGATATTCAATGTGATTTAAAGCAGGGCGTTATGCATGTTGCCGCAAAACCAGCTCACAACGCCCATATTAAAGAAACCGTTGAGTACAAAAATCGTGTCCTGAATTACGATGCTCTAAAATATGTGGAACCCGACGAGGTGTCTGCCATGCTGGGCTGCGAACGTTTCGGTGCAGGTGAATACTGGACAGAAGGTGCCCATCTGCATCCTTTAAACTATGCCCTTGGCCTAGCTCAAGCCGCAGAGAAAGCAGGTGTTCGTTTTTATGAGAATAGCCGCGTTAGCCATTATGCCAGCCATAAAACGGTAGAGGGTTCACAGGTAACCGTTGAGTGCGAGCAAGGTCAGGTGAAAGCCAAATATCTCTTACTGGCTTGTAACGGTTATTTAGGCAATTTAGAACCGCGTATTGCCAGTAAAATTATGCCAATTAATAACTTTATTTTGGCAACAGAACCTTTAGATGACGCGACCTGTCGGCGTATCAATCGTGATGATATTGCCGTGGCTGATTCTCGCTTTGTGATTAACTACTTTAAGCTTTCCGGCGATAACCGCTTATTGTGGGGCGGCGGTGAAAACTACTCGTCTAAATTCCCGAAGGATATCGGTAACTTTGTTCGACCCTATATGCTGGAATATTACCCTGAGCTAAAAGATGCCCGCATTGATTATGGCTGGGGAGGCACTTTGGCGATTACCTTAAACCGTATGCCGCATTTTGATCGGGTTGATGACGCTATTTTCGTTGCTCAAGGTTACTCCGGTCATGGTGTTGCACTGGCAACACTGGGCGGTAAGTTGATGGCGGAAGCGATTAGCGGCAGTGCCGAGCGCTTTGATCTATTTGCAAAAGTACCAACACCAAGTTTTCCCGGTGGCACCTTGCTGCGTTGGCCGGGTTTGGTAGCGGGTATGTTGTTTTATTCCCTCCGAGACCGATTCTTTTAATATAAGGAAAGATGATCACCATGACGGATACGAAAACAGGCTCTAAAACGCAGGCCGTATCAAACGCTGTGCGTCAAAAGAAACAATCCCAGAGTCTGAAGCCTCGTCATGCGCCGGTGCAAGATCGCTCTAAGCAGCGCTCTCAACAGATTATTGATGCCACAGCGGAGCTACTGGATCAGATCGGCCTAGATGATCTGAACACTATTTTGATCGCGAAGGCGGTGGGTATCTCGGTGGGATCTTTGTATCACTATTTTCCCAACAAGCATGCCATTTTACATGCCATGGGCACCTGTTGGTTGGAGCAAGTAGAAGCGGCCTTGGATGAAATAGCCCGCTGGCCAATTGAAACGATGGGCCTTGATACCCTACTTCCTAAAATGCTGAAGCTTAAGCTTGGTGTTTATCGTCGTCAAAAAGCGATATTGGCGTTGGTACAGGCGATGTTCTCGGTGCCGGAGTTACGAGAACTTGATGAGCAGCATGATGAGTTGGAAATCACCCGCATGGCGGAGGTGTTTCAGCGGATGGGCATTAATCGCCATATCCGAGAAAGGGAGCGGCTTGGGCGTTTGTATCTGGAAACCACGCACAGTGTTTTTCTGGTGGTGGTTAACCAGAAAGGCGATAGAGCCAAGCGCACCTTTGCTGATCTTGAATTTATGCTGGCATCGTTGTTACGGACTTATTTGCCAGAAAAATAAGCACCATTGATCACATTTAATACCGATCAATATCTAAATTTAATTTCTAAGAGCCATCAACATCTACGCCGATAATTTATCTGTGTTTATGGGATGAGCCGCAACATGACGCGTATCAGTTGCCATCACTCAAGAAGCGAGAGCACGACATGACACAGCCAGTACAAAAATTACAACGCATTAAAAGCGGATATAGCGCGGCAGACGGCGCGGTTAATCCTGTTAACCCCGAGCGGGTTCTAGCGGGATCACCTAAAGAATGTGTTGAAAATCTATTTACTAATAGTAAAGAAAATTTCTTTTGTGGTGTTTGGTCTTCAACCGAGGGTAAGTGGGAGCTGAATTATACAGAGGATGAATTTTGTTACTTGATTTCAGGCCGTGTTGTACTAACGGATGCAGAAGGTAGTGAAGAGATTCTAAGTGCTGGGGACGCCTTTGTAATACCTGCGGGCTACAAAGGAACCTGGCATACGATAGGTCATGCGAAAAAGTTCTATGCGATTTATGAAGAGAGTGAAGGCTGACTTACGGCGCATGTTTCTTTGATCGGCCCGTTGAATTGAGATACCTGAAAGTCCGGTCAGCCACATAGCTGACCGGGCTTTTCTGGCTCGTTCCCATGATTCGAGGCTGTGACAATACACTTCACAAGCCGCAGAGCATGGGAATATGGGGCAGTCTGACGGGCTAAAGCCCGACCCACAGGTTGCCAGTCTTATTGTAGGTCGCCCTTTAGGGTGTCAATATTCACTTCGTTCCAAAGCCCACCGGCTAAAGCCCGACCCACAGGTTACCAGCCTTATTGTAGGTCGTCCTTTAGGGCGTCAATGCTCACTTCGTTCCAACGCCCACCGGCTAAAGCCCGCCAGCCTTATTGTAGGTCGCCCTTTAGGGCGTCAATGTTGGCTCGTTCCCATGCTCCGCGTGGGAATGCAGGGCTTACCGGATATGACGATTACTCAAACTCAATCCAAGTCGTTTTTAGCTCAGTGTAGTCATTCATGGCGTGTAGGGATTTATCGCGGCCATTGCCGGATTCTTTAAAGCCGCCAAAGGGTACGGTGATATCACCGCCAAAGTAGTTATTGACGCCCATGGTGCCGGTACGTACGGCGGCGGCAACTTTGTGCGCGGTATTGATATTCAGACTCCATACGGCACCCGCCAGGCCGTAAGGTGAGTCATTGGCGATGTGTACCGCATCTGTCGCATCCTTAAAGCGGATCACAGACATGACAGGGCCGAAGATCTCTTCCTGTGCAATCGCCATGGCGTTATCTACGTTTGCAAAAATGGTGGGTTCATGGAAGAAACCGCCCAGCTCATGTTGCATCACCTTGCCGCCATAAACGAGTTTGGCACCTTCTTTGATCCCCTTCTGCACATAACCCTGAATGGTATCCAGCTGGCGCTGATCCACCACCGGCCCCATATTGGTTTTTGGGCTGAGAGGGTTGTCGGGGCACCAGTTTTTGGCTCGCTCTAGTACCATGGCTAGAAAGGTATCGTAGATCTCATCTTGCACCAGCAAACGCGTGCCAGCGGTACAGGTTTGGCCAGAGTTATAAAAGCCCGCAAGCACTGCGGCATCCGCTGCTTTTTCTAAGTTGGCATCGGCAAAGACGATATTGGCACTTTTGCCACCTAGCTCAAGGAAGGTGCGTTTCAGATTGGACTGCCCCGCATACTGCATCAGCAGCTTGCCTACGCCGGTGGAGCCGGTAAATGTCTGACCGTCGATATCGGGGTGTAAAGAAAGGTGCTTACCTAGATTGATGCCATCGCCGGGCAAGACCTGTAGCACACCCGCGGGTAGACCAGCATTATGGGCAAGTTCTGCGATTTTAAGCGCTGTAAATGGAGTTTTAGGATCTGGCTTTAAGATAACCGAGTTACCGGTCGCTAAAGCGGGGGCCAGCTTCCACGCGGTGGTGGATAATGGAAAATTCCACGGCACAATGGCGGTAATCACCCCAAGAGGTAAGCGTGTTACCAGGGCCAAAGTATCGTGGCTGGTTGGGGCGATCTCTTCATAAACCTTGTCGATCGCTTCTGCGGTCCAGCGAATCGTATTTAAACAGCTGGGTACATCGATATCAAAACAATCACTAATCGGTTTACCGGCGCTGATGCTTTCTAGCAGGGCAATTTCAGCTTTGTGTTCTTCAATCAGATCCGCCCAGCGTAGCAGGATTTTTTTGCGAGCGGCGGGAGCCAAGTTAGCCCAAGTACCGGCTTCGAAGGTCTTACGGGCAATGTTTACCGCGATATCGGCATCTTCCGGCCCACAGTCTGCAACATCAGCAACTTTTTGACCGGTTGCTGGGTTGATTACCGGTTGGGTTTTACCGGAGCGGGCGCTTACATTTTCACCATTAATAATGGCGTAATTCGGTGTGGCAATGGTGCTTATCTGTGCCGCCCAGTCGATCTCTTCAACGTTAAGGGGCTGCGGCTGTGTATGTGGCATAATAGGGATCTGTGTCATAGCTCAATTCCTGGTCTGTTGATTCGATAAGGCTTGCGGCTCTTTACGAATAATTGTTCGAGTTTTATAGCTTTTTTTATAAAAAAATCTTGTCGGACACGTGCAATAAATTTAAGTGTGCGCTTTGCATCAAGGCACGACAATATCACCTGATAGGTAGTGATAGACCCCGTTAAATTAGTTTTCCTTTTAGTACTTTCCCTCAGTGCTTGCTATCTCGTCTCCGGTTTTAGCCAGCTCTTCTAAATAAGCGTCCAGTACCAAGTTAGGCCGTGCGCCTTTACGGGTAATGGCGGAGTAATGGGTATGAAAATAACGCTTCTCGGGTTGCAGGGGGCGTAATCTCGCCTCTGTTACCCAGCGTTGCGCATAATGGGTGGGTAAAAATCCGATATAACGCCCGCTTAAAATTAAAAAAGCGATACCTTCTCGGTCCGTTGAGCTGGCGGAGGCTTTTAATACCAACTGCTGTTTTTTGATCTGAGCGGCCTGAGCATAGGCGGGAAGCACCGCATCGTATTGTGCTAATTTTCTGTTGGTTAGCGTGCGATCATCATCTTGATATAGGGCGTGTTGGTGGCTGCAGTACAGCAGGGATTGCTCTTCATACAGGGATTGATACTCAATGCCCGGTAGGGTGCGTAGATCTGGCACCACGCCAATATGCAGGCTGCCATCCAGTACCGCACTTTCAATATCATTGGGGGGAATCATACGGATATTGATCACCACATCTGGCCCCCGGGCTTTTAAGGCAGCTAGGGCGCGGGTGATCCGCATCTGGGGCACTGTCACCATATTATCGGTAATACCGATGTTCAGTTCGCCTTTTAAATCTCGATTTAACGCATTGATTTGGCTGCGAAAATCCTCAAGACCTGCCAATAATTGCAGCGTAGCCTGATAGACCGCTTCCCCAGATTCTGTCACGGAGAAACCAGAGCGCCCCCGATGACACAGGCGGGTATTAATTAAACCTTCAAGCTCGGTAATGGCCTGGCTGATCGCCGGGCGACTAATATTGAGTTGCACCTCCGCTGCGGCAAAGCCACCAGACTCTACCACCACTTTAAAGATGCGCAATAGGCGGATATGGGCATCGCCAATCTGGCGAGGTAGGAAGTTATCTTTCTGGCTCATAGCTGGCGCGTCTCTATTGCAGCGCTTCTGGATATCAGAACAGGCGCGGAGCCATTAGTTAACTAAAAAGTTAACCTAGAGTAAATATGTTTGGATTTAATAAACTAAAAACTTATTGATAATGGTCAAACGATCAAGGTGTTACGCGTTACCACCTGTCTGTTTACAGGGTTTGGCCAAACCGGCGGTTAGTGAATAAACCGGCCCTATGCAGACAGAGGAATCCAACAACCATTTTTACCGAGGTGTGATATGCCTTCTAACGATAGCTTGAAGCAAAAAGAACAGCGCATGGCGAACTGTGATTTAACCCAATCACAACTGGATGCTCACTGGATGCCTTTCTCCAGTAACCGAGAGTTTAAAAAAGATCCGCGTTTATTGGTTTCTGCTGAAGGCCATTATTACACCGACGCAGATGGTCGTAAGATTTTTGACGGGCTTTCGGGTCTTTGGAACTGTGGTGCCGGTCATGCCCGCCCAGAGATCGTTGAAGCGGTCAGCCAGCAGGTGAAACAGTTAGATTATGCCCCTGCTTTTCAGTACGGCCACCCTAAATCTTTCCAGCTTGCTGAGCGTATAACAGCGCTTATGCCTGATGAGCTAAGCCGTGTTTTCTTTACCGGTTCAGGTTCTGAAGGGGTTGAAACGGCGTTAAAAATAGCCCGGGCTTATTGGCGTAAGAAAGGCCAGGGCACTAAAACCCGCTTTATTGGCCGTGCCAAGGGCTATCACGGGGTGAACTTTGGCGGTATCAGTGTGGGCGGCATCGGCCCGAACCGAGTGCTTTATGGTCAGGGTATTGATGCGGTGCATCTGCCCCATACCATGCTGCCCGACAATAAGTTTGTGCAGGGTATGCCGGATGATGGCGCGCACCTGGCAGACTATCTGGAAGAGCTGCTTGCGGTAAGTGATGCCTCTAATGTTGCCGGTGTTATTGTGGAGCCAATGGCTGGTTCTATTGGCGTGATTCCACCGCCAAAAGGCTACCTGAAGCGCCTGCGCGAGCTATGCGATAAGCACAACTTACTGCTGATTTTTGATGAAGTAATCACCGGCTTTGGCCGTATGGGCTCATACTCCGGCGCGGAAGAGTTTGGTGTAACCCCTGATCTTATGGTTGTAGCGAAGCAGATCACCAACGGTGTTGTCCCTATGGGCGGCGTGATCGCCAAGCAAGAGATCTACGATACCTTTATGGATAACGGCGGCAACGACTATATGATCGAACTGCCCCACGGTTATACCTACTCGGCACACCCGTTGGCCTGTGCCGCAGGTTTGGCCTCTTTGGATATTCTGGAAAAAGATCAGCTGATTCCCCGTGTTAAACAGATGTCGCCTAAGTTTGAGGAGATGCTGCACAGTCTTAAAGGTTCGCGCCATGTAACGGATATCCGTAACTATGGCTTAGCGGGCGGTATCACGCTGGAATCTGCACCGGGTGAACCGGCTCTGCGCCCTTATCAGGTGGCGATGAAGTGTTGGGAAAAAGGTTTTTATGTGCGTTACGGCGGCGACACCCTGCAGTTGGGTATGCCCTTTACCGTTGAGACCGATGAGATTGATAGCGTGATTAACGCAATCGGTGAATCTCTGAACGAAGTTGATTAAGACCGCAGCACCTTTACCCAATTTAAGCACCAGGAGCGAATCCATATGACAACGACATCAGGTACAACCATCGGCCATCTCATTAACGGCCAAATTGTACAGGACGCCGAGCGCAGCCAGCCGGTATTTAACCCTTCAACCGGCGAGATTAGTAAGCACGTCGGTCTGGCCTCCAAAGCCACCGTTGAAGAGGCGATAGCCACTGCACAGGCGGCCTATCCCGCATGGCGACAAACACCACCGCTAAAGCGTGCCCGTGTGATGTTCCGCTTTAAGCAGTTGTTAGAAGAAAATGCCGAAGCGATCTGCGCCCTGGTTGGCGAAGAGCACGGCAAGATCGCCCACGATGCTATGGGTGAACTGCAACGGGGCATCGAAAACGTCGAATTTGCCTGCGGTATTCCTGAATTATTAAAAGGTGAATACAGCAAAAACGTTGGCCCGAATATCGACTCCTGGAGCGAATTCCAGCCACTAGGTGTTGTTGCCGGTATTACGCCGTTTAACTTCCCCGCCATGGTACCGATGTGGATGTTCCCCTTGGCCATCGCCTGCGGTAACACCTTTGTTCTGAAACCCTCTGAGCGTGATCCGTCTTCAACCCTTTATATTGCACAGCTACTGCACGAAGCAGGTCTGCCGGAAGGCGTACTGAACGTGGTCAATGGCGACAAAGAAGCGGTGGATACCCTACTGACGGATAAGCGTATCAAGGCGGTTAGCTTTGTGGGCTCCACCCCGATTGCGGAATATATCTACGCCACCGCCAGTGCCAACGGTAAACGTTGTCAGGCGTTAGGCGGTGCGAAAAACCACGCCATCGTTATGCCGGATGCGGATATGGATAACGCCGTAAACCAGCTGTTGGGGGCGGCTTTTGGCTCCTCCGGTGAGCGTTGCATGGCCTTGTCTGTGGCTGTTGCCGTGGGCGATCAGGCGGCGGATGCCCTGGTCAGTAAACTACAGGAAGCGATGAAACCGCTAAAAGTCGGCGCGTTTTCTGATCAAAGCAACGACTTTGGCCCAGTGATTACCGCCCAGCATCGGGATAAAGTCGTGGGTTATATCTCAAGCTCCGAAAAAGACGGCGCAACCGTCGTCGTTGATGGCCGCGAACCTCAGGTAGCCGGTTACGACAACGGCTTCTTTGTTGGCGCAACCCTGATCGACCGCGTAACACCGGAGATGGTCAGCTATAAAGAAGAGATCTTCGGCCCCGTATTACAAGTGGTGCGCGTAAACACCATGGAAGAAGCGATGCAGCTGATCAACGATCACGAATACGGCAACGGCACCTGCATCTTCACCCGTGATGGTGAAGCCGCCCGTTACTTCTCCGACATGATCGAAGTGGGCATGGTGGGTATCAACGTACCCCTGCCGGTGCCGGTTGCGTACCACAGCTTCGGCGGCTGGAAACGCTCCCTGTTCGGCGACCTGCACGCCTACGGCCCGGATGGTGTTCGCTTCTACACCAAACGCAAAACCATCACCCAACGCTGGCCCTCCAGCGGTGTACGTGAAGGCGTTAGCTTCGCCTTCCCGAGCTGATCGCCAGTCCTTACCTCTCTACGCACCGTAAAAGGTGCACCTTTTGATGCTTGTTGCCCCGGTTGACCGATCGGGGCTTTTTTCGTTTACAACTCGTTCCCACGTTTCGACTCGTTCCCACGCTCCGCGTGGTAATACATACCGCCCTTACTTGGATTCCTCCGCCTCCAACGCCGTAATCTGCTGATAGATCGCCTCCGCCTCCTCCGTCAGAAATGAATAACTTTTAATATCGCCATTACGCTGAGCCAGCATCGCCTGCTCCAGCTTAGCCGCGTATTCCTTTTTCAGTTTCTTGGTCGGGTCAGACTTAAAGAGAGAAAACATAGGGATAATGCCTGCGGTTAAGAAGTGTCCGCTTTGTACGGGGGAAGTGGGTAAACCGATGTTGGGGAGAGAGTTAAAGTAGCTCGTTATTTGTACCGAATATATCCAGCTAAAGTAGATCCAGCGGGCTACTCGTACCTGCGTAATATTGGCCAACAACATGAGTATAGATTTGAGTTGTGTTTACATCTTTGTGGCCAAGCAGTTCCTGAACGGTTCGTATGTCTCTCCCATCCAGCAATAGCTGAGTTGCGAATGAGTGCCTGAAGGTATGACAATTAACCCGTTTTTTAAAAATACCGGCTTTTCCCACAGCTGTTTTTAGTTGCTTTCGTGGTACCGAGTCATGCAAATGATGGCGACAAATTTTTCCGCTAATAGGGTGTGAACAATGGCTTGATGATGGAAAGATGAACATCCATGCCGGTTCTCTGAAAGCATTTGGGTATTTTCTATCCAGCGCAAAGGGTAACGATGGGCCTATACCCTGTTTGTTATCAGTTTTTTGGATTTTTATAGCTTCATCTATTGCTACAGATAACTCATTGACCACCGATCTGGGTAGTATCGTTTGCCTGTCTTTATTGCCCTTTCCGTTTCTTACAGTTAAACAGCAGCGCTCAAGGTCAATATCCATAACTCTTAATCTTAGGCATTCGCTAATCCTCAGACCACTGCCATACAAGATTGAAAATATTAGTCTGTATTTGCCTTCTAATGCGGCTAGTATTTTCCCTACTTCGTACTTATTTAGTACATGGGGCAGATTTCTCGGCTTGCTAGCATATTGAAAACCCAAGTCTCCCAATGGCCGATTCAGAGCCTGGTTATACAGAAATGCCAATGCATTCAACGCTGTCTTTTGGGTATTAATGGCAACATTGCCCTGAACCGCTAATGATGTCAGAAAGCTTTTGACCTCTTCTGCCCCCATCGATTCTGGATGACGTTTTTGATGAAAAAATATAAAGCGTTTAACCCAGTGAATGTACGTTTTCTCTGTTCGTATGCTGTAGCCACGCAAACGAATCTCTGATCTGATGCTTTCCAAAAATGGACTTTTAGCCATAAACCGCCCTCCATGTGATATTTGCTCTTGCATGGTTAAATATACAGTATATTTTTGGTTTTGCAGAAAAACGTGCTCGGTTTGTCCGACTTAATGCTCGGTTTACTGGTGCTACGAAATTGGATAAGCTGTAAATTCAATGAATTATAGGAACGGGCGCAGGAATAACAGGCGCACGGTTATTGACGTATATGCGCATGCGCGTTTAGCAGGGAAGCAGTCAAATTAGAAAATGGATTTTTCCTTTCTAATCAAACTCTTTCCTCAGTTTTTGCCGGTATATTGAAATCGGATAAATGCGCATGCCTATGATTAAAATGTTAGGCATACAAAGCAAAGGAATGTGCTCGCATGGAAAATCGCGGATTCAATAGTTCAAAACCGTGTATTTCTCATGAAAAGAATTTTGGGTATTTGAAATCGCGGGCGGGCCAAACAATCCTGGTTCAGCAATATCCGGCACACCGGCCATGGCATCGCGCTGGCGCTGAGGCGCTCCAAAATCGCCAAGCAGAAAAAGCACATGAAACGGCACAAACAGCATGAAAGATCAGGCACAGCACTTAAAAGCAAAAGCATTGCCGGCTATCGTGCTGTTTCCGCTTACAGCGTTCGGCTCAAGCGCGAGCCTAACAAGCGGTTCAAATCACTCGCTTCGCTCGCTGGGACGGGCTAAAGCCCGCCCCTTAACCTGAACGTTAGGCATCTTGGAGTCACCACCTTGTCAGTCGAAATAATCAAAGCTCAAATTTTTAAATTCTTATCATCAGATCATCCAGAAGTAATGGCAATAAAAGGTGAGTGGGGTGTAGGAAAAACTTTTAGTTGGAAAAAATTTCTGATTGAAGCTTGTATGGATAAAAAGGTGAAACTTGAACGTTATTCATATGTATCGTTATTCGGCATAAGTTCATTAGACTCATTCAAATATACTATTTTTGAAAATGTTGTAAAACGTGACCTAATTGGTACTGCTGCAAGCATTGATACATTTAGGGATAATACAACTAGCCTTATAGAATCTGTTGGAAGACAATCTATAAATCTATTTAAGGGCGCTCCTATTGTAAAATCATTTAGCCCAGCTATCGAAGCAATTTCCTTTTTATCATTGAACAAAACACTTATTTGTATTGATGATCTAGAGAGAAAAGACAAAGGACTTGATATTAAAGATGTCCTAGGCTTAGTCTCATTATTAAAAGAACAAAAAGGGTGCAAGGTAGTACTCCTTTTAAATGATGGTGAAGATGGGCTTCAAGATTATGAAAAATATCGTGAAAAAGTTATTGATATAGAGTTGGCTTTTTCACCAGAACCAAAAGAAAGTGCAGCTATTGCTTTCTCGGGTAATGCTAGCTATCACAATCGACTTAAAGAATTAACAACCAGCCTTAATATAAGAAATATAAGAATTTTAAAGAAAATAGAGAGGTTAATTGATTTATCTCTACCTTTAGTAAAAGATTTTGAACCGGAAATATTAGATCAAGTTATACACACACTTGTACTTTATTCTTGGAGCTATTTCACTTCAAATACTGATGATGGAATACCTCCACTCGATTTTATTACAAGTAAGGGATATTCATTGCTTGGGATAGGTGATGATGAAATTACAGATAAAGAAAAAGGTTGGCAAACTACCTTACAAGCGTACAACTACCAACTCACTGATGATTTAGATTTAGTTTTAGCGGAAGCCGTAAAAACAGGTTTCTTTGTTGAAAGTGAAGTGAATGAAAAAGCTAAATTAAAAAATCAACAAATCATTGCTTCAAAATCAGAAAATTCATTTTCTAACGCGTGGAGGCTATATCACGATACATTTGATAATAATGGCGATGTTGTTATTGGCGAATTATATGAAAGCTTTAAAGCAAATTGTAAATACATAACACCAACTAACTTAAATGGTACCGTAACCCTTTTTAAAGAACTTGGCGAAGAACAAAAGGCGTTGGAAATAATTGATATCTATATTGAAAACCGAAAGGATGAGGTAGAGCTGTTTGATATGGATGAAATTTATATCTTCGGTGATATTCGAGATCCAGACGTAGTTCAAAAATTTAATGCCATTTATAACCAATCAGTCCCACAAGAATCCGCAAAACAGGTTTTAGATCGTATAGCTAGTAGTAATGGTTGGAATCCTAGTGATGAAACGGTATTAGCAAATACAACTGTTAATGAGTACTACGAATTATTTAAAAACGAAGAAGGAAGGCATTTATCTTCTTTTGTTACAAAGTGCCTGAAGTTTGGTCAATTTTCTAACCCGAATGATCAACAAAAGGAAATCGCTGAACGAGCAACGAAAGCTCTTCAGAAAATAGCTTCCGAAAGTGAGATAAATAAAAGGAGAGTAAAAAAGTTTGGTGTTAGTCTTGAAAATGCCTAATCGGGTAGCCGGAGGTATCTAGCCTCCAGCCCCCACAACACCCTGCATGCGG
>NZ_KE383936.1:536609-541336 GCF_000422865.1 Oceanospirillum maris DSM 6286 | reverse complement strand
CCGCACTAATCGGACTAAAACAGCGGGTTAAAATGTGTAGCGAAGCGTAACAGCCAACAAGTTTTTTGTCCGCGTTGACGACTTTGTTAGCTTTCTAGGATACACAGATATTAAGAACAGCTTTCATTTTTGAAAAATCACAATGGACACCTAATATATTTGCCTCAATCCAATCGTCAACACTTACAGCATCGAAAGATATTTCAAATCCAGCATTAATAACTAAGTGCTCAAAAAAAATACGCTGAGCACGACCATTACCTTCCCTAAAAGGGTGAATCATATTTAGATCACAATAATATTCTGATAGCTTTGCAATAAACTCGCTGTATTCTAGACCCACCAAATAGTTATCTTGTGACAACTTATTTAATAACTTATAAGCTTCATTTTCGATAAATGAAACATTACAAAATCTAGTATGCCCTTTCGTAATATCAACTTCTCTGAGTTTTCCTGACCACTCGTATAAATCTGAGAAAAGAGCATGGTGAATGTTACAAAGATAAGCTAAATCATAAGGAGGCTCTTCGAATTCAATCGCTGCAGCGGCAACAAAGGATAAGTCCCTTTCCGCTTCAGAGAGTAACTTTTCATCTTGAATTGACAATCTATTTTTAAGTAGGTTAGTTCCAGGATAACAATAAGGATCATCTCCAACACCATATTTATCAAGCATTAACTAATTGCGCTCTTTTCGCGTAATACTTTAATAATTCATCTCGTTTATCTTGGAGCTGCTTCTTATTACCACTTAAATCAGGTTTTTTAGATGATATACCCTCCAAACGAAGACTTTCATTATAGTTTTTTAGTTTAACTGAGTTTGAATATTCAATTTTATCAGATAGTGATAATAATTTACGTTTTCTCTGATTTTTTGATGAGATTCGACGGGCTTTAGCTTCTGCCAAATCCAACTTATGTAAGCGCTCAATAATTGCAGAACCTGTTTCGAACGCACCCCAAGATTCTACAAAGAAGTAAAAAGAGTTTTTCTCTCTTCTTTTGTTAATACATATACCTAGATTTGAGTGCAAATCTTTGAGAACTGATTGAACTTTCCTTTCAGAAATACCTGTAGAATTAACTATAACCTTGGTATTAACATGTTTAAATTGTACTAGAGCTGCTAAAACTTCAAATTCGTATTTCATAGAAAATACCTTCCTGCATATATATGCGCCTTAAAGTCTAGTTTACTATAATTTAGCAAAGATAGCAGCTTAGATCAGAAAGAAAGCTAACGAGCCTGTAGGAAAACCTGTTTTCAGCCAGCTTCCCCGCCAACAGCTCATTTTCTGTTGCCGGTTTTTATCGGTCATCATTTGTTTATTCTGTGTTTTATTGGCTGAGATGACCGTATTTTGCCAGTTTTTCTACATTATGTACCAGGCAATAAAGTTGCCACTGAATCTCACGGCTGGAGGTGATGCCTTTGGAATAAGCAAACAGGATGATTTTTAGCAGAATGGCTGGATCGTAGGCTGGGCGGCCTTCACTATCATTCTTATAAGGCTGGTGAAACGCGGACAGATCCAGATTTTCAGCCTCTTTATAAAAAACAGGGGTAATGCAGGGCATATTCAAAAGTACCGGGCTGCAACTGATCCAGGTAATTAATGACCACCATCGACGTTTGGTTGTAGTCGTAGTGCTTGAATCGAGCCATCACCGCCTCCTGCGTTTCAAAACTCGATCAGACCATAGTTCGGGAGGTTTTTCTACAGCCTGAACGCCCAATTAATGGGCTAAAATAAGCGACGCAGGAGCAAAAGCCAACTGTTTTTAGTCCTGATTGATTTGCTTGTTAGGCTTATGAGTGATGCGGAGAATGTTTAAATAACTCTTTAACACCTTCTTCATTTATTGAAAACTCATGATTGCCAATAGTAATAATATCCTCAATTTTTAAAGCATATTTTCCACGACCACATGCAAGTGATAATAAATTAGCTAAAGATCGATCTTTAGCCAAACTCATCCCCTTTCGAGTTTTTGAACCTCGTTTTCTAAGTTCGCTCGAAATAATTTTCGCATGTTCTTTTTTAACCATTTGAGTGGAAAAATAGTTTTGCATTTAATTCTCTCCGATTGTGAAGGTAAATAATTAAGCCTAACGCACCCTAAGCCGCAGATAATGCTGGTGCAGGTTGTTTACGAAAAATGCGACAGTGTTAGCTGTAGGACTTTAGGGTCTTGTTAGGCCTGTTATTTCTGAAGTATTTGATTCAGAATATTTTAGCCATGCATCTTCTAGGGCTTGGATAACAAGACTATCAACTGATTTTTGCATAAGATACTTTTTAAAGGGTTCTATACTAGAACCTGCTCTAGGGAAAAAAGTATCTATTTTTACATCTTTGGCAAGATCTCCAATTGGTGATTTTTGGTCGGTCTGCTTGAGTAACCAAACATAGAAATTACTTGGTTCGTGTTTTCTTTGATTCATAAAATTCTCCAATTAAAATTTAAAATACATTAGTGATGTAAGCCTAACGAGGCTACAGAAAAACCTCAGCCTCAAAATTGATCATTTTTTGTACTAAAAATAACGTTTCTACGTAAATTCTAGAGCAGTTTTTTCATCGCCAAATACGCTTAAATCAACGTAGCACCGCGAATAAATTCTCAATAACCAGAACCTGTTAGGTTTTTCTACAGTCTGAACGCCGCCAGCACGCGCGGCTTTACAGTGAAGGCGAAGCCGCAACGGAAAAGCCGTCGCTGTGCCTGACCTTATGTACGCCCAGCATGGGCATGAACTAATGAGGTGAAACTCCTCTGTAGGAAGGTCACCATCCTTAGCGATTTATGTCGTTATTAGATGTTAACGACTAGCGAATGGCAAGGGCTTAACCGCGAGGTTTAGTCTGAAGGAAGCCGCTAGCACTCTTGCTAGAAGATTGAGCGAGCTGATGAACAAGAACATCATATGAGGCGTAGGCTGGAGGCACTCTTTAATTAAATTCAGGGCACGAGACAACGAAGCCCTGTGCTGCTTTTGATTAGAGAGCAGGGCCACCGTAAATGATGCGGCAGTGCAGTGAAAGTTCATGCTCCCCTTTTGGTTTATAAAGAGGGGGGAGATCTGCTTAACAGGCGATCGGAAACTTAAACAGTTCTAAGCTACTGATTTAAACAGGCTTGGCAAACAGAATTCATCAAACTGTTTGAGCAAATATGATGAAACCGATAGCGCTGATATGGGTAACTATATTAGTGATTAAGCAGAAGTCAGCAGACGGCATAGTAGCCAAACGCCCATCGTAATGGATGGGACACGGTGAAGGCCTGAACATTTAGAATAAAGGAGGAGCCTTGCCAGATTTGAACACACGAATACCGTCCGGTAATGACGTGACTCAGCATTTTAGCTTGCAGCCATCCTTTAGCGAAAATCTATTCGAACGCACCCTGCAGCGAGAAAATATTCAAGCTGCATGGAAACGTGTTCGAGCCAACAAAGGAGCCGCTGGCATCGATGGCATGACCATTGAAGAGTTTCCAGACTGGGTAAGATCCGGTCAATGGGAACGAGTGATGCAAGAACTTAAATCAGGCGTTTATAAACCTGATCCTGTTCGTCGCGTAGAAATTGAAAAGCCTGACGGGGGTATTCGTCAGCTTGGCATTCCTACGATTAAAGACCGCGTCATTCAGCAAGCGATTGCTCAAATACTAGTGCCTATTTTTGATCCGACATTTTCCAATAATAGTTTTGGATTCAGACCGAACAGAAATGGGCAGCAAGCCACTAAACAAGTACAAAACATTATCAAGGAAGGCCGACGCTTTGCCGTTGATGTTGATCTTTCGAAGTTCTTTGATCGAGTGAATCACGATCTATTAATGACGTACCTGAGCTATAAGCTGAAGGATAAAGCGTTATTGAGATTAATTGCAAAGTATTTACGTGCAGGAATAATGAAAGATAACTACTTTTCAGAAAGCCGTGAAGGCGTTCCACAAGGTGGCCCACTTTCACCTCTGCTCGCGAATATTATGTTAGATCCACTCGACAAAGAATTAGAGAAACGAGGCCATAAGTTTGCTCGCTACGCTGACGACTTTACTATTTTGGTGAAAAGTAAGCGTGCTGGCGAACGTATCCTTAACAGCATCTCGAACTACTTGGAGCGTCGATTAAAACTCATCGTTAACAGTGATAAAAGTTGCGTTGTGAAAACCTCAGAAAGTAAATTTCTGGGCTTCACTTTTCGATCAGGAAGAATTCAGATTCATCCGAAAACACTGCATCGATTTAAGGAACAAGTACGGCGTTTAACCAACCGAAACTGGGGCGTGTCGATGCGCTATCAGCTCTTTAAAACCAGCCAGTATTTACGGGGCTGGATTAATTATTTTGGTATCGCCAATTGCTATCAACTTTGCATGGATCTAGATCATTGGATTCGTCGCAGAGTTAGAATGGCTTATTGGCGACAGTGGCGAAAGCCACGCACTAAAGTAAGAAATTTAATGAGGCTAGGTGTTCGCGTTCAAGCTGCGGTAGCTTGTGGTATTACGAGTAAAGGCCCATGGCGTAGCTCCAAAACTCCGGGGATTAATCAGGCATTATCAAATGCTTATTTAAAAACCGAAGGATTATATTCGTTACGCGATGGATGGATTAAGCTTCACCATTCTAAGTGAAACGCCCTGTGCGGATCCGCATGCAGGGTGTTGTGGGGGCTGGAGGCTAGATACCTCCGGCTACCCGATTA
>NZ_KE383936.1:222455-536599 GCF_000422865.1 Oceanospirillum maris DSM 6286 | reverse complement strand
CATGGATCTAGATCATTGGATTCGTCGCAGAGTTAGAATGGCTTATTGGCGACAGTGGCGAAAGCCACGCACTAAAGTAAGAAATTTAATGAGGCTAGGTGTTCGCGTTCAAGCTGCGGTAGCTTGTGGTATTACGAGTAAAGGCCCATGGCGTAGCTCCAAAACTCCGGGGATTAATCAGGCATTATCAAATGCTTATTTAAAAACCGAAGGATTATATTCGTTACGCGATGGATGGATTAAGCTTCACCATTCTAAGTGAAACGCCCTGTGCGGATCCGCATGCAGGGTGTTGTGGGGGCTGGAGGCTAGATACCTCCGGCTACCCGATTACACATTGACCGAGTACTTGAGGTCGCGCGCCTCATCTCCAGTCATGCCACGAAAGCCCCAACAGTGGGGTGGTTGTTCCTTGATCGTGACCTCAATATCCACGGGCGATATGCCAACCACGGACTCAATCTTGTTGAAGAGCTCCTTGATCAAGGCTTTTTGGGTCTCGGGAGTTCTGCCCTGCATCATATTGATCTCGATGGCAGTGTAGGCGGGCGTCCTGCCACCGGGGTAATAAAAATCCTCGGATTCCATAGGGATAAAGCGATGAGCCCGCTTGTCTTCTGGCATGCCCAAAACTGACTGCATACATCCGTGAATGACCTCAGAAAGCTGAGCCTTGACCGGATTAAGGTGTTCCTTGATTCCATAGATGACTATCACAATACCTCCTGCGATGTGTAACATTTTAATCATAGGCATGCGCGTTTAGCCGATTTCAATATACTGTCAAAAATTGAGGAAAGAGTTTGATTAGAAAGGAAAATTCCGTTTTCTGATCTGACTGCTTCCCTGCTAAACGCGCATGCGCATATATACCGCAACCGTGCACCTGTTATTCCCGCGCCCGTTCCTATAATTCATTGATTTTACAGCTTATCCAATTTCGCCGCACCGGTAAACCGAGCATTAAGTCGGACAAAACGAGCACGTTTTTCTGCAAAACCAAAAATAAACTGTATATTTAACCATGTAAGAGCAAATATCACATGGAGGGCGGTTTATGGCTAAAAGTCCATTTTTGGAAAGCATCAGATCAGAGATTCGTTTGCGTGGCTACAGCATGGAAATGGAGAAAACATAGATAAAGGGACACCCGTAATTTCTACACTGCATCTAATCCCGCGCAATCTGTCGCTGTTCACCTAAATTTCGCTTTTAACTGAGTTCATGATGACGTTATTCCGGTTATTCTGATTGGCAGGATCACAGAAGCTTTGTATGATCACTCACCTTCAACTTGTGCGTGTAAACCTGTATGAAACTGATCTCGTTTGATGCTTTACGTACGTTAAATTTCCCAGCAACGCCTTATATAAAACCCGATCACTATCTATCCCATGAAACGGAAATTAACGCTGCAGACTGGTTGTTATTTCCTGAGTATTGGCAGCTCAACGTTATGCGCTATGCCTTTAAAAAGCGCATATTCCCTTCACCGGCAAGCTATGCATTTGGGTATAACAAAGTAGAAATGACTCGCGCTTTTATGGCTGTAGCGCCAGCGCATGTTCCCTATACATTGATTCACGGTAATAGCCCTGAGAAAGCCGATGAAATCTGGCAAAAAATGCCCTTGCCCTTTGTGGCTAAAATCCCAAAAAGCTCTATGGGTGAAGGTGTCTTTCTTATAGAGTCTCTGGCAGACTGGCATCTGTACTGCCTACAAACCGATACTCTGTATGCCCAGGAATATCTGCCCATTGACCGTGACTTAAGAATTGTTGTGATCGGCGATAAGGTTGTTGGTGGTTACTGGCGAATTCAATCGGATAATGGTTTCCATAACAATATCGCCCGAGGTGGTGTCGTATTGGAAGGCCCGATACCGGAAGCCGCTATCAGGTTAGTGCTCAAGCTAGCAAGAACACTTGGTATTGATCACGCAGGCTTTGATATTGCGATGGTTGATCATTACCCCTTTGTGCTGGAGTTCAACCGGATGTTTGGCACCCAAGGCATAAATAAGCTTATTGGCGATACCACGCCGATGATTTTAGCGTATCTGGCATCCGCCTTAAACGACGACGACCAGCCGGATGGCCCGAATAACTTAACACCAAAAGGATTGAGACGTAGAAAATCCGCAGTAGCAGCCTAGTCTCTAAAAGGTCAAAAGATAAAAGAGGCTGAAAAAAAGGGCTGAAGAATATTCAGCCCTGTTGACGACGTTAGATTAACACTGAAAACGTTGGCTCTTATCGTGTAGTTGTTGCATCAACCGGTTAATACTCTCGCTGGCCTCGCTGGAGTTATCAGCTAATGATGCAGTAACTGCCGCATCATCAGACAATCGCTCTAGGGCAATATGCACTTTATTAACCGCATCATGTTGATGATGAGTCTGATCCGCCATCAGCCTATTTTTACTGAAAATAGCCTTCATCTCATCAGAGAGTATCGTTAGCTCTTCCTGTGTTTCATCAAGGCTTTGCATCCCTTTTTCACTGCTTTCAGAACTGTATTTCAGTTGGCTTGCCATGCATTCACTTGAGTGTTTCAAGTTCTCCAGCATCTCATGGATTTCTGTCGTGGAGGACTGAGTACGGCTGGCTAATTGGCGAACTTCATCGGCCACAACGGCAAAACCTCGACCATGCTCCCCAGCTCTAGCGGCTTCAATTGCTGCATTGAGCGCCAATAAGTTAGTTTGATCTGAAATACCGCGAATAACCTCAAGAACCTGCATAATATTTTCACTATGGGATAACAGCTTATCTAGCTCTCCCAGGCTCTGGGTCATATCTTTTGTCAGATTGCTAATCGCTTCATGGCTCTGCCCTAGTTGAGTTAAGGCTCTCGCGAGTACTGTGCCACCTTTATCTGAAAGCCCCGCCGCTTCCTCTGCCTGATCCGCAATAATTGAGACCTGTTCAGCTAACTGATCCATATGGTTCGAGATACCATTAATAGCCTGCTGCTGTTGAAAGGATGCTTCTTGAGTCTGGGAGGCTGCCTGCTGAACATTAGAGCCAATAGCCTCTGCTTCTTTGGCGGAATGCTGTACATCTAAAAGGGTATCCCGTAGACGATCAAACAGCTTATTGAGCTGTAGGCATAACTCCCCTACCTCAGCCCTGTCTGTTGTAGAGAACTGAGCCTTTAAATTCATCTCATCCGTCACGCTACCCAATTGTTGACGCAGGCGAGTGATCGGCCTTATCAAAATACCTGCCAGTGGGTATAAAACAGCCAAACTAGCCAAAAGTAAAAGCCCAGCAACCATCAGGGTATAGCGTTGATTCCCTTGAATCTGGGCCATAATTTCTACCACAGGAACCTCGGCCACTAAATAGCGCTGTAAAGCAGAAATATAGATAGCACCAATAAAAACAGGGTTTCCTGCACGCTCAACCCGATAGATACGAGAAGTGTCCGCAGAAACTCCCTGCCATTGCGTATTCACTAAAGGAGCAAAATCTGGGGATTGGCTAAGATTTTTCTTACCCGCAATAGAGGAGTCTGGATGGATATTAATTAAACCTTTTTTATCCGACAGCATCACAATACCTGATTCACCAATACGATAATTTTGTATCATATTCGCCATCTGGCTCATATTAAGCGCGGCCCCAGCGACGACTATCGGCTCACCGTTGGCCCGGGTCATATCGCTACTGTAATTTACGAACATCATCATCTTGCCGCCGCTGAGTTCATTCGTATCCAAATTCAACTCATATTCTTGACCTGACTTAATATAGCGGTAATACCAAGCATTATCAGGATTGCTAGTCGACATCTTTTGCACACTGAGCTTACCGGCATAATGATAGAAATAATCACCGGAAGGGAGTCTAATCGCCATAAAGGCCACTTCAGCATCAAGAGACTTAAACGTTTGGGCTAGGGCTTCTGCTATTTCAGGTAAGCGGGATTCATCGGCACCATCGCGAACCCAGCGTTGAATAAAGGTGTTGTTCGAGAGCGATTGCGATCCTGCAATGGCAGGGCTTAAAGCCGCTTCAATACGGGCAGATATCCCCGTGATAGCAGCAGGTAGCTCCTCAAGCTCTAGACGGTTCAGTCGGTCGTTGCTATTAAGACCTGATTGCAAGAATACAATCAGACATAAAACGATAGTTAGTACAATTGAAGAGGCCGCGAACAAACGTGCCCGCATTGATAATGCATTCCAAAAAGCCATGATGCTATCTCCAAACAGCGTATTCCATCAATCCGTGAATGATGATCATGTTTAAAACTGCTATTCATTTATTATCAGGTGATATTCAGCATCAAAAACTCGGCTGTAAAAGCCGAGTTTTATTTTTCACAATAAAATTAAGCGCTTACGTTTTTCGCAGCGATAATCTCTTTCCACTTGGCAGGGCCTGTGGTGTGTACGGATTCACCCTTAGTGTCCACCGCAACGGTGACAGGCATATCTTTTACTTCAAACTCGTAAATAGCTTCCATACCCATTTCAGGGAAAGCCAATACTTTGGCACTAACAATAGCTTTAGATACCAAGTAAGCAGCACCACCAACCGCCATTAAATAAACAGCTTTGTTGTCTTTGATCGCTTCAATAGCAACAGGGCCACGCTCAGATTTACCGATCATACCCAGCAGACCGGTACTTTCAATAATCTGGCGGGTGAACTTATCCATACGGGTTGCCGTTGTTGGGCCAGCAGGGCCAACGACTTCATCACGTACCGGATCAACGGGGCCGACGTAGTAGATAAAGCGGCCCTTCAGGTCAACGGGCAGCTCTTCGCCAGCATTCAGCATCTCAACCATTCGCTTATGAGCGGCATCACGACCGGTCAGCATTTTGCCGTTCAGTAGAACAGTTTCACCCGGTTTCCAGCTTTGTACGTCTTCGGGAGTCACTTCATCCAGATTCACACGACGGGTGCTTTCACCAACTTCGAAGGTGACTTCAGGCCAGTCATCCAAGTTTGGTGGTGTTTGTAACGCTGCGCCAGAGCCATCCAGCTCAAAATGAGCGTGACGAGTTGCTGCACAGTTTGGAATCATACAAACAGGCAAAGAAGCCGCATGGGTTGGGTAGTCTTTAATTTTAACGTCCAGAACCGTTGTTAAACCGCCAAGACCTTGAGCACCAATTCCCAAATCATTAACCGCTTCCATGATTTCTAGACGCAGTTCCTCAACACGATTTTTAGGGCCACGCTCACGCAGTTCATGGATGTCGATAGGATCCATCAGAGATTCTTTTGCCATAACAGCGGCTTTCTCTGCGGTACCACCAATACCAATACCCAGCATACCCGGTGGACACCAGCCTGCACCCATCGTTGGTACGGTTTTTTTAATCCATTCAACAATGGAATCGGATGGGTTTAGCATGGCCATTTTAGATTTATTTTCAGAGCCGCCGCCTTTCGCTGCAACCTGAACATCGACCTTGTTACCCGGTACAATCTCATAGTGGATAACGGCAGGAGTGTTGTCTTTAGTGTTGGTACGCGCTCCGGCTGGATCAGCCAAAATAGAGGCACGCAGTACGTTATCAGGGTTGGTATAAGCACGACGAACACCTTCGTTAATCATGTCTTCAAGGCTCATATCGCCTTCCCACTGTATCTGCATACCTACTTTTACGAATACCGTTACAATACCTGTATCCTGGCAGATAGGACGCTTACCTTCAGCACACATACGTGAGTTGATCAGAATTTGCGCCATTGCGTCTTTAGCTGCTGGGTTTTCCTCTCTCAGATAGGCCTCGTGTACCGCCTGAATGAAATCTACCGGATGGTAGTAGGAAATATATTGCAGCGCGTCCGCAACGCTATCGATCATATCGTCTTGACGGATTACAGTCGTCATCTTCAGAGTATCTCCTATCACGGTCTGTGCACGATCTGTGCTTAACTCCGGCACGCCAGAGTTCTTTTATTATCGCAGGCCAGAAAGATCCAGCGTTCTGCTACGTCATCGGTCATCTAAATACGCAAGATTATACACGATTTTATCTCGATACGGCTTTACCGAAAGATCAACTTTAGACAAAGACGACTATACTCAAATAACAGAAACAGCAACAAAAACACACAGCCCGTTACCGATGAGTCACGGAATATTAAGGGCTTTTCAACCAAACTAAAGCAATAAAGGTATATATTTTATTCGCGTTTAACATACCGACCATATTGCTCATCTAAGTTGGTTATCTAAATTAGCGACCTAATACCTCCTAGGCTGAAACGCTGCACCGCTCACTTTATCCGGTCAATTGGAATGAAAATAATAAAATGTCCGATGGCGAGAGAACGCCATGAACAGCGCCTACGTATCAAACGCCTTAGTATTTCAGCACTGTCTCACGGTATGTTGCTGATTATTCTGGCACTGGCCTTACTGCTTGATTTATTGAACAATTTTAGCATTGCTAATTTCTTTTTCTTCACTCTGTCTGCAATGGTTAGCCAAGTAACCTTCTGGTTACTATTCCATTATCGTATTAATTTGAAACTTCACGACCCGTCCCTTACCTTGCTTCAAATCACAACAACCATCGCTTGGTTTAGCCTGTTAATTAGCCTACTACCAGAAATACGAGGGAGCTTAACCATTCTCTATATTATGGTCATGCTGTTTGGTATTTTTCAGTTATCAACGCTGGAATTTGCCTGTGCTGGCTTATTCAGTCTCGTCTGTTTCGGCGGTATTATTATTGCGGACTTCCACCTACGGCCAGAGGAGGTTGACCTAAGGTTTGGCCTAATGCAGTGGGTTATTCTAGCCTCGGCACAAACGTGGATAGCTCTGTTTGCCAACTATGTACGACGGTTAAGTGTACGTTTGAAGAAGCAACGCCATGTCTTACAGCACAGCAACCGCAAGATGCGACTCGCCAATGAAGAATTAGAACAAGCAATGGAACAACTGGATGAAATTGCAGGCACTGATGAACTCACAGGTATTTTAAATCGTCGACGCTTTTTTGAAGAGAGTCGCTTACGGCTAGAAAATGCAAAACAATATCAGCCCTCAGTGCTTTGCATTATCGACCTAGATCACTTTAAGCAAGTGAATGACCGTTTTGGTCATCAGGTCGGGGATTCCGTTTTAGAACGTTTTTGTCAAATCACCCGAGAGTGCCTTAGGGGCAGCGACCTTTTTGGTCGCTATGGTGGAGAAGAGTTTATTCTGCTATTGCCTCAAACGAATCAGGAAAGCGGTATGCAGATTGCGGAGCGGATTAGGCATACGTTTTCACAGTACACCTTTGACACAATAGAAGAAGGTTTAACCTTCAGCGTTTCCATTGGTATTACCCTGCATCGCTACGGAGAAACTATCGAAGATACTCTGAACCGAGCGGACAAAGCACTATATAAAGCAAAAGACTCTGGAAGAGATCAAACGGTTTATATCTCAGCAACTGACGCTACCGCTTAGCAGAAAAATCAATCACCCCATGATTAGTGGGTTGGCTTAGCAAGGGATTTAAAACAATCGGCCCATACCGAGCTAACTTTTTGGCAAACCACAAATTCTGGATTGAGAAGGTTATCTTCTTGGTTATAGCGTAACGGTTTCAGCTCATCGTCTAAAACAGCCCCTCCCGCTTGCTCTACCACCGCCTGAGCCGCGGCCGTATCCCACTCGCTGGTAGGGCCAAAGCGAACATAAAGATCACTTTCACCGGCGGCAATTAAGCACAGTTTTAATGAACTCCCCATAGGGACATTGCTGAACGCGGGTAAATGATCACTAAAGGCGGCCAAGCGTTCAGCCCCGTGGGAGCGACTACCAACCACTCGCCAAGATGTTGGTTCAAAGGTGGGATCTAACTTAAGCACAACAGGCGCTGCCTTTGCGTACTGTGCATGAGCCCCCACCCCAACAGCGGCTGTATACAGCCAATCTTTCACTGGGGCGTAAACGACACCTAGCACGGGTTTGCCATCTTCGATTAACGCGATATTAACGGTAAATTCACCATTGCGCTTAACAAACTCTTTAGTGCCATCTAACGGATCAACCAGCCAATAGCGCTGCCATGTTTGGCGCTCTGCCCAAGGAATATTTGTACTCTCCTCTGATAGCACGGGAATATCCGGTGTTAGCTGTTCCAGCCCTTCAACAATACAGTGATGGGCCGCTAGATCTGCTTTTGTCAATGGGCTCGCATCAGACTTATAGCTCACCCCTAAATCGGTTTCCTGATAGACCGCCATAATGGCATCACCGGCTTGGCGGGATAGTTCAGCAATTTTAGGCAGCCATTGAGGTAACAAAGTCTTTAAATTTGTCATAGACACTCCAAAGCAAGAGAAAATGATATGCGGACAAACAGGTTTAGATTAAGTACTGCAGATTTTAGATTAAGTACTGCGGGTTAAAGTACTACTGATTAATAAAGCACTGCGGCCATGGCATAACTTAACAATAACAGGCTACCGAATATCGCGTGAAAGCGTCCTGTTAGCGGTGTAATACTCACACGCTGCGCTGCCGGTACATTAAGTAACTGCCAAGGCGCCTTCAGTGCAAAAATGCTAAGCAACACCCAGCCTGTAAACGGCATATAACCCAGCAACCACAGTAACAAGACCGAAATATAAGCGGCCACTACCATCACTTTATAGATCATCACCGCTAGCTGATAACCTATTCGTACCGTCATGGTTCTTTGCCCAACAGCAGCATCACTTTCAAAATCCCGCAGCTCATTACTCAGTAGCATCAAGGCTGTCAAAATACTTAATGGGATCGACTGGATTAATACACTAAAAGTAAAATGACCGGTCATCACATAGGCTGACCCTGTGATCATTAGAACCCCCATCATAAAAAAAACGATGGGAACCCCTAGTCCACGGTTCTTATAATTAATCGGTTCTTGGGTATAAAAATAAGCACCAGAAAAACCAATCAAACAGAGCCATAAGAGATCAAGCCCTCGTAAGCTCATTAGATATAAGGCAATGACTGTCGCCGCAAGAAAGCAGGCTAACCCTAGCTGAAAGTTGCGTTTAATCGCCTGTGCAATCACCTGCTTCTGCTGATCATTACAATGAGGAAAACGCTGATCGAGCTCTTTTAGGTCTGAGTGATCATTAATCAGATTCACCGCAAATTGCAGCAAAATACCACCAAGAAGAAGAGCAACAGCAAAGAATATCGGTGCGCTACTCTCCTGCCAGCCTAGAATAATGCCTTGTAAACAAGAGAGTACAGCAACAACAAGTGAGAAAGGGCGTGTCGCTTTTAACAATCGGTATTTCTCACCATAACTCTGGGAGCCATTAAGTGCTGTTGCTGTCATCCTTATTCCTTAATGCATTGATAAAGTTCAGGTTATTTTAGATCACGCATCAAAAGAGCGTATTCAAGATCTGCTTCGTTTAAACCTGTTCCATCAAGCGGCATACGAATAATATGGCCATTACCTGGAGCCACTTTCATATCTTCACCTTTACGGTTTTCCATTTGAGGCAGTACAAAGCGACGGTTGCCGCCAGGTAGCATCAATTCCAGTGTATCGCCTGCTTCAAAACGGTTTTTAACATCAATTTCCAGCATATTACGCTGAGCGTCAAAGCTCATCACTTCGCCCACAAACTGCTGGTTTACGCCAATAGAGTTACCCGTTTCGTAATTTTGGTACTCATCATGCACATGACGACGATAGAAGCCTTCGGTGTAACCACGGTGCGCCATATTCTCTAGCGTATCCATTAAGCTCATATCAAACGGACGACCGGCAACCGCGTCATCAATTGCTTTACGATACACTTGAGCGGTACGAGCAACATAATAATGCGATTTGGTACGACCTTCGATTTTCAGAGAGTGAATACCCATTTTGGTCAGGCGTTCAACATGCTGAACAGCACGCAGGTCTTTTGAGTTCATGATATAGGTGCCGTGCTCATCTTCATGAATAGGCATTAACTCACCGGGGCGGGAAGCCTCTTCAATCAAGGCTGATAAACCTTCGCTACCAGCTTCATGATGCATAGCCCCCGGTGATGCATTCCCCGCACTGCCTGTAAGTTCAGAGGTTTTAGATTCAGAGGCTCCACGATCCATAGACGGGTCCCATACGCCCGCAGACTGATCCACTTCAGATAATGGAATCAGATCACCTGTGGCATCCGTTTGCGTTTGAATCGTGTTGTAGTTCCAGCGACAGGCGTTAGTACAGGTGCCTTGGTTCGGATCACGGTGATTAAAATAACCCGACAATAGACAGCGACCAGAGTAGGCGATACAGAGCGCACCGTGGACAAAGGTTTCTAGCTCTAAACCAGGGCACTCGTTACGAATCTCTTCAATTTCTTCCAGTGATAGTTCACGGGATAAAATAATGCGCTTAACACCTTGTTGATGCCAGAATTTTGCCGCCGCAAAATTCACCACATTAGCCTGTACAGACAAATGAATAACTTGATCAGGCCAGCGCTCACGAACCATCATGATTAAGCCTGGGTCCGACATGATTAATGCATCAGGCTTCATCTCAACAATCGGAGCCATATCGTTCATATAGGTACGAACTTTAGCATTGTGAGGTGCAATGTTACTGGCGACATAAAACTGCTTACCACGCTCATGGGCGTACTGAATACCCTGTTCAAGGTTTGCCAGTTTAAAGTCATTATTACGTACACGAAGACTGTAGCGGGGTTGTCCGGCATAAACGGCATCTGCACCATAGGCAAATGCGTAACGCATATTTTTAAAAGTTCCCGCTGGGGATAGAAGCTCAGGTTTAAACATATCAACCTCTTCAGTGTCTGGTTGCAGGCCAGATCCACCCTGTGAAGAAAACGCGCACTGCACACGTAAAATCGAAAGTTGGCGATTCTACCACAGTCCCAAAACGACAACAGTTTTATCCCCATAGATTTAGTAATGGTTAAGCCATAAAACCGTAACCTTCCTGCAATATTTTTTTTATAGCCTGCTTATAACTATGTAGTTCTACATGCTGTTCTAAATAGATGGCTCTAACAACAGCCACTTTATTACGGCCATCTCATTTCGACTAAAAATAACGAATTCAATCACAACCATCTCCTCGACGTTAAGGAAGTAGATATGAAAATTAAGGCACTGGCAAAAGCACTATTAATCACAGGCGCCGTAGCAGGAATGACCGCTTGCGCGCAGATGGATACCGCTCAAAAAAGCGTGCAAGAACAGATGCAACAAACTAAGGCTTTATATGAAGTTCATCATGATGATGGCCGTATTTATTTCTTCTATGATCAATCAACCTATGCCCACTTTCTAGAACATGGTGAAACACCTTACGCATTTAAGCGTATCGCCTCTGGCCCCCATGGCGAAACCTTGGTGTTTGGCTTAACCAGTAAAGACAAAAGCAAGCTGTCTGGCGTACCAAGCGTAGAGATGTATGACGGTGAGCTTATGCCGGAAGCATTTTATGGAGAAATGCGTGTTGAAGGCCGTATCTATGTGTTCTCAACGCTAGAGGATATGAATGACGTACGTACGACAGGGGAAGCACCTTATCGTTTCACTCAGATTGGTGAAGGCCCTAACGGTGAAACCGTTGTTTATGTCTTAAACGGTAGTAACAAGAAAAAACGCCCAGATGCTTTGATTGCCAAATTTAAAGCACAGTACCTGTAACAATACCTATCATTAAAGCTGATATAAAATTGCCATAAAAAAGGCGACCCTAGGGCCGCCTTTTGGTGTACTTAGCGTACACTCAGTCTTACGAGAACGGTTGAATTATTTCCAACCCGTTACTTCGCGAAGACCATCTGCAATGCCTGCTAGAGAACGAACGGTTTTAACGCCTGCATCTTCTAGAGCCGCAAATTTATCATCTGCAGTACCTTTACCACCAGAGATGATCGCACCAGCGTGACCCATACGCTTACCTTTAGGTGCAGTAACACCAGCAATGTAAGACACAACAGGTTTAGTCACGTTAGCTTTGATATAAGCAGCCGCTTCTTCTTCAGCAGTACCACCGATTTCGCCAATCATAACGATCGCTTCAGTCTGTGGATCTTTCTCGAATAACTCAAGAATATCGATGAAGTTAGAACCAGGGATCGGATCACCACCGATACCAACGCAAGTAGACTGACCGAAGCCTGCATCAGTCGTTTGCTTAACCGCTTCATAAGTTAGAGTACCTGAACGCGATACAATACCTACTTTACCTGGCAGGTGAATGTGACCCGGCATAATACCGATTTTACATTCCCCTGGCGTGATAACACCTGGGCAGTTAGGGCCAACCAGCTGAACACCCAGCTCGTCGCACTTAACTTTACAATCCAGCATATCAAGAACAGGAATGTGCTCAGTGATACAAACGATCAGCTTAATACCTGCGTTAGCCGCTTCAAGGATAGAATCCTTACAGAAAGGGGCTGGAACGTAGATAACAGATGCATCAGCACCTGTTGCTTCAACCGCTTCAGCAACCGTGTTAAACACAGGACGATCAAGGTGAGTTGTACCACCTTTACCTGGTGTTACACCGCCAACCAGTTGTGTGCCGTATTCAATCGCTTGCTCAGAGTGGAAAGTGCCCTGACCGCCAGTGAAGCCTTGGCAGATTACTTTAGTGTCTTTGTTAATTAAGATAGACATTGTATTAGTTCCCCGCCGCTTTAACCGCTTGTTCAGCAGCGTCAGTTAAGCTTTCAGCTGCGATGATATCTAGGCCAGATTCGCTAAGAACCTTCTTACCTAGGTCGGCATTTGTACCTTCAAGACGAACAATAACAGGTACGTTAACGCCCACTTCTTTCACCGCACCGATGATACCTTCAGCAATCATATCGCAACGTACAATACCGCCAAAAATGTTCACCAGAACTGCTTTCACTTTGTCATCAGACAGGATCAGTTTGAATGCATGAGCAACACGCTCTTTAGTCGCACCGCCACCTACGTCAAGGAAGTTAGCAGGGAAGCCACCGTGCAGAGCAACGATATCCATCGTACCCATCGCTAGGCCCGCACCGTTAACCATGCAGCCGATGTTGCCATCCAGTGCTACGTAGTTAAGATCCCATTCAGCCGCTTCAGCTTCACGAGCATCTTCTTGTGAAGGATCATTCATCGCCTGTAGATCTTTGTGACGGTAAACAGAGTTACCATCAACACCTAGCTTCGCATCTAGACAGTGTAGATCACCGTCTTCTTTGATCACTAGAGGGTTGATTTCGATCAACGCTAGATCTTTTTCAACAAACAGTTTCGCCAGACCCATGAAGATCTTGGTGAACTGGCCAACTTGAGTCTTGTTCAGACCCAGTTTGAAGCCTAATTCACGACCTTGATAAGGCTGAGCACCAACTAGAGGATCGATAACTGCTTTAAGAATCTTCTCAGGAGTTTCTTCAGCAACTTTCTCGATCTCAACACCACCTTCGGTGGATGCCATGAAAACGATGCGACGGCTTGCACGGTCAACAACCGCGCCCAGATATAGCTCGTCAGCGATGTCGGTGCAGGTTTCTACCAAAATTTTAGAAACAGGCTGACCATTTTCATCCGTTTGGTATGTAACTAGGTTTTTACCTAACCAATTCTGAGTAAACTCAGCGGCTTGTGCCGGAGTGTCAATAAGCTTCACACCGCCAGCTTTACCACGGCCACCGGCGTGAACCTGTGCTTTAACTACCCACTTGTCACCACCAATTTTCTCACACGCTTGCGCGGCTTCTTCTGGGGTGTCTACAGCAAAACCTTTGGAGACAGGCAGTCCGTATGCGGCAAAAAGCTCTTTGCCTTGATATTCATGAAGATTCATACTGCTAAGCCATTTTTTTGTGCACTAACACTATTGGCGACACCTTGGGGTAGGTGTCGCCCCCTGCTACGGTTGCCCGTAATTTTTGTTATTTCTTACGTTTTAACGGTCTTACGTATTTAACAATCTTACTTACGCTTTTTACGGTTCGGCATGTGAATCGCATGGCCATCAACAGCCAATGCTGCTTCGTGAACAGCCTCAGACAATGTCGGGTGAGCAAAACACATTAGTGCTAGATCTTCAGCGCTGGAACCAAACTCCATAGCGATCACACCCTGATGGATCATTTCACCAGCATTCTGGCCGATAATATGCATACCCAAGATACGATCAGTATCTTTCTGAGTAATAATCTTCACCATACCGTCGGTACAACCATTGGTCATGGCACGACCTATAGCGGTGAACGGGAAAACACCCGTTTCATATTCAGTACCTTCTGCTTTCACGTCTTCTTCGGTTTTACCCACAGAAGCGATTTCAGGGAAGGTATAAATAACACCAGGAATAGCGTCGTAATTCATTTCAGCTTTATGGCCGGCAATGATATCAGCAACTACAACACCTTCTTCAGATGCTTTGTGTGCCAGCATAGGGCCACGAACCACATCACCAATCGCAAAAACACCCGGTACAGAAGTACGGCAGCTGTCATCAACGAAGATAAAGCCACGCTCATCCAGAGAAACACCGCAATCATTAGACAGCAAAGCTTCAGTGTATGGACGACGACCCACGCAAACGATCAACTTATCAAACGTCTGCTGCTGTTCACCTTTAGAGTCGGCATAAGTAACAACGACTTCACTGCCGTTAATTTCCGACCCAGTAACACGAGCACCAATCTTGATATCCATGCCCTGTTTGGTCAGAATTTTCTTAGCTTCTTTAGCGATCTGTTGATCGGTAGAGGCTAAGAAAGAGTCTTGTGCTTCCAGTACGGTCACTTCAGAACCTAGACGCTGCCATACAGAGCCTAATTCCAAACCGATCACACCACCACCGATCACACCCAAACGGCCTGGAACTTCTTCAAAGTCCAGTGCACCAGTTGAGTCAACAATCAGACCTTCAGTCAGAGGTGTTGGTGGGATTTCTACCGGAACAGACCCTGAAGCGATAATGATATTTTCCGCTTCAACAATCTGAACAGAACCATCATGAGCAGTAACTTCTACTTTCTTACCGCTCAGTACTTTACCCGTACCGTGCAAGCCAGTAACGCCGTTTGCTTTAAACAAACCCGCGATACCTTGAGTCAAGTTACCAACGATTTTGTTCTTACGGGCGATCATTTTCTTAACGTTCATTTTAACGTCAGAAACTTCAATACCCAGATCAGCAAAGTCGTGCTGAGTTTCAGCATACTTATGGGAAGCTTCTAGCAATGCTTTTGATGGGATACAACCCACATTCAAGCAAGTACCACCATAAATAGGCTTGCCTTCTTTGTTCAGCCATTTTTCAACGCAAGCTGTTTTCAGGCCAAGTTGTGCCGCACGGATAGCTGCAACATAACCGCCAGGACCTGCACCGATGACAACTACATCAAATTTTTCAGACATTATCTTTTCCTGTCTCTCGTGTCATGAGTGATCAAACTGTATTTAAACTTCCAGCAGGATACGCGCTGGATCTTCAAGAAGTTCTTTGATTGTAACAAGGAACTGTACAGCATCTTTACCATCTATCATACGGTGGTCATAAGACAAGGCAAGATACATCATAGGACGAATCTCTACCTGTCCGTTAACAGCCATAGGTCGTTCTTGAATCTTATGCATACCTAGAATAGCCGTCTGAGGCGCATTAAGAATCGGAGTAGACATCAAAGAACCGAATACGCCACCATTAGTAATGGTGAACGTACCGCCGGTCATATCCGCAATACCTAGCTTGCCATCACGGCCACGCTTAGCATACTCACCAATACCTGATTCTACATCGGCAAGGCTCATGGTGTCAGTATCACGTAAGATAGGCACAACCAAACCACGTTCGGTAGAAACCGCAACACCAATATCATAGTAGCCGTGGTAAACGATATCAGTACCGTCAATGGAAGCATTAACATCCGGGAAGCGTTTAAGCGCTTCAGAAGCTGCTTTAACAAAGAACGACATAAAGCCTAGGCGTGTACCATTGTGCTTTTTCTCGAACATATCTTTGTATTTTTTACGCAGTTCCATAACAGGCTTCATGTCCACTTCATTATAAGTGGTCAACATGGCGGCTGTCTGCTGAGCTTCGACTAAACGCTTAGCAATCGTTTGACGCATACGACTCATAGGCACGCGTTTTTCTACACGCTCACCCGGTGCAACACTAACTGCAACAGCCGGTACTGACGCAGGAGCTGCTTTAGCTACACCAGACTGTACTGCTTTCTGTACGTCTTCTTTCGTAACGCGGCCACCTTTACCTGTACCGCTTAGCTTGGCAACATCAAGATTGTTTTCTTGAGCCATTTTGCGTGCAGCAGGGCTAAGAATCTTGTCACCAACTTGTACCGTTTCTTCTTCAGCAGCCGCTGGAGCAGATGCTTCATCAGCAGCGGCTGGAGCTGTAGCCGTACCAACGGCACCTTCTTCAAAGATCGCAATCAGCTCGTCACTTAGTACGGTTGAATCAACGTCTTTGACAATCTCTTTCAATGCACCAGCGGCAGGAGCAACAACTTCAAGAACAACTTTATCGGTTTCAATTTCAACCAATAGTTCGTCACGCTCAACGGCTTCACCGGGTTGTTTATTCCAGTTGATAATCGTGCCGTCTGCAACAGACTCAGGGAAGACGGGAGCTTTAATTTCAGTAGCCATGTTCGGTCCTTTCTGGATTGTTCTGTGTTTGCACAAACAAAAACAGTTAGCGCCCCTTCACTTGAGAAGAGGCACTTCATTGATCAATTAAGCGTTAAAAGCATCAGAGACAAGCTGATTCTGCTGTTCAGCGTGTACCGAGGTATAACCACAAGCAGGTGCCGCAGAAGCCGCACGACCTGCAAATTGCAGCTCATAGCCAAAGCCTTTACGGTAGTTATTAAATACACCACGCATATGATGCTGACTGCTGTACCAAGCGCCTTGGTTCATTGGCTCATCCTGACACCAAACAACCGTTTCCAAAGCAGGATACTCCGCAGCAATCTCAGCCAAGGCTTCCTGTGGGAATGGATACAACTGCTCAATACGAATAATCGCTGTGTCACTACGCTCATTTTCACGGCGATAATTCGCCAGATCGTAGTAAACCTTACCACTGGTCAGAATCAGACGTTTCACCTGACTCTTATCGATGCTGCTATCAACTTCGTTAATAATGGTCTGGAAGCTACCATTAGCTAACTCTTCCAAAGAAGATGTTGCATCTTTGTGGCGCAGCAAACTCTTAGGTGTCATCACAATCAAGGGCTTACGCAGCGGACGAATGACTTGGCGGCGTAACATGTGATACACCTGAGCAGGGGTCGTTGGAACAACCACTTGAATATTTTGCTCAGCACAAGACTGCAAATAACGCTCAAGACGCGCAGAGGAGTGTTCAGGGCCTTGGCCCTCGTAGCCGTGTGGTAGCAACATCGTCAAACCACACAGACGTCCCCATTTATGCTCACCACTGGTGATAAACTGATCAATAACAACCTGTGCACCGTTAGCGAAATCACCAAACTGTGCTTCCCAAATAACGAGAGCATCGGGTTTTGTTGTGGCGTAACCATACTCAAACGCTAGAACAGCTTCTTCTGACAGATAAGAATCACGAATGGTCATGGTTGGCTGTGTCTCAGACAAGTTCTGAAGCGGCACATAAACCGCTCCGTCTGTCTGACTGTGGATCACAGCATGGCGGTGAGAGAAAGTACCACGACCAACATCTTGCCCTGTGATACGCACAGGATGATCTTGATCCAGAATAGTGGCATAAGCCAATACTTCTGCAAAACCCCAGTTTACAGGCATCGCGCCTGCAGCCATTTTACGACGGTCTTCGTAAATCTTGTTAACCTGTCGCTGAATCTTAATGCCGTCTGGAATATCACCCAGCTTGCTGGCCAAAGATTGCAGGTGTGTTAATTCGACCGTAGTATCTGCTTCAGAAGTCCACTCATGACCTAGGTAAGGAGTCCAATCAACAAATAGCTCTTTGTTAGGCTCTTTAACTAAACTCTTAGCAACGTGACGACCGTCAACTAAAGCTGAGCGGTACTCTTCCATTAAATCTTTGTCTTCAGCTTCAGTCAGAATACCTTCTGCAATCAACTTTTTCGCGTAAATCGTGCGTGTTGTTGGTTGCGCAGTAATCTTCTGATACATCAAAGGCTGAGTACCGGATGGCTCATCGGCTTCGTTGTGACCACGACGGCGATAACAAACCAGATCAATAACCACGTCACGTTTAAACTGTTGGCGATAATCTGCAGCAACTTGAGCCGCATGAATAACCGCTTCAGGATCATCACCATTAACGTGAATAATCGGAGCCTGTACCATTTTAGCAATATCAGTACAGTATTCAGTAGAACGAGTATCTTCCGGCTTACTAGTAGTAAAACCAACTTGGTTATTGATCACAAGGTGGATCGTGCCGCCGGTTTTATAAGCGCGAGTTTGAGACATCTGGAATGTCTCCATCACAACGCCTTGACCCGCAAATGCCGAATCACCATGAACAACCATTGGCATAACGGAATTGCCAGAGTCATCTTTACGACGATCTTGGCGAGCACGTACAGAGCCTTCAACCACAGGGGATACAATTTCTAAGTGGGAAGGGTTAAATGCTAAGGCTAAGTGAACTTCGCCGCCAGGAGTCATAACGTTAGATGAGAAACCTTGGTGGTATTTCACATCACCAGAACCATCATGCATGAGTTTTTTGCCTTCAAACTCTTCAAACAGTTCTGCCGGGTTTTTACCCAAAATATTAATCAGAAGGTTTAATCGACCTCGGTGAGCCATGCCGATAACAACTTCTTTAACCCCAAAAGAACCGGAACGCTGAATCAGTTCATCAACCATAGGGATAAAGGATTCACCGCCTTCCAGACCAAAACGCTTGGTACCTGGGTAGCGAGAGGCAAGGTAGCTCTCCATTCCTTCCGCAGCGGTTAACCGCTCATGGATATGCTTTTTCGCTTCAACTCCGAATGCAGGAGCAGAACGCACGCTTTCAAAACGCTGTTGTAACCAACGCTTCTCTTCTGTGTTCACGATATGCATGAACTCAGCGCCGGTGGTGGAGCAATAGGTTTTTTCTAGCGCTTCGATGATGTCACGCAGAGGTGCTTCATCTTTACCGATAAATAGTGAACCGGTTTGGAATACGGTATCAAGATCAGCAGCAGATAACTGATGGTACGCCAGTTCCATATCTGCAATAGGCTCTCGCTGAAGGAGATTCAGCGGGTCAATATTTGCCTTTTGATGGCCACGAAAACGATAAGCATTGATTAGCTGTAAAACACGAACTTGTTTCTTTTCGTGGTCAGTGCTTACGGAGCCAGCACTGGCGGGAGCAGCTTTATGCTTGTTCTTAGCAAGCAGATCAAAGTGTTCGCGGATGGGCGTAAGGGGGATATCATGAGAACCATTCCCTTCGGTTCTTGGAAGCTTGTCGAAGTAGTTCCTCCACTCTTCAGGAATTGCATTCGGATCAAGCAAATATTGCTCATAAAGCCCTTCAACGTAGGACACATTGCCCCCGTAGACGTGGGAAGAGCTCCACATCAAGTCCATTATGCCTTCTTGCATTCTTAGTCACCCTGCACGAGGAACTTGAAATCTACAATGACCACTGAGTCTGTTTTAGGTCAAAAAAAGGTAGTGTGCCTTACCTTTCTGTAGATTAGGGTCGAGCCCCATTCCCCAAGTCGTTTTACATTTGCTAAAACCGGTGCCTTTTGAGCACCGGCTTAGCGCCACAGGTGTCTACCTCATGGCAGACACAATAGCTTTATTATTGTATTAATGAGCTGCGGTTTGACTAGGTTGCTTCACGCAACAACATATCACGAATATGACCAATGGCTTTTGTTGGGTTCAAGCCTTTTGGACATACGCTAACGCAGTTCATAATACCTCGGCAGCGGAAAACGCTGAACGGATCGTCCAGTTCTGCTAATCGCTCACGAGTTTGTGTATCACGGCTGTCGATCAGGAAACGATAAGCTTGTAAAAGGCCAGATGGGCCAACAAATTTATCAGGGTTCCACCAGAACGACGGACAAGCCGTTGAACAGCATGCACAAAGGATACATTCGTACAGGCCATCAAGCTTATCACGATCCTCAGGTGCTTGCAGACGCTCAATAGCCGGAGCCGGAGTGTCATTCAACAAATAAGGTTTGATACGCTCATATTGCTTGTAGAACAAAGACATATCAACTACAAGATCGCGAATAACAGGTAGACCCGGTAGAGGACGAACGACTAGCTTACCACTTGTCACAACTTCTGACAGAGGGGTAACACAGGCAAGGCCATTTTTACCGTTCATGTTCATACCGTCGGAACCGCAAACACCCTCACGGCAAGAACGACGGTAAGCAAAAGTATTGTCCTGCTCTTTTACCAGATGCATCACATCCAATACCATCAGGTCAGCGCCTTTAGTATCGACGTTAAAGTCCTGCATATACGGAGCAGAATCTTTTTCCGGATTATAGCGATATACACTAACAACCAGCATTAGGCTAACTCCCGTAAATTAGTAAGTACGTACTTTAGGTTCAAACGTAGGTACAGTCTTAGGCGCAAAGTTTACGTCACGCTTACCTACTTGTTTGTCTGCCGGGAAGTACATTGAATGCTTCAGCCAGTTCTCGTCATCACGATCACGATAATCGTCACGAGCGTGAGCACCACGACTCTCTTTACGGAATTCTGCTGTAATAGCAGTAGCTTCAGCTACTTCTAGCAAGTTATCCAGTTCAAGAGCTTCAATACGTGCGGTATTGAACGTTTGAGACTTATCGTCCAGCTTAGCATTCTCTATACGTTTACGAAGAGAAGCTAGTTCTTGGATGCCCTTCTGCATAAACTCTTCTGTACGGAATACACCGAAGTAGTTCTGCATCGTCTGCTGTAACTCAGCGCGCAGATCAGCAACGCTTTCACCATCAGATGAGTTATTCCAACGATTCAGACGCGCCATAGCACGTTCGATATCTGCTTCATTCACATCCGAGTCAGTTAAACCTTCGCTTAATGCTTTCTCGATATGAATACCTGCCGCACGACCGAATACAACCAAATCAAGTAGCGAGTTGCCACCCAAGCGGTTTGCACCGTGAACGGATACGCAGGCTACTTCACCAACCGCGTACAAACCATTGATGATGTGATCGTTACCTTCTTTATCCAAAGTCAGCGCTTGACCATGAACATTTGTCGGCACACCACCCATCATGTAGTGACAGGTTGGAACAACCGGAACAAGCTCTTTAACAGGATCGGTATGAGCAAATGTTTTTGCTAGCTCACAAATACCCGGTAGACGTTTGTTAAGAACATCTTCACCTAGGTGATCCAGTTTCAGGAATACGTGATCACCTTTTTCGCCACAACCGCGGCCTTCAAGGATCTCCATAACCATAGAACGAGCCACAACGTCACGGCCTGCAAGGTCTTTCGCGTTAGGCGCATAGCGCTCCATGAAGCGTTCGCCATCTTTATTGACCAGATAGCCACCTTCACCACGACAACCTTCTGTAACCAGTACACCTGCACCGGCAATGCCTGTGGGGTGGAACTGCCACATTTCGATATCCTGTACAGGAATACCGGCACGAAGCGCCATACCGATACCGTCACCAGTATTGATCAAAGCATTCGTGGTTGAAGCATAGATGCGACCTGCGCCACCGGTAGCCAAAACCGTTGCAGCGGCTTTAACAAATACGGTTTCGCCTGTTTCGATACAAAGCGCGATAACACCACAGATGTCACCGGAGTCATTACGAACTAAGTCCACTGCATACCATTCGTTTAAGAATACAGTGTTATTTTTTAGGTTAGCCTGATACAAAGTGTGTAGCAGTGCATGACCTGTACGGTCAGCAGCAGCACAGGTACGCGCAGCCTGACCACCTTCACCAAAGTTCTTAGACTGACCACCAAAAGGACGTTGGTAGATACGGCCATTCTCAAACCGAGAAAAAGGTAAACCCATATGCTCTAGTTCGAATACCGCTTTTGGGCCTTCCATACACATGTATTCGATAGCGTCTTGGTCACCGATATAATCAGAGCCTTTAACCGTATCGTACATGTGCCAGCGCCAATCATCATTTGGATCCGCACTTGCGATAGCACAGGTAATACCACCCTGAGCAGATACCGTATGAGAACGCGTTGGAAAAACTTTTGTGATCAGTGCCGTTTTTTTGCCAGACTGTGACAGCTGAAGTGCTGCACGCATACCGGCACCACCACCACCAACGATGATGGCATCAAAACTCAAAGTACGTAGATTTGCAGTCATTCCTTACGCTCCCCAAAGAACTTGAACACCCCATACCACATAGGTAAAGAGGGCTAGGTTACATACTGCCTGGAAGACAAAACGGATCCCCGTTGGCTTGATATAGTCAGTAGAAATTGTCCACAGACCGATCCAGGCATGGGCAGCAATTGAAAGGATGCTCAGGAACGTAAAGATACGCACCCAGGTTTGATCAAAGAAAGCAGACCATTGAGCATAATCAAGGTCAGAAGTTGTTAGAAAGTAACCAACCATAAAAGCGCTATACAGAGCGAGAACAACCGCGCTAAAACGCTGCAACACCCAGTCAGAAAGACCGCTACGACCGAAATTCGTTACGTTGGTTACCATACCCACACCCCTGCCAGTACAATAAGAATTACAGAAATCACCAGCGTCAGTTGAGCGCCTTGACGGCCACCTTCCAGTGTCTCACCAATGCCTACATCCATAAGTAGATGTTTAACACCTGCGACAACATGGTATGCCAGTGCGGAAAGAAGTCCCCAGAGTACAAACTTGGCGAATGCACCCTCCTGCAAAGTTACTTTAACTGCATTGAAACTAGCTTCAGATTCTAGTGAAGAATCGAAAGCCCAAAACAGAAACGCTAGACCAACAAACAGAATAACGCCTGTGATACGATGCAAAATCGAAGTATAAGCAGGGAGCGGGAGCTTAATAGTTGCTAGATCTAAGTTTACAGGTCTTTTGCTATTCACGGCTCTTACACACTCTCAATGCCCTTTCATAGGGCTTATGGTTTCTAGTGGCTGCATCCTTATATAGAAGTAAGGTGCAAGTAAAACTTGCCTTTATTACGTATCTATATGAGGCTGCACCACCGCCAATCGTGCGGCAAGAATTATAGTGACTCGCTATTATGATTACAATAAAACCAAAGGCATAGCTGAGGTATAATTCCCTATATTGCCCATACACGTGATTTGGCTCGATTTTAACAAGCCTTATCTGCATTACTGCTACCTTTTTAGGTAATTGACAATCTGGTTTATCCTTCTATATTTGTGCAGTCCGCGATTTTGGGCATGGCAAGTATGAATTAACAATTAAAAAAGGAGGCCTCAATGGCTGACAAGAAAGCGATCCTGACGGTACCAGGGCTTGACGAACCAATTGAACTGCCGATTTACAGCGGAACCGTTGGCCCTGACGTTATCGACGTACGCGGCTTGACCTCCAAGGGAATGTTCACTTACGACCCCGGCTTTGTCTCCACCGCATCTTGCGAATCATCTATTACTTACATCGATGGCGCACAAGGCGTATTGCTACACCGTGGCTACCCGATCGACCAGCTAGCAAAGCAGTCTGACTTTATAGAACTGTGCTACCTGCTACTAAACGGCGAGCTACCAAGCCAGGAAGAGAAAGCTAAATTTGAATCAACCATCACCTACCACACCATGGTACATGAACAGCTGATTCATTTTTTCAAAGGCTTCCGCCGTGACGCACACCCTATGGCGATTTTATGCGGTGTTGTTGGTGCGCTATCAGCGTTCTACCATGACTCACTGGATATCAGTAACCCCCGTGACCGTGAAGTATCAGCATTCCGCTTGATTGCAAAAATGCCGACGATTTCAGCAATGTGCTACAAATACTCAACGGGTCAACCCTTTGTTTACCCTCGCAACGATCTAAACTATGCAGAAAATTTCCTGTATATGATGTTTAGCACGCCTTGCGAAGAGTACGTACCCAACCCTGTTCTTGCTAAAGCTATGGATCGCATTTTCATGCTACATGCGGATCATGAACAAAACGCTTCAACCTCCACTGTCCGTCTAACAGGTTCTACTGGCGCCAACCCTTTTGCCTGTATCGCAGCAGGTATTGCAGCGCTATGGGGGCCATCCCACGGCGGTGCAAATGAAGCCGTATTGGAAATGCTGGACGAAATCGGTGAAGACTCCGAAGAAAACATTCAGCACTTCATCTCCAAAGCAAAAGATAAAGATGACCCATTCCGTCTAATGGGCTTTGGTCACCGCGTCTACCGTAACTTTGACCCTCGCGCTAAAGTTATGAAAGAAACCTGCGATGAAGTTCTGAAAGAGCTAGGCCTAGAAAACGACCCTCAGCTACACATTGCTAAGCGTCTAGAAGAGATTGCATTGGAAGATGAGTACTTTATCGAACGCAAACTTTATCCGAATGTAGACTTCTATTCAGGTATTATCCTGAAAGCCCTAGGCATCCCAACCAATATGTTCACAGTGATCTTTGCACTATCTCGAACGGTTGGCTGGATCTCTCATTGGAAAGAAATGGTTAGTGGTGACAATAAAATTGGTCGCCCTCGCCAACTGTACAAAGGTTCCGATATGCGCGATTATCCAACAAAGTAATCTCAATACGGCATCAAAAAAAGGGCTGCATTGCAGCCCTTTTTTTATGTTAGAGCAGTCCTTTTTATCTCTAGGAGAGCAAAAACATGGCACTAAATCTCGCATTCATCGGCCTCGGCGTTATGGGCTCCCCTATGGCAGGCCATCTTGCCAAGGCGGGCTATAGCGTTACTGTTTTCAACCGAACCACAGAAAAAGCAAAACAATGGGCAGCCAGCCACGGCGGACTTATCGGCGAAACCCCTGCAGAGGCCGCCAAAAATGCCGATATCGTGTTTTGCTGTGTCGGTAATGATGATGATGTGCGTAGCGTCACAACCGGTGAAAACGGCGTTATTAGCGCCATGAAAGCTGGCAGCATCTTAGTTGATCACACCACCGCCTCCGCAGAATTAGCAACAGAATTAGACACAGCCTGTCGCGCAGCAGGTCTACACTTTATCGACGCACCGGTATCCGGCGGACAACAGGGCGCAGAAAACGGCAAGCTCACAATTATGTGTGGCGGAGAAGAAGAAATATTTAATCAATGCCAACCCATTATGGAAACATATGCTCAAGCAGTAACCCTTATGGGAGACGCAGGAGCCGGTCAATTAACCAAAATGGTCAACCAAATCTGTATCGCAGGCCTAGTACAAGGCTTATCTGAAGGGCTTTATTTCGCCGAAAAAGCTGGCCTAGATCAAAAGAAAGTCATTGAGGTTATTTCAAAAGGCGCTGCTGGTTCTTGGCAAATGGTCAATCGTCATAAGACAATGGTCGAAGATGAGTACAATCATGGCTTTGCTGTCGACTGGATGCGCAAAGACCTTGACATCTGTCTAAGCCAAGGACGTAAAATTAAGGCTAAACTACCGGTCACGGCCTTAGTTGACCAATTTTACGGTGAAGTCCAAGCAATGGGCGGCAACCGCTGGGACACCTCAAGCCTGCTAAAAAGACTTAAAGCAACGGATTAAATACCTTTTAAAATCTCCTGAGTTACAATTTGAAGTTTACAATTCAGGCATTTGATTTTATAAGATGTTTTCGCTTTTAATACTCAAAATCTCTTTAAGCAAAAGCACCGCGACAACAGGGCTATTTTGTAAAAAAAATATAAGTTGCCGCAGGAAATATTAAGCACATCTCAATTCCAGATAAGGTAACGCGTAAGTTGACTATTGACTTAGAGCGTGAGGCTTAGCAGAGATAGATACCGCGCCACCACAAAAACAAAGAGGATTTGGTACCTTGGCAGCCGAGAACCCTACAGAACAACAGGACAATCAATCTGAGCCACAAGGCCAGTTATTGACCAAACCTGAAAGCATCTACGGGCTTCTCAACCGCCTAAAGGATCACCACACTCCTCTTAAATTGCACTTCAATACCGTTGAAGGCGCTTATTCGTCCATTATCTTGAAAGTGGACCTGAAGGGTCGCAATTTCATTATTGACCAAGTCACCCCTGACAAGGGTGATCGCATTATGGAAAAAAGCGGTCCGTTTATGTTCGAGGCCTTCTACGACGGCTGCCGCATTACCTCATCAACACTCAGGGCAATAGGCAAAGGTCGGCAGAGAGGCTTGGCGATTTATAAAATCCCCTTTCCCGATGAGCTGGATTATTTTCAACGCCGCCAATTCTATCGCGCCCAGATTAGACGCGGCGTTATTATTGACGCCATTTTAGAATCAAAAGATTTCCAAAAACCTATTGTGAGCGAGCTCAAAGATATTTCAGCCCAAGGCTGTCAAATTGAGCTGGATGGTGACTATAGAGAAACCTTAGGGAATCAGGTCGTTCTTGATAGCTGCTCAATCACTTTCCCTAATCAACTGTCCATAAGCACCCCGATACAAGTTCGGCATGTGGGCTACGATGAAAAAAAGAATCGATCCAGTTGCGGCTGTCTCTTTATTGAACTTCCCCCAATGGAGGAGCGCAAGGTTTCTTACGCTGTTGCTGAAATCCAGCGTGAAGTTGCTAGACGATCCAGCGATGGTAGCTCACGCTACACCTCTCCTCTGTACGAAGAAAAACCTTTGGATGAAGTCGAAGGCAGCACCAACGTCGCCACAAGCGAAACTGATGCCCCTCGCAAGAAAAAAACGAGCATTCGATCCGACAAAGAAAGCGGGACAGGAAAAGAAGCCAGTAAAGGGAAAGACGCTCAAACCAGCGATGCCGATCAAACCCCTGAAGTAGAAAGCGACTCAATGCAATCCAGCATTAACGAGTTCAAGCAACAAAAAGAGAAAGCCAAGCTGCAAGAGCTCTTCAAAGAGTTCCGCATCTACCACTCCAATGCTATTGCTAGCGTTAAGGGGTTACTGGCTCAGCTTAAGCAAAAGCAGACACTAAAACTTGAACCGGCCTACGATATATCTCAACAACTTGCCAGTGCTCTAGAACAAAATGCCGATGTATTACTAGCCCTAACAACGCTAAGGGACGCCCAAGACTATATACCCCAACATTCTGTCAGCTTTGGCATTCACTTAGCACATTTTGCTAAGAGCATGGGGTACACAGGTAATATTGCCGATCTCATTTATGCTGGCTTACTACACGATATTGGCAAAACAACCTTGCCAAGCATGATTATGTTTAAGCCTGATAGGCTTAACAAACAAGAACTTAGCACCATGCAGCGCCATGTTCTTGCTACCCATAAGGCACTCACAGGGGCATCAAACACCCTACCCAAGGAAGTACTGGCCATTGTACTCGGTAACACCGAGCGCCTTGATGGCTCGGGTTACCCAAGACAATTAAAGTCCGATAAAATTTCAGGACTGGCCCGTATGGCCGCTATTGTTGACGCCTACGATGCGATGACAACGGATCGCAACTACGCCAAAGGCATGTTGCCAGCCTTAGCGTTTAAGACATTAATGAATAGCGATAAGCAGTTCGATCGCATTATGGTACAGCGCTTTATTAAGTGCATCGGCTTAATGCCTGTGGGTTCTTTTGTTCGCCTATCCAGCAACAAGCTTGCTTTTGTTCTCACCCTTGACCCTAAAACATCAAAGCCTGGCTTGATCCGCATTATCTACGATGCCGAAAAGAAACAGCTAATCACCCCTGTCGATTATGATATGGCCGACCCTGCCTCTAGCGCTAGCATCGGCACGATTATTCGCCCAGAAGACCCTAGCAAATACTTTGTAAACCGTTTATTGATGATGGATTAATCGAGCGAAGCAGGTCTGACAAGCCTGCTTGTTAGCAGACAAGAAAACCGAATAGGAATAAAAGAAAGAAGCATAGAGCGGGAAGAATTCAAATTTCAGGCATAAAAAAACCGCAATTAAGCGGTATATTTTATATATTTCAATTTAAGCTAAAAAGAAATATGGCGTCCCATAGGGGGTTCGAACCCCTGTTACCGCCGTGAAAGGGCGGTGTCCTAGGCCACTAGACGAATGGGACACACGGTGTTTTCAACCTAAGAGTTAAAATAGATTAAAAACAATACTTGAAATTGGTGGAGCCTAGCGGGATCGAACCGCTGACCTCAACACTGCCAGTGTTGCGCTCTCCCAGCTGAGCTAAGGCCCCTCTCAAGTACGGGAGAAATAATATAGTTTCACCCCGTACAGGTCAACATTTTTTTCAAAAAAATTATTTTTAATAGAAAAAACAATTCAAGTGAAATCAACTGGTTAGCCCTACATTATGACTAACCGTTATTCAATGCTGCAAATTCTTTTTCTAACTTTTTAGTTTGTTTCTTAGAAACACCACCTAAAACCTCAACCGCATGGCGTAAACGAGCACGGGTCATATCAGGCCCGATAATAGCCATAGAGTCCAAAACAGAAGAGGAAGTTGCAGAGCCAGCAATAGCCACAAAAATAGGCTGAAGGAACTCTTTGATCTTCACTTCAAAGTACTCTGATAACATCTTCACATCAGCAAAGATATTATCTTTATTCCACTCACGTAGCGCTTCCATCTGCCAAAGTGTAAATTGCAGTTGTTTTACAACGGACTCTTTCTCTGTCTTGATGTGCGCAAAACTGTCTTCACTAATCTCAGGCATACCCGAGAAGAAGAAGCCTGCCAATGGCGCAATATCACTAAAGGTTTCTACGCGGCCTTTGATTTGAGGAATAATCTGACTGACATATTCAGGATTAAACGCCCATTTCATCACTTCCTGCATAAACTGCTGATCATCTAACGTTTCGCGGATATACAAACCGTTCAACCAAGATAGTTTTTCAACATCAAAAACAGGCCCGCCCAGAGACACGCGCTGAATATCAAAGTTTTCGATCATCTCATCCAGACTAAAGCGTTCACGCTCATCCGGCATCGACCAGCCCATACGCCCCAGATAATTCACTACCGCTTCAGGTAAGAAGCCCATGCGGCGATAGAAATTGATCGACGTTGGGTTTTTACGCTTAGACAGCTTAGATTTATCCGCATTACGCAGCAACGGAAAATGGCATAGTGTCGGCATTTCCCAACCGAAATATTCGTACAGTAGCTTGTGCTTAGGCGCAGAGTTAATCCACTCTTCCCCACGCAACACATGGGTGATCTTCATGAGATGATCATCCACGATATTGGCAAGGTGATAGGTTGGCATACCATCTGCTTTTAGCAGAATCTGACAGTCGATCTGCCCCCAGTCAATCTCGATGGTGCCACGTAGCATATCTTCAACTTGGCAGACACCTTCCTCTGGAACACACATACGGATCACATACGGCGCACCTGCAGCTTCGCGAGTAGAGACTTCTTCCGCCGGCAGCGCTAAATCACTTTGCTTTAAAGCTGTGTGCTTGCCTTCCGCCTTACGACTTTCACGCAGATCATTCAGCTCTTCACTGGTGCGATAGCAACGGAACGCCTTACCCTCTTTTTCTAGCTGATAAGCGTAATCCGCATAGATATCTTTGCGCTCACTTTGACGATACGGGCCATACTCGCCACCAACATCTGGCCCCTCATCCCAGTTCAGACCTAACCATCGCAGGGAGTCAAAAATCATCTGCTCTGATTCAGCACTGCTACGGGTCTGGTCGGTATCTTCGATACGCAGAATAAACTTACCGCCATGCTTACGGGCAAATGCCAGATTAAACAATGCAATATAAGCGGTACCAACGTGGGGGTCACCAGTTGGTGAAGGTGCAATACGGGTGCGAACAGTCATGGTATTCCGTTCAATCCTGTGATGATGAATGAGAGAAGTGTTATTAACCGCGATTATAGTCCAGAGGCTGTCAGACCAACAGCCCCAGAGCTTGCGAATAACGCATAGGAGGATAAAACTTTACGTTTACTTCTCTCGCTAACGGTATCAAAGACGGCGGTGCAGCCAAGCCGGTAGCTGCCGACGCACTTCCTCAATACGATGGACATTAAGCGTTGCGCTAATAACACCTTCACCCTGTTCCTGTACAGCCAAAACCTCCCCCCAAGGATCAACAGCCATGGTATGCCCCCACGTCTGCCGGCCACTTTCGTGCTCACCACCTTGAGCCGGAGCTAATAGATAACACTGGTTTTCTACGGCTCGGGCTTTAAGCAGCAACTCCCAATGAGCACGCCCCGTTGGCACCGTAAAAGCCGAGGGTACAATCAACAGATCCACATTATCTAATGCACGAAATAACTCAGGAAAACGCAGGTCATAGCAGATAGCCAACCCTACACGCCCCCACGGGGTATCAAAGCAAACCGGCTGTAGGCCCGCTTCAATACTGGAAGATTCATTGTAGGATTCTTCACCCTGTTGAAAGCTAAACAGGTGAATCTTATCATAACGAGCCATGCACTCTCCGGCAGGATCAAATACCAGCGTGGTGTTTGTCACATGATCAACCTGCTTACTCTTTAGCGGAATAGATCCCGCCACAAGCCAAATATTCAAACGTTTAGCAAGAGCCGATAAATGCTGTTGAATAGGGCCATGACCATAATCTTCAGCGATACTAAACTTAACCGTTTCATCATGATGCAGTAAGGGAAAATACTCCGGTAGCGCAACAAGCTGAGCACCTTGACCTGCCGCCTGCTCAACCCAGTAAGTGGCTCTTTTCAGGTTTTGCTCGGTATCTTCACCTGAAACCATTTGCACCGCTGCAACTTTAAAATCTACCAGCATCTTCTTCACCTGTTATTAAACGTTAATCATGACATCCGTCATTAAATCGTACCGAACGGTTAAGAGCGAAACATCCTGCCGCCGTTCAGCCGTTCACTTCATGTAGCCATTCAAACAAATAACCACCCTTCCAAATAAGTTGCAGTATAACAACGGCATTGCCCCTCGGCACAGAAGAGTAACTTGCGTACAATAAGGGCTTCTTAACGCTTTGCCTTACAGATAATTGGGCAATCACAGGGCAACCGCATTCCAACGGCTGATCTTAAAAAACGGTACTTCGATAGATGTGGACAACACCTTGATCAAGCAAAACATTAAGAACAGCCTCTCTATCTGTTTTAACCGGCGTATGTTGACAACGTTTGTGATGGGTTTTTCAAGCGGAATGCCGTTACTACTCACCATCTCGGTATTACAAATTTGGATGCGTGAAGAGGGTGTCGATCTATCCACCATCGGTTTAATGGCCTTAGTGGGTCTACCCTATACCCTAAAATTTATCTGGGCACCTATTCTTGATCGCTTCACCTTGCCATTTTTAGGTAGAAGACGAGGCTGGCTGGTTCTTATACAGCTTTTATTGGCCTTAGCTATCGCCAGTCTTGGCTTATCTAATCCCGTAGAATCACCGTGGACCATCGCATTTTTGGCTTTATTAGTAACTTTCTTCAGCGCCAGCCAAGATATTGTTATTGATGCTTATCGGCGAGAGCATCTGTCCGAAAATGAACTTGGCATGGGTTCCAGTCTTTATGTTTACGGCTACCGCACAGGGATGCTACTTGCCTCTGGTGGCGGTCTAATACTGGCCGACAGCTTAGGTTTCGCCACAGTGTATATGCTTATGGGGCTCTGCATGAGCATCGGTATTATCACCACACTGATGTCCCCTGAACCCACGGTTACCGCCAAGCCGCCCTCCAGTTTAAAGGCCGCGGTTGTTGAGCCTTTCAAAGAATATTTTACACGGGATAGCGCTTGGACAATCCTGTTGTTTATTCTGCTCTACAAACTAGGTGACACCCTTGCCAGCGCCATGACCAGCCCTTTCTATGTTGATCTCGGCTTTAGTAGCACTGAAATTGGTGTCACGGTAAAATTCTTTGGGTTTTGGGCGACATTGATCGGGGCTTTCTTAGGCGGCGCACTCATCATCAAGCTCGGCATCTATCGAGCATTATGGTTATTCGGCCTATTACAAATGGCAAGCACGGCAGGCTTTGCCGTATTAGCACAAACAGGTTACAACATGAACCTGCTCGCCGCAGTAATCGGTTTTGAGAACCTAACCGCAGGCATGGGAACCGCTGCTTATATGGCGTTTATGGCTGCACTGACCGATAAAAGGTTCACCGCCACTCAATATGCGTTACTGACCAGCTTAATGGGCGTACCACGCACATTAATATCAGCGCCGAGTGGTTATTTGGCTGAAATAATGGGCTGGACAGAGTTCTTTATTCTTTGCACCTTAATTGCATTACCGGGGCTTTGGCTATTACGTCACTTTTCAAGCTGGCACAGTCAAACGGATCAATCAGCCCAGCCCTCCCATCAGGCCAAATGATTAAACCAGCGAAAAGATAAGCAAGCAAACCAGCTCAGCGACACAGGCTAAATAACATATAGGTCGCTTTAACCTAGATCATAAAGAATGGTAAACCATGAAAAAAGATATTCAGTATGCGATCGACTATGCATTAAAAACGTGCCAAGAATCAGGTGTTCGCTTAACACCAAAACGAGAAAAGGTTTTACGCGTATTATTAGAAGCAGAGAACCCATTATCAGCTTACGATGTGGTGGAACAGTTTCGCCAAAAATATACGGAAAATCTTCCTGCGATGAGCGCTTACCGTATTTTAACCTTCTTACTGGACAATGGTTTTGTACACAAACTGGAAACAACCAATCAGTTTCTAACCTGTCACCATATGTGCTGTAGTCATCCCCATCAGCCACCACAGTTTCTAATTTGTGACCATTGCAATGCGGTAAAAGAACTCAGTATCAGCCAGGACACCTTAAACGAACTAAACAGAGGTATTGAAGAGGCGGGCTTCACTCTAGTGCGTAAACAGCTTGAACTGCATGGTCTATGCGAGCACTGCTTACACACCAGAGATGATAAGGCTTGATATCTTTTATTTAATCAGCAAATGCGATATCCCGAAGAAAAAGCGCAATCTGGGGGAACATAACCAATAAAGCCGCAGCGAATAACAGCATGATAATAAAAGGCCCTGTACCTCGCACCACTTCCCAATAAGGTTTTTTGAAAATCGCAATAGCAGTAAAAATATCACAACCAAAGGGCGGCGTAGCGGAGCCAATCGCCACCTGCAAAGTAATAATAATACCAACGTGAACCGGATCTAAACCTGTCGCCTCAATTGCAGGGGCAAAAATAGGGGTTAGAACCAAGATAACCACGATAGGATCAACAAACATACAGGCAATAAAAAAGGCAACGGAGATCGCAACCAGCACACCCATTGGCCCCATATCATTAATACCGACAACCTCAAGAATAGCCTGTGGTATTTGAGCAAAAGAGATAATCCACGAAAATCCATTCCCAACGCCCACTAAGATAAACACCACCGCCGTAATCAAGCCTGTAGACTTAGCAATAATATAAATATCTCGACTGCTAAGAGAGCCGAATACACCAAACTCCAGAATAACCGCATATAGCACACAGATTGCCGCAGCTTCCGTTGGGCTAAAAACACCGCCATAAATACCGCCAACAATGATCACAGGGAACATCAAAGGCCAAATAGCTTTACGGGTGGCGGTTAAGCGCTCACCCCACGAGGCTTTTTCCTCTGTGGGCACGTTATTCACAGTGGCATAAATTAAACAGTAAATAGAGAACAAGAACAGAATTAAAAACCCCGGCCCAATACCTGCGATAAACAGTTCTGCAATAGAGGTTTCCGAGATCACGCCATAAATAATCATGCCGATACTCGGTGGAATCAAAAAGGCGATATCACTAGCATTGATAATCAAGGCCAGAGAAAAAGAATCCGAGTAGCCTGCTTTTAGTAGCTTAGGACGTAATGCAGAGCCAACAGCGACAACCGTTGCTTGAGTGGACCCTGATACCGCACCAAATAACGTACAGGAAGTGGCCGTACTAATGGCCAATCCCCCGCGAATATGGCCAATAAAAGTCATCACCATATTAATTAAGCGATTAGCCGACTGGCCACGGGTCATAATATCCGCCGCTAAAATAAACATCGGCACAGCAATCAAAGATGCAGGACGAATACCGCCCAGTACCTGCTGAATAAACGTATCCATTTGCCCAATACCGCCAAACATCATGTAAAAGCCCGCTAGGGCGGCGGTAATCAACGGAATCATCATCGGAAAACCGAGCAACAGCAGCACGATCATGATTAGCATTAAGGTGGTAGCCATGGTCAATCCTTAAGCATTACCTGTTAAGTATTAGAGTGTTAGGTTAAATATTAGAGCATAAGAGGGTTTAGTCTTTATCTGCCATGGCGATTAAACGTCAACCTTGTCATCGGGCTTATCATCAACGTAGCCGTCCAGTATACCCGCTGAAAGATAGATATCGTTGCTGGTTAGATTTCTAATAACGGTTAGAAAATACTGTACCCCTGTCACCGCAAAACCCAAGGGAACCCAGACATAGATACTCCAGATAGGAAAGCCCAGCGCCGGCAAAATACGCCCCCGGGAATAGACGTCTATGACATACTCGCAGGAAAGCCAAGTAAGAAAAAACATAATGCCAGAGGTGAACAGAGCAATAAAAATCATCACCCATTTACGTATTTTATGGGGCAGAGCATCATAGATCGCAGACATGCGAATATGCCGCCCTTGCCGTGCGGCAAAGCCAATACCGGCAAAGGTGATTAAGATAATAAGGATACGATTGATCTCACCGGAAAAAAACAAGCCCTGCCCAAAACCAAAACGAGCAATAACATTTACACAGGTGTTAAGCGCCATAAGCAGTACGCCTGCCGCCAGCATAAAGGCTTCAATTTTACTGATAAGCATATCAAACTGACCAAGAATTCCGGGCAGCTCTGATTGGTAGGATAGGTCTTCAGAGTCGGTCATGGTTTTGAGTTCATCGTCGGCTAATACGTGCCGTTAATCTGAAGCAAGATGGCTTGTACAGGTCAATTAAAACCCGCCAAGCCACCCTACCGTAGGCTTTGCGCCAATCACTAACGGTTGCGTTAAGATCTATTTAAACTTAAGGGGCAATCGCGTTAAGGTCTGCTTTAAACTGCTGTAGCAACGCTTTACCGCTATCACCGGCTAGTTCATAAAAGGTTTCTTCAACCTGGGGCGCTCGAGCTTTAAACTTCTCAATCTGACGCTCATTAAGGCGAGTCACCGTAACCTTGTCGCTACTTTTCACAATTTTATCCAGCGCACGCTCTGCCAAACCATCAATATGCTCAACAGTTTGATTGAAGGCATACTCAGATGCTTTACGCACCATATTTTGATCTTTGACGGATAGGCCATCAAAGAACTCTTTATTTGCCATTGATGCGGTTGTAAACCAACCATGTCCTGTAAAAATCAGGTTAGGGGATACTTCGTACAAACCGCCAGATTCGATCCAGAAAATAGGGTTTTCTTGGCCTTGAATCATATTTGTTTGCAGCGCACCGTAAACTTCACCCCAAGGTAAAGGCGTTGGCGTTGCTCCAAAGGCTTCATAAGTAGAAGACAATAATGGGTTCGTCATCACACGAATTTTTTTACCTTTAAAATCCTGAGGATTAGTCACCGGCTCATCAGCGGTCACAACCATTTCGCCTTCAGGGTACATTTTTAGTAGCTCTAGGCCTTTATCGGCATACAGCTTGGTAAAGTCTTCGTTGATCGCCTTACTTTCACGGAAAAATTGCACCACGGTTTTCATATCCGTTGGCAATAGGTAAGGAATAAAGAAAATCTGTGCTTCAGGAATCAAAGATCCGGTAAAACCCGGAGACTGGTTAACAAACTGCAAAATACCAGCCTGAGTTTGCTCCATAATATCGTCAGACTCGCCCAACTCACCAAAGCGATAGATCTTCAGTGTATGTTCTGAGTTCTCTTCAATATATTCTTTGAACTTATAGGCGTAGACATCTTGTACATCGCCTTTGTACTCTTCATGGGCATAGCGCCATGTATCGGCTTGAACCATACCTGCTGCCGTTGCAAGCGTGGCGGCTACGCAAGAAATACCTGCGATTTTCTTTAATTGACTGGTTACTGACATCATGTCACTCCATCTTCCGACACTGCCTAAACAGGGCAGTAAAATTGACCTAAACACGAATCGAGTTCTAACGATATTATTCGTATTCAGCAGACTGAACAGGTAAAACCTGCAGGCAAGAACCGAATGCCTTACCTTGATTTAAACGAGATTATAGACAATCCTTTTTTTAACTTAGCTAAAGAACAAACAAAGCGTCAAGGTGACATTTTTCGGTCAAAAAATAGAATATCTGCGATTTATAGGCAAAATACTGAAAGTAAACAGAAGAGGTTCGTGTAAATCCATTAGGCCAAAGGCCAGAGCAGTGGCGGGATATAAGCGGATATAGTGCTGATTTATACGGACGATTAGCCCGCTGTAACAACGGGCTAATTATGTGCTATAGAGAAGGAAAATTAGTTAGAACAATAATTAATCACTTGCCTAATCTAACGGAAAATCCAAACTTTTCGAGCTGATCGCCAAGTTTCTTCTGACTGGTTTTAAGCTGTACTTTTAGGGTATTAAACTCACGTCGCACTGGATAAGTCCGGCGCAACTCATCAAATGCTTCGCCGAAAGATGAGCCTTTCTTTGATACACTTTTCTTATTCACTTTAGCAAATGCTCTGCGCATGGCCATATCGTCATTACGGACATCATAGCAAGCTCGAATCGCAGTTAATGTTGATAGCCATCGATGTGCTCGGCTAGAGAACGACAGCTTGCGCAACGGAGGCTCAGGAATTAACTGACCTAGCTTCTTACGTGCAGGTAAACCAAAATACTGACATACGGCTAAGTAAACCATCTCAGTACCGCCTAATTTGCCGTCTAAGCTGTAGCCCGCAATATGGGGTGTACCGATATCAACAAGTTCTAATAGCTCATAGTCGATATTGGGCTCAGATTCCCAAACATCGAGCACAGTAACCAGATCATTTTTTTCCTGTAAACGGCACTTTAAAGCCTCTGTATCAATCGCAGCACCACGACCACTGTTAATCAATACGGTATCAGGCTTAAGAGCCTTAATGCGGCGCTCGTTCAGCAGGTGCAACGTTGGCCAGTCACCCTCTGTAATTAAAGGCGTATGCATACTAACAATATCAGATTGTGCTAGCAGTTCATCAAGATCAATAAACCCTTTATCACCTTCAGCGATAGCTCTAGGGGGGTCATTAATCAGCACACGAATACCAATCTCTTCCAGTCGCATCTGCAAACGTCTGCCGACATTACCCGCACCAATAATACCAACGGTTTTCTCTTTCAGAATAAAGTCTTCTTGATCTGACAGAAGTGACAGTACGCTCAGCACATATTCAACAACAGAGTTGGCATTACAGCCCGGTGCATTAGCAAAGCCGATCTTGTTAGCTTCAAGGTAACCCTGATCAATATGATCACAACCGATGGTGGCCGTGGCCACAAAACGAACGCGCGTCCCAGCCAATAATTTCTTATTAACTTGCGTGATAGAGCGCACCAGCAGCACATCAGCCTTTTGAATCTGCTCTCGGGTCATAGAGCGTCCGGGCAATGTTTCAATCGTGCCCAACTCGGAGAAAAACTCCTGAACAAGGGGAATATTCTCATCGGCAATAATGTGCATCTGTTTTCCTCAACTATTAACCCACTTATAACGAACCTAAGGCATTGTTATATCAGCCTAAAGCACTTTTGATATCAACACTTTACAAATGCGAGTGATTCAGGCTCAATTCCCTGCAACAGGTATTTATGCGCCGTTAGTAATCTCGTATTCGTGTTATCTGTTAATATTCCTAACCGCTATTATCCTGCCATTTAAAGAGGCAGGTTTTCGCTTTACAGGGACTACTGTGCAAATTAAAAAAACCAATCACAGTGGTTGAGAATCATATCAGTCCGTAGGAGTTGCACAAGTGATTGTTCGCTGGCAAAACGAACATGATTACTGTCTGGTTCATATCCATCAGGATATGTTCGGCGACTGGCTGCTTACAAAAGCCTGGGGACAGATAGGTACTCAATTTGGCGGGTTAACCCATTCCTTAATGGAGTCTTACGATGAAGCGGTCACGCTGATGGAAAGCATCGGTACGGTTCAAGAAAGCCGAGGCATGAAGCGCGTCTTACAGCTAAATGATACCGAAGAAGCCGCCGACCTCTTCTCTGACTTAATGAAAGCAGGCGAGCTGCCCACAAGCTAGCCCGCCGCTATCTTTTATTACCGTCTATTTTACTGCGTCCTATTTATTGATAGCCTTAAATACTTGGCTCAAGCATTAGATAGTGCTTCACTGCGCCTGCATCAAATGGCCATCCTAGATCCTCATCTTTACCAGACAGCCGGATCACAGGAATACGAATACCGTACTTTGCCACCAAGGCTTCCTGCTCGCTAATTTCGACCAGTTCTAATGTAATACCCGCCTCATCCTTAATAAACGCTACTTCCGTCAATATCGGCTGCACTATCGCTAAAGCCTGCTCACACAGGTGACAACCTAAAGTCGTATAAAGATAGAGCGTCTTACTCATACAAGCGTTCCTTTTAGAAAAACATCAGAATAAAAAATTGGAATAAAAAAAGGCCCCGAACCAGTCGGGGCACTTCAGATTTTATTTTAGAATTGTTATTCAAAACCGTCGATGATTAGTCGAAATAACGAATCTCAAAACAATGGTGAATCTTAGGATTACGAACGAAGTCCACAGGGATGGTGTCTTTCGAGATATTCTGCACATCAAACTGCTCAAGGATCGACTCATCCATTTTAAAGCTGCGTAGATTATTCGAGAAAATCAAAGCACCACCCGGAGCCAAAACGCGCATCGCATTGCGAATCATACGGGCATGATCCTGCTGTACATCCAAGACATCTTTCATTCGTTTAGAATTAGAGAACGTTGGTGGGTCCAGAAAAATCAGATCAAACAGGCGCATATTCTCCTGCAGCCATTGCTTACAGTCTGCCTGAATAAACTCATGCTCTTCGCCATAAAACCCGTTCAAGCGCATATTTTTCTTACCCCATTCAAGGTAAGTGTTTGATAGGTCTATACTCACCGTGCTACGGGCACCGCCTACGGCGGCATGTACCGTTGCGGTGGCGGTATAGCAGAACAGGTTTAAGATGCGCAGATCCTTTGCCTGCTCGCCCAGATAAGTACGTATAGGTCGATGATCCAAGAACAGCCCCGTATCAAGATAATCGTCTAAGTTAACCAACAACTTACACGGCCCTTCGGTTACGGTCATCATCTCGCGTTTTTTATCCATCTTTTCATACTGATCACGCCCTGTCTGACGCTTACGCTGCTTCAGGTGAATATGAGATGGACTGATACCAAAAACCGCAGGCAAAACCTGAATAACATCCATCAAACGACGCTCAGCTTTCGCCGTTTCAATGGTTTTAGGTGGCGCGTATTCCTGTACATGCAGATGGTCACCATAAACATCCACGGCTACAGCATATTCAGGAATATCAGAATCATAGGCACGATAGCATTGAACACCGCCCTTTTTCAGCCATTTTTTCAGCTGTTTAAGGTTTTTACGCACGCGATTGGCGAACATCGTTGCGCCTTCACTCCAACCTGATTCATCTAAAATCAGCTCTTGAGTGGTTTGCGTTGGTTTATCAGGGCGAGCCTGTTGCGTTGCCGCATCAGCGATGCCAAATAAAAGCAGCTTACACGGCAAGGCACCATTAAACATGTTGTACTGCTTATGGCTACGAAGCCCTAGCTTATGGCACAGATCACTATTGCCAGTAAAGACCGATACCTGCCATCCAGGGAAGGATTCTTTTAGACGATCCCCTAGCTGACGATAGAGATGAATCAGTGATGGCATATCACTAATGCGCTCACCATAGGGCGGGTTAGTCGCCACAAGCCCCGGCTCTAGATTACCGGCATGGGTCGGCTGTACAAAGTAAGCCAGCTCTTTTTTACCCACGTGTACGGTATTGTCTAAGCCTGCACGACGGATATTTTTCTGGGCCGCATCTAAGGCTTTATTGCTAACATCATAGCCATAAATCAGACCTTTCCAACGATTACGTCCTAGCGATGCACGAGCTTCCGCTTCATGTTCAACCTCACGCCAAAGATCAAAATCATGCTGCTTCCAAGTAAAGAAACCAAAGTGGCTACGGTTTAAACCTGGCGCTTGATCCATTGCCATTAAAGCACCTTCAATCAGCAAGGTGCCGGAACCACACATAGGATCAATAAGCGGTTTACCCTCTTTTGCCAATTCAGGCCAGCCACTGCGAATTAAAATAGCCGCAGCAAGGTTCTCTTTCAAGGGCGCTAAACCGCCATCTAGACGATAGCCACGCTGGTGTAAGCTACTACCAGAAAGATCCAAACTAAGAACCACTTCACCACGGTTAAGACGCGCATTAACCCGCATAGATGGCCGCTCTTTATCCACAGAGTGACGAAAATCGGTCTTGTCTTTAAGCTGATCAACAATCGCATCTTTTACCTTTTGTGCCGCAAAGTGCGTATTGCGAATTTCGCGGTTTGTACCGGTAAAATCAACCGATAGCGTCCCCCTGTCCAGCATATGTTCCTGCCAATTAACCCACTGCACCGTATCATACATTTCTTCCGCAGTTTCAGCAGGGCCAGTATACAGGCGTAGCAAAACACGGTTAGCAAGACGGGACCATAGGCACAAGCGATAAGCACCTTCCAGTGTGGCTTGGCATTCAACGCCAGCCACTCTTTCCCTTACGTTCTCTGCACCCAGATCAGCACATTCTTGTGCTAACAGGCCTTCAAGGCTTTTCGGACAGGTTAAAAAAAGATCTAGTAAAGCCATTATTTCCCAGCCAAATCAACAGGCTAACGGTATTAGCGTGTTTGGTTATTCCTGTCCCGTCTAAACAGAGGCAGGATTATGAAAAAAAGGTGTTCGACAAAGTGTGACAATTCCACTACAAATGAATTGCTGCCGCTTAACTTGAACGAACATAAACATCATTGAACACAGCCCTTAGGCCTGTTATGTTGAATTCTAGCGGTTAAGCCAAACATTGTTAGTAAAGTTTAAAGCACAACTCAGTAAAGTTTCAAAAAACGGTAAAGCTTAACTAAAAAGTAGTGATATTTAACAACGGAACTCTGATGCTCAACCGAGGTCACTTAGAGTACGATAACGGAAAATAACCAAAAGAGTAGGCAACATTTTAATTAGCTTTATTAATTTAGCTTTAAAGGCTGCTTGCTTTTCCAACATCAGACCGGAGGTTAAAGAAACTTGATGTCTCAGATCATCCAAGGTCTAGCTAAGAAGACCTAACAACCGGCAATTATTGATTGCCATAGGACTTTTACATTCAGGGAGCGTTTGTTATTCACCGATTGCGATACGGTACATTAAGCGGCATAAGCCAAGAGGCATCCACTTAATGATATAACAAACTCCACAGATAGCTACGAGGCGTTACTCATTATGAAAAGACAAAAAAGAGACCCTGGTCAACGAGCTTTTTTACGTGGTTACCAAGCGGGCGTATCTGGAAAATCTCGTGATTTATGCCCCAACAATAACATTGATACCCGTCAGTACTGGATGAGCGGATGGCGAGAAGGCCGCGCTGATTCTTGGTCGGGTATGACAGGTGTCTCCGGAATCCATAAGAATCCGACCGTTCTGCCTTAGAGTGTCGCGGCTGTATTCAGCTGGATCCAACAGAACAAATCACCTTGTGATACGATTTTAAACTAAGGCTCGCTATTGCGAGCCTTTTTACATCCTTTACATAAACCACTATTTTTTCAAGGCCTGTAAAGCTGCTACAGCTTCTGCCGCTTCTTTCACCAATTTTGGCCCTTGATAGATAAAACCGGTATAAACCTGTACCAAACTAGCGCCAGCTTCAATTTTCTCACAGGCCGCTTCAGCACAATCGATACCACCAACACCAATAATCGGCAGCTCACCCTCTAAGGTTTCCGCCAACACGCGAATCACATGAGTTGACTTATCCCGTACCGGACGACCGCTTAAGCCACCGGCTTCATCGGCGTTATCTAAGCCTAATACCACATCACGATCCAAGGTGGTATTCGTAGCAATAACCCCATCCATCTTTTGGTTGCGAATATTATTCGCCACCAAACGAATTTCATCATCGGTCATATCTGGCGCAATCTTAACGGCAATCGGCACATAACGCTGATACTGCTCGGCAAGGCGCGACTGCTCTTCTTTTAAGGCGCGCAGTAAAGCCTCAAGACTTTCACCAAACTGCAAAGATCGTAGCCCTGGTGTATTAGGCGAAGAAATATTCACCGTGATGTAATCTGCATGGGCATACACTTCCTTCAGGCAGTACAGGTAATCTTTCTCAGCATCTTCTACCGATGTCGTCAGATTCTTACCGATATTGATCCCAACAATACCCTGAAAATGACGCTGTTTTACCTGCTCGACTAGATGGTGTACACCTTTATTATTAAACCCCATACGATTGATGATGGCGTCTTTTTCAGGAATACGAAATAAGCGGGGCTTAGCATTACCCGGTTGAGGCTTCGGCGTAACCGTGCCCACCTCTACAAAACCAAAACCCAGCGTACCTAACGCATCAAGATAGTCAGCATTCTTATCAAGCCCAGCAGCCATACCCACCGCATTTGGAAATGTAATTCCCATCACGTTTACCGGTGCATCAACCGGCTTCGCCACAAATGGAGACAGCAGACCTAAGCGATTGGCTGCATTCAGGCCATCCAAAGCCAGTTCATGGGCCGTTTCACCGGAAAAACGGAACAGAATATTGCGCGCAAAACCGTACATGATAGGACTCCTGAAGGCGATAGATCAAAGCAGAGGGAAAACGGCAGGATTATACGCTGACAGCGCCGTAAAAGCATTAACGGGTAAAAGGTCTAGCAAAGAGTCGAGCAAAAATATAGCGGGCAAACACTTCGCAGAGAGATAAAAAAAGGCAGCCTTTTCAGGCCACCCTTTCTATATTCTGGAATTTATTACCGGGACCAAACCTAACCCGAAACACCCCTTGTATCCCCTGAGGGGTAACAAACGGGCGAAAAACGGAGGCGGGTAGTTGCACCCGCCTGCCTAAGGTATCGTAGGTAATGACCCGTGAAACACTGCCACGGTAATACTCCAGATATTTGTCAGCACTTAAGCTTAAAGAAACAATAACCTCTGCCATAGAGGGTATTTTATGCTTCCATTTGCATCTGTGCCAAGTCAAAAAGCTCACGCATTGCAACAGAGTAGATTGGGAAGTCTGCTTTATTGCCTGAATCAATCTCTGACAAAATAGTCTGCCAGCGATTAACTTGATGCTGATGGCGTTTCATCCACTGGGTAACACGGCCCTCAACATCCAGCGCACCATCTTCCATTTGGATCACACTGATCGCTAGAGCACGGCTCTGCCAATCAAGATCATCACGGAAGGTTTCGCGGGCTAGCGCTTCCCAGTTATCATGAACATCCAGTTCGGTGATTTTCTGGCTGATCCACTGCAGATCCAGTTGATGACCTAGCTCGAAGTAAACCTCAGCAACACGCTGTAGTTTCTCACCAGTGGCACGTTCAGCTTCAACAATACCCAGTAGAGAATACAAACCTGAGTTTGCGGCTACCTGATCGGCTAATGCTTCAGGCACACCTTTGTCAACCAGCTCTTCTCGACGTTTTGCCCAGCTTTCTAGTTGAGCGCCCCGTAGACGTTCACCAATACCTTCACTCAGCATACGTACTTTTGGTGCGTACAATTCAATCACATCACGCACAGCCATATTCGCCAGATGAGGACGCAGGAACCAGCGTGTTGCCCGACGAATCAAACGCATCAGCTCTAGCATCATGTCGTACTGAACCGAGCTTTCAACTTGGTTATCTAGCATCTCAATTTGACGCCAGAGATTGTGAATACCAAAGACTTCCCGAGTAACAATATAAGCCCGAGCAATCTCTGCCGCATCCGCACCGGATGAGTCGATCAAGCGGTGGATAAAGGCGATACCGCCGTAATCAACCAGATCATTAGCCAGTTGAGTTGAAACGATTTCACGCTTCAGGCGGTGGTTGTACATCGCAGGCTTATACTTCTCAACCAGAGCGCTTGGGAAGGCTCGCTCAACTTCGCATTCGATAAAGCTATCATCAGGTACTTCTGTTGCCATCAGCGCTTGTTTTAGATCTGATTTCGCGTAAGAGATCAGAACCGACAGCTCAGGACGCGTTAGGCCTTCACCTTGGTTATAACGCTCAAGCAGCACATCATCAGCAGGAATAAATTCTAGCTCACGGTTTAACTTGCCTTCACTTTCAAGGGCATTAATAAAGCGACGGAACTGGCCAATACCATCTTTAGCCATCACTTTAGCCAAGCTTAACGCTTGAGACTGACTGTAGTTATTTTTAAGAACTAACTCAGAGACTTCTTCAGTCATGGCTTCTAATAGCTCATTACGCTGCTTAGCAGTCATATCACCTTGGCTAACGATCTCATCCAGAAGAATCTTGATGTTAACCTCATGATCCGAGCAATCTACGCCACCGGCATTATCAATAAAGTCAGTATTAGATGCGCCACCATGTAGCCCGTACTCAATACGAGCCCGTTGAGTAACACCTAAGTTACCGCCTTCACCCAATACGCGGGCACGCATCTGACGACCATCAATACGCAGGCTGTCATTGGCTTTATCACCGGCATCCGCATGGGATTCAGTAGAGGCTTTTACATACGTTCCAATACCGCCATTCCAAACAAGATCGACCGGTGCTTTTAGTACCGCTGTAATCAGGTCATTCGGTGAGAGATGATCTTCCTGAATATCAAAACGTGCTTTCATCTGCGCTGTAATCACAACAGATTTAGCAGAGCGAGAGAAAATACCGCCGCCGTCAGAGATCAGTTTAGCGTTGTAATCTGCCCAGTTTGAACGAGGCAGATTAAACAAACGCTGACGCTCGCGGAAGCTAGAAAGCGCATCAGGGTTTGGATCAACAAAAATGTGCAAGTGGTTAAAGGCGCAAACCAACTGAATATGTTCAGAAAGCAGCATGCCGTTACCGAAAACATCACCGCTCATATCGCCGATACCGACAACGGTAAAGTCATCCGTTTGTACGTTATGACCCAGTTCACGGAAGTGACGTTGTACAGAAACCCAAGCACCACGGGCTGTAATACCCATTTTCTTGTGGTCGTAACCGTTTGCGCCACCAGAAGCGAAAGCATCTTTCAGCCAGAAGCCATGCTCCAATGAAATGCTATTTGCAATATCAGAGAAGGTTGCGGTGCCTTTATCGGCGGCAACCACCAAATAGGGGTCGTCTTCATCGTGACGTACCACCTGCTTAGGCGGAACAACATCGGCTTCAACCAAGTTGTCAGTAACATCCAGCAAAGCGTTGATAAAGATTTTGTAACAGGCGATACCTTCTTGCAGGATATCGTCTCGATCACCGCTAGCCGGTGGGCACTTACTAACAAAACCACCTTTTGCACCTACCGGTACGATAACCGCATTTTTAACCTGCTGAGCCTTAACCAAGCCCAGAACTTCTGTGCGGAAATCTTCATGTCGGTCTGACCAACGCAGACCACCACGAGCCACTTTACCGCCACGAAGGTGTACACCTTCAACCCGCGGAGAATAAACAAAAATCTCAAACATCGGACGAGGTAATGGCACATCAGGGATGCTCTTAGTGTCCAGTTTGAAAGAGACATAAGATTTGATGCTGCCATCATTATCCAACTGATAAAAGTTGGTACGCAACGTTGCCAGCATAAGCTGCATATAGCGACGCAAAATCTTATCTTCTGTCAGGCTCTGAACCTGATCCAGTGCTTCTTTAATGCGATTAACAAGCGCTTCTTGGCTCGCCTCAGTAAAATGAGCACTTGGATCGAAACGTAAGGTAAACAGCTCAAGCAGCATAGACGTGATGCCGGCATGATTGCCCAATGTTGATGCAATATAACTTTGCCCAAAGCTGAAACGAATCTGTTTCATGTATTTGGCATAAGCCCGCAGAACCGTAACCTGACGCCAGTTTAAACGAGATGTTAGCACTAAGCGGTTAAAGCTATCGTTCTCCGCAGCCCCTTGCCAAATACGTTCAAAGGCTTCTTGGAATACATCACGCACATCAGCTAGCGGCACCGTCATTTGACCGGAAGAAGGCACTAGAGAGAAATCGTGAATCCAGATGGTCTTGCCATCGCCCCGGGCAATCTCATAGGGATGCTCACCCACAACCCGCATACCAAGATTTTCCAGTACAGGGATAACATCAGACAGCGGCAGTTGCTCATCAGCATGGAACAGTTTGAAATGCAGGTGGTTATTATCTGCTTCCAACTGACGGTAAAACGACATCGTCACCGAGCGCTGTTGGTCAAGCTCATTAATATAGCCAATATCGAATACAGCGGTGCGCGGACTAAAGTCTTCACGGTAGCTCGCAGGGAAAGCATCTCGGTACAGACGAAGGTAATCGTTGGCTTTCTCTTCACCATGGCCTTCAATCAAAGCTTCATGCAGGTCATCACTCCAAGAACGAATCACCTGAATCACTTTTTTCTCAATCGCACGAATATCGTACTTAGGTGGTGTATCGCCATTAAAACGCAGAATTAACTGAGAGCGTGCTAGAACAGATTCAGAGAAATAGGTGTGGAATTCATTGCCGTGGGCATCCAATTCTTCACACAGTAAATCCCGTAACTTATGGCGCAGGTCCGTACTAAAAATATCACGAGGTACGTAAACTAAGCAGGAATATAACTTGCCACAATGATCTTCACGGATAAACAAACGTACCTTGCGGCGCTCACGGATGTTCATAATCGCAACGGCAGTTTCGGTCAGTTCAGGTAGACTGATCTGGAATAGGTCATCGCGAGGGTAAACTTCCAGAATTTGTATCAGCTGCTTGCCATTATGCCCGTAAGGGTCAAGTCCCGAGGCCCGCAATACCGCCTGAATTTTTTTGCGTAAAACAGGCACATTACGAGGAGTTTCGTTATAAACCGCCGCGGTATACAGGCCTAGGAAGCGGCTTTCACCAACAAGATTACCCTTGTCATCAAAGCGCTTAACCGTAATGTAATCAGGGTAGGCTGGACGGTGAACGCGGGCATGTTCTGGTGCTTTAGCAAACGCCAGTAGCTCAGGGATTAAAACAAACTGACGACCATCCAATGCCATATCATGGCGGTCTTTTGCATTATAGCGAGGCTCATCTAATTTAAGAACACCGAGTTCAGAATCAGGAACCAGCTTTAATATTTTTTTACCGTCTTCATCAGCCACAATATATTCATCGTAGCCAAGAAAGGTAAAGTGCTCATCGTTCAGCCAGTTTAAGAAATCAACGGCTTCATTGACATCTTCTTCTGATAGATGCGCAGGACGGCTAGCGGCAAGAGCTTCCCGTATCTCAAAGCACTTTTGCTCCATCTGATCAAAGTCATCAACTGCCGTTGAAACTTCAGATAACACTTCAACCAAGCTATCACGCAATTCATCTAGTTCAGCCTGATCGGTATGACGATCAACCTCAATATAGATTAGTGACTCGGCGCTACCGTTAGCTTCAGCATAATGATCACTGCGGCCTTTAAGTTCGAGCATGTCACCGTTGTCATCACGCAAAAAGTTAAGCACAGCGTTGTGAATAGAGTGAACGGTTAAGCCCCGTCGATTCAATTCAATACGTGCAGAATCAACCAAGAAAGCCATATCACGTTGCAGCAGTTCAATAACGGTATGTGTCGATTGCCAACCATGCTGCTCAAAATCTGGATTGTATACGCGAATTTTAGGCTCAGCGACTTTATGTTGCTGCACAAAGTTCCATGCTGAGACAGTTGCCCCGTAGAGGTCATCGGAACGACGGTCAGCTAACTCTTCAAGAGAAGCCGATGCGTAATATATATTGGCAAAGTTAATAATCTCTTTTGCCTGTTTTTCAGAGAACTTTAACGTGAGCTGGTCTTCTAAGAGACCTAAAAACTTTTTATGACCTTCACTGGTTTGATACATCGTCAATTGACCTCAGAGATGATACCGAAATAACGTTATGTGATTACGATTCCAATAAAATAGATCCCACAGAATAGATCCGGCAGAAAAACACTTTTTGTTTCTATTGGCGTTTTCTTCCTACCTTTCTACCAATGGAAGCTACAGGAGCAGCTTCGATGAGAACATAAGGAATAGCTTTGATGAAAACATAGTACAAATCAACCGTTACGCCGATCATCTATTACAAAAAAGCATAGGTGAAGAAGCGAACAACATAATAGAACGCACCTGCAGCGGAAAAATGCGCTATTCAGGCCAATAAATGCCCTATTGTTTTAGGAAGACCAAGGTTTAGTTCTAAAATCGTAGCATTACTTTTATCGGCTTTAGTTGTCACTTCCGTATCGCAACGCTAGCCAGCTAGAAAGCATTATCGCTATACTCGCGAACAGTTTAGGTGAACAAGCCGTTGATCAGACACACTGTTTGATCAAACTATTCATTGCTAATGGCAACAGTCAACACGGATAAGAAAGGAATACCATGAGTGTTCGAGACGCTTTTCAGTCCCTGAATAACTACCTAAAAAGCCAGATTATTGGGCAAGAGACGCTACTCAGCCGTTTGCTGATCGCGCTTTTAGCGGACGGCCACCTCTTGGTTGAGGGCCCGCCAGGTCTAGCAAAAACCAAGGCGATTAAATCCTTAGCCGATTGCCTAGAGGGGGATTTTCAACGTATTCAATTCACCCCAGATCTATTACCGGCGGATATTACCGGCACCGATATTTACCGCCCAGAACACAACAGCTTTAGCTTCCAGCACGGGCCAGTCTTCAATCACTTTATTCTGGCAGACGAGATCAACCGAGCCCCCGCCAAGGTACAGGCCGCACTATTGGAAGCCATGGCAGAACGCCAAGTTACCGTCGGTAATACCAGCTATCCACTTCCACCTACATTTCTGGTGATGGCGACACAGAACCCCATCGAGCAAGAGGGCACCTACCCTCTGCCAGAAGCACAACTTGATCGCTTTTTGTTGCACACGAGCCTGAACTACCCTAGCGCCGAAGCAGAGCTAGAAATTCTGCGCTTAATTCGAGATGAGCAGAAAAACTTACTGCACACTCAAACGGATGAGTTAAGCACTCAAAAAACTGAAAACACGCCGCCAACCGTGACTCAAGCACAGATCATCGCCGCCCGTCAGAATGTTTTAGAGATTTATATGGCGGAAAGTATCGAGCATTATATAGTGCATCTGGTTGACGCCACTCGACGCCCAGATCAGTACAGCAAAGATTTGGCTCAGTGGGTTGAATACGGAGTTAGTCCTCGCGCGACTCTGGCGTTAGATCGTTGCGCCCGCGCCCATGCATGGCTGGCCGGAAGAGACTTTGTGACCCCCGAAGATGTTCAAGTAATGGTGCCTGATGTCTTCCGTCACCGCCTGTTGTTACGCTATGAAGCCGAAGCCGCAGGCTTTACTGCCGATCAGGTCATCTCTCATCTACTTCAGCAAGTACCGGTAAGCTAATGTTTCAATCCGCTTGGCAACAGATTCGTAAGAGTATCCAACCAACCTTATCACTGGATACCAGCGCACCCTTTTTGCCAGAGCTCAACTTAGAGCACTTGTCCCGCCTGCAGGAGCACAAAGGGCTTATCGGGCCGAATTTACGCTCCCCTACAGGTTCGACGCTGGCAGGACAGCATCGCTCACGCCAACAGGGCCGAGGGATGGAGTTAAGCGAAATCCGTAACTACCAGCCCGGTGATGATATCCGCCTGATGGATTGGAAAGTCACCGCTCGCACGCGCCGCCCACACACTAAGGTTTTCCTAGAAGAACGTGAGCGCCCTGTTCATTTGATTGTTGATCTGTCCGCATCCATGTTATTTGGCAGCCTTCGTAGTAAAGCAGAGCAAGCGGCTAATATAGCAGCAACCTTAGGCTGGGCATTTAGTGATCAAGGGGATCGCTGCGGCGGTATGGTATTTAATGGACAAGAAAACCGTTTAATCAAACCTAAGGCGCGACATAAGGGCCTACTGCCTCTATTAAAAAGCAGCTGTGATCTTGGACAAACAATCACCAAGGCCAGTAGTCGCTCTCCATCCGGTCGTATGAATCAAATACTGCGACAAATGGCCGCACAGAAAGGACATGGCAGTCTTGTTATTTTAATCAGTGACTTTTGGTCTTTGGATCTTAGCGATCATGCCGCATTAAGCCAAATCAGTCGCAACCATAACCTTGTTGCCATCCATGTCACTGACCCGCTAGAAAAAGAGCTGCCAGGTACATCCTGCTTTCTTACTGATGGAGAACAGGATTTCTATTACGACGGCACCAGAACAGATGAACAGAAACGTTATCGTAATGAGTTTAATCTGCACCAAGAAGCATTAAAGCAAAGCATTCAGAAAGCCCGAGGCCACTTTATTCCCCTGTCGACACAGGAGCTTCCGGCTGACAAGCTGAAACAGTTTTTTTCTAAGGCGATTCGGTAAAATCCATCGTTACCCGCTATAATGCGGAACCTCAAAGTGCCATAATCAAAAACTGCAACAGCAACAAATACTTAAAGCTCGGCAGGAGCCCCGCTGAATGAGCACCGAACACGTCACACAAGAAGCTGCCAAACTATTGGATCAGCTAAAAGATATACATATTCCGGCCCCCACCGGTGGCTGGACGCCCAGCTTAAATGTTTGGTGGGTTTCGGTTTTCAGTCTCGTTACCACATTAATCTTTATTATCGCTATTCGCCGTTATTACTTGAGAACAAGAACCCGCCGTTACGCGCTGAATGAATTGGTTCAAATGCAGGCTCGATTTGAAAGTCACGGTCAACGCCAGCAGCTTTTAAATGAACTCAACACCCTGTTGCGACGCATGGCAATGATCAATTACGATCGTGAAAAAATATCGCCATTAACCGGTAAATATTGGCTTGAATTTCTTGACCGCAGTGGCCGAACCAAAGATTTCAGCCAAGGCATTGGCCAAGTTCTGATACAGGCCTATCAGCCATCACCTGATGATTTTGATGAACACGCCTTGATTGAGGTGGTAAAACAGTGGATCAAACGACAGCTTTAAACGGGCTAGCCCAACTGGAGCTTTTTTCTGGCCCATTGGCATTTCTAACCCAGATTCATTTTGTCTGGCCGTGGATCTTTATTTTGCTGCCCCTGCCTTGGCTAGTGTATCGCTTTCTTCCGCCAGCGCCTCCCCGTCATTACCGATTACGCGTTGCGTGGTTAAGCGCTCAGCAAAATATAAAAAGCGGTACGCTTCGCAGCCAACGTAAGCTACGCCGTTTAATCATCGGTTGCTGGCTTTGGCTGCTATTACTAATGGCTGGCGCTCATCCTCAATGGGTTGGAGACCCCATTCCTCTGCCCAATAAAGGCCATGACTTAATGCTCGCGGTTGATATATCCGGCAGTATGCAAATGGATGACATGCTACTTAACGGCGAACGCACGGATCGGTTAACTGCCGTTAAAAAAATCGTCTCAGACTTTGTCTTGCGCCGTGAAGGTGATCGTCTTGGTCTTATCGTTTTTGGTACTCAAGCCTATCTTCATGTTCCTATGACCCATGACCGCAACACTGTTTCGGCACAATTAAAAGAGATTCAGCTGCGTATGGCCGGAGATCAAACCGCTATTGGTGATGCTATCGGGCTGGGGATTAAACGGCTCAAAGAGCAGCCAGAAGATGGCCGCGTGGTTATTTTGCTCACTGACGGGGCGAATACAGCAGGGGCAATAGATCCAATACAGGCCGCCCAATTAGCAGCAGGGCAAAAACTTAAAATTTATACGATTGGTATTGGCGCGGACGAATTGGAGGTCCAAACGCTATTTGGCCTAACCCGCCGTATTAACCCATCTCAAGATCTTGATGAGACAACTCTACGCAGTATCGCCCGTAATACCGGTGGTAGCTATTTTCGAGCGCGCAGCACAGAAGAGCTTGATGCTATTTATCGGGAACTTGATCGCCTAGAGCCAATCGAACAACAAGCTCAAGTCTTTCGACCACAACACAGCTTGATGCACTGGCCTTTACTGCTAATATTTGCCTCTTTAATCGTCGCGTTTACAATACGCTGGCTTATTGTTTATTGGCGAGAGCAGGTCTCAAACGATGGATAATATCCGCCATATTCGATTCAATAGCGATCAAGGTAGGAAGTAACGTTGGAACTACTGGATAGCTTTCACTTTGCACGCCCTTGGGCATTACTGTTTATTCCCATCGTTATTTTGCAGGTACTTTGGTATCTACGGTTTCGTCACGCCAGTAATCCGTGGCAAGACCGTATGCGCCCCGATCTACAACAGCAATTACTGGCTAAGCCTAAAAAACAGCCCAGCTATTTACTCTGGACACTGATCGCACTCATTCTGACCGGCTTTGCCGTGGCTGGGCCAAGCTGGAGCCAACAATCTCGCCCCGTACTAAGCAAGCAAGATAACTTGGTTATCGTACTTGATCTATCGCTGTCGATGCTGGCAGAAGATAGCCAACCCAACCGTATAACGCGCAGCAAGCAAAAGCTACATGACCTACTCAAACAGCGAAAAGAGGGCATGTCAGCTCTTGTGGTTTACAGCGGCAATGCTTACACCGTAACACCGCTAACCCAAGATACCGCGACCATTCGTAATTTACTGCCCGCCCTTGATCCACTCATGATGCCTCAGCTAGGCAGTGCTGCGGAACATGGCGTTGAAAAAGCACTAACGTTAGTCAAGCAGTCTGGCTTCCAAAAAGCGCGGCTATTGCTGATTACCGATGGCCTTGATGAATCCGCTCAGAAAGCCATTCGTAAACAGTTACCAAAGGGTGTCAAACTAAGCCTAATGGTGGTGGGTACTCAAGAGGGCGCGCCGATCCCGCTAAGCGATAAAGGCTTTGTTAAAGACCAACAAGGCAATGTCATTATCAGCCAAGTGAATTTCACGGCGCTCAATCAGTTCGCTCAATCTGTAGGGGCTTTAATCCACCCGATTACACTTAACAATCAAGATTTAGAGCAACTGCTACCGAAAGAACTGGATCAACAGCAGATCAAAGAGGAAAAAGCTCAGGTTCCTCTTTGGGTGGAGCAAGGCCACTGGTTTCTACTGCCGGTACTGCCTTTAGCGGCCCTAGCATTTCGGCGTAACTGGTTGATGCTTATTCCTTTACTGTTATTACTTCCCTTACCAAAACCTGCTTACGCTCTATGGGAAGACGCACCACAAACCCAAGGCGAACAGGCCTTTGAGCAGGGTAAATACCAGGAAGCAGAACAGCTACTACAAGATCCGCTCTGGCTGGGTAGCGCCCACTATCGTCAGAAAGATTATGACGCTGCTGTATCTGAATTTGCTAAAAACGATAGCCCCCAAGCCCATTACAACCGTGGTAATGCGCTGGCTAAGCTAGGGCGTTTTGATGAAGCTATTGCGGCTTACAGCTCAGCCCTTGAGAAGGAACCACAACTGAAAGATGCTGAAATCAACCGAGAAATTGTCGAAAAATTGCTAAAGAAACAGCAACAGTCCCAATCATCTCAGAAAGAAAAAGCGGCAGATCAAGAAAAGAACCAAGAAGCCCAACAGGGCGAGAACAAGCAACACAGTAATAACAATCAACACAGTAATAACAATCAACAGGGCGATAAAAGCCAACAATCAGGTCAATCCGCAGAGTCGCAGCCCAGTCAATCACTGGGCCAAGAATCTGAGTTTGGTACTAATAAACCAAGTCCATCGGTAGAAGACGCACGTTCAGAGCCAGATAATCCTGAGAATAAAGCACCAGACAGTGCGGAACCCCAAAGCCCGAGTCAGGGTCCGGCTCAAAATCAAGCCCTAAAAAACCAAGCACCGAGCACTCAGCAACCGATGAGTGAAGAAGAATTATCTCTAGAGCAGTGGTTACGCCGTGTCCCCGATGACCCTGCTGGCCTGCTCCGCCGTAAATTTGAGTTTGAAGCCATACAGCGCCAACAGGCGTTACCAGAAGGACGATCACCATGGTAAACCGATACCTGAGTTTATTTTTCAGTCTATTGACCGGCCTATTACTCGTTAGCCAGTATGCAATTGCCAATGACTTAAAGGCTAGTGTCGACCGTAATCGTTTAACGCAAAATGAAACCGTAACACTGTCTCTTCGCACCCCCGGCCTACAGCTTACTGGTGAGCCAGACCTAAGTGAGCTATATCAAGATTTTGAGGTATTGGCTCAACAGGTCAGAACCAATATTCAAATCATCAATGGTGAAAATCAGTCTGAGCGTCTATGGGAAATATCCTTGTTACCCAAACGTTCAGGCACATTAATTATTCCAGAGATCTCCCTAGGCAACCTTAAAAGCCAACCCATTACCTTAGAAGTACAGCCACCACCACAAAATACCAATGCCACCGCCGATATCTTTCTACACAGTGAAATTGATCAAGAAGACAGTATCTATGTGCAACAACAGCTGATTTACACTCTGCGACTGTATTACGCCACCAGCATATCCGACCATGGCTTAACGGATCTAGAGCTTGATAATGTGCTAACAGTACAGCTGGGTAATCGTAAGGACTTTGAGGCCAAAATTGATGGCCGACTCTACAACGTGGCAGAGTGGCAGTTTGCTCTTTACCCTCAGAGCAGCGGTGAACTGGTCATTCCACCACAAACATTTAGTGGTCGTGTGCGCCTTCAAAACCGCTATTCATTGGGTGGTTTAAAACATATTCGCATCCAAAGTCCAGAGCACAAAATAACCGTTAAGCCTGTGCCGGATGCCTTCCCTCAGAATGCTCAGTGGCTACCGGCAAAAGCCTTAACCCTAAGTGAGAAATGGAGTGGTAATTTTGCCCAATGGCAGGAAGGAACACCGCTAACTCGCACCCTTACGCTAAATGCAGAAGGTTTAACCGCCGCACAGCTACCGCCTATCGTTATGGCACAGCAACCTCTGCTACGCCAATACCCAGAGCAACCACAACTGGAAGACCTTCCGCTAAACCTCAACGCGGCGGATGCTAGTATTACCGGCACAAAAAATCTAAATATAGCCCTTATTCCAACTCAAGCAGAGCATTTATTACTGCCTAAAATCAGTATCCCCTGGTGGAATACACAAACAGACCAACTAGAGTACGCCTCTGTTGATGCTCTCAGCTTATCCATCAGCCCTGATCCTAATCGAGTAGCAGAGCCTGTTTTGGAACCTGCCAACCAAGAGCCCAACAACACCGTACAAACGCCCCCTGTCGATGGACATTCAGTCCTGTTATGGCAATTATTAAGTTTAGCCTTGGTTGTTATTAGTCTCTTGTTAGCGCTATTTTGGCGGCAAACTCGCCAACAGCTCCAGCGTGTTAATTTGCAGCTTTGGCATAGCACCCCCAAGCCCACTCCAGGCCAGACACCAAGCGTAACCAAACAGGAGAACCCTATTTTCAGACAAGCATTGATGAATGCCTGCCAACAGAACCAAGCTCGGGCAGCATGGGATGCATGGCAAAAATGGCATCAACATGAAGCACCACAAACCACGCCAGATTTTGACCAAGCTTTAAGTCAGTTGCAGTACAGCTTGTTTGGCCCTGTCGCCCAACCAGAGCTATGGGATGGCCGAGTCATGGCCAAAGCGAGTAAGTCTGTTCACTTAGCGAAAGGTGAGCCTGGACAGGCATTGCCCAAGCTCTACCCTTAGGATAACTTAACGACGAACGAGGAAAACGCCGCTTTCGATATGGTGGGTATAGGGAAATTGGTCAAATAATGCAAAGCGCACAACTTTGTGCGTTTTGTTTAATTCAAGCAGGTTGTCGTAGAGCGTATCGGGATTACAAGAGACATAGATAATATGATCATACAGGGCGATCTGTTTTACCGTATTCTCATCTAAACCCGCCCGTGGTGGATCAACCAATACCGTAGTGAAGTTTCGATTCGCCAGATCAAATCCCTCTAAGCGGCGCATCTCTGTTTTACCGGCAAGTGCCTCGCTAAACTCTTCACTGGAAACACGGGCAACCTGTACATTGTCGATACGATTACGTTCGATATTAAAGTGAGCCGAGCGTACCGATGTTTTCGATATTTCGGTTGCGACAACATAATCAAAGTTTTCTGCCAGTGCCAAAGTAAAGTTACCGTTGCCGCAGTAAAGCTCAACCAGATCACCGCCAATGTCTTTGCTGACATCCACCGCCCAGTTCAACATCTTTTCACATAGGGCTGCATTTGGCTGGGTAAAACTGCTTTCAACCTGCTGATATTCTAAAGTTCGCTCACCCACCTGCATGGTTTCAATCACATAGTCCACATCCAGCACCACACGCTGCTTGCGGCTTCGGCCAATAATAGAGACACCCAGCTTGGCTTGCAGATCACGGGCCAGCACGTCCCATTCATCACCTAATGGACGATGGTAGATTAAGGTGATTAGGGCTTCACCGGATTGGCTGGTTAGAAACTCAACTTGGAATAAACGACGGCGCAGTTCCGGTATATCGCGAATGGCATCCAATAGTGTGGGCATCAATTCATTAATACGTTCATTCGCCACTGGGTACTGATCCATACGCACAGTTTTACGATCTGTTTTTGGATCTTCGCCCACATCAAACATAACATAAAAAAGGTCATCACCTTCGTGCCAAAGACGAAACTCAGCACGCATACGATAGTGGCTAGCGGGAGACCCAAACACTTCTAATTCTGGTGGGTTAAAAGCCGTGAACTGAGCACGAATCCGGTTGGCTTTCTCTTCAAGCAGAGTTGTATAGTTTTCAGGTTCAACAACAGGTAGGGCCACGGAATAACCTCAACAGAATGGTGGTAAAAAAAGAGCGCAGAGCATAACAGGAAATCATCATAGCTCAAGCCCAAAGAAAGCAAGGTCTGGTCAATTATTTTGTCGGATAAAATGAAAGGAATAAATCCCTGTCCCAAAAATTGACCGCTTATTGGAGCGGTATGATTCTGGCTTCGGCTGCGTTATTTTATCTACCATTTGGTCAGTTTTGATTGATCTAATATCGGGATTAACGCACTATTATTTCTGATATAGTAATGCACTTCTAATATTAAAACGCGCTTCTGATGTTAAAACGCTAAAGTAGGTTACTGTGCCTCAATCCCAAGATCTACCATCCCAAAGCCCTTCTCCTGCTATAGGCCCGTTAGAAACGAGCTTACGCTATCGCCTTATTGGTCGCTGTATGGCGGGTGCATTATTACTGACGGCATCCATGCCTTTCACAGGACTCCCATTAATTTGGCCGGCTTTGCTACTATGGCTGGCGTTGCTGATGAGCTGGAGCCAGCTTCCTAAGGCAACTCGCCAACAGGCGGGGGCATTAATGCTCGTTGGTGTGTCGGGTATGGGCTGGGGTTGGTATCAAGGCGCTGTGCTGCCGTGGCAAAATGCCCTAAGTTCAAATGGCAATCTTTTATCGATGCTCATGGCAGTCAGTTTTTTATCTATGGTGGCCACAAAAGAGTCAGGCGATACGCCAGAAGTATTACCAAAAGGTCGATCCGCGTTAAAACAAACCTTAATCGGGGTTCATCTGTTTGGTGCGGTGATCAATATGTCGATTGTGTTTATTATGGCCGACCGTTTTGCCGCTGCCAGTAGTGACGGTAATACACTTAAAAATACGCAACATCAGGTGCTTTCCCGTGCATTTTGTGCCGGTGCATTTTGGTCACCTTTTTTTGCCGCCGTGGCCGTGGCATTAACCTACGCTCCCGGCGCCCAATTGCTGAATATTATGCAGGCAGGTATTCCTATGGCAGTGATTGGTATTTTAATCACCTATTTTGAACTGCGCCCCAAGGCGGCTAGTTTTACAGGCTATCCGATGCGGATTAGCAGTCTAGCTTTACCGGCATTTCTGGCTTTAGCGGTTATTGCTGCCCACCATTTTTTCCCAGCCCTATCGGTACTGCAAATTATTAGTATTTTATCGCCTTTAACGGCCATAGGCGCTTTATATCTGAAGCGTAAGCCTGTGATTAAAACGCTACGCCAGCATACCCACAACCGACTGGCTAAGATGGGTAATGAGCTAGCGCTTTTTCTTGCCGCAGGCACCATGGCGGCAGGACTAAATACACTATTTACACTGTACGCAGATCAGCTACCGATTCCTGAATTAACACCCCTTGTAACCTCTTTATTGCTGCTGGTGATGCTTTTGCTGTCTTTATTGGGGGTTCACCCGGTGATCAGTATTGCAACGGTAAGCGGCTTATTGCTACCCACTCAGCCGCCGATGGATCTACTGGCGATGGTATTTTTGGCTTGCTGGGGTATAGGCACCGCTTGCGGCCCTATGTCAGGAATGAACTTGTCGTTGAGGGGGCGGTATTTTATCACGGCTAAACAAACACTAAAAAATAACCTTCATTACGGTGTCATCATGTGGGTAATTTCTAGTTTATCACTCTGGTATTATAATCCACTTTAAGTCTTTTGACTGGCGGGCATGATCATTGAGCGATGCCCGCCTATTGAATTAAAAAGCCACTATCAAATAAAATCCGTTCAATCTGCACATTTCACGCAGAGTGTGCTTTCTGGCAAAATAAGCAGACGCTCTTTGGCAATATCATCGCCACAATTTGCACAGACACCATACTCACCAGTATCAATGCGCATTAATGCAAATTTTATTTGCTCAATACTGTGCAGCGTTTCATTGCCAATTTCATCGAGTACTTCATCATTCTCACGCTCTTGAGCCTGCTCCTGAAAGTCACTGGAGTGAGCTTGCGCCACATCTTTTTCGACATGCTTTAAACGTGCATTAAGTACATCTAACTCATGAGTCAATTTGTCTTTGATCGCTTGAATATCCATAACCTACCTTTTGGCATCCGTATAAAACAATGCAATGCTTAGGAAACAAAAAAGCCGTTAACTCCGGCTAAGCAGAGGTAACGGCCTTAACCTATTTGCAATCAGGCTTGCTTGAGCATAGCAAACATTTCGTCCTTCAAACTTAAACGATGTAACTTAGCCTTTTCTTCTACCTCTGTCGGAGCAGGACTTTGCTCTGTTTCCATATTTTCAATATCTTTGGTTAGCCCATGATATTCATCAAACAGTTTCCGAAAATGAGCATTGTTCACTTTAAGCTCATGAATCTGTTCTTTAAATTCTGGCAGTTCACTTAAAAGATCATGATGTTCAACTGGCATTGTATACTCCTTATTTTTATAAAATAACTCAATGATAACAAGGTGTTAGCAGTAATTGACTGACTGTTTCCCAGTCAGAATCTAAACCATGTTTATAGCTTCAGATTACGCCTCTTAAGCGCCAGTGTATTGATTTATATCAAATACTGGTAGCCTAAAATCAAGCGACTGTCAGTAAGACTATTAGGGTGTGCTCTCCACTCTTCAAGTGTTCTGCCTGAATAGCTCAACTGAAGATTTTATTCTTTTTTGACCTGTTTTAAGTACAAAAAAACCCCAGATAATTTAATTATCTAGGGTCATTAATACACGGGTGTAAACTTTAACAAAAGCAATTATATGAAAAATTCCTAATACGAACTAGCCTGCCACAAAATCAGATACAGACTTTGGCTGATGCACGGGGAAAACACGATCATAAATCCAAGTAAAGCCCATGGTGTAAAAGACGATAAAGGCCATAACCGCAGAGTCCATCACCAATGCCTGCCAGATAGCAATATCAAGCCACCAAACCACAATAGGCAGCGAAGTGATCGTCAGGACAATTTCCAATCCAACCGCATGCCCCACCCGTTGACGGCCCGTACGCTCCGTGGGTACTACGCCACGTTTTACATCAAACTGGTCATAGAAATAGTTATAGATGATATTAATAACCATCGCTTTAGCCGCAAGAATGAGTGTTAACGCACCGGTGTCCAAAGGGTCTTTATCAAAAACAAACGCGATAGCGGGAGCCAGAAACAGTAATAAAAATATTTCAAAGCCCAGCACATAGCGAACACGATCTAAGCCAGAGCGAATTACAATTTCTTTGTCAGCCATTTTGACTCTCCTATCCCCAAGCCTATTCTTAAGTACTGATTAACCAAGTAAATAACTTGGCACACTGCAAAACTATATTGTTTTTTACCGTATAACTTAAAAAATACAGGATGATCTGCTTAAAAAAAGACTCAGCTTGAAATAAACAGATACTCTATGGATAGGTATTCTATGGCTATTTATGATAAAACAAAGTTAGAATCTATCTTAAAAACAGATAGATTTAAAAAGATAGATAAGACCAAATCATCCAAGAGCCAACGCCATGCCTCAACCAGACCAATTGAATGCATTTATTGCCGCCGCAGAAACAGGTTCTTTTTCTGCCGCCGCCAGACGTCTAAAAAAAGCTCAATCTGCGATTAGTAACGCCGTTATCAACCTAGAAATTGAGGCTGGGGTTGAGCTATTTGATCGAAGCAAGCGCAGCCCCGTGCTCACAGAGGAGGGCCACACCTTGTTAAAATCGGCCTATGCGATTATAGAAAGCCATGCTGATTTTATCGCTAAGGCGATGGCCATGAATGCAGGGGAGGAAAGCCATTTATGTATCGCGATTGAGCAAAACGTATCCGCCTTGCCTGTAGTCGAATTACTGGTCGAGTTTGAACAGATTTTTCCCTATATTGAGCTAGAGCTACTCGATCCTGGCACCAGTGATGTGGCAACGCTACTCAGAAATGGCCGTGCGGATTTAGGTCTTATGATGGAACAGGAGCATTATCCAAAAGGCTTTATGTTTCGAGGTATAGGCCATTCTCGTAAGCTACCGGTATGTAGCAAAAATCATCCGCTAGCAAAACTGAAGCAGGTCAGCCACAGCGATCTAAGAAGCTATCGCCAACTCGTGCCCCGCAGCCTTGATTTAGAAGATACCAGCCATGAAGAGCAGATCCTAAGCCCGAAAGTATGGTATGCCGAAAGTCCTTTTGTTATTGCAGAGCTGTTAAGCGCAGGGCTTGGCTGGGCATCACTGCATGAATCAGTGGTAAAGGAGCAATTGGCCCAAGGTTCATTAATCGCCCTAAAGCGTATCTATCAACAGAATGCCTCCTTGCAGGGTATTGATGTGGTTTGGACCAAACACAAACCCTTAGGCAAAGGAGGCCAATGGCTGCTAGAGCGCTGCTTTAAGCTGAATTTACGGTAGCGATATACACGGTTTGTTTATAATCAGCCTTCTCATGTTAAAGCTGGAAACGCGCTAACTTCTGCTCAATATCATTAGCCACCCGTTCTAAGTCCTCACTGGCACTAACACTATCGTCACTTTGAGTACGAGTATGATCGGACAGGCAGTGAATATTGTGCAGGCTTTGGGAAACACTCTCAGCCACTGCCGCTTGCTGGGCTGCGGCAGATGCAATATTACGCCCCATATCAGCAATATTGGACATGTAATCACTAATTTCAGCCAAAGATGCCCGAGCATCACCGGTACGGTCACGGCTCTCTTGAGAGGCGTTATGACTTGATGCAATAGCGTGTACAGCTTGATCAATTTTACTCTGTAGCCGACCAACAAGTAGAGTAATCTCAGAGGTAGCACTTTGCGTACGCCCAGCTAAAGTACGTACTTCATCAGCAACCACGGCAAAACCTCGACCTGATTCACCAGCCCTAGCCGCTTCAATCGCCGCATTCAAAGCCAATAAGTTAGTTTGATCCGCTACTTCGCTAATAGTGGCCATAAAGGCACTAATATTATTACTCTCCTCTGACACGCTCTGTATCAAGTCTGACGCTTGCTGCATTTCTGTCACAAGAGATTCAATACTGGCGTGAATAAGATCCGAAGCATTACACCCTTTACCTGCAATATCTTGCCCTTGAGCCGTCATATCAGCTGAGTTTCGAGCGTTATTAGCAACATCAGAGGTCGTCGCGGTCATCTCTTCCATAGCCGTAACGACTTGCTGGATCTCCATAGATTGTTCATCAACCGCGTCCTCGGTATTACCGCTGGCTGTTTGCACCTTAACCACGCTATCTTTCAATGCTTTTGAAGCATCTCCAAGCTGCACCACAAGATCTTTCAGTCCCGTATGCATCTCTTTAGTGGCTTTACGCAAAAGACGTGTTTCATTATTACAGCCTACAGCAATTTCAATATCACTGGGGATAATATCTAAACGCCCTTTACCAATGAAGATAAGGTCTTGAGTTACTTTATTTAAAGGGGCTAGACGGCGGTATAACAACATGCCGCAAATACTAATAATAATCAGGGTGCTAAGACCCATAAGCCACATCATCATATTACGAAGCATAATACTGGCCTTGGCAAACTCATCGGTGTAGCTGCCCAACAATACTACCCAGCCCCAACCTTTGATACCGTGATAGGCGGCTATTTTTTCCCGTGCAGGCTCATTGTCAACGAGGTATTCATAGCTTAAAACACCGGCGGATTGTTGTATTATTTCCTGTAAAGCGCTTGTACCATCTTCTAACTTAACACTTAAAACATTACGCCCTTCAAGGGTTGGGTGCATTAGAATTCGCCCGGGTTCTTTACTTCCTGCGCCAGCAACTATCGTTGCATAACCTGTTGAGCCAACTCTCATCTTCGCTAGAGTTTTTCGCAACTCAACTAAGCCATGGGTTAAATCAAAGCCAATATATAACACCGCAATCGTCTGGCCTTTTTTCTGAATAGGGCGATAGATAGTCATATAATCTCGACCAAAGAGATGGGCAACACCTGAGTAGGTTTTTCCAGCCATTAAATCTTGATAGCCGGGATGCCCTGTACCCAATAAGGTACCAAAGGCCCGTTCGCCTGTTTGCTTTTTAAGGGAAGTGCTAATGCGTAAAAAATCATCACCATGGCGAGCAAAAACAGTCGCATTACCACCGGTCATCCGAGTAAATTGATCCGGTTTACTAAAGTTGCCATTAATAACACCCTCTTCATCAACAAGTGCCTGTGTATGATAATCTGCAACCTGTACCATCTGAGAGGTCTGGCTAAGCCCGTCAGGAAACATTTTGAAGAAGATATCAGACAAGCGCTTAGCATTATTGAAGCTATCTTGGTAATAAAACTCAAGCAACCCTGAAACCATCTGACTTTGATGCCGCAGTGTATCCTGAGCTTCTAGCTCTAACTCCTGCTTTGCTGATCGAGTTAGCACTGTTGTCATAATCAAATTAGCGATGATCAAAAGACCCGCAATAACTAAAGACAACTGTGCCGCTAGCGATTTATTCTGAAAGTAGTTCAGCATTATTTAGAACGCCCTTGTATAAAGAACCCAAGCTTTTACACCCCATAATGAGCATTATTATCAGCCTACAGATTATAAGTCTATTATTTAATAAGCACTGATACCTTAATGTTTTTTTAACTCAAAACAGTTTTTTTATTATAAATAAAAAAATATATTTAAAAGTGAAAAATAATTAAAAACACACAATTGATAAATAATAAAAATAATCCTAAAAAGACCAAATAAATAACGTCAAATAACAAAAACATCCATACAAAAAGCCAATAATAACCACTGTAGAAACCAAACAGGACAAAATGAAGCAGCCGCCGATAACAAGATTCAACCACTGATAACAATAGAGTATCGATAAAATAGCGTATTTTTGTCTGCATTTTAGTAAAATACCTTCTGTTTTTTTACATGCATTCAAATGTGATCGAGAAAATAAGGCTAGCTCAACAAACAGCCAGCCTTCTAAGGACAACACCTTAAGGACGCCTTCATGTATCTGTTATTGGTCGAGGACGACCTGCCGCTGGGCAATGTTTTGCTGCGATTGCTCAAACCCCATTATCGTGTTGATTGGGTGCGCTCCTTAGAGCAGGCCAAGGCTCATTTACAAGCCTCTGAGTATTCTTTATTACTGCTGGATTTAGGCCTGCCCGATGGTGATGGTATGGATTACCTGACTCAACTCAGGAAAGAAGAATGCTCGCTTCCTGTATTAATTATCTCCGCAAGGGATGCCTTAGATGAAAGAGTCAAAGGCCTGGATACCGGTGCCGATGATTATTTGGTGAAGCCTTTTGAACCAGAAGAATTATTAGCTCGAATCCGTGTTCTGCTGCGTCGGGCGGCTGGGCAGGCAAGCCCTATTCTTACCTGTGGTGAGTTATCCTTTGATCCATCCAAAGAAACTTTTTATCTTAGTGGCCAACCCCTGTCCCTGCCCCGAAAGGAATACGAGCTGCTCACGGTGTTAATGCACGCTGGCGATAAGCCAGTATCCCGTGATCGCTTAATTCAGCAGCTCTACAGTGTTGGCAGTGAGGCAGAATCCAATACTCTTGATGTTTACATCCATGCCCTGCGTCGTTTACTGGGTAAAAACCGGATTGAGACGCTACGTGGTCGGGGCTTCAGGCTGGTCAATCTATGAAACTCAACCTTAAACGGCATTTTAAACTCAGCCAATTGGCTCTTGTTCTGGGCCTTAGCATTCTGCTCACGGGTTTTGCCGGTGTTCTTGTCACCTGGTTGGCGGTGGATGACGAGTTAAGTGAGTTACTCTATGAAGACATTCACCAACAAACACAACTGCTGGCCCGCTTAATCAACCAAGGCCACATAGAGCCGGATGAATTAAAAGAATTTCTTGGTGAGTCGTTTATTGATGATGACGAAGACACGTTTTTAATCTCCGTCGAACACATGAAAGAAGGCTGGTATACCAGTAATTTTGGCTTTCCCAAAAGCTTTGGCAGCACACAAACAGGGCTGACTCAAATAAAATATCAGGATCATATCTGGAAAGGTTACCAACTGCGGGAAGGTGATCTGCTGATTAAGCTGCTGCGCCGTGATGATCTGGCAGAGGATATCAAATCAGATGTGACAGAAGATGTCATCATGCCCATTTTGATCGGCAATATTTTAAGTCTTCTCATACTGATCGTGTTGCTGGCTTTAGTTGTACGCCCCCTGAGTCGCCTGGCCGGGCAGCTTCGCCAACGTGATGCAGAAGACCTGAGCGCTATGCCTCAGGTCAGCCCTGTGGTGGAACTACAGGAGATCACCAATAGCCTGAACCACCTGATTAAGGGGATTGGACAAACCTTAAACCGGGAAAAACGTTTTGCCAGTGATGTTGCCCATGAACTGCGTACGCCCCTGACCACGCTTAAACTTGAGCTTTCTTTACCTGATTTAGATACACAGGCCATGCGACAAGAAGTCGATCGTTTAATTCGTGTGGTAGAACAACTTTTAACCCTAGCCAGACTGGAGGCTTCAAGCTGGCAGCAACATTGTGAAAGCTTTAACCTGAAAGAACCGCTACAACATTTAAGCCATCGTCTTAGTTCAAAATTTACAGCAGCAAGCATCACCTTTAACAGCCATTTGGAAGATACCCAACTGCAAGGTGATCCGACCCTGTTAACGCTTCTGGTTGAAAATCTGCTATTAAACACCTTGCGCCATGCAACAGGGACAGACCAGGTGACCCTAACCCTGACATCAACTGATAAAAGCTGGCAGCTAAGGGTAGAAGATAACGGCCCAGGTATTCCACAGCACCAGAGACAACAAATGATGAAGCCTTTTACTCGTCAAGATCAACGTAGTGAAGGCCTTGGACTTGGGCTATCAATTTGCAGCCAGATTGCAGCCTTGCACGGCCTAACAATAACACTTCATGATAAGAACCCTGGTTTAACGGTTTGCATTGCACCAGACTGTTAAGGGCATTGGCAACACATCCGCAGGCTTCAATAATAAGTCTCAACATAAACATCAATAATAAGCTTCAACGCGCTCAATTTTCAGGGGAATCAACCCGTGAATAATATATTTTATCCTTTCTAGCATTTTTTTATTGACGGCAGGTTTAACCGTCATAGAATGCCGCATCTTTTTTGCGTCTCACCTTGTAACAAATCCTTAGTACACTTAACGTTAATCTTGAGCGCATTTTTCTCGAAGGTCATCTAAACTCATAAAAGATGGCACTCGGCAGTAAGGAAAAAATATGACCGAATATTCAACAAAAAAACGAGTGGTTGGTTGGCGTGAAGCGATCTCTATTCCTGCTTTAGGCGTAGAAGAAGTGATTGCAAAAGTAGATACCGGTGCTAGGACTTCTGCCATTCACGCCTTTTTTGTAGAACCTTTCATCGGTAAGGATGGCAAGGATTGGGTACGCTTTGGTCTGCACCCAGTACGAAAAGAGCAACAGCCAGAGCTTATTGTTGAAGCCCCCATAAAAGACCGTCGTCCGGTTAGTGACTCCGGTGGACATACAGAAGAGCGCTATGTGATAGAAACAGAGCTGCATATTGGTGATGAGCGAGTATTAGCTGAGATTACTCTGACAGACCGCGAAAGTATGGCTTATCGCATGTTATTGGGTCGCACGGCATTACGTGGGCATTTTTTAGTTGATTCTGATCTATCCTATGCTTGTTCGACCCCTATCGATCCCTAACCTAAGCCCCTCTAGTCTAAGCGGCACCGGAAAGATTAACGCCCTAATCAATACAGTACATTATCAATCTCATCATAATGATTAAGAATAAACTGCTAAATCTTTTTCCCTTGTGATACCTCATTTAAAAGGAAGCCTTATGAAAATTGGCATATTGTCACGCAACCCAAGACTTTACTCCACTCGCCGTTTAGTGGAAGCCTGCAAGAACAGAGGCCATGAGGTTCAGGTTATCGACACTCTAAAGTGCTATATGGATATTACCTCCTCATCACCGGCAGTATGGTACCAAGGTGAGAAACTAGAGGGTTTTGATGCCATCATTCCACGTATTGGTGCATCAGTAACACAGTACGGCTTAGCGGTGATTCGCCAATTCGAGATGATGGGCGCTTACACCCTGACAGAATCTATTGCACTAGGGCGCTCCCGTGACAAGTTACGTTCTTTGCAACTACTGTCCCGAAAAAGTGTTGGCATGCCAAAAACCGGTTTTGCCCATAGCGTTGATAACACCAAAGAGCTAATTGATTTAGTCGGTGGCGCACCGCTAGTGATCAAACTGACAGAGGGAACACAAGGTAAAGGCGTTGTTCTAGCAGAAACACGTAAGGCCGCTGAAAGTGTGATTGATGCTTTCCGTGAACTTGAAGCCGATATCCTTGTACAGGAATTTATCAAAGAAGCCGGTGGCTCTGATGTGCGCTGTCTTGTGATTGGTAAAAAAGTTGTTGCGGCAATGGAACGTACGGCAGCCGAAGGCGAGTTCCGCTCTAACCTGCACCGTGGAGGCACCGCACAGCTAACAAAACTAACTCCAGACGAGCGGGCAACTGCAGTTAAAGCGGCACAGTGTATGGGTTTAAATATTGCAGGCGTTGACCTTTTACGTTCTAACCGTGGCCCCTTGGTCATGGAGGTTAACTCATCACCGGGTCTTGAAGGTATTGAGAACTCAACCAACAAAGATATTGCCAATATGATTATTGAGTTTATTGAGCTAAATGCTCGCCCAAATAATACGAAGACCCGAGGTAAAGGTTAAGCCTCTCGCTTAAGAGTCCTCAAAACCCGCCTTATTTATTTCTCTTTTTATCAAAGAATAAAGAGGCGGTTTTATAGCACGACCAATTTATAGCACCACCAAGAAAAAATAGTCTTTAAAAAAGAAGAGAAGAAGAATCAGGTTTTAAGCCTGCCAGAAAATCGCTCATTTGGAGCCTAAATGCATGAAAGCAAACCCTCTGGAAATCAACGGAGAGGTTATCCTTCCCGGTGAACGTCGCACACTCAATATCCCTGTTGCGGCACTCGTCACGAACTCAGACGTCGACCTTACCGTACAGATCATTCATGGTAAAAAGCCCGGCCCTGTTTTACTGGTGTCTGCTGCCATTCATGGTGATGAACTCAACGGTGTTGAGATCATTCGTCGCCTATTAAAGCTGCGCCAACTTAACAGTTTATCCGGCACGCTTTTAGTTGTCCCCATTGTTAACGTTCATGGCTTTTTAGCCCACAGCCGTTATTTGCCCGATGGTCGGGACCTTAACCGCAGCTTCCCAGGGTCTGCCAAAGGTTCATTAGCCGGTCGTTTAGCCCACAGTTTTATGAACAAAATTGTTTGCCACGCCACTCACGGTATTGATTTACATACTGGGGCACGGCACAGAGCAAATCTGCCACAAATCCGCTTTGATCCAAAAAAATCCTGACTGCACGATGATGGCTAGAGCCTTTGGCTTGCCTGTTATTTTGCACTCCGAGAGCAAAGAAGGCACATTTCGTAAAGCGGCGGAAGACAGAGGTATCCCGATAGTCTTATACGAAGCAGGTGAAGCCCTGCGCTTTGATGAGGTTTGTATTCGAGCTGGAATGAACGGCATCGTCAATGTGATGCGCCAGCTAGGTATGATTCGTAAAACACGGCGTAAAACAGAACCTCAAGAACCTACCGTGGCGTTGAACTCGCTTTGGATTCGCTCACCTAGTAGCGGTATTTTACGGACATTACTACCCTTGGGTGCCCGCACGACAAAAGGCAGTGTTATTGCTTTAGTGGCTGACCCAATGGGAGAGTTTGAGGTAGAAGTGACCGCGCCTTGCGAGGGCATTGTTATTGGGCGGGTAAACCTGCCGCTGGTGCATGAAGGTGAAGCCTTGTTTCATATTGCACGCTTCAAAGAAGATGCCAGTGATATCGTCGATCAGGTTGAAGCCTTTACCGGTGAGCTAGAACCCGATACCCCAATGGAGCCGCCACAGCAACCGGATCTAGCACCTATTATCTCTTAAATTCGGCTAGAATCTATAATATCCCCCATAGGTGTTTTAAGCCTATGGGGAGATCGAATATCAAATCTGTCGATATAGATGATATAGATATTAGTGCAGATATTCGCCTTCATCCTCATCGTCATCACCGCTTGGGCCACTAGGGTAGGTAATCACCCCCATATTTTGGCAGTCATCCACAAGCTGACGTGTGTATTCCATCACATTAAGTAAAAAATGACGGAACTGGCTAAAAGAAACACCCGCGCGGGTATGCAGTGTATCCATCATCACCAACTTTGGCAGTGCTTCATCGGTAATTTCGACAAACACCTTAAGATGAGGAAATGCAATATTGATACGACCCATTTCTATGGTTAGAGGTAACAGTGCCGTAGGTCTTAACTCCACCTCTGTGGTCAGCACCAGATGATCCGATTCAACAAAAATACGGCTATCAAGCACACCATCTAACTGTTGTAGGTCGGTCAAATGTAAGCCATCGCAGTGCTCACAGATATAATTAGTGGTTGAACCTTCGTTTAACCAGCGTCTGACCTGATCGCTATCAGGTACAAAAAGGGGTTCCATAATATCCTCGATAAGTCTTATAAGACCGAGTATTGAGATCGTTTGGTCTAATATTCTTATTATAACGGGCTGGCTGTTTTTAGCCTAGGAAAGACACGGTTAAGTCTTTCCTAGGTTGACCCGTTAGAACATCCAGTGACCCAGAACCCAAGAACCCGCATAGCCAACGGTATAGGCGATCAACAGCGGTAAAATAAAGCGGACATAACGACCAAAAGTTAAGGCGCCAATTTTGCTCATCATCACAATACCCGCCGCAGAGCCGATGATCAGTAACGACCCACCCACACCAACAGCATAAGTTAAGCCCATCCAATCCTGGGTGCTCATATTGATACCGGATTTTAATACTGCTGCCGTCAGTGGTACGTTATCAATACCAGCAGATAGCACGCCCATCAGATAATTAGCCATTACCGGCGGCATCATCTCATACAGATTAACCAGTGATTCCAGCACGCCAATCTCTTTCAACATACCCACTAACAACAAAATACCAAGGAAGAAGAGCAGGGTCTCAAATTCGATGACTCGAATGTAATCCATAATAGGATCTTCGTTATCGTCATCATCATAAGAGCGAGCCACCAAAAACATCAGCGACATACCCGCAAGGAACGTTAACATCGGTGGCACATGGAACAGAGCATTGAATACAATCGTCAATAAAATGGTGCTGAGGAAAATCATACCAATCACTAAATCCACTCGACGAATTGGCGTCATCTTTTTCTCAATCAACACCTCGCCTTTTAAACCATAGGAGAGCATCAACGTCAGCGTAATAACCCCTAACAGAGCAGGCAGTGATAGATAGAGCAACTGCAAAACACCGACATGGCCAGACAGAAAGATCATCAAGGTGGTGACATCACCGGTAATTAAGGCGACACCGCCAGAGTTAACCGAAAAAACCACAAGGGCAGCAAAACGCAGCGTCTTCTTTGCTTCTAAATTAAGAGACAAAATCAAAGCAGCGGAGACCAGTGTTGCGGTTATGTTGTCGGCGATGGAGGAAAAGATAAAACAGAATAAACCTGTCAGCACCAGCAACATACGCTCAGAGATTCGGGCAGGTAGGAACAGGTAGATAAGATTCTGAATCAATCCTTTCTTGTTCAAGTAAGCAACAAAGGTCATTGCAGCCACTAAGAACAGCCAAAGTTCGGCGATCTCAGAGATACTTTCCGATAAGCCTTCCTCAATACGCAATAAAGCGGCATCATTTTCAGGAAAGATAAACATCAGCAGCCAAGATACTGTTCCTAGAAACAGGGTCACTTTGGCTTTATTGATATGGATTACTTCTTCAAAAACCACGCCTAACAACGCTAGAAAAGCGAGCGCTATAAGGCATGTGTGCAGTAGCTCAGTCATGGGGGCCTTCTTAGATTTTTAGTCTTATTTTTTGCTGCAAAGCCATTTGATGCAGCGCGGCAATTTTTTAGTGCCGAGATTATAAGGTCAAAGCGGTTCAATTCGGTATAGGTCTTCCGAGGTATTTCTTTTAATCAAGCGACCTATACTGCTAACTCAACAGCTTGTCAGGCCTAAATTAGGCTGATAGCAACCCATAATCCTAGACCAATAGCTCTAGGTGAACAGACAATTCCGAGTAAAACACTATGATATAAGTCATTAAACACGTTGTGATGATGCTGCTCGCTTTATTGCCATTACTTTATTGTCATTACTTTCTTCACCGCTAGAGCCTTTTATATGACCGGTCAACGTACACCTACACCTCTTAGTGATTTAAGCCTGCAAAGCCACTTCCAGCAGCTACCTGACCATCACTATCAACAGGTTCAACCCTCGCCACTGCGTAATCCATACTTGGTGAGTGTGAACAGTGATGTGGCCCATAAACTCGGCCTAGACCTCTGTACGCTTCATCCTGATGAACTGGCTGAATTTGGTTCAGGAAGTCGCCTGTTTAATAGCAGCCAGCCGATTGCGATGAAATACACGGGCCATCAGTTTGGTGCTTATAACCCTCAGCTGGGAGATGGTCGTGGCTTATTACTGGGCGAACACCTTGGCCCTGATGGTCTTCTTAGGGATTTTCATCTTAAGGGCGCCGGTAAAACCGCCTATTCACGCTTTGGAGATGGACGCGCAGTCTTACGTTCGAGTATTCGTGAGTATTTAGCCGGTGCGGCTATGGCGGGCTTAGGTATTCCAACCACGGAGGCCCTTTGTCTTGTGGGATCATCGGATACCGTTATTCGGGATGGTTTCCCTGAACCTTGTGCCACAGTATTAAGGGTGACACCTTGCCATATCCGTTTTGGTCATTTTGAACACCTGTACCATAGCCATCGTTTTAACGAGTTACAGCAGCTTAGCCAGTATGTTATAGACCGCTATTACCCCGACTGTGCTAAAAGTGATAACCCACCACTACTGCTGATTCGGCAGATCATTCAACGCAGCGCCAGTTTAGTGGCTCAATGGCAGGCCTACGGTTTTGTTCATGGCGTGATGAATACCGATAACATGTCGATTATTGGCGAAACCTTCGACTTTGGCCCGTTTCAATTTATGGATAGCTATAAAGCGGATCAGGTGAGCAACCATTCAGACCATCAAAGCCGATATGCTTTTAAGCGCCAGCCCGACATCATGCTCTGGAACCTATTCTGTTTAGCCCAGTGTTTTATGCCCTTAGTGACCGGTGACGGCGCAGAAGAGGCCAAGACGGCACAGGGTTTGTTGGAGTATGAACTGGCTGAGTTTTCAGGTTATTACAAGGCCTGTTATCTCAACTTAATGCGTCAACGCTTAGGCCTTTCGGTAGACCCCAAACAGGATCAAGGGGATCAACAACTCATTGATGAGCTTTGGCGCTTATTAGAAGCACAACAAACGGATATCACACTGTTCTTTCGCTTATTGAGTGAAACACCGGAGAAGGAACAACGGCACAAGCTGGCGGGAATAACAACGCAAGCAAAGGCGTTTGAGATTTGGCTTGATCGCTATCATCAACGTTTACTGGTTGAGAACTCTGACACCGCCCTACGCTTAACCGCCATGCAAAAGGTCAATCCAATATACTTATTGCGTAACTATATGGCACAGGAAGCGATTGAACGGGCTTATCAAGGGGATATGGGACGAGTGAACGAGCTACTGATTTTACTCCGTGATCCTTTTAACAAACACAAGGTGCTGGAACAGTATGTAGGCCCGGCCCCTCAATGGGCTTCGGGAATCAGTTTAAGTTGTTCATCTTGATATATCTGGGCTGATAAATAGACCGTGTTCAGGTCATTATCGCGCATAAATAATGCCAACCGCCCACAGGGCCGGTTGGCATGTTTACCGGTTTTAGCTTCTTGCTACACCTTTAAGCGACTGAGTTGATCATCCAATAAGCCAACGACTTTAGTCAGCTCTTGGCGTACACCGTCAATAGTTTGCGCTTGATCATTCAGCTCTTTAGCGGTATCACCAATCCCGACAATACTACGACTAATCTCACTATTCACTTGGCTTTGCTCTTCTGCAGCAGAAGCAACCTGCACCGTGTTATCGCCAATCAGGTTGACTTGAGTGGCCAGCTCTTTCAAACTTTCGACACTTTCAGCAATACTCTCAGTTGTTTTCTCGGTGCGCTCACGGTTGTTGTTAACTTCATCCACCGCTTCCTGCACGTTGTTCTGCAAGCTTTTAACCAGCTCGTTAATCTCTTCTGTCGATTTCTGGGTGTTCGCCGCAAGGTTGCGGACTTCATCGGCAACAACCGCAAAGCCTCGACCGTGCTCACCAGCCCGAGCCGCTTCAATGGCTGCGTTTAAGGCCAACAAATTCGTTTGATCTGCAATATCAGAGATCGCCCCAACAATTTGGTTAATATCATTACTGCGGTCAGAAATACCCATGATACGTCTACTGTTATTCTCTAAAGCTTCAGCAATATTTCTTACTTGAGAAACACTGTGATCAAAGCTTTCTTGTGTACCACTAAGGATCGTTTCTGAAAGCTGAGTACCTTCGGCGCTGGTTGCGGCTAATCGAGCCACTTCAGCACTGGTCGAGGCCATCTCTTCCATTGCGGTGGCAACACTGTCTGTTTCTGATGTTTGCCGTGCAATGGTCTCACTGGTAATGGTTGTCGCTTCACTCAATAAATTGGTTTGCTTTTGAACCTGTAAGCTTTGGTTCTGCAACTCTAAAATCATCTCACGGAGATTAGCAATAAACTGGTTAATCCCTTGGCTGATTGCAATCAGCTCTTTATGATTTTCAATATCCAGCGTTTGAGTTAGATCCCCGTCAGCACTACTTAAATTAAAGACTCGATCTCGCATCTGATTCAGTGGTCGTGTAATCGTGCCGACAAAAAGGATAATAACCGCAGCGCCAATACCAATCGCAACTAATGAGAACGTTAGCTGAGTGCCCAGTGTTTTACGAACATCTGCTTGTAAGCCTTCTTTTAGTTTATTAACCCCCGCAAAAGCGACGCTTTCCGGTACGGTCATAATAAGCTGCCAATCGGTATTGGCCGCATCAATATGCACTTTACGACTTGAGACCAGAAGCCCTTGATACTTAAGCGTCGTATCAAACTTGCCTTGCAGATTCTGAGAAAATGCCTGATCCGCATCAGAAAGTGGGTGTGATAGGCGGCTTTTAAACTGACTACTAGCAACAATCCGCCCTTTTCCGGTAATCAGATGAAGTTCAGCTTCACCATCAAACAGTTCACCAGCCATCGTTTCCATTAACGTTTGCAACTCAGGCAAGTTAATATCCGAGCCAGCAACCCCGACAAACTGTCCGTTCTTTAATAATGGCGTCACTAAGCTGGTCATTAAAACTTTTTTGCCCGGCTCAATCTCGTAAAGGTAAGGCTCAACAATACAGGTCTTACTGCTCTCATAACTGCATAAATACCATTCGGATTCCCGATCACCTAATTCATTAAGAGCCTTAGAATACTTTCCTTGGGGATTACTCGTACCATAGTGAACAATCTTAGAACCCTCACGAACCCAATAGGTCTCTAATGTACCAATGGATGTCGTATGGCCACCACTACCCATCATTTCAAGATCGCGGCCATCGTAGCCATTCTTCTCAAATTGAATATAACTTGAGCTAACTAATGTATTCGCAATTAAAGCTTGGCCTGCCAGTAGCTGTATTTGCTCACGGGAGAACTTAAGGTTCTCATCATCCAAAGTACCACTAACAATTTTATTCATGGCAACAGGCGTATCAAACGCACGGTTCATATAACTCGTTGCGTCACTTGCAACGCGCTGTGACGCTTGCTCAAGAATAGCAAAAACCCGATCCTGACTTGAAACCGATATCTGATGCACAACCTCTTTTGACGTATGATTCATGGCGCTCGTACCAACCCAGGTCATCCCCCCAAGCGCCAAAACTAAAATACCTATAGAAAAAAGTAACAGCTTGCTTTTCAATGACCAGCTTTTCATAAGACTCACCAACCTAATATTTATAAATTCAGTATTTATAAACCTAATATTTAGGCTTCATCCATGAAGACATTTACTTAGGTATTATTTTTCCACAGCACCCTTCATAGACCTTCCATTAAAACGCATCAAAGCGATAGCCCAGCAGAAAACCCAACTTGGTTACATATTAATACAATGTTTTCTAATTTATGGCTAGCACATTACAACCCAATGACAGCACGGATATCGAATTTATAAAAAATAGTGCTTAACTTAAATGATTCACTGTGAGCATTACTCCACCAACCAATATTTTAAGCCCGTTTGCTTCAGGAACACGTCTGCCTCCTTACCATGTAATAAGGCTAGCGTGGCAACTAAGCCACTTTGTGCGCAACTAGGTGCGGCAACAGTGATGGAGCGTGGGGTATTTTGAATGGGCCAACCCGTTTGAGGGTTTAAAACATGACTGTAGCGTATACCGTCTTTTAATAGATAGCGTTGACTATCGCCGGAGGTAGCCAAACCACCACCGGATAAGCTGAGTAAGGCAAGAGAGCTTTTATCACACCCTTCAGTGATATCAGGGCACTCAATAGCAACTTTCCAACTATCACCATTTATTCTTGGGCCGCTGCAGGCCATATCTCCACCTAAATTAACCAGCAGTGACGTTTCAATTTTTTCTTCCTGAACATGCGAAAGCATCAAGCCCAGTGCTCTATCGACGGCATACTCTTTAGCGATACCACCAAAATCAAGCTCCATACCTTTTGGGAGTAATAATTGAGCCTGATGACCGTGTCGTCTAAAATCCAATTTAGACCAACCAATACTCGGTAACAGTGCCTCAATATCCTTAGACTCTGGTAACTGATCGCCACCATTAAAAGTCCAAGCCCTTCGTAAAATACCCGACGTTAAATCAAATAAACCATCGGATATCTGCCAACCTTGATCAGCAAATTCCAATAACCGATAGGTTTCATCATCAATTTTTTGCCAGCTACCAGGGTACTTGTGCATCTGCGCAAAAACATTGTCAGTGAGATAACGGCTATATTTCTGTTCTATTCGCCAAACTTCTCTAATGGCAATATCTGCTAGATGTTTTGCTAATCCAATACGGGATTCCGGCAGGTCTATCAGTAATTCACAATCACTTGCCATGGCATAAAACGAGACTTGAAAAAAATTCTGCTGATAGCCTATTTCAGGCTCAGGATGCTTACCATGCTTTATCACTAGTTTGGACTTTTTGGCGGATGGCTGGCTAGCGGACAGCTTGGTAGCTAATGTTTGGGGAGATAGCGGTGGGATAGGTAATAGCTCAGAGGTTTCATTCATTCCATTGCTCTCGGCTGACAAGTCTAAATTAATCAAGATTCAATCAAAAAGGTTTCCTACCCTTCAGTCAACAAAGTGTAAGAAACCTTCTTTTTTTATTTATACCATTATAATCATCATCAAAATGAGACCGGAGAGGCAACTTGGCAAGAAACACGCGGAAAGGCATGCTTAAACACTCGCCTTAAAAGCGATAACCAACCGTCATCATCACGGCAGTATTATCAGGATATAACTCCTGACGGCTTAACTTACCAATACCTGACTGGCCTGTATTCGTTTCCTGGTAGAAAGACACACGAGTGTACAGTTCTTTACCTTCCCTTAAATGATAGCCGTACCTTAAGCCAATGGTATAGGTATCTAGATCACCTAAACGGTAATCAGCACTCACGTCGTCTAATGCGGGATACTCACTAGCCGTAACATATCGCTGATAGAAATCCGCTGCACTTTGACTATACCAGCGTAGCTGCGGTTCCAAATAATGCTGACCCAGATTCCAACGATAACGCAGGTCTAGTGTATGAGAGTTTATCCCCCAATCATCAAACATAAAGCGGTAGCTCAAGTCGAGAATATCACCGTTGTTTAGCTGGCGCTTACCTTGCCAAAACAATGCTTGCTTCAAGCGTGAGTCAGGTCGTTTCTCGTACAGATACAGATTATTACCGGCAAGCTGATAATGACCACCATAATTTGCTCCGCTGGCATCATCAATCACAGAGACTATCTTGTAAGGGTCATTCAGATAACCAGAGCTGGCGCTTAAGGAGTAGTTAAATTGCACTAGGGTTTTACGGTCAATGACCTGAGTCAGTCCCAGAATAATATCAACCACCTGTTTATTATCCGATGATCCATCACGGCTGTTATCAAAGTCGGTGCTGAATGCTGTACTACCAAACGTAGGCACACGGTTTAGACCGACAGGCAAGCCACCTTCTGGGTTCAGGGTATCTGAGGAAAGATTCATACCAAACGTTAAGGTCGTATTCTTCTGATTCAAATATCGAGAAACGCTACCGTTTGCGCCTAGCGATTGATAGTCATGCTCAGAAGAAAGGTAGCCACCGGCAGTGTAAGCCCAGTCTCGATTAATCGGCGCAGACCAGGTTGCAGAAAAAGCACCACGACCATCTTTGAAGGTATCATCCAGTGGCTGCTCGCCCTCGGATATGGTGTAACGACCCTTTCCTGAAGGTCGAGCAAAGGTCTGAGCCTGATCGGAAGGCGTTGCGCCATTAGGTGATGCGCCGGTTAAGGTATCAATAGCAAGCTTTAGGTTTAGCTTCGTTTCGCTATCAAAATTACGAGTGGCACTGATAACCGGCTCTAAGGCGCTGACCCGCCCATCACCTTCCGCATAAATTAAAGTGGCCGTATCAAAATCCCAGAGATCTAACTCTGCGGCCTGAGCTTGGGTAGGGAGTCCTGACAGCAGCGCACAACCGGCAGAGGCAAGCATTCCTGTTAGTCGATTATTTTTTTTAATTACAGCCACAGCCACCACCTCCAAATCCTCGTCCACCACTGGTGGCTTCTTTACTAAAATAAATGTGATCGTCTAAACCGGCTTCCACTGGATCAGAAATTAGCTGCATCTCCTGTTTTGCCAAAATATCCCGCTCCCAAGGTTTCACCCCTAGATTTGAGCATCCGGCCAGTAACATGCTGAACAGCAGCGTTGATAAAATAATGGTTCGTTGCATGATTAGTACTCCTACTCAGCTAACAAGGTTTTGAGAGTTTCTTCATAGCCATCCAAACGATCTTGGTGGAAACCGATATGTTGAGCACGAACCTTACCGTTGCGATCAATTAAGTAGCTGGACGGCATTCCTATAACGCCATAGGCCTCAGGTAATTGAGCCTCAGTATCCAGCAGTACCGTGAACTGTGCAGGAATATCCTGTAAGAACTCCCGAGCCAGTTCTGCATCTTGATCTAAATTAATAGCCACCACTTTTAAGCCTTTATCCCCGTACGAACTTTCAGCGCCGTATCGCTGTTGTAACTGATTCATCCAAGGAAAAGATTGGCGACACGGCCCACACCAAGAGGCCCAAAAATCCACTAAGACTACCTGACCTCTGTAATCAGCTAAGGTAGCAGAGCCACCGTTTATATCCGGTAGCGACACCTGTGCCATTGGCGCATAAATAGCTTGATCTGCCGGCTCTATATCCACGGCATAAGTTATTAACGGGGCACCAGAAAGTGTTAGCACAAGGCCAACACTGATCAGTGATTTTTTGAGTAAAGAAGACATATAGGAACTCCCTGTCATAGCAATAACCGATGATTAATTTTGTCATCTTGGTTTTAGCTGAATTGTCCCGTAGAAAACTTAAGAATTTCTTAAGAGTTGTAAATTATTAATTAAGAAATTCTTAAGATTACAGGCAGAAGATAACACTAAATTCAGTGACAAATGCCTCATACAAACATATGTAAGCCCACCTTCGGCTCGACGAGGGTTATCTCGTTTTTTATGTATGAATCATCTGTTTTTATGCTTGATCTGTCTCAGGGATATTAAGAGGATCTAATGACGTTTCTTACTTTCAGCCGCCCACTAAACCATGTGTTCAATCAAGCTATAAGGCAGGCAATACGACTGTTTTTGATCTGTGTCCTCGTCTTATTATCAACTACAAGCCATGCTCGCTCAGAGCTAGACAGACAAAGTGAGGTAGATACTTCGTTTTTATCACCGGAACAGGCATTTCGCCTTGAGTCCAAACAGACCCACGATGGTTCGTTAACGATAAATTGGAAGATTGCGCCGGGATATTATCTCTATCAGCACAGAGTTAACGTAACCAATAAGCAAAAAGAAACCATTAACAACGTAGTTTTTTTGAGTACACCAGAAGAGAAAGACGATCCTAATTTTGGTCTTGTTCAAGTCTTTCATCATCAATTAACGATTAAGGTGTTGCCGTTATCCGATCAAATTTGGTTGAACTATCAAGGTTGTTCTGAAAACGGGTTGTGCTATCCGCCTCAACGAAAAATGCTCAAAGTTAACCCTGCTAAACTAGCCCTTGCAGCGGAACTAACACCCACCGTCAATCCTACGCTAGAGGATGACGCTGGAGCCATTACCACCATGTTAATCGGGGCTGATGGTTATTGGGTAGTGCTCACCTTTTTCATACTAGGCCTTGGCTTAGCATTAACCCCCTGCGTACTCCCTATGATTCCGATACTTGCGGGGATTATCGCAGGTCAAAGGGAGAATATAACGCTACGCAGAGGGATAGGTTTATCTACGGCTTATGTGCTAGGTATGGCAGTGGCTTATACTCTGACAGGGGTTTTGGTCGGATATTTTGGTGCCCAAATGAATCTACAGGCTTCGTTACAAAGTCCTGCCGCTCTGGTTATTTTTTCTATTCTTTTTGTTGCGCTAGCACTGGCTATGTTTGGTTTTTATGAACTGCAACTTCCCGCATTTCTTCGCGATCGCTTAAATCTTATGGGAAAGAATCATAGAGGGGGTAAATATATCAGTGTTGCCCTTATGGGGCTGATATCTGCATTAGTTGTTTCACCCTGTGTTTCTGCCCCTTTAGCTGGTGCATTAGTTTATATCAGCACTACAGGCGATGCATTTTTTGGCGGTGCATCGCTGTTTGCTCTAAGCCTAGGCATGGGAGCACCACTCATTCTAGTCGGGGTTGGTGGTGGTCAATGGCTACCTCGTGCAGGCAACTGGATGTTAGATGTTAAGGCCTTTTTTGGTGTTTTGCTGTTAGGTGTTGCTATCAGCCTGCTCAGCCGTTTAATACCGGGAAATAGCACTCTTTTACTCTGGTCTCTTCTTGCGATGACCTACGCCGTTCATCTGGGCAATTTTGGTCAGCTTGAACCCTTAAGCCCTTGGGGTAAAACTCGAAGAGGATTATCCATTGCATTAATGGTCTACGGCATCTGTCTTATGCTAGCGGGGCTTGCAGGGCAGGATGATCCATTAAAACCATTAGATTTTTCTCATGCATCTGCACGAATTCAGGGACAATCAATACCATTTGAAGTAAAGCCACTATTCACTCGTTATAATTCAGTTACGGCAATACACCAAGCCATAAAACAAGCCCGTCATAAAAAACAGCCCGTTGTCGTTGACCTATATGCAGACTGGTGTGCCAGCTGCAAAGTGATGGAACGTGATGTGTTTCGTCAGCCTGAAGCCCAAGCGTTGGCTCAAGAGGCTGCTTTTTTTCAATTGGATATCACAGACAGCACACCAAAACAGATGGCTTTTTTACAGCAACATGGACTTTTTGGGCCGCCTAGCTTACTTTTTTACCCCGCTGAGACTAACCAAAAGCTCATAAATCGCAACAAAGAAAATAGTACGCAGAGCGATGAAACCGTCGTTCGTGTTCAGGGGGAAATTAATCTTGAGCAGTTTATCCGTCACGTTAAGGCCGTGCGTTCCCGTTAAGATATCACCCGATATACATTGGCTGAAATACCTTCATTTTTTAGTCATTAAATAGGCACTCGAATAATGCGCGTACTTCTTGTTGAAGATGATTCAGGCTTAGGCTCAGGCCTGCAAGTTGCCCTAAAGCCTGAAGGTTATACTGTTGACTGGCTTACGGATGGCCTGCAAGCACTACAGGCTCTTGAAACCGATTGTTTTGACCTGGTTATTCTTGATTTAGGCTTACCACGTCTTGATGGACTATCTATTTTACGTCAAGTACGCGCCCAGGGGAAAAATACCCCAATCCTAATTCTTACGGCCAGAGATGCAGTACAAGACAGAATTGATGGTTTAGACTCAGGAGCCGATGACTACTTAATTAAGCCCTTTGAGATGACCGAACTCAAAGCCCGCATACGCGCTTTACTGCGTCGAAGCTCTGGTCGAGCTCAGCCAATTATTAAGTATCGCGGGATCGAACTAGACCCTTCCAGCCAAAAAACGTGTTATGACGGTATTCCCGTAGAGCTCACCCGTAGAGAGTACACTCTTCTTCATGAAATGCTCTGCCAACCAGGACATGTCTTCACTCGAGATACACTCCAACAAATGCTATATGGCTGGGATGGCGAGGTCGAAAGTAACGCAATGGAAGTTCATATTCATCATCTGCGCAAGAAGCTATTCCCTAAGCTTATTCGTACCTTAAGAGGCATTGGCTATGTTATCGACAAAGAGGAAATGTAACGTGCCGTCTTTTCGCTCCACCTCGATTCGCCGGCGCATACTCTCCATTGTGCTCTTGCTATTGACAGGTATGAGCATACTTATTGGCATTGCCAGCTTTAAAGATGCAAGCCATGAAATTGAAGAAATATTTGATGCTCGCTTGGCTCAAAATGCCCGTATTCTTCAGGCGCTAGTCATTGGTATTCACGAAAGTGGCCTTGATAACAATCAAGAACAACATCTACAACAAGCGTTTGAGGATGCCCTCTTGCTTGAGGCTGGAGCGAGTACTGTTGGGCATAAATATGAAGGTAAAATAGCCTATCAGGTATGGCACGGTGATCGGCTTTTAATGCGATCAATCAACAGCCCTATAACGCCTATGACTAATGGTCATATTGGCTTTAATACTCTGCAGTACCAAGATACTTGGATCACTTTTACACTAAAAACCCACTCTGAACGCTACCCTTTTACCGTTGTTGTTGCTGAACGAGAAGATGTTCGCGGTGAACTAGTTGGCAAGGTAATGCTACAAACCCTGATCCCGGATGTGATTGGTATTCCTATTCTTGCGGCTCTTCTTTGGTGGGCTGTAGGCTGGGGGCTTTCACCTTTAAAAGAGCTTACCAGTCTTATAAAAGAACGCACACCAGATAACCTAAATCCTATTCAATTATCAAAATCACCTAGCGAATTAATACCTATCCAACAGGCGTTAAACACACTGTTAGATGCAGTCCAAACGGTGCTGGACCGTGAACAACGATTAATCGCTGATGCCGCCCATGAACTGAGAACCCCTTTAACGGTATTAAGAATTCATGCGGATAATGCTGTTCATGCAAAAACGGCCACAGATAGGCATCAAGCCCTTGAGCAATTAACACGGGGAGTTGACCGTTCAACCCGCATTGTAGGGCAGCTGCTAACGTTAGCGCGCTTAGATCCTGATATTAACAAGGCTCGCCGCAGTAGTTTGAATCTTTTACAAGCATCGCGCCACTATCTCGCTGATCTAATGCCTATTGCTTGGCAGGCTAAGGTTGATGTCAGTTTAGAAACGGTAAATCACGGGGCAAACAAAGAAGGTTCTTGGGCTTACATTATGGAAGATGGCGCGTTAGAAATCGTGCTGCAGAATTTGATTACCAATGCGGTTAAATTCTCTTCAGAGGAAAGTACGGTTGAGGTGTTATGGGCGCAAAATGAACACGAATTCATCCTCACTGTTCAAGACCACGGCTACGGAGTATCCCCAGAACGCTTTTCACGGCTAACAGAACGCTTTTACCGCGAAGGCAATGAAACAGGTGCAGGCTTAGGGCTTTCTATTGTACAAAGAATCACCGAGCGGCACTCGGGAAAAATTGAACTGGCCAATACCCAGGGCGGCGGTCTTAGCGTGAATATCATCTTTCCTAAAAATAAAAGCGATACCTCGGAAAAACCGAGGCATCGTTAACCTGCGGCCTATTTAAAGCCGTTATTTCTTGCAGAAACCTTGCTGATTAAGACGGTCCTTCATAAAAGGACGAGCTTCTTTACTCAGAATGGTACTGATTTGATCCGACCAAGATTGATCCACTTTACCACCGGTGCGCATATCATAATAATCACGCATTGTTTGGTCGTAATCACTTAACACCTGTGTATCTAGCGCTTGATATTCATTAGTATGCAATACCAGTTCTTCCGGTAGACGAGGCTTTTTACCCGGCTCCTGATCAGGGTATCCGAGACACATACCAAACATTGGGAAAACATGTTCTGGCAGCTTTAGAAGTTCACAAACCTTATCAGGGTTATTACGCAAACCACCAATATACACACCACCCAAACCAAGAGATTCAGCCGCTAACAAACAGTTCTGCCCCATCAAGGCACTATCAACCGCTCCTATCAACATCTGCTCTGTAAAACCTAGCTTAGCATCAGGTTTGATCTGTTGGTGACGATTAAAGTCCGCACAAAATACTAAGAATTCCGCCGCAGAAGCCACATAAGCCTGACCACCGGCACACTCAACTAACGACTCACGCAGAGATGGATCAGTAACACGTATAATGCTGACACATTGAATATTACTGGAAGATGAGGCGGCCCGAGCACAATCGATCAGGGTAGTCAAAGTTTCTGAGCTAATATTCTGCTCGGTGAATTTACGAATCGAGCGGTGTGCTAAAATCGTTTCAATCGTGTTATTCATAGTACAAACTCCCTGAATAGCTCGGTAAACCAATGGATTAGCGATAAAAAAATCCGGCGCTCAAGGAGCATACCGGATTTTTTTCTAGCGAACAGCGCCTAATTTAGGGAATCCCCTTTCTGGCTTCGTTCTTATATTTAACGCTTACACTAACGCCGCAAATACTTTTTCACGGATATCATCAACGCTACCTACACCGGCAACATGGGTGTATTTAGGTGCTTCTGCTGCGCCTGTCGCTTGCCATGATTTATAGTAATCAACTAACGGTGCTGTTTGCTCATGATAAACACTTAGGCGATGACGAACGGTTTCTTCTTTATCATCTTCACGCTGAATAAGGTCTTCACCTGTTGCATCATCTTTACCTTCAACCTTAGGCTGGTTGAAGATGACATGATAGGTACGACCTGAAGCAGGGTGTACACGACGACCACTCATACGCTTAATGATCTCTTCGTCCTCAACTGCGATCTCTACAACGTGATCGAGCTCTACACCCGCATCCTTCATAGCATCGGCTTGAGGAATCGTGCGAGGGAAACCATCAAATAGGAAGCCTGCTTTGCAATCATCCTGGGTAATACGCTCTTTTACCAGAGAGATAATCAGCTCATCTGATACCAAGCCACCGGTTTCCATAATCTCTTTAACTTTCAGGCCTAGCTCAGACCCTTCTTTAACGGCAGCACGAAGCATATCGCCTGTAGAGATTTGAGGGATACCAAACTTCTCACAAATAAACTGAGCTTGAGTACCTTTACCAGCGCCTGGAGCGCCCAACAAAATTAAACGCATGGAGTAATGCTCCTTAATGTAATTATTTAATCGTTTATTCTTTTTAAGTGAGATACAACCTCGGTGTATCTTACTCGAATTCTTTATCTATTCAGGTGTGGCGCTTATTGTTAGTGATCGCCTGAAGAGTCGCACCTGACAGCAAGGACTTAACAAGTCTGATCAGTCAAATCCGGTACAAATAGGAAAACGACAATACCTGTACCGCAGATCAAAAACAAGGATACGTTCGTTGTAACCGGCAAACGATCGTTTGTTTAATTTCTAGCTAAACGTAGCACCTTTAATATTAGCGATCGAGTGCTAAACGTAAGCCAAAAGCAACCATAACAGAGCCAATCAAACCATCAATAACACGCATCACGGAACCCTTAGATAACCAATGTGCCGCTTTGCCGACCATTAAGATTAAAACGAGCTGCCAGATATTAGCTATACCAAAATGCACACCGGCTAAAAAGAGCGACTTTAGCATGGCAGGCTCTTCTGGTTGAATAAATTGAGGTAAAAAAGCCATATAAAAAACAATAGTTTTTGGATTGAGCACATTGCTTAAAAAGCCCTCACGAAATGAGCGCCAATAGTCAGGATCACTTGCTTTTTCTGTGCTGACAATCGTTCGATCCAGTATAACCCCAGCGTTCCCTCTAAATGCTGATCGAAAGCTCTTTATCCCCAGCCAAATAAGATACAGTGCCCCAACCAATTTTAAAGCGGTGAACAACGCTGCCGACTGGAGAAGTATGAGAGAAATACCACCTGCCGAAATAATCGCATGGACAAACAACCCTAAACAAAGCGCCACACTCGTGACAAGACCATCCCAAACACCGCCTCGTAACGTATTTCGAATAACAACAATCGTATCTACACCTGGCGACATCGTTAGCAGTGTAATAGCGATTAAGAAAGTCCAGAACTGTTGATCAAAAAAAGAAAGTAACACAGCAAGAAAGTCATTCATCACAGAGCTCTATTATTCAAGAGGGAAAGTAAGCGGCTAATCATACCCAACATGATCATAAAACAGTACTAGCAGCAGGAAGAACCGCCTGAAAATGATGAAGAAAATCGCAGAAATAGACCATAAAAAGGCGGTATTCCGAAGAATACCGCCACAGGCACAACACCCCTTTCGGGTAACAATGGAGCTTCCGTCAGCTACTAAGCCGGCACAGGCTTACATCAGCATCTGACGAATATCAGCGAGAACTGCTGCAATAAACGCCGTGAAGCGCGCTGCATCAGCTCCGTTGATCGCCCGGTGATCATAAGAAAGCGACAACGGCAGCATTTGCCGTGGCACAAAGTCACTTCCATTCCACACAGGCTTAATACTGGCTTTCGATACGCCAAGAATAGCCACTTCCGGTGCGTTAACAATCGGGGTAAATGCTGTGCCACCAATCGAACCTAAGCTCGAAATAGTAAAGCAACCACCTTTCATATCATCGCCTTTCAGCTGTTTCTTCTGAGCGCGCGAGGCCAGATCTGCCGTTGCATCAGCCAGTTCCCAGAGAGACATCTGGTCAACATTACGAACGACTGGCACAAGTAGTCCGTCTGGCGTATCAACAGCAAAACCGATATTGATATATTTCTTATGGATCAGCTTATCACCGTCTGGATGCAACGATACATTAAACTGAGGGTATTTCTGTAGTGCATAAGCGCAAGCTTTCAGAATAAACGGCATTGGCGTCAATTTAGAGCCACGCTTTTCTGCTTCCGCTTTCATCGATTTACGAAATTTCTCAAGTTCTGTGATATCCGCTTCATCGAACTGAGTGACATGAGGTACATTCAACCAAGAGCGATGCAGGTTAACCGCACCAGCTTTTAATAGACGCCCCATCGGCTTCTCTTCGATCTCACCAAATTGGCTAAAATCAATCGTAGGAATTGCCGGAATACCTGCACCACTACTTGCAGCCGTAGGGGCTGATTTTGGCGCAGATTTAGCTTGCTGCATCACCTGTTTCACATAAACCTGAACATCTTCTTTCAGGATACGGCCCCGAGGGCCGCTAGGTGTTACATCAAGTAGATCAATACCAAACTCACGGGCAACCATACGAACCGATGGGCCGGCGTGTACTTTACCTGAACGTCGGCCAGTATCCGCACTTGGTGTTACCGCTGGAGATACAGGTGTTGCCGCTGGAACCGCTGAAGATACAGATGCTGCTGGAGTGATCGTTGAAGCAGCAGCAGTCTGTGCTGGAGCTTCTTCCATAACTTCCATCACACCCAGTAGGTCACCTTGGTTTACAGTTTGACCTTCTGTGATAAAGAACTCGACCAACTTACCAGCGTAAGGCGCTGGAATATCCATGGTCGCTTTATCGGTTTCCAGAACGATCAAGCCATCTTCTTCTTGCAGATCCGCACCAACAGCAACCGAAACCTCAATGACAGGTACGTCAGAGTTACCGCTCAAGTCTGGAACGTAAATTTCTTTACGCACAGGGCCTGCAGCAGGTGCCGGGGCCGATACTGGGGCAGGGCTAGCCGCAGGAGCTTGCTCAGCAACAGGAGCAGGAGCAGCATCAACACCTACCGCTTCAACCACACCGCCCGCCGTTTCAACGCGCAGAATTTCGCTACCTTCTGAAACCTTAGCACCGGTACTGATCAGAATTTCAATCACTTTACCGGCAACAGGAGAGGGTACTTCCATAGAGGCTTTATCTGACTCCAGCACAACAATGGAATCTTCCTCTGCAATCTCGTCACCAACAGATACACTAATCTCAATGACTTCAACTTCACCGTCATCACCAATATCTGGCACACAAACGGTCTGCACACTTGGGGCTGCGGCAACAGATGGCGCTGCTTTTTGTGGTTCTTGAGACTGTGTCACTTCTTGTTGAACCGCTGTCGCTTCTTGTTGAACCGGTACCGCTGCCGCTTGAGTCGCAGCAACAGGAGTCTCTTGAGCCGCTGCGTCAGTACCTTCAAGTTCTAATTCTAGAATGTCGTGACCCTCAGAAACCTGATCACCTACATTAATTTTAATCGCTTTTACTATGCCTGATTTCGGGCTAGGTATATCCATCGATGCTTTATCTGATTCTAAAACAACCAGAGAATCTTCGGCCTCAACGCGGTCACCCACTGCAACACAGACCTCGATGACTTCTACATCAGAATCTCCGCCGATATCCGGCACTTTGATGATTTCAGTACTCAAAGCTCTCGCTCCTATTCGATTGGTTTGACTCGGTATTTATGGTTTAAACCGAGTCAAAGCTGTTACCTGTTAGTTGTTCAATAATGGCGTATTATTTTGATATAAAAGTCAGGGCAGCAGATTTAGGCTGCCCCGCACACGCCGATTTTTAGCAATAATTAACAGGTCAGTGGGTCACATTTTTCTGGATTGATGTTGTATTTCTTAATCGCTTCAGCCACAACTTTACGCTCAACTTCACCGCGATCGGCTAGGGCTTTCAACGCAGCAACAGCGACGAAATAGCGATCCACTTCAAAGAAGTGACGCAGTTTCTGACGGGTATCTGAACGACCAAAGCCATCGGTACCCAGTACCCGATAGTCTGTCGGGATAAAGCTGCGTACCTGATCAGCATGCAGTTTCATGTAATCAGTCGAAGCAATCACAGGCCCCTGACGCTCTTTCAAGCAAGAAGTAATGTACGCTTCTTTCTCATCCGATTCAGGATGCAAGAAGTTTTGTCGATCGGCAGCCAAGCCATCACGACGCAGCTCGTTAAAGCTGGTCACACTCCAAATATCAGCCTCAACACCAAAGTCTGCTTTCAGCAGTTCAGCACCAGCAATCACTTCACGCAGAATCGTACCAGAACCCATTAGCTGTACTTTCAGCGTGCTATCACCGCCTTCTTTCAGCAGGTACATACCTTTCAAGATACCCTCTGCAGCACCTTCAGGCATAGCAGGCTGTTCATAGTTTTCGTTCATAGCAGTCAGGTAGTAGAAGCAGTTTTCTTGCTCCTGATACATACGACGTAAACCATCTTGAACAATAACCGCCATCTCGTAAGCATAAGCAGGGTCATAGGTGACACAGTTAGGGATAGTACCTGCCAGAATATGGCTGTGACCATCCTGGTGCTGCAGACCTTCACCGTTCAGCGTTGTACGACCTGCAGTACCGCCTACTAGGAAGCCTTTAGCCTGAATATCACCGGCCAACCAAGCGATATCACCGATACGCTGGAAGCCAAACATGGAGTAGTAGATGTAGAAAGGAATCAATGCATAGTTGTGATTGCTGTAGCTAGAACCTGCGGCAACCCAAGCAGACATAGCACCGGCTTCAGAGATACCTTCTTCAAGGATCTGACCTTTCTTATCTTCTTTATAGAACATAATCTGGTCAGCATCTTCCGGCTTATATTTCTGACCTTCAGAGGTGTAGATACCTAGTTGACGGAACATACCTTCCATGCCGAAAGTACGCGCCTCATCTGGCACGATAGGCACAACACGTTCGCCAATCGCTTTATCTTTAACCAAACCCGACAGAATACGAACAAAAGCCATCGTGGTGGATACTTCACGACCATTAGAACCTTTCAGCTGGGCTTCAAATATCTTGTTGTCCAGACCCGGAATTTCCAACGGTTCAAAGCTCTTACGACGAGCCGGTAGATAACCGCCTAAACGCTTGCGCTGAGCTTGCATATACTGCATTTCAGGGCTGTCATCAGCGGGTTTGTAGTAAGGCACGTCTTCTAACTGAGCATCCGTCAGAGGAATACCAAAGCGATCACGGAACTTCTTCAGTCCCGCCATCTGCAGGGATTTAACCGAATGAGTGTCGTTAGTCGCTTCACCATCTTCACCGATACCGTAACCTTTAACGGTATGAGCTAGAATAACCGTTGGTTTACCTGTGGTATTAACGGCCTCATGGTATGCGGCATAAACTTTATACGGGTCGTGACCACCACGGTTCAGACGATAGATATCTTCGTCTGACATATCTTTAACCATGTCAGCCAACTCAGGATATTTGCCAAAGAAGTGTTCGCGGGTGTACGCGCCACCTTTTTGCTTGTAGTTCTGGTATTCACCATCAACCACTTCATCCATGCGTTTCTGCATGATGTCTTTGTTGTCGCGCTCAAACAGAGGGTCCCAGAAACGCCCCCATACTACCTTGATTACGTTCCAACCAGCGCCACGGAAGACACCTTCAAGCTCAGTAATCACGCTGCCGTTACCACGAACAGGGCCGTCAAGGCGCTGCAGGTTACAGTTAATCACGAAGATCAAGTTATCTAGTTTTTCACGACCAGCTAGCGAGATTGCCCCCAGAGTTTCTGGCTCATCACATTCACCATCACCAAGGAAAGCCCAAATTTTACGGTCATCCATCGGCTTCTTGCCGCGGCTGTCCAAATACTTCATCACATGGGCTTGGTAAATAGCGCCCAACGGGCCAAGTCCCATCGAAACGGTCGGGAACTGCCAGTAATCTGGCATCAGCCAAGGGTGTGGATAAGAAGATAGACCACCGCCGTCAACTTCCTGACGGAATTTATCCAGCTGCTCTTCGCTTAAACGGCCTTCAAGGAAAGAACGAGAATAGATACCCGGTGCCGTATGACCTTGGATATAAACCAAGTCGCCTTCGAAATCGTCTTTCGGCGCACGGAAGAAATAGTTAAAGCCTACGTCATATAGCGTAGCACTGGACATAAAGCTTGAGATATGACCGCCAATGCCTGGGTTCTTTTTATTAGCCCGCATGACCATCGCAATCGCATTCCAACGAATCACAGATCGAATACGACGCTCCATGAACAAATCACCAGGCATACGTGCTTCACGGTGAACCGGAATAGTATTACGGTGTGGTGTGGTGATTGAGAACGGCGGTTGAGCGCCATCACGGCGTAAACGGTTACCCAGTTCGCTTAGCAGAAACTGAGCACGATCTTCCCCTTCGCGATCCAGTACAGAATCCAGTGAATCTAACCATTCCTGGGTTTCTATCGGATCAAGATCTGCTCGTGTATCCAGACTCATATTATCAACTCTCCGCATTTTTTCCGATTCAGCCGAGTCACAGATCATGTGACCATTCGGGTGTTTGCACCTTGTAAGGTACTTGTAGTTTATTTACACCCAGAACATTTCGGACTTTTTAATCTGTAGCAATATTTCCGTTTTTTTTACCGAAACACTGCAACCACCCCATATCGCAAGCGCGAAATGATTCAATATTTGCAGACCTGAGATTTATCGGCCTGACTTTTGTTTGACGGTACTTATTATAAATGTAATCCGTCGAGTCTTGTAAAAATACTACAAAAAAAAATTAAAGACAAAAATTAGAGTGTCTAAGCCCCTACATTCTGGTCACTAACTAGACAAAGGTCATATAAAAAACCGCTATTCGTACGATCATGTCAGCCTGACAATATCAGTCCGCAACGTCAGCCACCTGATAACGTCAACCATGCTGCCCCGCGAACGCCACTAGAATCACCATACTGAGGTGGTGCTATCTGGGTCTTTACCCCATCAGAAAAGACATAACGAAGCAAATACGCTTCAACCTTGTTATAAAGTAACGTTAGATTGCTCATTCCACCGCCGAGCACAATCAAATCTGGGTCAAGAAGATTAATGACACTGGCTAAAGCTGCGGCCAACTGATTGGCATAACAATCAACCGCCCTCAAAGCAATCTGATCTCCTTGGCAGGCAAGGTCAGCAATCTGTTTTGCCGTTAAATTTTGATCCGTATTTCTATGTTCAGAAGCGGCCTCAAGATGCTCACAATAGGTTTTAGCAAACCCAGGGCCCGATAAAAAAGTTTCAACACAATTAGCCCTACCACAGTAACACAGCCGATCAGCCATCCCTTTAACACCCTCACTAGGCATTGAATTATGGCCCCACTCTCCGGCTATTCCATTGACACCAAGCAAGACATTCTGTTCCACGACAATCCCACCGCCGACACCTGTTCCTAAAATAATGCCAAAGACGACTTGAGCATTTTTTCCCACACCATCTACGGCTTCTGATAGCGCAAAACAGTTCGCATCATTAGAAATCTTTATCTCTTTGCCCAGTAACTTGGCTAAATCTTCTCTCAAAAAACGACCATTAAGGCAGGTTGAGTTACAGTTTTTCATAGCACCATTAACTTGAGATACGGCCCCAGGCGTGCCCAAACCAACGCTAGAAAATGAACCAAATTTCTGCTCTGCCATCGAGACTAATGCCGCAATAACCGCTAAAGTTGCCGTGTAGTTATTTTTTGGTGTAGGCATCCGTTGACGAAAAACGATCACGCCCAGAGGGTCAAGAACTACCGCTTCAATTTTAGTACCGCCTAAATCGATCCCGAGATACATTTTCTTTCACCCTTAAGGCAGTCTCTGCCTTTTGTTCTTTACCGTCTATTGTACAATTCAAACACTACAACTTACTTTATTGGGTATGAGTTATGAGCTTCTTAGCTGCATTACAGCGTCACATGGACACCGTGCAACAACTGGAAAGGTTAGAGCCTGGCATTAACACCTTGGCCGACCGAGTCGAACACGCAATCAAGCAAGGCGGTAAGGTATTTTTTATGGGTAACGGTGGCAGCGCCGCAGACAGCCAGCACCTTGCCGCTGAGTTTGTTGTTCGTTACAAAAAAGAGCGCCCAACCCTTGCCGCTATTGCCCTAACAACGGACACCTCAATTCTAACCGCACACTCTAATGATTATAGCTTTGATACGGTATTTAGCCGTCAGATTGAGGCCTTAGCGCGCCCTGAAGATATTGTGATCGGTTTGTCTACATCAGGGAATAGTGCCAATATTATTGATGCTATTAAGGTCGCTAAAGAGATCGGGTGCTTTACCTATGCATGGACAGGTGAAAGCGGAGGAAAACTGTTAGATATCGCAGATGCTCTGCTAAAAATACCAACAACAGAAACGGCCCGTATTCAGGAAGCTCACATGGTGATTGGACATTGGCTTTGCGAAGCGATGGATGAGCGTTTTACCGACTGAAGACTCTACCCCACCTTTGTCTGCGCACAAAAAAGCGCCCGTTACCCATCGGGGAAAAGGCGCTTTTTTGTTGCGGTCTGACAGTCAGAAGGGTCTATTTAACTTCTTCACCATGGGCTTGTTTGTCCGCATGGTAGCTCGAGCGTACAAGCGGGCCAGAAGCAACATGTTTAAAGCCTAGACCTTCGGCAATAACCCGTAGCTCATCAAACTCATCAGGATGTACCCAGCGATCAATAGCCAAATGGTTTTTAGACGGCTGCATATACTGCCCTAGGGTTAGCATATCTACATTATGAGCTCGTAGATCTTTTAATACCTCAACAACCTGTTCTTTGGTCTCACCCACGCCGAGCATCAAGCCTGACTTGGTTAATACCTCTGGGCAACGCTCTTTATACTTTTTCAGCAGATCCAGTGACCATTGATAATCCGCTCCAGGACGTACTTTACGATACAGTGAAGGCACGGTTTCTAGGTTGTGATTAAACACATCTGGCGGCGTTTGCTGAAGAATATCCAACGCAACATCCATACGACCACGGAAGTCCGGCACCAGCACTTCAATCTCGATACTGTCCATACGCTTACGGGTTTCTGAAATACAATCCGCAAAATGCTGAGCACCACCGTCGCGCAGGTCGTCACGATCCACCGAGGTGATCACAACATACTTTAGGCGCATATCTGCAATCGCTTCCGCCAGCTCACGGGGCTCATCTTGATTCAGGTTATTTGGACGGCCATGGGCGACATCACAAAATGGACAGCGACGGGTACAGATATCACCCATAATCATAAAGGTCGCTGTACCGCCATTAAAGCATTCGCCAAGGTTCGGACAAGCGGCTTCTTCACATACGGTATGCAACTTACGGCTGCGCAGAGTTTCTTTAATCCGGCGAACCTCCGGTGTGGCGTACATACGAACGCGAAGCCATTCTGGCTTACGGGGAATCTCTTCTGTCGGAATAATCTTCACCGGAATACGGTCAGTCTTATCAGCACCACGCAGCTTAACACCCTGCTCAACCTTACCCGTTTTTTTAACTACTTTTTGGGTTGTTGCCGCAGCATCAACAATTTGAGAGTGTGTATCACTCATAAACTAATCCAGCCCTTTTTGTTCTGTAATAGTAGGGTTGCCTAACCCCTCGATAAGGTGGTTCAGCACCCAATGCGTTGCCTCCTCAGGGGTTACCTTAGGAGCAACTTCTGCCAGCTGCGTCATACGCAATCCCTGATAGCCACAAGGATTAATTCTTAAGAACGGCGAAGCATTCATATCTAAGTTAAAAGCCAAACCATGAAAGGAGCAACCTCGGCGAATACGCAAACCCAAAGACGCAATTTTACACTCTTCATGATCAATCTTAACGTAAACACCGGGAGCGTCAGGCTTAGGGTAAGCCTCAACACCAGCCTGTTTAAGCGCTTCAACAACAGAGGTTTCCATTAAGGTGACTAAATGACGAACACCACTACCAAGACGCTTCACATCCAACAGCAGATAAACCACCAATTGACCAGGGCCGTGATATGTCACCTGGCCTCCACGATCAACCTTCACAACAGGAATATCCCCAGGTGCGAGAAGGTGTTCATCTTTACCTGCTAAGCCCTGAGTAAAAACAGGAGGATGCTCTAAAATCCAGATTTGATCCGCATCATCAGGCCCTCGAGTATTAGTATACTCCTGCATTCTCTGCCAAGTATCTTCGTAAGGCACCTGACCAAGATAACAAACCTTTATGGGTGGCATTGCATTCTGCTTTGTCAAGGGAACCCCTTAGATCACCATTTTAACGCGACCAGTGGCCTTTAGGTCTTCAAAAATTGACTTTAATTGCGGCTCTCCCGTGGCAGTAATAATGACACGAACCGACTGAAAACGGCCCTTACTGCTATCAACCAGTGTCACTGAAGCCTGATCAAAGCCAGGGGCATGCACTTCGATAACATCTAAGACTGTCTGCTGAAAGTCTTCTCCTGCATGACCAAGAATTTTTAAGGGATAGTCGCAAGGAAATTCAATTTTTGGTGCGTCTTGATTACTCATTTTCCACAAACCTATCGTACCGTTACCGGTCAACGAACTCTAATAATGTATGAAATGCCTAATAACAGAAACGGGGCACAAAGCCCCGTCCCTTATATCAGCTTTTTGACTGATACTGTTTTTGACTGACACTGTGCAAAACCGAAACCTTGTTATTGCTTTCAGTTTTAACCAACTAATCCAGTTGGTCTTTATCGTCAAACCTCATATCAACCTTAATATCAGAATATATGGGCAAAATTATTTTTTTCTAGCCCAGCAAGCCCTTAAAGAAAAGTACAATAGAATCCCAAAGGCGTTTGAAGAAACCACCCTCTTCAACAGATTCTAAAGCAACCAGTGGACGTTCGGCCAAAATTTCATCATCCAAGCTAATTTGTAGCACACCCATTGCCTGTCCTTCTGACACAGGAGCCTGAATCACTTTGCTCACATTAAGCTTAGCTGTTAGGCGCTTAGCCTGACCCCGCGGAATAGTGATATTCATATCATGGCGAATACCTAACTTCACATCGGGCTTTTGTCCGCCCCATACGCGAGGCTCATTCAAAATATCGCCCGCAGAGTAAGGTTTTAGTGTTTCAAAATAACGGAAGCCATAAGCCAGTAATTTCTGACTTTCCCGTGCCCGAGACTCTTCACTATTCGTGCCCATAACAACAGAAATCAAGCGCATGCCGCCACGCTTAGCAGAAGCCACCAAGCAATAGCCGGCTTCATCTGTATGGCCTGTTTTTAGCCCATCAACAGACTTATCCCGCCACAATAAACGGTTACGGTTAGGCTGACGAATATTGTTATAAGTAAAGTATTGCTGAGAGTAGATATTATACTGTTCTGGATAATCTTTAATAATGCGGTTTGCTAAGATAGAAAGATCACGGGCAGTTGAATAATGCCCATCCATTGGCAACCCTGTCGCATTCATATATTGAGTATCCTTCATACCCATCGCTTCGGCATGCTGGGTCATTAGGTCTGCAAAAGCAGCCTCACTACCACCAATATGTTCAGCAACGGCAATACTCGCATCATTACCCGATTGAATAATAATCCCCTTCAGTAAATCAGAAATGGTGACAAAATCACCTTCTTTGATAAACATACGAGAACCCGGTGCTTTCCAAGCTTTAACGCTAATGCGAACTTTATCTTCCGGACTGATATTACCCTTAGCGATTTCAGACTCAACCAAATAAGCCGTCATCATTTTAGTCAAACTTGCAGGGGGTAAGCGCTTATCGGCGTCATTCTCAACCAATACCCGACCACTATCAGCGTCGATCAGGATATAGGATTTAGCTGCTAACTTCGGCGGTGCAGGTATCAAGGATGCTTGGGCCGTGAGAGATACCAAAAGACCCAATACCGAGATGACAACCACTGCTTTTGCACGAATTTGTCGAAAAATCCTCATGATGACTAACTCTTAACCTTTATAAATGCAGGATACTGCGTGTATTTCTGACGTCGCATAAAATGCGGAATCAGTATTCAAAACAATAATTATAACATGCCGCATTAAAAGCGCATCAGATAGCTATAAACCTTAAAAAACAGCCTAATAATAGCTATCAATTCTAACAACTTATTTAAGATGCACTTCTTCCAACTTCTCGTTAGAGCTACGGCTTACTAGGTATCGCTGTAACAGGTATAACGATAGGGTTCAAAAAGCCATCAACGGCTAATTGATCAATCAATTGTTGAAGCTCTGAGCGTGACGGAACAGGGCCAAGCTGAACTTTATATAAAATACGATTATTAATCGTCACAGGTACCACTCTCATTTTCTGACCTGTCTCTTTTTCAAGATGACTACCGAGAGCTTTCGCTGAATCTTTTTTACTCATCGCCGCCACCTGAACAAATACTGATGGCTGGAGTTCGTTAACGGCAAGGCTCATACCACCTTTCCAAGTAACAGGGTCAATCGCCTCAATCCTAACAGGAGCCGTTCCTGCTCCTAACATACCCAAGCGAGCGGCGGCGGCATAAGAAAGGTCGATAACCCGATCATCATGAAATGGCCCTCGATCATTAACCCTTACCAAAACCTGTTTGCCATTCCCCACATGTGTCACAAGCACATATGATGGTAGCGGTAAGCTTTTATGGGCGGCTGAAAGTTGGTACATATCATAAATCTCACCATTTGAGGTGTGATAGCCATGAAACTTTTTACCATACCAAGAGGCCGTGCCTGTTGCCTTGTACCCTTTGCTCGTACCGAGCACACGATAACTTTTACCCCAAACGGTATAGGGTGATTTATTCCCCGATGCACTAGGCGCTTCGTATACAGGTTTTAACTCTTTGATCTTGCTCATATCAAAGGCGTCATCAGGCGCAACATCTTGATGGAGCTCGTAACGAGACTCGGGCTGAGATGAACAGCCCACGATCAAGGTACAGAAAATAAATAATAAGCCATAGTAACGGCTAGCTTTAGATCCTTCGATCAAGGTTGTTACGGTCATCCCTTTTGATCAGCCTCTTTAATCTTTTGGCTTAACTGATGAACAGCCATCGCATAAAGCTTACTATGGTTATAACGCGTAATCACATAAAAATTCTTCAACCCCAACCAGTGCTCGACCCCTTTTTCCCCTTGTAGCTCCATCGCGGTTGCAAGCCCTTGGTAACGTCGACGATCTTTAGCACTGAACCCTTTAGCGGCCAATGCTTCAACAGATAACTTAGGTTTCAGACTACCATTCACCATATCGGAATAACCCTCACCAACAGTCACTGCAGGAACGACAACCGGCTCACCAGTTTGCCAGCCATGCTTTTTAAAGTAGTTGGCAACACTACCAATAGCATCTTTAGGGTTCGTCCAAATATCACGCTTCTTATCGCCATCAAAATCAACTGCAAAGTTACGATAGCTACTCGGGATAAACTGCCCATAACCCATAGCACCAGCATAGGAGCCTTTTATGGATAGAGGATCAATCCCTTCTTCTTGGGCAAGAATAAAGTACTCTTTCAGTTCGCTACGGAAAAACTCAGCCCGTGGCGGATAATCAAACGCTAGAGTACTTAAAGCATCAACAACACGATAATTCCCAGCCATACGACCATAGTATGTTTCAACGCCAATAATCGCAGTGATAACCTCTTTCGGCACCCCGTAGATCATCTCTGCACGCTCTAGTGCCACGCGGTGCTTACGCATAAAGCTTACACCACCATTAATGCGCTTTTGTGTGACGAAGATTTTTCGATAGTCCTTCCACTCAAGCGTTCTTTCTGCCGGACGAGAGATCGCATCAAGAATACTCTGTTTCATCTCAGCTTGGCTTAGCACCGATTCCAAGGAACTGGGGGTGAAATTATGGTCATTCACCATTTCCGCAATAAAATCTTTAATCAGTACTTGGCGCTCATATTCTGTTTGGACAGGTTGCTCCGGTGTATCGGCTGTAGCACACCCCATAGGCACCATCGCTAATGCTAGAATAGAACTTTTTCTAGCCCATTGGCGCAGCGCGGCCTTTATACTCATTAGATATCTCATGTTGTCACGTTTCCAGATAACTCAACTTGCTTGAATAACACTATTGTCTAAACCTTAACAAACAAGCAAATAAAAAACATTATTAATCGCAGCAGCTTCACTTAAGGAAATACTAATTCCTTACCAAGCTACGATGTGTGTGTATCGACATTAAAATACCAAAGCCTGCCAGCAAGGTTACACTTGAGGTTCCCCCAAAGCTAACCAGCGGTAGAGGTACACCAACAACGGGAAGCAAACCGCTCACCATTCCAATATTTACGAACACGTAAACAAAGAAAGTTAAGGTAATACTACCGGCAACTAACCTACCGTAAGTATCTTGAGCATTTAGAGCAATGAATAACCCTCTGCCAATCACCGCCATATAAAGTGTTAGCACAACACAGACACCGACAAACCCAAATTCTTCAGCTAAAACAGCAATAATAAAATCAGTATGCCGTTCAGGCAGAAACTCCAACTGAGATTGCGTACCCTCAAGCCAGCCTTTTCCATAAATACCACCCGACCCAATAGCCGTTTTAGACTGAATAATATTCCAGCCAGACCCGAGAGGATCGCTTTCAGGGTTTAAGAATGTCAAAACGCGCTGTCGTTGATAGTCATGCATGACATACCAAAGCGCAGGTAATGCTGCGATACCTAAAGCGATAAAACTACCGATCAATTTCCAGCTTAATCCTGCCAGTAAAACAACAAAGATAGCCGCTGCTGCAACCAATAAAGATGTACCTAAATCAGGCTGGCGAGCAATTAAAAGTACCGGTACCGTAATAATGACCGCAGAAACAAATAAATGTTTCCATTTAGGCGGTAAGGTTTGGCTGGATAAAAACCAAGCGACCATCATAGGCATCGCTAATTTCATAATTTCTGACGGCTGAAAACGCACACCAACCACTGGAATCTGAATCCAGCGCTGAGCACCTTTTGCTCCAACCCCAAACAGAAGTACACAGAGAAGCAGTATCGTTCCGCCAATATAGAAAAGTGGCGACCATCGCCGTAAATTTCTTGGCTCTACCTGAGCAATACCAAACATGACTGCCAAAGCAAAAAGAAAACGCATACCTTGCCGCTGAACATCCTGCAAACTTTCACCGGCAGCGCTATAAAGTACAAACAAACCAGAACCCATGATGATAAAAAGAATCATCAACATCCAAAAATCAAGATACACCCGCTCAAACCAGCCTACAGGACGCTGAAAAGCATGTGTTGCACCGGGCAAGCGATGTAAAAAATCATTGGTATTCATTGACTGCCTTTAACCGCTTTTTCTGAGGATGACTTTTCATCAGTTTTTTTAAGATAGGCATCAAAAACCATCCGCGCAATCGGTGCTGCAGTGGAGCTACCACCACCAGAATTTTCAACAACAACAGCTAGTGCAATTTTAGGATTATCCCTTGGAGCAAAGCCTGCAAACAAGGCATGATCACGATAGCGTTCAGCAATTTTATTTTCATCGTACACTTCGCCCTGTTTAATGCTTTTAACCTGAGCCGTACCGGTCTTACCTGCAATAATATAATCCACCCCTCGACTCATCTTACGCGCTGTACCGTGACGACTATGAACCACATCAACCATCGCTTGAATCACCTGATCCCAGTGGGTTGGATCCGACAGCACGATATCGTCAGGAGTACCATCCTGCTTTAAAGGAATATCCTCGTCACCAACTTGCTTCACAATCCTAGGCTGTACCCATTTGCCACGATTTGCCAATAATGCCATCGAGGTGGCTATTTGCAGTGGCGTTGCCTGCCAGTAACCCTGCCCAATCCCAACACTTAATGTTTCACCTGGAAACCAAGGAGATTTACGAGCGCCTTTTTTCCACTCTCGACTAGGCATTAATCCAGCCGATGCCTGAGGCAAATCTAATGACGTATTCACACCAAAGCCAAAGCGCTCCATAAAAGGATGAATCCGATCAATACCTAAGTTAAAGGCCAAATGGTAAAAGTAGGTATCGTTAGACACCACAATCGCCCGATTCAGATTAACCGTGCCGTGACCTCCGCGCTTCCAGTTGCGGTAAAAGCGTTTGTCATTGGGTAGCTGAAACCAGCCTGGGTCTTCTATACTTGTATTACGGTTAATAACACCAGCCTCTAACCCAGCTAGTGCCATAAAAGCTTTAATGGTCGATGCAGGAGGGTAATTACCTCGAATGCTGCGATTAAACATCGGTAAATCACGGGAGGTAATCAGTTGTCGGTAAGTTTTACTATCGATACCAGAGACAAAAAGGTTGGGATCAAAGCTAGGCGTACTCACCATGGCAAGAATACCACCTGTGCTTGGTTCAATAGCAACAATAGCTCCCCTAAAGCCTGATAGAGCACGTATAGCGGCGTATTGTAAATCGGCATCTAAGTGTAGTGTTAGGGATTCACCAGGCTGAGGTAACGTCTCATCTAAAACACTCAGAATCCGCCCCCGAGCATTAGTCTCTACCGTTTGCACGCCCACTCGGCCATGTAATGTTTCTTCATATTGACGCTCAATACCACTCTTGCCAATATAATAAGTACCAGCATATTGTGAGCGATCAACATTTGTCAGATCTTTTTCACTAATACGGGAAACATAACCTAAAACATGGGCCGTCATGGGGCCGTAGGGGTAGTGTCGAATTAGCTGCGCTTCAATTTCAACGCCTGATAGCCGATAGCGGTTAACCGAAATTTTAGCAATTTGTTTTTCATTCAGCTGGCTCAGTAATAGCGCTGAGTGAAATGGTCGACGCTGGCTATAAGCCTGCTCAGCCATATCAGTTTTCTGTTTTTTATCCAGCTCTAGAATTTCCGCCAACACATCCAGAACACCTTGAATATCTTTAGCCTGTTCGCGAACAAACATTAAGTTATAGCTAGGAAGGTTTTCCGCCAGCATACGGCCCTTGCGGTCAAGAATAAGGCCTCGGGTTGGGGGGATAGCCCGTACGTGCATACGGTTTTTATCGGATTTGGTCGTATAGATATCATGTTGGTATACCTGTAGGTAAACCATACGCGAAATAAGTACAAAAATAAGAACGATAACGATGGCAAAAGCGACAAACATCCGTTCCTTGAAAAGGCGAAATTCAAGGTCTAGATTTTTAAATGTGCGTTTTTCTGACATCTGGATGTCACCGTTCTTTTAATAAGAAGAGAAGTTTAGCGATGATAAGGATGACCCTGAATAACGCTCCAAACCCGATAGACTTGTTCTGCGAGCAAAATTCTCACCATAGGGTGTGGCAGCGTCAAAGGGGACAACGACCATTGCTGGTTCGCCCGCTGTTTGCATTCTTGAGCTAAACCTTCAGGGCCGCCTACTAACAAACAGATATCTTGACCGAGCATTAGCCATCCTTCAGCTTCAGAGGCTAGTTGCTCAGTTGACCAAGGCTTACCGAGAACTTCTAAGGCAACCACATGATCAGAAGCGCTGATTTTAGACATCATCAGCTCTCCTTCTTTGCGGATAGCACGTTCGATATCCGCATTTTTTCCGCGATTGCCGGGAGCAATCTCAATCAACTCTAAAGAAAACTCCCGAGGCAGACGCTTGGCATATTCTTCATAACCCTGCTCTACCCACTTAGGCATTTTAGTACCTACTGCAATAAGCTTGATCTTCAAGAAAGGCTCTCCGCCGACTCCTGTACAGAATCGTCGGGCAGATCACCCCAAAGGCGCTCAAGATCATAGAACTGGCGTGTTGTAGGTTGCATAACATGCACCACAACATCACCTAAATCTACGAGAACCCACTCACTACCGGATTGACCTTCAACACCCAAAGGACGAACGCCATTTTCTTTAGCCGTTACCACAACATTATTGGCAAGGGATGCAACATGGCGGCTAGATGTACCGCTGGCGATTATCATAAAATCAGTAACACTCGTATTGCCTTGTACATCAAGCACAACGATGTCGTTACCTTTCATCTCTTCCAGCGAGTTAATAACTAGCTGCTTGAGTTGTTCTGTTTGCATAGGACCTCAGATTTCCAGGATTAACCAGATTTTTTCAGGATTAATCGAATAAGGGCGTAATTGTCTTACAAGTTAAGGCAGCTTTGTAGCCTTAATGTTCATTTCACTGTAAAAACTCGACAATGAGGCGATAAAAAACCATTTTCTCCTCCAGTTCAGAGGAAATCAAACCCAAATAAGGTAAAAATAAAGAGCCTTACCCCTGATTCGATGAATTTTGACCGGAAGAAGATGTGTCTTGGTAGAGCGAATAGGTGTGAATATAGTCAATCACATTATCAGGCAACAGATAACGTACAGAGTTTCCTTTAGCAAGCTGGTCTCGAATATAGGTTGCCGATATCTCAAGCTGAGACGGCAATCGCACCGGAATAATGTGCCCCGCATTATATTCTTGGGAACATTGACTCAAAGACTCTGTTAATACCGATGCTGCTAATGCTCGCTCACGCCAAAGACAGGCTTCCTTGGAAGTAGAGGCCAAGTCAAAGCCAGGCCGTGTCATGACCACCAAGTTGGCCAACTCTAAAATACGGGCCCACTGATGCCAGCGAGTAAAATGTGCAAAAGCATCAACCCCCATCACCCAGCAAATAACCGCATCATCGCCTAACTCTAGTCGCAAATCCTCAAGAGTCACAACAGAATAGGAGCGCTGATCCAGTCGCAGTTCACGGTCATCAATGCATAGGCCCGCTTCATCACCTACGGCACAGTGCAGCATATCTAACCGCTGTTGACTGCTTCTACCAGGCTGCGCCCGATGGGGCGTTTGATGGCAAGGAACCAGATGCACGGCATCAAGCGCGAGCAACTGTTTCAACTCCAAAGCAGAGCGCAAATGGCCGTTATGAACAGGGTCAAAAGTCCCACCCATAACCGCGATCACATTGGGCCGATGCAGACGGGTCTTATTCACCTCAGCATTACTGACGAATATGCCCATCACCAAAGACCACATATTTCTGAGACGTTAAACCTTCTAACCCGACAGGGCCACGGGCATGAATTTTATCGGTAGAGATACCAATTTCTGCACCCAAACCATACTCAAAGCCATCCGCAAAGCGGGTCGAAGCATTAACCATAACGGAGCTGGAATCAACCTCTGCCAGAAAACGACGGGCCAAGGTGTAGTTTTCCGTCACAATCGCATCGGTATGATGAGAGCCGTAGTTATTGATATGATCAATCGCTTCATCTATACCCGCGACTATCTTGATCGCCAAAACCGGAGCAAGATACTCTGTGCTCCAGTCATCTTCCGTTGCAGAGATGGCATCGGTCAAAATAGCACAGGTTTTAGCACAACCGCGAAGCTCAACTTCTTTTTCAGCATATTCTTTTGCCAATAAAGGGAGCACTTTATCTGCCACAGATTCAGCCACCAAAAGTGTTTCCATGGTATTACAGGTGCCATAGCGATGCGTTTTAGAGTTCACCGCAATCTTAATCGCTTTTTCTAGGTCAGCGTGATCATCAATATACACATGGCAGATACCATCAAGGTGCTTAATAACAGGCACGGTGGCATCTTTGCTAACACGCTCAATCAAGCCTTTGCCGCCGCGCGGAACAATCACATCAACAAAATTAGACATCGTAATCAACTCACCAACCGCTGCACGATCGGTCGTTTCAACAACTTGAACAGCCCCAACAGGTAAACCAGAGCCCTCTAAAGCTGCAGCTAAACATTTAGCAATCGCCTGATTAGAGTGAATCGCCTCAGAGCCACCTCGTAGAATCACGGCATTACCTGATTTTAAACACAGGCTTGCCGCTTCAACGGTTACATTGGGACGCGATTCATAAATAATACCCACAACACCAAGAGGGACTCGCATTTTCCCTAACTGAATACCGCTTGGACGGAAATTCATATCTGTAATCTCACCGACAGGATCAGGCAGCGCTGCCACTTGGCGAAGCCCTTCGATCATAGTGTCGATCACCTTAGGCGTCAGTGCTAAGCGATCCAGCAAGGCGCTATCAAGACCATTGATCCTGCCTTGATCAAGATCTTTCTCATTAGCCATAGCTAAAGCGGGGCGAGCAGCATCCAGAGCATCGGCTGTAGCCAGTAATGCTTGGTTTTTTAAACGGGTATCTGCTTTTGCAATGGCGCGGGAAGCAAGGCGGGCGTTCTGCCCTAGCGTCTGCATATATTCATTAATATTCATGAAATTAAACCTTGGTGTTTTCTTAAATATGCCGAAGTCATACCAGTAGCGTAGCGCTCTATCCACCGTAGCATTCTATTCATGGATGGCTGTTAATAATTTTTTATGACTTAAAACAACTTTTTATCAACAGTATTCTGAACAGAAATCGGTACTGGCCTTATAGTCAATGTGCGGTAAATATATCCGTTAAGCTCTACCTTTAAGGCGTGTAATCGTTATAATCCGCGTATTTGCATTTTTCATAACAGGCAACTATACGCGAATGGACATCAAGTACAAAGCACGCCTCAATGCCGTTTACTTTATTCTTGCGGGTGTCGCGACGCTGCTATTAAGCTGGACGCAATTTTTAAATCGACAGCCTGATGCCGGCCAGGCCCTGCTTCTTATTAGCCTGACACTACTTGCTACAGGCAGCTATAACGTTATTTTTACTCAAAAGCCATCCCAGATTTTACCCTTAATCGTACTGTTGTTTCTTGGCGCACTGACCATTTTAGGGGACTGGGTTCCTGTTATTCTTACCGCGCAATGGGCTTATATTTTACCCTTGTACCTATTTAGCTTATTACCTTTCAAAGCAGCCTTAATTCTAACCCTTGGCTATGCCCTTATATTCAACTTATCAACGACAGTTCAACTGGGTGGTATAGAGCGGCTACAGGTGCTTTATTTATTTTGGTCGGCAACCTCAATTGCCTGTATTTTTATCTTCATCAACCGCGAAAAGCAACGGCATTTACAACAACTGGTTAGCCTTGATGCAGATTGTGCAGCCTATAACCGTCAACAATTCCAAGATGATCTTCCTAGGGAGCTTGCACGTGCAGATCGAGAAAATACCAGCTTAGCCCTATTATGCATCAAGCATCGTAATCAAGATGAACACTCTTTAAGAATAGCATCAGAAGCCTTTAACGAACGGTTACGCCCCTTCGATCGCCTCTACCGCGTGGATGATCACCTGATAGCACTAATGCCAACCGGCTCATTTCACGATAGCTTAAGTATCTGCTATCAACACTACAATAACTTTCATAAGGATATGCACCTAGCCGCTGTAGTACCAGGGGAGCATGAAACTGAGCAAGAGCTACTACAAAAAACGTCTGAGGTTATTGCTTTTGCTGAGCAGCAAGAAATGGATTCACCGCTCTATCTAAGAAGTGATTTTATTGATATCCAAAATGAGCACGAACACTATGATTGAGCTTGGTAACAATATTTATAAATTGCGGGATAAAATAATCGCAGGGCTTTATATTTCTTTAGCCATCGTGCTCGCTATTATTGCTTGGTACCATAATCTGCTAGGGCACTATAGCCAAATTCTTTGGCCTGCATTATCGAGTCCCTTTATTTTCGCTCTCGCACTGGTGCGTCTTTTTCAGAAAGCAGACAGCAAAGATATCACCCCCTACCCCGTGCTGATTATTATCAGCTTAGTAGTGCTTAACAGCGGCTCTATTTTAGATCCTCTATATCGTCAATGGCTCTATATGATACCGGTACTTACCTATTTCATTTTACCGGTTCGCCAAGCATCTATAAGCCTTCTGCTATTCTTTACAATTTTTGTGCTATTCGTCGTTGAGCAAATCAACCCTCTGATCCTAAGTGATTTAGCCATTAATTTAAGTCTATTTTCTGGAATCAGTTTTATTTTTGCTTATACCCAAGAAAGCCAAACACGCACACTAGAAAGCTTAAGCGGTAAAGACAGCTCAACAGGTGCATTTTCAGCCAATCAGCTTAACAAACGCCTTACCGCTGAGGTGGCTCGAGCAAAAGCAACCCGCAGACCACTATCGGCATTACTGTTTACTCTTAATGACTTCGATGACTACCATAGCCAAAACGGTGATAACAAGGCTCGAAAACTGCTCAAGAGAATCAGCATGACCATGCAGGAAGTCAGTCGTATAGGCGACGAAATTTATCGAATGACCGACAATAGTTTTCTACTGCTGCTTCCAAACACCTCGATCAATGGTTGCATTGTTTTAAAGGAACGTCTGGTTCAGCGCATTGCCGATCAAGTTGAGATTGACTCAATACTGCAAGATTTAACGCTAAACCCTATAACACTTCAGGTCAGCGAGGATGCGATGCAGTTTTTGAAGCGCACCTTAAGCGACAATATTCGTCTCAATGCCCAGGTGCTTTAGATCATGAAAAGCGATCAATTTAAAGGATTGCTCAGCCTCCATACCGCCAGCTTGCTCTTTGGAGGCACTGCTCTTTTTTCGCAAACTATTCAACTTAATGCCATAGACCTCACCGCATGGCGCTGTCTAATTGCAGGCTTATTTTTATTCGCCTGGCTAAAGCTAAAGCAGCAACCCCTAATATTCGAACATAAGCATCATTATTTTGGCATTATCGGCTTGGCGGTTTTAGTCGGATTGCACTGGATTACCTACTTTCATGCGATGCAGGTTGCCGGTGTTACGGTGGGAATCTTAGCGTTATTCACCTATCCGGTAATGACTGTACTGCTTGAACCTATTTTTGATCGAGCACGTATCAAAGCACGCGACCTTATTGCAGCCGTGCTTGTTGTTGGTGGTGTCAGTTTAATGACTCCATCACTAAACCCCGAAGACCCTATTGCTGTCGGTATTTTCTGGGGAGTGTTATCGGCCTTACTGTTCACTTTACGCAACCTGTTGATGAAGAAATATTACAGGCAATACAGTCCGTTGCTTACTATGGGCTGGCAATCAGTCTTAGTGACCATTATGTTATTGCCCTTTGTGACCAATGAACTACAGGCCCTTGAAAGCGATCAATGGCTACAACTACTGTTACTGGGCACCTTCTTTACTGCAGCTCCTCATACATTATTAGCCAATAGCCTAAGGTATCTAAAAGCAGCGAGTGTCAGTTTAATTTCCTGCCTACAGCCTGTTTATGGTGCCGCGCTAGCTTTTCTTATTCTAGGGGAACAGATTGAGCTAATGACCCTAATCGGAGGTAGCCTCATTATCGCCGCAGCCGTCAATGAAACACTCCGAAAAAAAGCCTGACTATATTTACTCTCCCCACTTCGGCATCAGATTCTGTTCAAAGCCGAGCTGATCGAGGATACGGGCGACGATAAAGTCCACCATATCTTCGATTGTTTTGGGGTTGTGATAGAAACCGGGGCTTGCGGGCATCACCAGCGCGCCCATCCGGGTCAGGGTTAGCATATGCTGTAGATGTACTTCATGATAAGGCGCTTCTCGGTGAACGAGGATAAGCTGGCGGCGCTCTTTTAACGCAACATCAGCAGCCCGTTCAATCAAGTTGTTACTCGCGGCGGTGGCAATAGCGGACAATGTACCGGTAGAACAGGGACATACCACCATCTTATGGGGCGCACCAGAGCCAGAGGCCACAGGTGCCATCCAGTTCTCTCGACCATAAACCTTAATCTGCCACGGCTTAGCATTAAACCGATCAATCAGATAGGCCTGCAGCTTATCGCTGGCAGAAGGAAAGGTTTCTTGAGTCTCTGTCGCGATCACCACTTGAGCCGCTTTCGATACCATGACCGAAACTTCGCAACCCAAGGCCACCAAGCAATCAATTAATCGGATACCGTACTGAACACCTGAAGCGCCTGTTAAAGCCACCGTAACACGTTGTTCAGAAGATATGATCTGTTGCCCAAAAGAGGGAAAAGAGGGGGTCGGTGCTGTCATTCTTTTTTATTTAAACCTATGTTGATGCCATTCTAGTGTTCAACATTCCGCTAAAGCCGTCAGCAGTTTTTGATGAATACCGCCAAAGCTGCCGTTACTCATGACCACGATACGATCCCCAGGCTGGCTAACCTCAACCAAGCGCACAATAAGATGATCAAGATCAGCAACTAGTTCAGACGGTATAGAGGCATTAGCTATCACCGATCCAAGGTTCCAATCCAGGCCTTCGGGCTGATACCAGAAAGCTTCATCCGCATGTTGTGTGCAGTTGATTAACTGCTCTTGAAGTGTGCCAAGCCGCATGGTGTTAGAGCGCGGCTCAATAACGGCGAGAATACGCCCCTCTTCATTACTGGACAAAGAAGGGTCCAGCGCTAGCTGAGCCTTAGCGCCTTCCAAGGTCGTATTGATCGCCGTTGGATGGTGGGCAAAATCGTCATACACCTTAACGCCGTTGACTTCACCCCGTAGCTCCATACGTCGCTTTACATTTTGAAAGGCACCCAACGCTTCAGCCGCAATCTGAGGCGTAACCCCAACATGGCGCGCTGCCGCTATTGCGGCCACAGCATTAGCCACATTATGTTGGCCGGATAACGACCAAGACACCTCCGCGACGGATTGACCATCTAACAGCACGTTAAAACGACTACCATCTTCTCGAAGTAACGTGGCGCTCCAGCCCTTTGGTTGATCGGCTGAGACTATCGCCTGAGTAGCACTCCAGCAACCTTGCTCCAGCACACCGTTTAATGATTGACAATCGTTATAAACAATAAGGCCATCAGAGGGTACAGTGCGCACAAGGTGATGGAACTGACGCTGAATCGCCGCCAGATCTGGGAAAATATCCGCGTGGTCAAATTCCAAGTTATTCATAATAAGAGTACGTGGGCGGTAATGCACAAACTTGGAACGCTTATCAAAGAAAGCTGAGTCATATTCATCCGCTTCAATAACAAAGAAGGGCGTATCACCTAAGCGGGCAGAGATACCAAAATTTTCCGGCACACCTCCCACTAAAAAACCTGGGGCCATTTTGGCATAGTCTAAAATCTGCGCCAGCATACTCGTGGTCGTGGTTTTACCATGAGTACCGGATACAGCAAGCACCCATTTATCTTGCAGTACATGCTCCGATAACCACTGAGGGCCGGAGGTATAAGGGATACCTTTATTCAGCACAAACTCGACCGCCGGATTACCTCGGCTCATAGCATTGCCGATAATCACTAAATCAGGGACAGGGTCTAGCTGTTGAGGGTCATACCCTTGAGTGATCTCAATGCCTTGCTCTTCAAGCTGCGTGCTCATAGGGGGATAGACATTAGCATCAGAGCCTGTCACTTGGTGCCCAAGCTCCCGAGCCAACAAGGCTAGACTTCCCATAAAGGTTCCACAGATACCCAAAATATGCAGGTGCATACAAGCTCCCTCAGCCGACATCAAAAAACCACTGCCCAAGCAGACGGTATATTCAAAAAGTTGCCAGAAGGTTAGCACGAGAATCTTACCGGCCCAAACAAAGCCTCCGCAAAATGCATAATCAGCATACTAATACCATCATAAAAACAGATGCTTAGACCACTCTCAGGCAATTATTAGAAATTCAGCAAGAAAAAACCTTATCTCAGACCATGCAAAAGTAGGTAAATTCAAGTAACATTGCCCGCATTTTTCAAGGCTAGCAAGGCTTAATGGTATTCTTGGTTTTTTACCCTTTCCCCCTTGGTTGGTCACTTATTTTAGACCTCAACGACTCCCAGGAGCCAGTTCAGAGATGAGCAAGCAAAACGCGTTTTATGCCCAGTCAGGTGGTGTTACTTCTGTTATTAATGCCAGTGCCTGTGGTGTCATCGAAACTGCACGTAAACACAGCGACAAAATTGGTACTGTTTATGCCGGTCAAAACGGTATTATTGGTGCCTTGGTTGAAGAGCTGATCGATACCAATGCTATCTCTGAGCAAGACGTTGCTGCGCTGCGCCACACCCCTGGTGGCGCATTCGGTTCTTGCCGCTACAAATTGAAAGACATGGAGACACACCGCGAGCAGTACGAGCGTCTCATCGAAGTATTTAAAGCCCATGACATCGGCTACTTCTTTTACAACGGCGGCAACGATTCTGCCGATACGTGCCTGAAAGTCTCTCAAATCTCTGAAAAACTGGGTTATCCAATCCAAGCAATCCACGTACCTAAAACCGTTGATAACGACCTGCCAATCACCGACACCTGCCCAGGTTTTGGTTCCGTGGCTAAATATATTGCGTTATCAACTATGGAAGCAGGTTTGGATATTCAATCCATGTGCGAAACCTCTACCAAGGTATTTATCCTTGAAGTAATGGGTCGCCATGCTGGTTGGATCGCCGCAGCGGGTGGTTTGGCACAGCAAGCTGAAGGCCAGCCACCACATATCATTATCTTCCCTGAAATCGCCTTTGACCGTGAAGCCTTTATGAAGAAGGTTGATCAAAGTGTGAAAGACAACGGCTACTGCGTTATCGTTGTGTCGGAAGGTGCTCATTATGAAGACGGTACTTTCTTAGCGGATGCCGGTACGAAAGATGCCTTCGGCCATACTCAATTAGGTGGCGTAGCACCAACGCTGGCGAATATGGTTCGCGAAGAACTGGGTTATAAATACCACTGGGCTGTTGCGGATTACCTACAACGTGCTGCCCGTCATATTTCTTCTAAAACAGACGTTGAACAGGCTTACGCCGTCGGCCAAGCAGCAGTTGAAATGGCCGTTGCCGGTAAAAATGCGGTAATGCCTGCCATTATTCGCAAGAGCAACACACCGTTCAAATGGGTGATTGAAGAAGCACCCCTGGATCAAGTGGCTAACGTAGAGAAATTTATGCCACGGGACTTTATCTCCGAAGATGGCTTCAGTATCACTGAAGCTTGCCGCGAGTACCTAGAACCCCTCATCCGCGGCGAAGCAGAGCTACCTTATGATGAAAAAACAGGTCTGCCAACGTACGTACGTCTAACCCATCAGCTAGCTGAGAAAAAACTGCCGGAATTTAAAGCGTAACCTAGCCCGAGAACTAAGGTTAAAACATTCTTTTAGCCAAGGTTAATGCTTTAAAACCAGCAAGCACAACAGAACCTGCATTCTTTTATCAAAAGAATGCAGGTTTTTTTATGTACAAAAACCTGCAGGTAACGTTTTACGCATCATGCTTATTCACAAAACTCATTTCCCTTTAGATCTCTTATGCAGGAACATATGCGATTTCCGTATATAAGCCCTTGTATTTAAAAGAGCATTATTTCAAAAGGATGCCTATGAACACCACTCGCTTTAATCCTTGGCTGGTTGTTATTGCTGCCGGAATTATTTTGTCTTATAACATGGGTGTTCGATTATCCACTGGCCTATTAATCCCTAATATCAATCAAGAACTTGGGATATCTCTAGCAGATTTGGCCTTTGGCTTTGCTGTGCAGAACCTTGTTTGGGGGGCCGTATCTCCGATAGCGGGTTTACTGGCGGAGCGGTTTGGTACCGTTCGCGTGCTATTGGCTGGGGCTGTTCTTTATGGTTTAGGTATGATGTTGGCTGCGATGGCTCAGGACAACACCCTATTCTTTATCGGCAATGCTCTCTTGGTTGGCGTCGGAGTTGGGGCAACGACCTTTCCTATTGTACTGGCCGCTGTAGGTCAGAAATTTCCAGCCCATAAACGAACCTTAGCATTAGGGGTCGCCAGCGCCGGTGGCTCGCTGGGTCAATTTCTCTACGCTATTATTCTTGGCAAAATTAGCCCAGTTATTGGCTGGTCAGATACTTTTATGTGGTTTGCTGGCTCCACTCTTGTGGTATTTGCCTTAGCGTGGCTGCTTGCGGAGGAGAAACAGTTAAAAGCGGAGCGCCAGCAGGCACGAATTGATGCCCCTACCAAGCTTTTTGACTGGAAGGCCATTGGCCAAGCGATAAAAGTGCCCGAGTATCAGCTATTAAATTTCGGCTTTTTTGTTTGTGGCTTCCACATCGCTTTTATCAGTGTTCATATGGCGGGCTTGGTCAGTTTCTGTGGCTTACCAGTAACCGTTGCATCAAACTCAATCGCTTTAATCGGCTTGATTAATGTTGTTGGTGCTATCTCCGTAGGCTGGGCAGGAGATCGTTGGCATAAACCTTATCTATTAACGCTAATTTACGGCCTGAGAACCCTGCTGATTATTATGTTGATGGTACTACCCCCAACTTATGAAGTTTTTTACGCGTTCTCTATTGTGATGGGAATGCTCTGGCTTTCTACCGTACCTTTAACCAGTGGCTGTGTTGCTCATCTTTTTGGCACCAAAAACCTAGCATCGTTATTTGGCATAGTGATGTTTAGTCATCAAATTGGGGCTTTTTTTGGCAGCTGGTGGGGCGGCTTACTCTTCGACTGGTATGGAGATTACAGCATCGCCTTGAGCTTAAGTGCGGGGCTGGGCTTACTCGCCGCTTTAGTACATTTACCGTTAACACCGAAACGGTTTGCAGCGGCAGAGTTTAAAGCGGTTTAAGGTCGTTAGAAGCTATTTAAGGTCTAAGGCTATTTACGCTTTGCCTTCGACCAAGGACTGGTATCTGGCGTTGTATCGAGGGAGCGCTTAGCATTATCCGCAATGGACCTCTTCACTTCTGCCACTAAAACAGCCTCTGTTTTAGTGGCTCTTTTTTTCGCAGAATGCCCTTTCATTTGAAGATAAAGACTCTCAACTTTTTGCCGCGCCCACGGGGTTCTACGCAAGAATTTTAGACTTGATTTAACGCTAGGGTTCGTTTTGAAGCAGTTTGCAGAGATACGCTCTGCCAGCCCTTCCCACTGATATTCTGCGACCAGTTCATTCAGTATCTGCTCAAGTTTAATGCCATGTAGCGGGTCAGTTTTGCGTACAGCAGTAACAGGGCGTTCATCAGTGGTCATACTTTTTTAAGCCTATGTGACGTTCAAAATAAAAAGGAGTCATCAAGACTCCTTTCATCAATAAATTGCCGAGAAAAAATCTCTTCTTTAGTACAGCATACTGGCTATCAATAATAACAGTAAGATGCCTGATAAGCCCTTCCAAAACACCAAAGGATTGCGTTCTGCTAAGGGTAAATTTCCTTCTTTAATATAATGTGGGTTTGGCTTTTTCAAATCATATATAAACTCTGATAACCGACGGTAACGCAACTCTGGATTAGGCTGCAATGCACGACGTAATGTCCCATCTAACCAAACAGGTATCATAGGATTAAACTGAAAGCTTGGTAAATATTCCAAACGGGAGAAATCTGCTCGGCTATGGAAATTATCCATCTGTCCCGCATAAGGCTGATGACCTGTGATCATCCAGTAGGCAATAACTGCCAGTGAAAACTGATCTGCACTTGGCCCAGGCTCTCGATTTAATCGATATTCCGGTGCGCTGTAATGGCTTAAGCCAACCATACGGGCAATGGATAACGGTGAAGGTAAATCATCCGTTCCCGGTACAGCACAGGAGGCAAAATCAATCAGCTTAATCATCCCCTGCTGATCGACCAAGATATTATCAGGATGCAAGCCTTGGCAGAGAATATCACGACGGTGTAGCGCCCGAACCGCTTTAACCATCTGTTCGATTAAATCGATTAAGCGGCGCAGTTCCGCATGAGGATTTTGAATCATCCATTCGCTCAGGGTCTTACCATCAACAAATTCCCGTAGATAATACAGGTAATTTCTTGGCCGAGAAGCATCGACAATTTTAGCCACATAAGGAGAATTAACACGCTCAACGACCCACTGCTGCATAATAAACTGGCGTAAAAAACCTTTACGACTGGACAACTGTGGCGAAGGTGCTTTTAAGACCATTTCACGGCCCGTATGCTTATCTTCAACGCGGTAGATACAGCTCATATTGCTTTTGTTGAGCACTTCTAAGACGCGATAACCATCTAAGTCTTCACCTACATTTAACTCACGGGGAACAGGGAGCGTACCAAAAACCTCTCCAATGGTGTCCCCCGCTTCATCCGGTAGCATATCAATACGGACTAATTGAAAACAAAAGTGCGTACTGCTATAACCTCGGGCGCTTGCCTTATCCATTGCCACATCAAGCAAACGATCACAGGCTTCATTCAAATCTGAAGCATTATGCCGAATCTGTTGTACATAATCTGAAGCAACTAAAGTGCCCTTACTCGCCTGCGTGGTAAACAGTAGAATATCACCCTGCTTAATAGAAAACTGGTGATAATCAATATCAACACTAGGATCCAAGCCAAGGGCTCGCGAGGGATACCGATAACCACCAATAAAGTTAGTATGCTCTCGGTTTAGTTGCTCAAACTCACCACCTCGTAAACGATAAACCAGTGTATCGCCCATGTGGAATAGATGGCCCTGACGCCCTTTAAGCACTGCGGCACTAAAAGAGCTGATATAGTTACCATTGGATACATTTTTGCCTTGGCTAAACAGCCAGCCATTTAAAGCACTAAGCACCTTGGTTGCCGATGTTTTAACATCCCAATTATCAGGCGTTGCATAGTAATCAGCAAGAAAGCCCCGTACACAGGTTTCAGCCGCCTGTTTAGCAATCACATTGCGCCACGTTGAGTCCGCGACAACCGCTGCGACACCTTTCACCGCTAAACCTGAGCCTTCGGGTATTTTCACCGACATGGTAGAACGAATTGAGTTTCTGTCCGGCGCAATAAACGCCTGCCCATAACTGACTTTTAGTTGACTATCTCGGGTCATTGCACCAACTCGGGTCGTGATTATCGATTGTCGCCTGCTTACCGTACGGCAGTACGAACTTTGAAGGCCCAATTAAAGCCCTACAGCCTTGTTTCGGCTTTGAATCTATAAGCTTGCAAATATTATGCAATAGTGGCAAGCCTTATGCCTATAGAGACCTATGGAGAGAAATGTAAGTAACCCGTAACCAGGTCGTAAAGACTCACAAGAATCGACATAAATTCAAAACAACGGAGGCCAGTAAGCAATATTACAGCAGCCGTAAGCTAAACCCTTGTGTTCTTTAGTAGGAATCGGACTCTGGGCAATGGCAATCAAAAGGCTCTGACTATATAATCCTGCCAGCTTTTATGAGGGTAGAAACCCTACTTTTCCATTCACATTTCTCTATATCTGGGGTCAGAACTATGGATTTCGATAAAATTCCACCGGGCAAAGACGCACCAAATGACATCTATGTAGCCATTGAAATTCCGGCGCATAGCTCTCCAATCAAATATGAGATTGAGAAAGAGTTCAGTGCCATTATGGTTGACCGTTTCATGGCAACCCCTATGTTCTACCCAGCCAACTACGGCTTTATCCCGAACACGCTATCTGAAGATGGTGATGCTCTGGACGTGTTAGTGATCACACCTTACCCAGTACTACCGGGGTCTGTTATCCGCTGCCGTCCTGTTGGCGTTCTGAACATGTCTGACGAAGCTGGCCCTGATGCTAAGCTGGTTGCTGTTCCCCACGATAAACTGACAACTGTTTACAAAGAAATTCAGGATGTTGATGATATCCCTACTTTGCTGCGTGAGCAGATCACTCACTTCTTCGAGAACTACAAAGATCTAGAAGAAGGCAAGTGGGTTAAAGTTGAAGGTTGGGGCGATGCAGAAGCAGCCCGTGATGCTATTGTTAAATCTATTGCAGCGTTTAACGCAGACAAATAAGTTGCTCGCAAAAATAGATAATGGTATCAACATGCTAGCGGCCTAAAAGCGGCTAACATTAAAAATCCCTCAATCGCTGATTTGATCAGTGTTTGAGGGATTTTTGCTTGTCGCAATAATCTTTCTTATTGCTATTGTATTACGACCTTTATGGGCTACATACACCCTCACTAAAATCCCATTTGATCACACTTTCTATCTCTTCTGGTTTGTAGCAGTAACTTTTTCCACCAGCCGTACTCCTGGTCTTAATTGATATATCGCCGTTTTTAACACTCAAGGTTTTAACATTTTTAAAGTCATCCCCTGAGACAATAGCTCGCCCCACATCAAAATCATTTGAACCGTTGGTTTTGCATCCGTTAAGACCGCCGGTCATCATATGACACACACCAATACGCACTTTATATCCCGCGGCGAGGGAGTGAATCTCAGATATCCGAGCTTTCTCTACATAATCGCTGTACATAGGTGTTGCGACCGCAGCCAAGATCCCAATAATTGCAACAACAATAAGCAATTCAACGAGGGTAAAACCTTGTTGTGTTTTCATCATATTCATCCTTAAATTAGTGAAACGTCCCTTATAAGTGATAGTCTAGTTGAGTTAACTTAACAGTTGAATTATCACTCTTAAAAGTAAAAATTTAAGGTATAAAACCAGATCAGATAATAAAGACATCTCTCACGGCGTAACAAACCTAGGATGCTAAACGGAATAGCACTTACCTGAGGAGAGTTCTGTGACATTAAGCAGCATTACACAACGATTAATCACTGAAGGTGTTATCAGCAAGGACGCAGCTCTTGTTATTGCCGAAAAGGCACGGGTACAAGATATATCCTTTTTACAATATGCAGCTACTTATCAAAAAGTAGACTCTAACGCCCTTGCCCTAACTATTGCCCATGAGTTCGGCATCCCCTTTTTAGATCTCAGCGCCTTTGATTGTGAACACTTGCCTAAAGACTTAGTCAGTGAAAAACTTATTCGTCACCATATGGCATTACCTTTATTTCAACGAGGTAACACATTATTTTTAGCGATGTTCGACCCCACAAATCTAGCCGCAGAAGATGATATTCAGTTCCAAACGGGGCTTAAAACTGAAGTCATACTGGTTGCTTATGATCAACTTACTCGCACCGTGGATGCCTATATTGAGGGTGACGAAGCAGCCCTTGCTCGATTAGAGGATGAAGAGGCTAATAGTTTAGATACAGATGAACATCAAAGAGCCGAGCATTTATCGAGTACCGATGATGCACCCATCGTGAAATTTGTAAATAAAATATTGCTAGATGCCATTAAAACTGGGGCTTCAGATATCCACCTTGAACCTTACGAACGCAGCTTTCGGGTTCGCTACCGCACCGACGGCATACTCCATGAAGTGATCAAACCGCCTTTCTCTCTGCGTAATCGCATTATAAGCCGCCTAAAAGTCATGGCTCACTTGGATATATCTGAACGTAGAATCCCTCAAGATGGCAGCATTAAGTTAAACGTATCCAAAACTCGTACTATCGATTTTCGTGTTAATACCTTGCCAACAATATGGGGTGAAAAAGTAGTCTTGCGCGTACTTGACTCCAGCGCGGCACGAATAGGTATTGATGAACTCGGCTTCGCACCAGAGCAAAAAAGGGCATTTGAAAAAGCTCTAGCCAAACCTCAGGGTATGATTCTGGTGACAGGGCCAACCGGTAGCGGTAAAACAGTAACGCTTTATACCGGCATCAATATCCTCAACACGCCCGAACGCAATATATCCACTGCGGAAGATCCCGTGGAGATCAATCTAGAAGGCATCAATCAAGTTAGTATTAACACAAAGGTCGGCTTAGATTTTTCTTCGGCTCTACGGGCATTTTTAAGACAAGACCCCGATATCATCATGGTAGGTGAAATTCGTGACTTAGAAACCGCTGAGATTGCTATTAAAGCAGCCCAAACAGGTCATTTGGTTTTATCCACGCTACATACAAATAGTGCTGCAGAAACTCTTTCTCGCCTAGGAAACATGGGGATTCCTGCTTTCAATATTGCTACATCGGTTAGCCTGATCATCGCCCAACGCCTGGCTAGAAAACTCTGCAACCATTGCAAAAAACCAGCGACACCGCCTCCCTGTATATTAATTGATGCAGGATTTAAACCAGAGGATATTGAGCACATCATACTCTACGAACCAGAAGGTTGTGAGCGTTGTAATAATGGTTACAAAGGGCGTATTGGTATTTATGAGTTACTACCCGTATCGCCTGAAATATCACGACTCATTATGGCCAATGCTAACTCAATTGATATTGCTCAACAAAGCCGCAAAGAAGGCTTCAACACACTGAGGACATCGGGACTTAATAAAGCTAGAGCAGGATTAACCAGCCTTGCAGAGGTCAATCGAGTCACCATTGACTAACGACTCAACGGCCTAACCTGATGGCCTATAATCCCGAATAAGGATAATCGAAAATCACATTGACCTATTTTTTAGCTCGCTAGCCATAAGGACACGCTAAAATGGCCAGAAAAAAGGATGCTCCCAATAAACAGCAGTACCCTATGTTTTATTGGCAAGGAATGGATAGCCAAGGCTTAGAGCAAGAAGGTGAGCTGCAGGCGCTTAATATTAACTTTGTGAAAGCTCAACTGCGTAAGCAAGGCATTACCCCTGGTAAAATACGCAAAAAAAAGCCCGCACTCTTTGGCCTTGGTGAAAAGAAAATAACAACCCGTGAGATAGCCCTTTTTGCCCGTCTGTTATCTACGATGATACAAGCCGGCATCCCCCTCGTTCAATCACTTAATGTGGTTGCAGAAGGTACAGAAAATGCGGCACTGCAGAAAATAATTATCAGTATTCGTAACGAAGTTGCTGATGGAAACATGCTGAGCGCGGGCTTACGCAGACACCCGGAGTATTTCGATCAACTATTCTGCAATCTGGTTGAGGCGGGAGAAAAATCAGGTGCTTTAGAAGCCATGCTGAACCGAGTGGCGCTCTATAAAGAGAAAACAGACCGGATCAAAGCTAAAGTCAAAAAAGCGCTGTATTACCCTATCGCTGTACTATCCATCGGCTTTGCCGTTATGCTTATTCTACTGCTAAAAGTTGTTCCTCAATTTGAGGCATTATTTAATAGCTTTAATGCCGAACTACCGATAATGACGCAAATTGTGATCGGCATATCAGAATTCATTCAATACTGGTGGTGGAGTATTCTAGGGCTGTTGATACTCATCCCTTTTCTGCTGAAAAAAAGTTATAAAAACTCTGAACAAGTCGCCTACCGAATCGATGCACTTACGTTACGCATGCCTATTATTGGTCTCATCATAAAAAAATCATCCATTGCCCGTTTTGCACGAACGCTCTCAACCTCTTTTACTGCCGGTATGCCTCTTGTTGAGTCCATGACATCCTCTGCAGGTGCCTCTGGGAATCGGGTGTATACTCGTGCAATCTTCACCGCAAGAGACAGTATTGCCACGGGGCAGCAACTTCATTTTGCACTTAAAACCACCCGTATTTTTCCTACAATGGTGACACTAATGGTATCCATCGGTGAAGAATCAGGTTCCTTAGATCGCATGCTAGACAAAGTGGCAGGATTCTATGAGGAAGAAGTTGATGATGCCGTGGAAGCGATGACAACCCTACTTGAACCCATTGTTGTCGCAGTGCTAGGTTTCTTGGTTGGCGGACTTGTGTTGGCCATGTATCTACCAATCTTTAAAATGGGCAGCCTCTTTTAATGCAGTCACTATTAATCTTACTGGAACAATCTTTAGAACTTACATTGGTTATCGCAGGATTATTTGGATTACTGCTTGGTAGCTTTCTCAATGTAGTTATCTACCGCATACCCTTAATGCTGCAGCAAGAGCTGCTACAGCAATACTCGCTGGATACCTTTTCAGCCGATGGTTCCCCTCTAGCGGATATAGCTCAGAACCCAACCCACGAAACAATCAAGCCCCACTTTAACTTGGCCTGGCCGAACTCTCACTGCCCAGCTTGTAACGCCCCTATTAAGGCTTGGCAAAATATCCCCGTTGTTAGCTATCTCTTGTTAAAGGGACACTGCCATCACTGCCATACTACAATCTCAAAGCAGTACCCTATTGTCGAAATTATTTCTGCTTTTCTGGCCATAGTCAGTGTGCTTAATTTTGGTTTATCGATACAAGGTTTGGTGTTATTTTTCGTGAGCCTTACCCTGTTGGCATTAGCCGTTATCGATCTAAATACCTTCTTACTGCCAGACCGCCTAACGCTTCCCTTGCTTTGGTCGGGTCTACTTTACCAAAGCCTTTACCACCCTAGTTTTTTGACGGAAGCTGTTTGGGGAGCCGCCATCGGCTATCTGATACTGTGGTCGATTTACTGGCTGTTTAAGTTGATCACGGGCAAGGAAGGCATGGGCTACGGGGACTTTAAACTGCTAGCAGCATTAGGGGCTTGGTTAGGGGCACTTCAATTACCATCATTGCTGCTGATTAGCGCCTTAAGCGGGCTACTGATCGCGTTACTCTATAAGCTAAAATACAAAGAACATCAAGGAGGCACGCCCTTTGGCCCTGCACTAGCGCTCTCTGGCTGGCTCTGCCTATCATTTCCTGATACCGTGCGCTCTGTTATGGCGTATCTTTTTTATTGAGCGCCAACATGGCCGGTAAGCCTTTACAGCAAAGAGATTAAACCCCATAAAATGAGCAAGAAAACACTTATTGTTGGTCTAACGGGCGGTATTGGTTCAGGGAAAACAGCCGCATCAGACTATTTCAAAACATTAGGCATCTGCATTGTTGATGCTGACATTGTTGCCCGTGATGTTGTTGAAACAGGCTCAGAAACGCTTCTAAATATTGAGCAGCACTTTGGGCCCTCAGTGATTTTAGATGATGGCTCCCTCAATAGAGCTTGGTTACGCCAAAAAATCTTTGAAAATCCCGAAGAAAGACACTGGCTAGAATCGGTGACGCACCCAGCAATACGCGCACGTATTGTTAGCTTATTAGAACAGGCATCATCACCCTATAGCATACTTGTTTCGCCGCTATTATTTGAAAGTGGCCAAGATGAGCTAACCGATCGAACCCTGTTAATTGATGTGCCAGAATCCGTTCAGCTTGAGCGTACCGCTAAAAGAGACAATAACAGTACAGAGCAGGTGGACGCTATTATTAAAGCGCAAATGCCTAGGCGTGAACGCCAACAGCGAGCCGACGACATTATTCTTAATGACACCACCCTTGAACAGCTCCAACAAAAATGTCTTGAGTACCATCAATATTATTTAAAATCAGCCAACGATCAGGAATGACAATGACTAACAAACCACTAACCGTTAAGTGCCCAACGTGCCAAACACCGGTTACCTGGGGCGAAGAAAGCCCCCATCGCCCATTTTGCAGTGACCGATGCCGTCTTATTGATCTAGGTGAATGGGCAAGTGAAAGCCATAAAATAGCAGGAGAGACAGCATTTGATGAGGCAAGCAGTGATCTAATGGATGCTTATCCTAGGGATTAGCAGCTAAAACGTCACTCAAATCGAATATTCTGAGATAAAAAACACCTGCCCACGACTTCACCACTCACTCGCTTAAAATATGGCGTCTCATTGCAGGTGTTTTTTTATACTGACGGCTAGCCTCTATTTAGACAGGACTATTTATATACAGGGTTATTTAAGTTTGAGGCCAAAAAGCACGAATGCCCGCAACACCTTGTCCACCTAATCCACGGGCACGACGAATATCTGATCGCCCTAAGCCTCCCAAGGCATATACAGGCATAGGAATATATTCGATGGCATCATGGAAAGCCTGCCAACCAATCGCCTCAATACCCGGATGGCTCTCGGTTTCTTGAACAGGGCTATAGGTTGCCATATCCGCTTGTAAAGTAAGTGCCGTTTTTAGCTGGGAAGTATTATGGCAAGCACAGGACAAAAATTTACCGGTTGGGATTGGACGACTCGAAAAATGAGATAAACGCTCTGTCGTCAAATGAATACCATCAGCATCAACACGCTCTAAAATAGAAGGCTCAGCATTAAGAATCAAACGTGCACCTGCTGCTCGGGTTAATTTAAGAGCCGCTGTCGCACGCTGAATAAATGCTTTCTCAGATAAACCGTGGGCCCGCATTTGGATTAGCTCGACACCCATATCGAGTGTATTTTGTAACTTACTCAACCAATCCGCATCATCTACGGCTTCACCGGTAATCATATAGTGATCCGGTAACTTGAGAGCTTTAAGAATAGGCTTATTTGCTTCAGGGAAGGTGTATTGACTGAGATTTTTCTCTTTAACCCAACGTACCGCTTGTCCTTCTCGGCCATAAGCTTCACCAGAAAAAGCATCAACCTGCCAAACATCCAGTAATACGGCGCGATCGGGATAGCTATGATGCACACGAATTAACGGTGACGCTTTCTCAATACTAATTCCTACTTCTTCATTAAGCTCACGGCCTAGGGCTTGTTTCCCTGTTTCATAGGGAGCCAATTTACCACCAGGAAACTCCCATAATCCTCCTTGATCAACAGTGGCTGGACGGCGGGCAATAAGAATTTCACCTTGATCATTGCGTACAACAGCAGCGGCAACATGAAGATGCTTGGGCATGGGGCACCTGTATTATTAATACTCAGACATAAAAAAAGGGATGGGATACCTATTAGCCATACTAATCGTATCCCACCCCTCTACCATTTATATAAACACACGAACTAAACTGAATAAAAACCGGTTATTCTAACTACGATAGTCAGCATTAATCGTTACATAATCGTGGGACAGATCCGTCGTCCAAACGGTTTCCTGCTCATCTCCTCGAGCGAGATCAATACGAATGGTGATATTTTCATTCGCCATCACTGCAGCACCCGCTTCCTCTGTATAACTTGCGCTACGGCCACCATTTTCAACAATCTGAACATCACCTAGCCAAATATTAATGCAATCAACATCAAGCTGATCCACATTAGCACGACCTACAGCCGCTAAGATACGTCCCCAGTTTGCATCACTTGCAAATAGAGCGGTCTTAACCAAAGGTGAATGGGCAACCGTGAAGGCAACTTCTAAGGCTTCTTCGTCCGTTCCCGCATGAGTCACACTAATTTCAACAAACTTAGTCGCACCCTCACCATCTTTCACAATGGCATGTGCAAGCGGCATAGCCACGCTATCTAATGCTTTCTGAAAAGCTTCAACAGCAGCGGTATCTTCTGCTGAAATCTCAGCAGACACACCTGTTGCTACTAACATACAAGCATCATTGGTTGAGGTGTCGCTATCAACGGTAATACGGTTGAACGAGCGATTGGTCGTCGTCGTCAACATCTGCTGTAACAAACCCTGGTCGATCTTAGCATCTGTCGCGATATAGCCCAGCATAGTCGCCATATTCGGCTTAATCATGCCAGAGCCTTTCGATATACCGTTGATATTAACTGTTTGGCCATTGATGTAGGCGCTAGCAACAGCACCTTTAGCACGGGTATCCGTGGTCAGAATGCCTTCTGCGGCTGCAACCCAGTTATCTTCCGCCAGATTATCGACGGCATCGGCTAGAGCGGCTTCAATTTTTTCAACCGGCAGCGGCTCACCAATAACACCTGTAGAAAAAGGCAGTACTTCGTAGTCAGCAACACCGGTAACGCTTGCCAAGGAGGCGCAGCAACGAGCGGCAGCTTCAACCCCTGTTGGGCCTGTTCCGGCATTAGCATTACCTGTATTCACTAAGAAATAACGAGGCGTGGCTTGCTCAATGTGTTTTTTAGCAATTTGAACAGGCGCTGCACAAAATGCATTTTTGGTAAAAACACTAGCGACACTTGCACCCGCAGAACACTCAATAACAACAACATCTTTTCGGCCCGGTTTTTTTATTCCGGCACTAGCAACGCCTAAACGTATGCCTGAAATAGTCTTAAAAACCGGTAGGTCCGAAGGGCCAACAGCCATTACATCACTCCTCGTTTAACTTAATTTTCCATGACATTGTTTAAATTTCTTACCGGAACCACAAGGACAAGGCTCATTACGCCCTACTTTACGGCCATCACGCACAAAGGGTTGGGTCGCATCATCGGGTGGAGTATTTTCAGAGTCAGTCTCACTTGCCATCGCAGAACTACCTGCATGCTGGTACTGATAGGCTTGCTCTGCTTCAGTTTCTCGACGACGACGCTCCATTTCTTCAACATCGGCTTCTTGCTGCACTTGGACATGACTTAAAATACGAATCGCATCATGCTTAATGTTGCCCAGCATCTCTTGAAATAACTCAAAAGACTCACGCTTGTATTCTTGTTTAGGGTTCTTTTGCGCATAACCACGAAGGTGAATACCTTGGCGAAGATGATCCATCGCCGCCAGATGTTCTTTCCAACGAGTATCTAGAACCTGCAGTAAAACCTGTTTCTCAAACTGGCGAATGGTATTTTCACCGACATGAACTTCTTTCTCACGATAAAGCTGTGTTAACTCAGCCAGTATTTTTTCACGCAAGCTATCTTCAAACAGCTGCTGATCATCATCCAGCCACTCCTGAAGCGGTAAACGCAAAGCAAATTCGGCTTCAAGATGCAACTCAAGCCCTTTAACATCCCACTGCTCCGGCATGCTCTGTGGTGGAATAAAGGTACTAATCGCATCATAAAGTACGTCACTGCGAATCGAATCAATAACCTCAGCAATCGACTCACTATTCAATACTTCATTACGCTGCTGGTAGACGACCGTACGCTGATCATTGGCTACATCATCGTATTCAAGCAGCTGCTTACGAATATCAAAATTGCGTCCCTCAACTTTACGCTGAGCTTTTTCGATCGCATTGCTTACCATGCGGTGTTCAATGGCTTCGCCATTTTCCATACCAAGGGCTTGCATAAAACCCCTGACCCGCTCTGAAGCAAACAATCGCATCAGGTCATCTTCCAAAGAAAGGAAGAAACGTGTTGAACCTGGATCACCCTGTCGACCTGAGCGACCTCGTAACTGGTTATCAATACGGCGAGACTCATGGCGCTCTGAGCCGATCACATGCAAACCACCGGCATCTAGCACAGCTTGATGATGCTCATTCCACTGTGACTTAATCGCATCTATCTGCTCTTGGGAAGGTGAGTCTAACTGCTCAACCTCTTCTTCCCAGCTGCCACCAAGCACAATATCCGTACCACGACCGGCCATATTGGTTGCGATCGTTACCGCACCAGGACGGCCCGCTTGAGCAATAATATGAGCTTCACGGTCATGTTGCTTGGCATTAAGCACGTTATGTTCAACACCGGCTTCAACCAGTAAGCGGCTCAAATATTCTGATGCTTCGATCGACGCTGTACCAACTAAAACAGGGCGCTGACGCTCAACCTCAAATTTAACGTCTTTAATGATGGCGTTAAATTTCTCTTCCATCGTCAAGAAAATTAAATCGTTATGGTCTTTACGCTGAACGGTTTTATTCGGGGGGATGACAATAACATCTAAGCTGTAGATCTGACGGAACTCAAAGGCTTCAGTATCCGCCGTACCAGTCATACCGGATAACTTCTCATACAACCGGAAGTAGTTTTGAAATGTCGTTGAAGCCATTGTCTGGCTTTCATTTTGGATAGAAACACCTTCACGAGCTTCTACCGCCTGATGCAACCCTTCAGACCAACGACGTCCGGGCATAGTACGACCCGTATGCTCATCAACAATAACAATTTCATTATCTTGAACAATGTAGTGAACATCTCGCTGGAACAAATTATGCGCGCGCAAACCGGCGTTAATATGATGTAACAAGCCTAAATTCGCAGGGGCATAAAGACTCTCACCTTCTGGCAAAAGACCCTGTTCTGTTAGCAGCTCTTCAATAAACTGATGGCCATCTTCTGTTAATTCAACAGAACGATGTTTTTCATCTTTTGTGAAGTGCCCCTCACCACCTTCTTCAACGCACTCTTGCAGCTTGGGTATCAGAAGATTGATCATACGATACATTTCTGAGCTATCTTCAGCAGCACCAGAAATAATCAAAGGCGTACGAGCTTCATCAATCAAGATAGAGTCGACTTCATCAATAACGGCAAAGTAAAGCTCGCGCTGTACTCTGTCATCTAAGCTGAAAGCCATATTATCGCGAAGGTAATCGAAACCAAATTCGTTGTTGGTACCGTAGGTAATATCGCAGGCATATGAGGCGCGTTTTTGTTCAGGGTTCATACCTGGAACCGAAACACCAACGGTTAAGCCTAAAAACTCATACAGTGGACGCATCCACTCTGCATCACGGCGTGCTAAATAGTCGTTCACCGTAACAACGTGAACGCCTTTCGCGGGGATGGCATTAAGATAAACAGCCAGCGTTGCGACCAAGGTTTTCCCCTCACCCGTACGCATCTCCGCTATTTTACCGGCGTTTAAGGCCATACCACCGATAAGCTGTACATCAAAGTGGCGCATACCCATCACTCGGGAGCTAGCTTCACGACATACAGCAAAAGCCTCAGGAAGCAGGCTATCTATGCTCTCGCCCTTTGCAAGGCGATCCCTAAACTCAGTCGTTTTATTTCTAAGCTCATCATCAGATAGCGTTTTAGTCTGATCTTCAAGGCTATTGATTTTGTTAACAATCTTACCCAACCGCTTCAGTTCACGGTCGTTTTTAGTACCAATAATTTTTTTTAAAAGAGATGCAACCATGTTTTTTCTTCAGCAATGAGAACGCGCTAGGACGTTAAGGCGTGGGAAAATATATAAATTCTGCCCGCATAGTAACACGTACTTATGCGGGCAGAAATGATTCTGAAGGGGTTTATCGACTCGCGCGATAAATAAATTTGGCAGGATCGACAGATCGACCGCGATGTCTTACTTCATAATGAACGTGTGGGCCAGTTGAACGGCCACTACTTCCCAGTAATGCGATTACCTGTCCCTTGCTTACAATATCCCCTGCTTTAACTAACGCTTTTTTACTATGAGCGTAGCGAGTGGTATAGCCTCCACCATGATCTATTTCAACAAGAATGCCATAACCGTAACGAGGTGCGGCCCAAGTTATAACACCGGCCGCTACAGCAATAACATCAGATCCATCTTTACCAGCAAAATCAACACCATCATGCCAAGCAATACGCCCAGTAAAAGGGTCTGTCCGCTTACCGTATTTAGACGATAGCCAGCCTTTCTTTATAGGTCGACCCGCAATAAACACATCATCTTGGATTTTACGGCTACCAAGCAGCGACTCAATCACTTGGAGTTGTTGTTCACGATCATCAATTGTACGAGCTAAATCATCAATAGTTGAAACAAAATCATCGACATCCACGCTAACACCCATTTCAAGGGTTTCAGGCCCACCCACAGGAGGAGTGCGATCAAAGTCAAACTCACCCTCTTCAAGATCTGCAATATGAGTCAAGCGCTTGCCTAAAGCATCAAGTCGAACAAGGCGAGCCTGCAGTTCAGCAATGCGAACCGTCAGAGCATCAAGTTGCTCTTGGGAGTTACGGCGCAAAAGATCAATATCTGTTTTTTGCTGACGGATATCATCCAACCACTCCTGTGCAGACTCCTCTGTCAGTAGAGGTGCTTCATTATTCAGTGTAAAGTAAAGACCAGCACCACCAATAGAAAGAGGGGCGATAATGAATACCGTCAATAAAAAGCCCATCATCCAGCCTGAGATGCATAGGTTTTTTGACGCTGAGTGGTTATCATTTAAAATTACGATATTCATCAAACCAACCTTTTTTTATTTCCGTATACAAAATACTTTTTTACTTGACCCATTAGCAGACACAGTATATGCGATCACATCGTTCGACAAAACGCCTGAATGAGATTATTAACAAAGAAAATACCTTACTGGCAAAGCTGTGGCACAAAGCGGATGTTCTGAAACAATTAGATACAGAAATATCCTTTTTATTACCTTCAGCTATGGCATCAAGGGCTAAAGTCGCCAACATTAGTCGCTCTGAAGTTGTCATTCACATCACTTCTGCCGCCCTGTTAACAAGGCTTAGACTTCAACAACGCCAAGTAATACAAAAAATAAATCAAATGTATAGCTGGGCACGGATTGAAAAAGTGACGATTAAGGTTCGACCCGCAAAGCATAGCCCAGTTAAAGCCGAAATCGAACATCCTCACCGCTCCGAGCGCATTGCAAAAGAGATTGATTTGGCCGTTGAGCAATGCTCAGATCAGAAATTAAAAGATAGCCTTACCAAACTCGCCTACCATATGCGCCATCCAAACTGATCTCGGCAAAAGCACTAGCAAGAAGAGCTTGGTCAGGTAATCATTAAATATATAAAAAAGCCTCCTTGCGGAGGCTATTTTATGTCAATTCAATTTTTTTATATCCAATCAACGATCACATTAGACCGCTGCTGCAGGCTTCATATAAGAAATAGGCGACTCTTCAGATTCTTCAAACGTAATAACTTCGTATGAATTCTCATCGGCTAACAGTTCACGCAATAGTCTGTTATTCAGGCCATGTCCGGACTTCACACCCTGGAACTCTCCAACTAGGCCATAACCTAGCAAATAAAGGTCACCAATGGCATCAAGCACTTTATGACGTACAAACTCATCTTCATAACGCAAGCCATCTTCATTCAAGATGCTGTATTCATCAACAACGATCGCATTATCCATGCTACCGCCAAGCGCTAGATTCTTAGAGCGCAAAAATTCTATATCTTGCATAAAGCCAAAAGTACGCGCACGACTTACTTCTTTAACAAATGAAGTGCTAGAAAAATCGATCGATATTTCTTGCCGTTGTGAAGCAAAAACAGGATGGTCAAAATCTATTGCAAAAGAAACTTTAAATCCGTTATAGGGAAGAAAAGAAGCCTTCTTATCACCATCCTCAACTGTTATCGGTTGCTTGATACGAATAAATCTTTTAGCCGCATCCTGCTCATTAATACCTGCCGATTGCACGAGAAAGACAAAAGGGCCAGAGCTGCCATCCATAATGGGTACTTCAGGCGCGCTAACTTCAACATACAGGTTATCAATCCCTAAGCCAGCAAGCGCTGAAAGCAAATGCTCAACCGTGCCAACTTTAACATCCCCTTGAGAGATCGTTGTCGACAGTGTTGTTTCACTAACATTGGTGGCTGTTGCTTTAATTTCAACAACAGGATCCAAGTCAGTACGACGAAAAACAATACCGGTATCTACAGCGGCAGGACGCAAGGTCAGATAAACTTTCTCGCCTGAGTGAAGCCCAACACCTGTTGCCCGAATTGTATTCTTTAAAGTCCGCTGTTTAATCATGCCAATTTCTTTTCATCGTAGAGGAGGTCTTCGTATGGTAACAGATACCATAAGAAAACAACCATTAGGTTTGTTTCATTTTTGTGCATATTATGTCATAAATTAATAATTAAATTAATTTAAACAGCCTATAGCGAATAATTCTAATCCGCTTGGCGACGCAAAAATGCTGGAATATCCAAATAATCCATATCAGTCTTACCTTCAGCCTGCTTCTTAACCGCAGAGGCATTAGCATCCTGACCTTTACGGGTCATTGCTGGCTGACGATCAAGCTTTGTGTAATCCACAGGAGCGGTAGATACAGGAGGCTTAACAGGTGCAACAGGTTTGGTAGGCACTTCGGCTCGAACACGATCTTGCTCTAACCCAGCAGCAACAACTGTCACTTTCACTTCATCATTACTATCCATTTCAGGATCAATTGAAGTACCAATCACAACAGTTGAGTGCTCAGATGAGAACTCATCCAGCAAGTCACCCACCGCAGTAAATTCACCAATAGAGAAATCAGAGCCTGCTGAAATATTAACCAAAATACCCCGAGCATCCCGTAGATCAATATCTTCTAACAGAGGACTACGGATCGCTTTCTCTGTTGCCTCAATTGCACGATTTTCACCACTTGCAGTACCTGTGCCCATCATTGCCATGCCCTTTTCAGACATAACCGTACGCACATCGGCGAAATCGACGTTAATCATGCCTGGGCGTGTAATCAAGTCAGCAATACCTTGCACAGCGCCTAATAACACATTATTCGCTTCGCCAAATGCCTGCAACAGACTGGTATTTTTACCAAGAGCGGTCAGCAATTTCTCATTAGGAATAGTGATTAGAGAATCGACATGCTCAGATAACGCCCGAATCCCTTCATCCGCAATAGCCATACGCTTACGGCCTTCAAACGGAAACGGCTTTGTAACAACCGCAACGGTTAAAATACCAAGTTCACGGGCAACTTCTGCAATCACTGGCGCGCCACCGGTACCGGTACCACCACCCATGCCCGCAGCAATAAAAACCATATCAGAACCATTAAGCAGCTCTGCAATTCGCTCACGATCCTCTAAAGCCGCCTGACGGCCAACTTCTGGATTCGCACCAGCGCCAAGACCTTTTGTTAGCTCGCTTCCTAGTTGCAGAATACTCTTCGCTTCAACTTTCTTCAGCGCTTGAGCATCCGTGTTTGCAACAATAAAATCGACACCTTCAACATTATGACGAAGCATATGGGTAACCGCATTACCACCACCACCACCAACACCAACGACTTTGATGACAGCATTGGCGTTTGCTGCATTATCTAAAATTTCAAACATATTTCAGTCTCCTCAAACGCACTAAACGCAGCTTAAATTAGAAGTTTCCCTTGAACCAACCTCTAATTTTGTCAACGATGCTTGCATCATCGCCTTCAATAGAGGATGAATGCTCTTCGACATAGGGTGTGCGAGAAGATGTCGCACTGGTATTTTCCAGACCGTATATCAGAAGTCCTACACCTGTAGAGTATATCGGATTTCCAACAACATCCGATAATCCCTTAATATTACTAGGGGACGCCACCCTAACTTGCATATGGAAAATTTCTTCTGCAAGCTGAACAACGCCTTCCATCTTAGAGGTTCCACCTGTGAGCACTATTCCTGCAGGAATAAGCTCTTCGTAGCCACTTCGACGAATTTCATCGAGTACTAGAGTAAAAAGTTCTTCATAGCGAGGCTCTACCACTTCAGCTAATCGCTGACGTGATAATTCCTGTGGGGGCCGCTCTCCAACACTAGGCACCTGAAAAACGTGATCTTCACTCGCAAGCTGCGTTAGTGCACATGCATATTTTATTTTAATCTCTTCAGCATTTTGCGTTGGCGTACGTAGGGCCATCGCAATATCATTCGTCACTTGGTCGCCCGCAATAGGGATAACCGAAGTGTGCTTAATAGCACCTTCAGTGAAAATGGCAATATCAGTAGTTCCACCACCAACATCAATAAGGCAGACACCTAATTCCTGCTCATCTTGGTTAAGTACGGCATAACTGGAGGCAAGTTGCTCCAAAATAATGCCATCAACCTCTAGCCCGCATCGTCCGACGCACTTAACGATATTCTGGATAGCATTAACCGCGGCGGTCACTAAATGAACCTGAACCTTAATCTCACGGCCCGACATACCTAGCGGCTCTTTAATGCCTTCATGCTGGTCAATCGTGTATTCCTGAGGAATAACATGAATGATATCTTGATCAGTCGTTATGCGTGATGTTGCCTTTTCGCGGGCAGAGCTCACCACACGGTCAATATCATCCTCTGTCACCTCACGGTTTGATGTAGAGGCAACACCATCAGAGTTCATACTACGAATATGACTGCCTGCTATACCAACATTCACAGAATGTATATTACAGCCAGCCATTAATTCTGCTTCTTCAATCGCTCGCTGAATCGAAAGCACCGTAGACTCAATATTAATGACGACGCCTTTTTTCAGCCCACGGGAGGGATGAGAACCGATACCCACTATTTCAACTTCACCGTCTTCAGTTCGATGGCCGACAATAGCAACAATTTTTGATGTTCCGATATCAAGCCCGACAACCATATTGTTATTTGTCATGTTTGCAGCCATAAGCCGGGCAATCTCCTCAACGCTTAACGTAAACCGAAATAAAACTTAAGATAATATTAAAGTACAACTTAAGATAATTTAGGATAATTTAAATAGTGCCGTAGATTATAAATTCTATTGCGTCCATTCAACAGAAAAACCGTTAGGGTATCGCATATCAATCAAACGAACCTCCTCCCAACGGTTATTTAAGCTGGTATAAACTGAGTTTAAACGTTTTAGACGCTCACGTGTTTGATCTTTACCTAAAAGTATCCATGGTCCATTTTTTAAGTGCAGCGACCAAGCCCCATGTTTTGCCATAGAAACCACATCAACTTGCACCTCTAACACATCCATTTGCTGAGAAACAGCTTGATAAAACTCCCATACTTTTCGCTCCGACCCTACAGGCCCAGCTAATTTAGGTAAACTTTCAAAGCCCGAGTAATCCGCTGGGAAAAAGGCAACTAGATTAGAGTCAAGGAAGCCATTTTGCAACCAATTTGCGACGGGCTTTTTTTCAGACAGCACAACTTCAATCTGTTCAGGCCATAAACGCCGTACTTTAGCGCTGCCAACCCAGGGTAAAGATTCAACGGAATCTTTAACATTATCTAAGTCTGAGGCCAAAAAACCTTCTGCCAACGAATCCGCCAAAGCATACTGCAGTTTTTTTTGCTCTAAACGCTCCATTGCCCCGATCACCTTAACCCCTTCAACAGGCCAATAAAATAGAGGTTGCACCCCCTTAGCTGCGGCAACACACAAAACAAAGACAGCAGTTAGAACCAAAGGGTTAAGCCAGTGGATACGCCAAGGCAGATTAAACACACAGACTCCAATCTATTTATATTTTCAGTGATATTAAGACTTACAGTCCATAACGCTGCTTAGCCGCTTGAATAATAGCCAAAACGAGTTCAGCAAAACTATAGCCTCTTGCCTTTGCCGCCATGGGCACTAAGCTATGATCGGTCATTCCCGGCAATGTATTCACTTCTAATAGCTGGGGCTGACCGTCAGCATCAAGCATCAGATCAACTCGCCCCCAATCTTGACACCCCACCACATTAAAAGCATTAAGTGATAACGCTTGAATGGATTTTTCTTGCTCTTCGCTCAAGCCACAAGGCAAGAGGTAACGTGTATCGTTAACCAGATATTTAGCTTCGTAATCATAGAATTGATGATGGGTTTCCAATCCTATAACAGGTAAAGCCTCACCATTTAGAATCGCAACAGTAAACTCCCGCCCCTGAACCCACTGCTCAACTAAAATACAGCTATCTAGGTCTGCGGCTTTAGCAACGGCACTTTTCAGCTGATCAAGATGATCAACCTTAGACATGCCAATGCTAGAACCTTCATGGACTGGCTTTACCATAAGCGGCATGCCGCCTAGCTGATCCCAAACATCATTAAGATTTGTCTCTGCATCAACCCAAGAGTAACGTGGCGTTGGCAAGCCTAATGTTTGCCAAATTTGTTTGGTTTTTAGTTTATCCATCGCTAGAGCTGAGCCTAAAACACCACTACCGGTGTAAGGAATCCCTAAGCAATCCAGTAAGCCTTGAATCGTACCGTCTTCACCACCACGACCATGAAGTGCCAAAAAGGCAATATCAAACTGAGCCTGCTGCAACTGTTGCAGCCAATCACTATCGACTCGAATATCAATGCCGATAACGTCAACATTCACACTTTTTAACGCGTCAATGACAGCGCTACCACTTTTCAGCGATACGTCTCTCTCAGCAGACATGCCGCCATACAAAACTGCAACACGCATATCAGCAGAAGGCTCTTTTAGTAACTTATTCATCATCAACCTCCTTAAGACCGTCATTACCTAGATCCACGGCCAAACCACCAATATCACCTGCCCCCTGTAGCAAGAGAATATCGCCATCCTGTAGAACAGACTTTAGGATCGCCTTAAGCTCTGATTTTTCAGGAATAAAGATTGGCTCGACCTGCCCTCTTTCACGGATACTACGACTTAGGGCTCGACCTTCAGCCCCTGGTATCGGTTCTTCTCCTGCGGCATAAACATCCATCAAGAGCAATTTATCTACCCCTGACAAAACCTGCACAAAATCTTCATACAAGTCACGAGTACGACTATAGCGATGGGGTTGGTACACCATTACAAGACGCTTTTCAGGCCATCCGCCACGAACGGCTTTAATAGTTGCTTCAACCTCTGTTGGGTGATGACCGTAATCATCAACCAACATTGCTTGTCCACGTTCATGCTCAAGTTGACCCAATACTTGGAAACGACGACCAACACCGTCAAATCGAGCTAAGCCAGCAACAATCGCTTCATCGCTAACATTTTCATCCGTTGCAACCGCAATGGTCGCAAGCGCATTTAAGGCATTATGTCGCCCAGGCATATTCAGCGTTATGTCAAGATCTTTATAGCCATCTGGACGACAAGCCGTAAACTGAATCACTTGCCCTTTCTGTATCAAATTTTCAACACGGTAGTCCGCATCATCACTAAAGCCATAGGTTAAAATAGGCCGACTGATCTTTGGCATTAACTCGCGAACAACAGGATCGTCAACACAGATCACTGCCAATCCATAGAAGGGCAGGTTATGTAAAAAATCGATAAACGTCTGTTTAAGCTTGTTAAAATCACCGCCATAGGTCGACATATGATCAGCATCTATATTTGTGACAATGGCAACCATTGGTTGTAAGTGTAAAAAAGAAGCATCACTTTCATCCGCTTCTGCAACCAAATAGCGACTCTCACCCAGTCGAGCATTGCTACCAGCACTATTGAGACGCCCACCAATCACAAAGGTAGGATCAAGCTTACCTTCCGCTAAAACCGTCGCCATCAAGCTGGTCGTTGTGGTTTTACCATGAGTACCTGCAACGGCAATACCGTGACGAAAGCGCATAAGCTCCGCTAACATTTCAGCGCGACGCACAATAGGAATCCGGCGCTGTACCGCACAGGCTATTTCAGGGTTATCTGTATTGATCGCCGTTGAAACTACGATAACATCTGCACCAAAAACATTAGATTCATCATGACCGATAAATACTTCAGCACCTAAATCTAGCAAACGCTGCACACTGGCGGATTTCTTAAGATCCGAGCCTGAGATAGAGTAGCCCTGATTCAATAACACTTCTGCGATGCCGCACATACCAACACCACCAATGCCAACAAAATGAACTCGACGAATACGGCGCATCTCTGGTACTTGATAACCCACTTTATCTTCAGCCAAAACTCTTCTCCAAACACCCTTGTACCACCGCCTCTGTTGCCAACGGCCGTGCAACACGACGAGCATTTTTGCCCATCGCTAAAACTTTTTTAGGATCACTCGCCAACTGTTGCAAAAGATCTGCTAACACCTGCGTATCCATCTCTTTTTGTGGCAGCAGAATACCTGCATCCGCTTCAACTAAAAAGCGGGCATTTGCCGTTTGGTGATCATCAACAGCAATAGGAAGGGGAACTAAGACTGAAGCTCTACCCGCCGCCGCAAGTTCAGAGACCGTTAAGGCCCCTGCTCGGCAAACAACTAAATCAGCCCAGTCAAAAGCCCCTGTCATATCATCAATAAACTCTTGGCTTTTGACAGAAACATCTAAGCTTTTATAACGTGCCTGTGTCGCCTCTAATTTACCTTTACCTGTTTGGTGCCAAACATCTGGTCGTTGATCTTGCGTCATCAAAGCCAATGCATCAGGCATACGCTCATTAAACACCTGTGCACCTAAGCTACCACCAATAACGAGTACTCTTAGCTTGGCATCATATTTTTCATCAAAATATGTTTTATCCGGTATCGACAATAAACTTTCTCGCACAGGATTACCCACAACCTCAGCACCAACTGTTGCAGAAAAGGCCCCAGGAAAAGCAGCATAGGTTTGCCGTGCAATCTTAGAGAGCCAACGGTTTGTCATGCCAGCGACTGCATTTTGTTCATGGATATAAACAGGAATACCAAGTACGCGAGCAGCAATCCCACCTGGGCCACTGGCAAAGCCGCCCAACCCCACAACAAAGTCAGGCTTAAAACGACGCAAAATAGTCATCGCCTGCTGCACCGCTCTCAATATAAGGAGCGGGGCAACCAGTTTTCGTAGCAAGCCTTTACCCCGTAGACCAACAACCTCAATACAATTTAAAGGAATACCGGCGGCAGGTACCAAACGATTTTCAATACCTTGAGGACTACCCAACCATTCAACGTCTAAGCCTTCTGCCCGAAATTGATCCGCTAGAGAAAGCGCAGGAATCACGTGACCACCAGTACCTCCGGCCATTAACATCACCTTCTTTCCCCTATAGCGCCCGGTCAAGACTGGAGGACCACCAGAGCGGTCATTAGCCCCTAAGGGTTTACTTTCTTGCGCGTCGACGGGCATATTCAGCTCTTCTATTTTCATCGTCATCTAGTTTATGGCGAATTTCTTGATCAATTCTCAGGCAAATGGCTACCATGACACAACTAATCAACAGACTACTACCGCCATAACTCATAAAGGGCAGCGTTAATCCCTTGGTCGGCAACAAACCTGTATTCACGCCAATATTAATAAACGTCTGAGCGGCTATCACTAACGCCAAACCAAAACCGGTGTAACAGTGGAAAAGCAAACCAACCTTGCCGGCTTTCTGAGCAATTGAAATCATACGATAAATCAAAAGCCCATAAATAATGAGCGCCACAAGCGCACCAATTAGCCCAAGCTCTTCAGCCAAAATCGCAAAAACAAAGTCAGTGTGAGCTTCAGGTAAGTAAAAAAGTTTCTGCACACTATTACCCAGCCCTAAACCGGACCAACCACCTCGACCAAAAGCAATCAATGCCTGGGTCAACTGATAACCTGAATCAAATTGAGCGGCCCAAGGATCAAAATAGGTTGTCAGACGTTTCATCCGATAAGGCTGCAATAAAGCGATAAAGCCCGCCATACAAACGGTGCTAACAAGCAGCAGCAAAAAGCGTTTCATACCTACGCCAGAAAGAAACAACATCCCTAGCATACTGCCCAGAATAACAACGGTAGCGCCGTAATCAGGCTCCATAATCAGTAATAGCCCCATAAAGACCATAACGCCTAATGGCTTAATAAAACCTGACCACTGTTCACGAACCTCATCCAAACGGCGGACTAAATAGCCAGCCAAATAAACCACCATAAATAACTTAGCTAATTCAGATGCCTGTAAATTGACTAAGCCTAGAGATATCCAGCGCGAACTACCGTTTACCTCCCGCCCGATACCCGGTATCAATACGGCTATTAGGAGAATAAAAGCTAAAAGAAGCAGAGCAAAACTGTTGTCGTACCACCAACGCATCGGTACAAGAACAATAAACAAGCCAAGCCCTAACCCCATCAATAGATAAATACCGTGGCGTAAGCTAAAAAAGAAGGGATTACCGTAGCGACTACCCGCCACTTCCATGGAGGCAGATGTCACCATCAACCAACCAAGGAATAGTAGAAACAAAGCAGAGAACAACAACCAACCGTCTAAACGGCGGGTCATTTCTCGATTGACATGCACCACGTTTAATAACTCAAGCAATGGGCGCATCTGTTGATAACAAGACGCCGCTAGGCGCTCAACACTTTCACGCCCACGGGTAACACGTTTTATCAGTTGCTGTTTTTGATCAGCTAGCACTACAAATACCCTTAACGGCAGAGACAAATGCCTGACCTCGAGCAATATAGCTTTTAAACATATCCCAACTGGCACAGGCAGGGGATAAAAGCACCTGATCACCGTTTTGAGCTAATGCTACCGCTTTATGAACAGCCTCATCCATTGATCCGACTTTGTAAACGGGTATATCAGCGCTCAGCACATCCGCAATCAAATTAGCATCCCGCCCAATAAGCACCACTCCACGGCAATGCTTAGCAATCGGCGCTGCCAGCTCATCAAAGACAGCAGCTTTACCATCACCGCCAGCGATAAGAACTATTTTCCCTTCACCAGCCAAACCATTTAAAGCCGCAACGGTTGCGCCAACATTAGTGCCTTTAGAATCATCAATAAAACGAACACCGTTGTGAGTTTGAATTAACTGACAACGGTGGTCTAAACCTTTGAAGTCCTTCAATGCTGCCAACATAGCGTCCATAGGAAGCCCTGCACCTTGACCCAGAGCCAAAGCAGATAGTGCATTAATCTGGCCGTGACGGCCGGTTAAAGCGATCTCATCTACAGAAATCAGAGCCTTATCACCTTCAGCTAACCAAACACCACCACCCCAAGTCAGCAAGCCAAACTGCCCTGCTTCAGGTCGATTTAAGCCAAAACTCACGAGATTACTTTTGAACTCATGAACCGGCTGAGTTGCATCATCATCACGGTTAATAACCGCTGTTTCACAGCCCGTATAAATACGCTGTTTAGCTAAGCCATACTCCAGCATATCAGGGTACCTATCAAGATGATCGGCGCTCAAGTTTAAGATAGTTGCCACTTTAGCCCGTAAGCTATGGGTTGTTTCTAATTGGAACGATGACAACTCCAACACATAAAGCTCTTTCTCGCCCTCAGAAAGTAAATCTAATACAGGTAAACCAATATTGCCGCCAGCTCCAACGTCAATGCCCGCCTTGACAGCCATATGTGCCACTAGACTGGTCACCGTGCTTTTTGCATTCGAGCCAGTAATAGCGACAATCGGTGTGGAAACTTCACGAATAAAAAGTTCAACATCTCCGATAACAGGAACGCCAGCATCAAGTGCCCTAGCAATAGCAGGTTCGCTAATAGAGATACCGGGGCTAACAATAAGCTGAGAAGCATCACACAATGGCCCTGCGTCTAAAGGGCCTAACCAAAGTTCAATATGGGGAAACTCTAGTTCAAACTCGGTCAAACCCGGTGGGTTAAAACGAGTATCCGCGATAGCGAAGTGCTCTCCCTTGCTTGCCAGAAAACGAGCGCATGATAGCCCCGTCTGACCTAAACCTATAATAACGCTATGGGACACAGTGACATCCTCGGTTAAGCGGCACGGTTGCCGCGAAATAACGTTGCGTACCCACCATCCTGGTTTATACGCGTTTTAAAGACTGCTAAAACGATAACTCTGCCGGTCTATACGATATAAAGAGTTTCAGTTTGTTTTAGCCCGTTTTTTGTTTTAACGCAGTTTTAATGTTGCTAGACCAATTAATACCAGAACAACCGTAATAATCCAAAAACGAACAATCACCCGTGGTTCAGGCCACCCCTTAAGTTCAAAGTGGTGATGAATCGGCGCCATTCTAAAAATACGTCGTCCTGTCAGTTTAAAAGAGGCGACCTGTAAAATAACAGACACCGTCTCCATCACGAAAACACCACCCATAATAAAGAGTACAACTTCTTGGCGCACAATAACCGCAACCACACCTAAAGCCGCCCCAAGAGCCAAAGCCCCCACATCCCCCATAAATACTTGCGCAGGGTAGGTGTTAAACCAGAGAAAACCTAAGCCCGCTCCCGCGATGGTGGCGCAAAAGACCAACAGCTCGCCAGAGCCTGCAATATAAGGAATATTCAGATACGTAGAAAACTCAGTATTACCGGATACATAGGCAAAAACACCCAAAGCCGAGGCCACCATAACCGTCGGCAAGATAGCTAAACCATCAAGGCCATCCGTTAAATTAACGGCATTACTCGTCCCGACAATCACAAAGTAGGTAAGCACAACAAAAAAGCCCCCCATTTCCCAACTAAAATCTTTGATAAAAGGCAATATCAAAGAGGTTTCGGCTGGTGACGGCGCGGTTTGGAATAGAAAAATTGCAGCACCAAAGCCTGCTATTGATTGCCAAAAATATTTCCATTTACCGGGCAATCCGCGAGAATTCTTTTCAACCACTTTTCGATAATCATCAACCCAACCTACGGCACCAAACAGTAGCGTAACCAGCAATACAACCCATACATAACGATTATTTAAGTCCGCCCATAGCAGCGTACTGACCCCAATAGAGCAAATAATTAAGGCACCACCCATAGTTGGCGTACCATTTTTGCTCAGGTGGCTTTGGGGCCCGTCATTACGAACCGATTGCCCAATCTGAGCAGACACTAACTTACGAATCATCCAAGGCCCTAGGAACAATGACAACGCCAGAGCCGTTAACACACCAAGAATAGCCCGCAGGGTTAGGTAATTAAAGACAGTAAAAGGGCTGTAGTAATCGGCGAGCCAATCGGCAAAAATCAGAAGCATTTGTAGGTTATTTCCTTGTTTTAGCCCTCTTTGGGGCATTTTCATTATAATATTAAAAGGGGCAATCTTGGGCAAATGCTAGATATGTTATTAGTATTACAGCGTAAGCCCCGTAACAACTAATTCCATCTTTGAACTACGAGAACCTTTAACAAGAAGCGTCGTATCACTTTTTAAATGCGGTTTTATGGCAGCAATCAGAGATGCCTTATCAGCAAAGTGTTCCGCCCCCGAACCAAACGCTTGGCAGGTCAATGCTGTGAACTGCCCGATAGTCAATAGACGTCCCACGCCCTTGGCTTTCGCATAGATTCCCAATTCTTGATGGGCTTGCTCTGTAGCAGCGCCTAACTCACCAATATCGCCTAGTACCAGAATATGCTCACCGGAGTAATCCATTAATGTATCAATCGCGGCTCTAACAGATCCTGGGTTAGCATTGTAACTGTCATTGATGATACGAGACTGTTGAAGCCCTGTAACCGTTTGCAAGCGACCACTCACTCCAGAAAAGTGATTCAACCCTTGAGCGATGCACGTCAAATCAAGTCCCAACTGCAGTGCTGCTGAAGCAGCCGCCAAAGCATTGCTCACATTATGGCGAGCTGGGACTTGTAATTGAACAGGAATACGTCTTTCCGATAAATGCCTAGCATCTGCTAAACGATCCGAGACACAGAGATTAAAACGATAACCGCATTCCGTCACCTGTAGATCGGTAGCGTATAGATCAATTTTCTCTACAGAACTTCCTACAGAGCGCTCTACAGAATTTCCTTCAGATTCTTCTGCAATAACAGCCTGATCAGAATCAAACTTCAGCATTGAATAGCCGGTTAATAATCGCTCACCCGCAAGACTAATCCAGTAATCGACAAAAGCATCATCGTAGTTAACCACAATTTTGCCTTCAGAACCCAAGACCTGTATCAACTCACCCTTAGCCTGCGCTATTTGTTGAATCGAGCCAAATTCACCTAAATGGGCACCTGTAACATTCAGTACCACGCCGATATCGGGCCGTGCAATCCTCCCGCAGTAGTCGATTTCACCTAGATGATTTGCACCCAGTTCAATCACCGCATATTGATGCTGCTCGCTTAAACGCATCAATGTCAAAGGTACGCCAATATCGTTATTGAAATTGCCCGCAGTAATCAACACCTTATTCTGACCAACTGCCTCGGTCAAAATAGCGCCCAGCATCTCTTTAACCGTTGTTTTGCCACTATTACCCGTAATCGCAATAACCGGCCCAGTAAATAACCCACGATTGTAAGTGGCAATCTGGCCTAAAGCGATACGAGTATCAGGCACAAGCCATTGAGGCAGGTCGATATCAGGTTGATAATCACTCACAACCAAACCAACAGCCCCTTGATTTTGCGCCTGTTGGCAAAAAAGATGACCGTCAAAACGCTCACCTTTTAATGCTAAAAAAACGTTACCCGATAGATTTGCCCGAGAATCCGTTTCTATCCCCGTAAATGCCACATCGCCCTTAAGCCGCTCGCCACCAAAATACTGCTGTAATTCACTCAATAAAAGTGCGCGGATCATAAAGACGTTCCTTCTGCAGGGGTTAGAGACGACGCTGTGGTTTGAGACACCAAAGCCTGATGCCCCCTTAACCGCAAAGCTGCCTGTGCAACATCAACATCATCGAAGTAATGACGCACACCTTGAATCTCTTGGTAGGTCTCGTGGCCTTTGCCGGCAATTAGAATAACGTCATCAGTATCAGCCCGCAGTATCGCCTGTTCGATCGCTCGCTGGCGATCAACATCAACCAAGGTGGCAGGCTTTATTAATCCAGCTTCCACTTGAAATACAATATCAGCGGGATTTTCACTTCTAGGATTATCGCTAGTCACAATAACGTTATCGGACAAACGAGAGGCCACTTCAGCCATTAGAGGTCGTTTCCCCGCATCTCGATCACCACCGCAACCAAAAACACACCACAGACATCCTTGAATATGCCCGCCCACGGCAAGCAAAGCATTTTCTAAGGCATCCGGTGTATGAGCATAATCGACAACAACCTTAGGCAGCCTGTTAACGTTAGAATCCTTGCAGTTATCGCCGCTTAACGCTTCATTGATAGAGACTAACTGCATACGCCCCGCCACGGGCTTAATCTGTCGCAGTTGAGCAACAACCTGATCAGGCTTAAAGCCAAGAGCAAAAAGCACAGCAGTGGCCGCTAAAGCATTCGCCACATTAAAATCACCCAATAGCGGTAACGACACATCAAACGAACCCCAACGACCATTTAAGGTCAGCTGAAATCCTTGAGGATGAGCTAATAGCGTCTCGCAATAAAGGTCCGCATCGGTTTTATCAAGACTGTAACTTAGCAAACGAACATCAGTATTATTCGATGCAATCGTCGCCTTCAACTCAGGGTAATAAGCATCATCGGCATTTAATAGAGCAACCGACAAAGGGTATTGAGTAAATAAGGCTGATTTCGCAGCACCATAAGCCGCCATAGTGCCATGGTAATCAAGATGGTCTCGGCTTAAATTGGTAAAAATACCCACTTCAAAAGGCACGCCAGCGGTACGTTTTTGATCAAGAGCGTGAGAGGAAACCTCCATCACCTGATAGTTAAAATCTTGCCTTTTTAGCGTGGCTAACACCTGATGTAGTTGAATCAGATCCGGCGTAGTATGGGTTGCTGTTTTAAGATCATTTAATGCACCGATTCCAACCGTCCCAATAACCGCGGCTTTCTCACCGAGCATCTCTAATAGTTGAGCAAGGTAATGGCTAACCGATGTTTTACCATTGGTTCCCGTAATGCCAATCAAGTGCGGTGAACCTGTATTTAGCTCGCCGGCTGCTGCCAACCAAGCGCCTAAGCGATGACGTAAGTCTTTAAGCGCCACAATCGGTATGGATTCAACCCAATAGAGCGTATCAACATCAGACTCCAGCAAGACCAAACCCGCGCCCTTCTCTATGGCGGAGGGAATAAAATCACGGCCTTTATGCTGAGTACCATTAAGAGCGACAAAAATATCGTGGCGCTCAATTTGCCGGGAGTCGATACGCAATAGCCCCGTCAAGGCTGGAGTAGTGGATCGATCAGAAAAGAATTCAGGCAAGAGCTCGGGAAAAAGTACGACAAGTTTTTGCTGCAGATAGGGGACAAAACGGTTATCAGTGGGTATAAAATTATTAGCGAGCATCAGTGGTCTCCTGAATCTCCTTATCGGGAGCAACATTTAAGTAACGTAGCGCATTGCCCATAATACGTCCAAAGATTGGTGCAGCAACCTCGCCACCGTGATACTCACGACCCGATGGGCTATCAACCCAAACGATAGCCACAACCTTAGGATCAGAAACAGGAGCAATACCGGCAAAAATAGCCATATACTCATACTCATAACCGGTTGACCCAACTTTATGGACCGTACCTGTTTTGCCGCCAATACGATAACCTGGGATAGCCGCCCGAGTACCCGTACCACCTCGCGTTGTTACTGTTTCCATCATCTCTACCACACGATTAGCGGTGCTCTCCGGTATAATGCGCTCATCGGGTAATTTATCTGCACGCTTAAGCAAAGACACATATTTTTTCACGCCATGATTCGCCAATACCTGATAGGCCTGCGCCAATTGCAATGACGTCACGGCAAGCCCGTAGCCATAGGCCATCGTGGCAATTTTAGCTTTCTGGCCTAAGCGTGGCGCGACTAAAGAACCAACACCTTCACCCGGAAAACCGATACCCGTGGTTTGCCCCAATCCCATCTGCTGCAAATAAGACCAAACTGTATCAATCGGCATCGAGAGAGCCATTTTAGCCACCCCTACGTTACTCGATTTAGTAATTATATTGGTCAGGCTTAAAGGGCCGTAATTGCGAAAATCCCGAATACTATGGCCCCCTAAGCGAAGATAGCCCGGTGAAGTGTCGACTATATCATCAGCTTTGTAATGCCCACTGGCGATAGCGGATGCGATGGTTAAAGGTTTAATAGTTGAACCCGGTTCAAACAGATCGATAAGAGGACGGTTGCGCAATGCGGCCAAATCCAGAGAACTTCGGTCATTCGGGTTGTAGGATGGCTGGCTAACCATGGCCAATACTTCACCACTTTCTGCGTCCAACAAAACAACGGCACCAGCTTTGGCACCATGCTGATCCACCGCAGCTTTTAGCTCACGGTAAGCCATAAACTGTAAATTAAGATCAATGGTCAACTGTATATCTTGGCCTGGTTGGGGGCGTTCTAAAACTTGAAGGTCACGAAAAACATGGCCTCGGCGATCTTTAAGCACTTTTTTCTGACCAGGTTTACCTTTCAAAGCCGCATCAAAGGCCAGTTCCAATCCTTCCTGCCCCTTATCATCAATATTGGTAAAACCAACCAAATGTGCAGCCATCTCATGGGCTGGATAATATCGTTTATATTCTGGCTGGCCATAAACACCTGCGATATTAAGGTCAAGGGCAATCTTAGCTTCTTCAGGAATCATATGCCGGCGCAGATAAATAAAACCTTTACCTTCAGCGGCAGCTAAACGTCTTTTCAACCGAACCACAGGCATATCAATCGCTTTAGCCAATGCGGCAAGCTTCTCATCACTGGCCTGGAAGTGCTTGGGATTGGCCCATAACGTTGTCACTGGTGTACTCAGTGCAAGAGGTTCACCGTTACGGTCTTGAATCATTCCACGATAACCGGGAATACTGTCAATCCGCACGCTTCGAGCATCACCCTGTTCTTGTAAAAAATCTCTATCGGCAATATGTAGGTGCACCATCCGCCCCGCCAGTAATAAACCAGCAAGAAGCAAGACGCATAATGCAATAGGATAACGAAGACCAATAATGGCCAGAATAGGTTTCTTTCTCATTAGTCAGCCTTTGCCGGTGCCAAGGAAGAAGGAGAAGATTCCAGTGATTCAGGGATAACAATCTGGACTTTATCAGAGGAAATCAATTGCATCTGCAATGAGTTGCGGGCAATGGCTTCAATTCGACTCGGTGATGCCAGTGTGCTCCGCTCAAGCAGCAGTTGCCCCCACTCCACATCATACAGCCTCTGCTGGCGATCTAGGTTTTGTAGCGAAGCATAAGCCAGCCGGTTCTCATAGGCCGCATAAATCACCAGCAAAGAAGAGATCAAGGTTAGTAAACTAAACCCGATAAACAACCGAGCAGAGTAAGAGAGTGATTCAGGCAACAGCGCCAAGAGTTCCACACGAATCCGCTGCAAAACCGGCAGCCTTTGTAAGGCTGTATGTTTAGCATTTTTAGTTTTGGCTTCGTTACGTGATGCGACTTGATTGGAACTCATGGCGGAACAAACCTGATGTTTTTAAGCAACACGCTCAGCAACACGCATAACCGCACTACGTGAACGAGGGTTCGCTTGAACTTCTTGTTTAGAGGGCTTTGTTGCCTTGCTTAATAATTTCAAACGAATATTAAGCTGATCTTGAGTAAAAGGCACTCCAGGCGGAAGGTGCGTATCACCCTTAGCCATATCACGCATAAAGCGTTTCACTAGACGGTCTTCAAGGGAGTGAAAGCTAATAACCACCAAGCGCCCACCAACTTTTAGTAGATCTAACGATTGCTTTAAACAGATTTCAAGATCTTCTAGCTCACGGTTAATATGAATACGAATCCCTTGGAATGCACGTGTTGCAGGGTGCTTGCCTTTTTCCCAGGCAGGATTAGCTTCTTTAACAATGCTCGCCAAACGACCAGTACGAGTAATCGGCTCAAGTTTACGCTCAGCAATAATGGCCCGAGCCATACGTCGAGCAAAACGCTCTTCGCCATAATCTTTCATCACACGAACTAACTCTGCCTCTGGAGCCGAATTAACCCAGTCTGCCGCCGACTGCCCCGCATCAGGATTCATACGCATATCCAAAGGACCATCATTCATAAAACTAAAGCCGCGCTCAGGATCATCCAATTGAGGTGAAGAAACGCCAAGATCTAGCAAAATACCATCAAGTTGACCGGACACACCTTCTTCAGCGGCAAAACGATCAAGCTCAGCAAAAGAACCTTGAAAGACTTTAAAGCGAGGGTCATCCGTTTCAAGGCGATGGGCTTCAGCAAGGGCGAGCGGATCTTTATCGACACCATAAAGCCGGCCCTCTGGACTTAATTTATCCAGAACAAGACGAGAGTGACCACCCCGACCAAAGGTGCCATCTACATAGGTGCCGGATGGCGAATGAACTAAAGCCTCTACGGCTTCATTCAACAAAACGGTCAGGTGCTGAAAAGCTTGAGTCATGGTGAGATCTGATTCTTGATGTACGATTAAACCGGATTCAGCAGTGCACCCTGTCTCACCAAGCTTGGTTAGAAACTCTGAAAAAGCTTTCTAAGCATTCATCTTGGCAAAAACAAGGTGCACTGCTGCAAATGATGTGGAGTCGGCCGATAAGCCGGGTTCTGTCGTAGACAGTCATTCATCTAGGGCTTGCGTTACCACAAGCCTCAAGCAACCTACCCGAACCCAATGCGGGCCGCACCATAGGGTTCCTATTTGGTCTTGCTCCGAGTGGGGTTTACCATGCCACAAGCTGTTGCCAGTTGCGCGGTGCGCTCTTACCGCACCCTTTCACCCTTACCTGTGCTTCGTGAGAAGCCATCGGCGGTCTGCTCTCTGCTGCACTTTCCGTAGACTCGCGCCTCCCAGGCGTTACCTGGCACTCTGCCCTTTGGAGCCCGGACTTTCCTCCCCCTTTGCAGCGAACTGCAAAAGCGGCGACTGCCTGGCCAACTCCAAGCGAGCTAGGATATAAGGATCGTCGCTCCCAGACAACCAATTTTTGTGCTAAATCAACACGCACTGCAATTCAAACAGGCTGCACTCATTTTTGTAACGCAAGAGCTTGCTGATAAAGGGCGTTCTTTTTCTGACCCGTAATCTTGGCACAAAGAGCTGCCGCCTGCTTAACCGGTAGCTCTTCTAGCAAGACCTTAAGCACTTTCTCTGCGGAAACAGCCGCCGCTTCTTCATCTTCTTTAGCGGGTGCTCCAGCAACAACCAAGACAAACTCTCCCCGCTGCTGATTAGCATCCGACTGAATCCAGACCAAGGTTTCTTCTAACGTACCCGTGTAAAAGGTCTCAAAGGTCTTAGTAATTTCACGGGCAACCGTGATCAAGCGATCACCACCCAGCACCTCTGCCATATCCGTCAAAGAATCGACGATTCGGTGCGGTGACTCGTAAAACACCAAAGTTCGCGTTTCCTCTTCGACTTGATGCAGCTGCTTTTTACGGCCACTACTTTTAGCCGGTAAAAAGCCTTCAAAGCAGAAACGATCCGTTGGCATACCCGCTGCAGATAACGCTGTAACTAATGCACAGGGGCCAGGGATTGGAATCACCTGAAAGCCGGCCTGTCGAACCGCCTGAACCACATGAAAACCTGGGTCAGAAATTAAAGGGGTCCCTGCATCAGAGACTAAAGCGATATTTAAACCTGATTTTAATTCTGAAATTACTTTTTCTACGCGCTGCTGCTCGTTATGATCATGAACCGAGAACAGAGGCTTATTAATAGTAAAATGCATCAGCAGCTGACGAGTATGACGGGTATCTTCTGCCGCGATCAGGTCTACTGAACGCAACACCTTTAACGCCCGCTCTGAAATATCAGCAAGATTACCAATCGGGGTAGCAACCACGTACAATACGGATTCGGACATCCTATAACCCTGTGTTAACGATTATTAAAAATTATGCACTAACAGCCACTAAGAGTTTGACTATGCCTGCTAGTAATCAGCGACAATATAACAAGCGCCATAACCTACAACGCACTTTAAGCCGTTGGATTGCAATCCCAACAATAGCGCTGTTAGCCGCCTGTAGTGGCCCTTCTGAAAAACCTGGTCAGGAGTCTGAGTCAAGCGTTATTAGTCAGCCTGTCGGCTTATCAGCAGAAGATCTCTTGTTACTCGCGCAGCAATCCAGCTTTGATCAGGCTCAAGTATACCGGCTTCGTGCGGCAGAGATTCTAGCACAGGACGGAGACGTTGATGCGGCCCTGCGCTTGCTCGCTAATATTCATGCCTATAGATTGCCTTTCTCGCTACAAAAACGCTTTGTATTTCTATCAGCAGAGCTCAGTTTAGGTAGCGGAGAAGGTTGGCAGGCTCTTGTTGCCTTAAATAACACCGGCAACCTTATTTATGATCGCTTAACACCCGACGAACAGATGACCCTTGCCTCCTATCGCGCACATGCTTACAGCATTTTAGGCTATCACGAAGCAAGTGCGCGGGAGTATCTCGCCTTAGCTCGACAACAAACAGGCTTACCAGCACAACAATCCTACAATCAGCTTTGGCAAGCTCTACTGAATATCACGCTAGATGATATCCGCACACTAATGGAAACCGAAGTAGATCAAGAACTTCAAGGCTGGCTTGATCTTGCAAGGGTTCGAAAAGAAGCCGCTAACAACCTAGATCAGTTTACCGATGAACTTAACCGTTGGCAGCAATACTGGCATGGTCATCCTGCGGCCTTATCACTCCCCAAAGATATGGCATTCTTAGCCGACATTAGCCGCAATCCTATTAAGCATATTGCGGTATTCCTACCGCAATCCGGTGCGCTTTCAAAAGCAGGCAATGCGATTCGCGATGGCATTATAGCCGCATCAATTAATGCAACAACTCAAGGCGCTTCAACCCCTAAACTTAGCTTCTTTGATAGCAATAGCCTCTCACTAGATGCACTGTACCGCTCCGCCATGACGGCGGGTGCAGAAGTGGTTATCGGCCCACTGTCCAAAAGCAAGGTAACAGAGCTTCAAGCGCGTAGCTCTCTTCCCTTAAGAACCTTGGCCTTAAACTATGGCACCCGCCTAAGCACCGAGAACACAGACCTCTTTCAATACGCGATATCGGCAGAGGATGAAGCCTCTCAAGCGGCTAAAATGGCATGGCAAGATGGTAAAAAACGAGCCTTAACACTCACACCATCCAGTGATTGGGGTGGCCGCGCCTTATCAGCCTTTGAAAAAACATGGCAAGAGCAGGGTGGAAGCATTGCAGAGACGGGCATGTACTCTAGTAAAACTAATTTAGGTCTTAGCGTTGAAAAAATGCTTGAAGTGGATAAAAGCGAAAAACGCTGGCGTCGCATCAGTCAACTATTAGATCAGAAAGTAGAGTTTGAGCCTCGCCGCCGTCAAGATATTGATATGATGTTCTTAGTCGCCACACCGGCTACTGCACGGCAAGTCAAACCCGTGCTAGCCTTTTACTATGCGAGCAATCTACCTGTTTACGCCACATCACACCTATACAACGGCAAAGAATCCACAAGTCGAGATCAAGACCTTAACGGCATCCATTTTTGCGACATCCCTTGGTTTTTAGAAAATAGCTCAGGACTTAAACGCCAAATCGAAGAGGCATGGCCTGATGAAACCAATCGATATGGCCGACTTTTTGCGATGGGTACGGATGCCCTTCAGCTAGCAGGCCGGCTGCGTATGCTTGAAGCACTACCAGACAGCAAAGTGTTTGGTGCTACTGGGGCACTGTCATTGAAAAAAGATCTCAGTATTCAGCGCCAACTCCAGTGGGCTACTTTTGTTCGCGGACGACCTGTTATGCGTCAATATATAGAGTCCCCCACAAACTAACGACCAGTATCTATATAAAAATAAAACATATAAAAACCGCAAGGATGCGAAGCAATGAAAAAGACAACCCAAGAAACAGGACAAGATGCCGAGCTTCTGGCTCAACATTTTTTACAGGAACAAGGGTTAATTTATATCCGCCGTAATGTTCATTTCAAGACCGGCGAAATAGACCTTGTTATGCAAGACAAGCATTGCTTAGTCTTTATTGAAGTTCGTTATAGGCAAAACAAACATTATGGCAGCGCGGTTGAAAGCATTACCATCAGCAAGCAAAAAAAGCTTATAAGAAGCGCCTTGCTTTACTGCCAAAAACATAAGATACAGTCGCCATGGCGTATTGATGTGGTTGCGATTACACCTGCATCCCTTGATCAGCCATTGGATATCAACTGGATTCCATCAGCTATAACCTCTTGATGGCGTTACGAGTAACTAGATCATGGATTTACAAGACAGAATCATTGCCAATTTCCACAGCAGTATTGACTCACAGGCCACCGCAAGTGAGATGCTGCCTCCGCTGATAGAACATGCTAGCAGCCTGATTGTAAACTGCTTGATCAATGATAATAAAATTCTTACCTGTGGCAATGGTGGCTCTGCGGCACTTGCACAGCATTTCGCATCAGAGATGCTGAACCGTCATGAGAAAGATCGCCCTAGCTTACCAGCAATGGCGCTATCAACCGATAGCTCTACCCTCACGGCGATCTCCAATAGCGCGAGCTTTAACGAAGTTTTTTCCAAGCAAGTGCGCGCCCTAGGTCAGCCCGGTGACATCCTGCTTGTCATCACCTCTAGCTGTAAATCCAACAATGTGGTGCAGGCCGTGCAGGCTGCTCATAACAGAGGCATGACCGTTATTGCACTCACAGGTGGTGACGGTGGAGATGTTGCCTCACTGCTCAGCAGCGATGACTTTGAGATACGCGCACCCGCCGAACAAACAAGTCGAATCCAGGAAGTTCAGTTATTGGCCATGCACTGCCTATGCGATCTAATCGACGTGCAGCTATTCGGCGGAATGGAAGATTAGACGAAAAAAAGGCATCCCGAAGGATGCCTTTTTCATTCTAACGTAACGCATAACCGATCAGCTTACTTAACTACCCGAAGAGACGGACGCTTATTAGTAGAGGCTGATTCAGTTGCTTCCTTGGTCGGCTCTGATTCCCTTTTTACCACAACAGGGCCTTTAGGCTCTGGTTCCGGTAGTTCAGGCTCATGGCCAAACGCCATCCCCTGCCCATTTTCTTTGGCATAAATAGCAAGTATCGCAGTTACAGGTACATAAACCTGCTGCGGCACACCGCCAAAACGAGCAGAAAAGGTGACGGCTTCATTTGAAATATCTAAATTACGCACAGCACTCATCGTAATGTTGAGAACAATCTGACCATCTTGAATATGCTGGGAAGGAACCATGACATCTTCAAGAGTGGCATCAACCGCCAAATAAGGCGTTAGATCATTATCAGCAAGCCATTCGTATAAGGCGCGAATTAGATAGGGACGACTGGAAGACATAGTAAATCCAATTACAGACGCATTTCACGTTCAGCTTCAGACAAACTTGCCTGAAAAGCCTCACGATTAAACAATCGGTTATTCATATAAGACAACAATGGCTGAACCTGATTTTCCGGCAGTTCAATACCCAAGGCAGGTAGACGCCAAAGGATTGATGCTGCACAGCAATCAACCAGTGTAAATTCCTCACTCATAAAGTAAGGCAGCTCTTCAAAAATAGGGCTGGTAGAGATAAGGCTCTCACGCAGCTCTTTACGAGCTTGTTCAACGGCTTTTGCATCTTTATTTGCCGTGATGATATCAACGTTAGGGCACCAATCACGCTGGATGCGGTACATAAACTGACGGCTTTGCGCGCGGGCTACTGGATAAACAGGCAATAGTGGAGGGTGAGGAAAACGCTCATCCAGATATTCCATCATTATATCCGACTGGAACAAAACCAAATCCCGGTCAACCAGCGTAGGCAGGCTGTTGTAAGGATTGATATCAGCCAGCTCAGCAGGCTTGTTAGCATCAAGGCAATCTAGAATATCAACAGCGACTCCCTTCTCTGCTAGCACAATACGAACACGATGACTGTAATGATCTTCACCGTTAGAATAAAACGTCATTGAGGAACGCTTGGCTGCTACACCCATTGTATAACCCCTATCAAATTTTCAAGGCCAATATAAAAGCATATCTTTGCTCATAGAGCAAAAAAAGCGCGCAACCCGCAAAGGGTTGCACGCTCTTCACATCGTTGGCAATCGATTAGTGAATATCGCGCCAGTACTCTTTCTTCAGCAAGTAAGCAACGATGATCAGCAGCAAGATAAAACCTAACACCCAAGGTGCAATGCTGTTACTTTCCAATTTGGAAGGCTCACCAACATAGACGAGGAAGTTAGTTAAATCATAAGCCACTTTATCGAACTCAGCTTTGCTCATAGAACCCTGCTGGGTAATTTTCAAGCAGCTTTCACCAACTTGGTTACCTGTCAGAGGATCTATTTGTGCGACATGATGGTTAGGATCACACACTTTATCCTGAATACCCTGTAGAGATGCTAACACGTTCGGCATACCTACATCAGGGAATACAGTGTTGTTCACACCCCAAGGACGACTTGGATCTGTGTAGAAACTACGCAGGTAAGTGTAAACCCAGTCAGGGCCACGCAAACGAGCTTCTAGGCTTAGATCCGGTGGCGCTGCACCAAACCAAACACTAGCATCTTCTTTTTGCATGCCAATGCGCATCTGATCGTTGTACTTCAGAGAACTGTTAAAGATTAGATTTTCTTCAATAACATCCTGAGGAACACCCAAATCTTCTGCAGTGCGCGAATAACGCTGGAACTCTGCTGAGTGACAACCCATGCAATAGTTCACGAATAATTTAGCACCATTCTGCAACGACGCTTTGTCGTACAGGTCTGGTTCCATTTTATCCAGGTGGACACTGCCACCTGCTGCAAGCGCCGTAAACGGTACCAGCGCTAAAATCAGTGCAATCAGTTGCTTTTTCATTAGCCTGTCACCCTCTCTGGCACTGGTTTAGTGGATTCGAACTTGGTGTACCAAGGCATTAGGATAAAGTACAAGAAGTAAATCGCTGTACAAGCCTGAGCCAACAAAGTACGACCAGGAGTCGATGGAATAGCACCCAAAACACCTAGAATGACAAAGCTAACTGCAAATAGCAGTAGGAAGACCTTGCTGATCCAGCCTTTGTAGCGCATAGAGCGAACAGGACTCTTATCCAACCACGGCAGAACAAACAGAATGGCAATAGCTCCACCCATCACAACTACACCCCAGAACTTAGCGTCTAGGCCAAACATTGGGAAGGTGATCGCACGTAGCATTGCGTAGAATGGCGTAAAGTACCAAACAGGAGCAATGTGGGCAGGAGTTTTCAACGCGTTAGCCGGTTCAAAGTTTGGCGCTTCAATAAAGTAGCCACCCATCGCCGGTGCGTAGAAAATAATCGCACAGAACACAAACAAGAATACCGCCACGCCTACAATATCTTTTACGGTGTAGTACGGGTGGAAAGGAATACCATCCAGCGGAATACCATTCTCATCTTTATGCTTTTTAATATCGTTGCCGTCAGGGTTGTTAGAACCCACTTCATGCAATGCAAGAATGTGCAGTACAACTAAGGCCAACAGTACGATAGGCAGGGCAATAACATGCAGTGCAAAGAAACGGTTCAGCGTAACGCCAGAGATCAGGTAATCACCCCGGATCCACTGTGCCAAATCAGCACCAATGCCAGGAATAGCAGTGAACAGGGAGATAATAACCTGCGCACCCCAATAGGACATCTGTCCCCATGGCAATAAGTAACCCATGAATGCTTCAGCCATCAGCGCTAAGTAAATCGCCATGCCGAAGATCCAAATAAGCTCCCGAGGAGCCTTGTACGAGCCATACATCATGCCGCGGAACATATGCATATATACGACGATAAAGAATGCAGAAGCACCCGTAGAGTGCATATAACGCAATAGCCAGCCGAATTCGACATCACGCATGATGTACTCAACGGAAGCAAAAGCACCTTCAGCACTTGGGTTAAAGCTCATCGTTAGCCAGATACCAGTTAGAATCTGGTTAACCAGTACTAAAAGGGCAAGAGAACCAAAGAAGTACCAAAAGTTAAAGTTTTTAGGAGCATAGTATTTGCTCAGGTGATCTTCCCACATCGCCGTAGCCGGGAAACGATCATCAATCCAACCCATTAGGCCTGGATTACCCTTGTTACGGTTACCAGCCATTATGCATTCTCCTGATCTACACCGATGACAATAGTGCCATCAGCCTCGTATTTATAGGGAGGAATTTCCAGGTTTACAGGAGCAGGAACACCCTTGTAAACACGACCGGAAAGGTCAAAACGAGAACCGTGACACGGACAGAAGAAGCCACCCAACCAGTCATCACCCAGATCAGCAGGTGCTATTTCTGGACGATAGGTAGGAGAACAACCTAAGTGAGTGCAGATCCCGATCATCACCGCATACTCCGGCTTAATGGAGCGTAGAACACCACTAATGTACCCTGGCTGCTGAGGAACTGCTGATTGAGGGTCTGCGACCTGATCATTCAGCTTATCCAGATTCGCGATCATCTCAGGCGTACGGTAGATAACCCATACAGGTTTACCACGCCATTCAATGGTCATTTGCTGACCCGGTTGCAGCTTAGATATATCAGCTCTAACCGGAGCACCCGCCGCCCGTGCTTTCGCACTAGGATTCCAGGATGCTACAAAGGGTACCGCTACCCCCACAACGCCCACTGCACCTAATGCAGATGTCGCGCCAAGAAGGAAACGGCGACGCCCTTTGTTTACGCCGTCATTACTCATCGTAAGGTCTCTCCCATCAACCAACCCGTTAAATTTCAAGGGGTTATGCAACTTTAATTAAGCAACTTAACCCGTTGCCATTTTTCACGGAAAATAAATGGCACAAATAGTAAAAAAATCAGCACCGCAACACAAGAGAATATACCCCTGTAAAAATAATGCCTTAGTTGCATACCTAGAGTTTTCGGCCTAGGAGAACAAAGGCATCGACAGTGCATTGAGCCAAATCAATAATAAGTATATTTATCGCCATCTTAACCAAAAAAAACGCCCAGACACACAATTGGCCTGAGCGTTTTTTGTATACAAACCAATAAGGTCTGTAAGCGAATTAACGCTTGGAGAACTGTGGACGTTTACGTGCTTTACGTAGACCCACTTTCTTACGCTCAACTTTACGCGCATCACGAGTCACGTAACCTGCCGCACGCAGGATCTGACGTAGAGTCTCATCATACTCCATAAGAGCACGAGTTACACCGTGACGAATCGCGCCAGCTTGACCGAAGTCACCACCGCCTTTAACAGTGATGTTTAAATCGAACTTTTCATTGTTTTCGGTCAACTCAAGAGGTTGACGAACAATGATACGTGCAGTCATACGACCGAAGTATTCTTCAAGAGGCTTACCGTTTACAACGATATTGCCAGAGCCTGCGCGTAGAAATACGCGAGCTGTAGAGGTTTTACGACGACCGGTACCGTAATACTGAGTTGCAGACATGTTTATCTTCCTATTAAAGTTTCAGTTCTTGCGGCTGTTGTGCAGCATGTGGGTGATTTTCGCCCGCATACACTTTCAGCTTCGCCTGCATTGCACGGCCCAGAGGACCTTTTGGAAGCATGCCTTTAACGGCCAGTTGAAGAACACGCTCAGGAGCATGATCAATCATCTGATTGAAAGACATAGACTTAATACCGCCGATGTAACCGGTGTGACGGTAGTACATCTTGCCTTTGCCTTTATTGCCTGTAACCTGAATTTTTTCAGCATTAACAACAACGATGTAGTCACCGGTGTCAACGTGAGGCGTATACTCAGGTTTATGTTTACCGCGCAGGCGACGAGCCAGCTCAGTAGCTAAACGACCCAGTGTCAGACCATTTGCGTCGACTACGAACCAGTCGCGCTTGACTGTCTCTGGTTTTGCACTAAAAGTTTTCATGATTCTTAATAGCCTATATCGGTCTTACGATCAGAGAGTCATTCCCTTCCCGATGGACCAGTTGCCTATTTTTATTGGTTGCAGTTCCATTGCAACGTTCAGTACCTTAAAAAAGGAGCGCGAAGTATAGCGACTTAGCACCGCAAAGTTAAGCCCTGTTTACATAAAATGCCTTGTAAACCTTATTTTTATCGAACCCGTAGCAACGACAGCTCGATAAAAAAGATGGAGGCATTGACAGAGACCTTATAGAAGATGCTCTCGGGCAAGATATTCATGGGATTGCATTTCAAGTAATCGAGAAACCGTGCGGTCAAATTCAAAGCTTAGATTACCGCCTAAATATAGATCAGAGATCGCGGCTTCCGCTGAAATAATAAGCTTCACGTTACGGTCATAAAACTCATCGACCAAGTTGATAAAACGTCGCGCCTGATCATCGGTATCACGCTTCATTTGAGGGACTTCGCTTAACAAAACAGTATGGTACTGTTTGGCAAGCTCAATATAGTCATTCTGGCTGCGTGGGCCGTCGCACAACTCCTCAAAATCAAACCACACCACACCGTCATGCAGTCGCAAGGATTTCATTTGCCGGTGATTAATCTCTATTGATTGCGCCTCACGCCCCTCAGCCAAGGCAATGCTTTTAAAGCTTTTCATCAGACTTTCATTGGCAGATGCATCAAGGGGATAATGAAAGATTTCCGCTTGCTCAAGTGCTCGCAACCGATAATCAACACCGCTATCAACATTGACCACTTCAGTATATTTCTTCAAAAGCTCAATGGCGGGGATAAAGCGAGCGCGTTGTAACCCGTTTTCATACAACCCATCCGGCACGATATTAGAGGTCGTTACAAGGGCCACGCCATTCTTAAATAGCTCACCTAAAAGACCAGCAAGAATCATTGCATCGGTAATATCTTTGACAAAAAACTCATCTAAGCAAAGTACTCGGATCTCTTTACCTAATTGCTCAGCAACTAGCGTTAGTGGATTTTTTTCACCGTCAAACTTACGCAGATCATCGTGCACACGCTGCATAAACCGATGAAAGTGAACCCGCATCTTGTCATCGAACGGCAAGCTATCGTAGAACGTATCGACTAAATAGGTTTTACCGCGACCCACACCACCCCAAAAATACAAACCGTGGGCAGGTTCTTTAACATCGGGTTTACCTAGCAGACTTTTGATAAAAGATTTCTTAGGCGGCTGATATCTAACGAGATCATCATAAAGGCGCTGTAGATGCTTTACCGCCATCTCTTGTGCCGGATCATAGCTAAAATCATCACGTTCAAGATCTTGTTTATAGCGCTCTAAGGGTGTCATAAGCCTGATTCCGAGAGTTTTACAGAAAGAGATCACCGAGCCCAGTTGTGGACAAAGTGACGCGGTTTACCTGAAAAAATGTGGGCGGTATTATACCGTTTTGAAGACAAACCCCCAAATATCGACCTTAGACTTAATTAAATTTTGAATAAAAAGCGCTTTAATAAGCCGTTAAACCAGACGATAACCCGTCATAAAAGAACGAGGCGCTCGCAATTCTAATAAAACTAAGTGATGTCTTACACAACCGGTTGGTCATCGTCACCGATTACCCTGTATAATAATCAGCACGTTACGGCACCGTAATAAGCCACTGTGCCATTCAAATATTTAAGGAGTCATTTTATGGAAGCCAATATCGACTGGACCCTTATTATCCTGACCTTCGTTGTGGGCTGTGGTGTTGGTGCGCTGATTTACCATCTGTTCAACACGAATACAGGTGGAGGCTCAGATCTAAAACAGCGTATGAATCAGAAAGAGATGGAACTGGCTCGTCTTAACGAAAATGTTAGCGAACATTTTGCCCGTACCGATGAGCTTTTAGGCGGTATGGAAAAGCACTACCAGAACCTTGTCAGCCATCTACAAAGTGGTGCAGAGAGTTTTTGTGATGATGCGGTGCTATACAAACGTATCAGTAAAAACAGCCGTAAAAACCGTAAAGATCAAGTGGAAGACGCTGCCAGTAATGAGTCTTACCAAGCCCCGATGGATTATGCCCCAGAAAGCTCAGGGACATTATCGGAAGACTTTGGGTTGGAGCGCGAAAAAGTACCAGAACCACCTAAAGGCCTTTAGTGGATAGACCTGTAATAGAAAACTTTTAAAAAGAGAGCTTAAATAACCCGGTTTAAACCGGGTTATTTTCATCTAGGGCTATATGTTCCAGCCCATATTCACTTTGCAACCATTCCCCCAGTGCCAACACGCCATAACGCTCTGTTGCATGATGCCCGGCAGCAATATAGGTAATACCTAATTCACGGGCGGCATGGACTGTATTTTCTGAAATTTCACCACTGACATATAAGTCACAGCCTGCGGTTGCAGCTTGTTCAATAAAACCTTGAGCCGCGCCTGTACACCAAGCAATTTTTGTAACAGGGCTTGATAAATCGCCAATCACCAAAGGCTCGCGCTGCAGCACTTCCTTAATACGGCTCACGACATCTTTTACAGTACGATCCGTTTTAGGCCCACCAACCAAACCAATACTTCTAGGATCTCCTTCATCCAAACCATGACTAATACTCCAATCCAATTTTTTAGCCAATTCAACATTATTGCCAAGCTTTGAATGGGCATCTAACGGCAGATGATAGGCGATTAAACTAATATCATTTTTAATCAACGCAGCCAGTCGCCGATATTTCATGCCCGTTATTTCAGTCGGCTCATTTTTCCAAAAGTAGCCATGATGAACCAAAAGAACATCAACATCTTTGGCTATCGCTTGATCAACAATATTTTGACTAGCCGTAACAGCGGTAGCGATACGTTTTACTGTCGACTTACCTTCAACCTGCAAACCATTAGGGCAATAGTCTTTAAATGCCTTTGGCTCAAGCAACCGATCCAACCCAGCGACTAACTCAGGCAACGTTAAACTCATATTTTCTCCTGTACTAAAATAGCAATAAATCACACGATACATCGTTTAAATACGCTAAAATATCCCTTAAAACCAGTGCTTCACAGCTCTATTTGATTGAATTAATACAATAAGACACCATATAGTAGTCACGGCTAGTGGCGACACACTGCTTATTCTAGTTAGTTGCCATTTTGTGCTTAACCGCAATCTGAACTGAACCTAATAATGCTGTATTTACTTGGACTGAGATTTTTTGCATGAAAAAGCTATTTCGCTACTTCTCATTGCCCGTAATGATTGGTGTCATCATTGGATTGTTGATCAACCAGCAATCAACAGCCCTTTTTACCAGCAATCAAAAAACTCAGCCTGTTTTTATTGAAGCCGCCCATAAACCTAAAAACACATCTCAGCAACAGGCGCCCTACAGCTATTCTGGCGCAGTTAAACAAGCAGCGCCCGCCGTTGTTAATATTTACACCAGCAAAATCATCGAACAAAGTGACCACCCCCTGTTACAAGACCCTGCTTTTAGGCAGTTTTTTGACTTCAACGGCAAACCGCGCCAGCAAAGATTACAATCCAGCTTAGGCTCTGGGGTTCTTGTTAGTGCTGACGGTTATATCTTAACCAACAACCATGTCATAGCTGGGGCGGACGAAATTAAAGTTGCCTTAAAGGATGGTCGAGAAACCATTGCTCAGGTTGTTGGTACTGACCCCGAAACGGATCTTGCGGTTCTAAAAATTAAGCTGCCAGATCTACCCGTCATCACAATAGCACCATCGGATGATATTGAAGTTGGTGATGTCGTATTAGCCATTGGCAATCCATTTGGCGTAGGTCAAACAGTGACGATGGGGATCGTTAGTGCAACAGGCCGAGACCAGCTGGGTATTAATACTTTTGAAGATTTTATTCAAACAGATGCCGCAATTAATCCAGGTAACTCCGGTGGCGCACTGGTCAACCCACGGGGTGAATTCTTAGGCATCAATACGGCGATATTTAGTAAGTCCGGCGGCTCTCAAGGCATCGGTTTTGCTATTCCTTCCAATCTAAGCCGTCAAATTATGATTGATATTATTCGGGAAGGCAGTGTAGTACGGGGTTGGCTGGGCGTAGAAGTTCAAGAATTAACGCAAGCATTAGCCCTTTCTTTTGGTTACAACAGTGATCAGGGTATTCTAATTGCTGGCCTTTTACGAAATGGCCCTGCACATCAAGCCGGAATGCAGCCAGGAGATATCATTACCAAGGTTGACGGGGAACTGGTTGTGAGTGGCCGGGATACCATGAACCAGATCACCGAAACAGAGCCAGGTGAAAAGATTAAATTATCGGTATTTCGAGCAGGAAAAATACTTCAACTTGAGGTCGAAGTAGGCCGTCGGCCAACGCCTGCACAGAATTAATGACGACAGAGCCAAAAAACGGGCTTAATCAAAATAAAGCCCGTTTCTGAATATTAGATTTGAAGAGCTAGAAGTGCAGTGTTGCACTAGCGTACCAGCCGCTAGCCGTTATATCTGCATTCAAATTATCAACATCATCAAAATCCATGCTAAAGCTACGATAACCAACCTCACCGCCTAACTCTATCGGCAAAGGTGCAGCGGCAGCCACATAGAAACGGCGATCGGCAATAGTTGCGCCGCCTACACTCAAGTAATTGATGATACCACCAACGGCTAACGGGAAGGACACCACTGGAATCTCAAATTCACCCTTACCGTATAGCAGAGGCACAGGCACATCTAACGACAATGACTCATCCGCACTGCCACTCTCGTCTTTAATCTGAATCTCACCATCAAATTGACGAATCGTCAGACCAATATCAGCAGTTAACCAGCCTAAACCATCAAGAATCTCATAATAACCCGTCCAATCGGTATGGCTTAGGTTAAGACGACTGTTGATTTTGGAGCTGGCATTATATGTTTGGCCTTCAAATTCAATAGAGCGGCTCAGAGTGCTATTGCTACTCTCTGATAGATTGGTACGCTCAACGCGTAAGTTAGGCAGCAATGGCAGTGGATGCTCAATAGCAAGGTAGTAACTACCCGTAGAGCTATCGCTATAACCTAGATCATCTTCAACATCAATTGAACTGGCACTGGAACTATCCGACTCAAAGCTACCGCTAATATCCGGCTGCCATAGGCTTGCACCCGCATAGATACCGACAAAATCCGCTTGAGCATTCAGCGCTGCAAACATTAACCCTAGGGGAGCAATTTTCTTCAGCATGTTTTTTTACAACCTCTTTCCGTGCTTATTTCAGGCTATTCTATAGGGTATTAATCCAATGCCCACTTTTATCGATATCTTTTAGAACCGTCCCAGCTTTTTATACCAAGGCTGAGAGATACTATCACTACCGACTTTTTTGGTGCCTTGAGCCTTTAACTGCCCCATTGGTAAATTAAAAACCTGTCGAGCAATGCCATTTTCTGCTTCAAAGCTTACTAAAACATCACTATCTGGCAGTCCTCGACCACGCCAGCCTGCCAAGTCAAAACTGAAGCTCTCACCGGACTCAGACAGAATAATACCCTGCTGAGTAGAGGTATCAAAAGAGATAATCTGACCTTGCATCGCTTAAACCACCTTTTATTCAGGATAAAAATAAGAAATAAAATAATCTTGAAAGGGAACAAACCTGTCGATCAATCGGCTTGAGACCAAATAGCGATTGACCGAGAGACCTGCTCCTGTAATAAATGAAGGTTTATATGTCTTACCTGACGTGACAATTCTTGCCTATCAAGCTTAACGATTAATGTAGGTACTGACAGCACTTGAAAAAGACTACAAGCTTCAGGGAAACGCGATAGATCCAGCCATAAGAACCGCGCATTATAACCTTGTGCTTTAGACCAACGTGGTAACTTAAGCTTTAAAGCGTCACAAACACCGCAATTAGGCGTTGAGAACAGCAGAAAAGCCAACCCAGATGAAGTATTCATCTCATCGAGGCTATTGGCTTCAATGTATTTATTCACACCAAGGTATCTCGGTAATCCGATAAAGTAATGGATACCGAATCAGAAAAGCGTAGTGCATGAGGCTTGTCCACTTCGACCTGAGCGACCTGAACCTGTTCGAGGGACATAATGATATCTAAAATTTCTCGAGTCAGACGCTCAAGTAGCGTAAAGCGATTGCCTTCAACGTGGTTAATAACCGCTTTAGTAATGGTGCGATAGTTCAAAGCTTCATCAATATGATTAAAACTTACCGCCCGGTCAGCCGCATATTGAATGGTGATATTGATGATCACATCCTGCTTATTCAGAATTTCATCATCATTGATGCCAATATAAGTACGCAGACGCAAATTTTTGATTTGGATCGTCGCTAAATTGTGACCTCTATGAGCATTACTAACCGCATGTAATGGCATACCACATCCTTATTGAGACAAGAATTGAAACAAGGTAACTATTTTAATCACGGCAACTACTTTAATCACGGCAACTATTTTAATTGGAGATCAGCTGCAAGTATTCCATGCGTGTGGCCTGGGATTCACGGAAAGCACCTAGCATCACAGAAGATTTCATCACTGAGTTTTGCTTTTCAACCCCTCGCATCATCATACACATATGACGAGCTTCAATCGTTACCGCAACACCACGGGCTTGAGTCACTTCCATCACCGCATCGGCAATTTGCTTGGTCAAGTTTTCTTGAATCTGCAAACGTCGAGCATACATATCAACAATACGAGCAAACTTCGACAAACCTAAGACCTTACCCGACGGTAAATAGGCAATATGACACTTACCAATAAAAGGCAAGATATGGTGTTCACAAAGAGAATATAGTTCGATGTCTTTAATGATGACCATTTCATCGGTTTCAGAGCCAAATACAGCGCCATTGGTCACTGTTTCTAATGTCTCATGATACCCTTTTGTTAAATACTGCATCGCTTTAGCCGCGCGCTTAGGCGTATCCATCAATCCTTCCCGCTGAGGGTTCTCACCCAATTCCGTTAGAATTGTTTCATAAAGACCGGTCAATTTTTCTGTCATCGAAATGCCTTAGGATTAATCAAAATCAAATTTTATGTTGGTTTTCTAATATAGAATCCGAGATAAGCATTCTAACTCGTATAGAAATATCCACAGACCATAGGTAAACCATAGATAGAAGAGCTTTACTAGTTAGAGCGCACATCAAGGCCTGGCTTCGTATCTTGATACGAATAAGGACGGGCACGGTATCAGGGATTACAGGCCGTCTCAGTAAAAAAGTGACAATACTAACGTATTTTCATGGCTAGCTGGGTGCGACAATTTGTCCATTTTACCTGACCATCCTAGTCAAGCATAATCTTTGCGCGCAAAATCTATTATTCACTTTCGTCATGCCTCAATGTTGTTTGGGTTGAAACTTTTTTACTCATAAGGCGAACAGATAAATTAAATAGATCTGTTATACTGCGCGCGCTGTTTACGGGATTATGCACAGCCCTACGGTTATGTTTTAAGACGTTCCAGTGGCCATGTTTTGAGACATTCCAAAGCTAATGGCACTATATCTAACGATAGTTAATATCCTAATTCGCCAGACCTGTAAGCGTAGAGCGAAATCATGCCCTGCTTCGGTGTTTGGCTATTTCTGTACTGCATAAGTCAGTACGAGACCTGTACTAAAGAGACGGTGAGCTATGAAACGATTACTGACATCTGTTGCCCTGCTAGGTGCCTGCCTGCCCGCTTTTGCGGAAACTAATTCAGCAGAGGGTTATAAACTACCCACGGATACCGTTCTAAAAGTACAGGTTCTGATTGATAAAAGTATTACCCAAGGCGAAGAAATTTCACACCTATTGCTAAAATCGACCGGCTCTGAAACTGGCGCCACCTTGCCTGAACGTTGCTTAATGTCTGCAGACGCAACGCTCAACAACGGCAAGCTTTCCGTCAATGTAACCCGCGCACTATGTGTTGAACCCAATGGCCATATCTATGATGGTGTTATGGATGCAATAGCGATCAACGCTGCTGGAGATCAAGGCATAAATGAAGCCTGTTCAGGTTCTAGCTGTAATAAAGCCACGCTTCAAACTGGCGTAGACTATCGCTTAAAACTAAATAAGTCGGCCAATATCGCTCTGGTTATCAACCAAGCAGAGCAGATTAATATCCAACGCCGCAGCCATGAGCCAACGACAAGCGAATAACTCTTCGTTGATTACCGGTGTAAAAACAAAGATTCAAATCAAGATTCAAAAAAAAAGCTCCGTACTCGCCATGTCTACATGCTAGTACGGAGCTTTTTTATATACTCTTTAACCCTTTTTTATATATTCGAGAATGCTTAAGGATTTTGAGCAACAGCAATACCATCATATTTCTGTTTTGCTTTAACAACTTTCTCAATATATTTACGAGATTCGGCACTTGGGTGGCTGCGATTCAGTTTCACGTAAACCTGCTGTGGCGATAAGCTATTAATAATTTGAACGGCTTTTTTACGATCCGTAGAAAATGTTCTTAGCACATTACCCGCTCCACCGTTATACGCTGAGATAACACAGTATTCACGGGCCAACGGATGCGTCACACCTTTTAGATAAATATCATCCAGAATACCTAAATAGGCAGTTCCCGTATCAATATTATTTGTTGGATTGAAAAGATAGTTTCGGTCAGGCTGGTCACTACGCTTTTTAATACGCTCAAATACATCTCGGCCCGCCGTACTTGGAACAACCTGCATCAAGCCATAAGCAGGAATATGACTGGTGGCATAAGGGTTAAAATGGCTTTCAGTTTCCATAATGCTATAAATCAGTGACTCTGGAACCTCGTAGCGTAGAGCTGCTTGACGAACAATTGACTCATATTTTTGCCCTCGGACTTGCTCATGGTTAGCCTCCATTGGAATCTCAACGCGGTAGATCACTTTATTACCTGAGTTGATTTTCTGTAGCTTATTTTCCACTAGCCAATCCGCATAGCGGTTCGCTCGCCATTCCCACTGAACAATAATACCTTCGTTATCTTTAACCTGTCCTTCCAATACCGAGGGGCCGGTATAAGTAACCCCTTGATCAGAGAACAAACTTATATCTCGGGCATTATCCGGTGTTAACAGCGTTGTAACGATAGCTTCCTGAAGACGCTCTTTATGATTACGCTCATCCACCGTCTCAACAATAATATTACCCTTGGCAAAATCAACTTCACCACGACTGGTGTAGCCTGTTCCGTATTTAACATAAGTATCAGAGTTTGACTCGACGACATTATCATCCCCCCAGTAACGGCTCGCTTTCTGCTGTAATTCCTGAACCTTCTGCTCATATTGACGATACTCTTTTTCAAGCTTCGCCATGGTTTCTTTATAGCCCTCGTACTCTTTTGCCAAAGCAGGGTAACGGGAGATCCATGAAGATGGCTCTGATGTCTCCTGGCTCTCTGAGTGGGCAACAACCGGAGGCGTTAAAACAGGTTCAGATATCGGTTGAGGTTGAGCTGGTGTCAGTGTTGGCGCCTGATAAACCGCCTCAGGTGTTGTCTGAGGCAGTGGCTGAGCCACTATCGGTTCAGGTTCAGGCTGAGCAATAGGTTGAGCCACGGCCTGGGGCATAGCCTGAGGAACAGGTTGATACGGCTTTGGATTAGAGGGTGCAGCCTGACTCGGTGCAGAGGCCGTTTGGCTAACAGGATCAGGTTCAGACTTGAACAACGAATTAAAACCACCCGGAGGTGGCTGGGGCACTAAGCTTTTAGGTGGTGTTAAACTTTCCTGACGAGAAGAATAGCTTTCTGTACTCGCACAGGCCGCAAGCAGTAACGCACTGCAAATGACGCCTAAGGGCCGCCAATGTATCAATACACTACGAATATGCCCCACTGAACCCACCGCCTTAGATGTCATTGTATCTCTATCCATTATTGCATTCGTATTATCAATATTGTCTATGTTGTTCATCGTATCAGTACTATCAAAATTTCTAACCATCCCTGCCTCTTACTTTAAATCAATGACGAACTAGTTTTACCATCGTGGCAGTCTTGTCTATCAATTGCTAAACATCAAGCATAAGGGTTTAGAGCTAATGGCGGCTGACTCAATAATATCTTTTGTTGCGTTAAAGCATTAACGTGCTCTAACCACCAATGCTCACCACCAAAATGCGGAAATGCCATAATAAAGGCAGGATCTTTTCGACGCTGGGCTAGCCAACCGCTGTAATAGATCATGCGAAGGGTTCGCAACGGTTCGATTAAAACTAACTCCTGCCGTGGAAAGGTTCGGTACTCTTCGTAACCTTCAAGCACCTCTGAAAGCCACTGTTGCTGCTGAAGCTTATCCCCTGACAACAGCATCCAGATATCCTGCATGGCAGGAGCCATACGGCAATCATCAAAATCAAGCAGCATAAGCTCATCATCACGCCACAGCATATTACCGCCATGACAATCACCCTGTACGCGAATTAAAGGCGCAGATACCTGCTTTAAGCGCTGTTCGCATATCTTCAGTAGCTCCTCGGTCAATCGCTCATAGCGCTGACGATAGCCCCCCAATAGACCGCTATTTAACACATGCTGCTGGCCGACCCGAGCATAGTCCGTAACATTAAGTTCCGGTCTATATTGAAAGGGCTTTATCTCACCAATACTGTGCATCTTGCCTAAAAAACGGCCTAACTCAAACAGATGGTCTTCATTATCCAGCTCAGGGGCGTGACCACCTTTACGAGGAAAGAGTGAAAACCTAAAGTCTGAAAATCGAAATAAACTCTCACCATTATGCTGAATCGGGGCGATAGCGTTAACCCCTCTATCAGCAAGCTCCAGAGTAAACTGATGCTCCTCTAGAATCTGCGCATCACTCCAGCGGCTCGGCCGATAAAATTTGGCAATAAGTGGCTGAGCATCATCAAGGCCCACTTGAAAGACACGGTTTTCGTAACTGTTCAACGCCATGACTCGACCATCACAATAAAAACCTAAGGACTCAACCGCATCCATCACTCGATCAGGGTTTAACTGATAATAAGGTGTAGCGTCAACACCAGAATCAATACCGGCATTACCGGCCGGATCGACGGCTGAAGAAAGGGAGCGTATCATCTTAATAACCTTATAGAGATAGACAGTGAAAGCAGTGAAAACCCAAGTTTATATGACCGCTGCCATTTTGGCGGTGTCGATGTCGGAGGCCAATACCCAAGCCTGCTCTGTATTACTGCTGCCATTTTGGCGGTGTTCGAGCCAGTGCCCAAACCTGCACTGATTCTGCGCCATTATCCCTTAATAGCGCAGCAATAACACCTACAGTACTACCCGTTGTGACGACATCATCTATCAAAAGAATATGCTTACCCTTGATATCTTTCGGAGTACGCACCTGAAAACTCTGCTCTAAATTCTTAAGACGTTGACGACGGTTCAGCAGATGTTGCGATGGTGTAAACGTTTGCTTATGCAACATTGTCATGGCGACAGGTACATTGATACCTCTGCCGATAGCATCAGCCAATACCGCAGCAGGATTAAACCCTCGCTGCAAGCGAGTGCGCCAATGGGTTGGTACAGGCACAATCAAATCAGGCTTAAATTTAGGCGTGTCGAATGCATTGAAAGCCTCCCTCAACACTAGATCGGACAGCATTCGACTCCGCAAAAGGTGATGCTGCTCTTTAAAACGATGAATAATCTCTTTTAACGGGTAGGTATAAAGAAAAGGCGCAAAGACATGATCAAACGCAGGCGGATTTTTTTGGCAAGCGCTACAGATTAGCGCCGTGTGATGACTACTGGCAGAACCTGCTGTCATCGGCTCAGCACAAATAATACAAGGATTTTTATTAAGAACTAAATCCCCCCGGCAACCGCGGCAAATAAGACCTTCGGCCGCCCGCCCCTGACACAAAAAACAGCGCCGAGGAAAAAGTGCCTCGACTAGCGTTAAGACAAAACCTTTAGCAACCATAACCACCTCCATGTAAACCAAAAAACAAAAACAAAGTTGACAGAATAACCCTCACCGTTATGATCACAGTCTCATCACGTTTTGAATTTAGCACAGGAATTTCCATGACTGCACTAACCGCGCCCCGCCATGACTGGTCTTTAAAAGAAGTTGAAGCGCTATTTGCTCTGCCTTTAAACGATCTACTGTTTAAAGCCCACAGTATTCATCGTGAGCACTTTGACCCGAACGCCGTTCAAGTCAGTACTTTGCTATCCATTAAAACCGGTGCCTGCCCTGAAGATTGTAAATACTGCCCTCAATCTGGCCACTATAATACAGGGCTTGCCAAAGAGCAGTTAATGGAAGTACAAAAGGTGTTACAGCAAGCGAAGGCCGCACTAGAAACCGGAGCTAGTCGTTTCTGCATGGGTGCGGCGTGGAAGTCCCCCAGCAAAAAAGATTTCCCTGTTGTGCTAGAGATAGTCAAAGGCGTTAAATCCCTAGGCTTAGAAACCTGTATGACATTGGGTATGCTGGATGTCGATCAAGCAAAAGAACTGTCTCAGGCCGGTCTTGATTACTACAACCACAACCTGGATACCTCACCGGAATACTATGACCAAATCATCACCACCCGTAGCTATCAAGACCGCCTAGACACCTTATCCCATGTGCGTGAAGCCGGTATGAAAATCTGCTCAGGCGGCATCTTAGGTATGGGCGAAGAAGAAACCGATCGCGCTAAAATGCTGATTCAGCTTTCCAATTTAGCGCCTCATCCTGAAAGCGTACCGATCAATATGCTGGTTAAAGTTGAAGGTACTCCTTTAGATCAGGTTGAAGATTTAGACCCTATCGACTTTATTCGCACCATCGCTGTCGCCCGTATTCTTATGCCTGAATCCCACGTTCGGCTATCCGCAGGCCGTGAAGAAATGAGTGATGAGATGCAAGCTATGACGTTCTTTGCCGGTGCCAACTCTATTTTTTATGGCGAGCGTTTATTGACGACAGCAAACCCTCAGGCAGATAAAGATCGTCAACTGTTTCAGCGCCTAGGTATTCACCCTGAACGCCGTGATGTTCCCGTTGATGACGCTACCCATCAGGCTGCCCTGCAAGAAGCTATCACCGAACAAAAGAACAGCAAGTTATTTTATGATGCAAGCCAAGCGTCATCTCTTAGCGACGGCGCCGAGCGCGAACGCAAACCCTGCGGCCTTGTGGTTTAAGTCCAACAGCACTGGAATGAAAGCCTGTATGAAAGACCGGATCAAACAATCACTAGAAAGCACTGTCGATCTTTTATCCCCGCTATTAGAACCTGGTTTGGAGGCGCGCCATAAGGCGCACCTCTACCGGTGCCGCCGTACGTTAGAGGGCCCTCAGCAGCCAGAGACACAGATCAATGGCCGTCAGGTTCTTGCCTTTTGTAGTAACGACTATTTAGGTCTTGCCAATGACCCTAGAGTCATCGAAACCTTTTGCCAAGCAGCCAAAACCTATGGTGTCGGTAGCGGCGCTTCACATTTGGTTAATGGTCACAGCACAGAGCATCAACAGTTAGAAGAGGCTTTAGCGGCTTTTACTGGACGAGATCGAGCGCTACTTTTTTCCACGGGCTACATGGCCAACCTCGGCACAATTCAGGCATTAGTGGGCAAAGGGGATACGGTCTTTCAGGATCGGTTAAATCACGCCTCGTTATTAGATGGCGGCTTGCATTCTGGCGCAGGATTTAAGCGTTATCGGCATAATGACAACGTACACCTTAACCATCTTTTAGAGAAAGCCAGTCCAGAGAGTCAGCGCAAACTGATCGTCACGGATGGTGTATTTAGCATGGATGGTGATTGCGCACCACTACAAGCCCTTGTCGATACGAGTCAACGACATCATGCTTGGTTGATGGTGGACGATGCTCACGGGTTTGGATGCCTGGGTGAGCACGGGCAAGGCATAGGTGCAGGTTTTACTCAAAATCAGGTGCCTATTTTAATGGGAACTTTAGGTAAGGCCGTTGGTACTAGCGGTGCTTTTGTGGCCGGTAGCCAAGCCTTGATAGAAACATTAATTCAATTTGCCCGCCCCTATATTTACACCACGGCGATACCGCCTGCCGTCGCTGCAGCAACACGCACCAGTTTAATGTTAATACAGCAAGAACCGGAGCGGCGTATCCATCTGAATCAACTGATACACAGCTTTAGAACCGGGGCGAATCAACTAGGATTAACCTTAATGGACTCTCTCACACCTATTCAGCCGATTATGATTGGCGACGACGCAGAAGCGATGGAATGGAGTCAACAGCTTGAACAGGTCGGTATTCTCGTCATTGCCATTCGCCCACCCACAGTTCCTAAGGGTAGCGCCCGCTTACGCATTACCCTAAGTGCCAGTCATAGCTTGGAACAGATTGAACAACTGCTGTCAGCCCTAGCCCATATTATAAAGCAGCGCGGCCTGCCGAAGATGACCCGATGAAATCAACAATAAACATAAAGCCACTTGTACTTCTGCACGGCTGGGGAGCAACACCGGCGATTTGGCAGCCGTTAATTGCTGCCATAAAACAGAGACAACCTGAACGCCTGATTATCACGCCGACACTTACTTGCTACGACCCCCAAGAAACCTCGTTTATTCCTAAATTGATTGCGGATTTAGACCTTCCCCTTGATGCCCACTGGTTAGGCTGGTCACTCGGCGGCAATTTAATGTTAGAGATAACCTATTATCTGCAAAATCTACCAAAAAGCGCCACAGTAATAGAAAGCACCACAATAATAAAAAGCACGATACAAGCCCCTAGCAGCCTAACATTATTAGCCAGCAACCCCAGCTTTCAACAGCGCACTGATTGGCGCTACGGGATGCCTGTGGATGTGTTGAGCCATTTTCAAACTGCTTTTAGCCAAGAGCCAGAGAAAACACTTAAGCGTTTTCAAGGATTGCAGATGCAAGGGGAGCCTGATATTCGCGAAACAAGAAGGCTGCTCAATCATCTTATGCGCAATAGAGCCAACCCAAGCGAGCGATCGGCTAACGTGCTAGCCCTCTCGGACGTACAAGCCCTCGCTAACGGCTTAACCGCCTTAAGCACATTAGACCAGCGTGCTTACTGCCAACTGCAATGCCCAACACTCTGGCTATTTGCTGAACACGACCCTTTAGTGCCCGTTGATATTAGCCAACACTTAGCAGCCCCCAGCGAAGTACTATCGAACGCAGGCCACCTTCCTATGCTGAGCCAGCCAAAGTATCTAGCGGATAAGATTCTTCAACGGCTTTGCCATATCGAAAATATGCTAACGCTAGAAACAAGTGCCCAAGGTGAAATAAAAGCCAACATAGATAAAATAAAGACCAATATAGAAGCTAAAGACAGAAATAAGCAGAAGGTCGCTAATGCGTTTAGCAAGGCCGCCCCTCATTATGATCAACAGGCCAAAGCCCAAAAGCGTATCGCACAGAAACTTTTAAACCTCTGCCCAACCTCTGCCAACCATATTCTTGATATTGGCTGTGGGACAGGTTATTGGACGCGCCGCTTACGGGATCATTGTCATGCCCAATCAGCAATAGGCTTAGACCTCTCGGAGGGCATGTTGGCTTTTGCCGATCAACAGGCGGATAACGACAATATCCACTGGCTCTGTGCCGATGCAGAGCAGCTTCCCGATACGATCAAAGGCTTAGATCTGATTTTCTCCAGCTTAGCAATACAGTGGTGCCACAATCACCATGCCCTATTTCAATCACTATTTAACGCCCTTAAAGCTGGCGGCAAGGCTTATATCGCCACCCTCTTGCCCGGAACATTAGCAGAACTTGAGCACAGCTGGGCTCAGGCAGATGATAAAAAACATATTAACGACTTCACCTGCCAAGAAGCCTTACTTGAATCCGCTCGCCAAACAGGCTTTAAAGTAGAGCAGGCAGAGCATTATTGTGAGCAGGTATATTACCCAGACCTAAGACAGGTTATCGATTCGATCAAAGGCATTGGAGCGCATTATCAGGAGGGTGAGCTAGGACTAACAGGCAGGCAAAGCATTATTCATTTTAAAAAAGCTTATGAGTCTTTTAGATCAGAACAGGGTCTTCCTGTAAGCTACCAAGTCTTGATATTAACGATTAGCAAACCAAATAATATGGGCCTTTTATCATGAAAACCTATTTTGTTACCGGTACCGACACCGATGCGGGAAAAACGTTTGTTAGCTGCGCCCTACTTTATGCTGCAGGCCTGCTTGGTTATAAAACCTTAGCCCATAAACCCGTTGCCGCAGGATGTGAGCGAACAGAGCAGGGCTTAAGAAACAGCGATGCCACACATTTAATGGCCGCGATGACAGAATATGAAGAGTATGAGATGGTAAACCCTATCGCTCTTGAACCTGCTATAGCTCCCCATATTGCCGCCCAAGAAAGTGGCTCATCGTTAAGTGTTGCTCGGTCTGCGGGATTTGCTCGAGGTATTATGATGGCCAGAGCAGACCTTCTATTGATCGAAGGTGCTGGCGGCTGGCGTGTGCCACTTAACCGTCGAGAAACCTTAGCCGACCTAGCTAAGAATCTAAAGCAACCTGTCATTCTTGTGGTTGGTATAAAGCTTGGATGTATCAACCATGCCTTGCTAACCGTTGAGGCCATTAAGGCCGACGGCCTAACTATTGCGGGCTGGGTTGCGAATCAGATTGACCCAGAGATGAGCCACTATAAAGAAAATCTAGCAACATTAGCCCAATTAATCACGGCCCCTTTATTGGCAGAAATTCCCTACATCCAAGACCATAGCTGGGCTGAAGCCGCCAAGAGCATTCCCGAACCCGCCTTGCGCTATCTTGTTGATAACAAATAATTTTATTTATTTTGCAATCAGGGGTTGACGTATTCTTTGGCTTAACTATAATACGCCTCGTACTGCGGGAGTGGTGAAATTGGTAGACACGCCAGATTTAGGTTCTGGTGCCGTAAGGTGTGAGAGTTCGAGTCTCTCCTTCCGCACCATCTTCTCCCTAACAAGCTAGACTTGTTTGAAGATGGCGCAGTACAGCGCTTTGACTATTCAATTATTTTTTTATCATTGAATATTATTAAAGCCACACAATTGCCGCTAATCATAACGAGGTCACCCTTCGGATTAGCAATACGGCATATAGTGTATAGCAATATACAAATGCGGGAGTGGTGAAATTGGTAGACACGCCAGATTTAGGTTCTGGTGCCGTAAGGTGTGAGAGTTCGAGTCTCTCCTTCCGCACCATTTGTTATATTGCAGCTTTTTATTCTAAGCCCCCTTCTACGTACCAATACTTTCTATGCTTTAACTCTCTCTAAGATCCTTTATTACTTTTCATTCTATACCTTTCTGTATTCCTATATCTCTATTAAATATCCTTTATATTCTTTATATACCGTACAGCTACAACAAAACGATCACACAGCTATCCCATAAGACATAAAAAACCGACTAAGATTTTCACCTTAGCCGGTTCTATGATTGATTTAGACCATCAATGTCTACGCTTTATTTCAGGTGATTACTCACCGTAGAACAGCTCTTCATCAAGATCCATCAACGTCTCTGCACCAGCATTAACCTGTGCAGCCAGTGATGCCGCCTTCGGTAGCACTCGAGCAAAGAAGAAGCTTGCCACTTTAACTTTAGCCCCATAGAAGCCGCTGGTATCACTCCCTGCTTTTGGTGCAGCAACAGCAACCATACGCGCCCACATGTAAGAGTAAGTCACTAGACCAAACAGATCCAAATAGTCTTGAGAAGCCGCTCCAATCTCTTCTGGGTTAGCCTGAGCTTTCTCGATAACGCCCTCGGTAACTTGAACCAGAGTATCAACCGCCGCCGATAGCTTCTCTAGGTATGGCTGTACAAAAGTATTATCAGCATTCGCGGCAATAAAGCTGCGAATATCTTGTTCGAATATTTTTACATATTCACCTTTGTTGGACACCACTTTGCGACCCATCAGGTCAAGCGCCTGAATACCATTGGTGCCTTCATAAATCTGCGCGATACGGGCATCACGCACATATTGCTCTGCACCCCATTCACGGATATAGCCTTGGCCACCATAAATCTGCTGCGCGGAAATAGTACAATCCAAACCACGGTCTGTTAGATAAGACTTAGCCACCGGCGTCATCAGAGCAACTAAGGCCGCTGCTTTTTGACGAACGTCTGCATCCTCATGGAATTTAGACATATCCAACTGCATACCCACATAAGAAGCAAAAGCACGACCCGCTTCATTAAAGGCACGTACATTCAATGCCATCCGGCGTACATCTGGGTGCACCAAAATGTTATCCGCTGATTTTTCAGGGTACTTAGCACCGCCTGGAGCACGGGATTGAGTACGCTCTTGAGCAAAATCCATTGCACTCTGATAAGCTACTTCACCAAGACCTAAACCTTGAATACCAATCGATAGACGCTCGTAGTTCATCATGGTAAACATGCAAGCCAAGCCTTTATTCGGCTCACCGATCATCCAACCCTGAGCGCCATCAAAGTTCATGACGCAGGTTGCAGATCCTTTAATCCCCATTTTGTGCTCAATAGAGCCACAGAATGCTGGGTTACGCTCACCCAAAGAACCATCATCATTGATCAGGAATTTAGGCACCATAAATAGCGAGATGCCACGGGAACCAGCAGGCGCATCCGGCAGCTTAGCCAGCACAAGATGAATAATATTTTCCGATAGATCATGCTCACCACCGGTAATAAAGATCTTAGTGCCAGTAATATTAAAAGAACCATCGGCATTCGGTTCTGCCTTCGTGCGGATCAAACCCAGATCAGTACCGGAGTGCGGCTCAGTCAAACACATAGTACCCAACCAACGACCTTCATACATCGCTGGCAGAAGCTGCTCTTTCATCGCGTCGCTGGCGTGATTATCCAAACACAGCGTCGCGCCAGAGTTAAGCGCAGGGTACAACGCAAAAGACGCGTTGGAAGAGTAAAGCATCTCTTCAAATAATACCGTTAGCATCTTCGGCATGCCTTGGCCGCCAAAGTCAATATTACCGCCAAGACCCAACCAGCCACTTTCAGACATCAGCTTATAGGCTTCTTTAAAGCCTTTTGGCGTGGTAACGGTTCCATCGTTAAACGTACAACCTTCTTCATCACCAGTGCGGTTTAAAGGAAATAGTTCGTTTTCATTAACCTTGGCACCTTCTTCCAAGATCGCATCAACCAAATCAGGGGTCACTTCCTGTGTTGCTGGCATAGAGGCCCAAAGCTTTTCAGCCTCAAACACTTCATTTAAAACAAAACGCATATCGCGTAAAGGAGCTTTATACTTTGCCATGGTGCGTACTTCCTATTGATAGATGCTTACTTTTTAGCGCTATAAAAAGCACTAAAAAGTTGGTGAATCAGTATATAAAATTTCGACTGGATTCTATTTTTCAGTCATATTACTGAATGAAACCCTAGGCCGCTAGTTTAATGCGTGACTTGTGAGTTCAGGTTTTATGGGGGCTTGAGCGACAGCAGGGTTTAGTATAAAAGGCGCGTTTACTGCAAAAATGTCAAGCTGAAACAGCTCATGCTTAAGTCTAAAATATTGCTGAGAATAAAGCTAAAAAAGCGAGCCTTCCCTGGCCCGCCTGAATTTTTAAAGCAGTAAATTTTCTTTCTTTAGGCGATCCGTCTTTCTTTACAGTTTAGATTTCAAAGCCAGAACCAAATTGATCCGCGCTCATCTCCATAAGCGACTCACCGCCTTCATTGATTGAAGCAACCAAAGACTTGGTCCGCGGTAACAGCTTGCTGAAGTAGAACTGTGCCGTTGCCAGTTTCGCTTTATAGAAATCCGTTTCTGTGGTGCCGTTCGCCAGTGCCTGCTGCGCCACTTTTGCCGCTTGAGCCCAGAAATAAGCCAGCGTAACGTAACCAGAGTACATTAGATAATCAACAGAGGCTGCACCTACTTCATCACGATCCTGCATCGCTTTCATACCGATCTGCATGGTAACGTCACCCCACTCTTTGTTCAGCGCCAACAAAGGTGTGACAAATTTAGCCATCTCAGCATTACCTTCTTCACCCTGGCAGAACTTATGAATCTGCTTGGTAAAGGTACGTAGTGTTTCACCTTGATTCATCAGAATCTTACGACCCAGTAGATCAAGCGCCTGAATACCGGTTGTACCTTCATACAGACGAGTGATACGCGCATCACGAACAAACTGCTCCATACCCCACTCATGGATAAAACCGTGACCACCAAAGATCTGAATACCTTCGTTGGTCGCTTCAAAGCCTGCTTCGGTTAAGAAGGCTTTTACAATAGGAGTCAATAAGCCTAACAGCTCATCGGCTTCTTTACCGGCATCACCACCGGCAGAAACTTGATCAATTAACTGCGCGGTATAATAAACCAGTGCCCGACCACCCTCTGCAAAGGCTTTTTGCGTCAACAGCATACGACGCACATCTGGGTGAACAATAATTGGGTCAGCGGCTTTCTCTGGTGCTTTAGGCCCACTCAGAGAGCGCATCTGTAAACGATCACGGGCATAAGTCAGTGCATTCTGAAAAGAGACTTCCGTAAGCCCTAAGCCTTGAATACCAACACCAATACGGGCCGCATTCATCATCACGAACATATAAGACAAGCCTTTATTCGGCTCACCTATTAGGTAACCCTTGGCATTATCAAAGTTCATCACGCAGGTGCTATTACCATGGATACCCATTTTGTGCTCGATAGAACCACACTGAACACCATTACGCTCACCGGCTTCACCGTTAGCGTCTGGGGTAAATTTCGGCACGATAAACAGTGAGATGCCTTTAGAGCCTTCAGGGGCACCCGGCAGCTTAGCCAAAACAAGATGAACAATATTCTCGGACATATCGTGTTCGCCCGCAGAGATAAAGATCTTGGTGCCACTAACCGCATAACTATCATCCCCAAGAGGTTCAGCCTTAGTACGAATTAAGCCAAGATCTGTACCACAATGAGGCTCGGTCAAACACATGGTGCCAGTCCAACTGCCGTCGATCATTTTCGTCAAGAAAGTTTCTTTCTGCTCTTCTGTACCGTGGTGTAGTAAAGCATCCATCGCACCATGGGAAAGACCTGGGTACATACCCCATGACAAGTTAGATGAACAAACCATCTCATTCAGTACCATCCCTAAGGACTGAGGCAAACCCTGTCCACCATAGCGGGTATCCTGAGTCATAGACGGCCAACCACCTTCCACAAACTGCTGATAAGCTTCCTTAAAGCCGGTAGGCGTTGTCACGTCACCATTATTAAACTGGCAGCCTTCGCTATCACCGGTTTGATTTAAAGGCGTCAGCACTTCTTCAGAGAACTTAGCACCCTCTTCCAGAATAGCATTCACAATTTCTGGTGATGCATCATCCCCATTAGGCAGTTGGGCATAATGGGCTGGAAAGTCCAGCATCTCGTCCATCACAAAACGGATATCACGTAGGGGGGCTTTATATGTTGGCATATCGACCTCGACTTAGCTGTTCTTGTTTTGTTTTGCTGTACCCGTCATGTCGAGCAACAGTCAAAGTTTCTTCAAAACTTAATTCAAACGTATGTTTGAAACTTAAGTCAGACAAGAGGCAGGGTCAAGAGGTATTTCGATAAAAAATAAGAAGATAAGGATTTTCTAGGAAAAAATAAATCGTAAAATCGACAGAAAAATCAAAAATAAGTGATAAAAATCAAACTCTTGCAGCAAACTGCTGGCCCGATGGCTCAGGAGGAAAGCTTAAACCCAAAGTATCAAAGACACCCTTCAACTGTAAGGCTCTGGATTGGCCTTCCATCCATTCTGGTTCGGCTCCAACAAACGTTTGAGGAAAATATAAACCAAAAGAAAACGTTTTAGGCTTTTGATGGAGACTAGAAACAGGAGCTCTGTGCAGTGAATCTACGGACTGCTCTACCAATGACTCTACGGGTTTTGGGGTATCAATTTTCTCTGTAGCTTCTGCAGAAAAAGCCTCTAAGGCTGCACTAAGATCTTGATCATAAACAGGCTGAGCAGTCCTGGGTACAAGAGTAGAAGCCGTATCTATATCACTATTCTCTACGCTACCATCTGCCGCCATGGTTATTTCCGATCCAGAAGAATCATCTTCTCTCTGGAATTCTTGAGCAACGTCTTGATTATCAGGTGTAGATATTGTTTGGTCTTCAGCATCATCAAGATCTTCAGCAGATTCTGCCGAACGCTCTTTCTGGCGATATTCCTGCATTAAGCGGTTATGCCGCGATGCATCGTTGGCAGAAGGATTTTCCATAACAAGCCTATATTTTAAATAATCAGAAACGATCAATTAAATAATTGATTCGTTATTATGGCTAATTTTTACGTTCGTTTCATGCAGATTTATAACAAATAAGAATAGATAAGCTGCTCCCAAAAGAAGCATATTGAATCACGCTTCATAACTACCTGATATTAAAAGTATTTCGATACTTATTTATGGCAGATACTTCTAGCAAAAAAAAGCCTCGCTAGAAGCGAGGCTTTAATCTTTTAAGGCTTATAACCTTAAAAATACTAAGTGTTTAATAACGCTAAATACAGATATACAAATAATATTACCGTTAAGTATAGGCAACTTTACCGCTGAGCATAAAAAAATTACTCGTCAATAAAGCTACGTAGATGCTCTGAACGAGTAGGGTGACGCAACTTACGTAACGCTTTCGCCTCAATCTGACGAATACGTTCACGGGTTACATCAAACTGCTTGCCCACTTCCTCTAGGGTATGGTCGGTATTCATATCAATACCAAAACGCATACGAAGCACTTTGGCTTCACGTCCTGTTAACCCACCCAGAACAGAGCGAGTCGCTTCAATCAGGCCTTCACCCGTTGCGGTATCAATCGGTGAATCTGTGCCAACATCTTCAATAAAATCACCCAGATGAGAATCTTCATCATCACCAATAGGCGTTTCCATAGAGATCGGCTCTTTAGCGATCTTAAGTACTTTACGCACTTTATCTTCTGGCATTTCCATACGCTCGCCAAGCTCTTCTGGAGTTGGCTCACGGCCCATCTCCTGAAGCATCTGACGAGAAACACGGTTCAACTTATTGATCGTTTCAATCATGTGTACCGGAATACGAATCGTACGGGCTTGGTCAGCAATAGATCGAGTAATCGCCTGACGAATCCACCAAGTCGCATAAGTCGAAAATTTATAACCGCGACGGTATTCAAACTTATCAACCGCTTTCATCAAACCGATATTACCTTCTTGGATAAGATCCAAGAACTGCAGGCCACGGTTGGTGTACTTCTTCGCGATAGAGATAACCAGACGCAGGTTAGCTTCCACCATTTCTTTCTTGGCACGACGGGCTTTAGCTTCACCAATCGACATGCGACGGTTGATCTCTTTAATCTCAATAAGATTAAGGTGCACATCCTGCTCTACGGTAGAGATTTTACGCTGGCATCGCAAAATTTCGATGCGCAAACCTTCTAATACAGCGGCATTCTTAGGCTTATCTGCCAGAATGCTATCCAGCCATTTAGGGTTGGTTTCATTACCAGGGAAAGTAGCAATAAACTCTTTACGGGTCATTTTAGCTTTACGCACACAAAGCTGCATGACACGGCGCTCTTGCCGACGAATTTCATCCATACTGTTACGCACGCGCGCAACCATAGCATCAAAATTCTTCGGTGTTAGTTTGATGGGTGCAAAGTAATCAGCCAAAGCGACTTGAGCCGCTTGGTACTCAGCACTACCAATACCTTTTTTCTCACCTGCAGCTAATACCGCATCATTAAGCTCTTTTAGACGAGTAAAACGAATGCGGGCTTCTTCAGGATCAGGGCCACTTTCCGTTTCTTCCTCGTCATCCAGGTCATCATCTGTTTTCGCACTAGCGACAGGGCCTGCAGGTACTTCGCCATCATCTGGATCGATATAACCAATCAGTAGATCACTTAGGCGACCTTCTTCAGTTTGAGTCTGGTCATAAATATCCAGAATTCGCTGAATAGTACCCGGCAAATAGGAGACAGAGTGCATCACCTCGCGCAGGCCTTCTTCGATACGCTTGGCGATCACTATCTCGCCTTCACGGGTCAATAGCTCTACGGTGCCCATTTCTCGCATATACATGCGCACAGGATCGGTTGTACGACCTACATCGGACTCAACCGCAGCGAGGGCTGCTACAGCTTCTTCTGCCCCAACATCATCCGTTGAAGAATCACCATCAGTCATCAATAGGGTTTCTGCATCAGGTGCTTCCTCGGAAACACTGATACCCATATCGTTGATCATGCGAATGATATCTTCAACCTGATCTGGGTCTGAAATATCTTCCGGGAGGTGGTCATTTACTTCTGCGTAAGTGAGGTAGCCCTGTTCCTTTCCGCGGGCGATCAATTCCTTCAAGCGCGACTGTTGCTGCTCATTTCCAGCCATAGATACCCTATCTCAAATGTAGTGCAAAGAACGAGGTGGAAAAAAATGCTAAGCGTTCAAATATAGCATAAATTATTCTTGACTTCCACCTAGCTCTAAATTATTACTTAACTTCAGCAGTATCACCTTCCGGTCGACTTTTCTTATTAGCCAACACGTTAAGCAACATCACCAGCTCTTCATTCTCATTTTTGGTCAAGCGTTGACCTGAGCGACTCTTATTCATCAGTTCGTCAATACGTTGATTGCGCTGATACTGTTGTCGCTTAAGCTCCAGTGACCGGAGCCATTCTTTAAATTCTGAAATAATAAATTCTTCGGCGAGCACGTCTTCTAATGCTATCTGATCAAGTAATCGGCCAATTTCTGTGCCGTACCAATGCGCCTGAAGTGATAAAGTGGTGGCAGTAGGCATACATTTCAAGTATTCCATGACTTCCTTAAAGACTTTTCCCCAGAAAAACCCTTTATTTTCGTCGATAATCTCTTTTAATTGCTGCAACTCTTCCTCGGTCAACTTTTGAATAATCCGAGGGCAACGTACCAACCATAGTAGCAATTTATAAGCATAGCTCGTTGATAACTGAACTTCAGGGGCATTATCGGCATGAGATATACTTTCTACAGCATATTCAGGAATAATATCAGCAGGCTTACTCTGTATCGCTTCTTTTTTAACCGGTAACGATTGACGATCTAGCTGTGTTTGCAACTGAGCAGTGTCAACACCGACAATTTCTGCCAGCTTTTTAACCAAAAGCGTGCGTAAGATGCCCGCTGGAATTTTCTGAAAGAAAGGCCCAGCTTTCTGCGTCAGTAGCGCCTTACCTTCTGGCTCCTGAGGATTGAGTCCCTCTTGAAGAAAGCCAAATAAACGCTCAGATAGCGATTCTGCCCGTACAATACGTTGCTCAAATAAGCTCTTACCGTTGGCTCGCACTAAGGAATCAGGATCTTGACCATCCGGCAGAAACATAAAGCGCGCCTGACGACCATCAATCATATGCGGCAGAACATTCTCTAATGCTCTTTCTGCGGCTCGCTTCCCCGCTTTATCACCATCAAAGCAAAACACCACTTCTGGCACAACTTTAAACAACCGATCCATATGTTCGGTTGTAGCCGAAGTACCCAGCGTAGCAACAGCATAGTGAATACCGGCTTCAGCTAAGGCCACCACATCCATATAACCTTCAACCACCAGCAAGCGTTCAAGCTGTCCAGGGGCTGTTTTAGCCTCATAAAGGCCGTATAACTCACGCCCTTTCTGAAAGACAGGCGTTTCAGGTGAGTTTAAATATTTAGGTTTTTCATCACCCAATACCCGCCCACCAAAAGCAATGACCTTGCCTCGCCAATCTCTAATTGGAAACATAATACGATTACGAAAGCGATCGTAAGTACGTCCTGTTTCCTCTTTTTGGACAAGTAATCCAAAAGTGATTTGCTCTTTTTCGCTGATATTTTGGCCAGATAGGTACTTTTTAAGCAATTCCCAACCTTCTGGGGCAAAGCCAATACCAAAACGATCAATCGTTTCAGGCTGTAAGCCTCGATGTTGTAAATAAGCCTGCGCTCGCTGAGCACCTTCTGCCACCTGTAGAGAATTACGATAAAACTGAGCGGCCAGTTCAAGGGTTTCTGCAGACTTTTTAGCCACTTGACGCTTCTGAGCCTCAAGAGGATTTTCATCCCTAGGCACATCCATTCCGAGCTGTTTGGCAAGATCCTCAATGGCTTCGACATAACCAAGACCGTCATGTTCCATCAAGAAACCAATAGCGTTGCCATGGGCACCACAACCAAAACAGTGATAGAACTGTTTGTCTTGGCTTACGGTAAAAGAGGGGGATTTTTCACTATGAAACGGGCATAAACCCTGCCAGTTACGGCCACTTTTTTTTAGCTTAACCGCACTTCCTACAACATCAACAATGTCGGCACGAGCGACAAGGTCATCAATAAAGTACTGAGGAATCCGACCAGCCATAAGAGGGTATTACACCTATACAAACACCAACAAGTAAGCACCTAGCCATAAGACAACAGCTATTAGGGTGCCTAAAAAACCTATAAATGAAGATTTATCAAAAAAACGACTACAAACTACAACTACAAATGAAAAACGGCCGCCGGTTAAGGCAGCCGTTTTTACCCCTAAAAAGACAACCGTGTAAGCCGAAGCCTACAACTGACGTTGCTTAGTACAGGCGCTCGAAACGTTTCTGTTCGCGCTGTACCTTTTTAGCGTGACGTTTAACAGCAGCAGCTGCTTTACGCTTACGAACCCAAGTTGGCTTTTCGTAAAATTCACGACGACGAACTTCGGCTAGGATTCCAGCTTTCTCACAAGAACGTTTGAAACGACGCAGTGCAACGTCAAACGGTTCATTGTCTTTAACTTTAACAGCAGGCATTAAAGACTCACCACCTTAAAAGTAATAGGATTGAAATTAAATAGAGATGTCGCCAAAATCAGCGACATGCCTTAGGGGACGCATGATTCTATAGGCTTTGGCTACCCCATGCAAATAGCTTTACTCACTTTCGTTCTGCTTTTTTATATTAGATCTGCGGCTTTTCGTGTCATTTCCCACTTAGAAAGGTAGAATTGCACCTATTCTTTCAAGCAGTTAGTGAACCTCATGCGTGTACTCGGAATAGAAACATCCTGCGATGAAACCGGCCTGGCTATTTATGACTCAGAGCAAGGGCTATTAGCCCATGCACTTTATAGCCAGATTGATATGCACATTCCCTATGGCGGCGTTGTCCCTGAACTCGCCTCCCGCGACCATGTGCGCAAATTACTCCCTTTGACTCAACAGGTTATGGCTGAAGCCAACTGCCAAGCCGATGACATTGATGCGATCTGCTACACCGCAGGCCCAGGCCTAATCGGTGCATTAATGGTAGGTGCGTCTACAGCACAAGCGCTAGCGCTAGCATGGGGTAAGCCATGCTTGGGTGTGCATCATATGGAAGGCCATCTCTTGGCACCCATGCTGGAAGAAACCCCGCCAGAGTTTCCTTTTGTCGCGCTTCTCGTTTCCGGTGGTCATACGCAACTTATTGATGTGCAAGGCATTGGCCAATATGAGCTACTCGGTGAAAGCATTGATGATGCTGCCGGTGAAGCCTTTGATAAAGCGGCTAAAATGATGGATTTACCTTATCCCGGTGGCCCCCATATCGCACGGGCAGCGTTACAAGGTACTCCTGGTGTTTACCGCTTCCCACGCCCGATGACCAATCGACCAGGATTAGACTTCAGCTTCAGCGGCCTTAAAACATTCACGCTAAATACCGTTGCAGCCTTTAAAGAAGCCAATAATGATACGTTAACGGATCAGGCTCGTGCCGACATTGCCCTTGCCTTCCAAGATGCCGTCGTGGATACCTTACTCATTAAATGTAAGCGTGCCCTACAGCAAACTGGTCGTAAAAAACTAGTCATTGCAGGCGGCGTGAGCGCTAACGAAGATCTTCGCGCCCAGTTAGAAAAAACACTTAAAGGTATGGGCGGTCAGGTTTACTATCCCCGCAATGAATTCTGTACAGACAACGGTGCCATGATCGCTTACGCCGGTTGCCAACGTTTAATGGCTGGGCAAAGCAATGATAACCAGATAAAGGTTCAGCCACGCTGGCCATTAACAGAGTTACCGTCGCTAATCCCGGTCACGCACAAAACAAAATAGACGTTTAACACAACAGATAGACTTTTCAACTGAGCAAATAGGTGATGGTTTGGACCGGGTTTTTATTGAAGGCTTAAAAGTGGACGCTCTCATTGGCGTTTATGATTGGGAGCGCGAGATTCTGCAGCCGCTGGAATTTGATATTGAGATGGCAACCAATATCCAACCCGCTGCCGCCGGTGATAATCTTGAGCTGACACTGGATTATTTTGCCATCAGCCAAGCGATTACGGAACTGGTCAAGGGGTCATCTTTTAAGTTGATCGAAAGCCTTGCTGAGGCCGTTAGCGAGCTGATTCGTCATCAGTTTCACGTCTGCTGGGTTCAGGTCAAAGTAAGCAAGCCTGGCGCAGTACCAAATGCTCGTAATGTTGCGGTTCAGATTCAGCGCGGCACGTTAAGCCAAGGACCACAACAATGAGCCGTGTCTATTTAAGCCTTGGTAGCAATATCGATGCAAAGCACAATATTCAAGCAGGTATTCAGGTTTTAAATCAGCAGTTTGGCACCCTACAGCTATCCCCTGTTGTCGAAAGTGAGCCAGTTGGTTTTATCGGGGATCACTTTATTAACCTGATCGCCATTTTAGAGACAGAGCGCCCCCTTCCTGAACTAAGCAAGCAGCTACGTCAAATAGAATATGACTTTGGCCGTGAGCATAATGCGCCCAAGTTTAGCGGGCGCACGCTAGATATCGACATCGTTTTAGTCGACCAACTACACGGTGTGCATTTTGGTCTAACCCTACCTCGAAAAGACCTCTTTGAGCACGGTTACATGCTCTACCCTCTATCTCTTATGGAGCCCGCACTGGTTCCTCCGGGACAGCATAAAACCACTCAAGAGCTTTGGGACAGTTTTCCCTTTCCTGAGCAAAAACTGTGGCTAACGGAGTTACCAAGCGCAATCTAGCGTTGCTTGAACGAACCTCAATCTCTACCTAGACCATGAAGGGCTTCTTCGATAATCCCAAGGCGCTGCACTTTAATCCCAGCGCCAATCGCAGGCCCTTTCAACCCTTGTGCAACAAAGCTTGCGGCGGTTACATCGCCTAACGCCTTAGCCAGGTCTTGCCACCACGCTTTTATCTCTTGATGCTTTGGCGACCAGAGCATCAGCCAGTCCTCGAATAACCCTCCTTGCTTAAAAGCACCGGCTCGCTCTAACAGCCTTAAGCAAAGCGCTGAATCCTTCGCTGGGGGCATGTTGAGTAACGACCAAAATGTTTGTACAAGGCGGGCTAAATCCAAATAACGCCTAGGGGCTTTTAATCGCGAACAAAGAGATTCAATATCACAGGTGTTTAAATGGTGTAACATCCACGCCCAACGGTGGAGGCTGGTTGCTAAAGAAGATTCCTTTAAAAAACACGGTAATTCAAATAGTGACACTTCTGTAACTCCAGCAAACTCAGCAAACCAGTAAGCCAGACCCTGAACCCGCTTTAGGGTTAAAAAATACTGCTCAGGACTTTTCTCCCCAATAGCGCGCTCTGTTTCAGACCACACCCGCTCCGCTGAAAGGTGCTCAAGTTCACCGGTTTCAACCAAATGACGCATTAGCGACAGGGTTTCATCCGCAAAACTAAAGCCTAAATAATGCAAACGAGCTAAAAAACGAGCGCCGCGCAACACTCTTAAAGGATCTTCGGCAAAAGCAGGCGAAACATGACGTAAAACACGGGCCTCAAGATCCTTTAATCCATTATAAGGGTCATGTAACACGCCCTCTTGATCCAACGCCATGGCATTGATAGTAAAATCACGCCGCATTAAATCTTCCTCAAGAGAAACATCCGGCGAGGTATGACACACAAAGCCCTGATAACCCTTGCCAGATTTTCGCTCGGTACGCGCTAAGGCGTACTCTTCTTTAGAAATGGGATGAAGAAATACAGGAAAGTCTTTGCCGACTTGAACAAACCCTGCCGCTTTCATCCGCTCAGGTGTCGCCCCTACGACAAGCCAATCTCTGTCATGAGCTTTTAAATCAAGCAGTTGATCTCTTACAGGCCCGCCCACAAGGTAGACTTCACCCAACAAGTTAGTATCTGTAACTGCTTTTGATGGGAACTGGCTCATTTTTTGCAAACCTCTCAATACTAGATGAATAGAATTTTAGTGTTCTGGGCCTTAGTCTCAGTCAGCACTAAACTTTATGGAAGCGATGCCGATAATACTCGGTATAATTTTTGACTCGACTACTTGAATTTATGGTTGGTTAAATTCGCTATCAGAATGTCAGGGAAAACCGATGCTTAAAACTGTAAAGTACATAACGATCTGCGCTGCACTCTCGCTCTTAACGGCCTGTGCAACGCCCTATCATGGTTATTCATATTCTAATAATCAGGCCCAGGGTCGCTACGTTAGAATTCCACCTGCTAAGCCGCAACCTCGCAAAGTGGTTGTTCGTACAGAAAGTCATCGTGTTTTGACGCCAAAGATCATCATGGAGCCTTGTTGCAAGATGCAGCCTGATGTGATTTTCCCACGACGGTATTATCAGCGATACGAGTATCAACGATATAACCATCCAAGGTATGACTATCATCTATATGACGACCAAGAACAGCATTACCCATAACAGAATGACCGACAACAGCGAATTTACTAACCCTACTTTCGACTTTAACTAACCGTATTTTCGACCTTAGTTCACAATATTTCGACCCTAATGTGACGGACACCAGGAGTGATGATGATGAAACTTAAACTGGCTTCTTTGGCAATTGCAGGCGCAGTAATAACGTCAGGCTGCGTACCAGCCAATCAGCAAACAATGAATACCCAAAGTAATAGTGATTACGTGGTTTATCAGCAGGTTGAGCATACCTATAGCCCTAAAGTTGATCCGATTATTGTTCGGGTTACGGGTTACGGCGCTTACTTAGAAAATCCTCGGATGTCTAAAGGTCAAAACCAACTGATGGCAATGCGTGCCTCTAAACTAGATGCTTACCGTGCTATTGCTGAACGTGTTTATGGTACTCGTGTTAGCGGTGGATCGACTGTAGAAGCGCTGGTACTACGCGATGACCGCTTCCGCACTTACGTTGATACGGTTATTCGTGGCGCTAAAGTTATCTCAACTTACGAGTTGGCTCATAACAATTACGAGACCACGATGGAACTTGTACTTGAACCGACGTTCTATGATTGCCTAGGTTCAACAGGTGGCTTCCAGTCTCCAAGCTGTACCGCTCCAACGGTACATGGCGAGTCTCCAGAAACCCGTGCAATCGCGCGTCCACTGGTTAAAAGCCAGCCAAGCCAGTATTATCTGAACTAATGAGCAAAACGGCCATTTGGCAGTTTTGATTTTCTCTACAGATAACGCTGTTGTTTATAAATAAAAAGGAGTGGTCGGTTGTTAAACACCATATTCCGTCACAAGGTGTTGTGGATTCTTTGCCTGTTGATTGGTCTGGATTCCACACAGGCAGAGGCCAAATGGCTTGAAGCAACCGGCCAAGCCAACGTCGTCCATCAAGACCTCGTTAGTGCGCGCAGAGCGGCTATTAGAGATGCTGTGCAGCAGCTAAGTCTGCAAGCGGGCGCTGACGTTAGTAGCTTTCAGCAGATGACAGACGGTGCGATTAGCGCGGACAATCTTAGAGTCAGCTCTAACGGTACCGTTCAAGATATCAATATTCTGAAAGAAGAGGTAAAGGGTAACTTACTCTTTCTGACTATTCAGGCTGATGTATTGATTGAAGATAAGTCGTGTCGCAGCAACACCAGCAACGGTTATTTGCGCAGCGCCGCCATGACGTCCTTCTACTTAGAAGACCCTCAGGCAGCAGCTTTTGGTGGTCTTTATAACATAGGCCAAACCTTACCTGCGGATTTATCCCGTCGCCTTGGTAGTGCTCAAAAAGTTAAAGTACTAGATGCGTCTGGTTTTCAGGTTTATACCTCGCCTCAAACTATTCCAACATCAGTGACCGAGGAAGGTTCTTTAACAACTGCTATTACTGCATCCAATCAACTGGGGGTGCAGTATGTTATCAGTGGTGTTATTCGTGATATCTCAATGACTCGCCCTGACTTGGTCAGAACAAAATCTTATTTCGGGCAAGTAAAAGACAAAATGGAATACGGTGATAGCCGTTTCGAACGCCGATTCCAAATTGATATTTATGTACACGACGGTTTTAGTGGTGCGCTTGTTTATAGCCAACGTTATGAAACCTTAGGCAACTGGACGGTTCCATTGGAAGAAAAGACGGGCTTTGGCTCGGCGGCTTTTTGGAGAAGTGACTACGGCCAGCAGGTAAACAAAGTCTTTGATAACATTGTCGATGACCTACACAGCACGTTAGGCTGCCAACCCTTTATGGCGCGGGTTACTCGTACCGATGGCAACAATATCTACATTGATGCAGGCGCAGATGCAGGCTTACGTCCTGGGGATACATTGAACCTCTACCGTTCAAGCACCTTCTATGACGCTAATCAAAACCCTTATACCGAACTAGAAAATGTAAAAATGGTAATCACACTAAAACGTGTTCAACCATTTTTCTCTCGGGGGGCAATTGCCACAGAGCCGGATAAACTCGGTATACAGCAAGGCGACGTTGTTATTGCTTGGTAGACGTTACTTGGTAACAGGCAAACTGCAGAAAAAATAAACAAGATAAAACTAAAAAAGGAGCTGATTAGCTCCTTTTTTGGTTTTATCTTTAGCCGCTCACATAAAAGATAAAATCTTACTGACAGTGCTCAGGACAAACGGTTTTCCAAAGTTCATACCCCCCTTGCAAGCTATAAACATCACTAAAACCCTGTTCAACTAGAAACTGTGCCGCTGATTGACTGCTGTTACCGTGGTAGCAGCAAACAACAACCGGTAGCTGCTTATCTGTTTGCTCTACAAAGGTCTGTACATTGTCATTGGTGAGCGGCTGAGAACCCTTTATAGCGCCGGCAGAAAAACTGCCCGTATCACGAATATCAACCACCACCGCTTGCTCACCCGCTTCAAACTTGGTTTTTAATTCATCTGGATTCATAAACTTAAATTGCATAAAAAAATACCTTTATTAAATCGCTGGATGAGGGGTAACTCAAGCTCAAACCAGCATAGCTTTGCGATCAACCTTTAAATTAAGGTATCACTAATATTTAGCTTTTTGCAAACTTGCAACACTGGTTTTCTCACCGGTATTTAGGTTAAGCGCCGTTAGTGTCGCTCCCCAAACACAGCCAGTATCCAAGGCATGTATCCCTTGAATATTTCTATTAGCTATATCAATCCGCCCTTCTAGTGCCGCCCAATGGCCAAAAATAATTTGAGCTTTAACTTGTCGAGGATAACTAAACCAAGGGGCATATCCTTCAGGGCACTGATCCAAGCCCTCTTTACTATCAAAGTCGAGCTTCCCTTTAGGCGTACAAAAACGCATTCGAGTAAAATAGTTAGTTATTACTCTCAAGCGATCGAAACCCTTAAGATCATCCGACCATTTAGCAGGCTTGTTGCCATACATATGCTCGAAGTAACGCTTACACTTATTACCGCGCAGAGCATGTTCAACCTCTTTGGCGTAAGCCAGTGTCTGCTCAAGATCCCATATTGGCGGAATTCCCGCATGGGTCATAACATAGCCTAGCTTTGCGTCAAAATGACAGAGCGGTTGATGGCGAAGCCAGTCGAGCAAGTCATCACAGTCCGGTGCATCTAGAATTGCCTGCAAGGTATCGGAGCGCTTAAGGCGTGCCCCAGAGTAAGCAACCGCTAACAAATGCAGATCATGATTACCCAGCACGCAACGCACACGATCCCCTAAGCCCGAAGCAAATCTCAGGACTTGAAGCGACTCCGGCCCACGATTAACCAGATCCCCCGCTAACCAAAGCTGATCGGTCTCGGGATCAAAATTTAACTTATCCAGAAGTTGCTCTAGCTCGCTAAAGCAGCCCTGTAAATCGCCAACAGCGTAAGTCGTCATAGTGGTTCGCTCATCCAATAACAAAACACAATGAAAAATCAGTCCTATTTAATACAGAATATTAACAGACCATTAGCATCGAAAAGTAATGCAAACTATCAATGAAGGACATCCGCTTTAGCTAAGCGAAAAGCTGGAATATCCAACTGCAACGGGCAGTCAAATTCTATATCCTGCATTTCAAAATAACCCTGCATAAAGCCAAGCGGTGTCGGAAAAATAGCTCCAGAGGTATAACTGTACTCCTCTCCAGGACCAATAATCGGTTGCTGGCCCACAACACCCTTGCCTTTAACTTCATTCACTTTGCCATTGCCGTCCGTAATAACCCAAACACGATTTAATAACTTAACACTGGTACGGTTATTATTGGTGATGGTGACTTTATAGCTAAAGACAAACTGATCACGCTCTTCAGCGCGGGCCTGCTTAATAAACTTAGGCTCAACACTCAACATTAAGGCATCTGCAACCGCCGGTTGATCATTATGGCTATTCGTCATGTTTGCCCAACCTATCCGCCAAACAATCACTTAACGCGACAACTTCTTGCAGCGTCAAAGTTTCAGGCCGACGACCTGGGTCAATATCTAAAGACTCGATCTCAGTGACATCAAGTAAGCCTTTTAAATTGTTACGCAGGGTCTTGCGGCGCTGACCGAAGGCGGTTCTGACCAATTGATCCAAACATTCCGCTGATTTTGCCGGACAAGGTAGCACCTTATGGGGCGTCAAACGCACGATGGCAGAATCAACCTTAGGCATGGGGTCAAAGGCTTCTGGCGGCACAATAAACAGCGCTTCAACATCGCACAAATATTGCGCCATGATACCTAAACGTCCCCAGTCGTTCGTCGCAGGAGCAGCAGCCAAACGTTCAACGACCTCTTTTTGCAGCATAAAATGCATATCCTGAATATTTTGCCGCTGTTCTAACAGGTGAAAAATCAGGGGAGTCGAAATATTGTAAGGTAGATTACCGGCAACCCGTAGAGGCTGACCATCATCAATCAGTTCCGCAAAATCAAACTTCAACGCATCCGCTTGATGGATATTAAAGCCGGGGGCGTTAAAAAACTTCACCTTAAGTCCCGGAATTAAATCACGATCTAATTCGATGACATCAAGACGTTCTGCCGATTCTAAAATAATCTCGGTCAGCGCCCCCATACCAGGGCCAATTTCAACCAAATGTTGGCCTTTTTGTGGGGCGATACTGCGCACAATACGTCGAATAATACCTTCATCCTGAAGAAAGTTTTGTCCGAAGCGCTTACGGGCGCGGTGTTGCTGAGGCTTCTTAGCCATTAATTCCTCTCAGTTCTTCAGGTGTTATCGAGTTCTAGCATCTGCCATTAAGGCAGCATAACCTAATGCCGTCCATAGGCTACCTTCATGGGCGTTGCCTGTGCCAGCCAGATCTAAAGCGGTGCCATGATCCACCGAAGTACGCACAATCGGCATTCCCAGCGTAATATTCGCCGCACGACCAAAACCAGCATGTTTTAAAACCGGTAAACCTTGGTCGTGATACATCGCTAATACTGCATCGGCATTTTTTAAATGGTGCTGCGCAAATAGTGTATCAGCCGGTAAGGGGCCTATTAATGGGATTCCCTCTTGAGCTAAAGCCTTTAACGTTGGGATGATTACATCAAGCTCTTCCCGGCCTAAATGCCCATCTTCACCGGCATGAGGGTTTAATCCACAGACTAAGATTTTAGGCTGACGTAAACCAAAATCACGCTCTAATGCACGGTATAAGACTCGACTGACTCGGGTAATACGTTCAGGGGTAATCGCATCAGCCACTTCTTTTAATGGCAGATGGGTTGTCACCAAGGCAACTCTCAGCCCTTCTGTCGCCAACATCATAACCACTTGTTCAGTCTGTGTTCGGGCTTGCAAAAATTCAGTATGGCCGGTGAAAGGAACCCCTGCCTCGTTGATAACGCCTTTATGAACCGGAGCTGTCACCATACCTTGCCATTGGCCAGCCAAACAACCGTCCGTGGCAATCTCTAAAGTCTTTAATACATAGGCCGCATTAGCTGCATTTAACTGTCCGGCTATTTCAGCCTCTTCTAAAGCCACGGGAATAACTGCTAGCTGACCCGCCTGCATAACAGGTAAAGGTTCATTAGGCAGAACCTGTGTTAACGTTACATTTAGGCCAAGTTGTTCCGCACGCCGTTGCAGTAAGTCAGGATCCGCAATAACCACTAAGCGAAGCTCACGACAATCAACCTGACTCCAAGCTAAATATTCTTTAGCATGGCCCCAGTCCGCTGCAACTTTTAAAACAACATCGGGGCCAATGCCCGATGGTTCACCTGCGGTAATAACCAGCGATTGACTCAAACCTAGAACCTCTTTCTGAATAAAGCTCGATTTAGCGAATTTCGATATAAGCAGCGGCTTTCTGCTCTCGCAGCCAGTTGTCTAGCTCTGTATCGAACTTACGCTTAAACAGCTGCTGGCGGGCTTGCTCTTTTAAAACCTGATCGCCAATATCTTGGCTTCTTCGGCCTTCTACTCGCAGAATATGCCAGCCAAATTGCGAACGAAACGCAGGGCTCATACTATCAACTCGAGTATTTTTGATCGCGGCCTCAAACTGAGGTACGTATTTACCAGGCTTAGCCCAACCTAGATTGCCACCATCACTGGCCGATGCTTTATCATCAGAATAGGTGAGCGCCAGCTCGGCAAAATCTTCACCTTTTTGAATTCGCTGACGCAGTTTGTTAACCAGTGTTCGCGCCTGGGCTTCGGTACGCAAAGCCGTTGGTGCAATCAGGATATGACGGGCTAGCGTCTCAGTGACCAGCTTACTTGGCCCACCCCGTTTTTCTAATAAGCGAATAATATGAAAACCTGACGGGCTTCTTAAGGGTAACGAGATTTCATTAATATCCATAGCCGGTAATTGATCAGCAAAAAGAATCGGCAATTCACTCCCCCGTCGCCAATCGGTTTCACCACCTTGCAGCGCATATTCATCATCAGACAAACGAATGGCCAGCTGGCTAAAATCCTCACCTTGTATCAGCTGTTGGTAAATGTCCTGCGCGCTTTTATCCGCTAACGCTACTTGCTCTGGTGTTGCTTTCTCAGGAATCGCAACGGTAATTTGCTGCAATTTATAATCCGTACTACTTAATTCCGTTTTTTCTTGGGCGAGGAAGCTGTCCACTTCTTGCTCAGAAATACGAATACGCTCGCCGACTCGCCGTTGACGCAATTGGCTTATGAGCAGTTCGCGACTGATCTGATCTCGCACACTGGAAAAAGGAATACCTTGACGTTCTAACACCTGCTGAAACTGCTGAACAGTCATTTTATTCTGCTGGGCAACATTGCTAAGCGCTTTATTCAACTCTGTATCAGAGACCCGCATACCCGACTCTTCCGCTTTTTGCATCTGGATGGTATCCAATATTAAACGGTCAAGAACCTGCTTACGCAGTACTTCACGGGTAGGAGGGGTGATATTACGTTGACGCAAATTCTGGTAAACCGAACCCAGTTTAGAATCCAGTTCAGATTCCATTAACGCCTCTTCATTAACCACCGCCACGACGTGATCCAGAGGCTGTCGAGCCGCTTGGGCGGAAAGAGCGCTAAAAGAAAGCGCACTAAAAACAGTACAGGATATAAAAATCCAGTTTATTGACTTTTTAATCATCTGATTTACTTACTTTGAAATGGGTGTATAGCTCGGAATATAATCTTCCGTCCGAGCAAATGAGCCTTTCTGTCCAATACCACCAAAACCTTTGAGAACAAGTTGTACGCCAATGGAGTCATCGGAAGTGGCTGTTGTACTGCTGGTTTGCCATTGATGGCGGGCAAAACGAACCAGCCAACAGCAACTTTCATATTCAACACCGGCTATTCTCTCAAGCTGAGTATCATTTTTTAAGTCTTGCTTGTGCGCATAAAATGTACGCCATTGATCATTAATCGGATAGAACAAACCTAAATCAGCCACATCGGAGGAAACCTCATCATCCGTTGTACAGTTATTTAATAACGTACAATTCGATAACGAGCGGTAATGGCGCAGCATAGCGCTGGCACCATTAGCAAACCCTACCGTAAGCTGCTCTTCTTCACGTTCAATACGATCATTATTGTAATCCCACTGACGACTTACACGGGCCGTTATTCGTTCAGTCGGTTGCCAAATCGCCTCTACCACTAAGGGAGAAGCATCACGGGTTTGGTCATAACTTAGGGCTTCATTCGCATCAGAACTGGTAGAAACAGTACGATCCTTTGCGTAAAACGATTGCCCTGCATTTAACACTAGCTGTTCTCGGCCCGATGAATTCTGAATAAAGCGACTGGTGACACCCAACGTTGTTTTAATCAGATCCCCCGCACGGTCAACCCCGGAAAAACGCGTATCCCGGTAAAGTTGGTTCACATCAAAAGCGTATTCATCGGTATCAAAAATCGGGTTATCCACTTGCTCCTCCGTTGGAGAAGCCGCAAAAAACAAGCGGGGCTCTAAGGTTTGGGTATAAGGCTGGTCAAAGAAGCGAGTATCCCGATCAAAATACAAACCACCGTCCGCAGAAACAACAGGCGTAAGTCGCTGAGGTTGTTCATCAACGCCGTCAGGCTGTCCGTCCAGCTTATAGCCTGTATGCTGTAAGCGCCCCTTAAGCTGCCAGTAGCCCCAAAGTGTGTCTTCTCGATACTCGACATAAGGCTCTAAATGATAGCGCTGGGCTTCCACTGTATTACCCCAATCAATCGTACCATCATAAACACTTCCGGCTATTGGTGTGGTGATCTCTCGACGGAACTCAACCAATTGAGTCTTCACCCCATAGGCCAAACCGCCCACCAGCCAACGGCCATTGGCCTGTAACTCCGGTAGCTTATAATACACCTTGTCAGCATCAGCAAGGTCAGGATCAAGCTGTTGATACCCCTGCAAACGACCGATCAGTTGCCAATGATCATAGCGCCCTTCAATTTCTGCGGTCTGTAATAGCTCGCTAATATTAGCAGCGGTAAAACCGGTTTCAAAATCCGTCAGGAAATAATCATCTGAGGCTTCGGAGTAATCCACATTATATCGCCATTGGCCCGTCATCTGGCCTTTCATGACGAGTTGGGATAACTGTCGGTCATCATCAAATTCGGGATCATTGTCAAAATATGAACTGGCAACTTCGACATAATGATTTTCTGCGACAAGCCACCGGAATTCTGAATTTAATAACACACCTCGGCTTTTATACCAGTGCGGGCTTAACGTTGCATCAGCATTCGGGGCGATATTCAAATAGAGAGGTTGTTCATATTCTTCAATACCGCCCCCCCCTACGGATATCGATGGCGTAAGCAACCCTGTATGTCGACGGTCATCAATAGGAAACTTTAAGTAAGGCCAATAAAAAACAGGGATATCAGCAAGCTCCAGCCGAGCATGTATGGCCGTTCCAAAACCGCTGTCTTGATCTAGATCGATATTACTCCCGACTAACTGCCAGCTATTATCGCCAGGGGCGCAAGACGTGTAGCTTCCCCCTGCAATAACAATATCCCCTGAATCGCCTTGCTCAATATGGGTGGCCGCGCCCCGCGTACCATCAAAAGGCATCGCATAAACAGGGTTTGTAATATTAAACTGATCACTTTTAAGATTAAACGTCCCTTCGTCGCCATGTACCACCACACCATTTTGTCGAATTGTGACGTAGCGATAGGCCTTAACTTCACTCCGATCAGCAGAGACAAAGGCTTCTTCAGCCTGTAGCGTCATATCCTTACTAATAATCTGTACGTTACCTGTAAGGCTAATACTACCGTCTTCAAGATAATCCGCCGTATCTGCTGTTACCTGTGTCGAGCCATCTTTTGAGGTGATATTCGATTGAGGACGATACATACCTGCACAAAAACTCGGAACCTGTTCTTTCTCTTTGACGGTCAAATCAGAATAAGGCACCCAATCTAATGAGTAAGATTTTGCTTGATTCGGTGCAATTTTATTTGATGCAACATCTACTGCAACAGCGTCCATAGGGATCACCGCTGTCACACAGAAACTGGTCACACCAATTGCCCTAATCGTCCCTGCTAGCACAGGTCGCTTAGTCACAAGATCTAAGAGGAAAGAAGGCAATTTCAAGCAAGATCCTTAATTCAGGTTAACCACGATAAAACACTAAAAAAACATTATTATAGCGATTTTAAATTATAACAGCCTACAAAAACACAGCCTGACAAAATCGAGACTCTAAAGCGGTGCTAAAACGGCGATTAAGCAAGGCCAGCCAGAGCTTAAAGCCACGAGTAAACGCAAGACTTAAAAACCGCAACAGTGGGCAGCGTCATCGGCTTTTGCCATAATGCAGTTATCGCAAGGAGAGATCATGAATTCACGATACACACAGCTTTGCCAATGGCTGACGCAAGCAACCAACATCTTACAACCAGAGCTAAAAATGGTTGCCGGTGATGCCAGTTTCCGCCGCTACTACCGTCTTCTATGGCGTGATACATCTTATATTGTTATGGATGCGCCACCGCCTGAAGAAGACTGCGCTCCTTTTGTCCGCATTGCACGCCATTGGTTCCAGCAAGGTGTTCATGTTCCAGAAGTGATCGCTCAAGATCTTGATCAGGGCTTTTTATTACTGCAAGACTTTGGCGACGATCAACTGCTATCCACTCTATTGTCACCGTCAACTACTGGCCATAATGATTTAGCCAATGCGGGTCGTCTCTATCGTAAAGCACAAAAAAGCTTAATAAAAATCCAACGAACAACAGGAACAGGATTAGAACTCCCGCCCTATAATCGTGAATTATTATTGCGAGAAATGGCGTTGTTTCGAGACTGGTTTTGCTGCCAATGGCTAGAATTAGAACTAAACGATCAAGACATCAGCCTTTTAGATCGCACTTTTGAGTGTCTATCCCATAGCGCCCTGCAACAGCAACAAGTACCGGTACACAGAGACTATCACTCCCGTAATCTAATGCTGACGGAAGATGATGATATTGGCATTATCGACTTCCAAGATGCGGTTCAAGGCCCGATTACCTACGATCTTGTCTCTCTACTGAAGGATTGCTATATCCACTGGCCCCCTGAGGCCGTATCCCATTGGTGTGACGACTATCAAGCCGAGGCTCGATTAGCTGGGGTTTTGCCGGAGAATTATCCAAGAGAGAAATTTCATCAAGAATTTGATCTTATGGGAGCCCAGCGCCATCTTAAAGCGATCGGTATTTTCGCCCGTTTGTGGCTACGGGACGGCAAAGCCAACTACCTCGATGACATTCCGCGCACATTACAGCATCTACTGGAAGCCACAGAGAAATATCAAAATCTTAGCCCTTTCCATCAATGGCTACTGGATCGTGTGGTACCTGCCCTTAATAAAAAACAGTCCGCTAAGGAAAGCATCTAAATGCAAGCGATGATCTTAGCGGCGGGCCTGGGCAAGCGGATGCGTCCGCTCACAGATCATACGCCTAAGCCTTTATTAAAAGTGGCAGGCAAGCCTCTACTTGAGTATCAAATTGAGCGTTTAATTCTGGCGGGAGCTACCAGTATTCTGATCAATGTCAGCTATCTTGCGGATCAAATAGAAGCGTTTATTGCCGCCCGAAATTGGCTGATCCCGATACGCTTATCAAAAGAAACCAGTCCCTTGGAAACCGCTGGCGGCATTCAAAAAGCCCTTGAGGAAGGAAACCTTAATTCCGATGAGCCGATTCTGTTGGTCAATGGTGATATTTGGTGTGACTTCAACCTAACCCTGCCATCACTAAACAAAGCCGTACTAAACAAAGCCGTACTGGCGCACTTAGTCCTTGTTGATAACCCGAACCACAACCCTAGCGGTGATTTTATACTTGGTTCTGACCAACAGGTTTCAAGCGGTAAATCAACGGACAGGACGAAGAAACAAAAAAGCACCTCTCTTACTTTTAGCGGTATTAGCCTTATTCATCCAAGCCTTATTCCACTTAGCAGCGATCAACCACCGCCATTAGCCCTTGGGCCGTTGCTAAAATCAGCAGCGGATCAGGGTCGCGTTACCGGTGAGTATTTCTCCGGCTATTGGCTAGATGTGGGTACGCCTGAACGCCTTGCTCAGCTTGAGCGTTATATTATTAACGAACAGCAGAAAACATAACCCATCATGAAGAGTCCCTTTCTGATCTCATTCAAAATAACAGGATTGCTCACCGGACTTGTCAGCTGGGGTTGGCGAGGGATGTTGATCGGCTTTTTATTGGGCTACTTACTCGATAAACAGCTTGATCAATGGCTTCGCAAGCGCAATATTCCAGAAGAAGGCTCAGCCGAACCCAATAAACAATACACAGAGGAACATGCAAAGAGGTACGCGAAGAAGCATAGTAAAAAAGATGAACAGCTCTTCTTTCAGTTAACGTATCAAATGCTCGGTTATTTAGCTAAAGCCGACGGGCAGGTTTCTGATCAGGAGATTCATACCGTTGAGTATATTATGTCGTCTATGGCTTTAACGACAGATGAGCGCCTTGTGGCGATCCAAGCATTTAATATCGGAAAAGAACAAAAAGAGCCACCACAGCAACTAATCAAAGCCTTTAAGCAACGGTTTAGGCAGCGCAGCGGTAAAAAAATGGAATGGTTGCACTATCAGTTCCAGCTAATTTACGCTGAAGGTAACCCTAGCGACAATGTTATAGAAGCCCTAGGGATGAGTGCCTTTTATGCCGGTGTTAGCCCTGATCTCTTTAAAACCACACATCAGCAATACCATAACGCGTGGCAGAACAATAAAAGTCAAAACCACTCAAAGCAGAAAAAAGCACACACGGAAACAGCGCCTAGCCAATGGCTAGCATTGAGTGCGGCCTATCAACAACTGGGAGTGTCCCCAAATTGTGATGCTCGCACACTAAAAAAAGCGTACCGACAAAAAATATCGAAGGTTCACCCCGATAAACTCGCAGGTCAAAATCCTAGCCCAAGCACGTATGCTGAAGCAAAAGAACGCTCGCAGGAGATACAAGCCGCCTACCAACTCATCAAGAAAAGCAGGCAAGGGCTATCTAGATAGCCCGTTTAAGCTAGGGCCGCAGAACTAGTACCGAGAACGCTCCATACGCTCTTCATACAGAGATCTAATCGGGCCTTTAATATAAGAATCGGCAGGGTCTTTCTGGCCACCTTCAAACTGATAAAGGTAATCAAGCCACCCCCGCAAAGACTGAACAATTCGACGGCCTTTCGCCTCTGACTGCCCTGTTTGCATCCCTAATCCACCCAAGCGGGTTTGTCGATAATGCGGGTTACCTGAACGACGGGCAGCATTTGACCGCTCTACGGCAAAGGCCTTATCAAAGCGATTATCATCATAGTACAGATCTAAAATAGGTCGCTGCTGCTCAAGAATCAACCCCATTAGGTCCACCCCAATATCATGGTTAGGCAACCGTGTTTGTATCATCACAACCGCTTGTTCTGGTGGCGCTGGATGATCTTTTAAATAATCCATCAGCCACACAGCGCCCACGCCATGACCTACAAAAATAATTTGCTCATACCCTTGCGCTAAAAGATGGGCAACCGCAGCATCAATGCGTGCATCAATGCGATCAGATAAAGGGCCAAAGTCTTCCGTTTCTACAAAGGTTGGCTTAACAGGAGGCCATTCAGCTTTAGAATTACTGTCGTCCTCATCTTCATCGCCAAGCTCATCACCTTCTTCATCTTGGGCAATAGATTCTTGGGCAGCCTCTTCTGCAAGATCGCCTTCCTCTCCCTCAATACCGTCCCCCTCGACACCTTCTTCAGCGGCAGCCTCTTCTTCATCATTTTCATGCAGACGGGTTAAAACCTCTACCGCGGGCATGGTTCGCTCAGGCAGATCAATAGAGCCTGGGCCGGGGATCGCAACAGAAAGCGTCGCCCAACCAAAATCAGGCATTTGAGTCCTCACCGGATTCACCACCATAGGCCAATCAGGATGCCCTTCTTCCTCATGTAAAATCACCAAAGCACCACGCGCTTTAGGCGAATGCTCTGGACGGTATAGCGCCAATACAGATTCGTTATTGGCCTTAAGCTCCAGCACTTCCCGTGGATCGGCTTGATCCGCAATCACAGAAAAACGTGTTTGCTCCGCATTAGGCACAACGTAAGGCTTAGGTGGCCCTTTCGGTTTTGCCGGCTCTTCCTGAACTTCGTCACCATCAAGAGGCTCATCATCCTCTGCCGCAAAACTTAATGGAGCACAAGTGATTGAGATTGCGCTAAGCGCCAACAGACTATGTTTAGTCCATCGACTGACAAACAAACCAATCCTATATTTCCATCCTGACTGAACCATGCATCTATCCTGTTTTATTCCGATCAACCGAACCCGATATCACCAATGGCAAAAACCATTGCATCAGCAGTATAAATAACATCAACGCATTTAAGAACCAAAGCTACAAAAAGAAACCCAGCCTAAACCAAGACCAACAAGATGACTCATATAACCCACCATCAATGATCAAGCGAAGGGATAGAAAGAAGTGATCGATAGAAGTCATCATCAGCATTCGTTAGAATAACCACCCCTGAACCTAAGCCCGACAGGATTACCATCCTTCTGGCTTATCTACGACCGATAAGAGCGCCTGCCTGATGTCTGACTTTAAAATCGCACCGTCTATTCTATCCGCCGACTTTGCCCGCCTAGGGGAAGAGGTTGATAACGTACTGGCAAGCGGGGCGGATGTTGTTCACTTTGATGTAATGGATAACCACTACGTTCCAAACCTAACCATTGGCCCTATGGTATGTAAAGCACTGCGAAATCATGGTGTAACCGCACCGATTGATGTTCACCTGATGGTATCCCCAGTGGATCGTATGATTGGTGACTTTATTGAAGCTGGTGCAAGCTGGGTAACATTCCACCCTGAAGCAGCGGGCCACATCGACCGTTCGTTACAGATGATCCGTGACGGTGGCTGTAAATCAGGTCTTGTTTTTAACCCGGCCACACCACTGCATTACCTGGATTATGTCCTAGATAAAGTCGATATGATTCTCTTGATGTCGGTAAATCCAGGTTTTGGCGGACAGAAATTTATCCCCGGCACACTGGATAAGCTGCGTCAGGCACGTAAAATCATCGACGAGAGCGGCTACGATATTCGCCTTGAAATCGACGGCGGCGTGGGCATCCACAACATCCGTGAAATCGCCGAAGCCGGTGCTGACACCTTTGTGGCGGGCTCTGCCATCTTCAACACCGATGATTACAAAGCCACCATCGACGCCATGCGGGCTGAGCTGGCTCAAGTAAAACGTTAACTACCGGCAGATAAAAGGCATTCGATTGAGTGCCTTTTTACATTTGTACTATTCAGGCTAATCAACATATAGGCAACCCCATGCCCCCACTTCTTTCTCAAATTCAGTTATTGGCGTTTGATCTCGATGGTACTTTGATTGATTCCGTACCGGATTTAGCTGACGCGGTTGATCAAATGCTTATCGAGCTGGATCGCCCTAGGGCAGGTCAAGACAAGGTACGTAATTGGGTGGGGCAGGGTGCTATAGTACTGGTCAAGCGGGCACTGGCAGATGGCCTGAAGATTGACCAGATCGACGAAACCTCAGAGTTGTTTATGCGGGCCTATGCAACCTTCTTAACAGCCTACGATGCCAATAAAGGTGCAAAAACCCGCTGCTATGCCGGTATTTTTGAACTACTGAATGCTGCAAAAAAAGCACAAATTCCCATGGCGCTCATCACCAATAAACCTTACCGTTTTGTGCCGGAAATTCTACAGAGCCTTAAATTAGATCACTACTTTAACCTTGTGCTGGGCGGTGATTCTTTGGCAGAGAAAAAGCCTTCTCCCTTACCGCTACTTTATGCCGCAGAGCAATTACAGGTCGATCCAAAAAATTGTGTCATGATTGGCGACTCCATCACCGATATATCAGCAGGGCAACAAGCTGGATTTAAAACCGTTGCAGTTCGTTATGGTTACGACCACGGCGTACCGGTTGATCAATGCGGTGCTGATGTTGTGGTTGATTCATTGGCCGAGCTGGTATAATTTATCCCGCTTAGTACGAACGAAACTTAAAATTGTTATTTTTTAATGCATTAAGTTATAAAGAGCGATCACCGGTTAACCGGTTATTAAGAAACGATAACGCTTTTACATCAAATTTTATCTAAAAAAACGGATCTAAAATGCTGCCTGAAAAATCACTGGGGTTAATGCGCGAAGTCAAACGCTGGCGATGGTGAAGCTCACAGAGCGTTATATCTCTTAACGCTGTTCTATGTGGCTTTAATGCTATTTCGTTTGTAATTTATTGACTTTTTTCAGTGACAGGAAGACAACATGACTCCGGAACGCTTCTCCCAGCTGGCCGAGCAAGGCTACAACCGTATCCCACTAGTACGCGAAGTGCTGGCTGACTTGGATACACCTTTAAGTACCTATCTTAAACTAGCAGACCAACCCTATAGCTACTTGTTGGAATCCGTTGAAGGCGGTGAAAAATGGGGTCGTTATTCAATTATCGGCCTGCCTTGCCAGCGTCGTTTACAGGTACGCGGCCATGAAGTCACCCTGTTTGAAGGTAATACGGTTCTTGAACAGAGCCAACAGGATGACCCGCTAACCTTTATTGAAGATTTTCAAAAACGCTTCTCCGTACCAGAACTAGACAACCTGCCATTATTTACCGGCGGCCTTGTGGGTTACTTCGGTTACGACACCGTGCGTTATGTCGAAAAGCGCTTAGTGAATATCCCAGAAAATGATCCGATTGATGCACCGGATATTCTGCTGCTCATCTCCGAAGAAGTGGTGGTATTCGATAACTTAAGCGGCAAGTTATATCTGATTGTTCACGCCAACACCGAACACAAACGTCCGCTGGAAAAAGCCCGTCAGCGCCTGAATGAGCTAGAACGCCAACTGCGCTCATTGGCCGTGTCCTCTTATAGCGTAGGCACAGGTCGCACCACTCTAGAAAGCGATTTTAAATCGGGCTTTACCGAAGAAAAATTCAAAGAGACGGTCATTAAAATCAAGGATTATGTGCTGGCAGGGGATATTATGCAGTGCGTGATCTCTCAGCGTATGTCGACACCCTTCGAAGCTCAGCCCTTAGAGCTGTATCGCGCCCTGCGCTGCTTAAACCCCTCACCTTATATGTTCTTTTTTAATCTGGATGACTTCCATGTGGTCGGCTCGTCACCAGAAATTTTGGCCCGTGTAGAAGACAACTTAGTGACGGTTCGCCCTATTGCAGGCCCCCGTAAACGCGGCGCCACCGAAGCAGAAGATAAAGCCCTTGAAGAAGAGTTGCTGGGTGATCCAAAAGAACTCGCAGAACACCTGATGTTGATCGACCTAGGCCGCAATGATGTTGGTCGTATTGCTCAAACAGGTAGCGTTACCCTAACCGATAAGATGGTGATTGAACGCTACTCCCATGTGATGCATATCGTCTCCAGCGTTACCGGTCAGCTTAAAGAGGGTATGAGTGCAATGGATGTACTAAAAGCCACCCTACCTGCAGGAACACTAAGCGGCGCACCTAAAGTCCGAGCGATGGAAATCATCGATGAAATGGAACCGGTGAAACGGGGCGTCTATGGCGGTGCAGTGGGCTACCTCTCTTGGAATGGCAATATGGATACCGCCATCGCAATTCGCACAGCAGTGATCAAAGATCAAGTCTTGCATATTCAGGCTGGCGCGGGTGTTGTTGCCGATTCAGATCCTCGCCTTGAGTGGAAAGAGACCATGAACAAAGGCCGCGCTATCTTTAAAGCCGTCGCGATGGCAGAGAAAGGCTTGGACAATCAAGGCTAGCCCTCAAAGTCACGCATAAAAAGATAGCCGTAAAAAAAAACCTTTATTCAAAGACTTATGGAACTCTGCCTACCAAACAAGTAGGCAGTAACAGGTAAACACTATGCTGTTAATGATCGATAACTACGACTCTTTCACTTATAACGTTGTGCAATATTTTGCGGAGCTGGGCGCGGATGTTCAGGTTTACCGCAACGACGAGATCACCCTTGAGCAAATTGAAGCACTAAATCCAGAGCATCTGGTTATCTCCCCCGGTCCTTGCACGCCAAATGAAGCGGGTATTTCCGTGGCGGCTATTAAACATTTTGCAGGTAAACTGCCTATTTTGGGTATCTGCCTAGGCCACCAAAGTATCGGCCAAGCATTTGGTGGTAAAGTCGTTCGAGCCAACGAGGTCATGCATGGAAAAACCTCTCCAGTGCATCATATTGATGAAGGCGTTTTTGCCCAGCTCAATAATCCTTTTCAGGCCACTCGTTACCACTCTTTAGTGGTTGAGCGGGAAAGCCTGCCCGACTGCTTAGAAATCACCGCTTGGGTCAATAATGATGATGGCACCCCCGGCGAAATCATGGGCTTGCGTCACAAAACTCTACCCATTGAAGGTGTGCAGTTTCATCCTGAGTCGATTCTGACAGAGCATGGCCACGATATGCTGCAGAATTTTCTTAATAAAAAGTGATATATGACTAGGACCCGACTATGAATATTCAAGAAGCCCTTGGTAAAGTCGTTGATCAACTGGATCTAAGCCGTGATGAGATGCGCGACGTCATGCGCCAAATCATGACCGGTCAATGCACCGATGCTCAAATTGGCGGCTTTCTAGTCGCTCTTCGTATGAAAAGTGAAACGCTAGATGAGATCGCGGCAGCCGTAGAGGTTATGCGAGAGCTGGCTATCCCTGTTGAGCTAGAAATCCCCAACGCAGTAGATACCTGCGGAACCGGTGGTGATGGTTCTAACCTGTTTAATGTATCCACCGCCGCCGCCTTTGTGATTGCCGCCGCTGGCGGCCATGTTGCAAAGCATGGTAACCGCTCCGTATCATCATCAAGCGGTAGCTCCGATCTGCTTGAAGCCGCTCACATCAATCTTAATCTAAAGCCTGAAGAGATCGCCCGCTGTATCAGCGAAGTAGGCGTTGGCTTTATGTTTGCGCCAGCACACCACAGCGCAATGAAATACGCCATCGGCCCCCGTAAAGAGCTGGGAATGCGCACCTTATTTAATATGCTTGGCCCTATGACAAACCCCGCCAACGTTAAGCATCAGGTCATTGGCGTTTTCACAGAAAAACTCTGCCGCCCCATGGCAGAAGTCCTCAAAGAGCTGGGCAGCAAACATGTTATCGTTGTACACGCTAAAGATGGCTTAGATGAGTTTTCTCTAGCCACCAGCTCCCATGTTGCCGAATTAAAGGATGGCTTAGTTACCGAATATGAGATCACACCAGAAGAGGTCGGGTTAACCAGCCAAAGCTTGGTCGGATTAGATATTTCAAACGCCGAGGATTCCCTCGCTTTGATCCAGAATGCCCTTGGCAAGCAAAGTAATCCTATCGCGGAAAAAGCAGCGGATATGATCGCCCTTAATGCGGGTGCAGCCCTCTACGCAGCGGACATAGCCGATAGTTTAAAAGAAGGCGTGGCTATGGCGCAGGATGCGGTTTCAAGCGGCCTTGCCGGCGAGAAAATGAAAGAACTATCCAGTTTTACCAATATTTTTGCCGCGGTTTGATCTCAGGAGAATCCCTTTGAATACCCCAACCATTCTGAAAAAAATTGTTGATCGCAAGTGGGAAGAGATCAAAGAGCGTAAGCAAACGGTTTCTCTGGAAACCATGCGTGACCTCGCCCTTGCCAATAAAGATGCCCCAAGAGGCTTTGCGGATGCTCTTGCTCACAGCTTAAAAGCCGGTCGCTCTGCCGTCATCGCTGAAATTAAAAAAGCATCACCCAGTAAAGGCGTTCTACGGGAAGACTTTCATCCCGCTGACATTGCCGCCAGTTATGAAGAAGGCGGTGCAAGTTGCCTATCCATTTTAACCGACCATGATTTCTTTCAGGGCCATGAAGATTATTTAAAAGAAGGCCGTAAAGCCTGTGATCTTCCTGTTATTCGTAAAGATTTTATTGTCGATCCGTATCAAGTGTTTGAAGCTCGGGCCATTGGCGCTGACTGTATCCTTTTGATTGCAGCCTGCCTAGACGACGACACAATGCGTGACCTTAATCTTCTAGCCCACGAATTGGATATGGATGTGCTGATCGAGGTGCATGATGAAGAAGAACTACACCGTGCGCTTAAGCTGCCTAATCGCCTGATTGGCATCAATAACCGTAACCTGCACACGTTTGACGTCGATCTAAAAACCACCTTTGATCTACTCAAACATATTCCTGATGACCGTATCGTAGTGACTGAAAGCGGCATATTAAAACGTGAAGATGTTGAAGCGATGCGCCAACATCAAGTGAATAGCTTTTTAGTCGGTGAAGCCTTTATGCGGACAGAAAATCCGGGAGAGACTCTGGCAGAGTTTTTCATTTAATTTTTAATTAAAGATCGCAGCCATCTTTTTAAAGGAATATCTTTTCTTTCGCCCTTTCTTGAAAGAAAAAAAGATGGCTTGCACCTCGGCTTCATCCCCCTTAATGCTACAAACGTATAAATCACTTGCCTGTTGGGGGCCCCTTTAACATACTAAACGACCTCTTTACCCTAAGTTTAGAATCTCGCAAAGCCTAAACTTAACGTCTCGTAAATAAAGCAATAACGGATGCTACATTTGAAAAAATCAGCTCTGCACAAACGACTCTCATACCGTCAAGCCAAATTTACGGTGATCGTTGCTCTGCTTTTAGGACTTATCTTTAGTGGTATCCAAATTGCTATTGATATTAGTCATAGCCGAGAAAGTATGAATAACAAGGTTCAACAGGTTATTCATCTGGTTGAGGAGTCAGCCGTTCAAGCGGCTTATAATATCGACAAAGATCTTGCCGAGCGCGTCGTAAAAGGTCTTATCAATCACGGTTATATTTATTACGCTCAGATTCGTTTAGATGACAATACCAACCTCGCCTCATCCCATAACAACACAACCAATAGCACGCTTATCGCAGATCTCTTAAAAGAAGAACACCGGTCTTATTCGGTTCCCCTTGTCACCATTTTTGAAGAATCCCCTGTTGGTACGCTTATTGTTAAGACTGATCCAGAGGCTCTAAGCACCGTTATTATTGATCGTGCGATGGTGATTTTAGCCACTGGTTTTTTAAGAAATGTACTGCTTGCCATCTGTTTATTCTTTGTTTTTCATGTCTTGATCAGTCGCCCATTAACCCGGCTATCTGATAATCTCATTTTGTTAAAAAACAACCATAACGCCACGGGACAAATTCCGCCTCTGAAGGGGCATGCCGATGATGAATTAGGTTTTTTGGTTTCTAATTTTAACGAGCTCTGGAGTTCACGTAATAGTGCGGAACAGGCCCTAAGAAGCAGCGAGCAATTCAATCGAGACGTCATGAACAGTATCAGCGATATGCTGATTATTTTTGAAACCGACTTTAAAATATTCGATGCAAACCATCGCGTATTTCAAACGTTAGGTTATGACAAAAAAGATCTTGTGGGCATGAGTTTTGAAGACCTATGCAATGTAAGCCACGACCCCTTATTGTTATCGAGCCTTATCCATAACGACGAAACGCAACAAGATATTCCCATTGAAAGCGAGCTACGCAGCCAATCGGGAAAATCCATCCCTGTAGAAATCAAAACCCGCCGTATTGAGCTTGCTGAAAAAACATACCTGCTGGCCTTGGCCCGAGACATCTCTTTGCGTAAAGCTCAAGAGGCGCGCATCCACCATCTTGCTTATTTTGATGCACTAACTGATCTGCCTAATCGCAGCCTATTCCTAGATCGGCTCCAACAAACCCAAACCAAGAGCGTTCGCAATGATATGCACAGCGCCCTGCTCTTTTTAGACTTGGATCGCTTTAAAAATATTAATGATTCTTTAGGCCATGATGTCGGTGATCAATTATTAATTGTTATTGCGGCTCGCTTAAAAGAGATCATGGGCGAGAAAAATACCGTTGCTCGTTTAGGCGGTGATGAGTTTGTTGTTATTTTGCCTGAGCTTGCCACTCAACAGGAACCCGCCGCCCTGAATGCCCAACGTATTACCACTCAAGTTCTTGAGACGCTAGCAAAACCAATCCACATTGATCAGCATATACTGCATATTACCGCCAGCGTTGGTATTCGTTTATTTCCAGATGATGATAATGATATTAAAAACATTGTAAAACAGGCTGACACCGCACTTTATAGAGCTAAATTTAACGGCAAAAACACCTATCATTTTTATCGCCCAAGTATGCAGTTATTAGCGGATCAGCATCTGTCGATGGAAAGATCGTTACATGCGGCACTTGAGCATAACGAGTTTTACCTGCACTACCAGCCTCAGGTCGATCAGCACCATAAAATTGTCGGCACAGAAGCCTTAATTCGTTGGCAGCACCCTGAGCAGGGCATTGTACCGCCAGACCAGTTTATCCCTTTGGCGGAAGAAACCGGCCTCATTATATCCATTGGTTGCTGGGTGCTCGAAGAAGCCTGTGGACAACTGGCAGAATGGAACAAGGCGGGTATATGCCCAGAAAACTTCAGAATGGCCGTCAACATCAGCGCCAAGCAGTTCGATCATCCTAACTTCTTAACCGTACTATCAGACATTATCGCCAAAACAGATGTTGACCCCAACCAGCTCGAACTTGAACTAACTGAAAGCCTTCTCGTAAAAAATATGGAAGCGACTATCGCCCGTATGAGTGCGATTAAGAATATGGGGATCGCGCTATCTATCGATGATTTTGGTACGGGTTATTCATCATTAAAATACCTAAAGCAGATGCCGATTAATCAATTAAAAATTGATAAGTCTTTCGTTATGGATCTGCTTATCGACAGCAATGACCGTGCGATTACCGAGACAATTATCGCCATGGCCTCTCACTTGAAACTGGATATTATTGCAGAAGGTGTAGAAGATGCAGCCATTATGGACATGCTTATTCAACTAGGTTGCCAGCATTTTCAAGGTTACTATTTCAGTCGGCCTGTTAGCCCTGATAACTGCGCACAATTACTACAGGTGCAAAGGCTACCTCTTGGGAGCTTACACTCTTTAGACACTTAAGTTCTTAGAGAGCTAGTGCTTAATGTCAAATAAAAACCTAAACACAAATAAGCCCTGCGGGGTATAACCACCGCAGGGCTGTATAGATAAGGCCTGCTATTTAATTATCATTGTACAGCGCAGGCCTATCGTGTTCCAAATACCACCATCGTTTTACCGCTGGCCGTTACAAGCCCTTTTTCTTCAAGTTCTTTTAGAACCCGTCCAACCATTTCTCGGGAACAACCCACAATACGGGCAATTTCCTGACGAGTGACTTTAATCTGCATACCATCAGGATGTGTCATCGCATCAGGTTCTTTGCAAAGATCAAGTAGAGTACGCGCCACTCGGCCTGTAACATCCATAAAGGCAAGATCACCAACCTTACGAGTGGTGTTACGCAAACGAACAGCAACCTGATTGCCTAGCACGTAGAGTAAACGGCTATCTTTTTCAGTCAGCTCCATAAAACGGCTATAACTGACCTCGGCAACCTCAACTTCTGTTTTTGCCTTAACCCAAGCACTGCGCCGACTAATCTCATCAAAAAGCCCCATTTCTCCGAAGAAAGATCCTTCGTTTAAATAGGTGACCACCATTTCATGGCCATTTTCGTCTTCAATAGAAACCGTCACAGATCCCTTTACAAGATAAAAAAGAGATGCACTTTCAGCGCCAGCCGAGAGTAATGTTGAACGCTTTGGGAAGTGACGTCGATGACTAATGGCTAAGAAGTCACTCAGTCCAGGAACCTCCATTTTACTGGCAGGCAACATAGTAAAACCCTTCTATTAACCAAGATACAGGAAAAACCTGTAAGACCTTAACTGATCGCCTCGAAAACAACAAAGGCTAATCAAAAGAGCTCGTAGTATAAGCGCTTTTTACTCAGAAAACTTGCGCCTCCTAGCTATATCAGCGATATTCCCATTCATTGCTCTTTACCTTGTAGCCCCTTATTCAATGCAGGAGAAGAAACAGAATGAAAGCCGTTGTTAAATGGACTGATGGTGTACAGTTTGTAGCTGAGTCAGGCTCTGGTCATGCGATCATTGTGGATGGTCCGCCTGAAAAAGGTGGCCGAAATACAGGCCCTCGCCCTATGGAATTACTGCTGATGGGGTTAGGCTCCTGCAGCTCTTTTGATGTGATCGGGATTTTACAAAAATCACGTCAGGATATTATCGACTGCCACGTAGAAGTTGAAGCTGAACGCGTTGATGCGGTTCCTGCTCTTTTCACAAAAATTCACCTGCACTTTGTTGTTACAGGTCGAGGCGTTAAAGAAGCTCACGTCAAACGCGCCGTTGAGCTGTCCGCAGAAAAATACTGTTCAGCCTCTATTATGCTAGCCGCAGGTGGCGTAGAAATTAGCCACGACTACGAAATTATCGAACAGCCATAACGCATATCAAAGTTACCCTAAAATCAGGGTAATTTTTTTGTGCAATACCCGTTTTTTATAGGCATAATACGCGCCTTTCAAAAAGTGGCTAGCCAAATTGGTTGGTGAGAATTCACGAGTTTGCAGTGCGCGAGGTCTCGGGCGTGAAGGATAATATCAGGCTTCATGGGTTTAATAACCTTACCAGTTCCCTGAGCTTTAACATTTATGATATCTGTTATGCCAAAACGGAACAGCAACGTGAAGAATATATCGATTATATCGATGAGCTTTATAATGCTGAGCGTCTGACACAGATTCTAAAGGATGTCACCAATATTATTGGTGCCCACATTCTTAATATTGCGCGTCAGGATTACGATCCCCACGGTGCGAGCGTTACAGTTCTGATTGCAGAGCACGAACTCACTGATGAATCAGAAAATAACGTAGGTCCCGGCCCACTCCCAGAGACGGTTGTTGCCCATCTGGATAAAAGCCATGTCACCGTTCATACCTACCCTGAAAGTCACCCTGATGGCGGTATTAGTACCTTCCGCTTGGATATTGACGTATCCACATGCGGGATGATTTCACCACTTAAGGCGCTGAACTATCTTATCCACAGTTTTGATTCTGACATTGTCACCATGGATTACCGTGTTCGTGGTTTCACCCGTGATGAATCAGGCCGTAAACTGTTTATTGATCATCCGATTACATCGATCCAAGACTACCTGTCTAAAGATACGAAAAATGCTTACCAGATGATTGATGTGAACGTTTACCAAGAAAATACGTTCCATACCAAAATGCTACTAAAGGATTTTGAGCTGGATAATTACCTATTTGGTATTAACAAGAACAAGCTAACCTTTGAGGAAGCGGCTGATATTGAAGCTCGCCTTCGTAAAGAGATGTTAGAGATTTTCTACTCTCGCAATATCGGATAATGCCCGCTTAGCGCATCGTCCGTAAAAAGCGTGTAAAAAAATGCCTACTTGATTCTATGATCGGCCCTATATGGCAGGGCTACGTCGTATTTCAAGTAGGCATTTTTATTTAAGCCATTATTTAAACCACAACGCTTTACTTAAACACAACTACAGCCGCCAAATCGCATCCAGAACATAGGGAGCAAGAAACATAATCAGGCCGCCGGAAGCTAATACGCCAATAACACAACCCGTCGAAGCTGCTTTTTCACTGGGAAACAACGTCATCATAACTTGCGCGCCAATGCTGGCAAAAACCTGTGAAAAGAAGATAGCACCGTACATCAACGCGCTGATCACCACGAATAAATTAACCGTACTCAGCGCATCCCACCAAACACCTTCAGGCTGACTAATACTGATCAAAAGCTTTACTGCGCCCAGAATAACTAGAAAAACGCAGGTAACGATAACGTGGTGACGAAACGGTAAAGAAGCATAAGACTCTAGAAAAGCTCTTAAACTATTTGGTGTTCTTTTAGTACTGTTGAGCGATGAAGCCGTCATTGCCTTTCTCCTGAAGAATTCACATCACGTCCTTGATTCCATGATGCTCAATGAATGGCTCCGTATTTTTCACACGAACCCATCAATAACTTGTGCTATCTCACTAAACGTTATAAAAATCGAGTTAGATACGATAAACAGATTTTGTCATCAACTTAGACATCAACTTCATCGCCATTTTAACCGGTACAGGAAACCGGATACCGCCAGCCGCTAAAGCTTGCTCTGCATGTTGCTCTTCATCAGCATACATCTGCTCCAAAATAACCCGGCTTTTTTGGTCTGAAGAAGGCAAATGCGCCATATGATCTTCTAAGTGTTTACACACTTGCTGCTCTGTAGCGGCCACAAACCCAAGGCTGTATTTATCGCCCGCAACACCTGCTGCGGCACCAATACCAAAAGACAAACCATAAAAAACAGGGTTCAACAAACTAGGGCGACTACCTAACTGACGAATACGCTGCTCGCACCACGCAAGATGATCAATTTCTTCTCGGGCAGCCTCTTCCATTTGGGCGCGTACTTCTGGGAGTTTTGCGGTAGCAGATTGCCCCTGATACAACGCTTGAGCACAAACTTCACCAGTATGATTAATACGCATCAAACCCGCCGCATGTTTACGCTCGACGAGTGTCATCTCTTGCTCCGCTGCTTTTCGAGCAGGATTCGGGCGATAAGGTTCAGCCGCACCGGGAATTAGAGTTTTTAAAACAGTATCAGCACCAATCAAAAGTTTATCGAGTGGTGTATGTTGACGAATTTTTTGCATAGGAAAAACCTCACCTGTATCTGCAAGGCATGTTAGCGAATGCCTACGCTTTCGGCTATGGCTTTATGGCGACTTTTAAACGTCGGGTGAGATAAATCAAAGGACTGTTCAAGGAATATAGAAAAAAACCAAAGAATACAAGGCAAAGCGAACAATGAGCGCTCATCCTGCTCTTATCAAATAACATAAGCAGGATGAGTGAACTGGTTGGCTAGTTAGCCAACGAACTAACGCAACCGTTAGCGCAACAGGCGCGACGTGTGGCGTGCGATCATCAATTCTTCATTGGTTGGTATCGCAAACACTTTCACCTTGCTGTCATCAGCGCTAATCAGGTATTCATTAGCGGAGTTGCGCTCAGGGTCAAGCTTCATACCTAGCCATTCGTTTTGATGGGCGACTTGAGCTCGAATTTCCGCATCATTTTCACCCACACCACCAGTAAAGACAAAGCTATCCAAGCCCCCCATAGAGGCAACTAAAGAGCCTGTTTCACGGGCAATACGATACACGAACATATCAATCGCTTCTTGAGCGTGGGGCGTGCCGCCTTTGTGCAGGGTTAACATATCACTGCTTAAACCTGAAACCCCTAACCAGCCACTTTTCTTATAAAGCAAGGTCTCAATCGCATCCGCATCCATCTTGTGCTCTCGCATAAGGTAAAGCAGAACACCGGGATCAATCTGGCCGCAACGGCTTCCCATTGGCAAGCCATCTAAAGCGGTAAAGCCCATACTTGAGGCGATACTTTCACCGCGATCAATCGCACACATACTGGCGCCAGCGCCTAAGTGCGCCACAACCATACGGCCTTGGGCAAGCTCAGAGTCTAATTCCATCAGTTTGTTATGAATATACTGATAAGACAGCCCGTGAAAACCGTAGCGACGAACACCTTCACGAGTCAGCGCCTGCGGGATTGCAAAGTTGCGTGCAACATCAGGAATACTGCTATGGAAAGCTGTATCAAAACACGCCACCTGTGGAAGACCCGGTAAAAGATCTTGGCAGACTTCCACCAACTTAAGGTTATAAGGCTGATGTAAAGGTGCTAAAGGAATAAGCTTTGCGAGATTATCCATAACGTCAGGAGTAATCACGACAGGTTCTGAATAATAATCTCCGCCATGAACAATACGATGTCCAACCTGAGTGATCTTAAACCTGGTATTGCGATCAAGCCAAGCCATAACAACCGACAGAGCCTGATGGTGTGCCTGACTATGGGCTACATCTAACTCTTCTGCTGATAGATCTAGCTTATCAACCAAAATACCGTCAATTTTTTCACTATGATCGTAAATCTCAAGGCGGGCTGGGCCTGAAAGGTTTGCCACTTTAACCCGGAAATGCTGACGGATATCACCACCGTCTTCATCAAAAATAGAACACTTGAGACTTGAAGAACCCGCATTAACAATCAAGATTGAGTTCATAGCATTAGCCCTTGTTTATGAGCCACTAAAGAAGCCACCGCGCAGGAGCTTAAACGCTCTAAAGGTTTAGCCGCACGACTGGTTAAGATAATCGGTACTTTGGCCCCCAGAACAATACCGGCTGATTTAGCGCCAGCAAGATACTGTAGCTGTTTTGCCAGAATATTACCGGCTTCTAGGTTGGGTACTAGCAGAATATCAACATCACCACTCACGTCAGATTCGATACCTTTATCTAGCGCAGCTTCCTTTGAAATAGCATTGTCAAACGCTAGAGGGCCATCTAGTAATCCACCAGTAATTTGCTTGCGATCAGCCATTTTACATAGTGCGGCGGCATCAAGCGTACTTTGCATACCCGGTTTAACTTTTTCAACAGCCGCTAGAATGGCCACTTTTGGACGCTCAATACCTAGAGCATGAGCGCAGTTAATCGCATTTTGAGCAATGTCTTTTTTGGTCATTAAATCAGGTGCGATATTGATCGCTGCATCGGTCACGATAAGTGTTTTGTGGTAACTCGGTACATCCATCACAAACACGTGGCTTAAACGGTACTCTGTACGTAAACCGGCTTTTTTATCAATAATGGCTGCCAGTAATTCTGAAGAACCCAAGCTGCCTTTCATCAGCGCTTGTACTTCTCCTCTACCCGCCATTGATGCGGCTAGTTCAGCAGACTCATGGCTGTGGGCTGTAGGGATAATGGTGTAATTGCTTAGATCAGCACCGCATTCTTGGGCTAAAGAGCGAATTTTAGCTTCTGGTCCTACTAGATAAGGAATAATTAATCCTTCTTCCGCAGCCTCAATAGCCCCCATTAAGCTATTAACATCCGCAGGATGAACCACCGCTGTTGGGATAGGATCATAGGTTTTAGCTTGCTGAAGAAAAGCATTGAGTTGCTCGTGATGATGGTCTTCTACTTGTGGTGTACTTGGCACTAGAATTTCGCGAATCACTTGATCCATAACATTATGTTCCTATAATCGATGTTGAAGTCTGACAGGCTTCCGGCCTGATTTCAGTATCCCTACTGATTGTGACGTTTTTCTGATGCAGAGCAAAAATTTTGCTTGCTGTATGACTCTCAAGTCAAATTAAGCACAACTAAAAACGGGTGCCTAAGGCACCCGCTGGTAAACACTTAACCCGGAGGCCAGGCCAGTGCCCGTCCGCCCAGCAAGTGCATATGGATATGGTAAACCGTTTGCCCGCCATCCTCATTGCAGTTCATCACGACACGATAGCCGTCATCTGCAATGCCTATCTCCTTAGCAATTTTTTGAGCGGTAAACTGTAATCGCCCAACAAGTGCGCAGTCCTCTTCGGTCAAATCATTTAATGTTGAGATATGACGTTTCGGGATAATAAGAATATGAGTGGGCGCTTGGGGTGCAATATCGCGAAAAGCGATGACATCCTCATCTTCGAAAACGATGTCGGCCGGAATGTCACGGGCCACTAATTTACAAAAAAGGCAATCCATAGTGTTGATTCCGCTTAACGTGAGGGACAAGTCTAAATTTGTCCATTTAATAAAACGCAAAATGCTTGTAGGCTATCTTGCGGTTTTCAATCCAGTTTTTAAAGGCTTAGGCTTGCATCATAACCTTAGAAAGGTTCATTGTAGACATGCTCACGGAGGCTTCCTATCCCCTGTTAGACTTATTTATTGATCTTAAGTGATCAAACTTGATAACACTGAACTCTCTCATGCAATCCATTAATGGCATTAACAAGGGATTCGGAAGCTTGCTCAGCAGCGTCCGCATCATGCTGAGTTTCAGCGACCATAGTTTGTAGCGTGTGCATCTGAGTAACCACCTCTTCTGCAGAACCGCTATAAGCATTTGCTGTGCGGCTAATATCTGAGTTCATTTCAGCAATATCAATCACGGCCTGAGTGATACTTTCTAGAGCTTCGCCTGTTTCTTTAATCTGGCTCACGCTGGATTGAGCGGTCATTTGTCCACGATTCATTGCAGCCACCGCATCACGGGACTGCTGCTGCAGCCGATCAATCATTCCATGAATATCTTCCGTTGCCTGCCGAGAGCGACTGGCGAGTGTACGCACTTCATCGGCGACAACAGCAAAACCACGACCCTGCTCCCCTGCTCGCGCTGCTTCAATAGCTGCGTTCAAAGCCAGTAAATTTGTTTGCTCTGCAATGCCTTCAATGATGTCCAGCACTTCACCAATGTTTTCGGCTTCTGATGCTAAGCCTTGTAAAGTTTCACTAACAGAATCCACATCACAAATAAGCTGAGAAATACCGGCAATACCTTGCTGAACCACCGCATTCCCTTTGCGCGCGTCTTCTTCTGTATGCTGCGCCACACCCGCTGTAGATTGTGCATGGGAAGCGATACTAACAACCGCGTCAGCCATCGTTGTTACTGTTTCGTTAATACGGATTAAGCTCTCATTCTGCTCGGCAACATCACTGCGAGTACGTTCGGTCTGCCGATTTAAAGCGAGCATAGAAGTATGGATAATATCACTACCGGCCTGAACTGCACCCACCAGATCTCGTTGGCTCCGGTTCATCTGATTAAAGTGATCGATAATATCACCAAAGGTATCTTCACTTTTAATCGTACAATGCTGACGAAGATCTCCAGCAGCAACCGCTTTAGATATCAAAGCAATTTGCTCTAAGGGCTTTAGCACCATCCGTTTAAACAACCAGTAATTGATCAATCCAATAACAAGACCAGCCACAAGACAGCCTAAAATAAACCACACTTTCATACCGGGATTAAAGCTCACAAAACCTTGGGCATATAGCGGGAAAATAGCCCCCATCAGCAATCCAAAACCAATAAATGAATATAACAACTTTTGCTGAATGCTCTGCTTCATACAATTTTCCCCTATAACGCTCACCCATTAGCTCCCAAGGTATGAATCTTGAGGTATATTCGCTGTTCATAATGAGCTATAAAAAAACCTCCGTAAAGGAGGTCTGTCACAGATATGTGTTTCTTTTGGGCTATGTCACACCCTGTGTTGTTTCGTTAGCGAAAACGCCGGTTTTCCAACAGGTCATGTATCCGGGGTGTCAGAATTAATTCCATAGCCAAGCTCATTTTGCCACCGGGAATAACAAAGGTGTCAGGTCGCGTCATAAAAGAATCTTTAATCATCGCCAACAAATACGGAAAGTCCATGGAAGAGCGATCTTTGAAACGAATAATCACCATGCTTTCGTCGTTAGACGGCACATCCTGCAACGCAAGCGGATTCGAAGTATCAATAGTAGGTATGCGCTGAAAATTAATATGAGTACGACTAAACTGCGGCAAAATATACTGCATATAATCAGGCATTCGACTTTGAATCGTATCGATAACCGCCTCTTGGGAATAACCTCTTAAATTGGTATCTCGATCAATTTTCTGAATCCATTCCAAGTTAATCGTTGGTGCGACACCAACCAGTAGATCAACATACTGAGCAATATTAAAGTCATCCGCAACCAAGCCTCCATGCAGCCCCTCATACAAAAGTAAGTCGGTTCCCTCCGGTAGCTCCGTCCAAGGGGTAAATGTCCCCATACGATGACCAAGCTCTAACATCTCGGTATCTTCCGCATGAATATAATGACGATAAACACCCGTACCATTGTCCGCATAAGAGCTAAATAGACGATCCAGCTCATCCAGCATATTCGCTTCTACGGCAAAGTGGCTGATTGATTTTTTCCGTTCTGGCGTATCTTTTAGAATTTGGCTCATCTCTTCCCGCGTGTAACGGTGAAAGCTGTCACCATGCACAAACGCTGCTTCTATGCGCTCTCGATTGAACATACGTTCAAAGGCATCCTTAACCGTGGTTGTACCTGCGCCGGACGATCCTGTTACGGCAATAATGGGATACTCTCTAGACATAAATGCCCCCTTCGGATGTCCTACTCAACCGAACTAGCCTTCGCAATCATTGCTTTAAAAGCATCGGGCACGTTAACCGCTGTACGGGTGTCGTAATCAAAAAAAACAATGCCCGTTTTAGCCAAAGCCACTAGACTACCATCAGACGTTTTAGTCACGCGGTAAACAAGATCCCCACCTTTGCGTGATAGCTCATCCGCTGCAATTTCAATGGTTAAAGTATCAGGGTAAAAAACTTCAGCTCGGTAACTGATAGCAAGGTCTGCGACAACAATGCCAACACCTTCAATATCGATCTCTTTATGGCCACAGGCGATAAACATCTTGGCCCGTGCTTCATGGATTAAAGAGATTAAAGTATCGTGGGCCAGATGATTACCGTAATTAAGGTCGGTAATTCTCAACACTATATCCTGTTGATATAGCGTTTTTGCCTCTGGGTAATCAATACGAATACGGGCCATTTGATAACTCCTTGTTTGTTATTGTTTAGTCAAAATAAAGCCGATATTACTAGGTCGAAATCTTGCCTACTGCTGTTCAGACAGTGTCTGACGGCATTAGAGGCATTGACCATAAAGGACGAAAAAGCCGGAGCATAACTCCGGCTTTAAAATCAATCTATAGGGCTAACGGCTTATTATTCAGCCTGTTCACGGGCAATTGCACGGTAACCAATATCAGTACGGTAGAAAGAACCGTTCCAACGGATACCTTCCGCTAGCTTATAGGCATTAGCTTGAGCTTCACTAACGGTGTTGCCCAAAGCGGTAGCACATAGCACTCGGCCACCACTGGTTGCCACTTGACCATCAATCAACTGCGTACCAGCATGGAATACTTTCATACCTTCTTGTTCTGTCTCAGGCAGACCTTGGATCAGGTCACCTTTGTTGTAGTCAGCTGGATAGCCCCCCGCCGCCAGAACAACACCTAGGGCGCGACGCTCATCCCAATCAACCATTGCCACATCAAGCTTTTCATCAATAGCGGCTTCACACAGTGCTACTAAATCCGACTTCAAACGCAACATGATCGGCTGTGTTTCAGGATCACCAAAGCGGCAGTTATACTCGATCACTTTAGGTGTACCATCCGCCATAATCATCAGGCCAGCATACAGAAAACCGGTGTAATCATTGCCTTCTGCGGCCATGCCCTCAACCGTTGGCATAATGACTTCTGCCATCACACGATCATGAATCTCTTGAGTAACAACCGGTGCAGGAGAATAAGCCCCCATACCACCAGTATTAGGACCGGTATCTTTGTTGCCCACACGCTTATGATCTTGGCTCGTCGCCATAGGCAGTACATTTTTGCCATCAACCATTACGATAAAGCTAGCTTCTTCGCCATCAAGAAACTCTTCAATCACCACGCGACTGCCCGCATCACCAAAAGCGTTACCGGCAAGCATATCTTTAACGGCACTTTCAGCTTCTTCAAGAGTCATCGCAACGATGACGCCTTTGCCTGCTGCTAGGCCATCAGCCTTAACAACAATAGGAGCACCTTTTTCTTTCAAGTAAGCCAATGCGGGCTCAATTTCAGTAAAGTTTTGATACTCAGCTGTTGGAATATTCTGGCGCGCTAGAAAATCTTTAGTGAACGCTTTAGAACCTTCAAGCTGTGCAGCATCCTTTGATGGGCCAAAAATACGTAAACCTTCATCGCGAAAACGATCGACAATACCTTCAACCAAAGGTGCTTCTGGGCCAACGATGGTTAGACCGATATCACTCGTTTTTACAAAATTAACCAGCCCATCAAAATCCAGCACATCCAGCGCGACATTTTCTAACTTAGGCTCAATAGCTGTGCCGGCATTACCAGGGGCAACAAATACTTGGGTTACGGATTCAGACTGCGCTGCTTTCCAGGCCAATGCGTGCTCACGACCACCACTACCGATGATTAAAACCTTCATCTTTGCCTCATCTCACTGTAAACGTTGATGTGCTAGGCCGAACGATGCTCGGCCTGCCGAAAAATTTGGCAGCCATTATCGCAAAAAAAGCATCAAAGTGGGAGCAACTTCCCTTTTAGCAAAAGCGTTGATCTCTTTTTAGTTCCCGCAAGTCCTATTTTCAATCAATTAATGGATAAAAGAACGAACAACAGAAGGTTAGCAATTCTAAAATATAGATAAAAAAAAGCCCCATTTAAGGGGCCACTTTTTGCCTAGCAGAGGGAGGGAAGAGTAGACAAAAAGAAAGTGTCAGCAAAGCTGACAAAATACTCACTTAGTGAACATTTCGGTGAAAAAATCACCTAATACAGAACAACACATTCAGCGAGCAAAATACGCGCTCATCGAGCTAAAACAGTCTTCATTTTTTCAGTCAGTAAATTCTTAGCTTCACCCATTAAATCCAGTGATAATAAGTATTGGCTATTTGCTTTAACCTGTTGCTCGCAAAAGAAATTATAATGAGCACCGACAGCAGCCATAGGGTTTTGATTAGCCATTAAATCCATCACATGCTTATTAAATTGGCTCACGCTATCGGTTAAATAACGATTTTGTTGGTGAATCATTTTCTCAGCAATTTTTGCTTCCGCTGAAACCAGATCCCCCATCACCTCTACAGGCTTACAGTTGGCAGATTCCGACAAACTTTTGAAGGTTTTTTGTAGGTCAGTAGACCATTGGTCAAATAAACTCATATCACTCTCCAAGTCAGACCCTATCCAAGCCAAACTATGTCTTAGACTATTTTTTCAAAAATACACAACCAACATATTGATCGCTAACGAATAGGCAGCATGTTGATTTTGGAATTTATTTTGCAGCGCACAAATCTGCTATCAACAAATATAGTGCAGTGCACAATAATCTGTCAAACCTATTTTTCGCACTTGCAGCATTTTGTTTTTTTCTTGCCTATAACGTATTGATTTTATTTATTTCAGGCGAAAAAAAACCAGCTCTAAGCTGGCTTTATTCGATCAACCGATCTTCTCATTCTTCATCTTTTTGGGTTTTTCCTGACTGAAAACGCTGCCAAATTTTCATATTCTGCTCAGCCACACGACGCATAAGCTCCATTGGTGTTGCTGTCATTGCAGTTTGCATCTGCTCGCGCAGTGCTTTTTGCTGCTCAAGAAACGTATTAATGCTGTCTTCAAGATAGCTACTCATTGTTCCTTGCATGCTATCGCCATAAAAGCGAATAAGCTGCTGCAAAACCTGGTTACTGAACATAGGGTTGCCACTGGAACTCTGACCGTTCTCTTGATCAGTAATAATTTGCAATAAAATATTACGAGTAAGATCTTCGCCACTTTTTGAGTCCTCTACGCGGAATGCTTCCTTGTTGATAACCAGCAGCTTGATATCTTCAAGAGTGACATAACGACTTTCCGATGTGTCGTACAAACGGCGGTTGGCGTACTTTCTTATAACTCGCAAATTATGACTCTCTCTTCCGACCCTGTGATTAACATGTTTCGCTTGCTGGATATATTGTAATCAGTTTGCGTACCGGCACAATGACTCAGGCGTTTTGTTCTGTAAATATTCATGCTATCGGCGACCAAAGTCTCTCTTTTCCAGCAATATAGACCTATCTCATTAAGATAACAGTCTATGCTTGCCAAAGTGGTCGTCACAAAAGCATCATACACCTGTCTTAATCTCTTTAGCTGACAACTATCATTTAACTTTAAAGCCAGCAATTTAGGTTTAAAAGCTAGACCTTTAGCTTTAAAAAGCCAGATTACGATAAGTGGCGTTATCTCGTTCTCAAGTGTAAACGGGCATGCTCAACCGAAGCCGCCCCAACAGGAAGGTGAATATGTTTCTTAAGGTTCGTAAAAACTGCGGTATTTATATGCAAAGCAATGAGAGTGGAAAGAAAGTCATTGCTCCTGTTTCAAGCCATTTCTATATTAATCTACGACTTGTCACTGAAATCTCCTCTTACACCCTAAAAGATCCAAAAGACAAACAGCTAATCGGTGGCGGTACTCTACCGATTCCACCTAGTACCCGAGTACTGCATTTTACCATGAGCAGTAATTTCAGCAGTTCAAAAGAGAAAATTAAAGGCGAAGAAGTTAAGCGAGTATTATTTGAGAAGGTTTTTTACACGCTTTACTTCCTGCCAGACAATATTGTTGAGTTTGAGCGTATAAAAAGTGCCATTGACCAAAGTACATTGAACCGAGATTAAACAAGATAAGGTAAATATCAGGCAGAAAAAACCGCTAAAGCAAGACTCTAAAATGTTTTTTTTATACGTGTTTTTACGACCTGATTTTTATGCTAGAAGCCGAAAATACCCGGCTTCTTCAGCAGCCTGTTTTAATTCAACAATCTTTTTATCCCAGCTATATCCTATAATTTAACTATTTGTTTTAATTAAATTAACTGCCAAAACCTCACCAAAACCAGCACTTCCCGCCCTGTCCACGGCAACATACCAAGCAGGCATAAAATTCTGTTACCAGAGCTTTGTAGACTGCAACATCCTTATTACTCATACTAAGAATAGGATTAACCAAGGTAGGATAAAATGCAGTCATTAATACAACGCCGTCACTCTCCAAGATACCAAGTTGACATCAAAAGCAAGCTACAACTTCCAGATGGTGAGTTAGAACTGCGTTCAGCGGATATTTGCTACAAAGGTATTCGCTTACAGTGCCCTAAAGAAGATATTTTGCGGGTTATCCCTCTGGGAGCCCAATTTACCCCTAACGAACACCTTAGTATTCCCATGAAAATTGATCTCGGCTCAAATGAGCTATTTGAGGTCAATGGAAAAGTGGCGTTTTGCCATCGTCAATCACAGACTCAGTTCTTACTAGGCCTAAATTTTGAGAATATGGGCACACTGAAGAAGAATGTATTAAAAGAGTTTCTCAGCTCTCTTGCAGGTGTCGCAGCACAACCGTCCATGTTTACCTAGTCAAACTCACTTAAAACGATCACCTGAAAGCCCCTTATCAGAAATAATCTAATCTAATGTTTTGAATAAAACCCGCCCTTGGCCTATTTGCTGTAGTTTTTCAGCGAGTAGATCAGGGGCTTCCACATCGGCTGTAATCTCTATACTTTGGCCATATTCAAAATGAATATTGCTAGCTAAAAGCTGGGTCAACCAATGCCGAATATCCGATTCAAAAGCATAATCAGCATTAATTTGCACGGCGTAGTGAGGGCGAACTTCAACGGTTTCTAACGCATCAAGCACCTGCTGAGTTGCCTGAGAATAAGCCTTAACTAAACCACCAGTTCCTAGCTTAATTCCACCAAAGTAACGCACAACAACGACAACAACCTCCCCTAAACCACTGTGGGTCAAAACGTTAAACATTGGCTTACCGGCTGTGCCTGAGGGCTCGCCATCATCACTCATGCCATAACATTGGCTGTTATTGGGCGCACCAGCAATAAAGGCTGAACAGTGGTGGCGTGCATCTGGAAACTCATCCCTAATAGACTGAATAAAAGCATGGCACGCGCTTGTATCCTCGACAGAGGCTGCAATAGAAATAAAACGACTGCGCTTAACTTCAAATTCAGTACGTACTTCTTTTGCGGGCTTATGGTAAATAATCATTCGTTAGCAGACCGGCTCCATCGCATGTAAAAATAAAAATTATTGCCCTATTGTAACGAATGAGTGCGCTTAAGACCCCTAACGATTCCCAAAACCTGTACATCTTCATTTTTCAGCGTAATAGAAGACATGGTGCTATTTGCAGGATCAAGCCTAACCCCAAAGCGATCAATATAAAGCCTCTTTAAAGTAACATGCTGATTATTAATCATAACCACGCAGGTTTCACCATTATCAACGGTCTGGTGTTGCTCAATAATAATGATATCTCCATCATGAATATTCGCATCAACCATGGAGTCACCGCGAACCTTTAATGCATAAGTATTTTTCTTAACCAGCTGCGAAGGCACTTGAACCTGCTCATGGCTTTCACACATATCCATCGGCATACCTGCCGTTACCCAGCCAAGCAATGGAATCTCTTGTAATGTATGCAACCGATAATCATCGGTTAGATAAATAGCATCCTGCCAAAGCTCATTATGTGTTTTGCTATTGGGTGCTCGAAGCAAAAATAACGCCTCGTATTTTGATTTTTCGATAAACATAACACCTTACCTGAGTTGGCTTAACTCACAAAAATATAAAGCTGTTAATTTATACAGTATTCTAGTAAATGGCAACTATTCACCTAAACCAAAAAAACGGGAGTACAACCTCCGCTGTATAAACAGCATAATGCCTGCTTAAACAATAGCGAATAGCCCATAGGAATATGCCGATATATAGGTTGCGTATTCTGTCACTCAGACATAACCTGATGTTCGTTTATTATTCTCTACCATGACTGCACCACCAGGATGCTAGGAATCTTTTATGTCTATTGAACTCAACAAACCTGTGCCAAATTTTACCGCTGAAGCCACCAATGATATAACCGTTACGCTGTCAGAGCTGGCTGGAAAAAATATCGTTATCTATTTTTATCCAAAGGACAACACTCCTGGCTGCACAACGGAAGGTCAAGATTTCCGTGACCACTATTCCTCTTTTGAAGCTGCAAATACGGTAATATTTGGCGTATCTCGAGATAGCTTACGTGTACATACCAATTTTAAAGCCAAACATGAATTCCCATTTGAGCTGATCAGTGATCCAGAAGAATCTCTATGTAAGCACTTTGATGTGATCAAACTTAAGAAAAACTATGGCCGAGAATATATGGGGATTGAACGTAGCACCTTCTTGATTAACACTGAGGGTGTACTGGTACAAGAGTGGAAAAAAGTGAAAGTGAAAGGCCATGTTGCAGAGGTACTAGAAGCCGTACAAGCACTCTAGCTAACAAATGCCCTAGCAGACAAATGTGCTAAAAATAAAAAATCCCGCTAACAACATGGTTGTCAGCGGGACTTTCTCGATCAAAACTCTGCCAGTAAGAATACTGTCAGTCAAAAGCATCTTATATCTTATAAAAGTACCTTAATAAAAGCTACTTAGCGCGGTAAATAATACCAGGACGACACTGAACCATTTCATACAGGTCTGGCATATTGCTTAAAGCTTCTGAAGCGCCTAAAAATAAATATCCACCAGGCTTAAGCACACCATGGATACGAGTCAAAATATCTTTCTTTAAATCTGCTGAGAAATAGATCAAGACATTCCGACAGAAAACAATATCAAACTTGCCAAGCATCGAATAACTGTGCAATAGATTCATTGGTCTAAAATCAACTCGCTGCTTAATCGGCGCTTTAACAGCCCATCGCCCATCGCCTGTCTGCAGAAAGAACTTCGTCAATCTATCTTGAGATAAACCTCGGCCTAAGGCCAACATCTCATACTCACCACTGCGAGCATTATTCAATACAGTCGCAGAAATATCCGTGGCGACAATACGCTCACCAGCACGAAAAGCACCGGGGCTTTTCTTTTTGAACTCATCAATGATCATGCTGATTGAATAGGGTTCTTGGCCTGTAGAGCAGGCTGCTGACCATATTTTAAGCTGTTGACCACCCAAGCTTTTACTAAGCTCAGGCAGCAACTGGTTCTGCAAAATATTAAACGGATGAATATCACGAAACCAAAGCGTTTCATTCGTTGTCATCGCATCAACAACCGCCTCTTTTAAACCAGAACGGGGCTGTGAAGTAATGGCCTTAATTAGCTCACCCAAAGTCGTCATACTATGCTGAGCCATGATTTTATTCAGACGACTGGTGACAAGATATTGTTTATTATCACCAAGCAGAATGCCGCAAGCATCCTGCAGAAACTTGCGAAAGGTATCGTAGTCTTTGGTATCAATGGTTCTAACTGTTGACATTCTTTGAACTCACTCAAACAGCATTACGTTTTTTAACAGCTTACCACATATTAGCAAAACACAAGCGACTTTATCAGTCATCTACTGTCGCAAGTTGCTGCAAAGAGTTGATCCGGCTAACCACTTTCCTTGCCAACTCATCGGCATCATATTTCGCTAAAAAGTCATTCGCTCCCACTTTTTTAACCATAGCCTCGTTGAAAATCCCACTCAAAGAGGTGTGTAACAAAATCTGCATGCGGCTTAAACTGGGATTAGACCTTATTTCTGTCGTTAGAGTATAGCCATCCATTTCAGGCATCTCGATATCAGAAATTATCATTAAGACTTCATCTTCAATCTCTTTGCCCGAATCCACAATACGCTGTAAGTATTGCAACGCCTCCAGCCCGTTAGTCAAACCTGTCGTCTGTACACCAACTTCATCCAAGCAACGCAACACTTGGTTACGGGCAACGCCAGAGTCATCAACCACAAGAACATGATACTTGGAAGAAATCAGTTTTAGGGTCTCATCAACAACCCCTTTACTAATTCTCTCATTTACAGGATGTACTTTAGAGATAACTTTCTCAACATCAATGATCTCAATCATAGTACCGTTGAGTTCTGTCACTGCTGTTAAATAATTATCTTTCCCCGTAGCCTTTGGCGGCGGATGAACCTCTTTCCAATTGAGGTTGACTATTTTATCCACCTTGGCGACCAAAAAGCCCTGAGTCACGCGATTATATTCTGTCACGATCACAACGCTTTCCGTCAAATCTTTGACGGGAGGCAAACCTATAGCCATACCTAAATCAATAACAGAGATCGTTTCACCACGAATACTAGCCACGCCTCGGACAATCGCACCGTGGTGAGGTAAATTCGTTAAATGAGGACATGGAAGGATCTCTTTAACTTTGAAAACATTAATTCCGTAACTCTGGCGACCTCTCAAATGGAAAAGCAACAGCTCCATTCGATTACCACCAACAAGTTGCGCACGCTCTGCGAGGCGCCCTGCTTGCTCACTCATAAAGTTATCCACTGATAGGAATTCAATTCAGAATGTGTAGACTACCCTTTTATATCTGCGGGTTGAACTGGGGATTACCCCATAATATCCAGCCTGACAATTTCTAACATTACGATTACGAGGCAGTTACATTGGGAATACCCTGCTCAATCTCCAGCAAAAAAAGCCCTTTTCTTTACACTCTGCTATCCATACTAGCATTGAGTGCCATGCTAGCGGCTTCATTTTCTTTCGCTGATGACGTTGAAACAGAGGAAAGCTTAAATGCTGCTATTAACGCCTTTTTAGAGCCTAAACTACAAGATCTAAATGCAGCTCGATTAAGCATTGAGATAGGCCGTATTGATCCCCGTTTAAGGCTACAGAAATGCTCTGAGCCTCTAAGTCTTGAACAACTTGGCAACAAAAACCTATCGGGCAGAGTGAACATTCGCATCAACTGCCATAATCCAAGTTGGGGGATATTTATCCCCGTCGATATTCAAATCTTTGAGCCCGTTGTTGTCAGCCGTGTCACCCTTCCCCGAGGCTCTGTTATTAGCCGAGAACTTTTAGCGCTACGAGAAGTCGAAAGCTCTTCTCTAAACTACAGTTACTACCGAGATATAAACCAGGTAATAGGTACAGAAACCACAAAATCGATACAGGCCAATAGCGTCATTTTTAGCAATATGGTGCAGGCTTCAAACGCCGTACGCAAAGGCGATGAGGTCATTATTAAGGCTCAAATAGGAGGCTTAAGTGTACGCATAAAAGGCCTAGCCCTGCACGGCGGAGCTATTGGGGAGCAGATACAGGTGCGCAACACCCAATCTCGTCGTATAATTAGAGCCATCATTACAGGGCCAGGTAATGTACTGGTGCCAATGTAATAGATTTAAGTCAATTTTCAGAAATTCAAGAAGATACCGACAAAATCAAAGCAATTAGATACAAACAAACCCTATTCAACTAAAAGAGTAGATTTGCATCAAATAAGCAAAATCTTATTTGTTATTCTTGCCTGTAAAATAGTTAATTTTTATTAAAGCTTTCATATAAGATGCCGATAAATAACTACAAGTTATCGTTACTCTTAAAAGAGGTCAGTCCACATGGCTATTGATCTTAGCTCTCTGTCAGGCAATTTAGCCGGACGCATCCGCACAGGCGGCCCTGTATCTGGTAAAGAAGAAGCTTCAAAAAGTGAAGCCCAAGCGCCAAATTCACAGGGAAATGCTAAAGCAGATAGTGTACAACTCAGCGGTGAGGCAACTCGCCTGAACAGTCGCGTACAATCTGCTCCTGAAATTGATGAAAGCAAGGTTTCTGCTATCAGATCTTCTATTGAAGATGGCAGTTATAAAGTTGACTATCAGGCGCTGGCAAAAAGCATTATTCAGTTTGAAAACGAACTGTAAGGTTAGCCCGTGACTCTAGAGCTTTCGCACACTGTGAAACAGCATCTGCTTAACAGCATTCAAAATATGAAAGCGGTTAAGCGTTGCATCGAAAATGAAAAAGAAGCTCTGCAAAATCGTAAGATTGAGCAGATTCAGGTTTTGACGCTCGAAAAAGAAAAACTACTGAAGCTGATCGCAGCTGATATTGAAGAGCGCCGACAGTTATTAGCCGATCAGGATCTAGAACTTGATGATTCAGGTATGGATGTGCTGATCAATAGTTTTCCTGAAAAAATTGCAACCTCTCTGGCTCAAGGTTGGCAACAGCTTATTTCATTACACAACAGCATTCAGCACCTAAACCAAACCAATGGCATGATTGTCAACAGAGGTTTGCAACAGGTTGATGCAATGCTTAGCATCCTTCAGTACAGCACTGAAGCAAGAACGGCTCGCACCTATAATGCTAAGGGCCGCTCCATTGCAAAGTCTTCTCGTAATCTCGGCGAAGCCTGAGTTAACACATAACAATCACAGGGATTTAACCTATGACTGGCATTGTTCCTTCAGGTGTGGCCGACGAGCCGAAAACATCAGAAAAAGTAAAAAAAGACGATGACCGCAAGCATGTGGTAACGCGTCAAGCCAGCATATTTGCAGTGCTCCGTGCACTGCAAAAGAGTCGTGCACCCTTGTCAATTACGTTCCGTAATCACAGCGATCAAGTTTTCACCAGTATTGTCTTGAAAGTTGATCTAGACGAGGGCTACTTTATCCTTGATGAGATTGCACCACCTAGCGGCCACCAGCACGCTATAAGCGGTGGTATTTTTTCAATTCAAGCTAATGATAAAGGCATCCAAGTCTTTTTTGGTAACAATACCATTACGGGCACAGGTAGTAATGGCGGGGCGGCTATTTACAAAATCCCACTGCCAAAACAGCTTATTTATAAGCAGCGCCGTGATGCCTATCGGGCACATATTGCAATTGCTGATCAGGTTGAAGTAAAGCTAATATCTTACGAACGCCAAAAGCCTTTAGTGGGTCGTATTATCGACATATCATCCACTGGATGTAAGGTTGAGTTCCCTTACATCATAGATCCTGCATTTACTGATTTTGAAGTATTTGATGAAGTTAGCTTTGATCTACCAGAATCAGAATTTGATACGTCTGTACTTTGTGCAGCAGAGGCCCGTCGGGCAACATACCTTGAAGACAGGCATATGACTCAATGTGGCTTTCGATTTTTAAGCCCAGACGGATACAATCAACGGCAAATTGATCGCTTTGTTGCGTATATACAACGGGAAGCTCGCCGCAGAGGCCTTGACTAAAGCCTCTTCATTTTATTGCAAGCCAGCGCCTTACATCCTCGGGATGGTCAACATCCCAAAGCTCCGGCAGCAGAGATACCCTCACATCGGCATGAATACAGTTTTCTAGCGTTTGCTCCAATACTGTTGCCGTTCCCCAATGAACACCGCTAAATACCTCGATAGGCAAAGGCCGACAAGCACCAATCAACACATAGCCGCCATCTTCCGCAGGGTTTAACACCAGTGGATAGCCATCACTTAATACCTTAAAAGCCTGATCCAGCACTTTAACTGTCAATACAGGGCAATCACTACCGACCAGCAAGACTTGATCAAAATCCCCCAAAGCTTTATTGATCGCTGCCCACATTCTAACACCTAGATCACCCTCAACTTGCGGAACCAGCGTAAAACCTTGAGCTTTAAACGGTGCAAAAAAAGGATGCGTTAAATCCCCCCCCACCGACAGATACACACTATCAGCATCCGCCTTTAGCAAAGTATCTGCCGTTGCCAAAACCAACTCGCAATGTAGGTCGACGGTTTCAGACAGTGAAAATTCACTTAATAAACGCGTTTTCACCTTACCGGCTACAGGCTCTTTCGCAAACTGTATAATCAGCCTTTTGACTTTGCTCATCGGAAAAATCTCTTGCGATATTAAAAACGGTTACATTAAAAATATTTAGCGGGAACGGTTACTCGGGTAATAAATATCCGCTAAATAATGTGCCGATACTCCAAAAGCATAAGCGAGACGCATGGCCCACATTAAAAAAATCGTGCGCCAAACCCCTTTCTTCTGCCATCGTCGAGAAGAGGTTGTAACCGCCGCCTTCAAACAAACCGGAGCAACAATCTTCTTTAAACAGGTGCTCAACGCAATATCTTCCATTAAAGGTTGCGGTGGAATGCCACCAATTTTCTTAAAAAGATCTCGGCTGACAAATATACTTTGATCCCCCGTCGCAATGCCTGTTAAACGGGAACGCCAATTCATCATCTGAGCAATCACGGGAAACATCCAGTGTCCTGAGGAAAGCCGTACATCAAACCGCCCCCACAGGCTTTTGCCCTGTAGCCCGTCCAGTTGCTCCAGAGCATCAGGGGGCAACCGTGTATCCACATGCTGAAACAGCAACAAATCACCAAGGGCGATCTCTGCTCCCGCATTCATCTGGCTGGCACGCCCTCGTTCAGATTCAATCAACACATCAACATAGGGCTGCGCCAGCGCAACCGTATGATCCGTGCTACCGCCATCAATAAGAATCACTTCATGACCAGCCTGTCGAAATACCTGCAACTGCTGTAGCACAGACTCAATCTGCTCCGATTCATTCAATACCGGCACAATCACACTGATCAAGCTAATGCTCCTGCGCAGCTGCTACCTCGCCCTGCCGTACAGCCGTAACAATGTTCACCGATAACAATTTCACCACCTTCCAAGCTTTCATCCAGCAGATCCGACAGATACGTTATTGGACGGTCAGAGGTGATCAACGGCATCTTCAGCATCTGATTAAAATCACAATCGTACACCTCTCCCTGCCAATCAACACTGATCAAGCTTTTACACATCAAGCCTGCTAAGTTTTCCTTAGAGAAACTGTCTTTTAACAACCGCATATAACCTTCAAACTGCCCCTTTGACAGCAACATACTACCAAAGCGGCTAATCGGCATATTGGTAATGGTCAACAGGTCGTTAAATTCCACATCATAGGCCTGCTTCAACTCACGCTGATAATCTGCCCGTAGCGTTTCTTGATCCGGCGGAAGAAAAGGGCCGCCTGGGTTATAAACCAAATTAAGCTGTAAGCCGCTACCTTCCATGCCATACCCTAGAGCATTCAATTTTTGTAGGGCCGCAATACTCTCTGCAAAAACACCCTTACCACGCTGCTTTTCAACATTCTGCTCAGAATAACAAGGTAGAGATGCCGTAATAATCACACGCTGATCCGTTAGAAATTGAGCAAGATCCTCATAACCCGGCTCATTAAGAATCGTCAAGTTACAACGATCAATCACCTCAACCCCACGCTTACGAGCCTCTACAACCAGATATCGAAAATCAGGGTTCATCTCCGGTGCACCACCGGTCAAATCCAGCACCTTAATCCCCTGCTTATCAATAAAAGCCAACACCTGATCAATTGTTTCCCGAGTCATCAATTCTTTACGCTTCGGCCCCGCATTCACATGGCAATGTACACAGCTCAAATTACACAGATAACCCAAATTAACTTGCAGAATACTCAACTGCCCCCGAAAAATTCTCGGAAAATCAGTCGTTTCTAGTAAGGGTCGAGTATCAAGCATGAAATATCCTCTATTTGGTTTTTTGGCGCGAACTGATTATAATGCCCGCCTGTTAGTAATGATCGCCTCAATAGCTCAGATGGATAGAGCGTCCCCCTCCTAAGGGGAAGGCCGCAGGTTCGACTCCTGCTTGGGGCACCAATTAAATCAATGAGTTATAGAAAAACAAGCGTTTTAACTTCTTCTGAAAAACAACCGACTCTCACCACGATACCCACCAATCAGTAAAGCTAGTCATAGATTGAGTTACGCACCATCTAACAAAACGGATTCATTTTGTCATTTTTATGGCTCTCAAAAAATCGCCATGTAATTTTAGGCACAAAAAAACCGACGCCATGGCCGGTTTATTTCATGATCAAACTAAAAAGATAAGGTTAAAGCTAATAAAAGGTAATCACTTACTTATTTCTCACCATCTAAATCAGCCCCTGAAATCCTTCTAAGCCACTCATCACTGTTTGGCCCAACAACACACTCATTATTTTCCCGCATAGCTAAACGCAGGACACAGCGGGAGGATACTTCGGCAAAATCTTCCTCAGGAAGTGTGCGTACAGATTCAACTAAAGAGACCCAGTGAGGCTGATCTTGCTGCGCTAACGTGTAGTAAACCCACTTGCCGCTTTTTTGCTGAGTCAGCAAACCGGATTTATATAGCATTTTCAGATTGCGGGACACGTTGTACTGCGTTTCTCCAGTGACGTCCATCGCTTCAGCGACAGTAACACGTTGATCGACATGTATCAGCAACCAAAAGAGACGCAATCTATGAGGTTCAGCAAGAGCTTTTAAAGCATCTATGTATGGTTCATTATTCATCAATTCTTCTTTTTTTCTTGAGACTAACCACCATTATAACGACTCCAATTAAGAAAACGATCCCCGAATGAGTACCATGAAAAATAAGTGTTGATGTCTCTGCTCCAGAGAAAAAGTAAAACCAGAAGATAGGGCAAAAAATGCCGAGCAGTGCAATATGCCGACCGGTTCTGGTTTGTTCTGATAGATCCCCACCCTTAATAAGTATTACAACGACCTGATAGATATAATGATAAGCACACCATTTTACTAACCTGCTTAGGGGTACTTTTGCTCCATTGACTAATTTTTTAGTTTTTATCATACAAGACTCCCTAAGCAGCGTTAGATTAATGATTTTTTAGATCACATATTGAAAAAGAAGGCCGCCGGTAATGGCCGTTGTTAATATAATCACCACAAATGCAATCACCGCTTTTGGCTTAAGCACCGCAGAAACAAGGGCAATTTCAGGAAGACTCGCCCCCGTGCCACCAATAATCAGTGCCATAGCAGGCCCCATACCCATTCCCTTAACAATAAGTACATTCAGTAGCGGTATGGCCATCTCAATACGTAAGTAAAGCGGTACACCAATCACCGCAGCAATAACGATAGACAGCACACTGTCACCGCCCACGTATTTTTCAACCAGTTCGGATGATAAATAGGCCGCAGACAACCCACTGATCAAGGCGCCCAGCAGCACATAAGGCATAATTTTTTTGAACAACGCCATTGCGAAACGAAGTGCATTCTGAGCTTTGCTTGACTCAGCGCCGGCAGGAGCTGTTCCGCATATAGCCGTAGAGTGAGCATCACATAGATCCACTGCTGCGGCATCATTCGCTACCGTAGCCGTAGGTTGAGCTTCACAGGCCGATACCGGTTGAGCACCACAATCTGATACGGGCTTAACATCACCACAGCCTGAAACCGGAGCCGCTGCGGAACAGGTAGGTGGCACCTTTCCGCCCTCCAACTCATCCCCGCGTTTTATCTCATTTCTCCAAGGTGTCTTGGTAATAAGCCAGCCACCAGCAATAGCTGCTATAAAGGTAATCGCGAGGTAAATTGCCGTTACTTTTAACCCGAATGTGGCATAAACCATCGCCAGCACAATAAAGTTACATAGCGGTGCTGAAATCAAAAAGCTCAGAACCGTGCCTAAGGAAACACCCATTGTTGCCATCCCCATCGTGACAGGCACAACGGATGCACTACAGAAAGGCGTTAACATTCCGAATAGAGCACCGAATAGCGGCCCCCATTTTTCATGTTTTGTAAGCTTTTTTTGCAGTTTCTCTTGGGGAATATATTCCCGCATAAAGCCCGTTAAAATAGACACTACCGCAATAACGATAGCCAGTGCGCCCCCCACATGAATAAATTCATTCAGTGCAATCGTTAGTTTATCCATATTGTACGTACCGCCTTAATTAAGCATGAAATTCAAAAGTGCGGAACGCAATATATTATCACAAGCACAAATGCGCAAGTGTTTGTTTGTAAAACAACCGATGATTAAAAGGCAAACTTTCTCCTTAAACACAAGTGGTTACAGATTTATCGAGTATTTTTATGAGATAATACGCATCTTAAGGCGCTCTTTAGGAAAAGGATTCTTGTGTCGAGACGGCTATCATTTCAATCAATACTATTTAAGTGCTTTACAGCGTTTTTGCTCTATCTCTTAAGCGCTACAACGCCTTTTAAAGAAGCCATTGCCTTAGCAGAAACGCTTGCTCTTTCAGGGACGGGGGCTGAAGCAACCCCTGAAGGGACGATGCCTGTTTACCAAGCGTATTTGCACTGGATGCTGTTTGTGACAGTCTTAATTGTCGTGGTTGTCTACTGGAACCATCGACTGTCATCGGAGATTAAGGCTCGTGAATCAACGCATTATCTCGCTCAATCTTACCTTAATATTATTAATCGCTACGTGATCACATCACGTACAGGTTTAGATGGTACGATTACGGATGTTAGCCAAGCTTTTTGCGATATATCCGGCTACAACTCATCGGAGCTAGTAGGCAACAGCCACTCTATTATTCGCCATCCTCATACCGAAGAAGGGACATACCGACAGCTTTGGGAAAAGCTCAACAAAAACCAGAGCTGGACAGGAGAGATGTGCAACCGTCGCAAGGATGGTACCGCCTACTGGGTACACGCCTCGATCACTCCTGATTACGATGAATCCGGTAAAAAAACCGGCTATATTGCGGTACACCAAGATATAACAGACCATCGAATTGTGCGTGAGTTATCCCTAAGAGACCCTCTAACCAGCCTGTATAATCGCCGATATTTTAATGAGATTTTTGACCAGCAACTCCAAGACAGCCAAAATCCAGATGTTAGCTTGATCATTCTGGATATCGACAATTTCAAGAAATACAACGATACCTACGGCCACCAAAAGGGCGATACAGCACTGAAGCAGATCGCCAATTGCTTAGAAGATGCATGCCATAACCTCAACGCTATACATGCTAGCAGTAGCTCTGAATCCAAAGCCTATGCCTTTCGTATTGGTGGAGAAGAATTCACAGTGATTACAAGACAGAATGAGCAGGAAGCCCTAACATTTGCCCAGCGGCTTTGTGATAGCATTTTAGAGCTACAGATTGAGCATGTGAACAATGACAACTACGGCGTAATGACCATATCGATTGGCTGCTACAGCTATCATGCCGATGGACTTATGCCGGCAGAAGCCGATGAAATTTTCAGAATTGCAGATCAAGCACTGTACCGTGCAAAAGAACTTGGCCGAAACCAAGTTCAATCAACTAATAGTCAAGAAACAGATATTGAGCTGTTCTAGTGAAGGATTTAGCGCTGTTTATTAAACAGCTGCTGCTTGGGAATCCGTCGCATCGACCGCCCGAGGCCAAGCATAAAGAATCGCCTTTAATAACGTCGCCAAAGGAATAGCAAAGAAGATCCCCCAGAACCCCCAAACCCCGCCAAAAGCGAGCACCGCAACAATAATCGCCACAGGGTGCAAGTTAACCGCTTCTGAAAAAAGCAAAGGCACCAAAACATTACCATCCAAAGCTTGAATAATGCCGTAGACCATCAGCATGTAAAAGAAGGTATCGTTAAGACCAAACTGGAACATACCGATCAATACGACAGGAACTGTCACAACAGCAGCACCGATATAAGGCACCAATACAGACAAGCCTACCAACAGACCTAACAGTGCAGAATATTCAACGTTAAAAGCGATCAACCCTAAATACGTGGCAACACCCACAATCACGATCTCAATAAATTTCCCGCGAATATAGTTGGCTAATTGTTGATCCATTTCTCGCCAGATACCGGTCATAAACACACGTTTTTCTGGTAAGTGGCTTACAAACCACTGAATTAACAAATCTCGATCTTTCAGTAGGAAAAATACCAAAATAGGCACTAATACCAAATAGATCATCAAAGCAAAAAGGTTTGGCACAGAAGCCAGTGACAGTGACACCAATTTTTGCCCAATCTGACCAATCTCTACCGCAGCAACACCAATTAATTCCTTCATCTGTTCAGGGCTTATCAAGCTTGGGTATTGCTCTGGCAGAAGCAGTAACAAGCGCTGCCCTGCGGACAACATGCCCGGCAGCTCATCCGTCAGCGCCATTAACTGTCGCCAAGCGATAGGAAAAACAACTAAGACTAATGCCGATAACAAACTGACAAACAGAAGAAAAACAATGACCACAGCGAGCTTAAAAGGGATATGTATCTCTTCTAACTTTCGCACAATACCGGCGAGTAAATACGCCAATACGACACTTGCCAGAAAAGGAGCCAACATCGCCCCCATAAAGATCACAATGCTAAAACCACCCACTAGCATCAGGAAAAAAATAACGGCTTCTTCATCCGAAAAATAACGCTGAGCCCAGTAACGGGCTACATCCTTCATCGCCATATGTACTACCTATTCCCCTTTTTGATGCAGTAAATAAATTCATCGTCTTGTTGCTTACGACTAAGCAGTTCGTGAGGACTTTGTCGAACAAAAGCCTCAAAGTCGTCCCAAGAACCCGCGTCCGTTGCAATAATACGCAGGCACTCCCCTGCTTGCATTGAATTTAAAGCCAGCTTCGCTTTGAGTAATGGCATAGGACAGTGTAAACCTCGGGTATCTAATTCTTGATCTATTGCGGTGGACATCTGATGCCTCGGATTAAGTGACTGTTTCTATTAATATCCATGGCGTGTTAAATCCATGATTTGCGAAATCAACAGCCGATTAAAGGGGAACTCCAGTTAAAGTGCAAGATAAACCCCAAAAGCCACAATCTCAAATCCCAGTGCAGCCCGTTGTTATAAATACTGTGTAACAGCTGTAATATAGAAGTGAGCGTTAAGCGCTGTTGAAATAGAAACTGATGCATTATCCTGTTGTCTGAAGTTACTGGATGACCTGAAATAAACGGATGACTGCTTACAAACTCTTATACTCATGATGCAAGGTGCTTCTTTTGATCAAGTTTTCTGTGATCGCCCTATGTTGCAAACTATTTCAACATCAAGCCAAACTATTTAAACACCAAGCGAAAGCCTTAGTCATAAGCCTTTCGCTAGCAGCATTTGCCAGTACTCCGGTAGCATTAGCGGACGCACCTGCCTTGCCGAATATCGGTAGTGATCGGCCTGATCGAGTCACAACCAATCAAGAATATCGCCTAGGTCGAACATGGCTGCGCCAATATCGTGCTAGCAGCCCTGTTATTTATGATCCTATTTTACAGAGCTACCTAGAGAACCTTGTCCATCAGTTAGCGGTTGAGGCCGATCTTTATGAAAGACGGCTCAGCCTTGTCGCTATTAACGCCAAAACCATTAATGCTTTTGCCGTACCAGGTGGAGTAATGGGGGTTCATAGCGCGCTGCTAGTGAAGTCATCGGATGAAGATATGGTCGCCTCAGTTCTCGCCCATGAGCTTGCCCACCTTAGCCAACGCCACTACGCTCGTCGTAAAGATAATGCAGAAAACCAAAGCCTTCCATTATTAGCAGCCATGCTCACAGGCTTTGTACTTAGTGCCAACGGCCAATCTCAAGCAGGTATTGCTGCGATTGCAAGTTCTCAAGCGGCGGCGATTCAGAGCCAGCTACAGTTTAGTCGATCCCATGAACAAGAAGCCGATGCCGTTGGCTTTAGTGTTCTAACCAGCGCAGGCTTCGACAGTAGCGGTATGGCTAGAATGTTTGAATTGTTGCAAAAAGAAGCACGAACGAATGGCGGTAATGCACCAGAATTCTTATTAACACACCCCCTTACCGAAAGCCGAATCGCTTTTGCCAAAGAGCGGGAGCGGAACACCGATGATCATAATTTCTATAGCAGCTTAGGATTTCAACTGATTCGCGTACGGGCAATGCTTTATCAAACAACAGAAAAAGAACGCCCAATTACACTACTCGCTCTAATCAATAGTGTGCCAGAGGGATTAAAAGAGCCGGTAAAACTGTATGCGGATATATTATCGGCCATTGATCTAGGCCAACCGGAAAAGGCTAAAGAGCTGGCGAAGCAGTTAGCACTTCAGCCAGATCATCTTTATTTTCGTTTACTAAATGCTAAGGTGATGGCCGCTAACGGACAGTTTGAGCAGGCTATAGCATTATTGAAAACACAATTAGCAGAATTGCCGGATAACATTGCGGTTAAGGCCTCTCTAGCCCAGACCCAGTTAGATGCGGAAAAGACCCCTCAGGCAATTGCAGCCTTTCAGGCTTTAAGCAAAGAGCGTCCCGAAGACCCTTGGGTTTGGCAGCAACTGGCTAAAGCAGCCAGCCAAGCTCAAGACCTGTTAATCGTTTACAAAGCCAATGCGGAATACCACCAGTTAACCGGTGATATTACGCACGGTGTAGCAGAACTAAAACTAGCCAGAGCCTATGCCGCCAATGATCCGGTTGAATTTGCTCGATTAGACCACCGAATCAATGAGCTACAAACACTCTTTAAACAGCTTGATTTTGGTCAATAACGGATAAATAAAAAAGACAAAAAATAGCACCTTATAATCCGCTATTTTTTCATCTGCTGACCAAACTCCAGCATACGAGTTAAAGGACGCATAGCCTGTTCACCCAGCGCCGCATCAACAAATACTTCTTGGTCTCCCGTTTCCAGAATATGAACAATAGACTCCAGTTCATTCATCGCCATCCAAGGACAATGGGCACAACTGCGGCAGCTTGCGCCATTACCTGCAGTGGGTGCTTCTAGAAAAGTTTTATTGGGACACAGCTGCTGCATTTTATAAAAGATGCCCCGATCCGTTGCGACAATAAACGTTTCGTTATCCATCTCTTTTGCAGCATTAATCAACTGAGACGTAGATCCGACTACATCAGCAAGGTCAACCACCGCCGCTGGAGATTCAGGGTGTACTAAAATAGCAGCATCGGGGTAAACCTTCTTCAGATCAAGAATACCCTTCGCCTTAAACTCTTCATGTACGATACACGCGCTATCCCAAAGGATCATATCCGCGCCAGTTTTCTGCTGAACATAACCCCCAAGGTGCTTATCTGGTGCCCAGATAATCTTCTTACCGCTATCTTTTAAATGCTCAACCACTTGAAGTGCGATACTAGAGGTTACAACCCAATCGGCCCGCGCCTTAACAGCCGCTGACGTGTTGGCATACACAACCACAGTACGGTCAGGGTGCTGATCACAAAACGCGCTGAACTCATCCACAGGGCAACCCAAGTCTAAAGAACAGGTCGCCTCTAGCGTTGGCATAAGCACACGTTTTTCTGGGCTAAGAATTTTTGAGGTTTCCCCCATAAATTTCACACCAGCGACGACCAGAGTCTTGGCATCATGGTTCGCACCAAAACGTGCCATTTCTAAAGAGTCAGCGACGCAACCACCTGTTTCTTCAGCCAAAGCCTGCACATCATGGCTGGTATAGTAATGGGCAACAAGTACCGCATTCTGCTCTTGAAGAAGTTGTTTGATACGAGCAGTAAGCTCTGCTTTCTTCTCAGTGTTTGGCTCTTCTGGTGTACCCAGAGTGGACAGATGTTCCCGAACCAGTGCCTGGTCTGCTTGCATTGTCATGGGCTGAATTCGACTCATTCATATTGGAGATGTTATTGATCTCTCTTTACAAAATGGCCTATCAAAATAATTACTACAGATCGCCACAGAAAGAGAGAACCAAAAAAGAAGGTTAAAGATTTTAGCATAAAATCCCGATAACGCGGATGAAGCTTTGCCCCTCAGTGTAAGCCTTTATTGCCAAGATCGGATGAGATCTTTAATTTGACTAAATTCAAGGCAAAAAAAAGCCCGCATATAAATGCGGGCTTTCTTTTCGAATTTGGTGGGTCGTATAGGATTCGAACCTATGACCAATTGGTTAAAAGCCAACTGCTCTACCAACTGAGCTAACGACCCTGAGCACTTAAAGTATTTTAACAGAAGCTTTAGAAAAATCAACCTTTAAAATCAATAAGTTACAAAGTTGAATTGGTGGGTCGTATAGGATTCGAACCTATGACCAATTGGTTAAAAGCCAACTGCTCTACCAACTGAGCTAACGACCCGTTCAACTTGGGAGCGAATTATACGCATATTTTCGTGACGCGCAACCCCCTTTTAAAACTTTTTTACCTTTTTCTTTAAAAAACTTATTTTGGACGCTGACTCTTGTTCACGCTACGAATCGCACGGGTCTTTTTGCGCTGGCGATCGATACGCTCACGGCTCTCAATACTGTCCCGAACACGGCGCTTTTCAAGGCCCGCCATCTCGGACAGCTGATCGATCTCTTGCTGTGTTAGCTCAATCCATTCACCGGCACGGGCGCGCTTGTCGAGAAAGATACTACCATAGCGCACACGCTTCAAACGGCTGACGGTTAGACCCTGGGATTCCCATAGTCGGCGAACCTCACGGTTACGGCCTTCCATAATCACCACATGGAACCAAGTATTAATGCCTTCGCCACCAAACTCCTGTACATCGGTAAAGCTTGCGGAGCCATCTTCCAGCATGACACCTTCAACCATCGCTTTAATATGATCAGGCTTCACATCACCCATGACACGTACTGCGTACTCCCGCTCAATCTGCTGGGACGGGTGCATCAAACGGTTCGCCAGTTCGCCATCAGTGGTAAACAACAGCAGTCCGCTGGTATTGATATCCAAACGACCGATAGAGATCCAGCGCTCACCTTTTAGCTTCGGTAAACGATCAAATACAGTACGGCGGCCTTGAGGGTCATGACGGGTACACAGCTCACCTTCTGGTTTGCTATACATGATCACACGGCGAGGTACTTCTTCTTCTGCAATCAGCTTCACAAGACGACCATGAACCGTAACGCGATCATGGATAGAAACACGATCACCCAGTTTTGCTTTTTGGCCATTAATGGCGATTTCACCGGTTTCGATCAAACGTTCCATTTCACGGCGAGAACCCATTCCTGTACGAGCCAGAACTTTTTGTAACTTTTCAGTTTTTACTTCGTTGATATCTTTCACAGAATTAACCTTTCATTCTCTTTCGGGTATCAGTACAGATCACTGTACCAATACGTATATGATCTATTTCAGTATGCCAATATTCGTTATTCGAACATTAGTCTCTGTCGTATTGCTTTTATTACTTGCAGCCTTGTTCACCGCTTTCTTCGATCTTTGTATTTTCTTCAATCTCTATGTCTTTTTCGATCTCTAGCCCATCGTCTTGTTCATTTCTTATTTCAGCTTCACGTCTTACTTCAGATTCATTTGTTTGATCATATTCACGTTCAGCACCATGCTCTGTCACGATCTGTTTCTTCGCCAAACGTTCATCAAGTCGCTGGGTCAAATCCGAGAAGCTAAGCACTTCGGGCAAAGAGCCTAGATCAAAGCCTTCATGGTGATCACCCTCACCTTCACCTTCATCACTTACACTTAACCCTGCCGCGATCATCTCTGCTTTTGCATCGTCCATCATCTGACGGCGCTTTTCTTCTTGGGCAGCCAGTAATCGAGCTTCGTCATCAGCAATAGCTTGCTGCTGCTCAGCCTGCATCTGATCACCAAGTTCTCTAAGCTCATTCAGCGTTGGTAATTCACTTAATGTTTTTAGATTAAAGTAATCCAAGAAATTCCGTGTCGTGGCATACATCGCCGGACGACCGGGTACATCCCGATACCCCACCACCCGCACCCACTCACGCTCAATCAGCGTTTTCATGATAGAACTGCTAACACCAACACCGCGAATCTCTTCGATATCACCTCGGGTAACAGGCTGTCGATAAGCGATCAACGCCAGTGTTTCTAACAAGGCTCGGGAATATTTTTGCGGACGCTCAACCCAAAGTCTGGCAATACGTTTTGCATGTTCTTTGCGAGCCTGTACGCGCCAGCCACTCGCTACTTCGACCAATTCAATACCACGATCCTTATAGTCTGCCATCAGCTGTTGCAGCGCGTCTCGCAACAAGGCTTTACTAGGTCGCTCATAATCATCAAATAACTCGCCAAGTTGATCAAGGTTCAAGGGTTGATCAGAAACCATCAACACAGCCTCAAGGACAGGTTTTAACTGCTCAAGTTTCATCTGTTTCTCCCTGTTCGCTTATAGCATCATGCTCACTCAAAATACATGAGCGCACATGAATCGGGCTAAAAGGTTCGTTCTGAACCAATTCTATAGAGCCTGCTTTTATCAGTTCCATCATCGCTAAGAATGTCACAACAATCCCCATCCGCCCTTCGTCAAAGGTGAATAAATGCTCGAAGGGGTAAAAGCGATCTTCAGTCAACGCCTCTAGAATTTGACTCATCCGTTCTCGGGTTGATAGCGGCTCTAATGCAATATGGTGATGGGTTTGCAGCTCTGCACGCTGCACAACTTTAGCCATCGCAATCAGAATCTCCTGTAGATCAACCTTCGGCGGTGCTCGATAAACCTCAAACTCAGGAGGCGTAAGCTGTATAGGCGTTACATCACGCTCAACCCGTGGCAAAGCATCCAGCTTTTCTGATGCATCTTTTAGCTGCTCATATTCCTGTAGCCGACGCAACAAAGTCGCCCGAGGGTCTTCTTCATCACCGTCAACATCCACAGGCTGACGCGGTAGCAAGCTGCGAGATTTAATCTCAGCTAACAGAGCCGCCATGACTAAATATTCACCGGCTAAGCTAATGTTTAGTTCACGCATTAGATCAACATATTCCATATATTGACGCGTAATTTCAGCCACATTTACACTAAGAATATCGAGGTTCTGGCGACGAATGAGATACAACAAAAGATCCAGCGGGCCTTCAAAGGCTTCCAGAAATACACGAAGAGCTTCAGGGGGAATATAAAGATCCTGCGGGAGTTCGGTAACGGTTTCACTACCGATACGCGCCCAAAAATCGAGCTGTTCCGATTCTAATACTGCCGACACGCAACCACCCCAGTATAATATTGAGACTGATATTGGAAAAGACGATGACCGCTTAAGCAAGCCTGCAGCACTGCCCCTATAAAGATAAAGAGGGCTGTAAAGACACCAGCAGCAGAGTACTTTAAATCAGTGTGCTTTAAATGAGTAAGACATTTTAAATCAGCAGGGTATTGCAAAAACCAGTCAACCATCACGGCCGTCTGTCTCCTCAAGGATGTGAAAAATAGGTGATCAGTGATAAAAAGAACACAAACAATAAATGACTAAAAATAAGCTTTCATTCTAACACACAAAAGGGCTTCGGCTAGCCAGCCAAAGCCCCCAATAGGATAAATAATGATGCGCTTACAGATCAGATGGCACGGGCACTTTACGGTAAAGCCTCAAGCTGTATCTAACTCATTAACAAGCTTATATTTTCAATCCTTTTGCTAATCAGGCGCTATTCAAAAACACGACTCAAAAGCATTATTCAAAAACAGTCACATCACCTTTACCCACACGGACGATTTCCGGCGGTAGTTCACGCACATCAATCACCGACGTTGCCTCCATCGAGCAAGCGCCGCCATCAATAATCAGATCAAGGGCATGTTCTAGCTGATCACGAATATCGATCGCGTCCGTTTGCGGATGCTCATCACCAGGTAAAATCAGCGTCGTACTCATAATCGGCTCGCCAAAACTTTCCAACAATGCCAACGTGATTGCATGCTCAGGAATACGAACCCCAATAGAGCGGCGCTTAGGGTGCAGCAGCAAACGCGGTACTTCCGTCGTAGCATTAAGAATAAAAGTATACGCTCCTGGCGTATGAGCTTTGAGCAAACGGTACACCGCATTATCAACTTTGGCGTAGGTGGATATATCCGATAGATCACCACACACCAAGGTAAAATTATGCTTCTGATCTAACTGGCGAATACGCTTAATACGCTCTACCGCTTTTTTGTCACCTAGATGGCAACCCAATGCATAACCGGAATCCGTAGGGTAGGCAATAACACCACCCTTGCGGAGAATATCAACGGCCTGTCGAATAAGCCGGTCTTGGGGGTTCTCTGGATGAATCTGAAAAAACTGACTCATAGCTACATCCTCGTAATAGATTCTTTTGTTTCTTTTTCTTTAGCAGCGTCGTTATCATCTTGCCAAAGCAGCCATACCGGCTGAACCGTTTCTGGCAGGTGATTCACTTTACCAGGCTTTTGCCACTGACTAGGAAAGTGAAAATCACTACCAGCACTGGCAGCTAAACCATACTCTTTAGCCAGCAGCGCCATATAATTAGTTTGATCTCGGGACTGCTGTGCGCCCGATACAACCTCCATCGCCTGCCCTCCAGCATCTTTAAAACTTTTAAGCAGCGCACGGCGTTTCATATTGGTCATTTTATAATGCAAAGGATGGGCCACAACGGCAATACCACCAGCAGCGTTAATCCAGTTAACCGCGGTTTCAATGGTGGGCCATAAACTTTTTACATCACCTTTTTTACCCGCACCTAAGTATTTCTTAAAGGCCTCTGGCATGGTTGCAACGACACCTTCATCCACCAAAACCTGAGCAAAGTGAGGTCGGCCTAATTCCGCACCATTAGCTTTGGCTTCTACTTTCGCCAAAAAGTCTTCCACCCCAAGATGGCTAAGCTTCTCTGCGATAATCTCTGCTCGTTGCCGTCTGGCCAATTGCTGCTCTTTAAGTCCTGCCATTAAAACCGGATGCTCAATATCCAGATTCAGCCCTACAATATGTACATTACAGCCACTCCAGGTGGTGGATATTTCAACACCGGCAATTAGGTCAATACCAGCCTCTTTGGCGGCTACCTGTGCTCTGGGGATTCCCTGTACCGTATCGTGATCGGTCAACGATAAGGTATGCACACCTTCACTAGCGGCCAACTGCACTAAAGCCTCTGGGGTTAAGCGCCCATCGGAGCATGTCGAGTGACTGTGTAGATCAAACCCAGACCAATATGCGTTCATGGAAAACCTTTTTCAGAAAAAACACTCAAACCTATTCCGGCCATCTTACCGTGAATAGCTTATCTCATAAAAATATTACCCACTCAGGACGGGGCAGTTATTTGGGGGCATCACTGTAAAATAACAGTCCAACGTGCGAAGATTGCCAAAACATCAACCCTTATTAACCGAGTATGAAAGACTAACGTCTATAACACCATGAAATTACTCTTAGATTTTTTCCCAATTGCGATCTTCTTCGGCGTATACCACTACACCAAGGATATGATCCTCGCCACGGCGGTGTTAATCCCCGCTACCATTATTCAAATAGCCATCGTTTGGTTCAAAACCCGCAAGATCGAAAAGATGCACATTGTCACACTCGTGCTGATTATCGTAATGGGTGGTGCCACGGTTATTTTACAGGATAAAACCTTTATCCAGTGGAAGCCGACGGTTGTGAACTGGCTTTTTGCTGCCGCCTTTTTAGGCAGCTATGTCATCGGCAACAAGCCTTTGATTCAGCGCATGATGGAAAGCCAGATAGACCTTCCTAGCCCTCAGTGGAAGGCACTAAACGCCTATTGGATTATCTTCTTTATTGCTATGGGCGGACTTAATATTGCTGTTTTCAGCTTTTATAGTGAAGAAGCATGGGTCAACTTTAAACTGTTCGGCATGCTAGGTTTAACCTTAGTCTTTATTGTCGCGCAAGGTATTTGGCTGGCCAAACATATTAAAACGGAGCCAGAGAGCGAAGTGGATAGCAAAACTGACAGCAAGGTCAATATTGATAAAGCTAACTAAAAACTAGAACACTGAACAAGAAAGCCTAACCAATATATTTTCCTAACCCATACATGAGAGGAATACATTATGCTTTATGCCTTTATTTGCCAAGATAAAGAAGGCACTCTGGCTCAACGGTTAGAAGTACGCTCAGAGCACCTTGCGCGCCTGCAGAAGCTTCAGGAAGAAGGTCGTCTTATTCTGGCAGGGCCCCATCCCGCCATCGACAGCAATGACCCCGGCGAAGCAGGCTTTACCGGCAGTCTTGTGGTGGCTGAATTTGATTCCTTAGAAGCCGCTCAAACCTGGGCGAATGCTGATCCTTATTTCGCCGCAGGTGTTTACGAAAAAGTGACCGTTAAGCCATTCCGTAAAGTGCTACCGTAACGCCTAACATAAAAATTGCACACCGGTCAGCTTTGCTTAAAAAACCAGAAAATTCAAAAACGGGTTTGCATTTTGCGCCCGTTTTTGCGCTCCTAGCCTTTGCTATAACCTTATGAATTTCTAACAATTTTTAACTTTCTAACAATTTCTGTGGATAACTTTGTGGATCTATACAGGACAAGCAGCGCAAAGGCGTATGCGGCATAGCAGAGTCTCAAATTGACTATTTTTTAATCAATCCCTTACGAAACCTAAGAATAAACACGCTTTAGCCATGCATTAGAATCACAGCACAGAATTAAAAATACGCCCTCGAACTTTCTTGGAAAACAGAATGGACAACAACCGCTACCAAACTTTGAATCAAGCTGAACTGAACTGGGATGAAGAGCAGCGCCCCATCTCGCAAGCCTTTGATGATGTTTACTTTTCCAAGGCCAGCGGCTTGGATGAAACTCGCTATGTTTTCCTACAGCACAATCGCCTGCCGCAGCGCTGGCAAGAGCTCGGTGCCAACCAACGCCCCTTTGTTATTGCAGAAACAGGCTTTGGCACCGGCCTTAACTTTCTCTGTGTCTGGCAGGCTTTTTTACAGAACGCCCCTGCTGATGCCCGCCTCCATTTTGTTTCTGTGGAGAAGTTTCCCCTAAATATTGCTGACCTTGAGCAGTCACTTGCCCTCTGGCCAGAGCTAAAGCCTTTAGCGGACCAACTGATTGCCGCTTATCCACTGCCAATCCCAGGGTTTCACCGTCGTCATTTTAATCAAGGGCGCGTACAGCTAACCCTGCTGCAGGGTGATGCCGGTGACTGTTTTACCAATCTTGAAGCAAAGGTTGATGCTTGGTTCTTGGATGGCTTTGCACCGGCCAAAAACCCTGAGATGTGGACACCAACACTGTTTCAGGCTATTCGCCGCCTAAGTGGTCACGGTACGACTATCGCGACCTTTACTGCGGCTGGAATTGTGCGCAATGGTCTGAAAGCCGCAGGCTTTGATGTCAAAAAGGTAAAAGGCTTTGGCCGCAAGCGCCATATGGTCTGTGGTGAACTGGTTCTTGATGCAAAAGGCCAAGCGGTACAAACGATCAACCCTGCGCCGGATGTTGTTCCTGTGGAAGCTCTGCCACTGGCACAGCCTTGGCAGAAAACTCCGTGGTTTAAACCCCAAGAACTCTGTCACGACTCACCTCCGATGGCATCAACCAGCAACCAACAACATATTGCTGTTATTGGTGCCGGTATTGCAGGCACGACCACCGCTCAAGCGTTAGCGAAACAGGGCTTTAACGTCACACTGATTGACCAACATGATCAGGTTGGTCAGGAAGGCTCCGGGAATCGTCAAGGCGTGCTTTATATCAAACTCGGCACAGAACCTTCGGCACACAGTCGCTTTTATCTCAGCGGGTTTGAGTTCTCTCGCCATTATTTTATGAGTCTTCAAAACCAGATAACAGAGTTTCAAAACCAGCTTAGCAACACCCATTTTAAAGAGCTGATCTGGCAGGCCTGCGGTGTTCTGCAACTGGCTCATACGGAAAAAGAGGTGAAGCGCCAAAAGAGCTTTATCGAGCGTAACGATTTCCCTGAAACACTGCTAAAGGCGGTTACAGCAGAGCAGGCATCTAAGCTAAGCGGCACAACCTTGCACCAAAGCGGTCTTTGGTTTCCTCAGGCCGGTTGGGCGCGCCCAAACCAACTGTGCCAACAACTAAGCCAACACGACAATATCAAACAGGTAACAGGCCAGTTTGTGGATAAACTGCAGCCCACCGATAACGGGTGGTCACTACAGGATAAAAACGGTGCAGTACTCCTCGATGCGGATCAGGTGGTAATCGCCTGTGCCGCTAGCGCAAAGCACTTTGAACAAACCCACTGGCTACCCACCAAAGCCATTCGCGGACAGACCACCTATCTGCAAACAAAAGCACAGACACCGGCGCTAAAAGCCGTAGTCTGTCACGAGGGTTATATTGCGCCATCCTTTGATAACACGCTCTGCTTAGGTGCTAGCTTTAACCTGAGAGATGAGGAGACCGAATTAAGACGCAGCGATCAACAACACAATCTGGAGCTAATGGCAGAGGCCATGCCAGAGTTTGCTGAACAGTTGAACCGTAGCGGTGTGGATAGCGAAACACTATCAGGTAAAGTAGGCTTTCGTTGCGCCAGCCCAGATTATGTTCCCTTGGCAGGCCCCGCCCCTGTTTACGATAAGATGCTAGAACGCTTTGATCGATTACGTCACGATGCCACTAAAATCCCCGACGCAGAACCGACTTATCATTCAGGCTTATACCTGAATACCGGACACGGCTCCCGAGGCTTAGCCAGCGCGCCTATTTGTGCGGAAGTGATCACCGGATATATCGCCGGTCAACCGATGCCATTAGAACGAGATCTGATTAACGCCTTACAACCCAGTCGTTTTATTATTCGCGGCCTGATTAAAAGCAGGCTATGAATGGATCAATTATTCGTGGAGTTGAGTGGGCAATACCTGTCGATAATCCCCGTGTTACTGGTCATAATCGCGTTAATGAGCATTTTAATAGGCACGTTGCGCACCGGTATATCACCAATGCCCAGCTCCCGTAAGGCGCATCGTCAGGTGGTGCGTCTTCTACGCCAAAGTAATGCTTTAACATCATCAAAACGGCAGCTAATCGACTGCGGTTCCGGCTGGGGCAATCTAGCCTTTAAACTAGCGCGCCATTTTCCAGAGGATAAGATCGTAGGCTTCGAACTATCGCGACTACCCTGGCTGTTCAGCACCCTAGCGGCACGGGTAATGGGGCTAAAAAATCTGTATTTTATCCGAGCTGATTTTTTAAAACAGGATCTCTCAACAGCAGATGTACTCGTCTGCTACCTACACCCCGAGGGAATGCAAAAACTCAATCATAAACTGACCAGCGTTCCATCAGAGTATCAACAACAATTAATTAGCATCTACTTTGCACTGCCTGGCCGCCAACCCCAGTCTCAGGAACAGTTAACAGACTTGTACCGAACAAAGGTTTACCAATATCAACTGGGGCGACCAGTCACATCAAGCAACGGAGACTGAGGCCACGGCATCATGGGAATGCAAGCTTTCCAAATGTCTAATCTTTACATCAAACCCTCTATAACCGTCAGCAAGTGCTTTTTGTACACGACGGGCAGCATCTTCCACATACATCAAGTTCTGCCCGTTTAGAAGAGCAAAGGCCTGTTCATCCGCGCGTTTCACTGCGGTTTGTACCGGCGTTGTTAGCGCCTGTTCAACACAGTCAATTAAGGGCATCAGGCCAAAATCACTAGCGGCATGATCTAAAGCCACCTGTACGGAGGCAATACTGCGCTGACTATGGGGTGTCGCATAGGTAGCATGCTGTTCTAGCCAATCTGATACCCCGTCAACCGTTGGATTAACCTCTGTAAAATGTTCCCTAAAGTTTCTAGCAATTAATTGACGCGCCAAAGCTGCAGAGCAGGGACAAGTGGAGGAGTATTCAACTTGAACAGATGTATTAAGCCGTAAATTCCCCTGTTGCAAAAGAGCTTCCACCTTGACGGGATAGGCTTTCCAGCCTGCCAATCTAGGAGAGCTTAGTGCTGGTCGCCGAGCTAGTATTTTGAACTCAAGAACCATTCGGGCACTGTCAGTGCCACAGTCATGATGACTATCAACCATCTGTCCTAGCAATACTCCCAAGTCTTCCGGCGTTACGCTATGCCGTTGTGACAAAGTATCTAGCATCCGGTAAATACGTGACATATGAATCCCCTTCACGGTTACATCAGGGAGATTAACCTGAGCATCAACGGAAGCATGGATCGGTGCCAAAGGCACCGGCTCAGAAAGGTTCAATAGGATATCAATACCACTCATACCAACCCATTCCAGTGGCGTGTGTATATTTGAAACCTGGTAACGGGCCACATCGGGCAGTTGTTGATTCATGTTATGCCTTGTGTATTAAAAGAAGTTATTGAGATTGGCACTGTTCAAGCGAGGCCATTAGCCGTGTTAATAGCTTAATGTAATGCTCTGCAGGATCATTAATATCAACACCAAGTGGGTCCATCACGCCGGTTGTTTTTACAACAGAGCCTTCAAAAACAGTATTTAGCATCCGAGGGTTATATTGAGGTTCCGTAAAAGCGCACTGTACCTGCCAATCCGCAACTCTCTTCTGAATTTCACGAATCCGAGCCGGGCTAGGATCTGAGGCATCAGACAGGGAGATCGCTCCTGCAGCCATTAGTCCAAAGCGGCGCTCAAAGTACTGATACGCATCATGAAAAACAATAAAGTGAATACCCTCTAGCTTTTCAGCACGAGCATTAAGCTCATCCATCAACTGATCCAGTGAACTATTCAGTTTTCTGGCATTAGCTTGATAAATACCTGCATGTTCAGGGTCTGTCTTAGCCAGTTCACCGGCGATAATATTTGCCCAAGCTTTAGCATTAAGAGGATCGAGCCAGGCATGGGGATCGTACTGACCGTGGTGATGCTCATCATGATGGGCCTCATCTCTTTCCTCATGATCATCATGATGGGCACTGGCTTCATGATGGTCATCATTATGTTCACCGTGATGCTTACTCTCATCATCATGATCATCTTCTCCGTGATGTTCATTCTCGTCATGGTGATCATGGGCTTCGAAGGTCGCGCCTTTTCTGAATTCATGACGGATGGTTTCAGAACGCTCCAGCAGCTCTACCTTATGCGCTGAAGGCGCTAAATTATCTAGCGAATGCTCTAACCAAGGAGTCAGATCCTCGCTGATCCAAAATACAGTATCGGCCTCTGATAACGCACCAGCCTGCGAAGGCTTGAGCGCGTAACGGTGCGGGGAAGCTTCCGACGGTACTAGCAGCGTTGGCTGACCGACACCGGCCATCACCTGGGTCACAAGGGAATGCAGAGGGGCAATATCAACAACAACTTTCGGGGCTGAAGCCCAACTGCTATTAAATGGTATAAGCGGTAAAAGCCCCATAAAAAGGCCAGCGATAAAAGATGAGCGGCGCATCGGTAAAATATCTCCGGTGAAGTGTGTTGGGAGTTAAAACGTGAAATTCTACATGTTATGTTATAACATAACTTTAAAATTAAAAACCAAATGGTGATAATTCATTGATTAAGAGCGCACCTAACCAGGCCGTTAGGCATATATCCAAAAGGATTTCTAAATGCTAATCGAAGCTCGTGATCTTGACGTTCGGATTGGCAAAAAAACAATCCTGAAGGGGATTAATCTGCAGGTTGAAAAAGGTCAGATCCTCACCGTTATCGGCCCAAATGGCTCTGGAAAATCAACGCTGCTGAAAACCCTGATCGGCTCACTACCGCCAGCTAAAGGCCTGATTATCAGAGCGCCTGAGCTTTCTATCGGCTATGTCCCTCAGCGCCTGCATATCGACGTAACCCTGCCCATCACGGTGAAACGCTTTCTACAATTACCACATAAAATATCCGCAAAACGGATGCAGAGTGCGATGGCCGATGCTGGCGTGCCGGAGCTTATGCCGCAGCAACTGAACAGCCTTTCTGGTGGACAATTACAACGGGTGCTGCTGGCCCGAGCACTGTTAACGAACCCGAATCTGTTACTGCTCGATGAGCCCACTCAGGGGCTAGACCGCAAAGGTACAGCAGATTTTTACCGACAACTTGACCATCTGCGTCAGACACTAAACTGCGCTATTGTACTGGTCAGCCATGACCTTCAGGTCGTGATGCGTCAGTCAGAACAAGTCATCTGTCTTAATGGCTGTATTTGCTGCCAGGGCAAACCAGAGGAAGTGGGTAACTCCGATATCTTTAGGGCGTTATTTGGTTTGGAGGATGACGCCGATACGCTAGCACTTTACCGGCATCATCATCATTCCCAAAACTCTCAGGGGTCTTCTCAAAACTCTCAGGAGGTCACACGTGCTAGATGACTTTATGGTTCGAGCAGCGCTGGCAGGTATCGGAGTTTCTCTAGCGGCAGCCCCCCTTGGTTGCTTTGTCGTATGGCGGCGTATGGCTTACTTTGGCGATGCCACAGCCCACGCAGCGATGCTGGGAGTTGCCCTTTCGTTAACGCTGTCAACGCCTATTTTTGCTGGGGTATTACTGATTTCGCTATTAATGGCTGTTACCGTCTCCATGCTTAGTGGCCGCAATTATGCCATGGATACTCTGCTGGGGGTGATGGCGCACTCGGCTCTGGCGGTTGGCTTGGTGGCCGTTTCTTTCCTCGACGGGATACGAATCGACCTAATGGCGTATCTATTCGGCGATATTCTGGCCGTAGGTAGAAATGATCTGGCGGTTATCTGGGGCGGTACTCTATTAGTCCTCATCATGGTGGGCTACCGTTGGTCTTCAATCCTACTAGCAACCCTAAGCCCTGACCTAGCACTAGCCAGTGGTATTTCTCCCCGCCGAGAGCAACTCATACTGACAGTAGCGCTGGCGATTGTCGTGGCGGTTGCCATTAAAGTGGTCGGCGTACTTCTGATTGCAGCACTGCTGATTATTCCAGCGGCCACAGCACGTCCTTTCAGCCGGACACCGGAAGTGATGGCTGGAATCGCGGCTCTAATCGGTATTCTGGCCAATACTGGCGGCCTATTCGCCTCTTACCAGCTGGACTCCCCGACTGGCCCGACCATTGTCTGTGTGCTCGCAGGACTTTTTCTGCTACTCAACACACTCAAACCTCTGTGGCAAAAAACAGAGGCGCTTTTTGTTCGTATCATTCCCAGCCGTACTCCAGAACCCCCAAGCCTCAAAGAAGCAAGTAAGGACTAATACCGGTTATGACCTTCAACAGAGTTCAGTTTTTTACGCCACTGCATAAAATCCTATTAGTAATGGCCTCTCTTATACTCGCTATAGCGGTTATGATGCCCTCTAATCAGGCCTCCGCCCTGTTGTTACCTAGTCTGTCCATAAACCCTGAAACATCTGTCAATACGAGGCAACCGCTAGCAAAAAAAGAGCCTCTACCTCAGAGTGATAACAAGAAACAGATACAGTGGCAGGTCAAACTTGGAGATAACCTCAGCTATATTTTTCAAGAGAATGGCATACCAGCGGCAGAATTACAGGAGATCATGCAAGCGGATACCCAGCATCTGGATCTAGAAGCTCTGCAACCTGGTGGCCGTCTCGGTCTAGATTTCACCGATAACAACACACTATCCCAACTGACCCTCTATCGAGATCCTGCGCGGAAGATCATATACACTCGACAGTCCGACGGCTCTTACCAGCATCAAAAAAAGCAAGCAAAAACCCATTGGGTTTCTGAAGTGTATCGAGGCCGTATTGAAGGTAGCTTTTATCTGTCTGCACGGCATGTGGGGCTGGATCAATCTCAGATAGCGCTAATCAGTCAGCTATTGGGTTATCAGTTAGACTTCAGACGTGATTTAAGAGCCGGAGACCGTTTTACCGTTGTTATAGGCCGGGAAATGACAGACAAGATTGCCACAGGTCAGACCCAGGTCGAATCCGTATCCCTAGAGCGCCGTCAGCGCACTCATTATGCATTTCGGTTTAAAGGGCATTACTACGACGATAAGGGTATCAGCGTTACACCAGCATTTCTGCGCTGGCCCACTCACAAGCGGTTTCGGATCAGCTCCGCTTTTAATAAGAACCGCCTGCACCCTATTACTAAACGCCGCGCACCACACCATGGTGTCGATCTAGCAACACCGGTCGGAACACCAATCCTCAGTACCGGTGATGGTGTCGTGACGCGTATCGGCAATCACCCTTTTGCAGGTAAATATATTGATATCAACCATGGTGGCAGCTACACCACTCGCTATCTGCACCTCCATCGCATACAGGTAAAGCGTGGTTCACAGGTAAAAAGAGGTCAGAGAATTGCATTATCGGGTAATACAGGTCGTAGTACAGGCCCTCACCTACACTTCGAACTGCATATTGATGGTCAACCCGTTGATCCGATGACCGCAAAGATTCCAACAGCCGCTGCCATCAAACCGCAGAATGCGTCGAAATTTGCGGATCTACGCCAGCAACAGCTAGCGGTGATGCAGCATGCCACGAGTAATTCAGGCCTGCAAACGGCGCAAAAAAGCCGGGATTTTTGATCCCGGCCAGCGGGCAAAGATCATCACATTGCCCAACACCACCAGCAAAAAGCCGATAATAGAGAGTAGTGTCCACTGGTAACCTTCATAGAAGGTAGAAACCGTTAGTGCTACCGCCGGAAACATTACCGTACTGTAGGCCGCTTTATCAGCACCAATACGACCTACAAGCATTAAATACGCCGTAAAACCAATCACCGTACCCGGAATCGCCAGATAAACCAAAGAACCGATATAACCCTCCTCCAGACTAAACGTCAGCGGCACACCTTGTATCATCACGATAATACTCATCATCAGCACACCGTATAACATGCCCCACGCGTTAGTAGTGGGTGTTTTAAGACCTTTTTTCTGATGCCGTACTGAGACCATATTTCCGCTGGAAAAAAACCAAGTACCCAGAGCAGCAAAACCCATACCGAGTAATACATCTGAATTTATATCACCCGTGCTAAAGCCATCGGTCATAATCTCAGGCCAAAATAAGCACCCCACGCCAGACAAACCTAAAGTAGAACCAAGCAAAGTACGTAACGCGGGTGTTTGACCAAACCAAATACGGTTATTGATCACATTCATCACCGTTGCCATTGAGAAAATCACCGACATTAGGCCGCTACTGATATACCCCGTCGCACTATAGATACAAAGAAAATTAAAGCAGAAAAGGCAACAACCCTGTAAAAAACAGAAAAGGTGATCGCTCATTTTCAGCTTTTGCAACCGACGAGCCAGTAACAAAATGACAAATAGCACGACAGCTGCCAAGGTAAAACGGTAAAGAATCGACGCCTGCACAGCCACCTCACCCAACTGTAGCTTAATCGCAATCCAGGTCGTTCCCCAGATCAAAACCGTGGTGAGGTATAAACCGATATTTAGCATAGGGGAAGCTCCGTCAATTAAAGAGCGATTATCGCTCAAAACACCGTTCAGGCATTTCATATTCCTGCGCTTTTATCAGATTATTGCGTTTTTATTGCCTTAAATTCCCTTAAATACGACCAATTTGTTGCCTGTCTGGAACGCCACGAGCAGCATGTCCGGCCAGCAATCAGTGTTATAAAAGGCTTTTTGTGTCTAATAACCGCCCCTCTAAACATCAATCGCCCACCTTTCGGCCTGTTTTTCAGTGCCTGTCCAGCACTCAGGCGCAACTAGAAAACCATACCGAGCTATGTAACGGTTCCAGCGCCGCCATCTGGCGCAGAGAAGAAACGGATCTTACTCGCTATAAACACCCCGGCCACCATACCCTAAGCTGCTACTTGGGTGGCGGTCAGTCGATCCGGCGCTTATTTGCCAACCGCACACAGGGCGGTGGCGGCCCAGGCCGTATCTGCCTGATGCCGGGGGATGGTGATTCCCACTGGGATGTAAACGGCTCGATCCACTTTATGCATCTCTATTTCTCTGAGCAGCACCTAAAGGATCTAGCAGGCAGAATTCAAGATAAAAGCAGTGATCATCTGCAACTGCAGGATATGACGTTTATGGAGGATAGCTGGATCAGCAACCTATGCCAGCAGGTGATACGTCCGCTGAACTGGCAGGACAACGCGGATCGCATCGCCCTAAGTAGCGCCAGCGATATGTTGATGGTTCACCTATTGAAGAATTATTGCGGGAATTACACCCGTCTGCCGGAGAGCAAAGGCGGCCTGTCACCGTATCTGCAGCGACAACTTTTGGACTATATCGAACAGCACCTCGATCACCCGTTAACACTGCAGGAGTTAGCAGCTTTTGCCCAGTTGAGCGAGTATCACTTTGCCCGTATGTTTAAAGTCAGCTTCGGGCAGGCTCCCCATCAGTACGTCACCGAGCGGCGGTTAAACCGTGCTGCAGATCTGATACGGGATAAAGGTTTATCTTTGGCGGAGATCGCCTTGCGCTGTGGGTTTTCCAGCCAAAGCCATTTTAGCCAACGGTTTAAACAGTTTTATCATGTCACCCCAGCTCAGTATCGGAAGGGGCATTGAGGGTAGTTCATTTTTAGAGGCGTCGAAGAGTTAACAGGGCTCATCAGTTCAGTAATGATACCTAAGCTGTGCAATCATCAGCGCATCATCGGTAACTTTATAGATCATCCGGTGCTCATCTGTAAGGCGGCGTGACCAGTAGCCACCAAGGGCATGTTTTAGAGGTTCTGGTTTGCCTACACCGGCAAAAGGCTCGCGCTGAGTTTCTTTAATCAGCTTGTTGATACGCGCCAGCAGTTTTTTATCGGTTTTCTGCCAGTAGAGATAATCTTCCCAGCCTCGTTCTGAGAATAAGAGCTTCATTCCAGAAGCTCCCTTTCCTGACCTCCACCCTGCTCCAGCTCTGCAATAGATTCAAGCAGACGGCGGGCATTATTAGGTGAGCGCAGCAGATAAGCCGTTTCCTGCAGCGATTCGTAATCTTCCAGTGACAGCATCACTACAGACTGAGCTTTGCTCCGGGTAATGATAACCGGTGAGTGGTCTTCACAGACCGCATCCATTGTTTTTGCCAGATTAGATCGAGCAGAAGTGTAACTGATAGCATCCATAACGATACTCCTGTACAGGATATTGACCCTGCACAGGATAACGTACAGATAAAACTTAAACAATCACCCCCGCTTCCAGCGGTGATATTTCTCAATCCATAACAGCAGCTTTTCTGGGGCGTGGGCTTTTTTCCACTCTCCGGCGGCAAACTTGTTGGCTTCTGCCAGAGTTGGATAGGTATGAATGGTGCCGAGGATTTTGCTCAGACCAAGGCCGTGTTTCATGGCTAATACATACTCTACCAGCAGATCACCGGCGTGGGTGCCGACGATGGTCACGCCCAGAATTTTATCCTTGCCGGGTACGGTGAGCACTTTAACAAAACCCTCGGTACTGCTGTCGGCGATAGCACGATCCAGATCATCCAGTCCGTAGCGGGTGACTTCGAAGGGAATATTTTTCTCCCTCGCTTCGGTTTCCGACAAACCAACCCGCGCCACTTCAGGGTCGATAAAGGTGGCCCAAGGAATTACGGAATAATCTACCTTAAAGGACTTCCACTCCCCGAACAGCGCATTAACAGCGGCATACCATGCCTGGTGGGCGGCGGTATGGGTAAATTCGAACGGCCCAGCCACATCACCGGCGGCATAGATATTGGGGAACAGGGTTTCCAGATACTCATTGGTCACAACGGTGCGCTCGGTCTGAATACCCAAGTTCTCCAGCCCGTAACCGGTTAGGCGCGCTGTCCGACCGACGGCACAGATCAGGCGATCAAAGGCGATAATCTCCTCTTCGCCATCGGGATTCTTTACGATCAGCTGTTTTTCACTCTGGTTATCCCCCCCGAACTGACAGCGTATCGCTTCGTAACCGGTCAGCAGATTGACGCCACTTTTACGAAGGGCATTGGCGGCCAGAACAGAAACCTCAGGATCTTCCCGTACCATAACGCGCTCATTACGTTCCACCTGAATCACGTTACTGCCTAAGCGAGCAAAACTTTGCGCCAGCTCGCAGCCGATAGGGCCACCACCCAGTAATACCATGCGTTTCGGAATATCATCTTCTTTTGCCAGTTCTTCCCATAGGGTATCACTGGTGAGATAACCCACTTGATCCAATCCTTCGATCGGAGGCACAAAGGGTTTGGCTCCGGCGGCGACCACAATACTGCGTGCCGTTAATCTTTGGCTACTGCCATCATTCAACTGAATTTCTACCGTCCACGGATCGATAATTTTGCCGTAACCCTGTAAAACCTCTACTCCCAGACTGGTATAGCGCTCAACACTGTCGTGAGGCTCGATGGCGGCAATCACATCATGGATACGCTGCATCACTTTTTTAAAGCTAAACTGAGGCTCTCCGCCTTCCAGACCGTACCGATCCCCATGACGCATCTGTTCGGCCACTTTGGCACTTTTGATTAGGGCTTTACTGGGTATACAACCGTAGTTCAGACAATCTCCACCCATTTTATTGGCTTCAATCAGAGTGACTTTGGCTTTAACCGCTGCGGCAATGTAGGCACTCACTAAACCTGCTGCTCCGCCACCGATAACAATTAAGTTGCGGTCAAATTTAGCGGGCTTTTGAAAGCCTTTATAGACTCGGCGCTTTTTCACTAGGGCAACAATCTTTTTCGCAATCAAAGGAAAGACTCCAAGCAAAGCAAAAGAGAGCAGAATTTCAGGGGAGACAATACCGGACAGAGAGTCCAGCTGGCCTAACTGAGTACCTGCATTTACATAAATAAGGGTTCCCGGCAACATGCCGATCTGACTAACCCAATAATAAGTACGGGTTTTGATCGGCGTTAAACCCATCAAAAGGTTGATTAGAAAAAAAGGAAACACTGGCACCAGACGTAAGGTAAACAGATAGAACGCTCCTTCCCGCTCCACACCCTGATTAAAGGCTTTTAGCCGATCACCAAATCGCTCCTGCACGCTATCCCGCAGAACAAAACGAGCCACCAAGAATGCGAGTGTTGCACCAATAGCCGAGGCAAAACTTACTAGCATCAACCCCCACACCAAACCAAACACCGCACCAACGGCTAAGGTCATAATAACGGCACCAGGTAAAGAGAGAGCTGTTGCCGCAATATAAACCAGAAAGAAAACCGCTGCGGTGGCAAAAGGCTGCTCCTCTTGCCATATTCCCAGCTGTTCTTGACTATTTTTCAAGCTATCTAATGTAAGGTACTGATTAAGGTCGAAAGTAAAGAAAGCCGCGACGACAGCAGCTAAAAGTGCAAGCAAGATGATTCTTTTCATCAGAACTCCGTTTAAATCGGGCTGAATATCCAAAGGTTATTGATAATACGCAGGCCGTTGTTTTTAGGATTCATCTTTTCCGTGTCTTATGGTAAAACACTTCGGTTCCCTACATTTTTTCTTAATGCTTATATTGTTCCGTAAACTCTTCCCATTGCATGGAAGAGGGGTAAGCATTTTATTAAATACGCGTCACCAGTATCTTTTTTAGTCAATACATTTTTAGCCAATACATCGATTTATGTTATTTTGTAGCATTTTAATTTAAGCAACGGTGCTCAAGTCGAGTTTCAGTCTTTTGGGAACCCATGGATTTTATTGCAAATGAATCAACCCCAAGCGTTTACCTCTACCCACAAAACACTTTTTGCTGCCGCTCTTTCGAGTATTTTGATATTAAATTTTTGGCCGACAGTCAGTGAACCGGCATCGACACATTCCTTTAAGTTAATGGACAGGATTCAATCATCCATAACCTCAATTGATAACACGCTACAAACCGGCCTAGACAGTCAACCTTTACCTACTTTTTCCGTGGCCGATGACCCTAATACCGTAATCCATCAGATTAAGTCTGGAGATACCTTAAGCAGTATCTTTAACGCGAGCAATGCGCCTCAAAGTGACCTTTACAAGATCATGGAAGAAGATCTTGAATATTTATCTTTGGCAACCCTGCAACCGGGAGCCACACTGATTCTTTCATTTGATGACAAGGGCAGCTTCTCTGAATTACTACTTCAGATTGATGTAGCTCGGAAAATCACATTTACAAAGCAGCAAGATGGCTCGTTCAAATATCAAAAGCATGAAATGAAGACCCACTGGGTATCTGAAGTGTTAAGAGGCAGTATTGATGGAAGCTTGTATACTTCTGCACTTCGCGCAGGCCTTAACAAAGGACAGATCGCCTTAATCGGACAATTGCTAGAAAGCCGATTAAATTTTAAACGCAGTTTACGCTCAGGCGATGGCTTTACCGTCATCGTGGGCCATGAGATGACCGGAGATCAAGCCACTAAAAAAACAAGGCTTGAGGCTATCGTCATCGAACGAGGTGTGACATCTCACTATGCATTTCGGTTTCGCGATGGTAATTACTATGATGAAAATGGCAATAGCGTAACCCCTGCCTTTTTACGCCGCCCAACTCAAAAATCTTTCCGGGTCAGCTCCCATTTCAACAACAACCGCCGTCACCCAATTACAAAGCGGCTAAAACCTCATAACGGCGTTGATTTCGCAGCACCGATAGGCACCCCCATACTGAGCATAGGCGATGGTGTTGTAAAACGCATAGGTAATCACCCCTATGCCGGTAAATATGTTGAGATTGAGCATGGCGGCTCCTACACAACCCGTCATCTTCACCTGAGTAAGGTTTTGGTTAGGCAGGGTTCTAAGGTAAAGCGAGGTCAGCAAATTGCGAAGTCAGGTAACACAGGACGCAGTACCGGCCCACACCTTCATTTTGAATTGCATATTAATGGTAAGCCAGTAAACCCCTTAACCGCTGATATACCCACGGCGGCGCGCGTGCCTAGCAAGGAGTTCACACTTTTTGAACAAGAGGTGGAAAAGCGACTTGAAGTGATGGAGTATGCGGCCAGCCGGTCTAATCTTTTGCTCGCACAAAATAGCACCTCTTCCTATAAAGGCTAGATGCTCAAATGATCAATACCGGTTTTTAGAATGCGAGTAGTCAGCATTAACCGCTGACTACTCACTAAAAACACGCACTACTCACTAAAAATACTCACTAAAAACCGGCTTCTTGTAATCGTGATTTGTATTCCTGTCGAGTAAGAATTGTGACGGACTCGGTCACTGGGTCAAACACAATACTCAACTGGCCTTGAACCAACTGTTGGCTAACCTGCTGTACCCAGTCATCCAGCCCTCGCTCCACATCCGTCGTGTCGTACCCTTGGCGGGTAACAAAATCTTCTAACAATCCCTGTAGCGCCTCTGATGAAATATCTTTATGGGGCACTTCTATCATGTAATGTCTCTTTCTGTGGATTGTAAGTAAATAAAAAAACGATAGAAAATGGTGGGTTAAAACACCCACCAGCTCTCGTTTCTATTGACATCGCTTTTCCTATTTCCATTACTGCTACTGCCATTAATACTGCTTGGGCTTCGATTCATATTATAGCCGCAGCTTTTTAGCTGCTTGTGGTATTCAATAGCTCGATTAGCAACCTTAGTGGATACATCCTTTAGCCATTTTTTGTTCTTCCAAGCGTTATTGGTATAGCCACCGTGGCCTTCATGGTAAGCGATATACATATAGTAGGTTTGGTTCCGTTCAATGCGATTACGCAAAAAGCCTTGGTAGTTATACCAGCCGATAAAATCCACCGCATCGGCAAAGTTGCCACGGCTGGCATACAGGTTTCCTGTTTTTTCTTGGTATTCTTCCCAAGTGGTATCAATTGCTTGGGTATAGCCATAGGACGATGATTTACGCGGGCCAGGAATAAAGCCTAGAAAAGTACTGCGCCTTGGCTGAGCATCAGGCTGAAATGAGGATTCCTGATGAATAAAGGCCAGCAAAATAGGCACTGCCGTTCCCCATTTATCTTCTGATTGCTTGGCAGCGGTGTACCAATCGGGATATTGCCGAAAAATTTCACAGGCGTTATCCGGCTCTTGAGGCGGTGTGGTAGCACAACCACTTAAAAGCACCAATAAGCCTATGAGTGCCGTCATTAATCCAGCTCGACGCTCGCTGAGTATTTGGGAGCATCTGTATAAACGAGTTTGATATCCTTTCAACATTAAACGTTACCCATAAATCAATTATCACGTTATTAAGACGATATACGTCATTCGGTCAGCTTATAAAAAGCCTATTAAGCTTGGTCTTGATACTCAGCCAAAAGCGCTTTTAATCCTGCTTCGTCCGTTACTTCAATACCGAGCTGTTCTGCTTTCGCTAATTTAGAGCCTGCGGCCTCTCCAGCAACCACTAAATCTGTTTTCTTCGATACGCTACCGGTCACTTTTGCACCTAAGGCTTCTAAAGCCACTTTAGCATCCGTTCGACTCAGCTCGATAAGCGTGCCAGTTAAAACCAACACTTTACCAGCTAGTGGTAAGGTTTCTACTGGAGGTTGCGGCTCCACATCCGGCCAATGAATACCTTCGGCAAGTAAGGCTTCTAGCATCTCTAAATTATGGGGTTGTCTAAAAAAGGTTACGATATGATGCGCTACAATAGGGCCTACATCCGGCACGGCCAATAAGGCTTCTTCAGTCGCATTGATAATCGCCTTAATAGTACAGAAATGTTTCGCCAGTTGCTTAGCGGTTACTTCGCCGACCTCTCGGATACCTAGCGAGTAGATAAAACGTGGCAAAGTAGTACTTTTACTTTTTTCCAGCGCATCCAACAAATTCTGTGCGGATTTTGGCCCCATACGCTCAAGAGCCGCAATCGATTCTAGCTCCAGATGAAAGAGATCCGTTAAGCGATTAACTAAGCCTTTATCAACCAGAATTTCAACCAGCTTATCCCCAAGGCCATCGACATCTAGCGCTTTACGAGAGGCAAAATGCTTAATACCCTCTTTTCGCTGAGCGGCACAAACCAGCCCACCGGAACAACGCACAATAGCTTCACCCTCTGCCCGCTCCGTTTCGGAACCACAGACAGGGCACGTTGAAGGAAAAGTGATATCGATGGCATCACTCGGGCGCTTATCTAAGACAACAGAAACAACCTGAGGGATAACATCTCCGGCACGGCGTACAATCACGGTATCACCAACTTTCACCCCAAGTCGGGCTATTTCATCAGCATTATGCAGCGTAGCATTGGATACGGTAACGCCTCCCACATAAACAGGTTTCAATCGAGCAACAGGCGTAATCGCACCGGTTCGCCCGACCTGAAACTCAACACCGTTCAGCTGTGTCATCTCTTCCTGAGCAGGAAATTTATAAGCAATAGCCCAGCGCGGCGCACGGGAAACAAACCCTAGCCGCTGTTGAAAATCCAGTCTATTTGTCTTAAACACGATACCATCTATCTCAAAGGCGAGCTGGCTTCTACGCTCGCCAAGATCACGATAATAATCTAAACAGCCCTGCACACCGGTAACAACTTTCAGCTCTGGATTTAATCGAAACCCTACCTCACTCAATACCGCTAACACCTCACTATGGCGCTCCGGTAAAAAGCCTTCACTGACTTCACCAACACTGTAGGCACAAAACTCCAGCGGACGCTTAGCGGTAATACGACTGTCCAGTTGGCGAAGGCTACCGGCAGCGGCATTACGAGGGTTAACAAAAACTTTATCATCCGTCTCTTTAGCGGTTTGATTGAGTGACTCAAAGCCCGCCTTTGGCATATACACTTCACCGCGCACTTCCAACACAGAAGGCAGGTTTGTACCTTTTAAGCGCAAAGGCACAGAGCCGATAGTCTTTACATTTTGAGTGATATCTTCGCCAGTTTGACCATCTCCCCGAGTAGCAGCCTGAACCAGCAAGCCCGACTCATAACGCAAACTTAACGCGATACCATCGAGCTTGGGTTCACAGGCATATTCGATATCACCATCGGTATTGAGACGCTCTTTCACCCGTTGATTGAAGCGGGCAAACTCATCATCATCAAAGGCATTATCCAGTGATAACATAGGAATACGGTGGGCAACTTGAGTAAACGCTGACAAGGGTGCAGCGCCAACACGTTGAGAAGGTGAGTCAGGGCTTTGAAGCTCAGGGTACTCAGCTTCTAAAGCCTGCAGTTGGCGCATTAGACGGTCATATTCCACATCGGGAATACTCGGCGCATCTTCCACATAGTAACGGTAGTTATGATCATTGAGCTGCTGTCGCAGCGTCTCGGTCCGTTGTTCAGGTGTGTGCTCAGGCGTGTTTTCAGAGTATTCTATAGATTCAGAGGAAGCACCAGACAATAAAGGCATAACAATCTCAATACCGGCTTTTTAAAATTAAAGGGAACGGTGATAAACAATCAAGAAACAATCGTCGTGATACAAACCAGCCCAACTAAAACAGCAAAACCACCAAAGGGTGGTTTCGCGGCTATTACAGTTAATTCAAGTGTATACGGTTAGTTCAAGTGCAGTTAACGCATACGAGCTAGCTGTTTACGGCGCTCGAAGTCTTGAATACGCTGCTTATAGTGCTCAATGGTTTGCGGCGTCATTACACTGCGGTGTTCATCCCGTAACTCGCCATCTAAGTGACGAACAATCACCTTGGCTGTCTCTAGCATCATAGAGAAACATTCTTGGCTGTTACCCGGCGCAGGCAAACCCATGATAAAAGTGATGCTTGGAATATAAAGTTCATCAATTTCATCAAGATCAAAGACCCCAGGCTCAACAGAACTCAACATAGAAAACTGTATCTGAGGGCCATCTTCTGTTTTTACAAAACGATGGAACACCTTCATGTCTCCAAACTGCATACCGCACTGCATAACAATGTGTAGCAGCGCAGAACCATGGAATCCACGGGGGTCTCTGCATTTAACGTGCATCACTAGAAGCTCATTAGCATCCGCGATCTGGCCACGCTCTTCTTCTTCTGTCAGTAACGGCTTACGAGTAGTTGGTCTTTCACGCATAGGTGGTTGCACTTCTTCCTGTGATGAATATGAATCCGCCGGCTCTTCATTACCTTGATAAGGTTGGCTTTGATAACTTTGGCTCTGATAGCCTTGAGCAATCTGACCAGCGTTGGCTTTGCGAGCTTGATCATCTTTTAAGCGTGCGACTTGAGCTTTGGACTCCGCCGCTTGCTGATCAAGATATTGCTGCTCGGCCAAACTAACTTCCGACATTTGTTGCTGCATCGCAGCCAGTCGCTCAGACGGTCTAGGCCCTGTATGCTTACCAAGGATACGCCGCGCAGCAGCTTTAACAGGATCTTCGTCTTCTTCCTGCTGTGCTAGAGCTTCTGCCTGCTCATCGGCTGTCGCTTGCCTTTCTGCATCAGCTTCCTCTTGGCGAAGTCTTAATGCTTCTTGACGGCGATATTGCTCTTCAGCAAAACGCTGCTCAAGGGGAACCGGTGGCTCTAAATCATCTAAACCGTTAAGAGGGATGCCCTCTTCTGGATTAAATTCTAGTTGCGGCTCAGATTCCAGCTCTGTCTCATATTCAGCGGTAGCAAAAGGTTCACTTAAAAGTGCATCTTCATAGCCTAAAGACGCTTCATCATTATTAACAAAATCAGCCTCCGGCAATGGGCTACTATAAGCATCTGAATCATTCAGATCCTGAACCGTTGCTCTAGGTTCTTCTTGCGTATTCTCAGTGGCAAATGGCGATAACTGATCTTGGCTTTCTTGCTGTTCTTCGTTATTAAAATTAAAGCTCGCTAAATCCTCTTCACTATTAGAATAGCGAGATGACTGACTAGGATCGCTATCCTTAAAGCCCGGTATTTCAATTTCATGACATAGAACAGGAATAGGGTCGTCATCAAAGACATCAACATCGTGTGTTTTGATAACTCGAGCCTTTCCAGCAGGTAGCTCTCGACGTAGCTGTGCCTGTCGCGCACGCTCTTCTTCATCCAAATCATCTTGAGTTGCATCAGATTTGCGCATACGCCGGATGCCATCGGCTATGATAAGCGTCAAAACCACACCACCAAGAATCATCAGCCACTCACGTAATCCCATGCAGCTAAAACCTTGTATATATAAATAAACGTTAAATAGATTGACTTAGATTAGTTGACTTTGCCTATTTTACTCTACAAAAAGCAACAATTATACGTCTACAAGCGCAGTTGCTTCATCAATATCGACTGCCACGATGCGGGAAACACCAGGTTCTTGCATAGTAACACCCATCAGGTGATCCGCCATCTCCATTGCAATTTTATTGTGACTGATATAGATAAACTGCAAATGTTCTGACATTTCCTTAACAATACGGGCGTATCGCCCAACATTAGCATCATCTAAGGGCGCATCAACTTCATCCAACATACAAAAAGGAGCTGGATTTAACTGAAAAATCGAAAAAACTAACGCAATCGCCGTCAGTGCTTTTTCCCCACCCGATAATAGATGAATAGTACTATTTTTCTTACCCGGTGGTCTTGCCATAATAGTTACCCCTGTTTCTAACAGGTCATCACCGGTTAACGCAAGCCAAGCACTACCTCCACCAAAAACCTTCGGAAACAAATGTTGTAACCAATGGTTAACTTCATCGAAGGTTTGTTTAAAGCGTTGACGGGTTTCTTTATCGATCTTACGAATTGCATTTTCTAACAAACCAAGGGCTTCCGTCAGCTCATCATGCTGAGCGTCCAAATATTGTTTTCGTTCTAACTGCGTTTCATACTCCTCGATAGCCGCTAGATTGATCGCCCCTAGACGCTTAATTTTTTCGGTTACTTGGCTTTGCTGCTCTTGCCAATGATTCGCCGTGGCCTCTTCTGGTAGACCGTTAAGCAGGTCATCAAGATCGCCACCTATCTCATCCAGCTGTTCATTAATACCTTCCCGTTGAACCGAAAGAGCCTGCTGTTGCATACGCATTTTCTCAAGCTCAGTACGAACGCGCTCAAGATCTCGCTCATGCTCGGTGCGACTTTTTTCCAGTAGGTGCATTCCTTCATTTAACTGCTGAGCTTTTTCACGTACACCGGTCAGTTTCTGTTCTTCTGCCGCTTTTCGCTCAATCAGCTCATCCAGTCGCAGTTCGCTATCTTCTTTAGGCTCCTGCACACTCTCAAGATGCATTAGTAGATCTTCACGTTTTTCACGAAGGCGCTCTAGCTGTTGCTCGATTCGTTCAGCACCTTTTTCTGATAGCTGCTTCTGGCCGGATAGCTCTTGTCGACGCAGAGCCAATTGATGTAGCTTGTCTCGTTCTTGGCGAACGGTTTGACGCTGCTGCTCACAAGCCTCTTTAATACGATTTCTATCCGCTTGCAGATGTTCCCGTTCTTCAGAAAACTGCTCGACCTGCTCAAGTGCCAGCTGCCAATTTTCTCGGGCTTCTTCTAACATCCCCTGCTCTTCTTCAAGCCTCGCCTGAATCTGGGCTAACTCTTCATTAAGATGACGTTGACGCTCGTTAAACTGTTCTCGCTTTAGCTGTCGGGTGTGGATCTGTCCATCCCATTCACTTTTCTGACGCTGAACGGCCATACGCTGATCTGCAACCTGGCTAGACTCCGTTTCCAGCACCTGTTGCTGCTGACGAAGCCTAGTCACGTCGAGGTCAAGTTTGGCAAGTTGCTCTTGAGCGGCTTTTATATCAAGCTCTAACTGTTCAATATCACGACTTCGATTTAATACGCCCTGTGCTTGGGTATTACCTTTGTGATAGCGCAACCAACCATGCCCTAGCCAAATACCCTGTTCGGTAATTACAGAGTAACCAAGAGGCAGCTCGGCTAAACGCTGAAAGCCCTGATCAAGACTTTCAACAGTAATCACCTGTAAAAGTGATTCCGGCAGTTGTAATAAGTCTTGATGCCCAGAGAGAGAAGAAGCTTGATGCCCAGAAAAAGAAGCCTGGTGTGTCGAAAAAGAAACCTGGGCTGCCAGCGTTTCACGGTATTCAATCTTAGAACTCAATACCGGCAGCGAGCAGTCTGCTGCAATAAAACTGAAATGAGCTTTCTCTTGGGTCGCAAGATCACGGGCTAAGCCCGGTAGCTGCAGTTGTTTACAGCTTAATCCTTGCAGCTGATCCCCCAATACGGTTTCCACCGCTTGTACCCAGCGAGGAGCCACATCTAACTGTTCCGCCAATTTAGGCGCTTGAGATAACCCCTGAGCCACTAACCAGCGCTGCTGATCAGGATCATCGTCCGCTAATGCGGCCTCTTGTAAGGCTTGAAGGGAGGCTAACCGACCGGCATTAATTTGCTGCTGCCCTTGTAGCTCTTCACGCTGCTGCTGAGTCTGGGCGAGCTGTTCACGGCAAATGTGCAGTGATGTTTTCTGTGTTTCAGCGGCGTCTTCTAAGTCTTCTAATTGCAATTCATATTCAAGGGACGTTTCCTGCATCAGCTCCAGTTCGTCGTCATTCTCCTCTGGAGCATCCAAACTTTGCAGCTGATCCTGTGTTCTGCCTTGGCGTTGCAGCAATTCCGTTAAGCTGCGCTCATGTTGCTGGATATGACTTTGGGCTAGCTCTGCATCACGCTGATACTGTTGTGCGGTTTGATTAAAGCTATCCCAGCGGTGCTGCCATTGCTGAACATTTTCCTCGGCTTCTTCCAGCGCCAGCTCTAGGGATTCACTGGTTTCCTGCTGTATCTCAAATTCAGGTTCTAACGCTTCTAGCTGTAAGAGTACAGCCTGTAAACGCTCTTTATCCTGTAACTGTTCTTGGTTATTTTCCTGAATCTGTCGATCAACATCTAACAGGTCGATATGCAGCTGTTGCCCTCGCTGCTTCTGGTGGCTCATCTGCTGTTCTAGGTGAGAGATCTGATTGCCCAGCTCGTAAAAACTGGCCTGAAACTGCTCAAGTTGCTCGTTAGCGTCTTGATGCTGCTGGCGGCTTTCTTCAATCTCACTCTCAGCGCGGCGCAGGGCAAAGAGATGCTTTTCTGAGCGAACCTCTAGATCCCCAATCACTGCAGCATACTGCCGAACCTGTACATCTAAATCACGCCACCGGATGGCTCGCAGCTGCCCTTTAAGGCGACGCTCTTGGGATTTTAATTCTCGGTATCGATGGGCTGCATCAGCTTGCCGTTGCAGGCGCTGTAACTGACGCTCTAGTTCATCACGAATATCTTGCAGGCGCTCAAGATTGTCATGGGTACGGCGCATCCGATTTTCGGTTTCACGTCGGCGCTCTTTGTATTTAGAAATGCCAGCGGCTTCTTCAAGGGTATGGCGCAGTTCTTCCGGTTTAGCTTCAATTAAGCGGGAGATCATGCCCTGCTCAATAATGGCATAGCTACGAGCGCCTAAACCTGTGCCGAGAAATATTTCGGTAATATCCTTACGGCGACATTTAGTACCATTAAGATAATAGTTTGACTGCCCATCGCGATTCACCTGACGCTTTAGCGCAATCTCTGCATATTGCCCGTATTGCCCCTTTAAGGTGCCATCACTGTTATCAAACACTAGCTCGATAGACGCTTGGTTAACCGGTTTACGAGCGGTGGAACCGTTGAAAATAACGTCGGTCATCGATTCACCCCGCAGGTGTTTCGCCGAGCTTTCTCCCATTACCCAGCGCACGGCATCGATAATATTCGATTTGCCACAACCGTTCGGGCCGACAACGCAGGTCATATTTTTTGTAAAAGGCACGGTGGTCGGGTCCACAAAAGACTTGAACCCTGCCAGTCGAATACATTTAAGCCGCATAACCTGCTATTACCTGAGTCTGTTGCTGTATCTGGCTTAATAGCCGAATCTTTTCTGGTAGGCCTGTTGTTTGTGTTGTTTAGGTACAAATCCAACACAAAACAAAGCAGGGCTAAATAGCCCTGCTTCAGAAGAGTTGCCAAGTATCCACTTATTACTTAATCAGTGGATATCTATCCAGTTGCCTAGATTACTGAATCTGCTCTGTAATGACCAGCGTCACAATCTCTTTATGGCTAACCGGATAAGGCCCGCTTTGTCCTTGCCAATCACCTGCTTGAGCTTCCGGTGTACCCGCTTTAGCCACTCGGGCCGTTAAGTTTACTTGTTCGGTGCTAGATAAACGCGCCATTGGTGCAACCGCCATAGAGTCATCCAATGTTACGGTTGCCGGTAGATCTGCTACGGTCAAACGGGCTGCGGCCAACGGCATAGGAGGGCCACCTTGAGGTGCTCGGGCAAAAACAAAGACGATATCGGTTGGGCTTGCCGCTGCTCTTGCGGCTTCACTAAGGTCAACCTGCACCTTAATGCTAGGGCCTGTCACGGCATCAGCGCTAGGGGCCACGATGTTAGCGTTAGGATTCATGGCGGCAATATCAACCGTCTCGCCCTGTGCCTCTATACGTCGTACCGCCTCACCAACACCCGCACGCAATGCATTCGCACTGTTAGGGTCATTAATAAACGGCAGGGCTTTCTGCCAGTAACTTATCGCTTCACGATAACGGCCCAATTCAAACTCAGAAATACCCCGTAACCCCAGTGCTGCTGCTTCATTAGGATCAGCCTGCAAGGCTTCATCCAACAGGCTGTCAATCTCTGGTGTCATTACATTTTGATTGGCAAAATATAACGCTTGAGCATATTGAGCCAAAGCAACCGCTGTACGACCATCTAAGCGAATCACCTCTTCAACCGCCTTTGATGCTTCTTCAAAGCGGCCCATATTCATATAAGTACGCGCCAGCAAATACCAGCCATCAATGCTGTCTGGATTTTGCTGCAAGCTTTGCTCAAGGCGCACGACAAGCTCTTCAACCGATGGCATCTGGCCGCTTCCTCGCTCCATTGCCAACAAAACACCGCCACTATTGCCTTTGCTAAAATACCAGCCCACCGAACCGACAAAAATCAGCACGATTAAACCAATACTAAGAAGCAGACTTGGACGAGTTGAACGTAGAACAGGAATATCCGTATCCCCAACATCATCAAGCAGCGTTTGTTCTAACTCTGATTTCATCTGCTCAAACTGTTCAGACAACAGATTGCCTTGCTCTAATTCTTGATTCAGCTCTTTCAATCGCTGACGAAACATCGCGATATTTTGCTCTGTACGCTCAGCATCGGTCAGGCTATCAGGTTGATTCTTTTGTCTAATTAAAGGTAGCAGGACAAATACCGCTGCAAGAGCGGATAAAACTGCCATACCGATCCATAGAGGTGTCATAACGTTAACTCAACTGTCGGTGAAACTAAGGCCGTTTTCGGCTCCAGCCTTGATAGCGTGGTCGTAGCCATCATTGCAACAATGACGGCAAGAACGGTTGCGACAATGATTGCAAGAACAGTGGCAACAGCTATCAAAGAAAACCATCGAAAACGGCGATCAATAGGAAAACCCAAATCTATTTATTTAACAGCTTATTTAAGCGTTCACGGTCTTGATCGCTCAGCTGTTGCGCATCTTTTGCCGCTTTTTTATTACCTCTTAGCAGCAGAAAAACCACCACAGCGGCCAGTAATAATAGACCGAAAGGGCCAAACCAAAGTAAGTATGTGAGAGGGTTTACTGGTGGCTCATACAAAACAAAATTTCCGTAGCGAGCAACCATAAATTCTAAAATCTCATCATCGCTATAGCCTTCATTCAGCAAGCGATAAACCTGTTGCCGAAGGTCCGCCGCAATGGGCGCATCAGAGTCGACAATATTCTGGTTTTGGCACTTAGGGCAACGCAGGATTACCGCTAGATCTTGGTAGCGTTCACGTAGCTCGCTATCGTTAAATTCAAAGGCTTCAATATTGGCGAATACTTTAGGCGCTAACGTCAAATTAATTGCAGCTATAACAAGGGCAAGTAACGCAACGACAAATACTCTTTTCCACTTTAACGCCATTTGTTCACCTCCGGCAGCAGTTCATTCAACCATACCTGCCGATCAATCACCCCCACAAAGCGGTAACGAACAATGCCATCTTTATCAACGATATAGGTTTCTGGTGCACCGTAAACCCCCAAATCCAAACCAACGCGACCATCGTTGTCATAGAGACTGAACTGATACGGATCCATGTATTCTTCTAGCCAACGAATCGCTTCTGGGCGGCTGTCTTTGTAATTTAAGCCAAAAATCTTTAACCCCGTATCCCGAGCAATACGAACCAATTCAGGGTGCTCTTGACGACAGGATACACACCAAGTTGCCCAAACATTAACCAGAGACACCTCACCTTTTAGCACGTCCTCTGTTAGTGCTGCCTCAGGATTTTTTACGGTCGATAGTGTAAAGCTTGGAAAAGGCTTACCCACCAAGGCAGAAGGCAGCTCCCGAGGATCGAGTTTTAGTCCTTGCCAAAGGAAAATCCCCATAATGAAAAAAACCACCAAAGGGATAAACAGCATTAAGCGACGCTTCATACCGAAGCTCCTGTAGTTTTTTTATCTAATATGGCTTGATTGTCTAAATTCGTGACGCTCTTATCCAAGCCAGAAACATTTTGTTCAGCACGTTCACTATTTGAACCGCCCACATCAGAGTCTTTGGTTTTAATATCACGGGCAGCCATGCGACGATAACGTTTATCAACAGCGGCCAATAGTCCACCTAATGTCATGACAACACCACCAATCCACAACCAGCGCACATAGGGTTTATGCTGAACACGCATCGCCCAAGCACCACCTTCAAGAGGCTCTCCCATGGCGACATAGATATCGCGGAAGATCCCCCAATCAATAGCCGCCTCAGTCATCACCTGATTACGGGCGATATAGCGGCGTTTTTGTGGATACATAACCGCTTCAAGCTCATCCTTATAATAAACCCGAATTTCAGCTTGTTCTGCGGTCCAGTTCGGGCCATCAACATGCTTAACTTCTTTCATTTCAAAGCGATATTCACCGGCATCGGCACTACCACCAGGAATCAACCGAACATCACGTTCCATAGTGTAATTCGCGACCATAGCCATACCCACAACAGTGATCGCTGCACCGATGTGCCCTAAGACCATCCCCCAGTAACTACGGCCTAAACTCACCAACCCTTTAGGTCCCCAGCCCTTATTTTTCAGCTTCTCGTTCATATCCCGCAGCTGAGTAAAGGTGATCCAGAAAGCAAGTGTCATACCAACAAAAACGTAGGTATTCCATGTGCCATCCATCATAAAGGGTAGAGCAGCCCCTAAGCCAAGACTCAAAACGCCCGCTAACCAGATGCGTTTTTTCAGTACCGAGAAGCTAATATCTTTCCAACGAGACGCAGGGCCAAGACCCATAAAGATGCCAAGTACACTCATAAGAGGCACAAACACAGCGTTAAAATACGGAGGGCCAACGGAAATTTTTCCTAAGCCCATCGCATCCAATAGCAATGGATACAGCGTTCCGAGCAACACCGTAACCATAACGATCACCAGTATGATGTTATTCAGCAGCAGGAAGAACTCACGGGAAAGCCAGCTAAAACCGATCTTCGCTTTTGCTTCTGGGGCACGTAGAGCATAAAGAACAAAAGAGCCACCAATACTGATCACCAGCATTGCCAGAATGTAATAGCCTCGATCAGGGTCGGTAGCAAAAGCATGCACCGAGGTCAAAACACCAGACCGAACTAAGAAGGTGCCTAATAAACTCAGTGAGAACGTAATAATAGCTAACAGCACGGTCCAGTTCTTGAAGACACCTCGCTTTTCGGTGACGGCAAGAGAGTGCATTAAGGCCGTCCCCACAAGCCACGGCATAAACGAGGCATTCTCTACCGGATCCCAGAACCACCAGCCGCCCCAGCCTAATTCGTAATAGGCCCACCAACTACCCAGGGCAATACCCAGCGTTAGAAAAGCCCAGGCGACGGATGTCCACGGGCGAGACCAGCGTGCCCATGCTGTATCAAGACGACCACCAATCAAAGCGGCAATGGCAAAAGCAAAGGCAACAGAGAAACCCACATATCCCATATAAAGCATAGGAGGATGAACGATTAGGCCAAAATCTTGCAGCAGTGGATTAAGATCACCACCATCGACAGGAAACTGTGGTAAATGCCGATCAAATGGATTTGACGTTAACAAAATAAAGGAGGTAAACCCTACGCTGATCATACCTAGCACAGAGATCACTCGCGCCAACATGTCATCCGGTAAGCTTTTACTGAACAGAGTGACAGCAAAACTCCAGGCTGCCAAAATCCAGACCCACAGCAGTAGAGAGCCTTCATGCCCACCCCATACGGCGCTAACTTTATAAGCATCGGGCAGTGCACTATTGGAGTTGTTTGCGACATAAACAACCGAGAAATCATCCGTGACAAAAGCATAGGCTAAAATAACCAATGCCAACGAGATAAAGAAAAACTGCCCCCATACCATCGGTGGACCATAGCTCATCCATCCAGTCATTTTGAGCTGAGCGCCCAATAGGGGAACAACAGCCTGAATAAGAGCCATCACTAACGCAATAATCAGCGCGTAGTGACCCAGTTCAGGGATCATAAGTCCGGTCATAGTAACCTCGGTGATGTCTAAAAAGCGTATTCTTTATTGCGATTTCAAATTAGGTAAAACAAATAGAAAAACGAGTTAAATAGAAAAACGGATAGCCTCACTTTCATATAAACTTAAGACCTTACAAAAATAAGCCGAAGGCCTAACAAAAAAAGCCCGATAAAAATCGGGATTTTTTTAACGCTTAACTACTCTATCGCAGCTGTTTCGGCACTGGCCTTCAGTGCCGCTTCAACTTCTGGCGGCATATAATTTTCATCATGTTTTGCCAGCACTTCCGAGGCCTCAAAGTCACCTTGGTCGTTCATCGAACCCATGGCAACAATACCTTGGCCTTCACGAAATAGATCCGGCAGGATGCCACTGTACTTAACAATAACCTCGTGCTTATAGTCGGTTACTGCAAACTGAACATCTAGGCTATCTCGTGCTCGCTCGATGCTACCTTCTACAACCATGCCCCCCGCACGAATCCGCTGCCCAACGGGTGCTTCACCTTGGGCGATCTGGGTTGGCGTATAGAACAGGTTGATATTTTCTGATAAGGCAAACAGCACCAAGCCAACGGCTACGGCAACAGCCGCAACCATAGAGCTGAGTAGAATAAGTTTCTTTTTACGTTTTGGATTCATGAGGATTGTTGCTCCCGACGCTGCTTACGCGCCTGCTCTTTAATCAACTGACGTTTGTGCATGACAGGCAAGACCACATTAATAACAATTAATACCGCACTCAACCCATACGCCAACCAGACATAAAGTCCGTGGCCGCCCATATTTAAAAACTCAGAAAAAGAATCAAAATACATTACTTTTTACTCAATAGTCCCTGAACCCAATGGGTACGTTTCTCCCGTTCTAAAATTTCATTACGGGTACGCATCATAAGAATTGTGCCAAAGAAACAATAAAAGCCGATAACCATCACTAAAAGTGGCACCCACATTTCAGCAGGCATCGCTGGCTTCTCCGTTAACGTGAAAGTGGCAGGCTGGTGCAGAGTATTCCACCACTCCACCGAGTATTTAATGATAGGAATATTAACAACCCCCACCAAGGAGAGAATAGCGCTGGCTCTCGCCCCCGACTGCTTACTATCAAATGCAGACTGAAGTGCTATAACACCAAAATAAAGGAACAAAAGAATAAGCATCGCCGTAAGACGGGCATCCCAAACCCACCATGCGCCCCATGTGGGTTTACCCCAAACGGCTCCGGTAAATAGTGCAATAAACGTCATGCTGGCACCGATAGGTGCGCAGGATTTAGCCACCATATCAGCCACTTTCATCTTCCAAATAAGCCCAACAGCGCCGGCCATCGCCATAAGAAAGAAAATAGACTGCGCTAAAATGGCGGCAGGAACATGGATATAGATAATCCGAAAACTGTTGCCTTGTTGATAATCTTCAGGGGCAAACGCTAAAGCCCAAACGGTGCCTGCAATCAAGAGCAGCGCCGATGCCACGGCAAACCAAGGAATCCAACGCCCCGTAATGTCATAAAACCACTTTGGCGAGCCCATTCGATGAAACCAAGCGACAAATGTTTTCCACATGATGCTTACTCAAACTCTCTTATTCGGTTAACCATTCAGGCTGATGCGTAATGCAGCACCCGCAGCTAAAGGTGCCATCACAAGGGCTACCATCAACATCGCCCCCATGATAGCGAGATGTCCTGCCACTGCCATACCATTAACCGCAGATATCACGGCTCCAGTTCCAAAGATCAAAACCGGAATATACAGAGGTAAAATCAGTAGCGTCATTAACACTCCGGTTCGACGCAAGCCCACCGTTAGTGCCGCGCCAATAGCACCAACCAAACTCAATGTCGGCGTTCCCATTAGCAATGTTAAAAACAGGGTGCTATAGCCTTCATCAGGCAAAAACATCATAACAGCAAGTAAAGGTGCCAACAGGGTTAGAGGCAGCCCTGTTACAAGCCAATGTACCAACACCTTAGATAACACCATAACGGCTAACGGATGCGGGCTAATCACAAGCTGTTCTAAAGAACCATCGGCCATATCCTGCTGAAACAGGCTATCCAAAGACAACAACGTCGCCAACAATGCAGCAACCCAAAGCACACCTGCTGCAATTTGTGCTAAAAATTCAGATTCAGGACTAATCCCCAAAGGAAAAAGAGTAACAACAATCGTAAAAAACAACAGAGGGTTTACAACATCAGAACGACGACGAAAGACCAATAGTAGATCTCGCTTTAAGGTTCCAGTAAATGCTCGCCAACTGCTAACCGAGATAACCTGAGGACTATATTTATCAGTAACCCGAAGACTATGTTTATCATTAGCCATCAAGTTTGCTCCGTTTCAGATTGCTGTCTCTGACCCAGCTGTATAACGTTAAGTTCCGTTGGCAGGGAAAGATTGTGATGCGTGGTCAAGATAACGCCCCCTCCGTTTTTAGCATGGTCAGCAATAAGCTGCTCAACCTCTTTAACCCCAGCCTGATCAATTGCAGTAAAAGGTTCATCCAAAATCCACAAAGGGGCACCCTGCAAAAATAAACGAGCCAAGGCCACGCGCCGATGCTGTCCTGCAGAGAGCGTATAGCAGGGCACATCTTCAAAGCCGGTTAATTTTACTTGAGCTAATGCGTGAAAAATCTGCTCTTTGTTGGCAGGATGGTAAAGTGATTGATACCAGCGGAGGTTTTCTTCAGGGGTCAAGTTAAGCTTAATACCCGGTTGATGGCCGATAAATAACAGGTTCTCACGAAATATATCGGGGTCGTCATGTATGGCGCGACCTTGGAAATAAAGTTCACCATCATAGTCAGGCAATAGGCCTGCAAGGATACGCAGCAGCGAGGTTTTACCCGTTCCATTAGGCCCCGCTACTTGCAACACATCGCCGCAATGCAGTTTAAAATCGAGATCTTTAAAAAGTAAACGATCATCTCGTTCACATGACAGACCTTGCCCTGATAGCAATACTTGCACGTATCTAACCTTTTTGATGAACCTGCCGATAATTACCTAAGCGGTTAAAACGGTCTAAAATAAATAGAACATTACCTGGGCAGGCGGCACCCAGATCAGCTTATAAAAGAGCGCACTTTACTACGATTCACTTTATTGCGCCACAGACCTGCATCAAGGTCTGCTTGGCATTTAAAGTGGCCTATAAACATGCTGTAGAAACAGGTTGTTATGTTAGATCAAGTCCTTCAGTCACGCGTCGACCAACAAATGATGGCTTTGATAGGAGCTATACGCTCTGCTGTCAGTGGCAGTACTGGCTTAAGCCAAGGCCAAACCGCTATGGCAGTTGTTCAAGTGCCTGAGACAGCCGCACCTCAAAATCAAAACTCTGGTGGTGGTGGAGCTTCATCGGGTCAATCGGGACAGCCTAGCCAAAGCACTCAAGTAGCCACTAACAGTGGCTCTACGCAGGCTTCTGGACAAAATCCAGCCCAAGCATCTGGGCAAATTGCCAATACATCGACACAAGCGACTCAAACACCTGCGCAAGCCGCCCAAATATCGACACAAGCCAGCCCAATGCCTGCGCAAGTGACCCACGCCGCAGCACAAGCTCAAGCATCCGTTGCCGCCGCAACTAATGCCGTGCTCGCTCAGGCAAGCGCCGCCCAAGCGACGGCTCAATCAACAGTAGCTCAGTCAACAACAGCTCAGACAGCAACTCAAGCCACAGTTCAAGCTCAAACGGCGGCGATTCAAACAGCAGCTCAAACTCAAGTAACCGCTCAAACAAACAGCCCGCAGACAGCACAAAATAATACCCAAGCAACACCTCAAACAGCTGCACAAGCTTTAGTTAATCAGGTTAATGCTCAAACAGCAGCAACGCTTGCCGCCGCCTTAGCCAATGCCACAAGTGGATTAACCAATACTGCAGGCGCAACTCGTACCGCTGGCACTGTGTTAAACCAACTAAGCAATCTTTTAGCATCTCCAACGGCAACACCACAGCCAACAGCATCCACAACATCTGTATCATCTACTCTATCGGCAGCATCGGCACCAGTAGCGGCAGGCTCAAATACAAATATTCATAGTACGGGCAATATTCCAGCATCGAATACGCCTCAGCCAACGGCTGCTTCAGCAGCACAAACCGCCCTGAGCAACCAGAATTTATCTATTCGGGTTATGATTCCCCAAACCGGTCAAACCGTTGAACTAACCCAAATAAAGCCATTGCCAGCGGGCACTCAGATGATGCTTCGACAGAGCGGTGGCGACCATGTTGATATTTTAAAGATTCAGTTACCACCACAAATTCAAACTAAAGCCGCTAGTACAACCGTTGTTGTTAATGAGCAAGCACTGCAAAAAGCCGCGCTACAGCAAACAACAATGAGCGCACTACGGGAAGCATTACCGCTACAAAAGCCAGTAACAGAGACGTTAACGACCCTTCAATCGTTATTACCTCAGTTACCGAGTGCTGTAAGAGACAACCCGATTATACAGCAAGCCTTACAAACTATTGAGAAAGCGACACTCAAGCTATCATCTGAAAGCGCCCCATCAGCTCAGACCGTAAAGCAGGGCGTGCAAAGAAGCGGCGTATTTCATGAGGCGGTTATGATGCAAGCGCTTCAGCAAGCCAGTGCAGCCCCGCAAGGAGCGCCGATAGCAGCCGTTGGCGATGACCTTAAAGGTGCATTTTTTCAGATTTTCCGCCAGTTAACGCGGGGGGGATCGAACGCTGAACGGGGACAAGACTCATCTGGTGGTAACCGTGGCAATGTCGATGCAGCCGATAGTAAGCAAAGCACCCAAGGCCAGCTTGTACGATCGCTACAAGAGGGGTTGGCTCGCGTTCGTAGTAATCAACTACAAAGTAGTCCTGCAGCTCGCGGGGCAGACCAAGGCGCGGCCACTCAAGGTGTACAAACAGATCTTCCTATCATGTTTAACAGTCAGCTGTCTGAGGTTAAGGTCAAAATTGAGCAAGAAATATGGCCAGAAGATCAACAGCCTACGGCGGATGAAGATTATCAACGCCGATGGGTTATTAATCTATCTTTTGCCCCACCAGAACTAGGCCAGCTACACGCCCGATTGCTTTATCAAGGCGAAAAGCTATCCACTCATCTTTGGGTTGAAGAAGATAGCCACTTGCCTAATGTCAGCAAGCAGCTACATGAATTAAAAGAACGTTTAAACAGTTTGGGTATTGTTGTCGAAGAAGTACGCTGCCAAGCTGGCAAGCCGGAAAGCAAACCTCAACCTGGGTTAGTGAGTTTAAAAGCATGAGTACACAGCCCCCAGAAAATATACCTCAGAAAAAAGCAGTGGCTCTACAATATGAAGGATTTTCAACACCAAGAGTCACCGCCAAGGGCGAACACTTACTTGCGGATGAAATTGTTCGACTAGCCCGCGAAAATGATATCCCAGTTTACGAAGATAAAGGCCTCGTTCAAGCCTTAGCTCAAGTAGATATTGGAGACGAAATTCCAGAGCTACTCTATATGGCTATCGCTGAAGTTATTGCCTTTATTTACCAATTAGAGCGCTCCCAGGGTGGTACAGAGCATATACGCAAAGATGTTTTAACTCGGCGAGACATGCTAAAAAATAAGTACAGCCCTTAGTAAAGATAAAGTCTATTAACGACAAATGAAACGTTCAGACGCAAAAAAGCACCCTCACAAGGGTGCCCTTTTGTTAATACATTAAAAATGATCAAATTTTACATAAGATCAATCAAAAACCGTATTAAAACTGGTCAAGTTCTGCGGCATTTGCTTTACGTTTTTTTAGCTCACTATGAACTAAAAAAATCAGATCAGCTTCCACCCTGGCCAAACTGCAATTATCAACAAGATCATCAGAGTTTGCCCCCATTTCAACAAGTCGAATGGCATAATTATACGGCAGGCTTCCTGAATCTTTTTGTTCAAGATCCGTTTGGCGCTCCATCGCTTGGTTCAGCTTTTTCTCAACTTCAAGTAAACGCTGCCCAACACCAATAGAACCAGTCCCCATAACATGAGTTTCATTCCGAAGCGACTGAATCAACATTTGCGTCTCATGTTTACTTCGCTCAAGCAATTTGCGCAGTGTCAGGGCTTGCATCAGCCCATACAATGCGATCAATACCGCAATAATTGCCACAGCCCAAAGAATGAGATTTACTAAAGAATCCTGCATAAACACTCAAAAGCCACAGATTACAGTGCTGCGACTTCTGCCCACTCCTCATCGCTCATCAATTTGTTAAGCTCAACCAGAATAAGCAGCTGGTTATTCTTATTACATACACCCTGAATAAACTTGGCACTTTCTTCATTACCAACATTCGGAGTTGTCTCAATCTCTGATTGACGCAAGTAAACCACTTCAGAAACGGAATCAACCATAATCCCCACAACTTGCTGATCAACTTCAATAATCACAATACGGGTAGAGTCTGTTGGTTCAGAGGTCATCAAACCAAAACGCTGACGCGTATCGATAACCGTAACAACATTACCCCGTAGGTTAATGATGCCAAGGACGTATGACGGCGCACCAGGAACTGGGGCAATTTCTGTATAGCGCAGTACTTCCTGAACCTGCATCACGTTGATGCCGTAAGTTTCGTCTGCTAGACGGAAAGTTACATACTGCAGAATCGGGTCATCAGATCCCGCTGAATTTTTAGCTTGAACAACATTTGCCATGCGAATGCTCCATCTAAATCGTCAGTTTTGTCGCTACAAAACCAATCTCTATTCATAACCGGCAAACCGGTCGATTATTCTTCGTCTGCCATAAGCGCCTGCAAATCTACAGGGACTTTATCGCTATCAAGTAATCGGGCAAATGCCGCTACATCAATTAAAGCACACATATGATCAACAACCGTACCCGCTAACCAAGGTCTACGACCAAGTTTGGTACGCCATTTAACTTCGCTAGGGTCGAGGGAGATCGCTTCGGCCACTTCATGGCAAGCTAACCCCCACTCACTATCATGTATTCTAATCGCAAATTTGAAATCGGGTTTATGATCACCCTTAATGCGTTCAGACATAACCCATTGAGCAGTATCGACCAAACCAACATTCATATTATTGGTTCGTACAATACCTAAAAACCAACCCGGTTGACCAAACAATGGCGTAGGTTCTTTTTCAAGTTTATGGATACCGCCTAGCTCAGCTAAAGGTACCGCAAGTTTCAAACCTTTTACCACAAACAATAAGCACTCAAAACGATTTTGAGCCCAATCAGGTCGGCCATTCGTCCAACCTTCATTTTGTTGAGGCTCCAATGACGTCGAAGCGATATCCGCGGTAGAGGCTACCGCAACCGTTTCTTCGGAGACCATGGTCTCCACAGCTTCTACTGCTACCGGCTCTGCAACGGCTGGCTCTACTGCAACAGGCTCTTGGGCAATCGATGTTTTAACAGCAGATTGAGTCTCGACTTCGACCTTAACCTCAGGCTCAGCAACCTTAAGCTCTGGCATCAAAATAGTCGGTAATTCTTTAAATGCTGTATCAAATTTTGGCTCAAAACTCTCGGCAGCTTGTTGTCGCTGACGAATTTGAGCGGCGGCTTCCCTAGCATAAGCCCGTGCAGATGGCGGTGCAAAAATACGAGCCCCAGTCTCATCTACGGTTGAGGATTCATCCGTGGACAACGGTTCACTAACCGCTGAAGGCTTGTCTACAGCTGAAGGCTCGTCAACAGTAGAGCCAGTATCAGATGAACCCGTATGCTTTGACTCCGTATCGGCAGAAGTAAAACTATCACTATTAGCTTGCCGTTCGGTGACAGCCTCAGCCTTGCTAACCGGTTCAACAGGGCTTTCAGGCTCGTCATATTCAGCAACATCTTGAAGCAAGGCCTCAAGATAACCTTCAATCGCCTCTTGTGGAGAGGAAAAGTCCTGCGAATCGTGAGCCATATTACTCAGCCCCCGGCTTTTGTCTGTGGTCGGATTGCTTCTCTAGCAATAGCTTAAGTAGCACATTATAAGCGTGTACACCCCGACTCTGCGAGTCCAACATAGACGGGGGCATTCCAGCCATACTGGCATCACGAAACTTAGTATCAACCGGAATCATTGAGTTCCAAATATTATCAGGATACGTATTTCGTAACATACGCAAACTTTGAACCGATGCCTGTGTTCTTCGATCATAAAGCGTTGGTACAATCGTGTACGGTAGCTCATTTTTTCGAGCCCGAGTCACCATCGTTAGTGTTCTCATCATTCTCTCAAGTCCCTTGATTGCAAGAAACTCTGTTTGTACTGGAATAATAAGATGCTCTGCTGAAGCAAGCGCATTGATCATCAACAATCCAAGCACCGGCGGGCTGTCTATCAAGACATAGTCGAAGCGACTCCACAATAACGCCAAGGCACGAGAAATGACCAATCCCATCCCTCCTTGAGAGCTCACTTGCCGCTCAAGGGTTGCCAAGGCGGTTGATGCCGGAATCAACTTTAACCGATCATGACCAGTATCCATCAATAAACTTTCTGGCAGATCTGCAGGGATATTTTTTCCCTGCTGAAATAGATCATAAGCACTTCTTTGAAGGCCATCAGGATCATATTTAAAATAACTGGTTAAGGAGCCATGAGGGTCAAGATCCAAAAGCAGTACTTGATGCCCCTGATCAGCAAGTAGGCCACCAAGGGTAACGGTTGAAGTTGTTTTGCCAACTCCACCTTTTTGATTGGCAACAGCCCAAACGTGCATGAAAGTATCCCTTATTTGCCAGTTATATTTGCTATATTTATTTTAGCTGTATTTATTCTAATATAATTACTAATTAAATATGCAAGATTAAAAATGCTAACGACACCGTAAGCTTATTCAGATTTTAGCCTAACGTGACACATCGGATGATAATCGACGACCAATGTCATTCAAATCTAAAACCTCATCTGACAACCCAGCTTTTGCTACAGCCATAGGCATACCATAAATAACAGAACTGTTCTCATCTTGAGACCAAATCGTTGCACCATGTTCTTTTAACATTCGACAGCCATCACGACCATCGGAACCCATTCCCGTCATAATGACAGCAAGGATTTTTCCTCGAATAGCATTGGCCGCAGAGCCAAAAGTCACATCAACACAAGGCTTGTAGTTAAGTCGTTCATCCCCAGGTAAAATGCGAACACAGTTACCACGTTTATCAACAACCATCTGCTTTCCACCCGGTGCTAATAAAGCAACCCCGGCCTTAAGCTGATCACCATCTTGCGCTTCCTTTACCTGTATTTGGCAAAGTGTATTCAGTCGCTCAGCAAAAGCACCGGTAAAAGCAGCAGGCATATGCTGAACAAGAAGTAGCGGCGCAGGAAAGTTAGCAGGTAGTTGAGTCAGCACCATCTGCAAAGCCATTGGCCCACCCGTTGAGGTGCCAATTGTAACTAAATCAAAATGACGAGGCTGGGCTTTGGTATGAACCGTAGACTCTGTCCGTCTCGGTGCTGCCACCGAAGGGGTAATACTAGAAACAGGTCGCTCAGAGCGAACAGAAACCGGCGTTCTTGATGTCGATACCGTTGGTCGAGATATCGGTGTCGTAGGCCTCACTATTGGCGTTCGCTCAGGGCGATAAGCTGACGCTAGAGCACCACGACGACTCCTTGAGACTTCAATCACCTTTTCACAAAGAGCTTTAGCTAGTTCATCTGGCCGCCGAGAAATATCTTCAAAATTTTTCGGCAAGTAATCCACTGCACCAGCTTCAAGAGCGCCCAATGTGATACGCGCTCCTTCATGGGTTAATGACGAGAACATTAACACTGGCACAGGAGCTTTCTGCATAATCTCACGAACCGCAGAAATACCATCTAATACAGGCATTTCATAGTCCATGGTAATAACATCGGGCTTCAGCTCTATCGCTTTTTCAACAGCTTCGCGGCCATTACTTGCTGTACCAATCGGCTTAATACGTGCATCAGTGCTTAATAATTCACACACTCGACGCCGAAAGAAACCCGAATCATCAACCACTAAAACCGTTATTGGCATATCAGGTCCTTAAACCGTTTAACGGGAACTTCTGGCGTAGTGCTTAAGTATCCCAGGAATATCCAGAATCAAAGCAATGCGACCATCACCAGTAATGGTTGCACCTGCCATACCCGGAGTTCCATGCAACATGTCACCCAGCGGCTTAATAACCACTTCTTCCTGTCCGATCAATTGATCAACAACAAAGCCAACTTTCTGGGTGCCAACAGAGACAACAACAACATGAGCATTCTTAAGATCACGACTCACATCGGAACCTTTTACAAGCCATTCTTTTAAATAAAATAGCGGCAATGTTTTCTCACGGATAACTAAAACTTCTTGCCCATCAACAATATTAGCTCGTGAAATATCTAGCTGGAAAATTTCATTAACATTAACGAGAGGCAGTGCGAACGTTTGCTGACCTAGCATCACCATCAAAGTTGGCATAATCGCAAGCGTCAGAGGCACTTTAATAATGATTTTGGAGCCTTTGCCTTCCTCTGACCAAACATTAATGGTGCCATTGAGTTGTGAGATTTTTGTCTTCACAACATCCATGCCAACGCCACGGCCTGAAACATCAGAAATTTCGTCTTTAGTTGACAAACCTGCAGCAAAAATCAGGTTAAAGGCTTCTTGATCCGTTAAGCGGTCTGCCGCGTCTTGATCAAGCTGACCTTTTTCTACCGCTTTGTTACGCAAAACGACAGGATTCATACCTGCACCATCATCACTGATAGTTAACAAAATATGATCACCTTCCTGCTCGGCAGAAAGCAAAACTTCACCAACTCTTGGCTTACCTTTCCGTTCACGATCCTCAGGACCTTCAATACCATGATCAACAGCGTTACGTACTAAGTGAACAAGAGGATCTGCTAAAGCTTCAACTAAGTTTTTATCTAAATCGGTATCTTCACCAACAAGACGTAAGCTAATCTCTTTTTTCAGCTTACGAGACAGATCTCGTACCACTCGCGGAAAGCGGCCAAAAACTTTCTTAATAGGCTGCATCCGCGTTTTCATTACCGATGTTTGCAGATCCGCCGTGACCACATCAAGGTTAGAAACAGCCTTGGCAACTTCTGAGTCAGAGCTTTGTCCACCAAGTCGAACCAGTCGGTTACGAACCAATACTAGCTCGCCCACCATATTCATAATGTCATCGAGACGGCTTGTATCAACTCGAACGGTTGTTTCTGCGACAGGTGCAGCCTCTTTCTTCGGAGCCACTTTTTTCTGGGCAGCAGAAGCTTGAGCGACAGCAGCCGGTGGTTTCGCTACGGCGACAGGAGTTACAGGAGCAGCAGGAGCCACAGGGGCAGCATTAGATTCCGCCTCATTCTGGGACGGTGCCACAGGAGAACCATTTTTTCCATGCAACTCATCAAGAAGTGCTTCGAACTCATCATCAGTGATAAGGTCGCTATCACCGCCAGGCACTGCACTACCAGACACTGCACTACCAGGCACTACAGTGGGATCTGGCGGACTAACAGCCGTTGGTGACTTTCCAGAGCCATGGAGCTGATCAAGAAGCGCTTCAAACTCGTCTTCAGTGATCTCATCACTATTGGAAGCAGCAGGATTAGAAGCAACAGGTGCGCTAACGACAGGGGGTTGTGGCGCGGTAGGCGATCCACCACCGTGTAGTGCGTCTAGTAGTGATTCAAATTCAGCATCAGTAATATCACCTTCTGCATCCTGTACTGCAGAAGCAGGCGCCGCCGCAGCTTCTTGTGCAGTAGCGGTCACAGCGGTTTCCTGCGCAACCGCGACTTCAGGTTCAGCAACAGGTTCTGCGGCTTCAGGTTGTGCAAAAAATCCTAGCTGCGATATCAGTTCAGGGTCAGCATTATCAGGCATCTGTCCACTGCGAACTTCTTCGAACATTTCGTTCACAGTGTCTAATGCACTTAGAACGGTATCCATCAATTCAGGGGTAACAGTCCGCTGATGCTTCCTTAATGTATCAAAGACATTTTCTGCAACATGGCAGCAATCAACTAACGGTGAAAGCTGGAGGAAACCTGCACCGCCCTTAACTGTATGGAAACCGCGAAAAATAGCGTTCAGGAGGTCAGGGTCATCTGGGGACTGTTCCAGATCAACCAACTGCTCAGACAGTAATTCAAGGATTTCTCCAGCTTCAATCAAGAAGTCCTGTAAAATGTCCTGATCGACTTCAAAGCTCATCCATACTTCTCCTTAAAAGCCGAGACTTGACAGCAGGTCGTCAACTTCATCCTGCCCGGAAACAGTATCTTCCCGTTTTTCGGCATTAACAATCGGGCCCTCAGGAGCACACGCGTCCTGTTCAGCCGGATTACTCTTGTCATGCTGGATGCCAGTCATTTTATCTACTTGGCCAGCCATACATACTAAATTAACAAGATTCTCTTCGATTTCTTGAACAAGGGTGATTACTTTAATCAACACCTGTCCCGTCAAATCCTGATAGCCTTGAGCAAGTAAAATGTCATTAAAGTTATTCGATAGCGTACCCGCTTGCTCTTCGGACTCCTTCAAAAATCCATCGATCTTACGGTAAAGATCTCGAAACTCATCAGGTTTCATTTCACGTCGAACTAAGCGCGCCCAATCTTTCCTTAGTGCAGCAGCTTGCTCTCGCAAGCGTTCAGCAACAGGGGCGCTCTCATCCACCTTATCCATGGTTTGGTTTGCAGCATCCTGTGTCATTTTAATGACATAATTCAACCGATCTGTCGCATTAGCCATCTGCGACATCTCTTCTGAAACAGGATTGCCCGCACCAACATCAATATGAAAATTAGTTATAGCGTCATGCAAAGCTCGAGTTAACCGGCCTACTTCCAGATACAAGTTACGATTTCGCTCATCATGAATACGCTGAATCAAGTTTACGGCATCACTAAGATTGCCACTTTCAACTTTCTCAAGCAATTCAGAGGTACTTTCTTTAAGTATCTGTTCGAACTCACTTACTTGCTGTTCGCCCGAGCTTTTCAGAGCCATAACCTGAAACCTTTATCGTAATGAATGTCTGTTTACTGGCCGCTTCCCAACAACAGATTACTGCTGTTCTAAACGCTCGAAAATTTTCTCAATTTTCTCTTTCAGCACAGCTGCGGTAAACGGCTTAATAATGTAGCCATTAACACCAGCTTGCGCAGCAGCAACAATTTGCTCACGTTTAGCTTCCGCTGTAACCATAAGAATAGGCAGATCTTTTAGCTTAGGATCAGCACGACAAGTTTTAAGCAGGTCAAAACCTGTCATACCTGGCATATTCCAATCGGTCACTAGAAAATCAAAGTTACCTGTTTCCAGTAAAGGGATAGCGGTCAAACCATCATCTGCTTCATGTGTGTTTGCAAAACCCAAATCACGAAGTAGGTTTTTAACAATTCGTCTCATGGTGGAAAAATCATCCACAATGAGAATCTTCATATTCTTATCCAAGGCAACCTCCACTTACCCAATTTGCCACTATTTAGAATACTACATTTATTCATTTATCAAATATATATAATGTAATCATTTCCACTCAGATAAACGCGATCGAAGCCTTAATGCGGCCTGACTGTGTATCTGACTGACTCTAGACTCGCTAACATCAAGCACTGAACCTATCTCTTTTAGGTTAAGACCTTCTGTATAGTATAAAGCCAATACCATTCTTTCCCGTTCAGGAAGTGCGGCAATAGCATTTGCTAAAGCCTCTTGAAAAGCATTACCCTCCACGGCTGCATCTGGTTCAGGTGAACCTTCATCGGGCAGTTCAAAACTATTGTCTTCATTACCCGTTATCTCATCAAAGCTAAAAAGTTTGGTACCTGCTGTATCTTGTACATAACTATTGTACTCCGTTACAGAAACACCCATCTCTGAAGCAATTTCATTATCTTTAGCATCACGCCCTGTTCGGGATTCAACAACTTTAATCGCCTCAGAAACCCGTCGACTGTTTCTATGCACGGATCGAGGAGCCCAGTCATAACGCCGAACCTCATCAATCATTGCACCCCGGATACGAATAGAGGCGTAGGTCTCAAAACTAGCCCCCTTGGTACCATCAAACTTCTGAGAAGCCTCGATTAAACCAATCATGCCAGCCTGAACAAGGTCATCAAGCATCACCGTAGACGGTAAACGATTTAAGAGGTGCTGTGCGACTCTCTTCACAAGAGGTGCATGTTGGTCAATAAGGCCACTGCAACCATCTTTACCGGGGTAATACATGCCTGAATTAAGAACCAGAGCCATAGATAGTGACCTCCTGTCTCTATCGTTCCGAGTTCTGGTGAGATTCTTGCTGCTCAAGCAGATCCAAAGCCCTGCTAACCAGCAATCCTACATCACCAGACCGAAGATCATCAGGTATTTTCTGTCCGCTCGCGATATAAGCAAGCGGCAAGCGATTATCTGCAATAAGACTAACAACTTCCCCTGCACTAATAGCTTCATCCAACTTTGTGACAACACAACCATTTAAACCATGGCGGCGATAGGTATCATAAGTTGACTGAAGTACCTGCTGTTGACTCGTAGCCCCAAGCACCAAGTATTTTCTAATACGAACAGAGGCGGCTTCAAGTAGTGAAAACTGCTCTTTCATATTAGGATCTTGAACACTAAGCCCTGCGGTATCAATCAGTACCAGCGCCTTGCTTTTTAAAGACTTTAGCGTGTTATCAAGGCTGTGCGTCTCATCGACAACCCTTACAGGTACACCGAGAATACGTCCAAAAGTTCTGAGTTGCTCATAAGCCGCGACACGATAGCAATCTGTCGTCACCAAAGCCAAACTGTCAGGGCCATATTTAAGCACATAACGCGCCGCAAGCTTACCAATAGTCGTTGTTTTCCCAACACCGGTCGGCCCCATTAAAGCGACAATGCCACCTTGATCAACAACATCAGACCCTGTAGCCAGAACACTTGAACGTACCTGTTCAATAGCTTTCTCCCAAGCGTCAGAAAACTCAACATCATCGTCAAGCCCAAGAGCCTCAATAACCCGAGCAGAAAAATGCTCTGACAACCCCATACGGCGTAACCGTTTATGCAGCATCGCTTCAACAGGTTTTCGCTCTGACAGTGTGTCCTTCATCTGCTCTCGCAGCAGCTCACGTAATCCTTGAATCTCAGACTGCATCGCCTTCATTGCAGCGCTTTCTGGCGTTTGACTGCGCCGGTGCGTATTTTCTAAAGTATCAACCATAGCTTCAGCCTGACTAAATTGACGCTCTTTTGCTTTGGCTTGGAATGCCGTACCAACATTATTCGATACTTGATCAGTTTTACCCGATTGCTCAATAACTTCTTTAGCTTTCGCCAAAGCATCGGCTAGCGAATCTGTTAATGCATCACTATTTTCTGGATCAATCCGCTCACTAGGCTCTCTTAAGATACTTGCGTCATAATCTACTGCAGTCACAATTTCAACGCCGCCAGCTACCTTATTATTCGATAAAATAGCAGCATCAGCACCAAATTCATCTCGAACTAACTTCATGGCTTGACGCATATCAGGAGCAAAGAAACGTTTAACTTTCATAAATAGCCGTATCCTTCGTTATTTTGGTAGCCATGGAAACTCATCAACCTACAAAGTAAAATTATCTTACTAAATTTCATCCTGCTCTACTGCTGACCTACTGTCGCTACAATTGTTATCTGTTTGTTATCAGGAATTTCTTGATAGGACAGTACATGCACAGACTGGGCACTATACCGCACAAATCTGGCAAGTACTTGCCGTATAGGAGCGGCTACGACCAATACCGCAGGATTCCCTATCATCTCTTGCTGCTGAGATACTTCAGCGAGCGACTGCTGTAAGCGCTCTGCCATTGCAGGCTCTAATATTAAGTTGTCATCAACACTGGATTGCGCAGCCTGCTGCACTGATTGAAGCAAAATCTGTTCCAACTTAGGTTCCAAAGTAATAACCGGCAGATCTGTACTTGGCCCACATATCGATTGAACAATAGATCGAGATAATGCGATACGAACGGAAGTCGTCATTTGTCCGATATCTCTCGTACTCTGAGCGGTCTCTACAAGAGATTGTGCGATCGTTCTGAAATCTCGAATAGAAACACTTTCCTGCAATAAATTCTGAATAATTTTGAGCAATTGATTAAGCGAGAGGCTATCCGGTACCAACTGATCAGAAAGCTTAGGAGAGTGGCGACCAAGAGCATCCATAAGATGTTGAATATCATCATGGCCAATTAACTCGTGCGCATAGTTCTGCATAATCTGGTTCAACTGAGTCGCGATAACCGTACTTGAATCCACGACAGTATAACCAAGAGCCTGAGCCTCATCACGATCCTGAGCCTCAATCCATACGGCATCTAAACCAAAAGCAGGATCTTTACCTTCGATACCCGATATCTCACCAAAAACTTGACCAGGGTTAATAGCCATCTCTCTATCAGGATAAACCTCGGCTTCCGCCACGACGACACCTTTTAACAAAATCCGATAAATCGTCAGAGATAACTCTAGGTTATCTCTAATATGAACAGAGGGTACAAGAAAACCTAGCTCTTGAGATAGTTTTTTACGAATACCTTTAATACGCCCTAGCAGCTGCCCACCTTGACTCTTATCAACCAGAGGGATTAAACGGTAACCCACTTCAAGACCTAAAAGGTCAATCATAGGCACATCACTCCAACCCAATTCTTTCTGGTTAACAGTTGCCTCATCAGGTAAAGGCATATCGGGACCTTTCTTTTGCGCCGCCAACTCCTGCTCCACTTTCTTTTCCGTGTAGAACTTTATTGAGTAAGCCCCTAAGGCTGCTAATGCCGCAAGCCCTAGGAAAGCAACGTGAGGCATGCCAGGGATAATACCCATCAAGGTTAAAATTACCGCAGTAACCGTCAAGGCTTGAGGCGTAGCAAACATCTGCCCACCAACCTGCTGACCAATACTTTGATCACTGTTGACACGAGTTACCATGATCGCCGCCGCAACTGAAAGCAATAACGACGGAATCTGAGCAACCAAACCATCACCAATGGTCAACAGAACATATTTTTCTAGTGCATCAGCAAATTCAAGATCATGCTGCATAACACCAATGCCTAAACCACCAATAACGTTAATAACCAAAATTAATATGCCAGCGACAGCATCACCACGAACAAACTTACTCGCACCATCCATCGCACCGTAAAAATCTGCTTCATTGGCTACATCAGCCCGACGCTGCTTTGCTTCTTCCTGGTTAATCAGGCCTGCGTTTAAATCCGCATCAATAGCCATCTGTTTACCAGGCATTGCATCCAAGGTAAAGCGAGCGCTTACCTCAGAGATACGCCCCGCACCCTTAGTAATTACCACAAAATTGATAATCATCAAAATCAGGAATACGACTAAACCAACAACATAGTTGCCACCAATAAGCACCGCACCAAAGGCTTCAATAACCTTACCTGCAGCAGCGCCACCTTCATGGCCGTTAAGTAAAACAATACGGGTAGACGCAACGTTTAGAGCTAAACGAAGCAAGGTAGCAACAAGGAGGATCGTGGGAAAAACAGCAAAATCTAAAGGACGTAATGAATAAACTGCCACCAAAAGAATAAGTATGGATAAGGCAATATTAAAGGTAAACAATAGATCCAGAAGGAGCACGGGTACAGGTAATGTCATCATGCCTAATAGCACGAGAATGAGCACGGGTATCCCGATACCTGTAAGCGGTAGGTTTTTTAACCTGCTTATGATCTGTGTACGTTCCATTGTTGCCCTTGTTTGCTGGCAGTCAGAATTAATTTTAGGCTAATGCTACCAACAATACTATAACAGGCAAAGTGTTAAGCAACTGCTTAATTTCTTTACTTTTTGTACTCAGAAGGAATCTCAGGTGACGGAGTTTTCCCTGGATGACTTCCCTTACCTGTCTTTGACTGCTTCAGCTGATATACGTACGCTAGGACTTGTGCTACTGCCATATAAAGTCCTTCCGGAATCACATCACCAATCTCCGTGCTATAGTAAATTGCTCGAGACAAAGGGGGAATCTGTAAAATAGGAATATCATTAGCATCGCCTATCTCTCGAATTTTCATCGCAACCTCATCACCGCCTTTAGCGAGCAATTCAGGAGCCCCCATCCCATTTTCGTCATATTTCAAAGCAACAGCAAAATGCGTCGGGTTAGTAATAATAACATCGGCCTGAGGGACATCAGACATCATTCTTCGGTTTGCCATTTCACGCTGCAGCTGTCGAATGCGGCCTTTAACTTCCGGTTTACCCTCAGTGTTTTTCATTTCATCTTTGACTTCTTGTAAAGTCATTCTCATTTTTTCATTGTACTGATGCAGCTGAAACGGTACATCAATCAATACAATCATAATTAATGAAGCACTAATCCAGATCGCCACCCAGGCTAAAATCTCTAACATTCTGCCAAAGGCATACTCCGGAGCCATCCAAGATAGCGAAGGTAACTCCATCCGATAGGCTAAAAAAACAAAAATAGCGGAAATACCAACGACGGCAACCTTACCTATTGACTTAAGTAGTTCTACTAGAGAATTCATGGAAAATAAGCGCTTGATACCCTCAATAGGATTCAACCGACTAAATTTAGGTGCTAAAGCTTGTGTACTAAAGTTCCACCCACCCAAAGAAATAGGCGCGATTAATGCCGCTAAAATAAGAACCCCCATGGTAGGCAGCATACCGATAAAGCTTTCTTTGACCGAATGAGTCAAATGTCGAAAAAGCCCCTGAGTATCAAAAATATCCTCACGGGATATTGTGAAATTATAGCGAAAAACGCTTTTCAAGGCATCGGCGATAATAGGCCCCAACACCAGCAAGGCTGCTGCTGCAACCAGCGTTAACAGCATGGTATTTAGATCTTTTGATCGGGGAACATCGCCTTTTTCACGGGCCTCTTGAATGCGCTTACTGGTGGGCTCTTCGGTTTTTTCCTGCCCATCTTCATTTTCTTTTGCCATTAATAGGCCCTCGACTCAATCCAATCATTAAGAAACGTCAGGCCAAACTCAAAAACCGCTTCAAAATGTGAGGTCAGCGTTGTCAGGCCGATCCAAGCAATAAGAAGGCTAAAGGTCATCATAAACGGGAAACCTAATGAGAAAACATTCAACTGAGGTGCTGCGCGGGTCACGATACCTAACCCAGCTTGTACCATCAAAAGTGCGGTAACCCCTGGAATAACAATTAGAAAAGCAGAGGCGAACATCCACCCTCCCATATTGACCAATTCCCAAAGAAACTCTCGATCAATACCGCTATAGCCAATAGGTATCATTCGAAAACTATCAGCCAGAATTTGTATCAGCGCTAGATGCCCATTCAGACTAACAAACAATAAGTTAGCGCCAATCACCAAAAACTGAGCAACAACAGTTGTGTTAACCCCGTTAGCAGGATCCGCCATTGACGCAAAACCTAAACCAGCCTGCATAGCGTACATTTGCCCAGCAAGAGCAAATACTTGATACACCACTTGAATGACAAAGCCAAAAGCCACGCCAATCATTACCTGTTGAGCAATAACCAGAAATGCTTCGATTGAGATCAAGTCTATTTGCGGTACATCAGGCACCATAGGCAGAATGGCTAAAGTGACAACCAAGGCTAAAAGTAGCCGAACATTTGACGGCAACGTTTGCGAGCCGATCAAAGGTACTGCCATAAAAAAGCCAGCAACTCGGAATAACGGCCATAGAAAGCCTGCAACCCACTCAATGATCATCGTATCTGAGATCTGATACGGCATCAGCTTTAGCCTATTAGAAAGGGAATATTTGAATACAATCGAGTTGCGAATTCGACAAGGGAGCGAACCATCCAAGGCCCTGCAATAACAATAGCCATAAGCGTTGTGAACAATCTTGGTAGAAAGCTCAAGGTTTGTTCATTAATTTGTGTGGCGGCCTGAAAGACACTAATAATCAAGCCCACGATCAAACTAGGTACAACCATAACCGCCACAATAAGCATAATAAGAAACATAGCTTCGCGCAGGATATCGGTAACAACGGATGGCGTCATAGCTAACCCGCTCCAAAACTTGAGGCTAGAGTTCCCATAACCAGGGCCCAACCATCAATTAACACAAATAGCATAATTTTAAACGGCAACGAGATAATAATAGGCGATAGCATCATCATACCCATTGCCATTAAAATACTGGCAATAACCAAATCAATAACGAGAAAGGGGATAAAGACAATAAAGCCAATCTGAAAGGCTGTTTTTAATTCACTAGTCATAAACGCCGGTACAAGCACGCTAAAAGGAATCTCATCGGTGGATCGAATAATATTATGACCAGCAATTCGAGCGAAAAGATCAACATGATCCTCCCGTGTTTGAGCTAACATAAATTCTGTTATAGGTTTTTTCGCCAATTGAACGGCTTCAAGGGCCGTTACATCTTCTGACAAATAAGGCTGCAAGGCACTGACATTTATCTCTTCCCAAACCGGAGTCATGATAAAAAAGGTTAGGAATAATGCCAACCCAATCAAAATCTGATTTGATGGTGACTGCTGCAAACCCAATGCTTGGCGTAAAATAGCAAAAACAATGATGATCCGAGTGAAAGATGTCATCATGACCAAGGCAGCTGGAATAAACGTCAGCGCCGTCATGATGGCAAGAATTTGGATCGTTACAGTATAGCTCTGAGTGCCATCTTCACCAGTAACCAACGTCAGTGCAGGAATGCCTGTGTCAGCAAAAGCTCCAGTGCTTGCCAATAACCCCAAGGCAAAAAGTAATACAAATCGAAGCATTAATTCTTTTCCCTATTCGCTTTGAAGCCTTGCAGGATTTTTCCAAAATGTACATCACTTGAAGCAGTCCCGTTGGGCAATCCAATGGGGGCCTCTGGGAAAACATGCAAACATTCAATCCCTGATGACGAAACGCCTAAAACCATCTGAGTACCTGCGACATCAACCAACATTAACCGCTCTTTGTTACCTAAAGCCATGGTTGAGAGCACAGTTATATGCTTATTCCCCATCTTGCCAACACCCGGTGCAAAACGCTTAACAAGCCAAGCCAACGCGAAAATAAGAATCAAGACGATAGCTAAAGAGAAAGCCACATCTTCAATACCTGTCGTAGCCGTTCCGGCTTGAAAGCTAGATGCTGCTTGCTTTTCACTGGCTTCAGATACAGTTTGAGCCCGCACAGGCGAGCTCAAACATAATCCAAAAACAATAACAAATAAGTAGCTTTTCTTAAGCTGCAGCTTTGTACAATATTGCTTTAGGTTTAACGACATAAACAACCAATTATCGAAGCTTACGAATACGCTCGGATGGACTAACAACGTCCGTCAAACGAATACCAAACTTTTCATTCACCATAACAACCTCTCCATGAGCAATTAAAGTACCGTTCACTTTAACGTCAAGAGGTTCACCTGCTAATCGATCCAGCTCAATAACAGAACCCTGATTCAACTGCAGAAGGTTACGAATCGCAATTTCAGTACTACCAACTTCCATCGCAATGGTAACAGGAATATCCATAATAACGTCTAGATTAGGATTATCATCATCCATATTTCCAACGCTATCATCTTCTAGATATTCAAGTGGCGCTGTTTCAATATCGTCTTCAGAGAGACCGTCTGACGTCTCTTGCTCAGACAGCGCCGCAGCCCAATCATCTTCGCCAGAGGCAGATTGCTCTCCCATAGCCGCATCCCAATCATCAGCGGAATCAGTTGTTCCTTGCTCATCCATTGCTGCAGCCCAATCATCACCCATGCCATCAGGGTTCAGTTCATTATTTTCGTCACTCATAACTCACCGCCAGTCCTGTTTATTAACGCTGCAGCTTAACCTGCTCGACAATTTTTAATGCTAAATTCTCACCCGACCGACCCAACTTACACTTAAAAGTTGGTACGTTATTAGCCAGAAGAGTTACATTCTCAGGCATATCGACAGGAATAATATCACCTGCTTCAAGCCCCATAATTTCACCAAGATTAATTTGGCGCTCAACCACTTTTACATTCAGCGGTATATTGGCCTCCATAACATCTTGACGCAGTGCTCGCACCCAGCGCTCGTCAACGTCATCGACGTCACTTTGCACACCTGAATCGAGTTCTTCACGGACAGGCTCTATCATAGAGTACGGGATGGTAATATGCATATCACCACCACCGCCGTCTAACTCAATATGGAATGTACTGACCACCACTACTTCACTAGGGCTTACAATATTTGCCATGGAAGGGTTAACTTCGAAGCCAATATACTCAAAATTTAAGGGGAGCACAGTACTCCAAGCTTCTTTTAAATCAACAAAAACCTGCTCAAGAACTTTCTGAACAATACGGATTTCCGTAGGTGTAAATTCCCGTCCTTCAATTTTGGCATGACGTCCATCACCACCAAAAAAGTTATCAACCAGCTTAAATACAAGTTTGGCATCAAGAACAAATAATGCCGAGCCCCTTAATGGCCGCATTTTTACAAGGTTAAGACTGGTCGGTACAAATAGAGTATGTACATACTCACCAAACTTCATAATTTGCACGCCACCGGCTGTCACATGGGAACTACGGCGCAATAAATTAAACAGACTAATCCTTGTATAACGAGCAAAACGCTCATTAATCATTTCAAGGGTTGGCATTCGCCCTCGAACGATACGATCTTGGCTAGTTATATCATAAGACTGAATATCGCCATCAGACTCATCATCACCGCCTGTTGGCAGATCATCATCTTCTACCCCGTGCAGAAGGACATCAATTTCGTCTTGAGAGAGTAAATCCTGCATAAGAATACCGATCCTTACTGCATAACCAGGTTCGTAAACAACACCTGATCAATTGTTTCACCATTACCATGCTTAGCTAGCACATCCTGAACTGCCTGAGTTGCCGCTTGACGCATCTCTTCTCTGCCTTCAGGTGTCTGAATGCTTTCAAAATCTTGTTTCGCAAACAATTGATTAAGATTATTACGAATCACAGGTGCATGGCGTTCAACTTGGCTGACTGCTGACTCAGTCTGGGCCTTAACCGCAACGTAAACCTGCATAAACCGCTGCTTTCTGCCCGCATTGAAATTAATAACAAAGGCTGGCTCCATTGAGTAATAAATAGAATTACTTGGAATAATCTGCGGCCCAGAACTAACATTAGCCTGTACTTTAGAGTCTCCACTTAACCCAGGCACACCACCAAAAAAGTAGAGTGTGCCACCTACTGCAGCTGCAATTGAGAGCAAGACAACAACTGCAATAATAATAATTGTTTTCTTATTGCTTTGTTTTTGTTCATTTAGGTCTTCCATTTCACGCCTCTTACTCTCAACTGGTTAATGCCGTTAATAATAAATAGGTTGGCACGGTGAATAGATTAGTACTACTAACTATTAATAGGGTTGATAACGACTAGATCGTTACTCGGCATAGGATAATGCAAGGCCTAAGCAAAGTAGTCAACTACTCCAATCGCCGATTGGCTCTGTATGCGCCTTTCAGCGACAGAGTCACTTTCTGGGTCCTCATCACTTGCCCCATCGCTAGAGCGAGGGCTTTCACCAAAGGCATATTCGTCATCTTTTCTCTCGGATAGCGATTGATCCGAAACATCGACTTGCCCTAGATCCACACCGGCACCTTCCATCATCTCACGGAGCTTATTCACTTGAGACTCCAGCGCCTCACGAACACTTGGATTTGGACTATGGAATTGAATCGTTGTTGTATCTCCAGAGACACGAACTCGAATTTCCAAGCTCCCTAAATCAGGTGGATCTAAGCGAATCTCAGCGGTTTGAATCCCTTTTGAGCGCATCATCATAATACGTTCATTAAGAGCTTCTGTTGCACCTGCCTGCCCAGGCAAACCACGCAAAACAGGTAACTGAGGAAGCGTCTGTGTTTGAACTTGCACTCCAGGCCTTAAGCCTTGAGCTTGTAAAGTTTCACTTCCTGATCCAACCACTGTACTGCCAAGAGTCCCAGCCTGGGAAAATCCTCCTTGAACACCTTCTTTAAGCATCAACCCAGCAAAACCCGAGACCTTACCAGCTGTATCAGGATTTTTTTGAGCCATAAGTTGCTCAAAAAGTTTATCTCTATCAAATAAAGAATCTTGATCCTTAGCCGAACCTTGTTCTTTTAGCAAACTGGAAACAAGATCATCAGCTTGGCGGCTGTTATTCTCAGACTTCAAAACATCGACAAAGCGATAGGTTTCATTCTGATTAGATAATCGGCTTTGTAATGCCGCGCCCAATCGAGCGATAACATCAGCACTTGCACCAAGATCTTTTAACGTTGCCGCAAGCTCACTATCAGGGGTAAACCATTGCTGAAGCTGCGTAATAAAATCAGCAGGGTCTGCCAAGAGTTCATTAAACTCTTCTTCTGACACAAGACCTTCAGATACAACAAAGTCTTGAATATCGCTGATATCAAGATCTTGCGATTCTAAAACCTGTTCAAGCTTCCCTAGGAAATCTTCGGCACTAAGTTCACCGGATTCCATCTGAGTTAAAAGATCATTTAACGTTTCAGCAGTTAATGCTTCTTTTTGCTCTAAAGCTAAATCAACCTCTTCTTGATCTAAGGCTAAAGCATCTGCATCAGCCAAAGCAGCGGCTTCTAATTCCTCTTCTTCTTCATTAGCTGCAAGCGCCGCCTTGTCAGCAGCGGCCTGCATGGCATTTTTATCAACAAGCGCCAAATCACGCTCATTGTCCTCAGCGGCTTGGTTAGAATCATCTTCCGCTTGAGCGTTATAAACAGCGTCACGCGAATCCTGATGAGCAACGGTAGCAGTCTTAGCGTTATCACTTTTCTCTGGAACTTCTTTGCCGTTATGCGGAACTTCTTTGCCTTTAGCTTTATCTGCAGCTGATGCAACATCCTGTTTTTTTAACGTTTCATTCCCTGAGGCTTGAGGTGTAGCTATTGATGCACTCTTCAAAGCAATATCAAACATAGCCTGATTAGCGTTGCTTTGATTCCGCTTACTTGCAGAGGTAGAGGAGGCTAATACATCAACAACTGATTGCGCTTGACTGACACCCATGTTGTATCCTCGTTGATTATTCCTAGAGGGTATTTAGCAAGGTACATGCCAAGTGCGATCATCTATCCATTCGCCGTATAAACGCCTGGGATGCAAACTCATCAAGCATTTTTTGCTCTTGCTTATCCTGCTCCGCCGCTTCTTGCCGCTCCACCTTATCAACTAAACTTTCAAAAGCCTTTAACTTACCACGGGTTTTAAACCAATATTCCTGCACCTGATCAACTTGCTGCTCTAGTTCAGCAATATGACCAATCTGTTGATTAGCAGCATGACTGAGCTTCCCCATAAAACCAAAGTAGGTTCTAAGTGTTGCACCGTTAATTCCTGTTTTTCCGGTCTCTATGATCTGCTCATGATACTCAAGCTCATAGCCCATCAACTGCTCTCGCTTCTGCTCTTCATTCATAATCTTGGTATTCAAATAACCTAAAGCATTCGCAGCATTTTTTTCTTTTTTTTCCGCCATACTCATGATGTTCTTCAGCCGTTCGGAACGCTTCATGACTCACCGCCCTTTGCCTGTAGTTGGTTATTTAATGCAAGATTCATTTGCTGATAACTAGTCACAATATCAACATTCTCTTTCAAATTTTGCTGTAAGAAGCCTTTTACCCTTGGCATCAAAGCGATAGCCTGATCAATAGCAGCATCCGAACCTGCGTTATATGCACCAACACTAATTAGATCTTTATTTTGTTGATATAAGGCATAAATTTGCTTTAATGAATAGGCTAACTTCAAGTGATCTTCTGATACAACTTGAGGCATTACACGACTAATAGAAGCCTCAACATCAATAGCTGGGTAGTGTCCTTCTTCTGCCAAGCGACGAGATAGAACAATATGGCCGTCAAGGATGGCCCGTGTTGCATCAGCAATAGGGTCTTGCTGATCATCGCCCTCTGTTAGCACGGTATAAAATGCAGTAATGGAGCCTCCCGTACCTTCATTACCATTACCCGCACGTTCAACCAGCTGAGGAATTTTAGCAAATACTGATGGTGGATAACCTTTTGTTGCCGGTGGCTCCCCTATCGCTAAAGCGATTTCTCGCTGCGCCTGCGCAAAACGAGTCAATGAATCCATCAACAATAAAACTTTCTTCCCCTGGTCCCTAAAGTATTCTGCAATACTGGTCGTTAGCATCGCAGCACGCAATCGCATCAAAGGCGCATCATCAGCAGGAGAGGCAACAACAACCGAGCGCGACATACCTTCTTGACCTAAAATCTCATCAATAAACTCTTTAACTTCTCGGCCCCTCTCACCAACAAGACCGACGACGATAATGTCAGCTTCAGTAAAACGGGTCATCATGCCAAGCAGCATACTTTTACCCACACCACTACCAGCAAACAAACCTATTCGCTGTCCTTGCCCTACGGTGAACAAGGCATTAATCGCCTTAATACCAACATCAAGAGTTTCGCGAATCGGCTTGCGCGCTAAAGGGTTAATAATTTTTCCGTGTAAACTAGTTGTGTCTTTAGTGGTAATAGGGCCTCGTCCATCCAAAGGCTCACCGATACCATTAAGTACTCGCCCCAATAGTTCTGGACCAACCGGAATATTCAAAGCTTTATCATTCGGGATAACGCGCCCACCCGGTTTTAAACCTTCAGCCATACCAACGGGCATCAAGAAAGTCCTTTCAGAGGCAAAACCAACAACTTCGGCTTCAACAAAGTCACCACGCGCAGTTTCAACGTTACAATAGCTACCCACAGGCATATCGCAGCCAATGGCCTCTAATGTTAACCCCACCATGCGAACCAAGCGTCCTTCAGCACGAATACGGGGCTTTACATCGACACTAGGCTTATATTGTCGTAAACGCTGAGCTAGATTATCCATAAGTTCAAACCTGAATATCCATTAATCAAACTAAGCGTTTGATGGGGGCTTTACATGCTCTTTTTGACTCACACTCGGAGCTGCTTTTGGAGTCACTGATTGATCTGTTTTTGGCGCGACCCGCTGAGTTGTTTTTTGAGCAGTAGACTGTGCTGCTTGGGCTCCTTTTCGAGCCACAGGTTGATCTGTTGTTTTAGGCGAAGTACGCCGAGCCGCTGGAGCTGCTTTTGGCGCTGCAGATTGAGCCGCTTTTGGCGCTGGCGGCTTAACTGTTTGAGCCGCTTTTGGAGTCGCATACCTATCAATAACAATCTGTTGCAACAGATCACCTAAGCGATGTTCAACCGTGTTATCAATCAGAGAGCTTAAGCTTTCAACACGACAACCACCCGGTGCGATATCCTCATCAGGATAGACATGCCAAGGATCAATCTGGCGGCTCGCTTGCTCACGGGCTAACTCATAGTCGATAGGATTAATAAATACACGAATTCGTTCGCTGTTATGAGGCAATGCAGCCAACGACTCTTGAATAATCCGCGTCACAACTGACGAATTAACACTCAACTCTTGCTTTGTTACTAAAGAAACCAGGTGCGTCAGAAGCTCATAAAGCACACCTTCAAGCTCCTCATGCTGTGCAGCAATCGGCTCATGGAGGAGAGATAAAATACTATTTAGGCGAGACAAGGCATCATTAATCTCGCGCTCACCTTGCTGCATCCCTTCTTCATAGCCTTTCTTAGAACCGTCTTCATAACCCTCAGCTTTACCTTTTAGAAAGCCATCTTCTCGGCCTTGCTCAAAGCCATCAAGCCGTCCTTGCTCAAAACCTTCTGCATGAGCTTCATCGTATGCCGCTTTACGAATCGCCTCGACTTCTTCTACTGTGGGTAGCTGAACTTCTTCAACCTCTTCTTGAGATTCTTCAGAGTCCGCCGCGTTATCTGAGATTTTCCCACGCCCTAAACTACGAAGGGAGACACCGGTTAAATCCGGCATCTCCCAACGTTCAAAGGCTTCAATCTCTTCACTCGACCATAGGTGTCGTTTATCCAGAGACATAGTTTTCACTCAACTCAAGCCATATACATTACGATAACAAGCCTAAACCATTTGGTCAGCGCCGCCACCAAGCGTAATTTCACCATCTTCAGCCAAGCGACGAGCAATAGCCAAAATTTCTTTCTGAGATTGCTCAACCTCACTCACACGAACAGGCCCCTTCGCATCAAGGTCGTCACGTAACAGCTCACTGGCTCTTTTAGACATATTTTTAAAGATTTTTTCCTGTACGCGAGTATCTGCACCTTTAAGCGCCAGAACCAAGCTGTCCGGGTTAACTTCACGCAATAGGATCTGAACATCACGATCATCAACTTCAACAAGGTTGTCAAATACGAACATTAGGTCTTCAATCTCTTCACCTAGCTGTTCATCAACTTCTTTGATGGCCTCCATCAACTCACCTTCAAGCGCACTTTCTAGGTTGTTCATGATATTGGCAGCGACTTTAACACCGCCCATACTCGTTGTTTGAGTCCCCGTGCTACCAGAGAACTGCTTCTCAAGAATATCATTCAACTCTTGCAAAGCCTGAGGCTGCACAGACTCTAAAGCAGCAACTCGTAAAATAACATCAAGACGCACTTTTGAGTCGAAGAATGCAAGTACTTCTGCAGATTGATCCGAATCTAAATAAGATAAAACAATCGCCTGAATTTGAGGATGCTCATAGCGAATAATATCGGCAATAGCCCGAGGCTCCATCCATTTCAGAGTATCTAGCCCTGTAGTATTACCGCCTAACAAAATACGATCGATAAGACCGTTTGCTTTATCTTCACCCAAAGCTTCTGTCAGCATTCGGCGGATATAGCTATCAGCCCCGACACCCAGACCTGTCACATCACCTGCTGTTTCTAGAAATTCAGAAAGTACTTCTTCTACCTGACTTTTAGAAACATGTTGCATTTGAGACATGGCCATACCGACTTTCTGAACTTCCTTCGGCCCCATATGACGCAGAATCTGTGCCGCATCAGACTCGCCCAGCGTCATCAGCAAAATAGCAGCGCGCTGAATCGAACTCAGACTTTGATAATCTTCATCACTCATCAGAAATCACCCACTGCCTTACAACCTGTGCAACACGGCCAGGATCTTCAGCGATCATAGCTCGAATAGCATTTAATTGACGTTCATATGCTTCATTTGGTCCTGCTAGCAAAGGATCATCCGCTGCGGACAGGGTCACTTGATCGTCACCCAGGTCATCCAAAGGAATGACTTCATCTTCTGCATCGGCACCATCACTCGCATCCCTTGCAGTAGCCAAGCTGCGAAGGATCGGACGAAGCACACCAAAAATAAGAATAAGTACAAATAACCCAGCCAAGACTTGCTTAGCAATTTCCCAAAACCAAGGCTCTTGATAGAAAGGCAGTTTCTCGATTACGTCACCACCACCATCCGCAAACGGCGAGTTAACAACATTAACACTATCGCCACGCAAAGCATTAAAGCCAACCGCATCACGAACAAGGACTTCTAACCGCTTCAGTTCATTCTCATCCCAAGCGCGACGAACAACATCACCAGAATCCGGCTCACGGATAATAATATCGTCAACGACCACCGCCACAGTCAATCGATCCACTCGCCCCAAATTATTACGCGAGTAGCTAACCGTTCGATCTAACTCAAAGTTACGAGTTGCCTGTTTTCGACTATTGACCGGTGTCGTGGAAATTAGATTACCATTCTCATCTGTCGCTTGTTCTGGTACATCAGCAGGAGTAGGAGGTTGATTTGACAACGCACCGGGAATGCCACCTTGATTCATATCACCAGAACGATGCTCATCAAGCACTTGCTCACTTCGCAAGGCCGGTAAATCAGGATTATAAATCTCTTCGGTTTGCTCTGTTTGAGTAAAATCAACTTCAGCTGAGACAGCGGCTTGATAACGACCAGCACCTAATACTGGCTCCAAAATACTGCGAACTCGCTCAGTAAGAACTCGCTCTAACTTGCGCGAATACTCAAATTGTCGCTGAATTTGTTTATCTGACTCTTTGGTTTCAGTCTGAGAGAGCATTCTCCCTTTCTGGTCGACAATAGTGACGTTTTTAGGGTCAAGCTCAGGAATACTGGTTGCAACAAGATTAACAATGGCATTCGCCTGACTGGAATCAAGAGCAGCGCCACTATGAAGATTTAAAAATACGGATGCAGAAGGCTTTCGATAGTCCCTTACAAAAACAGACTGTTTAGGCATTGCCAAATGAATTCGCGCGCCCTTTACTGGCTGCAAACTAGAAATTGTACGAGCTAACTCACCTTCAATACTACGACGGTATCGAGCCGACTCCATAAACTGACTCGTTCCTAAGCCTTGCTCTTGATCGAGTAATTCATACCCAACCGTATTCGCACGAGCCACATCAGAAGCCGCTATTTTCATTCGAGCTTCATAAATACGATCAGAAAGCACCAGTAATGCCCCTGATTTAGGGTCTACTTTGTAGTTAATACCATTTTTTTCAAGAATATCAACGACTGCCGGTGAATCATACTCACCAATACTACTCAAAAGCGGGCGATAGTCTTCTTCTTGCGACCAAAGAACAACAGCAAATCCTATCGCAATACTTGCCGCAAAACCAGCTAGAAGGCCTAGCTGACGAAGCATATCAAGATTGTTAAAACCAGCCATAACACCACTAATACCAGAGCGGTTAGCGGCTGGATCTGTTGTTGCTCTAGGTTCTCCAGTCTGGCTTTGTTCGTTATTAGAAAGCTCAGAAGCTTCATTCGCTGCTTCAGCAGAGGAGTTATCCATTCATCAGGTTCCTAGTCCAGGTTGGCGACAAATTACTAGAAATTAACGTTATTAAAGTGGCATCCGCATAATTTCTTGATAAGCCGACACTAATTTATTGCGAACTTGGCTCATGGCCTCAAAAGCCACCGTCGATTTTTGTGAGGCAATCATGACCTGAGTAATATCCACTTCAGGATTACCCATTTCATAAGATTCACGCAATGCGCTAGCTGTTTTTTGTGTTTCATTAACTTTATCAATAGCGGCTTTAAGCATTTCAGAGAAATCAGGCGCATCTGCCGCTTTGGCACCATTAATGGCCGTAACATTAGCGCTATTGGCTGAAGGAGCAACACGGCTAGCCTGATGAATTTCAGACTGCATAGACCGAATTTGATCCAGCACTCCTGATATATCAGCTCTATCTACCATGGTAAATCCTCAACTTGTTGCATTAAATGAATATTAACGGACTGATTCTATATCTGATCGCCTGCTTATTGCCATACCTGGAGTTAGGCAACTTCTATTTCCCTTTCAACATCTATGCCATTATCCCGCATTTTAGCTAATTTATAGCGTAATGTTCTTGGGCTAATGCCTAACTTCTCAGCAGCTTTGTTCTTGCGCCCTTTAAATTCGCGTAAAACAGTTAGAATCATCTCAAACTCTTTCATTTGAAGATCGTCTCCTAGCCGTCCAGAGACAGATGATATTCCAGAATCAAACAGAGCGGAACCAGTAGTCTCAATGTCACTTATTGATTTGTCTGGGCAAAAATTATCCGCAATGTCAAAAGAATCTATGCAAAGATCTGCCGCCTCAACTATAGAGCCGGGTTGTAAAATCAACGCACGCTGAACAACGTTTTCTAACTCTCGTACATTTCCAGGCCAAGCGTATGCTTTCAACATATGCTTTGCGGACTCTGAAAGCTGCATATCACTGCGATTCATTTTGGAAGCATGCTTTTTAAATAATTTCTCTGACAACGGAACAATATCTTCCACACGCTCGCGCAGAGGAGCCAAAGTTAAAGGAAATACATTAAGCCTATAATATAAATCTTCCCGAAAACGCCCCTCAGAAATATAATCCCTCATATTCCTATTTGTGGTCGCAATAACTCTCACGTCAAGCTTAATAACCTTACGCCCACCAACACGTTCAACTTCTTGCTCTTGAAGCACCCGTAAAAGCTTTGACTGCAAATCAATCGCCATCTCTGATATTTCATCAAGTAGCAATGTACCGCCATTTGCTTGCTCAAATTTACCTGGAGCACTCGCATGGGCACCTGTAAACGCCCCTTTCTCATGACCAAAAAGAGTTGCTTCAAGCATAGTTTCTGGAATTGCAGCGCAATTAATGGCAATAAAAGGTTTATCTGCTCGTTGAGAGTGTTGATGAATATATTTGGCAATAACTTCTTTACCTGAACCGCTTTCACCGGCAATTAAAACCGTTGAATCCGTCACAGCAACGCGCTTAGCTAAAGCAAATGCCTGCTTCCCTTTATCGCTCTCTACAACAGGGGCATCAGATTTATCCGCCGATACTCCCGCAATATACCGCTCAACCAATCCTACGAGCTTACTCGGCTCAAAGGGTTTTACCAAATAGTCAGACGCCCCTTGGCGCATCGCATCAACAGCATTAGTGATCGAACCATAGGCTGTAACCATTAAAAAGCTTAGACCTGGGTACTTCGTAACGACATGCTCTAATAACTGATGCCCATCAATACCAGGCATATTGACATCAGAAACAACCATATCGAAGGATTCTTGAGCCAATGCCACAATGGCCGATTCACCACAATCTGAATCAACCACGTCATAACCGGCTAATTCAAGAGTATCGACAACTGCCTCGCGAAGATCTGCATCATCTTCAACGACTAAAAGCTTTCCTTTGTGCATAATTAACTGTCCAAGTATCCATCTGTCTGATGTCTAATCTACGATAAAGCTTATAACGGGTAACTAAAGCTTATAACGGGCAACGATATAACAAACTGAGACCCTTTTCCAAGCTCAGATTCAACACTTAACAATCCTTTATGAGCGCTCACAACAGATTGAACAATAGACAACCCTAATCCGGTTCCTTGGCTTTTTGTTGTAAAAAAAGGCTCAGTGATCTTAGCAATCTGCTCTTCAGCAATTCCAGGACCATCATCCTTAACATTAATAATCAGCAATTCATGGCTTTCTTGAAAGAATGTTATATCGACACACTTTGCCCCAGCCTGGACCGCATTATTGACTAAATTAAGCACGGCACCTGACAACGACTCCAAATGTCCCAAGAGCATACCATCACACTGAACATCCAAAGTTATAATAACATTAGAGGCTAACTGTACACTCTCAGTTTCTGACGTAATAGATTGAGCCAAGCTTTGAATAGCAAAAGGCTCAGCAATCGTGCTACCGCCCCGTGCAAATATCAGCATATCACCAATCTGTTGTTCAAGGTTTTTAAGCCGACCTAATAACTTGCTTGAGAATTTAGTCTGCTTTTCCTCAGAAAGCCCACCGGCTTGAAGATGGCCTGCGTATAACATAGCAGCAGATAAGGGCGTTCTAATTTGATGTGCAAGAGATGCAACCATACGTCCCATTTCTGTTAATCGCTCACTACGGCTTACTTGTTCCTGCAAGCGTCGAGTCTCTGTCATATCATTAATAACAATCATCTGCCCTGGCTCTTTTTCCAAAGAACGCGTTGATATTGATACCAACCGGCCATCTTTTAATGATATTTCATAACCATCGCCTTGGCGCGGTGCAAAGCAATTTTCTATCACCTCAACCCAAGTATCACCAATTAGGCTACCAGATAAAAGTTCACAAGCCGTGGGATTTGCACTAGTAACCGTACCACTGCCATCAATTACCACCACGCCAACTGGCAATAAAAAAAGCAGGTGCTCAAGTTTTTCAGCAACCTGCTGTTTTTTAGTTAACTCTTCCGAGCGCTGTCTTTTGGCTTCTTCTAATTCTGTGGTTAACGACGTTATCTTAAACTGAAGCTGATCATAAGATGATGTTAGCTGCTCTGACAGAGCTGAAAACTCCAAAAAAGCCGCCTGCAACTCTTTAGCCGATGCGCTCATAAACTACCCTATGTTTTTTTATAGGCAGAAATACCTTTTTTGCCTCGAGCCATCTTACCAGCTTCATTATTGATCTTCTTTTTTTCTTGTTTCGCTTTCTCTAGAAGCGTGTAAATAGTTGTTACTACTTGGTTACCTTCCTGCTTAACGATACCTTGCTCTTCAGCAGTAAGATCAGAAATCTGCGTTTCAAAAAAAGACCGTAGATCCTGATCAAGCTTAGCCCCAAGCTCTGGTATCTGCTCCCAACCCTCTTTAAGTGCAACGCTTTCTAGAGCACTAACCTGATCAACAATAGATCGCCAAATTAAAAAACTCATACTAAGCCTCCGAAGATACAGCCTCTTCTTCTGCAAACATTGAGTAACGGGATTCTTTATCCCATTCCGTACAATTTTCTCTAAAATCTTTTTTGATTTGTTCGAAGAAGTCTTTTAATTCGTCAAACTGCTTATTAACAGCAGACAAAATAACAGCTTCATCAGCAGGCAACATAGCAGTCGAGTTAATACAGCTTAAAAAATAAAGCAAAGAGCCATCAAATAAAGAATAAAGCCATGCCTCATCATCATCCAATACCTTATTGCTATGAAACTCTGTTGAGAATCGATCAACCTGATCAAAAACATCCCAAACCGTACCCACCTCACTAATCATATCAATAGCGTAATCACATGCCTTATCTACACTATCTTTCATACTGGAAAGGTTTTCATACAGCCCATCAATAGAGCCGTCAGGGTAATAGCTAAAGAATGCATCAAAAACGTTATCTAAGATCTCATTCTTTTCCGAATTATTATCATTCGAAATAACAATATCTTCTCGACAACAAGGATCTATGCCTTTTAAAAGCGCTCCATCACTACAGTTTTTAAAATCAATATCATTACCAAAAGTATAAGACCAGCCTGAGACGATAGACTCTAGCTCACGCTTAAACATTGGATAAACCCCAGACGAGTAAACTTCTTTATCTCCAAAGTTCGAAGAATAAATCTCTGCATTTTTCTTAAAAACAAACTTATCAGAGGTTTCTTTCTTCAAATATTGATAACTGCTATCTTTGGAATGATGTTGTTCAGGATCTATACTTCCCATATCAGTTCCAAAGAAATAAATCTTTTTAAAACCCATCAAGACAAATACTGTTACAGCAGTATGCACACAAGAAGGTGCCAACCTAGGAACAAGAGCAACACCACTACCCTCTAAACCGTAGTAAGCAAAAGATGAGCCTGTTTCTATATCTTTAAGTACAATCCCCACCTTTCCAAATAGACTAGCAACATCGGGATGTACTTGCGATACAGCAATTAAAGTGATTTTCTTTGTTTTTTCGAAAAAACTTTCAATACCTTCCGCAGACTTTTTAACCCAATGAGGTACATGAGCAGTTCGTTCTAATTCAACATGAAAATCTGGCTCGATACCATTCTTTAACAGTGAACGTAAAGCTGAACCACAACTGACAATAACAAATGATTTCTGATTATTTTTAATGAAATCTATATCATTATCCAGTGAAGGCCCATTACCGATAATAAATACAGACCGTTCATCTTGGCTATATTTTTTATTTATCTTTTTATTAGCAGATAAAATAGGGTGATTATTTTTTATATTACCAAGTGTGTGAGCCAAGCTATATCGAGAATCATCATAAAAACCAAAACCAGAGAGATAACTATAACTAATAGTCGACTTTATATTTTCGTAAAGGTCCTTATAATCGTTTAGATAGAATGCAGAATAAAGATAGGCACCAGCGACATTATGCTTCCCTGACTTTACAACAAGGTTTGAGACAGCACTAACTAACTTATCTTTATCACTTTCTATTACAATATGAAGGTCAAGCCCTTTATCTACTGATTTTTCTAAAATAGAAGCCCAGTCAATTAACTGTAAAGACGCGTAAAAAACATCAAGATTAGGCTCAATAACATAAAAATGCTTTATATCTCGTTCTAGATAAAGTTTCTCTACATCAAAACCCAATCCAGTTGAAAGGCAAAATAATGAATTCACACAAGAAGAAAAATCGCCAGAAAATTCTTTATTTTCAGCAATAGATTTATCTATTGTAGACCTAACCAAGTTAGCGACAACATTTTTCTGGTGCTCGCCTACTTTTTTTAATGCGTTAGAATGAACATAATTAACCAAATCTACTTTTTTATCACCTGACGCGATAAAATAAGGTCGCTGTACTGGGGTTTTTTCATATTCAGATAAAGTATTCAAGCATTGCTGTACTGCATTATCCGAATAAAGTGCAACCTCACTTTCACGGTCAAAAAGATTGATATTTCCATCTTGATCATAAATAAGGAAAAATCTTTCTTCTTGATAGTGAGAAAATGCCTGATAAATATCAGGCAAATGTTCTTTAAAAGCAGCTAGATTATTTGATAGCCGCGTTTCAATAAAAGCGGCTACCAATTCATGGCTTTGTAAAGGCTCTTGAGACTTATCCTGCATCAGTACTGACCTTGCCATTATCAGGGTTCCGCATAGCTTCAGCCTGATGGATCGCAGCAGCAGGGATGGAATCCCAGCCAGATTTGATATCACCCATTATTTTCTCAACAATATCAAGTTTCTCCGTATTCATTTCAGCAGAGGCTTCAATTAGTCGATTAAGGCAAAAATCATAAAGGGCCAGTAAATTACCACCTACTTCTTCATTTTTATCTGTCTGAAGACTTGATGCCAGTGTTGTGATGATGGCTTGGGCCTTTGAGATATGGAACGACTTTTTCTCAAAATCCTTGTTAGCAACTGCCACTTTCGCCTGCTTGATAAAAATCATACAGCCATCAAATAACTTTTTGGTGACTTGATAAGGGCTAGCGCCCTCCAAGCCACTTTCTACGCTAACATTCTTGTACTTATTGATTGCTCTGTTCATTGTTTATGACCTTATTTTATTAGGCTACACCTGGCAACGCAGCCAGCTGAGACGTGAGATATTTAAGCGTTGCATTCATTTGAGCCATGCTAGTATCCAGTGCAGTAAACTGCTGTTTAAGCGTTGCCTTATAGCTTGCAATATATCGGGTATGGGCTTCGTATTCCTTTTCAAGATCATCTAGCTGCTCTTGGAATGAACTTTCTTGGCCTGCAATGATACCTGTAATACCAACATAGTTGTCAATTTGATCACTGATTAAATCAGCTAAGCCATCATTTGAGCTTTGCCCATCACCTGCGAACAACTTTTTCAGGCTATCCATGCTACCACTCATGGCAGCATCCCAACGACCCGAAGCACCTGTATCAGAGCTAGAATGTGATAGCGTTCCATCCTCTGTAATTTCAAGACCGATGGCAAATAGGGTATTGGTATTATCCTCAGCATCGACACCGACCGAAGTCATTACTTGGTTAAGCACCGATTCTATATTACGAACAATAGGATCGTTGGTTAGCTTACCTGCAACAAACTTTTTATCGACCATATAACCTTTTAGCTCATTCATTTTTTCTCTGAGCGTATTATAAGTACCCACAAAGGTTTCAATCTTTTTCTCTACAGCAACTTTATTATCACCAACACTTAAACTAGCCGTTTCAGCATCAACTGTGCCGGCATCTTTTGACTGCTTTAGCGCCGTAATCGTTAAGCCAGCCACAGCACTATCAAAGGTATTAGAGTCATTGGTAATTTCGACACCATCCACCTTGATTTTTGCATCTGTTGAGACAGAACCAACAACAACGCCTCCAGCACCACCACCAAAGGCTTCTGTTGTTAACTTATCTAAACTTGCCGAGTCACCCGTAACACTTAAATCATTACCGACACCCGTAATAGAGGACTGGTAGACCAGCTTGCCATCAATGATGTTAGCGGTTACACCAAAATTATCTTCAGCGCTATTAACTTTGGCTACGATCTCATCCAGTGTTTCCGAGCCATCTAACGTCACACCAAAGGTGTTGCCATCAGCCCCAAAGGTTAAATCACCGCTTAAATTAACAGGCTTGGAACTTGTTGCACGCTGGGTCATATCACCAGATGTTGTAAATGCGTCAAGACTTGGGTCACTTCCTGTTACGGTCAAAGCCTCACCAGTACCCTCCGCATAATACTCCAAGCGACCATCGGTTACACGAGCACTAATCCCAGTAGTACCTCCAGTATTTGCAGCATTGATATGGAAAGCAATATCGTCAAGAGAGTCCCCCGCAGAAACACTTAAATTAAAACTAGGTGCACCATCTATGGAAAAAGATAGCGTTCCGTTTTTACTCAAAGCATCCGTTGAACTCGCAAATTTATCACTTTGATAACTTACAGACTTCCAACCAGACGTTGCTTTACTACCCGCGGCTAACTCGACTACTTCAATAGTATAATTTGAAGCAACCGCATTATCTTCAGCTTCTATTTCAACAATATCACCACTCGTCGGCTGGGTTACCGTCGTGGTCATTTTGCTATAAAGACCCGCATCTTTTAGTGCATCAGAGGCTGTTTGAAAATCTGACAGTGCACTTTTCAAAATACCCAAGCCTGAAATTGAATCTTCAGCTAAGATTTCACGCTTCCCTAATTGCTCTACTTTAGGCGTGCTGGCAGCCTCAACAAGTTTGGTTAGCATGGTTGAAAGTTCTAAACCAGATCCAATACCTAAAAAGTTCATAATCTTCTCCTTGATAACGAAAGCGCTACCATTCTAAGCGAATAATTAAACATCTAAGCAAATAATCAAACTTGATCTGAAAAAAGGCTGAAAGCAGAACCTGTCTGCTCATCTAGAAATTCTCGCATAACCTCATCAAGCCTTTTAGCCATCGTAATAGCTTGTTCTGAGGGTATCTGGCGAATAACTTCATCCGTGCTTTGATCAACAACGGTTACAATCACTTGCTGTAATTCTTTTTCGACTTGCAATCTTAAGCTTACTTTTTGCATATCAGCGTATTGATTAACTTTTTCAATAGCTTCTTGCAATTCCTCATCTGAATATTCTTTAGCAGGCATCGCTGCTTTAATAGCATCAACACTTGATGTTCGGACGTTTTCTAATTTAACACCCGCTTCTGTTGAAACCTTATCAATATCAGGGGCGGCAGTTTTTTGCCGGTGCTCTTGGGACTGCGAGTATGTATCGCTATTACTATCAATTTTCATGCCAGTCTCCAGGCTCTTAGTCAACACTTCAAAAAACGGTTTTAAATAGAAAATCCTTTATCAAACCTTAAGCTCCTTAATCTCTATACTATATCGGCTTTACAGAGAATTTCTTGAAGAGTTCTTAAAGAGATATTACAGAGATTTTGAGGAGAGATGACAGGCAAAAAAAATCCCGCCGAAGCGGGATTCTTATCTTACAAATACTTCTTTCATTATCAATGCGTTATCAAAAAATACAACGCTATCTTAACGAAGCAGATCAATATTAACGCAGTAGAGACAATGCAGTCTGTGGCAACTGGTTAGCCTGAGACAGAATAGTCGTTGATGCTTGTTGAATAATCTGATTACGAGTCAGTTCAGATGTTTCTGAAGCAAAATCAGTATCCATAATGCGAGAACGAGAATCTGATACGTTAACCACAGCCGCAGTATTACTACGTACGATAGAGGTCAAACCATTTTGCTCTGCACCCAACTTAGCACGCTGCGTATCAACCTGAGTCACAAGACCACTCATCGCATCAAGCAGGGTATCTGTAGCAAAACCATGTAGCGTATTGATCTGGGCATCAGTGAAGCCAACAGAACCCTCTAGATCAACACCAGCATTTGCCAAAAGACCAGTAGCACCATCCATAATGACATTAAAAGCGGTAGAGGTAGTTGTTCCATCATACGGGGAATCAATATTACCTTCTAGAATTTTAGTAAGGGCTGCTGTATTAATCGTGCCCTCACCTTTATCCGTACCAAAATCAGCAACAGCGCCTTCACGATCTGTACCAAATAAGGCATTAGCGACCTCTTCAAGAGCTTCGCCGCGAGTAGCCTTTGTTGTACCCTCTACAGCAAGATAAGCAACAACTAATTCACCTGCAGTACCCAGCGCTTTAAGGGCAGCATTATTCATACCGCTAATTGCAGACATGTTACCTGTAGCACTTTCACCGGCAGCAATTTTACCAAACAAAGCAGACAACTCAGCATTACCTGTGGTCACTGTATCTTGCTGGCCAGCTTGCGCACCAGACTGAATCTGGAAACCTGATTGAGGCGAGTCACCATTCAAAATTTTGGTCGTGCCGTAAGCAGTACGCTCGGCAATATCGTTATTGGTATCCAGCAGTTTAGTAAATTCTTGCGCTAGAGCACTACGGTCATCGCTACTCATGGTGCGGTTACCGCCTTGTACGACCAATTGACGCATACGCTGTACGTTGGTGGTTACTTCACTCAATGCGCCTTCTGCGATTTGCGCGATAGAGATACCATCATTCGCGTTACGGTTTGCTTGGTTTAAGCCGGTGATCTGCGTAGTTAAACGGTCAGCAATCTGCAAGCCTGCAGAGTCATCACGAGCACTATTAATACGGCTACCAGAAGACAGCTTCTCAAACGAGCTGTTCATACG
>NZ_KE383936.1:0-222145 GCF_000422865.1 Oceanospirillum maris DSM 6286 | reverse complement strand
GTTCATACGACTGGTAACGTCCATTAGATTTTTTTGACCGTTTAAAGCCGATACGTTGGTATTTACAAATAAAGCCATGGGAAAACCCTCAAACCTATTGATTTTTTTAAGCTATGGAAGCTCTGTAAATATATATATCGGCTAGGTATGTCTAAGCTTTAAAATAAATTTAAAGAAAACAGCAAATAAATTTGCAAAAAAAAACACGATCCGAAGATCGTGTTTTTTTCCATAGCATGGCAGTCACTACCAGCATCTAGATTAACGCTGCAGTGACCGTCATTGTAACTATCATTAACGAAGCAAAGACAATGCAGTCTGTGGCAACTGGTTAGCCTGAGACAGAATAGTCGTAGAAGCTTGCTGGATAATTTGGTTACGAGTCAGCTCAGAAGTTTCTGAAGCAAAATCAGTATCCATAATGCGAGAACGAGAATCCGATACGTTAACCACAGCCGCAGTATTACTACGCACCATAGAGGTCAAACCATTTTGCTCTGCACCCAGCTTAGCGCGCTGCTTATCAACTTGAGTCACAAGACCACTCATCGCATCTAGCAGGGTATCAGTAGCAAAGCCGTGTAGCGTATTAATTTGAGCATCGGTAAAGCCTGTAGAAACTACAGTACCAATATCAGCGGCAAGAGTACCAACAGTTAAAGCAGCACCAATATCAGAGTACACAGCAAACTCACCAGAGTTGGCAACTTCACCTTCAAGTACTTCTGTCAAAGCAGAAACATTCACTGTGCCTTTAGCGTTATCACCACCTAAATCAGCAACAGTACCCTCACGATCCGCACCCAGAACCGCATCAGCGGCAGCACCCAAGTCAGATTCACCAGCGATAACAGCATAGGCCTGAATAACCTTACCTATCTCACCTGCAGTATTAAGGTTGGCACTAATATCAGACATAGTTGTTGCATTACCTTCACCCATCTTACCAAACAAGGCAGCAAGCTCAGCATTACCAGTTGTTACCGTATCTTGCTCGCCTGCTTGCGCACCTGATTGAATCTGGAAGCCCGCTTCTGGCGAATCGCCATTCAAGATTTTGGTCGTGCCGTAAGCAGTACGATCTGCAATATCGTTATTGGTATCCAGCAGTTTGGTAAATTCTTGCGCTAGAGCACTACGGTCATCAGACGATAAAGTACGGTTACCACCTTGTACAACCAACTGACGCATACGCTGTACGTTAGTGGTTACTTCACTCAATGCGCCTTCTGCGATTTGAGCAATAGAGATACCATCATTCGCGTTACGGTTAGCTTGGTTTAGACCGGTAATTTGGGTGGTTAAACGATCAGAAATTTGAAGACCTGCCGCATCATCCTTAGCACTGTTGATACGGCTACCAGAAGACAGCTTCTCAAACGAGCTGTTCATACGACTAGTAACATCCATCAAGTTTTTTTGGCCGTTTAGAGCCGATACGTTGGTATTTACAAATAAAGCCATGGGAGAACCCTCAATCTTATTAATTTAAATTTAAGATTTAATCTATCTAACTAATTGCTTTAGGCCATACAAAGCCGCTGTACTTTATTTATCGGCTGCATAATCATTAGCTTTAACTTTTTTATCAAAAAAATTAAAAAAAAGCCTGCAGATTAACTACAGGCTTTTATTTAAAAAAGAACATTTATAAGACAGCTTATTCAGGTTACGTCATCTATTAAAGCCATCTTATTAAGCTCTAATATATTGATCATAGTGATGCTAAACCCGACTGCCTAGAACGTTAGCCCAGCAAGGTTAACGCTGTTTGCGGCAACTGGTTTGCCTGAGACAGAATAGTCGTAGATGCTTGCTGGATAATTTGGTTACGGGTTAACTCTGAAGTTTCCGCCGCAAAATCAGTATCCATAATCCGTGAGCGAGAATCCGATACATTAACTACAGCAGTTGTATTACTTCGGATAACCGATGTCAGGCCGTTTTGCTCTGCACCCAACTTGGCACGTTGTTTATCAACTTGAGTAATTAAACTCGTCATTGAATCAAGCAGTGTATCTGTGGCAAAACCGTGAATAGTATGAAGCTCATCACCTGTCAATACATCAGAACCTGTACCAGCCAAGCCCATAAAGCCTAGAGCAGCACTTACAGTCGAAAGCACAGCAAAACCACCACTGCCACTAGCCTCTTGTGTTAGCACTTTAGTTAATTCCACTACATTCAGTTCAGCCGCGCCTCGCTCACCTAAACTAGAAGCAGCAATATCACCCGTACGAACACCCAAAAGAGCGTCAGCTGCTGCGGCTATATCAGACTCACCATTAACAGCCATATAAGCGCCAACCATCTCACCTAGAGTACCGTAATCCGACAAACCAGCACTCATATCAGATAAATCGCCAGTGATCCCTTCGTCTGACAAAACCTTGCCAAACATAGCAGAAAGCTCAGCATTGCCTGTAGTGATAGTATCTTGCTCACCAGAATAAGCCCCCGTTTGAATCTGAAAGCCAGCTTCAGGAGAGTCACTGTTCAATAGTTTTTGAGTACCGTAGGAAGTACGTCCGGCGATATCATTATTCACATCAAGCAACTTTGTGAATTCTTGCCCTAAAGCATTCCGGTCGTCAGATGACAAAGTACGGTTACCGCCTTGTACTACTAACTGACGCATACGCTGGATATTTGTGGTTACTTCACTCAATGCACCCTCTGCAATTTGCGCAATAGAGATGCCATCGTTGGCATTACGGGTTGCTTGCTCTAAGCCGATAACCTGAGTCGTAAGTCGGTCAGAAATCTGCAAGCCTGCTGCATCATCTTTCGCGCTATTAATACGGCTACCAGAAGATAGCTTTTCAAACGAGCTGTTCATACGGCTCGTTACGTCCATCAGGTTTTTCTGGCCGTTTAAAGCCGCTACGTTGGTATTTACAAATAAAGCCATATTCAGTCCCTTCCGTTTTCTCAGGTATTGGACACGCAGCCTGCAGGCTGCTTAATCAAATTAATGCCCGGCATACTCATCACTCGAAGCGAGTACGCCCGAGCTTGCCTTACCTCTAACAAAGCAAGCAGCGTGCCAATTAAAAAAACCCTTAACTATCATACAGTTAAGATCAATAAATCCATTAAAATCATTCAAGCGGAATAAGTTCGTCGCTTATCATCAAGAAAAGCGGCAATGGTATTCGATATCTATCGGTAAATCTTCGCCGCATTAGATATAAAAAAGCTGCCAGTTGGCAGCTTGAAATTACAACAGAGCATTCATCTCGGATATTTAGCTAGGTGATTTAGTTCATATAGTTAAACAAACTTAGCGATGAGATTTTGCTAAAGGTTTGCTGTGAAGCCTCTAAGGCTGTTTTCTGTAGAATAAACTCACTCATCGCTGATGCCCAGTCTATATCTTCTAAGGTGCTCACTTGCTCTTTAAGGAAAATCTCAACGCTGGCATTATTTTGGCCAATCGCATCAACACCATTACGGCGTGTACCGTGTTCTGTACGAGCCACTTCAACGCTATTTAGCCAACTATCAACATCATCTAAAGAACTACTAAGTAGATCTTTTTGATAGTCTTCACCACTATAATTTTCTAACGTTTCAGCAAAACGCTGCATACCCGTCAGCATATCTTGCTTTTCATTATTGACGCGCAGGGTGAAGCTGTCGCCAGTAACTGTCGTTGGTGCTCCTGGCAATGTTAAAGCCATAGAACCCGTAGATGCATCAGCGCCGTTGTTTAAGTAGCTAGCCAAAGCCTCTAAAGTATTTGGAGTTCCAGCTGCAGGTGCAGAAAGGTCAATTACACTTCCACGCGGCCCAGTGACTGTAATTTCAGGTGGCGTCACTGCATCATTCGTTACCTCTACCTGATAGTCTCCAATTTGATGCCCATCCAGAAATGCCTGTTTACCTGTTACGGTAATATCATCTGTTCCCGTATTAGCTTCATTTGGATAACTCTTAACTGGGTCTTGGGCATACATAGCGGAAGGAATATCTTCAAAAATTTCCTTACCGGTCATATTTAAAGCCGCTTTAACACTATCCGAGATCTGAACTTCTCGTTCTTTGCCATCACCTTGATAACTGTAGCTACCGTCAGACTGCTTTGCGAAAGGGGGAGTATCAACTTTACTACCAGAGAAGATATAGTTGCCTTGCTCATCTTTGGTGTTAATAAACTTTTCTAACTGATCCGTAATTTCTCTGATTTCTAAACCGATTGTTTTACGGCCATCGTCGCCAATCGTATCGTTGGTCGCTTGAATCATCAACTGGCGTACACGGGTTAATCCGGTATGAATACTTTCTAGAGCAGATTCACTGGTACGCAGACTTTTTACGGCGTAATCGATATTTTTACCGTATTGATCAATATTAGACAGCTTGTTTTTCGCATTAAACGCTAAAGTACTCGACACAGGATCATCAGAGGGCGTTAATACTCGCTTACCTGTCCCCAGCTGCTGGGAGGTGTTAAAAAGATCCGTCTGATTTTGTAAAATACTGGTGGTATTACGATAGTTAATCTGAGATGTTGAAATTCGCATAATTATCTCCCAACCGCGTTAATGAGCGTTGAAAATAGTTGTTGTGAAATAGAGATTAGCTGTGCAGAAGCATTATAGGCTTGCTGAAATTTAATCAGGTTAGCCGCTTCCTCATCAAGGTTGACCCCAGAAACACCATCCCTTAGCGCAACACTCTGATCCAAAATAATCGCACCAGATTCTGCATTAACCTTAGCCTCGGCGGTTTGGATGCCCACAAACTCAGCAATATGGGCGTAAGAGTCTTGATAGGTTACTTTCCCCCCATCAATAACCCCTTCTGACTGTAAGTCAGACATGGCAGAACCATTAGAGTTATCACCAAAGCCGTCGGTGTTAAAGTCGATAATAACGGTATCCCCAGTTGCAGGCATACCGCCTAGACTCATCTCGATACCCCAGCTATCGGGAATAACATTTTGAGTTTGACCTAATGTGTAATTACCCGATGCAAGCACAGCTCCTGTACTAGGATCGATAATATCGTAGGCCATATCAGCATCTCCACTGGCATAACTACTAGGGGCTGGATCAAATTCAACTTTAACCCCATCAGGAAGATCCGATACAACACCACCATCGTACAGTCGCATAGCGCCGTCACGCTGATCAAAGAACACACTAGGATCTTCCGGTTCATCACCGGAAAAACCACCGGTACTAGCAGACTTAAAGGTTTCATTAACACCACGAGAAATAACTTCTAATGAACCCGTATTATAAGAAGCGGTGGTTGCTCGCATCGGTGATGCAATGGCAATTTCATCACCTGATGTAATTTCACGGCTAATATCTTTAGCACCCGTGCGAGTAGGCGAGATCGTAAAATCATCACCTTTATAGACACTGTCAGCAGCACTACTGGGCAGTTTTAATCGAAAGCCATCAACCTCAACGGTAATATTCTCATCTTTTAAATCAGCCAAGGTAACGACAGATTTATTAACCGTATCTCCTGCCGCATCGGTATAGGTAAAACGAACAGGATTACCGTCAGAGTCACGCAGTGTAAATTTAGTATTAGTATCAGTACCACCTTCCAACGCGGTCAACCGATAGTCTTTATTGGTCAGTGCGCTTGAATCCGTAATATGAACTTCTAAGCCTAAACTGCCATTGGGATTATTATCCTGATAAGCCGTGACACGAGATTCAGCTAGCTCTCGTTCGTTTACATCCCGAAAAAAATTACCGCCAATCTCATTATTGAGATTCATCCCCAGTTTATGCTGATCATTAAAGGTTTCAGACATGGTGATGGCCAATCGGCCTAGCTCATTGATAGAAGGGTTTAAAACGTCTTCACGAAATTTAAGAAGCCCCCCTAACTCACCGCCCGTAACAAGCTCAGTAATCATCTTATCCCCTTCTCGGGGATCAGAATAATAGATATCCAATGCCTGCTGATCGGTTCGGCCTGGTGCCGCTTTTAATTTAAAAGGCTCGTCATTAATAACAAGAGGGAAGCCATCACCAATAAATACCGATACCGTCCCATCGGCAACATCGGTTGTGGTCACACCCACGTATTCACTTAATTCCCGCAGCTTTTCTTCGCGCATATCCAATAGATCATTAGCTGGCGTACCTTCGCCACGCCCGCTTGATGCTGCAATCTCTTCATTCAATCCTGCAATAGCAATAGCAATACGGTTGATATCATCAACATTGGTCATCATTTGCGTATTCAGGTTATCATTAGTTGCTTCATAACGCTCATTGACAAGGTTAAAGCGATTGACCAATGTTTGAGATTCCGCAAGCACCAACGAACGTAAAGGCTGGGAGTCCGGCTCATCATTTAACGACTCCATTGCCGCAAAAAAGTCATTCAATACAGCACCAGGGCTGGAGCTTGAATCGGCAAGTAAGTTATCAAGCTGCTTAGCATAGCCCAGCAGCGTTTCAGACTCTTTTGCTAAGCTGGTATCGTTACGAACTTGCTGGGTTAAAAAAGCCTCCGAAATACGACGAATAGTCGTCGTCATCGCACCGGTGCCATAATATCCTTCACCGGAACCTTGAGGCGTTGTTGTCTGCTGAACCGCTTGCTGGCGGCTATACCCTGGCGTATCCAAGTTCGCAATGTTATGACCGGTAACATTTAAAGCGTTCTGGTGAACACTTGTCCCGGAGTAACCCAACTTCAGTAGATCTGACATAATTCTGCTCCAATATTAAGCGCCGGCCTTTAATAAGGGTACGGAGGTCTTAACACAGTGAATAACCCGGCATCATCCCTGGCTATTGTTATTTCCTTTAGCGGCAAGCTGCATACTGCTGCTATTTAGAATACTTTGAATTTTCTGTGCATAGGCAGGATCAGTAGCATAACCTGCATCTTGCAAGCCCTTAGTAAACTTCACAGGATCGGCGGCATTTTTCAGTGCATCGGTATATCTAGGGTTGCTTTGTAAGAAATTGGCGTAATCCCGCAGGCTTTCTTCATAGCTACCGTAAGCACGGAAAGCGGCTTGTTCTCGCTGGGCTGTCCCGCCTCGATACTCAAGGGTTGAAACCACAGCAGACTCACCATCCCAACGTTTGTCCGCCTTAATACCAAACAAGTTGAAGCTATTTTTGCCGCTATCATCACGAATCATAAAGCGCCCCCAACCGGTTTCAAGAGCCGCTTGAGATAACATCACCTGAGGGTTTAAGCCCAACTCTTCCGCAACTTTCTCTGCAGCAGGATAAAGGGTGCTGATAAAATCTTCCGGTGATGTAAAGCCTTCTTCGAGTCGTTTGGCCTCGTCTAAGGCTGTTTGTTTATCAGCCCGTTCAGCAGCAAATTTTTCACGCCAGCTCTGTACAAGTTCTGGGTCATAGCGACTCGCAGGGAAACGACTACCACGATTAAGCATGTCTTGAATTGAAACAGGATTCTTAGCCTGATCGGCCTCTGTTTCTAAGCCATAGTCCTTACTTAATTGGCGAACAAGTACATCAGCCAAGCCAAAAGTACCGCCTTCAGTAATACTGACCGCCATCTGTTCATCAAACATCTGCTGATAAAAGCGCACTTGTTCGCTATCAAAAACGCCATCTTTTGATAGCAGCTCATTAGATTGACGCGCATTTTTCATAACCATTTGAACCATCATGGCTTCAAACTGACGGGCGACTTCTTTGAGTGCTTCAGGGTCATCTTCACGAGCACCTTTGCGCAGAGATTCAAGCCCCTGCACATCGGTTACGACTCTCGCCTGATCATACTTGCTATTAATCATCGTTTTTCCTCTAAAGCGGTCTCGTTATTCGCTGGCCACTTATTAACCAAACGGTCGGGTCGTTACCCAGACTGTCAGATCGCTTATTTATCGGTTTACTAAATAACGACCAAGTCTGCTTTTAGCGCGCCCGCTTGCTTCAAAGCCTCTAAAATGGCCATTAAGTCACCGGGAGCGGCACCAACTTGGTTAACAGCCCGCACAATCTCATCAAGCGTTACTCCAGGTGCAAACTTAAACATAGTGGAGTCATTCGCTCGAATATCGATAGCAGTGCTTTCCTGAATAGCCGTTTCACCATTAGCTAGAATATTTGGCTGTACCACTTCGGGTGCTTCTTGGATCGTCACGGTAAGACTGCCATGCGTCACCGCGGCGGGTGAAACCCGTACATTCTGACCAATAACAATAGTACCCGTGCGGGAGTTAATAATAATTTTCGCCGCTTCTTCACCGGGCTGAACTTCTAGGTTCTCCAGTACAGATAGATAGCTAACACGTTGAGATGGATCACGGGGAGCCCGTACTCGTATAGAAACGGCATCATAAGCTTGGGCAATATTATCCCCCAGAAGATCATTCACCCTCTCAGCAACACGCTTCGCCGTAGTAAAGTCAGGGCGGTGCAAGTTAAAGGTAATGCTGTCACCATTATAGAAGTTGTGGGAAACAGCACGCTCCACCGTTGCACCGTTTGGAATACGCCCAACGCTAGGTACATTCACCTGAATACGAGAGCCATCAGCACCCTCAACGCCTAAACCACCCACCACAAGGCTACCCTGTGCCACAGCATACGTATTACCATCGGCCCCACGTAAAGGAGCCATCAAAAGTGTGCCACCTCGCAAACTGGCGGCATTACCAATAGAGCTGACCGTCACATCAATGCGCTGACCAGGCTTGGTAAATGGCGGTAACTCAGCATGAATGGTCACGGCTGCAATATTCTTTGATTTAGGATCAACGCCAGGGGGTAAGGTGATACCGAACTGACTCATCATGTTAGCAAAAGTCTGGTTGGTAAAAGGGGCTTTATCACCTGTACCACTCAAACCTACCAGCAAGCCATAACCGATTAATTGGTTACTGCGTACACCCTCAACGTTCGTAATATCTTTTAAGCGTTCCGCTTGGGCGGTCATCGACCAAACCAATAAAGCCATTGTGATCATAAAGCGCATTGCAATAACTCCTAGAAGGGCCACCAACTGCTATTAAAGAAACGTGTTAACCAACCCTGCCGAGTGGTATCCGCTAAATCACCTGTACCACTATAGGTAAGCCGAGCATCCGCAAGCTTCGTTGACAAGGCGGTATTCTCAGGTGAAACATCTTCGGGGCGCAGCAAGCCGCTCACCCGAATCACCTCCGATCCATTGGTTAGATTCAACCACTTCTCACCTTTAACCAACATCAAGCCGTTAGGATATAGTTGGTGTACGGTTACCGTGATACTGCCTTCTAAACTATTACTTTGCCCCGTAGAGCCTTTACCTGAAAAAGAGGTGTCATTCTCAATATTTGTAGCTAAATCAAGAGGCTGTTGCCCTAAAATAGTCGGGTTGACCAGTTCAACTTCTGTCGATTTAGAAAGGGATGACTTAGTTGATTTTTGAGAACTTGTCGTCTCAGTCAACAGAATAGTGATCACATCACCCACACGGTAAGCCTTACGATCACCATATAGGGTCATGCTATAGTTTTGCTGATAGAGCGAGCCATTCGTAGCAGGAGGCGGTGCAATATGACTTGGCTGCACAGGTGCATAAAAAGGATCATCCGGCTTGATCAGCTCTTCCTTCTTTTGGCAGCCCACTAAAGTCAGCATTACCGCTAGTAACACCATTAATCCTGCGCTTCGTTTCATGCTCACTATCATCTCACTATCATCTCACTATCGATCCATCTCTTTATTCAGCCAGCTCTTTGTTCCGCCAGTCAATAGCGTTATTAACCCATTAACGACTGAACAACAACTTAACGAACCTTAAAGAGTTTGCGTTAGGTTACGCAGCATACCGTCAGCGGCAGAAACAACTTTAGAATTCATCTCGTACGCGCGCTGGGTCGAGATCATATTAACCAGCTCTTCAACCGCATTAACATTGGAGTTTTCCAACGTTCCTTGCTTCGTAACCCCTAAACCATCATCACCGGGAACACCCACAATTGGCGCACCTGACGCAGCGGTTTCCTGGAATAAGTTACCACCAATGGATCGCAAACCTGTGGGGTTAATAAAGTCCGCCACCGTGATTTGACCAATCTCTTCCTCTAAAACATCTCCCGGCAACTGAACCGACACAATACCATCTTGGCTGATATTCACCGATTGTGCATCTTCAGGAATCTGGATCTCAGGCTCCATTAAAAAGCCTGTTGCTGTTACAATTTGGCCTTCGCCATTAACCTGAAACTGACCATTACGGCTATAGCCCAAGGTTCCATCCGGCATCTGAATCTGGAAAAAACCACGACCATCAATCGCCATATCCAACGGTTGTTCCGTTGTTTGTAGGCTAGTGGCGGTATGCATCTTTTGCGTGGCAACCGTGCGAACACCTGTACCCAACTGCAAACCCGATGGTAGCTGGGTATTCAGAGAAGACTGAGCACCCGGCTGACGTACTTGCTGGTAAAGCAAGTCTTGAAAAATAGCGCGTTCTTTCTTATAGCCAATCGTACTAACGTTAGCCAAGTTATTTGAAATGGTGCGTAACTGTGTATCTTGCGCACTTAGGCCTGTTTTACTTACCCATAAAGCTGCATGCATGGTCTTACCCTCAATTTGGTTTCAGTTAGCTCATTCGCATAACAGAAGCGGCCGCGGCCGAATTTTCATCAACGGTCTTCATCATCTTGGTTTGCATTTCATACTGACGCGTTAATGAAAGAATATTGATCAACTCTTGAGCTGCATTAACATTACTGGATTCAAGAAAGCCTGACTCAACTCGAACAAGCGCATCCGCTTCTGCAGGTTCGCCGGTGCGTAAACGCATGAGACCATCAAGGCCTTTTTCCATTTGTTGTTTGTCAGGGTTCACCAGTTTAATTCGATCAACCTGAGCCAACTCATTGGCTTGCGCACCTTGGGCCTGAACCGTAATAACCCCATCCACACCAATCTCTACATGGGAGGCTGGAGGAATAACAATAGGGCCGCCCTCACCCATTACCGGCAGGCCTTTGCCGGTACGTAACACACCATTAGGATCAATCACTAGATCGCCGGATCGGGTATAAGCCTCATCGCCGGTATTTGATTGAACACCAATCCAACCATCGCCTTGGAGCGCTATATCCAAGGCGCGACCTGTTTCAATAAAGGCCCCGCTTTGCATATCGGTTGCGGGGCGTTCTGTTAAGGCATAAACCCGTGTTGGAAAATGCTCGCCAAAAACCGGCATAGCGCGGGACTGCTCATAATCCGCCTTAAAGCCCGTGGTATTCGCATTAGCTAAGTTATTCGCTCGAGCCGTTTGCGCCATCATGTTGTGCTTGGCGCCGGTCATCGCAATATAAAGCGCTTTATCCATAAGGAACTACCTCGTCATCGCCCTTTCTGTGCAAAATACATCCAAAGCGATTTTATAATCAGGTGAGCTTTTGCCGCTTTTATCTGTATCACTCAGGTTTGAGCGCTCTAAAACGGCAAAAGGCTTGCAATTACCTAAGTAACTGCAAGCCTTATGCCAAAAACAAAAAACGATCACTGCAAACGCAAAAAACCTGTTTAAACATAAAAAGTTGTTTAAACATAAAACCTCTCCGAAGAGAGGTTTTATGCGGCTAAGCGATAACAACCAAGCAACTAGATCATTAACGCAAGTTAATAATAGTTTGCGTTAGAGTATCTGCAGTTTGTAGCGTTTTAGCATTCGCCTGATAATCGCGCTGAGCAATAATCATATCAACCAGCTCTTCTGAAAGATCCACGTTAGCGTCTTCTAGCGTTCGCGACTCAATACTACCGGCAATACCAACACCCGGTGAATTAACAACCGGATCACCAGATTCGCTAGTCTCGACCCACATCGTTCCGCCAACAGGCGTTAAACCTTGCTCGTTACGGAAGTTAGCTAACGCTACCTGACCAATCAAACGGGTTTCACTGTTAGTGTAACGAGCGACAATAGTACCTGCATCGTCAATTTCAAGGCCGGCTAGCTCACCTGTCGCAAAACCATCCTGCGAAAGTGTCTTGGCACCAAAAGAACCTGCAAACTGAGTCGTACCATCTAGATTAATCTCAAAAACCTGCGGTTCATCAGAGCCGTTCACATTACCCAGACTGTCCTTTGGAACCCAGTCCTTAATTTTCATCGTTGGCATGGGTTCATCTAAAATGCCAAACTCGGTAAAGTTAAAGGAAAAATAGTCCGGCGTATTTTCGTTATCATCCGTAACTTTTTCACCATCGATAGTAACATGTACCTGCCAACGGTTATCAGCAGCTTCGGACTCAAGAGCATCCAGCACTTTAAGCATAGACTCTTGAGCGGAATCATCTGTACTCCAGTCTTTATCTACATCTTGCAGGGCATTTAAGGCTAACTGATAAACACCGCCTTCTTCAGTCCCTGTATTAGCATCACGACCCGCTTCCAATTTTGCCACAATATTCTCATAAGCGGCTTCAAAATCACTGGCATCAAATACAGGTGCAGATAAAGGCCCTTTTAAATTACCTATATTTAATTCAGCGGTTAGAGGGTCAATTGCCGGGACGGCAGCTGAATCCATAACAGCCATTCGTAACTCACCAGCAATTGTATCGACACCAGCATAAGCACGGGAACCACCAGAAATGGCCTGTTCAATTTCAGCAATAGCGCCATCAAAAACATCTTTACTAATATCTCCATTCACAGTAGGAATATAATCATCTACCGCTTTATAAATATCCTCATAATACTCCTTAGTACGACCAGAAGAACTATCCATCATTCCTTGCAAAGCCGTCTTAATAGCCGATAACCGATCACTATATACTTCTTTAACAGTTGTACTAGAAGGGGAGCCAGCGGCAAGAATTGCATCTCTTGCTGCATCAATAACAGCTTGAGGCTCACCCAAGCCAGCTAGGTATGCTTCAGCAGCAGAAGCAGCAGCGTCTGCATCACCCGCAGGAGTTGCCGCAAGCGCATCCGTAAAAGCACCTGCGCCAGTCGCCCCCGACCCTGTTGCGGCAGCAGCAATCGCAGTATCAATCGCAGCCTCAATCGCAGCTTGGTCAGAGGTTAGTGCGGCGTTAGCATTAACACCGGCTTGATCGATCGGAGCCGCACCCAAAAAGCTAGTATTAAAGTTAAAACCACCACCTATACCAGTAAAAATCTCAGCAATATCGCTATCTAATTCTGTAGTTGCTGGGTTTGCATCTTCATCGATATCACCAGGGAAAACATTTTCCCCATCATTCAAGGTTGGATAATTACTCGAATTTAGATACCCATCAGCGCCATATTTAGCTGCGCCCAAAAGAGACTGAATAGCACGGGTTGGCTCACCATATTCTGGAAGGTAAGGTGGCTGCTTGATGAAGTACTGCGTCATGGTGTGGGAGTTGCCCAGCGTATCGTAAATCACCGAGGGGTAGATATGGGTATAGGTATCTGAATCTGCTGAATCAAAAATATAATTTGTCGGCGCGTCCGCACGGGAGTCTAAATTAAACGATGCTTTTAACTCTGAAGTTGCATTAGGCGCGATATTATCCTGCGGAATAAAAAGATCATCAATCGCGCCGACAGCAACACCATCACCATTGGCATTAGCACCGTAACCCTGTAATTTTTGCCCCGTAGAGCTTTCTATATAACCTTCATTGTTTACATGGAACATACCCGCACGGGTATAGTTTGTTGTGCCATTACCCGCCTCAACAACGAAAAAACCATTGCCATCAATGCGTAAATCAAGGCTGTTCTCGGTAGAAGTACGACCACCTTGGGAGAACTGCTGGGCAATATTAGTCACACTAACACCACCACCAACTTGACCAGAAGATGAACCTAAACCTGATTTTGCATACACATCTGCAAATTCTGCACGGGATTTTTTAAAACCTACCGTGCTAGCATTAGCAATGTTATTACCCACGGTATTCAAATGTTTTTTGGCAGCTGAAAGGCCAGAAATACCAAGATTGAATGTACTCATAATCCTTAATCCTTATTTCTAATGCTTAGAAAAATTCATTCACTTCGCTCAACGCTACCGAGCCTTTACCGGCAAGGTTTAGCCACACTTCGCCGCCATTGGCGATGGTGACACTGTTTACGTTGGCGTTGGTATAAGCTGTCAAGGCATAAGCCTGACCTTCGATTTCAGCGCTGGATACCACTTGATACAGGCCTGCTTGAGCCATTTCACCGTTATCCATTGTGCCATCCCACTCAAAGTCAATCTGACCTTCAGAGAAGTAACCCGAGTCATTACGATACTCGCCGGTATCCATCGTTTTTATAACTTGACCGGCGTTATCAACAATCATCATATCCATATTTTGAGCAGCAGAAGGCACAAAAATACTACCGGCAAGCGTTCCACCTTCCACTAAGTTACCAATATCCGATTGAACTTGAATCTTGCGCCCCACCAGTGCAGAGGCCTGTAGCGCCTGCGAAGACTGCAGCGAGGTAATAAAACCTTCTGTTACTGTATTCAGACTTTGAATACCTTCCACCATAGATAGCTGTGCCAACTGTGCCATATACTCAGCATTACCCTGCGGCTCTAGCGGATCTTGGTTGTTCATCTGCGTAATCATGAGTTTCATAAACTCATCTTTACCCATCTCATTACTCTTGGCTGCATCTTCTGCTTTCTCAGCCGCTTGACGAGCTTCTAGGCCATATGTTGCATAGAATGCACTGTTTGTTGTGGTTGTATCTATCGCCATGACTATTTCCTCGCTTACTGGCCTAACGTCAACACACGCTGCATCATCGTTTTAGCAGTGTTCATGACTTCAACATTAGTTTGAAATGAGCGTGAAGCAGACAACATATCCGCCATCTCTTCTACGACATTGACGTTGGGATAAAATACGTATCCCTCTTCATTTGCCATGGGATGATCCGGTTCAAAGCGGCGCTGCAAAGGCGCATCACTTTCAACAATACCACGAACCAAAACACCTTCTCCGGCACTATCTCGAGGGTCAAAACTCGTCACAGGATTACCCAACTCTCCCTGTTTATAGTTTTCCAGCATAGGAGCAAATACAGCCTTTCGCGCACGGTAGGTCTGATCAACACTACTGCTCACACTTTGCGCGTTAGCCATGTTACTGGCGGTGGTATTCAAACGTAACGTTTGAGCACTCATGCCGCTGCCGGCGATATCAAAAACTTTGCCTAAAGCCATCGTTATTCACTCCTCAGCGCTTTGCTTAACCCTTTGAACTTACTGTTCAAAAAGGTAAAGCTGGACTGGAATTCAAGAGCATTACGAGCGTACTGCGCCTGCTCAATATCAGATTCAACGGTATTACCATCAACAGAAGGCTGAGTAGGAAGTCTATATTTCAACGAACTTTCTGTCGTAACGGCTTCAGCGGGAATATGACGCGCATTGGTTCGTTCTAGCTCCATGCGGTCACGACTTTTATACTCACCCTTTAGAATGCCTTTAAAGTCTAAATCCCGCGCTTTGAAGCCCGGCGTATCTGAATTGGCAATATTATTGGCCAATATTTCAGATCGCTCCGTGCGAACACGCAGTGCATCAGGATGAATACCAAGAGCGTTCTTGAAACTAATTGCGGTCATAATCTGCCCTACCTATTTTCTTTGCCATAATTAATACAATAATCACGCCAAAAATAAAAAAACCTTTTAAAACAATTGGTTAATATATATTCATTCTTTTAAAAAAAACCTAAATACAACATAAAGGCAGGGCTTTGCCGCTTTTCTACAGGCGAAAAAAAACCGCCCGAAGGCAGTTAAATCAAGAGACAATAGAGAACATAGCGCAATAGCACATCTTTTGACATCCTCCCTCCACTAAATCAGATAAACTGACTCTGGTGGGGGATTCCTACGACTAGACGGCCATGCCCGACCGCATTAGTCACCCTAGCCAAAACGGGCGGCTAACTGATTCGTTTTCCCGTCTTACGGTTAGGATTGCTTACAACGCGTAGCCATAAGCTCAGACAAGAAACGGAGGATATAATGTGTTTATTGTGGTTTTCATACTCCAAGCAGTCTAACGACTCAAGCAATCCTGAAGCCCAATAAGAATAGGATAAGAAAACTTGCTCTGCAAGTTGCGCTCCATCACCCACCAAAACATCTCGCTTAGGCTCGATAATTTTGGAAGGGGAATTTCGCGCTATCCGTTAAAATCACAAGCGTCTTAGCATAAAATACAGCTCTTAACCAAGATCTTTCAAAATTTCACGGGCGATAATCACTCGTTGAATCTCACTAGTACCTTCATAAATAGTGGTGACACGGGCATCACGGGCGAAGCGTTCCAGCGGGTACTCTTTGACGTAGCCGTTGCCACCCATAAGCTGCAGTGCACTGTAGCAGGCAGTATTAGCTTTTTCAGTGGCATAGAGTTTGGCCATTGACGCTTCTTTGGCAAAGGGTAGGCCTTGTTCTTTCTTCCAAGCGGCACTCATTAGCAACAAGCGCGCCGCTTCAAGCTCGGTATAATGATCCGCCATCATCCATTGCAGCCCTTGAAAGCTGGATAGCGGCTTACCAAACTGTTCCCGCTCTTTGGTATAACGCGCCGCATAATCCATAGCCGCACTACCAATGCCTAGCGCCAGTGAGCCGATACCAATGCGCCCTCCCGCCAGTTCAGCCACGGCAATGCGGAAACCATCATTTAACTTGCCCATAATGGCAGAGTCCGGCACGCGGCAGTTATCAAACACGACTTCGTTAGTCGCAGAGGCCTTTTGGCCCATTTTTTCTTCTGCTTTGCTGATAGTGACACCAGGGTTATCCGCATCAACTAAAAAGCAGGAGATACCTTTACCTTTAGGGGCATCTTTATCGGTCACCGCCCAGACCACAAAAACACCGGCGTATTCAGCGCTACTGATCCACTGCTTAGCACCGTTGATCACCCAGTCTTCGCCATCTTTAATGGCACTGGCACGCATACCGGAAGGATCTGACCCAGCATTCGCTTCACTTAAACAGAAACTACCTGCGGCAAATTCCCCACTGCATATTTTAGGAATATACTTCTGGCGCTGCTCTTCGTTACCCACTTCCTGAATCACTTCGGCCACCATGTTAGTGACTGACATCGTAACGGCGGTAGAGGCACAGGCTCGGGCAATTTCTGTCATCGCAACGCTAAAAGCAACAACACCGGCTTCAGAGCCGCCATATTCCGCTTTGACGTTTAAGCCCATAAAACCAAGATCGGCTAATTTTTTTAGGTTGGACAGTAGCACCTCACGGTTGCCGGTTTTATCCAGCTCTGCTGCCATTGGCTCTAATTCAGTCTCGGCGAATTTACGCGCCATATCCTGAATCATCTGCTGCTCTTCGGTTAATGCCATCTGCATAGCGGTATTCCTCAACTTTTTAAATAAAGGGCATGTTAAATAAACGGCATATTAAATAAGCAACATGCTTAAACCATACGGATAGCGCCATCTAAGCGGATCACCTCACCATTCAGCATGGTATTTTCAATAATATGGCAGGCCATTGCGGCAAATTCTGCAGGTTTACCCAAGCGTTTAGGGAAAGGCACAGAGTTGCCTAACGCTTCAACGGCTTCGTCAGGGATATCACTCATCATCGGTGTTTCAAATACACCTGGGGCCAGTGTCATCACACGAATACCGTGGCGGGATAGTTCTCGGGCTAAAGGCAGTGCCATACCAGCAACACCGGCTTTAGACGACGCATAAGACGCTTGTCCAACCTGACCATCAAAGGCAGCAATAGACGCCGTGTTGATAATAATGCCGCGTTCGTTATCTGCCAAAGGCTCATTTTTAGCCATCGCTTGAGCAGCAAGTCGATTAACATTAAATGTGCCCACTAAGTTGATATTTACCCCTTTAGCGAACAGATCCAACGATGCAGGGTTTAAATCACGATCCAATAGTTTCTGTACCACAACAATACCGGCACAATGCACTACGCCATGTAGAGCACCGTAAGATTCAACCGCTAAATTAACAGCATTTTGTACATCCTCTTCCGAGGTAATATCCGTAGCGATAAAACTTGCCGCCTGACCCAGCTCCGCCGCAAGTTCAATACCTGCTTTATTGATATCGGCCAAGACAACATTGGCACCTTGAGCAATTAGACTACGCGTTGTTGCTTCGCCTAAGCCTGAGCTAGCACCAGTAACTAAGAAGGTTTTTCCTGAAATTTGCATGGGGTTTCTCTCACGTTTGCGTTACCACGCAGAGCGTGGGAACGAGTTAACTCTTAACGGGCTACCACGCTCTGCGTGGTAGCCAAAAATCGTTGCTATACAGTTGCTGCTTCGTCTTCTGCTTGTTTACGTAGAACAAAGCGCTGAATTTTGCCACTAGGTGTTTTTGGCAGCTCATCAACAAACTCAATCTCTCGTGGGAAAGAGTGGGTTGATAAACGTTCACGAACTAGGTTTTGAATATCCTGCACCAGTTCAGCCGAAGGCTCGTAACCATCACGCAGTACAACAAAAGATTTGATGATATGACCACGTTTTGCATCGGGCTTACCTACGGCTGCACTTTCTGCCACCGCTTCATGCTCTAACACAGTCCCTTCAACATCGGCAGGACCTACACGGTAGCCTGCAGTCGTGATAATATCGTCATCACGACCACTAAACTGGTAACAACCATCACGGTTTTCAAAGACCATATCACCGGTTAAGTAATACTTGCCGTGGAAGGGTTTTTTCTCCTGCCAAGTGTAGCCTTGGAAGAAAAATGCAGGTGAATTTTCCATATCAACAGCAAACTGCCCCTCTTCCCCTGCGCTAACCTCGTTATAGTCCGCATCCAGAGCCACCACACGATAGCCCGGCAGGGCGTAGCCCATCGCACCAATGTGCATATTATGTTCAAGAGTGTGATGGTTGCAGCAGGTCATGCCCGTTTCAGTCTGTCCATAATGATCCATCACAGGGCAACCCAATACATCTGTTACCCAGTTAACAACTTCTGGACTTAAAGGCTCACCGGCAGAGCTGGCCCGACGCAGCACAAGCTTAGGATTCATCTCCTTATGAGCATCGCTAGCCATCATCATTCGGTAGGCTGTTGGAGCAGCAGCCAGATTAGTAATCTGGTATTTCTCCAGCATTTCATAGGTGTTTTCTGTGGTAAAGCCCGCTTCATTAAAGTGCGTTGCAACCCCTGAACACAATGGGCCGGTAATGGCGTAGTACAAACCATAAGCCCAACCTGGATCAGCGACGTTCCAATACTTATCATCTTGCTCTAAACCGATGGCGTACTTCATATAAATATGGAAGGCAACCAATGCTTTCAGAGGTACAGCAACCCCTTTTGATTTACCAACGGTGCCCGAGGTAAACATCTGCAAAAACGGCTGGTCTGCGGCCAAAATAACCGGTTCAAATGTGTCATCCTGTGCCGCCATAATGGTCGCAAAGTGCAGATCACCTTTTGCTTCAGCATCAGCAGCGTTATCACACACTTGCACAACAGAAGGTAAACCTTTTACTTGATCAAATTTATGGCGATTGTTGCTATCAGTCACCACCAGTTTGGCATCACACTGGGAGATACGGTATTCAATCGCTTCATAACCGAAAGCGGTAAACAGGGGCTGATAGACAGCGCCAATACGCCACGTTCCCAGTACAACCACTAAAAGGTCGGCGGTACGCGGTAACATACAGGAAACGCGGTCACCGGCGGTGACGCCCTGAGCCGCTAGGAAATTAGCAAACTGGGCTGATTTTTTCTGTAATTCCGCCCAGGTATAGCTTGAACTGGTGCCGTCTGTGGCTTCGCAATACAAACCGGCTTCATCACCACGGCCTGCATTAACTTGTTTATCACAGCACTCAACGCAGGCATTAAAGCCATCTTTTAAGCTACCGGTAAACTGTGCTTCCACTTGATCCATGGAAAAGTCAGCCATAAAAGCAGCGTAATGCTCTTTATTTACAGAGCCAGTACTTGCCATAGAGCCAGTACCTGCAGTCGTATTAGGGGTAGTTTTAGCGGTCATTATGGGTCTCCGAATATTTTACGCCTGATTATTCTTATTCATGGCCAGATGCAAAGCACATCCAGTCAGTTTACGTAAACGTCACTCTAACACTCTAAAAAAAGCGCAGGCAAAATAACTAGCAAGCGCTTGGTTTTATATCAATTTAGCGATCCTTTTCCTATGACGCAAGCCTCAACCTATTTTTTTATCTATTTTTTAGTCATAAAAAACGGTTTAAGTAGATAAATCAGTAGTGCAAAGCTGCTACCAAGAAGAATCAATATAGGCGAGAAGGGCTGATCTAGATCTAGGGCAACCGCCCAAGATATTACAAATAAGACCAGGCTAATCAGACTACTTAGCAGCAGAAAGGGCTTAAACCCATTTGCCACAAAAGCGGCAATCCAGGCCGGTAACAATATTAAAAATAAGGCCGCTGGCAGACCTAAAAAAAGACACCCTAGGACGATCAATAATAACTGCCAGAATGCTTCAAAAAGAAAACGCCAACGGCTAAGTCTTGGGGCGCAGCCTCTATCTGGCATTATTTGGCTATGCTGCCAAACACGCTGCAACGTAGAGTATCCGACAGCAAGCATCATTATAGGAATAAGTAACCATAAGCTATCTTGCCGAGTGATAAAGTAAACATCCCCCTCAAGCCAACGGGATGCCGCAACGCTGGCCTGGGGGATATTAACAATCAACAGCGTCATTAAGGCTCCACATAACAGAAAAGCCAGCAATAAACGTTCTTGCTGCAGTTTTGCTTTTCGCCTTGTGAGCAAAGAGACCAAGGCACTAAACAAAAGTGCAACCGGAACGAGAGGTAAAGCCATAACACTGGCTAAAACGCCTCCAGCGGCTGCACTTTGCCCGACAACAAGCCCTTGCCATATCGCGGAACGCAAAAAAAGTGTAGCGCCAGCAAGCCCTAACAAAAACGCGATACTAGCCCCAGAGATAAAGGGCCAGATCCAGAAACTATCCAACATGACTGGCAAACTCACTGTGTTGTTTAGCTGTTATCCGTTCAGCTTTTGATTCTTCCATTTTTAGTGTTTCAAGCTCTAGTCGCTCTATCTTTAATTTCTCAAGCTTTAACGTCTCAACATCTAACCCTTCCATTAAAAGGCTATCGTGACTGGTCATCAATAAGCAGCAGTTTGAGGGCAAAGCATGCAAGCGATCCGCGAGCAACGTTTTTGCGAAATGATCCAGATGATTAGTTGGCTCATCTAAAATAATCAAGTCTGCCCCAGAGGCAAACACGGCTGACAACCGTACCCGCTGCCACTGCCCGCCACTTAGCTGATCTAATCGTCGATCCAGCAAACCAGAAGAGAGGGGACATGCCTTCCCTAGCGGTCGATCAGCGCCCATCATTTCAAACCAATCATATCCCGTGAGCGGCCAAACATCCGGTCTAGAGTGCTCCTGGGAAAGATAGGCAATACGCTCTGTAAAGATGGTTAACTGGCCTTTTAATATCGGTAACACACCCGCTAACGTTTTTAGCAACAAGGATTTTCCGCTTCCGTTATCTCCTGTTAAAACGAAACGCTGCCCCTGTTTTAACTGAACATTTATCGGCCCGAGGGCCTGGGCCACGTTTGAACTGTAGCCTAAACAAGCCTCATCAAACGCTGCGACTAGGCTTAGCTGACTAGTATTTTTTATCAAAAGCATCAGTCCATATAATCATCAATTTTAAATAGCTTTCCCAGTTGGGCTGCTCAGGCTCTATAGGGACAGGGTGCGTCGTCCAGCCTAAACGATTTTTTAGAAAATCAGCGCCTTGACTGGGGTTGAATGCAGCAAAAATAACCCGTGGTTTTGGCTCTCTATCAAGCGCGTCACCTTTATGCTGTTCAACTAGGCTGCGTAAATGCTTTGAGGTTGGCGGCAACCCCGGAATAGGCTCTAAGTAACCGATATTGATCACGGGCAGCCATTCTTCTAAATAATCAACATCTTCGTGATAAGCAATAAAGCGTTGTCCTTCAATCAATTGTGCCGCCATTTTTTTTGCCGCATCTTTAAGACGCTTTTCCAGCAAGAAAGAAGCCTTAATTAACTCTGCTCTCTGGTCTGGAAAAAAATCACCCAAACGTCTCGCAATTACTCGGGATGCTAAGGCCATACGAAGAGGGTCGATATTAAAATGAGGATTACCAGCCGCATGAACATGTCCCGCATGGGGGCCGGTTACTGTGATGGATTGGCGCAGCGTTAAATGCTCTGCAACACGTAATCGTCCTAACCGGCCTTCGTTGATAGCAGGGTTCGCAGCACTTGAAACCACAACCGGTAGCCAACCCTCTTCTACACCGGCACCTGTTTCAATCAATAGATCGGCTCTGCGCGCTGCAGCAATAAAGCTAGGCCGAGCATCTAGATAGTGAACATCTCGTCCTGGAGCCGCTAGCACCTTAAGTTCTAACTTTTTATTCTCGATCAGAGACGCGGCTATTTCAGCAACAAGAAAGCCCAAACTATTAGTGGTGACAAGAACTCGAACCGGTTGTGTATTTGGTGCATCCGTTACTGGCTGAGCAGCAACGGCAAAACTAGCACTAAACCCATATATAGGCAGCAAAAGTGCCAGCAGGATAAAAAAACGTCGCATGAGATTGTCTCTCGCTAACTATTAAAATAAATGGGAAACAGGCAGAAAGGAGGCTTATCGTAAAGGTTACGACAAGCGTAGAGTCCTCCTTTCTACCTAAAAGGCAGGCAAAATAAGATAGTATAAAATTAGACAATACTAAATAGTACGATAGCGTTAACTTAGCCAAAGCTGCCTTATCAAAACAGTGTCTCAATTCAATTAGAAGCTATGGGCACCGTGGGCACCAAGAGCGACATTGAACTGCACAATAACTTCGTTACTGCTGCCATCGCTGCCGGAAAAGTCCTTATGATTAAACTGTGTCCGCAAGAAAACAGGCTCCACTGGGCGCCATGTGACTTGACCTGAATAACGATAAGACGCATCTAAAGACTCTAGATTAGCCCCATGGCCACCGCTCCACTTTTTATTAACCAACCCTAATGCTTCTGCACGCACACCCACCTGCCATCTCGGCATTACACCGTAAATACCTTCAATATAAAGGCCATCTTGTTTCTCGGTGTAAGAGGTACCTTTGGTGCTGCCTTCAAAGTGGTACTCTTCGCTGCTCGTGCCAATATCATGACCATGATACTCACCGGAATACTGAGCCAAATCCCGCTCAACATAGTAATATTCCGAGGTTAAGCGTAAATCACCTTCACCATACGCTTTACCTGATGAGTATTTATAAACGCCATCCAAGCCCGCAAACCAGCTACTGCCCATTTGAGCGGTTGTATGAGGTTCTGTACCGTGGAAATGTTTATCGTAGCCAGATACATACTGGCTGGCATACCCCCCTGAAGCACCAACTTGAACCGCATGGTCAGCACCTAGATCGGGGCCAAACTTAGCAAAACCCGTTATAATACGAGGCCCTGCATCTTGTTCCTCAAAAACATCTTCTTGCTCTGCATAGGGATCAAGGATACCGCCTTCGCCTTGAAGTAGCTCGATACCAACCAAGGTATAGCTCTCTGTTGGAAGCTGCCACGTTGCCTGAAGCCCTACATCCTGCAAGCCATGCTCACCGAATAGGTATTGATTCACTAAAGGACGATCGGCAAAGTCCCAGCTATGGTTGTGCTGACTATTCACATAACCTATATCAGATAAAAACTTACCAAATTTCAACTGTAAGCCAGCCGGTAAAGATCTGGTTTTAACCCAAGCTTCTTCAACCGAGACATTACTTTTATCGAAACCAAGTAAAAGCCGTCCGTCGAATAATTCACCTAGTCCCGCATCAATAGCCAGCTCTGAATGCCCAAGCCCAAAGCCTTCTTCAAACCCATGCTGATGGCCTTCTTCTGTATCGCCATGATCATGGCCATCATGATCTGCCTCGCCAAAGCCTGCCGGTGTAGCTGTGCCGGAGCTTAGCTCGTTATAAAAAATCCCCTCTAGAATAATAGACACATCAACATCTGAGGTTTTATCTACGGCTAAAGCCGACCCACTAAAGACACTTAATGCACTGACAGAGGCGGCTAATAGACTTTTTCTCAATATATTATTTTTCACAACGAGCTCCATAAAAGTAATGTTACAACATAACATTTTATGGATTCTAATATGGAGAATTATTAACCTCAAGCTCTATTATTACTTCTTAATACAACAGCTTCTCAGCGAATAGGCCGCTGAAAAATAAAAGGACTAAAAAAGCTCTACACTGGAGAAGTGTAAAGCTCCGTTGAATACTGACTTAAAAGCTAACTTAGGCCAATTAACTCACCAAGAGCTTGAGCTAAATCGTCCGGTGTTTTCTCACCACCTGCGTCGTACCATTGTACGGTCCAATTTAACGCACCAAGGGCAAAACGACGAATCAAAGGCTGATCACCATGCAACAAACCTACAGCTGCACAATCATCAATCACCTGCTGCCAAAGCTGCTCATAACGATCTCGCATATCGATTAATACGCCAAGGGAGCTATCAGTCAAACTACGCCATTCATATAAAGCAACAACATGGGCATTGCGATCATTTAATAAGGTGCTCAAATGAGCCTTGGCTAAAGCCATAAAACGCCTTTTAGGATCTGCCTCTCCTTCAAGGGCTTGATCTGCAATTTCTAGGGCGCTTTCCATACCATCCTGAATAACCGCGCAAAGAATCTCCTGCTTATCATTAAAGTGATGAAAGAGGCTACCGGATTTAATACCCATAGCGTCCGCTAACATACGAACCGTTGTCCGTTCATAGCCTTGCTCGCAAAACAGCCGAGCGGCGATGGAGACCAGTTCCTTGCGTCGTTTTGAATTATTGGTTAGAGTCATATTAAATCTAGCGCTTGCTTGGTTTTTGGTTTAATGACATCAAATTAACCACAATCTGCCCGAACGGGTCAAATAGAATCCAAGCAAAAATCGCCAAGATATTGAAATAACGAAGATTATCGGTAACGTTAATCGTCACTGTGATCAATAAACATCCACCGTCATAATGTCATGACCGTATAAAAGATCGACATGATCGTATAAAAACAAGGGCTACCAACCATGAAAGAAGATGCAGTTGTAATCGTTTCAGGCGCACGCACCCCTATGGGTGGCATGATGGGCAGTTTAAGCAGCTTAACAGCCCCCCAGCTAGGCGGTATAGCGATTGCCGATGCGATTCGTCGTGCCAATTTACAACCTGAAGATATTCAGGAAGTCATTATGGGTTGCGTGCTACCGGCAAGCTTAGGCCAGGGCCCAGCTCGACAAGCGATGATGAATGCTGAAATCCCAGTATCAACGGGAGCCACCACCGTTAACAAACTATGCGGTTCAGGTATGAAAGCTGCCATGCTAGCCCACGATCTAATCAAGGCAGGCAGTAACGATATTATGATCGCCGGTGGTATGGAAAGCATGAGCAATGCACCTTACCTGATGACCAAAGCTCGCAGCGGTATGCGCCTAGGTCACGGTGAAGTCAAAGATCATATGTTTTTGGATGGCCTAGAAGATGCCCGCACCGGCAAATTAATGGGGGTCTTTGCTCAAGAAGTTGCTAATGAGCGCGGCTACACTCGCGAAGCTATGGATAATTTTGCTATCGACTCCTTAAGAAAGGCGATGGCGGCTATTGATAACGGTAAGCTAAAAACTGAAACGGCTGCCGTTACCGTATCCAGCCGCAAAGGCGACACTCTTGTTGTTGATGACGAGCAACCTCATAACGCTAATATCGACAAAATTCCAACCCTACGCCCTGCTTTCACAAAAGACGGCACGGTAACAGCAGCCAACTCTAGCTCTATCTCTGATGGTGCGTCGGCCCTCGTTCTAATGCGAGAATCAGAAGCTGAAAAACGTGGCCTAAAACCTATGGCACGCTTTGTTGCCCATGCCACCAACTCAATGCAGCCGTCTGAATTCACCCTAGCACCTATCGGTTCTATCGAGAAAGTTCTGGCTAAAGCAGGTTGGATGATTGAAGACGTTGATCTGTTTGAAATTAACGAAGCCTTTGCCATTGTCACCATGCTGGCGATCGACGGCCTGAATATTCCGGCAGAAAAAGTGAATATTTACGGTGGTGCCTGCGCCCAAGGTCACCCGATTGGCTCTACGGGTTCTCGTATCTTGGTAACCTTGATGCACGCCCTTCAACAAGAAGGCAAGAAACGCGGTATAGCCTCACTCTGCATCGGCGGCGGTGAAGCAACAGCAGTCGCTATTGAACTGCTCTAGTTAAAAAGGCCCTATCAAGCTAATGATAGGGCCTACCTATCCACTATTCATTCCATCGCCAATTCAATAATATCCGCATAAATCCTAAATATAGAAACAGAAGAACACACAAGGATTCTTCACCCTTCCCTCTGTTGAATGTATTATTATTGCCTTTAAATACACTAGCATCTATTCAAGAGTTGGTAGAAAGCGCTCCCATCAACTTAAAAAAATGGCTGAACGCACTTCATTGTAATCAAGTGCAATTCGCAAGGAATTCCTCTCTATGTTGTCCAACCAAACAATTCTTATCACTGGCGGCACTGGTTCTTTTGGCAATACGTTCGTGCCTATGACTTTAGCCAAATATAATCCGAAGAAAGTTATCATTTTTTCACGGGATGAAATGAAGCAGTGGGATATGGCGAAGAAGTTTGAAGGTGACAGCCGTGTTCGCTTTTTTATAGGCGATGTCCGTGATAGAGATCGTTTGTATAGAGCCCTTGATGGTGTTGATTATGTCGTTCATGCCGCTGCGACTAAAATTGTGCCTACCGCTGAATACAACCCTTTTGAGTGTATCAAAACCAATATTGATGGGGCGATGAACCTTATTGATGCTTGTATCGATAAAAAGGTGAAAGGTGTCGTCGCGTTATCCACTGACAAAGCCAGCAGCCCAATTAATCTTTACGGTGCCACTAAATTAGCTTCCGACAAGCTATTTGTAGCAGGCAATCACTATGCCGGTGGCAAAGGTACTCGATTCTCCGTTGTCCGTTACGGTAATGTCATGGGGTCCCGTGGCTCTGTTATTCCTTTCTTTATGTCGATTAAAAATAAAGGTGTATTACCTATCACCGATAGCCGTATGACCCGCTTTATGATCTCTCTAGAACAAGGTGTGGAGCTGGTATGGCATGCCTTTGAAGATATGGTAGGTGGCGAGATCTATGTGAAAAAGATCCCATCTATGAAAGTTACCGATCTGGCTCGTGTTGTCGCCCCAGACGCAAAACAAGAAGTGATCGGTATTCGCCCCGGGGAGAAGCTTCATGAGCAGATGATAGGCTCAGAAGATGCTTACTTTACCTATGAATATCCAGAGCACTATAAAATCCTGCCTCAAATAAATAACTGGGATAAAGACGCGAACCGAATCAAAGACGGTAAGCACGTCCCAGAAGGTTTTATCTATGCAAGTGATACCAATAGTGAATGGATGTCTGACGAAGATTTACAGTGCTGGATCAGTGATAATCATGAAAAAATAGGGAGTATCTAAATGATACCTTATGGCCGGCAGGAGATTTCTCAAGCCGATATTGATGCCGTTACTGAGGTGCTGCAATCAGACTTTCTGACTCAAGGGCCAAAGACGCCTTTATTTGAACAACTCATTGCCCATAAAGTCAGCGCCAAACACGCCTTGGCGGTTAACAGTGCTACAAGCGCCCTGCATATCGCCTGCCTTGTCCTTGGCGTGGGTAAAGGTGACTGGCTCTGGACAACCCCTATCACCTTTGTTGCTTCAGCCAATTGCGGTCTTTATTGCGGTGCAAAAGTAGATTTTGTTGATATCGATCCCCGCACCTACAATCTAAGCCCAACCGCTTTAGAACAAAAATTGATAACGGCAGAGCGTGACGGAAAGTTACCCAAAGTATTGGTGGCGGTACATCTGTGTGGACAGCCCTGCGACATGGAAGCTATCCATAAGCTAAGTCAACGCTATGGCTTCAAAATCATTGAAGATGCCTCTCATGCTATTGGCGGTCAATATAAAGGACAGTATATCGGCAGCGGTCACTACAGTGATATCACCGTATTTAGCTTTCATCCTGTCAAGATTATCACAACTGCTGAAGGTGGCATGGCGGTCACTAATAATGATCAACTTGCAGAAAAAATGAACTTGTATCGAAGTCATGGTATTACCCGTGAACCTCATTTAATGACACATGAGCCAGATGGTCCTTGGTATTATCAGCAAATTGAGCTGGGATATAACTACCGTATGACGGAGTTGCAATCTGCACTAGGCATCAGTCAGATGGAACGGCTAGATCAATATGTCGCCCGCCGACATGAATTAGCCAATCGCTATGACCAGCTGCTACAGAATCTACCGCTAACACTACCTTGGCAGCATCCTGACAGTTATTCAGGCCGCCACCTTTATGTCATTCGCCTAACGCTAGATCGCCTTAAAAAAACGCATCGAGAAATCTTTGAAGCGTTACGGGCAGAAGGTATTGGCGTAAACCTGCATTATATTCCCGTACATACTCAGCCCCATTACCAGCAAATGGGATTCAAGCGAGGGGATTACCCAGAAGCTGAACGCTATTACCAAGAAGCCATGAGTTTGCCTGTTTTCTCAGCCATGACGGAGCAACAACAAGACAAAGTCGTACATGTTTTAAAAGGAATTTTACAAGTATGAACATCGCTATAATTCCGGCCCGAGGCGGCAGCAAGCGCATACCCAGAAAAAACATCAACGATTTTTTTGGAAAACCCATGATTGCGTGGTCGATTGAGGCGGCATTAAAAAGCCATTGTTTTGATCGCGTAATAGTATCGACTGATGATCAGGAAATTGCTGAAGTTGCACAGAAATACGGTGCAGAAGTGCCTTTTATAAGACCGTCTGAATTAGCTAATGATTTTGCTGGTACGATCCCCGTTGTTAAGCATGCAACGGAATGGCTTATCCAGCATCAACAAAAACCCAGTTTAGTATGCTGTTTATATGCCACAGCGCCTTTTGTTACGACGGAAGATCTTCAGCGTGGGCTAAAACAACAGCAACAAACAAATGCAGACTATACGTTTACGGTTACCAGCTATCCTTTTCCTATTCAACGAGCGATAAAAATAACACCGCAAAACTCAGTGGAAATGTTTTCCCCTGAATATTTCAACACTCGATCACAAGATTTAGAAGAAGCTTATCACGATGCCGGACAATTTTATTGGGGTAAAGCAGACGCTTGGCTTGAGGAAAAAATCATTTTTAGCCCTGAATCCACACCTCTCGTATTACCTCGCCATCGAGTACAAGATATTGATACGCCGGAAGACTGGATACGAGCAGAAATGATGTTTCAAGTACTAAAAAAGAACGGCGATTTAACTTGAAATATAGATGATCTAGTTTGAGATATAACAACCTAACCTTAATCATTCAAAACTGGGCTAGTTTATGCAGATCGCCTTCAGAGCAGATGCCTCTATAGAAATAGGAACAGGGCATGTCATGCGCTGCCTAACATTGGCTGATGCCTTAACAGAGCGAGGCCATCAGTGCATTTTTATCTGCCGAGAGCTACAGGGTCATCTAGGTTCGTTGATAACAAACAAAGGATACTCAGTACATCTATTACCACTATCTTTGCCCTCCTCTATTTCAGCACTTCAGCTTAATACCATAGAAGCCCAATCCAGTAAGACAGAGCTTCTGCCCAGACATAGCACTTGGCTAGGTGTTAGCTGGCAGCAAGATGCGGCACAGACAATAGACGCCATACAAAGTAGCATTATCGACTGGTTAATTGTTGATCACTATGCTCTAGATTTCCGTTGGCAGAATGCCTGTCAGCCCTACTACAGCAAGCTCGCTATAATCGACGATCTTGCCGACCGTCAACATATCAGCAACTTATTGATTGACCAAACCTACAACCGAAACCCATCTGACTATGAGATGTTAACCCCTAAGGCCTCTACTTTGCTGTGTGGTGCAGAATATGCTTTGCTAAGGCCAGAATTCGCTCAATGGCGAGAGCACAGTTTAAACCGACGCAGAACACCTGAACTTAATCATATTTTAGTCAACCTTGGTGGAATGGATAAGGATAATATAACGGGGCAGATCCTTACTGGAATAGACAAAAGCCACCTTAAGACTGGTATTACTATTACCGTTGTGATGGGACAAAATGCCCCCCATAAAGACAGTGTTATTCAACAAGCAAAAATGATGGAGTGCTCCTGTAAGGTTCTTTGCGGTGTTAACAATATGGCGGAAATTATGGCTAATAGTGATTTAGCAATAGGAGCTGCAGGCAGTACTAGCTGGGAGCGATGCACTCTTGGCTTACCGACCATTATGCTTGTATTAGCTGAAAACCAGACAAAAATTGCATCCAGTTTAGCCGAGGCTGGAGCCTGCCTTATTAGTTATTCAAGTCAGCCTGAGGTTATCAAGAACTTGGTTTCCACAATAACCCCTAAATTAATGAGCCGTTTATCAAAGGTAAGTCAGCAAATTGCTGATGGTTGTGGTGTAAATACTGTATTGGTGCAGCTGGAATCATTATGAATATTAGTATCTTGTGTTCGTCCCATCTTCATCCTGTCAATCAAATGCTAGAGCGCTGGATAGCAAAGCACTCAGACATTAATGTCCAGTTATGCCGTACCCTGTCTGAGCTTACTGGAGGAGAGATTCTTTTTTTGATCTCCTGCTCTGAGCTTGTCTCACAAAAAATACGGAGTCACTACAAGCATACGCTGGTTATTCATGCGAGTGATTTACCGAAGGGAAGAGGCTGGAGCCCTTATATTTGGGAGGTTATAGCCGGCGCTACAGAAATAACCATCAGTTTAATTGAGGCAAACGATAAGGTTGATACAGGTAATATCTGGAGAAAAGTGACGAGAAATATACCATCACATGCACTTTATGACGAAATCAATAACGCCTTATTTGATGCCGAAGAAGAGCTGATGGACTTTGCCGTGTCCAACTATCAATCTATAAAGCCCGCACCTCAAGTTGATGATCATGCCAGTTACTATCCAAAACGAACGCCATCGGATAGCGAAATAGACCCTCAAAGAAGTATCGCGGATCAATTTGATAAAATTCGTGTATCAGACCCAAGCCGCTATCCAGCATACTTCGAGTTCAGAGGTCATCAATATAAAGTCACTCTAGAAAAGTTGTAACATCAAATGATCACAATTAATAAACGCCTTATTTCCCAAACAACACAGCCCTATATCATTGCTGAACTTTCGGCCAATCATAATGGCTCTCTTGAGGCTGCATTAAAACTTATTGAGCAGGCTAAGGCATCAGGAGCTGATGCCGTAAAGATTCAAACCTATACCGCAGAAACCATCACCTTAAATAGTGATCGTCCAGAATTTACTATTAAAGGAGGCCTTTGGCATGGACGCACGCTCTATGATCTTTATCAAGAAGCTCATACACCATGGAGCTGGCACAAAGAGCTTTTTGACTATGCTCGCACACTCGATATCACTATGTTTAGCTCGCCATTTGATACAACCGCCGTCGATCTACTTGAAGATTTAAATGCCCCAGCCTACAAAATAGCCAGCTTTGAAGCTATTGATACCCCCTTGATAAAGTACGTTGCGAAAACAGGCAAGCCAATGATTATTTCAACAGGCATGGCCGATAAAGAAGAAATTGAAGAGGCTATTGCTGCAGCAAGAGAAGGTGGCTGCAAAGAATTAGCCATTCTTCATTGCGTCAGTGGCTACCCAGCTCCCGCAGAGGATTATAATTTAGCAACGATCCCAGATATGATCGAACGCTTTGGCTTGGTTACAGGTTTATCCGATCATACTCTGGATAACACCACCGCTATTGCCAGCGTTATGCTTGGTGCTCGTATTATCGAGAAACATTTCACTCTAGATCGAAATGGCGGCGGCCCAGATGATAGTTTTTCGCTGGAGCCTTCCGATTTAGCCGCCCTGTGCCGTGATACTAAAACAGCATGGCAGGCACTGGGGGAAATTGATTATGGGCGCAAATCCAGTGAATCAGGCAATGTACAGTTTCGCCGTTCATTATATTTTGTCAAATCACTGAAAGCAGGTGATACGATCATGCCAGAGCATATTCGCAGTGTACGGCCTGGCTACGGTGCTGCACCAAAATATTGGGATCAGATCATCGGCAAGAATGTTACATGCGATATTGAAGTCAATACGCCTGTACAGCTTGAATGTGTCAATTTATAAAAAAATCGCCGGAACTCATAACCGGCGATGTCTTTTTATGAGGCTTATATTAGAACCGTTCAAGTAATAGGTACACCACTACTGTCCGGTATAGGTATTACACCTTAAACCCATCGACTTTCTGTCCTAGCTCTTTAACCAGAGACTCAAGCTCGCGGCTGGTAGCCGTCGCATTCCCTACCACTTCAGAGGTTATTTTTGCCTCAGAAACAATTTCTCCTAAAGCAAGTGTCATGCTTTGCGCCCGAGATGATTGGTCTGATGTCATGCTAGTGATCTCTGCAAACATACGGTGCAAGTGATCCACCGAGGTACTAACATTTGCTAAACGTTCGTCAGATTGTCGAATACCTTCAATACTACTTCTAGCCACATCACTGGCATCATTGATCGCTTTAACCGCTTGTTTTGTACCTGCTTGCAACTGATCAATTTGACGCTCAATGTCCTCGGTAGATTGCTGAGTTTTACTGGCTAACATACGAACTTCATCTGCAACCACGGCAAAGCCACGACCACTTTCACCAGCTCTAGCCGCTTCAATCGCGGCATTAAGTGCCAGCAAGTTCGTTTGCTCCGCAACAGATTTAATCATATCCAACACATCACCAATTTGATCACTCTGTCTGGCAAGGCTATTAATCACCTCTGCTGTATGCTCTACATCCGTAACCAGCGCTTCAATATCATGGCGAACTCGGCGGGAGATTACAGCACTTTGGCTGGTTTCTTCTCGAATCTGATCAACACTTTCTAACGTTTCAGCAACGCTTTTACTTTCCTCCGCCACACTATTAGCGATATAAGCAACAGCAGATGAGGCTTCAGAGGCAGCCGCTTGCTGACGATCTGTCGCTTCAGAGGCGTGTAAATTACCTTGATGCATAGCAGCAACAACATGGGTCGTGTGGTGAGAGATCTGCTGAGCATCATTGATAATCGCTTGAATCGCCTGCACAAAGTGATTCACCTTTTTTGCCATTTCGGTAATTTCATCACGACCTGTTACATCGATTCTCTGAGTAAGATCGCTTTCACCGGCGGAAAGATCCGTTAGGGCCTCCGTTAAAACATGAATTCGACGTAATAAACGCACCGATAGAACAACGACCAAAACGACCACCAAAATCAAAGCGCTCACAACAGAAACTAACGTCATTTGCTGCACTAGGCTCTGAGACGAGTGTTCAACACTTTGTTCGATACTTAATCGAGCGGAGTCGTTATGTTGCTGAATCCCACTCAAACGCTTCTGCAAATCCGTTACCGACTGGGAGCCACCTTTATTAATACTGCCTTTTACTGTTGCTAGGCTGTCTGCAATCAGCTGATTAAAACCCACTTCCATTTTCTGAGTATTATCAATCACAACGTCTCGGCTCACCCCAATAACCAATCGGCCAATAACAGCACCGTTGGGATTAATAGGCTGATCAATGACGACAACGCGTTTATGTTTTTTAGCGGCATCAATCACGCGATCTAAAGAATTATCACCTTCCCCTGTTTTCATTAACTCTTTAACAAGATCACTTCGACGATTCAAATAGCGGGTCATCCGCTTACCATAGCCATCATAAAAACCAGCAAATACCACATGCTGACTTTCATGGGCCATTTTGACATATTGTGTTAATTGAGGCGTATCACGATCCCAAATAGCTTCAGGAGATACAGCAGCCAAAAGTATGGCCATGTTTTTTGAGGTATCGAGCAAAGAAGTCTCAAGAAGTTTTACTGTACTGCTTTTTTCTTGTTCTAACTGCTGTTGAAGGTTTGTGGCCAGATCTTCTGACACTCTTAGGGTCATCTGGGATATTTGAGATTGAACGCCTTCACTTGCAGAACGCAGCTCATTCGATACCTTGCCATTCTCTGCGCTCAACCGTGAGCGAATATCATCGACAAGGCTTTTCCCGCCTGACGTCATAAGGATAATGGATAAAACGGTTTGTATCCCTGCTAAAAGGATAATGGCAATAATAACAGGGCGGAGTAATCGGCTATTCAGCGCGAATGACTGTTTCGACATAACAGCACCTAATTTGCTTATCAGCAGCTTATGGCCGCAGGCCCTTTGGCAATATTATTATTGCCATGAGGCGTATTCTTATTTTTTCTGGGCTTCAGATCCATGAAGCCTCAGACCAAGGCAAAAAGAATAATACTTTCGTAGAGTAATAAAAACCAATTTCTGATACTTCTTTATTAAAAATATGCACTACTTACGAGCAAAAGTAGACCAAAAAAGAGGTAAATGTTTTAAAAGCGACCCGATATCACTTTAGCTTATTTTGGTATCATCATTCCCATTGCTATAATACGGGTATCGAAATCAGCTAATGGTTGTCATTAGTCCATGGCATCACCATAATTAAACGATCGTTATCATTCTTTCCTTCTTTCCATAGCCTGCCCGTGGTGCTCCTATCATGCAGTTCAGAAGCAAAAACAGTGCCCACTTTTTTATTAATGCCGCCACAGTCGCAGCAGATCTTAGCGTTGTGCTCACTGAGGCAAAGAATATTTCTCTTGAGGCAATGAACGCTAAAGCGCTTGTAGCTCGCGCGGGAGACAATGTGCGTACTTTTAAGCCCATCACCGACTTTATGGTTGAGCTGGCCAATGACACCATTTGGTTGGTTAAAGAAATTAATCGAGAAGCCCTCGTTCTTTCTCGCACCTCTCTGGCAGAGCTGCACAGTTCTGACGCGAACCTCCGCTTTGCCAAAGCACAACAAAAAGCTTCAACGGCACCCTACGTTGAAACATTAGACCCTATCGCCAAGATGGCCTATAACCAGCATCATCAGCAGTCGGTGCAACTCCGTCGCCACATGCGCAAGCTATTTGAACTACTGGATGAAATTGAATCGCGTATGTTGGCAGCCAATGTCGTCACCGCAACCTCTCGTCTTGAGGCGGCAACAGCTGCGGACAGCTATCAAGCCAGTCTTGAAGGCATTGTGGTTAAGCTTGAAAAAGCTGCGAATCGAATTAAACATATTGCCACCAAATGTCGTCATTCTTTAGAGCGATAATCAGGTAAGCCTACAAACACTAACGCCGGATTTTGTTATGAAAGTCATAAAGCTCCATGAAGGTCGCAGCCACGAATGGCTGGTTTTTGGTCGCGATGAAGAGCGCCCTAGCAAGATCATTGATACCAACCAATATATGATCAAAACCACTAACCACGCGATCATGCTCGATCCCGGTGGTATTGAGCTATTCTCGGCAATGCTCGCGGCGGTGGTTCATCACGTACCTGTTCAGCAAATTACGCACCTGTTTGCATCTCACCAAGACCCTGACATCATCTCTTCTCTAGGACTCTGGGATAAAACTCTGCCCCATGCGGAGCTTCACGCACCTTGGTTATGGGAAGGTTTTCTACGTCACTTTGGCTGTAATAGCATTCGCTACAATCCTCTACCAGATGAAGGCAAAAGCCTACGTTTAGACGATATTGAGCTTCAGTTTATTCCTGCTCACTATATGCATTCATCCGGCAATTTTAGTGTATACGACCCTCAAGCCAAGATTCTAATGAGTGGTGATATTGGCGCTGCACTTCTACCCGATGGCGCGCCAATGTTTGTGGAGGACTTTGATGCCCATGTGGATAAAATGCGACTCTTCCATCAACGCTGGATGCCGTCTAACCGAGCGAAGAAAGATTGGGTACGTCGCGTGCGTCAACTGGATATTGAATATATGGCTCCTCAGCATGGTGCTATTTTTAAAGGTCGTGATGTTCAGCGTTTCTTAGACTGGCTTGATGAGTTAGAAGTAGGAACAGGCATAAAATAAAATCAAGAATAAGAAATAAAGAATAAAGAGATCCACACTCAAAAGGCCTGAAAAAATCAGGCTTTTTTTGTTACATCTTCTTGAATCTGACCCTAGATGCTTCAAGGCCTCACCGCAACTGTCATGAAAAGATTACACTTAGCACGTCCTGCCTGCTTTATTCAACAATATGCGAAGACAACCCATTAGCCAAAAAGCGTTACTATTCAACGGGTAAATAACAATAAAACCGTCACATCTTTTCCTATTTTGGAGCATGTCATGTTTGAGAATGTTAAGGCGATTCCCGGTGATGCCCTATTGGCGTTAATGATGGCATTTAAGAAAGATCCAACACCTACAAAAATTGATCTTGGTGTTGGTGTTTATAAGGATGACCAGGGTCTAACACCGATCTTGCCTGTTGTAAAAAAAGCCGAGGCTTTGATTCTTGAGCATGAACAAAGTAAGGGTTACATTGGCCCTGCAGGTGCACCAGAGCTTGCCGTATTACTGCAAACATTAATGCTAGGTGATGACCACCCTCTTACTAAAACGTCTTGCATCAGTACGGCGCAAACCCCAGGTGGTACAGGAGCTCTTCGGGTTGCAGGTGATCTGGTCAATGCCCTCAATCCAAAAGCAAAAATCTGGGTGAGCGATCCTACATGGTCAAACCACTTTCATGTTTTTGCAGGGGCTGGCGTAGAAGTGCGTACCTACCCTTATTACGATGCTCAGGCAAATGCTCTAGCGTTTGAACGGATGTTAGAGGAAATCCGGCAGATACCCGCAGGTGACGTAATCCTCCTACACGCAAGCTGTCATAATCCAACCGGAATCGACCCTACACTAGAGCAATGGCAGCAGATCAGCCAAGCCGTTGCAGACCAAGGCCTACTTCCTTTGATTGATTGTGCCTACCAAGGCTTTGGTGATGGCTTAGAAGAAGATGTCCAAGGTTTAAGGCTCATCCTTGAAAAGTGCCCTGAAGCTTTAATCACAACATCCTGCTCAAAAAACTTTGGCTTATACAATGAGCGTATTGGGGCTTTAAGCATCGTTGCTTCAACACCTGAGCATTGCAGTAATGTATTCTCTCAAGCCTGCAACTGTATCCGTGCCAACTACTCCAATCCTCCAGCCCATGGGGCTGCCATTGTTTCCACTATTTTATCTGATACAGAATTGCGCCAGCAATGGATACAGGAACTAGCAGAGATGCGCAGCCGTATCCATCGTATGCGGGCGAATTTGGTTCAAAACCTTGAACAGTTATCGAGCGATCGTGACTTTAGTTTTATCACCGCTCAGAAAGGAATGTTCTCTTATTCTGGCCTGAGTAAAGCAGAGGTTAAATACTTAAAAGATGAATACGCTATTTATGCGGTTGATTCCGGCCGAATTAATATTGCTGGTATTAACGATGGCAATATTGACCGTCTGAGCCAAGCGATATTTAAGGCTATTAATCGTTAATCTTGGTAAAAAAGGGGGAGAAAGCCGGTGGCGGCCCCCCTTAACTCACCATCATAGTGCATTCAGGATCAACAGGAACCGGTAAGATCCCATGGGACGCCGTATGATGCACAAACGCTTTAAAGTCTGCCGCTAGCATTGGTTTAGCAAATAGATAGCCTTGCCCTTCATCACAGCCTTGGTGTTTTAACCACTCAAACTGGGCAAAATTCTCAATCCCTTCCGCAATCACAGGGATTTTAAGGTTTTTTCCCAAATGAAGTGCTGCTGAAACAACGGCCTCACTTTGGCCATGCTCATTGGCATCTGGCATGGTATCCCGAACAAATTCCTGAGCTAATTTAAGACGGCCAATAGGTAAACGCTGCAAATAGAGTAAAGAAGAATAACCTGTGCCAAAGTCATCAATTGAAAAGCTAATACCCAGCTGACACAGGCGATTCATCACACGCTCAGCTAATTGAATATCTCGAACCAATACTGTCTCGGTAATTTCAAGTTCAATATATTCCGCCGATAGATGGTAGGTTTCCAGCGCCTCTTCAACACGTTGAACAAAACCCTGAGACAATAACTGCAAAGAAGAAACATTGACGCCAATACCACCAAAGTCAACACCATCATCAAGCCAGTTACGGGCTTGCTTACAGGCTTGATGCAAAACCCAATCACCAATCTGATGGATAAGACCACGCTCTTCCGCTAAAGAAATAAAATGATCAGGAGGGATCAAACCTCGTTCTGGGTGATTCCAGCGTATTAATGCCTCACAGCCAATAACCCGTTCTTGCTGTAGATTAATTTGAGGCTGGTACATCAAATAAAGCTCATTATTTTTTAGGGCGCTTTCTAAATCTTTTGCCAGTAGCGTTTTCTCTAGAATACGCTCACTCATGCTATCTTCATGGAAGCAGAATGACCCTCGGCACTCCCGCTTTGCTTCAAACAATGCAATATCAGCCTGCTCCATAGCTCTATCAAGACTTGCTGGGGCATCAATCCAGTGAGAAATACCAATACTTGCGGTTATTCGTACATCGTGGTCATCAAGTATCATCGGCTTTGCTAGCATCTCGATAATTTTCTCAGCCCACTGCTTAACCTCGCTAGCCCCACTAGGCTCTTCCATAAGAACAGCAAATTCGTCGCCACCTAATCGTCCGATAAAGCAGGTTGTGGGCAAAATCTCCCCCAGCATCTCAGCAACACGATAAAGCAGTAAATCACCAATGCGATGCCCCAAGGAATCATTGATTAGCTTAAATTGATCTAAGTCGACAAACATAATAGCGAAAGGGCTATCTTGAGTGTTCAGCTTATTCACCGCACCCTGCAGGCTAATCTTAAATAGCTCCCTATTAGCAATGCCTGTTAACTGATCAAAATAAGCCAGTCGGCGAACCTCATCCTCAGACCGTTTTTTCTCTGTGACATCCATAATAGAACCACAAAGACGCAGCGCATTATCCAGCTCATTACGTTGCACCTGTCCCCGCATACGCACCCAGATCCATTCACCTTGATCCCGTAGCATACGGTAACGAATATCCAACGGTTGATGATCTTTAAGATGCTCTGCTGTCGCCCGCTCAAATAGAGGGCGATCCTTTGGATGAACGCGCTTTAACCAAGGGTCTAAACCTTGCCAAAAAACACCAACACCGGCATCACGTTGACCAATAATCTGTAAAAAACGAGGAGCTAAATAAAGCTCATTAGTGTGTAGATTCCAATCCCAGATACCATCATTAGTTCCTCTAATCGCTAGCTCGAAACGCTCTTCACTATTGCGCAGGGCCTGCTCAGTTTCCAAGCGTTGTGCAACTTCATACCGCAGGCGACGAATTAAAAGCAAACCAAAAATAATTAAAGCAATTAAAAAAATCGCTATCGTTAAGCCACCGTAGCGATAGACCGTCTCTTTATTAATCACACCAGCTATCTGCGGATACAGCCAACGACGATGCACCTCATCATGCTCACGGTCACTGATGTTATATAAGCCTTTTTCTAGGATATGCGCTAAAAGTGGCAGCTCTTTTCTCGTGGCAAAACGTACCGCGTAGCTAAAATTTGCATCACCACTGATATCAAGATTGCTAATACCCTCTTCTTTCATATGCCACCACGCACTAGCCACAACAGATATCGCCGCATCAGCATTACCAGACGACACCGCCAGCATAAGATCCTTTGAGCTTTTTAATTCAAGTAGCTTAATTCCTGGGTAAAACAGTCGAAGGTGCTCAGCCATCGCAGTACCACGAATCACGGCAACGGTTTTGCCAATAAGCTCATCAATATTTTGAAAGCCTTCAGCGGTCTTACGCACAAAAATCTTATTGGATAGAAAAGTATAAGGCTGGGTAAAGATAAGGTATTGCTCTCGCTCTGGGGTAATTGATGCAGCAAAGACCATATCAATTTGGCCGGTTTTAGCACCTTCAAGTAAGGCTGAATAGGAAGGATAGAAATGAGCTTTGAAATTAACGGGGAGCTTTTTCTCCATCAGCGCCAAAAAGTCCATAGCTACGCCGTGGTACTGATTACTCTCATCAAGCTCCATTGTATGTGGCGGTACAAACGCAATGCCCACATCAACTTGATTATTATGTTGTTGCAACCATCTAAGCTCTTGGGCGGTTAATACAGCTTCACTGGATTCGGTACGAATAGCCCAAGCATCATTACTCCACACACACAGTATCAAAGCGAGCCATAGTAATAGCACGCCAAAGGCCACTCGTTTTACCGCTAGGCGGCTATAACATCCTTGTGACAACATTGCGTTAACCTCGGCAAACATAAAATACAAATACCTAATATTACACAAAATAACACAATAGCGCTCTGAGTCAGATCACTATTTCTTTATGTGACACAATGACCATGACTATTGAGTCATCTCATATAAACGAAACAAAGACATCTTTAATCTATTGATTTATATCAAATTAGATCCATTTCATATTTCCTTTGGTTAACGGAACGTTATCGTACTCCTTTCATTAAATATCGTCGCTCACTCTTAGATGTCTGTTTTTTCAATACCTGCTTTGATCTGTTCAATCATCGACTTAGCATCTTTATAATCCAGACCGATACCCATCCAGCGGTCAGAGACTTTTAACACCAGAGAGGGAAAACCTTGCACGCCCAAACGTTGGTGAAACGTCAATTCCTGCTGTAAACGTTCGTCAAGTTCATCGCTGACCATTGCTTGCTTGAAAGGCTCAATATCCATACCGATCTCTGCGGCACACAATGCTAACGTTGCCATATCAGAAGGGTTCTGTGCGTTTAAATAATAAGCCCGCTGAATTGAATCAATCATCTCGTTCTCTTTGCCAATATCTCGAGCAAGAAGAAGAGCGCGACAAGTCGGGTAGGTCGAGCGCCGTGGTTCACATTGCGTCCAAAAATCATGATTAAATGTTGTGCCTACGGTGCTTTCAATTTTTTTCCAAATACTCGATATTTGGACCTTTTGAGCCTCAGGCATAGGCTCACTACTATCAGGCGCTAGGCCACCCGGTAAGGTGTAAACATTAAACCCGGGGAACGCAGTTCGTATCTCTTCGATAACAGGCTTAAATGCCCAACACCAACTGCACATAGGGTCCATGATATAGACTAGAGCAGGGCCGTCATCTTTGATTAGAGCATTGATATAATCGGTCATAATGCCATCCTATTGTTATAGCACTTGCATCCCTGCATGAGTTAAATAGCGGCTTGCATTCACAAACAGCCAGCTTATGATGCCTGCTTCTTAAGCGGGGGCATCAACTATGAATTTAATCCTACTGTACGAGTCAGACTTTATCAGCGAACATAAAGTTCACCTAACCGACCATCGCGCTCAGCATATCCAAAACGTACATCGCGCTGCCATAGGCGATAAGCTAAAAATAGGTCGTCTTAATCAGCTTATGGGAAGCGGTTTGGTACGTCAGTCAGATGCTAATGGCGTTATACTTGAAACCCATTTTGACCAAGAACCACCAACCCCTTTACCACTCACACTGATACTTGCACTGCCTAGACCTAGAATGTTGGCTCGTTCACTGCAACATATCAGCACCCTTGGCGTAAAGCGTCTTGTTTTACTGGGCACAAAGCGGGTTGAAAAAAGTTACTGGATGTCGCCAGAATTAAAGCCAGAAAAGATCCGTGATAATTTAATTCTGGGCCTAGAACAGGCCAGAGACACCCTGCTGCCAGAAGTGCATCTTGAAACACAATTTAAGCCCTTTGTGGAAGACCGATTACCAAATATCTGTGCTGGTACCCAAGGAATCGTTGCTCATCCAGGCAGCCTAGAGGCCTGTCCCCGAGGCATAGAGGGAGAAACAACACTGGCTATCGGCCCCGAAGGTGGCTTTATTCCCTATGAAGTCGAAAAGCTGGTTGAGGCTGGTTTAAAGCCCGTGCATTTGGGTGAACGTATTCTGAGGGTAGAAACGGCGGTTACGGCGCTGTTGGCACGGCTTTTTTAGACTGTTTTTTAGCCCGTAAGAATAATGCCCTTATCTTTTTCTATCTGATAGGGGCACCATCATTGTTCACCATTTCAATTGAATCAACAGTTTCTATTGAATTGACAGCTTCTATTGAACCGACAGCTTCTGTCGAACCAAGTCTGCTAATAACTGAATATGATCATCTCTGGCGTTAAGCGCTGGAATATAGCTTAAGGTTTTTCCACCGGCCTCTTGGAAAACGTCTTTATTTTCCACCTGAATTTCCTCTAAGGTTTCCAGACAATCTGCAGCAAAAGCGGGACAGATAATATCCACCCTTTCAATCTCTTTCCCCCAGACTTCTAATGTTTTATCGGTGTAGGGTTTAAGCCACTCTTCACGGCCAAAGCGAGATTGAAAACTACAGATCCATTCACCTTCTTTTAGCCCTAAACGTTGGGCCAGTTGTTCTGCGGTATGATGACAGTGCTGTGGGTATGGATCGCCTTGATCAGCGTAACGCTTAGGAATACCGTGAAAAGAGATCATCAACCGATCACCGCGACCGTGCTCTTGCCAGTGGTCTCTAACCGACTGCGCCAGCGCATCAAGGTAGCCGTCGGTTCGATAGTAATCACGAATAAAAGTAATCGCGGGGAATTCTGGGCGCGTGGCAATTACTTTGGCCAATTTATCAAATACCGCACCGGTGGTCGTTGCAGAGTACTGAGGGTACAAAGGCAGAACAATAACCTCCTCCACTCCAGCCTGAACAAGACGGTCAAGGCTATCGGAAATAGAAGGATTACCGTAAGTCATAGCAAGCTCTACCGGCAGATCAATCCCTTGGTCTTTTAGATGTTGGCTTAACGCTGCTTGCTGCTGCTTACTGATGGCAAGCAAAGGAGAGCCATCATCCGTCCATACAGAAGCGTAGGCTTTAGCCACACGCTTAGGGCGTATCTGCAAAATAACTCCGTGCAAAATAGGACACCACAGCCAACGGGTTAGGTCAACCACACGATGATCATGCAGGAATTCAGCAAGGTAGCGTTTAACCGCTGCGGGTGTTGGCGCATCGGGTGTGCCTAAATTTATCAAGAGCACACCCTGACGAAGGTTTGAAGAGCTTGCTGCACGAGGAACAGATTCAACATCTGGGATTGCAGCAATAGTGGTATCGGACATCGTTATTCCTTATTTACAACACATCAACCTAGCTTGTCGCATACCCTTACTTTTAGGGATTAGGGATGACAACTCAGCATCTGAGGCTCTTATACGGTGTTGCTATAATAACGTGTCCTGAAGAATAAAAAAAAACACTCGGTTAAAAAGTCGATAAAAGATACGCCCACAGTGGCGGCGCTTAAATAATGTCAGTGCTTAAATTAAGCTAACTGAGCACGCCATCCGGTGTTTAACAAAGGCTGAGCAAGGGTTGATAAACGGGATAAAACACGGTGAGATTTAACCTGTTTGATACCTGATTGCTGAAGCAGGTTACGAGCTGAATCCTCATCACGAAAAACCAGCGGTTTACCCTTTTGTCCGTGCAAGCAGTAAGTCATATCACCCAAGATAATCTCTACTGTAAAGTAAACACCTTCATGATGAGACTGGATTTGAACCTCTACAGAAGGATGATGTTCTATCAGTTGGTGCAGTTCTGTCATTTTCATAGTATTGCCTTTCTGTCTTTTGGGTTGGCTGTTTAACCAACAATATGCGTTTTGATTTGCGTTATAACCGTTATACGCAGCCTAAACGACAGTATTGCGACATATTTATGACAGTTCTGCGACAACCTATAAAAAATCGGTCTTAAGCACTGCAGGTATCAGCTTCGGTGAACAAATTAACAATAGACCCAGCTAGTTGAGCCACCAAGCTATTGCCTTTGGCATGTTTGGCCTCGTGCTTAATTAGGCTTAACCGACTGACAAGTTCTTTGGCTGAACCAAAGTTTGCAGATTCAGAGTCAATAGCGGCCACAGAGATGCTCATCAGACCAAAAAACCGTCTTTCACCAAATCGGTCCTCAGCCCAAATGCCACCATCCCCTAAGTGGTCAGGGCTGTAGAAAGCTCGCCGCGATTGGCTGAACTCACTCAAAGCATCTTGAACAAATGTTTGCCAGTTAGAGCTTTGGAAAACCACCACGTAGTCATCGCCGCCAACATGCCCCACAAAATCCAGCTTAGGCTGACAGTGTTTTTTAAGCAGCTGAGAAACACTCAGAAGAATATCATCCCCTCGGGCATAGCCGTATTGATCGTTGTAAGGCTTAAAATTGTCCAGATCAAAGTAGCACGTTACAAAGGGTGTTTTACTGGTGATAAGCTGATCAATATGCTCTTGAATCAAGACATTACCCGGTAAGCCTGTCAGAGGATTTGAGTTCTGCGCGCTTTTCAGCTGCACCTCTGTAATCATTTTTAACAGATCAATCACCTGACCTACGCCGGAATAGTAGCCGTTTTCGGTGATAATAAAATCCTCCTCTAATCGGCTCCGGTTTCGTTGCGTCACCTGCTGGCTTACGGTCTCAAGCCGCATATGTCGTTCAACCGACATAAAGTTCTGATCCATAATTTGGCTAACAGGTTTCTTGCTATAGAGATCACGGCCAAAGGCTTTACTCAGTTTCTGCAGTAACCGGGAGCGAGTGATAATCCCCACCGGTAAACCACCTGAGACCACCGGAGCGGAGAACCAGTGTTCGTTTTTCTCAAAAATATCCACCACCTCTTCCACCAGTGTCTCTGGTGTTACGGGGGAAATATCAAGCTTTAATCGGCCTATTTGACCTTCATCCTTGTACATCTCTCTACTCTCCTTGATCTGTTTCCAGACCTTCTGAGCTGACTTGGATACTTCACGAATCGGTTCAGGGTGAGGCCTTGCAAAGTAATAACCCTGCAGATAATCCACCCCAATTTCAGATAGCGCTTCAAACTCTTGGCGGGTTTCAATACCTTCTGCAACCACTTGACTATTAACCGCCCGAGCAATCTCGACAATAGAGCGCACAAAATCACGTTTAACCTTGTCTCGATCAATCCCTGAAACAAAATGACGATCAATTTTCACATATTCTGGTTGTAACTCAGACCAAAGCCTTAAACTGGAATAACCTGCACCTAAATCATCAATGGCGATAGAAAAGCCTTCACCTTGGTAATGCCGTACCGCATGGCACATCAACTCATAGTCATGGGTTGGCGAGTGCTCTGTAATTTCAATAACCACCTGTTCAGGTTTTAAACCGTAGTTATTCAACAGATCTAAGGTCATACCTTTATGATGATCCGCTTGCAGCAGGGTTTCGGGGGTTACATTTAAAAAGAGCTTGCCTGGTAGCTGCTGTTGCGTAAACTTTTCAATTGCACGCCTTCGGCAAATCGCCTCCAACGCAAATAATTGCTGCTGGCGTTTCGCCGCTTCAAATAGATTCACTGGGCTGCAATAGGGGCTATCTGCCGGGCCACGAGTCAAGGCCTCATAGGCAAAAATAGATTGGCCATGAGCACCAATAATCGGTTGAAAGACGGTGTTTATTTTTTGCTGCTCGATAATATTCAGCAACTCGGCTGTTTCTGCCATTGATATGCAATCTCCAGTAAAGCGACGCAGCTAGACCTCTGCGCAATACATGACATTACACCAATGAAAAATGACAAAATTGCTACAAAAGACTTATAAAGGACAAGGAATCGTAAAAAAAATGACATTAAATTAAAAAGGCCATGCAGTGCACAGCCTTATATCTAACGATTCAGAAAATACGATAATTTAGGAGCATTCAGATAGAAGGGAAAGACGAAGAAGAGAAAAGAAAAGACAGGGAGGAGTAAAGTCAACCCTGTCATAGCTTGAGCCTGCACTAGTCACTAAAAACAGATTCAATGGAAATGCCCTGCTTTTCCATCATGCGACGTAACCGACGTAGGCCTTCCACCTGAATCTGACGAACCCTTTCACGGGTAAGGCCGATCTCGGCACCTACTTGTTCTAGCGTTGATGGCTCATGGCCATGCAAGCCAAAACGGCGCACTACAACCTCAGACTGTTTATCTGTAAGCTCTGACAACCAAAGATCCATATGCTGAGTAAAATCATCTTTTTGCAGCATATGTGCCGGATCCATATCCTCTGCATCGGCAATAGTCTCAACCAGAGGTTTATCCATATCACCGCCAAGAGGATGATCCATCGAGGTAACGCGTTCGTTAAGACCTAACATCTTTTTAACCGCCTCGACAGGACGATCCAGCGAAGCAGCGATATCTTCCGGTGTCGCCTCATGGTCTAATTTTTGACTCAATTCGCGGGCGGCACGCAGGTAAACATTAAGCTCTTTCACCACATGAATCGGTAGGCGAATCGTGCGAGTTTGATTCATCAAGGCACGTTCAATCGTCTGACGAATCCACCACGTTGCATAGGTTGAAAAACGGAAGCCGCGCTCTGGGTCAAATTTCTCCACCGCCCGGATCAAGCCTAAGTTACCCTCTTCAATCAAGTCGAGCAGGGATAAGCCTCGATTTAAGTAACGGCGGGAAATTTTAACAACAAGACGAAGATTGCTTTCAATCATTCGACGTCGGCCAGCGGCATCACCTTTGCGGGCAAGACGACCAAAGTAAACTTCTTCCTCTGGAGAGAGAAGAGGCGAAAAGCCAATTTCACTAAGATAGAGCTGAGTCGCATCTAAGCTTTTTTCTGATTTATCCTCGCGCTCAAGAGCGCGTTCAAAATCCGCTTCGGCTTGCTCTTCTGTTTGTTCTTCAGTCTCTTGTGAAGACAAGCTCTGTAAGGATAAATCCTTTGTTGCATCCGCTTCAGATGGGCGAAGATTAGCATCGTGCTCTATGTCAAAATCATGTTCTAGAGTCGTCATAGCAGTATTCCCATGTCCTGAGTGCCGGCAGTTCTTTGCTAGCACTTTTATTTTTATCGGTACAGGCCTGTGACTGGGTGTTGTGACTCCTTACATCCAATGTAGTCATTGTTTATCACAACCGACCAAATTTGGCCTTTATTTCCTGGTAAAACATTTTGGCTCAATCCAATGTTGAATATTTGAGCATGGTTTACTATGGACTGGATTGTAGCGATACAAAGTACCACCAATAACCAGACCATTACAAAGTGACTCATTTATTATTTTAATGATGGCTAATTTCTATAAAAATGCTTATTAACCCTTTAATTATTAATACTTTTTTTACATAAAGGCTTATCACGTTTTATTTAGAGTTTAGCGAGCTACTTTGTTATTTTACGGCTAGAGAACTCAATTTTTCTGCTCTGTCCGCACCTAAGAAGCTATAGCTTTAGATGAATGATGTACAACATTTTTTTCATTCTTATAAAAAGCATCATTGAAAAATTTTCAAGGAGGGGAGCAAGACTGTTAGATAAAATATCAAACAGCCTTGCAGATCAGTAAGATATGAGCGCAGGAAGAAATCAATCAAAATTAAATTTTTGGTTAATTTATTTTTCAGATTGCTGATTAAAAAACCAAACAAGGGAAAAACCCAGAACCATCAAAATTAAGGCAGGGACTAACTGAGCACTCATACCCGTTAGCTGTTCATAGGCCGTAGGCAATAAATTATCGTGGGCAATAGCCGCTGATTTACCCAAGCTATCAATTTTGTACGATACAACCTGTCGCCACGGCCAAATCTGAGATAGCGAACCAATTAGTACACCGGTCAGCAATGCTAAAGTCATTTGACGAAAACGATGGAACAACAGACTTAACACCTGTGAAAAGCTCAATATGCCTGTAATACAACCCGCAGAAAACCACAGCATCGTCATCAACTGCAGTTCTTTAACCGCATGCATAATACCGCCATAAACCCCCATAACTAATAGCAAAAAACTACCGGATATTCCGGGTAGAATCATGGCACAAATCGCAACAGTCCCAGCAATAAAGACATGTAACGGCTTAGCGGTATCCAAAGTTGGCATCAACTGATTAACCAGCATCATAACAACCACACCCACGAACAATCCAAGAGTGGTTTTCCAGTTACGCTGTTCAATTTCACTGTAGATCACAAGAACAGAGGCGCTTACCAAGCCAAAGAAAAAGGCAGATAAAAGAACCGGTTGCTGTTCTAACAAATAGCTAACGACATGGGCCAACAACACAATACTACTGATAATACCCGCCAGTAGCGTTAGTAAAAAACTACCGTCTATTTTTTGCCAGGCAGCTTTAAAACCTAAGCGATACCAAAGCAGTAGCAGACTAGGATTAATATGACGAATAGACTCGATCAATTGTTCATAAATACCGGTAATAAATGCCACCGTACCACCAGAAACACCCGGTACGGCATCAGCAGCCCCCATCGCCATTCCCTTGAAAAAAACTTTAATACCGTGCTGAGGTTTAGCTGAAGATTTCAATCAAAATACTCCCTAGATGATGCCGGGCTTTAACGGAACAAAGAATACGGGTGTAATCGTCTCTTTATTAAAGCGTCGAGTTATCGTTGTCGACTTGGTTACGGTAGGTGCTTTTTTGGTATATACGGCTTTGTCTGGTTGTGGGTTTTCAGCTAATTCACTTTTAGATAACGAGTTTTCAGGATCAATTTTAATGGGCGGTATTGCAGTGATTTTTACCAGTATTTGCTCTTCCTGATCGCCAAGAGGCAACACCAACACTCCGGTATCACTTAGCTGTTCAATCAGTTGAGGCGGCACTTCTTCTGGGGCCGCCGTTACAATAACCGCATCAAAAGGAGCCTTAGCAGGCCAGCCTAAATAGCCGTCGGCATGGTGCAGTTGAATATTGGTTAAGCCTAAAGCCTGAAAACGTGCCTTGGCCTTCGGTTGAAAGCCGGCAATACGCTCTAAGCTGACGACCTCATCAAACAAACTGGCTAAAATAGCGGTTTGATAGCCAGAGCCTGTGCCAATTTCTAACACCTTACTCGGGCGCTTAGGCATCTTTAGCAAAAGCTCGGTCATGCAGGCGACAACCCAGGGCTGAGATAACGTTTGCTGATAACCAATCGGCAAAGAGATATCTTCATAGGCACGATGGGATATCGCTTCATCCAGAAAAATATGCCGTGGGATTTTTGCCATTAACTCAAGTAACTCAGGGTTAACAATACCTCTCTCCCGCAGCCGACTGACCATACGATCACGGGTTCGCTGGGAGGTCATACCAATCCCCTGCAGATTCCACTTGCTCATCGTATCTCCTCAGTCCGCCGTCAGCTTTTCGGCGACCAACTCCGTAGCGGAACTCACAGAAACAAGCCAGTTCGCTAGCGTCTGCTTTGTACCGTTCTGAGTTAAGTCGACATGCAACGGTGTGATACTAATATATCCTGCTGCCACGGCATCAAAATCAGTACCTTCCCCAGCATCACGAGTGCCCCCTGCGGCAGGAATCCAATAACGCTGCTTGCCTCTCGGGTCTAAAACAGGCACAGGATCACCTGCGGGATGACGTTGGCCAAGGCGGGTTAAGCGAATACCTTTAATCGCGTTATAGGGTAAGTCTGGTACATTGATATTTAAGATACTACCCGCAGGTAGATCTAAGCTGCGGTAGTCTGTCAGTAAGCGAGCCACAAACTCTGCGGCGGTTGCAAAATGGGTTTTACCCGCAAGGGATACCGCAATGGAAGGCACCCCTAAAAAACGTCCTTCTGTCGCCGCCGCCACCGTACCGGAATAAAGCACATCATCGCCCATATTCGCGCCATGATTAATACCGGCAACCACAAGGTCTGCATCCGATTGAAACAAACCTGACAACCCCATATAGACACAATCCGTTGGTGTGCCGTCAATGCTATGAAAACCATTGTCTAGTGTTTCAGGGCATAAAGGACGGGTTAGCGTTAACGAGTTACTCGCTCCGCTTCTATCTCGGTCCGGTGCTACAACTGTTATTTTAGCCATATCTTGGGACAGGCGCTGAGCCAGTACACGCAAACCTTCTGCTCGTACACCGTCGTCATTTGATAACAGTAATTTCATTTTTCAAATCTCGTTCTCATCATTGCCATAAGCCTAGCGGTCTTCTGCTTCAGTAAAACTGCTATTCCACTCAACGGCTTCACGCAGCACCGAGGTGGCAAAAGTACCAACAGGTAACATAAAAGAAAGCACCAAATCGCCTTGATTCCAGTCCCAATGCAGGTGCTCCGGTATTAGTCGTAAAGCGCGACGCTCTGGGTTAAGACCCGCACTTTCAATACCTGTGATTAACTCAGGATAGCGACTGGCTACTTCAGCTTCTAAGGCTCGGGCTGTACCTGTTACCTTCGGCTCACCCGCTCCCCATAGAGGGCCTGTTGGATGAATAATGCCTTCTTCCAAACGGCGCTGAACATCATCATCCCCTAGCTCAATCGAAAACTGACTACGACTGCCAGAGAAAGTCGCTACATCGCCCTCCAACCAAGCCTGCCAATTACCTTGTTCAATGCGCTCTGCTAGCAGGCGATTAAACAACCAGCTACGTAGTGCCGACAGCATCATGGCACGGCCATCTTTATCCCGCTTACTGAGTTTAAGACTCTCTCCTGCCTCAACCCGAGCCACCGCTTTGCTCAGGTTATTCCCCTTGCGCCCAAAGCGTTGCTCCCCAAAATAGTTCGGCACGCCTTGGGTTGCGATGCGATCTAACAGGCTTTCGATGGCAAGCTGATCACCTTCAAAATTTCTCAAACGAATGGCAAACTTATTCGCCCGATGAACCCCACGCTTTAGCTTCTTACGATGGCGGATCGCTTTTAAAATCTCCACACCCTCAATACAAAAGGCAGACCAGTCCGGTGAATCCAGTCCAGGGATATGCACGCTAAACCATTGCAACGTCACCGCATGGCGATCTTTCATACCGGAATAAGAGACTGCATTAAAGCCCACTTGAGCAAAGCGGGCTAATTGGCGAGCAACCCAATCGGTATTGTTACCGCGCTTACGAATCCAAAGAAAATGGTGCTCACCTTCACCTTCTGGCTCAAAGCCTAAGATTTCTTCAACCTGAAAGTCCTCAGGCTCTGCACGTAGCTGCGCATGACCAACAGGGCCACCCCAAGCATAAGGGAACTCTAGCGATAATGGACAAACCAGATCATCTTGCTCTTGGAGCGGGCTCAGGGGCCTAGGCTCAGAAACAGGCAGTGAAGCAGACTGAGAAACCGGTTGAGAAATAGATTCAAAAGCAGATGGAGGCGTTGGCTCAGACATTAAAGGTATCCAGTATCGTGGGCAAATACACCACAGGGTTATCAAATGGGTAAAATTGTTAAAAACTAGCTAAGGGCGAGCAGTAATACCACCGCATGGGCAGCAATACCCTCTTTTCGTCCGGTAAAACCAAGCTTCTCCGTCGTTGTTGCTTTGACATTAACGGCGTGGCGCTCAATCTGTAGATCCTCGGCGATGTTCTGACACATAGCATCAATATGTGGAGCCATTTTAGGTGCTTGCGCCACTAAAGTGCTATCAACATTCCCAATCATCCAGCCTTGCTCTTTTAGCAGAGCCACAACATGGCGCAATAAAACACGGCTATCTACGCCTTCAAAATCAGGATCGGTATCAGGAAAGTGTCGACCAATATCACCTAAACCCGCCGCACCTAAGAGCGCATCACACAGAGCATGAATCAGCACATCTCCATCAGAGTGCGCCAGCAATCCTTGCTTATAATCGATTGTCACGCCACCCAGTACAATATGATCACCGGGGCCAAATTTATGCACATCAAAACCATGACCAATACGCATCAATTATTCCTTTTCTTGCAGGGAAGGTGTTATTAAAACCTGTGCGTTTAAAAACAGCTCGGCAAAGGCTAAATCATCAGGATGAGTTACTTTAATATTATCTCGACAGCCGGAAACTAAGCGAGGCTGATAACCCGCCCATTCAAGGGCAGAAGCTTCATCAGTAATACTCACCTTAGCCAACAAAGCCTGCTCTAAGGCGGTGAATAAGCGTTCAAAACGGAACATCTGCGGGGTAAGCGCCTGCCAAAGCCCCGTGCGGTCTACCGTTGCACAAATTCGGCTAGTGTTATCCGTTGATAGATCATTAGAACGCTTCATTGTATCTGAAACCCGCAAAGCCAAAATCCCTCCCACAGGATCAGCCGCTAACTCAGTCAGCAGTTTGGTAATATCAGATGCTCGCACACAGGGGCGCGCTACATCATGTACCAGAACCCAGTCATCCACATGAGCCTCATCAGCGATCGACTTTAATCCGTTAAGTACGGAATTAGCTCGTTCTTTGCCGCCATCAACCTGCCGTAGTGTTATACCTTTAGGATGTTGTATCTCAGGCCAGTAGGGGTCATCAGGATTAAGGCAAATAATATATTCTGCGTCGGGTAACACCCTTGAGAGGCGTTCTAGGGTGTGCTCAATGATTGGACGGCCTGCAAGGGGAAGATACTGTTTAGGTCGATCCGCCTGCATACGAGAGCCAATACCTGCGGCAGGAATAATCAGCCAAATTTTTGGCTCTGCTTTTAATTCTGCCTCTGGCCCCGTTTTAGAAAACCTACTCACGGTGACACCTCTTCAGCATCAGCATCTGCCGGTGTTTCTAGAATATGGGTATCTTCCCCAGATCCTGTAAATTTTCTTTTATCATCTTTATCGACTAACAAGAAGAAGGTTTCATTGGCTCGAACCATTCCCAGTTCATAGCGGGCCCGCTCTTCAATCGCATCAAGACCACTTCTTAAGTCAGCAACCTCTGCGGCCAAAGCTTTATTGCGGGAGGCAAGCCTTGCGCTTTCAGTTTCACGAACGTCAATACGGTGTTCCAGCTGCCATGTTTCCGGCAAGCTGTTTTCACCCCACCAAAGACGAATCTGTAGCAGAAAAATAAGAATCACAAGAATCAAATTAAGAAAACGAAACATGATTTCGATCAGCGTCCCGAAGAGTTATCTGTCTAAATCTGCTAGGGCGGATTGGCGCACGCAGGCTTCTGAGAAAACAGGCATTATGAGTGAAAAAGCACAGACAAAAAAGGGGAACCGTAGGCTCCCCTTTTTTAGAGTCAGATCAGAGCGCTAATCAAAGTAGATTACGCTTGTCCTTTAATCTCTTTCAAACCGTTGTAAACCGCTTTGTCACCTAGCTCCGCTGCAATTTCCAGCAGGCGGTTATACTTAGCAACACGGTCAGAACGGCATAGAGAACCGGTCTTAATCTGACCTGCAGCCGTACCTACCGCTAGATCAGCAATGGTGGTATCTTCTGTTTCACCGGAACGGTGGGAGATAACAGCGGTAAAGCCTGCATCTTTTGCCATTTTAATCGCGTCTAATGTTTCAGACAGAGAACCGATCTGGTTAAATTTGATCAGGATAGAGTTACCGATACTTTCTTCAATACCGCGGGACAGAATCTTGGTATTGGTAACGAAAAGATCATCACCTACCAGCTGAATTTTGTCGCCGATTTTCTTCGTTAGATAAGCCCAGCCTTCCCAATCGGATTCGTCTAGACCATCTTCGATGGAAACAATCGGGTAATTTTCAGTCAGAGCGGCCAGATAATCACTGAAGCCTTCCGCATCAAATACTTTACCTTCTCCAGACAGATCATATTTGCCATCTTTGTAGAACTCAGATGCCGCACAGTCCAACGCCAGAGTCACATCTTTACCCAGCTCGTAACCGGCATTGCTGATCGCTTCTTTGATCACAACCAGCGCTTCTTCGTTAGAGGCTAGATTCGGTGCAAAACCACCTTCATCACCAACCGCCGTGCTCAAACCTTTCGCTTTCAGTACCGCTTTTAGCGCGTGGAAGATCTCTGCGCCACAACGTAGTGCTTCACCAAAAGAGCTGAAGTTAACCGGTTGTACCATAAACTCTTGAATATCAACATTGTTATCCGCATGCTCACCACCATTGATGATATTCATCATAGGTACAGGCATAGAGAACTGGCCTGCGGTGCCATTGATCTCAGCAATGTGTACGTACAGCGGTACGCCTTTATCAGCCGCTGCCGCTTTGGCTGCTGCCAGAGAAACCGCTAGAATCGCGTTAGCACCTAGAGTAGCTTTATTTTCTGTACCATCCAATTCCAACATCTTATTGTCCAGCGCACGCTGGTCAGACACATTCATACCAATCAGAGCAGCACGGATAGACGTGTTCACTGCTGCAACAGCTTTTAGAACACCTTTACCCAAGTAACGGCTTTTGTCGCCATCACGTAGCTCTAACGCTTCGCGAGAGCCAGTAGAAGCACCGGAAGGTGCGCAAGCACGAGCACTTACACCAGATTCCAGAATTACTTCGGCCTGTACCGTTGGGTTACCACGAGAATCAAGCACTTCAAGTGCTTTGATATCAGCGATTGCTGTCATTTGGGTTGTTCTCCAGAGTTTTTTGTTCAGTGTTTTATTCAAGAATGAAAAATCGTTCAATGACTGAAAATAAGTCTTTAACCAAATCATCGATTACCGATCAGATATTCCCATTATCGAATATCCAGCGGTGTAAAGTCTTTAACCAGATCGTCGATGGCTTTCATCTGTAGCAAAAAAGGTTCCAGCTGGGCTAGAGGCAAAGCCGAAGGGCCATCACATTTGGCTTTTTCAGGATCGGGGTGCGCTTCAAGGAAAAGGCCGGCAAGCCCTAATGCCATACCGGCACGAGCCAGCTGAGCCACCTGATGACGACGACCACCGGAAGCCGCGCCCATAGGATCACGACACTGTAGCGCATGGGTCACATCAAAAATCAGCGGCGCACCTTTGCAGGCCTCTCGCATCACATCAAAGCCCAGCATATCAACAACCAAGTTGTCGTAGCCAAAACTAGAACCGCGCTCGCAGATCATAACTTTATCATTACCGCACTCGGCAAACTTCTCGACCATATTGCCCATTTGAGCGGGACTGGTGAACTGCGGCTTTTTAATATTGATCACGGCACCTGTCTGAGCCATCGCCTGAACAAGGTCTGTTTGGCGAGCCAAAAATGCCGGCAACTGAATCACATCAGCAACCTCGGCAACAGGCTGAGCTTGGTAAGGTTCGTGCAAATCAGTGATAACGGGGACGTTAAACTGTTGCTTGATTTCAGCTAGAATTTCTAATCCGTGCTCCAGTCCTGGGCCACGGTAAGAATGGATCGAAGAGCGGTTGGCCTTATCAAAAGACGCCTTAAAGACATAAGGAATACCCAGACGCTGAGTCACTTCCACATAGTGCTCAGCGATCTGCATCGCCATATCCCGGGACTCAAGTACATTCATACCGCCGTAAAGTACAAAGGGCAGATTGTTAGCACACTTAAGGCCTGCAAATTCAATGACGTTATCGGTCTGGGGCATCGTTTTATCCGACTGGGACATAGATAGCATTCTCTTCATCGCCTCTGCTTAATGGCAAGTAAGCAGGATCAATAAGCTAAAATACAAAAGCCCTTATTAAAAAGGGCTTTTGGCAAACGGTGACGCTTAAACGTCCTGAGTAACAGCCTTTCTAGCAAGGCCTGCCTCAACAAAACCTGTAAATAGCGGATGGCCATCACGAGGCGTTGAAGTGAACTCAGGGTGGAACTGGCAGGCTAAGAACCAAGGGTGATCTTTTAGCTCAACCATTTCAACCAGTGACTCATCAGCGGAACGACCGGAGAAGATCAAGCCGGAATCTTGCAACCGATCAACAAACTGGTTGTTCACTTCATAACGGTGACGGTGACGTTCAAAGATCACATCATGACCATAAACTTCACGGGCTTTAGAGCCACTTTGCAGTTTACAATCCTGAGCACCTAAACGCATCGTACCACCAAGATCAGAGCTTTGATCCCGTTCTTCGATCTTGCCTTCTGCATTAACCCACTCAGTAATCAAGCCAACCACAGGATGGGTGGTGTCATGGGTAAATTCGGTTGAATGCGCATCAGCCATACCCGCAACATTACGGGCGTACTCAATCACAGCAACCTGCATACCTAGGCAAATGCCCAGATAAGGAATTTTGTTTTCACGGGCAAACTGAGCGGTCAGAATTTTACCTTCAACACCGCGCTCACCAAAGCCACCAGGAACAAGAATCGCATCTTTATCTTTCAGACGATCCGTACCGTTATGCTCAATATCTTCTGAATCGATATATTCGATATTAACCTTAGTGCGGGTTTTGATACCGGCATGATTAATCGCTTCGATTAAAGATTTGTAAGCATCTAACAGTTCCATGTACTTACCGACCATGGCGATGTTAATGCTTTTAAGTGGATTTAGCTTGGCGTCTGCTACGGCGATCCACTCAGATAGATCCGCAGGCGGGCAATCTAGGCCAAAACGCTTAACAACAATCTCATCCAGATACTGAGCGTGCAGCATACTCGGGATCCGGTAGATGGTGTCCGCATCTTCTAAAGAGATAACCGCTTTCTCATCGACGTTGGTAAACATGGAGATCTTGCGGCGCTCATTGGCTTCAATCGCAACTTCTGAACGGCAAACCAGAATATCCGGCTGAATACCGATAGAGCGCAGTTCTTTAACCGAGTGCTGAGTTGGCTTAGTCTTAGTTTCACCAGCAGTCTTAATGTAAGGCACCAAGGTTAGGTGCATAAACATAGCACGCTCAGAACCCACTTCTACCTTCAGTTGGCGAACCGCTTCTAGGAACGGTTGGGATTCGATATCACCGACGGTGCCACCGATCTCAACCAAAGCCACGTCATAGCCTTCAGCACCAGCAATAACACGATCTTTAATCTCGTTCGTGATATGAGGGATCACCTGAACCGTACCGCCCAGATAATCACCACGGCGCTCTTTACGCAGTACGTGTTCGTAAACTCGACCGGTAGTGAAGTTATTACGTTGAGTCATCTTAGTGCGGATGAAACGCTCGTAGTGACCTAAATCAAGGTCAGTCTCCGCGCCGTCTTCCGTCACAAACACTTCACCGTGCTGGAAGGGACTCATCGTACCTGGATCAACGTTAATATACGGATCCAGCTTCAGCATGGTGACGTTCAGACCACGAGCTTCAAGAATCGCGGCCAAAGATGCAGAGGCAATGCCTTTCCCTAGAGAAGAAACAACACCGCCTGTGACGAAGATATATCGCGTCATGGATAACCTGTTTTTATGCTGCAAAATAAGAAAGAAGGGGGGGTACTAATTTAATATACAAGACCTAAAGGTAGCAAAAATACACAGACCTTAAGGTACTAAAATAGATGGGAGTGCAGGATACCAGAAGCCCCTTGTTATCACAATTCGCTAGAGGCTAATTCCCTGAGAAAAAGCGCGCTATTTTTACTTAACCTTTACTTAACGACTTAACCTTTCTCACCTTAACCCACTCTTTTGGTTCTTTTAGTTCTTTTGATAGATCAGGGGCGAGCCACGAGGCATCCCACCAAAAAAGACCCTCTGCCTCGTTCTGATAACGGGCTTGAGGCGCAGGCGACCAAATACCGATACAGACAGGTTGGAACAAGACTGGCTCGTGTGAACAGAATAAAGAGCTGCTTGATTCCTGCCAATAAAAAAGTCGTACCTGATCCCGCAGCCAAGCCGGTACACCTGCTTCCTGTAGAAGACTCTTTAATGTTTTACGTCCACGCTTGGCGAGGCGAATACTCTCCCCACCGGCTCGGGCTTTAAGATAGAAATAGCCGTGATCCGGTAAAATAAGCCCTTCGCTATTTGTTGGAGCGGTTTCTTCTAGTCGTTCTTTTTTTAGCGGCTCTTTTTTTTCAAACTCAAATGTCACACCATCTAAGCAAAGCCTTGCCTTGGAGAACAAGGTTTCTACATTCAGCTTATCTGAGCCTAACGTATCAGCCTGCGGTTGACGGCTGGATTGGCGTCTAGATTGATGACCGCCCGGCCTTTGGTTCGCCATTATTAAGTGCAGTTCATCGCGATAACGGCGCAATTCAAACTCAGGCCGTACAAAACAAGGTTGCGCATCAATTTTGGCCTGTAGAAGCTCATCTAAAATCACGTCGATATGACTGTACTCTGGCGCTGCAATGCCATTTTTAGCGAGCCAAAAACGCAGGACATTCGCCTGCCGAATACGCTTCAGCGCTTGTAATCCTGAACAACGCATCACCTGTTCCGAGACTAAAAGCTGTGCCAAATCCATCTCTGCCAAGTCTTGATTCAACTCTGCGCTATCCGCCAATGCTTTTGCACTTCTACCGGCAACCTGAATAACATTGGGCCAACGGTCTTTAAGCAGCGGTACAACTTGGTGGCGAAGATAGTTGCGATTAAATTGCTCCGAATGGTTGGACTCATCTTCAATCCACACTAATTTTTGCTGCTGCCCATAGGCTTCAAGGCTTGCTCGCCCAATATTGAGTAAAGGCCGATAAAGCCACCCCAGCCCTAATCGTCGGTGCTGGGGCATACCTGATAAACCTTGACTACCGGCACCACGCATCAACCTAAGCAACTGTGTTTCTAGCTGATCATCACCATGATGCGCCATTAATAACAGATCATCAGCGGCTAAATACCGCTCAAAAACCTGATAACGAGCCATGCGCGCTTGCTCTTCCAGATTGCCAGCAGACAAAGTGACACGCTCAATCAAGCATTCTATCTCTATTCCTTGGGATATCCCTTGAGATTGACCTTCAATTGGTTTAACAGAATAGCCTAAGCATAGCTGGCGGCAGTGATCCGCCCAAGCATCGGCATTGGGACTTAAACCATGATGCACATGCAGCACCTTCAAACCTTTGCCCTGCCGCCGACAATAACGTACCGCAAGATCCAGCAGTACCACGGAATCTAAACCACCGCTTAAAGCAAGCCATAGCTGATTATGCGAAGGTAAAAGCTTTATTTTCTGGCTAAAGTCAGAGAGAAAAGCATCAAAGTGAGACATGGCGGGTTTCCCTAGAGAACAAAAAAATAACCCCGACAAGAGAATCTTATCGGGGTTATTTTAAAACACTGAATTGCTTACCAGTTACCAGTTACCAAGATCAGGATTACCGGCATAGTAAGACATTAAACGCTCATAGCGACGTTCAACCAACTGTTCTGCATCCATACCGTTCATACGATCAAGGGTTTCCAGCAACTGAACTTTAAGATCCGTTGCTACCTTGGCAGGGTTGCGGTGTGCGCCCCCTAAAGGTTCATCGATCAAGCGATCAACCAATCCCAGGTGGTGCAAACGGGCAGCGGTTACACCCATCGCTTCTGCGGCATCGCTAGCACGCTCGGCACTTTTCCATAGAATAGACGCACAGCCTTCTGGAGAAATAACCGAATAGATGGAGTTTTGTAGCATAATCAACTCATCACATACGCCAATTGCTAAAGCACCACCAGAGCCACCTTCACCAATAACCGTGGAGATGATCGGGGTTTTCAAACGGGACATCACGGCTAAGTTATACGCGATAGCTTCGCTTTGGCCGCGCTCTTCCGCATCAATACCAGGATAAGCCCCTGGGGTGTCGATAAAGGTCAGAATCGGCATTTTGAAACGCTCGGCCATCTCCATAAGACGGCACGCTTTACGATACCCTTCAGGACGCGGCATACCAAAGTTGCGGCGCACTTTCTCTTTAACCGAGCGACCTTTTTGGTGCCCAACAATCATGACAGGCTTATCATCTAGACGAGCAATACCACCAATTAGAGCAGCATCATCAGAGAAATTACGATCACCGTGCAGCTCATCAAAATCAGTAAATATCTGGTCAATATAATCTAGCGTATGAGGGCGCTGAGGATGACGGGATAGCTGAACAACCTGAGCGGGTGTCAGATTAGAAAAAATATCCTCCATCAGCTTCAGGCTCTTTGCCTGCAAACGGCTAATTTCATCAGAAATATTTAGCTCGTTGTCATTGCCAACCAGTCGTAGTTCGTCAATTTTTGCTTCCAGCTCTGCGATAGGCTGTTCAAAGTCCAGATAGTTGGGATTCATAGGTCCACGCTATTAAAAGTTCTATGCTTACGATTAAAAGCACACAGTCGCATAAAAGCGCCTGTGAATAAGTATTTTGTTCTATCCCAAACAATGGAAATATCCATCCACCATTGCCGACGTATCGAGCTTACGTCTGCTTGGGGTATTTTAGTCTCAATTGAGCTATTTTCAGAACCGATAATATTACGGCAAAGGCCGCTTAAAAAAAACCTTTGCCGAATGCTAAAGCATTTACAGAGACCACAGATGACCTAGTCACCATAGGATAAACGTACGTTTTTCAGCCCAAAACCGTCGTATAAACTATAAATCAACTCATCGCTGGGGACTACCCGCCACTGATCTGACAACCGGACTTTACCGGCTACATCGTTACGCTGATAAAAAACTTCAACGCCAACACCTTCGTCAGGCTGAGATACGGTAAAGGGCTGTAATTTAGTTTCGAGTAAACTGAGGTGCTTCTTACCAACTTCTTTTTGTGACCATATAAGCTGTAAACTATGACTGTAGCGCACACGGGCCGCTAATAAGCTAGTAACACTTTTAGCTCGAACACGAAGACTGGCAGAGTAATCATCAAAGCTGACATCGCCCTCAATAATCACTAGTTGATCTTTTTGCAACTCTGTTCGATGGGCTTCAAATAGCTCACCAAAGACTGATACCTCGGTACGCCCTGAGCGATCATCAAGGGTAATAAAGGCGATGGTATCCCCGCGTTTACTCTTCATGGTACGGATATCAATAATCAACCCAGCTAACTTTTGTGTCTCTCGTCCGGCCTGTAGGTCACTTAATCGCATTCGGGCAAAACGGCGTACTTCCGCTTCATATTCATCAAAGGGATGGCCAGTTAAATAGATGCCTAGTGTATCTTTCTCACCTTTTAGCCGCTCTTTATCTGTCCACTGACGCACCTGTCGATGCTCATCATAGGGATCGCCTTGTTCCTCAGCCTCTATCTCTCCGAACATATCCATCATGCCGATATTTTCGTTGATACTGCTCTGTTCTGCCGCTTTAAACGCATCTTCTAAGCTAGCGAGCATCACCGCGCGATTCGGGCCAATTTTGTCAAAAGCGCCACTACGGATAAGTGCTTCCACCGTGCGCTTATTCAGTTTACGGGAATCTGTTCTGGCGCAAAAATCAAATAGATCTACAAAGGGGCCACCGCTTGTTCTCGCGGCAACAATAGAATCAATCGGCCCTTCACCAACACCTTTAATAGCCCCTAGGCCATAGACAATTTCGTTATCAGCATTAACGGTAAACTTAAAATCACCGGCGTTAACATCTGGCGGCGTCAGCGGCAGCTTCATATGACGGCATTCTTCTACCAGCGTGACCACTTTATCCGTATTTTGCATCTCCGTGGACAGTACTGCCGCCATAAAGGCTTCAGGGTAATGCCGCTTCAAATATGCCGTTTGATAAGAGACTAACGCATAAGCTGCAGAGTGGGACTTGTTAAAGCCGTAACCCGCAAACTTTTCTACCAGATCAAAGATGTTACCTGCAAGATCGGCATCAATACCCTTACCTTTACAACCATCTAGGAAGACAGCCCGCTGCTTGGCCATCTCTTCCGGTTTCTTCTTACCCATGGCCCGTCGCAGCATATCTGCGCCACCCAGCGTATAACCGGCCATAACCTGCGCAATCTGCATCACCTGTTCTTGATACAGAATAATGCCGTAGGTTGGCTTCAATACCGGTATCAGGCTATCGTGATTATAATTCGGGTGCGGATAAGAAACCGGCTCTTCATTATGCTTACGCTTGATAAAGTCATCAACCATGCCCGACTGTAGAGGGCCTGGGCGAAACAGCGCCACCAAGGCGATAATATCTTCAAAACAGCTGGGGCGTAGCCGCTTAATTAAGTCTTTCATACCCCGAGATTCCAGCTGGAATACGGCGGTTGTTTCACCTTGCTGCAACAGGTCAAAGGTTGCTTTATCTTCTAAGGGGATATCAACAATATCGAAATCGGTATTACCCGCTTTCTCATGGATAACCTTAATCGCCCAGTCGATAATAGTCAGGGTTCTAAGGCCTAAGAAATCGAATTTAACCAAACCGGCGGATTCAACATCATCTTTATCAAACTGAGCCACTAAACTGGTGCCGCCCTCTTCACAGAAGATCGGTGAAAAATCGGTCAGTTTGGTCGGCGAAATAACCACGCCGCCGGCGTGTTTACCGGTTCCTCGTACGGTGCCTTCAAGCTTAAGCGCCATCTCCCAAATTTCACCAGCATCTTCATCGTTGGCAAGAAACTCCCTCATCGGCTCTTCTTGCTCATAGGCTTTTGCCAATGTCATGCCGACTTCAAACGGGATCATCTTAGACAGTTTATCGGCTAAACCGTAGGGCTTACCTTGGGCACGCGCAACATCTCGCACGACCGCTTTTGCGGCCATCGTACCAAAGGTCGCAATCTGAGAAACCGCATCACGGCCATAGGTTTCAGCCACATAATCGATCACTCGATCACGGCCATCCATGCAGAAATCGACATCAAAATCGGGCATGGATACCCGCTCTGGGTTTAAGAAGCGCTCAAACAGCAAGTCGTATTCTAGGGGGTCAAGATCGGTGATTTTTTGCGCGTAAGCCACTAAAGAACCCGCACCGGAACCACGACCCGGCCCAACCGGTACACCATTACTTTTTGACCATTGGATAAAGTCCATTACGATCAAAAAGTAGCCGGGGAACCCCATTGAAATAATCGTTTCCAGCTCAAAATCTAATCGTTCGCGGTAAATCTTCTCTGTTTCATGGAAATCTGGTGCATGGGTATCAAATAGCTGCTCTAAGCGTTCCGTAAGACCATCATGAGAGATTTTTCGGAAAAAATCATCCATCGTCATACCCTCTGGAATAGGGTAGTCCGGTAAGAAATATTTACCCAATTGCACATCAATCGTGCAGCGCTTAGCGATTTCAACGGTATTTTGTAACGCTTCAGGAATATCCTGAAATAGCTCAGCCATCTCTTCCTGAGATTTTAGATACTGTTCTTCTGAATAACTTTTGTTGCGATGAGGGTCATCTAGCGCTCGGCCCTCGCCAATACAAACTCGGGTTTCGTGAGCCCAGAAGTCTTCTCGGTCGATAAAACGCACATCATTTGTTGCAACAACAGGGCACAGACACTCACCCGCAAGCTTAACGGATTCGTGCACGCACAGCTCATCGTCCGCTCTATAGGTGCGCTGTAGCTCTAAATAAAAGCGGTTTGGAAATACCTGCTGCCATTTCTGTAGCGCATCTTTGGCCGCCGCGTAGTGACCTGCCACCAGTAAATGACCGACTTCACCGTCTTTAGCCCCAGACAGTGCGATTAAACCGTCGGCCTGCTCTTCAAGCCATGCCTCTTTTAGGATATTACGCCCTTGGTGCTGCCCTTCCAAATAGCCACGGGACACCAGCTCGGTCATATTCCGATAGCCGGTGTTATTCATGGCCAGCAATGTCATACGGTATGGTTTTGAAGGATCTATGATGTTCTCTAGCCAGACATCTGCTCCAGAGATAGGTTTAATGCCGGCCCCTTGCATGGCTTTGTAAAACTTAACCAAGGCAAACATGTTAGATTCATCAGTAATAGCGATGGCAGGCATCTGCAACTGTTCGAGCTTTTCTGGCAGCTTTTTAATACGTACTAAACCATCAACTAATGAGTATTCAGTATGTACACGCAGATGGATAAAAGAGGGGGTCATAAAACGTCTCGATCAAGGAACAGGCAAAGCGATAAGGGATATTATTACAGGCTTGCTTTAATTTTTTAGTTCTAAGCTCTGCTGTACAGGCTTAAAAGAGCGGCGATGTTCAGGTATCGGGCCTAACGCTTTAAGCGCTGCAAAGTGCTGCTTAGTCGGATAACCTTTGTGCTGGGCAAAGCCGTAACCGGGGTATTCTTGTTCCAATTCGGCCATTTGTCGATCCCGATAAACCTTGGCTAGAATTGAAGCGGCACTAATCGCAGCATGGCGAGCATCACCTTTAACCACCGCCATAGAAGGGCAAGGTAGATCTGGGCAACGATTGCCATCAACAAGAACAAATTCAGCGGCGGGCTTAAGCCCTTCAACCGCCCGCTGCATGGCAAGCATGGTCGCATGTAGAATATTCAACCGATCAATTTCTTCTACCGAGCCTTCAGCAATGTGCCACGCAAGCGCTTTCTCTTTAATCTCATCAAAGAGTTTTTCTCGCTTTTTTTCACTCAATTTTTTCGAATCAGCCAAGCCTTCAATCGGTTGCTTCGGATCAAGAATCACCGCAGCGGTGACAACAGAACCCACTAAAGGGCCACGGCCTACTTCATCAACACCCGCAAGTAACTTACCTTGATAGGGAATCTCAAGTTCTGGCCAAGTATCATTTGCCATAGCGGGATTAAACCTTTTTACAGTATATGCCGTTGTTAGGGAGGCGTGATCGTTATAGCGTCGATGTAGATATCGCTGCGCTCTTTTGGCGTTCACGGATCAAATCAGAGATCGTTTCGGCAGCTACAGCGCTGGCTTCTTGCTTAAGCTCATGATGCATTTGATAAAACCGCTCGATTAAGGAACGATAATTATCAGGATTCTGCAATCGATCTAAAAGCAGTTCACTCAAAGAGTCCACATTCGCATCATTCTGAATCATCTCAGGAACCAGCATCTCCCCTGCAATCAGGTTCGGTAAAGAGATGCGGTCAACTTTGATCATACGGCTGATAATCGCATGACTCAGCCAAGCCATTTTATAAGCCACAACCATTGGCTTTTTCAGCAACATGGCTTCAAGGGCTGCAGTACCGGATGCCAGTAATACAGTATCGGAAGCACTCATTACTTCACGGGACAACCCATCATATAGATGAAAACACTGACGTAGTTCAGGAGCCACGCGGGCAAGCTGAGCTTCTATTTGATGACGACGAAGACTATTTGCACAAGGGATAGCAACCTGCAATTCAGGCATAACTTCACAGCAGCGCAGAGCCGTATCAATAAAAGTGTGACCAAGGTATTTTACTTCGTTACTGCGACTACCCGGCAATACCGCAAGAACAGGGCGATCAGCTGCTAATCCCAATGTTTGGCGACTACCATTTTGATCAACATCCAAAGGCAGTTCATCCGCTAAAGGATGACCAACAAAAGTCACCGGGATATTTTTGTCATGATAAAAAGCCGCTTCAAAAGGCAGCAGAGTTAACATATGGTCAACGCATCGGGCAATTTTCTTCAAACGCCCTTGCTTCCAAGCCCAAACCGATGGCGATACATAGTGAGCAACAGGAATGCCTGCATCGTGAATCCAACCTTCAAGGGTTAGATTAAAATCTGGCGCATCAATCCCCACAAACAGATCCGGTTTTTCTCGTAAGCAAAGGTCACGCACATCTTTGCGAATGGTTAACAGCTCACGCAGACGGCCAAAAACCTCAACAAAGCCCATCACCGAGAGACGATCCATCGGCCAATGACTCGTAAAACCTTCCTGTTCCATACGCGGGCCACCGATACCAAAAAACTCCACCTGAGGATGGAGCTTCTTAAACTCTCGAATGAGTCCTGCGCCTAGAATATCACCTGACAACTCGCCCGCGACAATCATTATGCGAAGCCTTTTGCCTGTTTCATTGGGGCATTGATTTGAGCCTTGACCTGACATGCATGCATCCTAATAAGTACATCAGAAATATCATAACGAGACAGCTGTTAAGGAGAGCTCAGAGTTTATCAGCGAATAATCCCGCGACCCGATCCTTTTAAACTCTTAATAAATATAGCGAGCTCTTCACTAACATCACCGGCCTCTAGCTCAGTAATCGCTGTGTCTAGCCGTAAACCTTTACGAAACACGGTTTTATAAGAGCGTCGCAGTAGACTAACCGCTTCTGCTGTAAAACCACGGCGCTTCAAGCCTTCGGCATTAATACTATGAGATTCAGCGGGGTTACCGCTCACCATCACAAAAGCCGGAATATCTTTAGATATATAACTGGAGCCACCACACATAGAGTGCGCACCAATATGGCAAAACTGATGGATGGCAGATGCACCACCAATAATAGCCCAATCACCGACTTTAACATGGCCGGCAATAGAAGCATCCGATGCAATAATAGTGTTATCACCAATAACAACATCGTGGGCAATGTGTACCGTGGTCATAATCAAATTATTATTGCCAATACGGGTAATCCCTTCATCTTGCACCGTACCACGATGAATCGAGCAACCTTCACGAATAACATTGTTATCGCCAATCACTAAACGGGTTGCTTCACCGGCATACTTCTTATCCTGACAATCTTCTCCGACAGAGGCAAACTGATAAATTTTGTTGCCTCGTCCAATAGTTGTCAGCTTAGTAATCACCACATGAGGGCCAATCCATGTACCCGCCCCGATCTCTACGTCAGGGCCGATAATGGAATAAGGTCCAATCTCAACATCAGCGGCAATTGCCGCTGATGGATCAATAATTGCTGTAGGATGAATCAGACTCACAGTTCTCTCTCTGCACACAGAATAGAACCTTGACAGGCCAGCTCCCCATCCACTGTCGCTTTACAGTCAAAACGCCAAATACCTCGACGGGGCTTACCAATAACAGTGGCTTCAAGCTTCAGTTGGTCTCCCGGTATAACCGGACGTTTAAATCGAACTTTATCACTACCAACAAAATAGTAGATATGGCCATCGGCAGGTTTTTTTTCCATGGTTTTAAAACCAAGAATGCCGGCAGCTTGTGCCATAGCTTCAATAATGAGAACCCCAGGCATCACAGGGTGATGAGGAAAGTGGCCATTAAAGAAAGGCTCATTCACCGATACATTTTTATAGGCAACAATAGACTCGCCAAGTTCCATTTCCACAACCCGGTCAACCAGCAGAAAAGGATAACGGTGGGGAAGGTATTCTTTAATTTCGTTAATATCCATGACCATTCATTCAACCTCAAAAAAACCTGACGACCTAATGGGCAGCAGGTGCGCGTAAAGCGCTTTTATCTATTTTAAATTTTTGCTTTTAGTCGCGGCGGGAGATAAGCTTTTTTCAATCTTATTCACCCGTTTAACCAAGCAATCAAGCTGGTTAAAGCGCACTGCATTTTTCCGCCATGTGCGTGTATCCGTCATCCCCGTACCAGAAGAGTAATGCCCAGGTTCTTTTATATCACCGGTAACATTTGTGGTCATCGTTAGCGTGACACCATCACAAATAGATAAATGCCCTGCTATATTACTCGCGCCACCAATCAAGCAATAACAGCCAATCGTAGCGCTGCCAGCAATGCCAACACAGCCGGCAATAGCCGTACCCTGACCAATTTTTACATTATGGGCAATTTGCACTTGGCTATCGATAATGACATCGCAACCAATCTCGGTATTATCTAAAGCACCGCGATCGATATTAGTATTCGCTCCAATTTCGGTACGGTCGCCTATGATAACACCACCGAGCTGCGCAATCTTTATCCAGCGGCCCTTTTCTGGTGCAAAACCAAAACCATCGCCACCAATAACGCAACTACTGTGTAACGTTACTTGCCTGCCAAGTACAACTCCGTGATAAAGCGTGACATTAGGATACAAGCGACATCCGTCGCCGATAATAGAGTCGCGGCCTATATAGCAGTGGCTGCTAATGACCGTGTGTTCGCCTATCTCTGCCCCCGCTTCAACTACGGCAAAAGCATCAACTTGAGCACTTTTGGCAACAGTAGCACTAGGATGAACGTAGGCTTGAGGATGAATGCCTGGCTGGCACGATGGTACAGAGGTAAATAACTGAGTTAAGCGAGCATATCCTTCATAGGGATTATCTAAGACGATAGCATTGCCGGTGTACTGCTCTGCTTGCTGGGCCTTTAAAAGAACAACGCCTGCTTTAGTCGTTTTAAGGTGTTTTTGATACGCAGAATTCGCTAAGAAGCTGGCCTGTTTTCCATCCGCATTTTGCAATGTGCCTATGCCTGTAATCACAAGCTCAGCCGCCCCTCTCAACTCGCCTTGTAAGATCTCAGCCAACTTTAAAAGCGAATACTGAGGTTTGTTACATGAAGACGAAAAAGGGGTCTCAGAGGTCATAGCAGCACCTAATAATCTATCTTAGAAAACGAATGGATAGTAAAAATCAGTCAATATCAAAGAGCTGGTCACCTATAGCTCAATATAGCAAGCGACTCCGCAGCTTACTCAGAGCGTGAATCAGAGGACTGCATCCCGTTAAGATGGGTAATAACATCCTCGGTAATATCCATACGCTTGCTAACAAAGGTAACCGCCTGTCGATCAAGTAGCAGGTCAATTTTCTTTGCTTCAATGACCTGACGGATAGCCTCATCTAATTGAGGTCGAACGCTGCGGATATAAACTTCTTGACGCTGGCGCTGCTCTTTCTGCAAACGCTGGCCTAAGAACTGATACTCTTCGGCTTTCTCTTGCACTTCCTTGCTCAGCTGACGTTTTTCGTCAGCATTTAGATTTTCAGTCTCACTTTTCAGGCGCTCTTGCAGCTTTTTAGCATCATCCGCTAGTGTACGAATCTCTTGCTCATCTTGGCTTAGCGACTCACGTATTGAGCGAAACTCTTTTCTGGCTTGCTCTGTCCCCAGTAAAGCAGCTCGCCAATCTAAGACAGCAATTTTAGGAACCACCTCATCAGCAGCTCTAGCCGTACCCATCAAGGTTAGAACAATGCACAAGCCCGTTATTAAACGATAAAATGACAACATACTCTTAACCTCATATCGTTATTTCGACGTTGGTTTTTATTAGAAGGTTTGACCAATAGAGAACTGGAAGAACTCCGTATCATCGTCACTAGTGGCATTAAGTGCTTTAGACACACTGAAATCTAAAGGACCAATTGGTGATAACCAGGTTAATCCAAGACCTGCAGACCAACGAAGCTCTGACAAATCAACGCCTTCCTCGCAATTATTTGAGACACTGCTGCACTGTGTTGCAAAAACATTACCTGCATCCAAGAACACAACCGTTTGCAAGCTACTACGATCTTCTATAAACCAAAGCGGATAAATCAACTCCACACCGGTTTCAATCAACACGTTACCACCAAAAGCGGAAGGATCATCACCGTCTGTAGGCGTACTTTTTGGTCCAAGCGAACTACCACGATAACCCCTTACTGAACCTAGGCCACCGGCAAAGTAATGCTCGTAGAAGGGTAGCAAGCTACTGCTACCATAACCATCAGCATAGCCAACATCAGTATGAAACTTCACGCTGTAGTCATCGTTAAGCGCCAAAAGGTAGCGGTTTTTATACTCTAGGGTAAAGAAGGTCATATCACTACCCGGTACAGCAACTTCTGCAGAAAGCTTGTTATAACTCCCAGCTGTCGCCAACACACCACGGTTGAGCTGGTTATCTGTAATATAGCCACCCACTTTAAAGGCTGTATGGTTGTCACCTTCGTCGCTAATAAAGGCAATAACTTCTTCTACAGGATCAGAGCCGGTATACACTCTGGTGTTATCAGCTCCTAAGGTAAATCCTAAGCGAGCCGTATCGGTGATAGGGTAGCCAAAGCTCACCTTAGCCCCGTAAGAGTCCGTGGCAAAACCATTAATATCAGAATCTTCTAAGTTACTCTCTTGATAGAACACATTAATACCTCGACTAACACCGTCCAGGGTGTAGTAAGGATCAAAGATAGAAAAATCTAATTTTTGGATCGTATCGCTTCGGCTTACATTAAAGCCAACATTAGTACCTGAACCTAAAAAGTTAGACTGCTTTACGCCCACACCAAAGATAATACCGCTATCTTGTGAATAGCCAACCGAGGCACTTAAGCTACCCGAAGGTTGCTCTTCAACTGTGTAGTTAACATCGATCTGATTATCCAAGCCCGGCGGACGCGGGGTATCAACTTGTACCGACTTGAAATATCCCAAGCGTTCTAGGCGGGTTTTAGAGTTCTTAATCTCATCCGTAGAGGCTGCACCGCCCTCCATCTGAGTAATTTCACGACGCAAAACTTCATCTTTGGTTGTCACATTGCCGGAGAAATTAATACGACGCACATAGGTACGTTTACCCGGCGCAACCATCAGCGTCAGCGTTACGGTTTGGTCATCGTGCAGTTCTGGTACCGCATTAACATTGGCAAACGTGAAGCCTTCTTCCCCAAGGCGCTTGCGAATCGCCTCGGTCGTATTGACCATTTTGGTTCGAGAGAATACATCGCCCGGGGCCAATTCGATAAGCTCAAGAATTTCTTCAGCATCAACAATAAGGTCGCCACTGAGTTTGATTTCTCGAATGCTGTAAGCATCGCCTTCCGTCACATTGACCGTGATATAAACATCCAACCGGTCAGGGCTAACAGATACCTGAGTTGAATCGACATTAAACTTAAGATAGCCACGGTCAAGATACCAATTACGCAGACGTTCAATATCGCCTTGTAGTTTAGGCCGTGAATACTGTGATGCAGAAGAAAAAAGTGACCAGTGGGATTTGGCTTCTAGCTCGAAACGTTTCGCCAGTGTTTCATTATCAAAGCGATCATTTCCCGTAAAGTTAATATGGCGGATCGTTGCCACATCACCTTCTTGAATTTTTACATTTAGGTTAATTCGGCTTTCTCCAACCGATTCAACCTCAGTCTTAATATTGGCACTATATCGGCCTAAGCCGTGATACATGCGCTCCAGCTCTAGCTCAACATTCTCAAGGGTTACGCGCTGTAAAATCTGGCCTGCTTTTAACCCCGATTGAGCAAGCCCTTCTTCAAGCTGCTCAGTTTTAATCTTGTCGTTACCAGTAATATTGATTTTATCAATGGCGGGGCGCTCTTTCACCACCACAATCAATAAAGACCCATCCTTCTCAAGACGCACGTCATCAAAAAGGCCTGTTTTAAATAGTGTTTTACTAGCTTGGAGTAGATCATCGCTACTCACTTGCTGGCGAAGCTCTACGGGAAAAGCACTAAACACCCGAGCAGCAGAGACTCGCTGCAAGCCCTCAACCCGAAGGTCATCAAACACATATTGAGCAGCGTGAGCCTGGGGTACAGACAAGCCTATAAAGAGCACAGACAAACCTATAACAAGCCGCACAGGTGTCAAAAATTGTTTAATCCGGTTGATCATAAAATCCCACTATGCACAGGTGCAATATTCAAACGACCTTCTAAAGGCGCATTAAGTCATTGTAAAACGCGATTATCATCAAGCTTGCCAGTAACATCATGCCAATACGCAACCCGAGCTGTTGCGCCTTTTCAGGGACAGGACGACCGGTAATTGCTTCGATGAAATAAAACAGCAAATGGCCACCATCAAGCACAGGGATAGGTAATAAATTCAAAACCCCAAGGCTAATGCTGATATAGGCCAAAAAGCCAAGAAAACTCTCCAAACCACCTTTGGCAGAATCACTGGCAACTTGAGCAATAGTAATCGGGCCGCTAAGATTATCAACAGAGATTAAGCCGATAACCATTTTTCGAATAGAATCAAGTGTTAAGCCTATCATATCCAATGTCTTAACGGTGGCCTGAACGCCAGATTCCAACACACCATATTCAACCTCACGCAGCATACCCTCTGGCCACTCACCAGGCTTCGCTGCAGCACCGATATAACCTATCTCTCGGCCATCATCCAGTACACGCTTACGAGGCGTTATCACCAGTGACTGACTCTGACCATCACGCTCAATAATCAAGGTCAAACTCTTGGCCGGTGAGCTTTGTATTAACTCAACCCAATGGCTCCAGTTTTTAACCGTTACCTCATCCGCCTGCAAAATTTGATCACCGGATTTTAAGCCCGCAGCCTCTGCCGCGCCATCAGGTAGCACTCGCCCAAGTAAAGCAGGAATTTCCGGTGAAAAAGGCGTAATACCCAGCGCAGCAATAGGATTTGGTTCTTTTTGGCCTGACAGCCAACGGTCTACTTCAATGCGGTGCTGCTCTTGTCGATAACCTTGCCACTCTTGGGTGGTCACTTCAATGGAACCACTATCACCAACATGACTCAGTAGTGCCAAGCCAACCTCTTGCCAGCTGCGAACTGGGGAACCGTTAACCGCAATCAGCTCTGTCTGCGGCTGAATACCGGCTTGATAGGCCGGTGAGCTAGGCTGTACAGCTCCCACCACAGGAGCCAATACCGATGTACCCGATACAAATAACACCCAATAAGTCGCAATGGCGAGCACAAAGTTAGCGATAGGTCCCGCCGCTACAATAGCGATACGCTTCCAAACCGACTGTTGATTAAAAGCAAAAGGCCGCTCTTGCTCAGCAACATCACCTTCTCGCTCATCAAGCATACTGACATAGCCGCCAAGGGGAATCCAAGCGATAACATACTCAGTATTAAGCTTATCTTTCCATCTATAAATCGGTTTACCAAAACCTACTGAAAACCGTAGTACCTTGACGCCACAGCGCCGTGCTACCCAGAAATGGCCGTACTCATGTACCGTGACCAAAATACCCAAGGTCACGATCAAGGCTAAAACCGTATGCAGAACACCCATTCACGCTCTCCGAAAAACTTTATTGCGCTTTGACGCGATGCATCGACAAATGTTCAAGATGAGACCGACATATTGTCCGAGTCTTTTGATCACAGGCGAGAATAGCCTCTAATGAATCCGCATTTTCAACCGAAATATGATCAAGTGCATATCGGCACATTTCAGGAATCTGTTCAAAATTAATATGATTAGCTAAGAAGGCCTCAACGGCCACTTCATTGGCGGCATTCAAAATAGCCGGAGCCGTTCCGCCCAAAATAAAGGCCTGCCGTGCTAGGGCAAGACAGGGAAATGCCACCTCATCAGCCTGCTCAAAATTCAGCTGTGCCACTTGGAATAAATCTAGAGATTTAACGCCAGCATCAATGCGCTCAGGCCACGCCAAACCGTAAGCAATGGGTGTACGCATATCAGGATTGCCCAACTGGGCCATCACGGAGCCATCGTTATAGGACACCATAGAATGAACAATACTCTCAGGATGCACGACAACTTGAATCGCATCTGGCTGCACAGAAAACAGCCAGCAGGCCTCAATAAGCTCCAAGCCCTTATTCATCAAGGTGGCTGAGTCTACGGATATTTTCTGGCCCATGGACCAGTTAGGGTGCGCCACCGCTTGCTCTGGCGTAACACCTACAAGTTGATCCACCGAAAACCCACGAAAAGGGCCGCCTGATGCGGTTAACAAAATCTGACGAACCCCAGAGCTTGGCAGAGACTGGTCATCAAAATGAGTACCCTGTGCAGGCAAACATTGAAAGATCGCATTATGCTCACTATCAATGGGCAGTAATTCCGCGCCAGAGCGTTTCACCTGATCCATAAACAACTGACCAGACATCACTAAAGCTTCTTTATTTGCCAGCAGAATACGTTTGCCCGCTTTTACTGCCGCTAGTGCAGGCAGTAAACCCGCCGCACCAACAATTGCAGCAACAACAATATCAGCCTCTGGCGCTTCAGCAACACGTTCTAGAGCGTCCTCGCCAACAAGAACTTCCGTTTTCAGTTCTGAAATCTGACTTCTCAGGTGCTCGGCGGCAGAATCATCCGGCACCACCGCATAAACCGGCTGAAAGGTATGGCAAATTTCCGCCAGCGCTTTCATTCTGCGATAACCAGACACTGCAAATAACCGATAGCGATCTGGATGTCGTGACAAAATATCTAAGGTACTTCCACCGATAGAGCCTGTGGCACCTAAAAGTGTAATATTCTGCGACGCGCTCATAAATATAACCCAGTTAATTTAAGGCTTAACACAAATAGGGGAACCGCTGCGGTTAAGCTATCGATGCGATCCATAACCCCTCCGTGCCCAGGCAATAACTGACTACTATCCTTGATACCCCGATGACGCTTAACCATGCTTTCAAACAGATCACCCAGAACAGAAACAGCCGTCACCATTAGCGTTATCAACAATAGCGTAATACGATCACTATTGTTCAAGCCCCAATAGAAAGAGCAAGCAATCGCCAGTACCGTCGTTGCCACAAGACCACCATAAACGCCTGCCCAAGATTTTCCAGGGCTAACTTTAGGAGCAAGCTTTGCTTTGCCAAAACGACGACCCGCAAAGTAAGCACCAATATCGGCACACCACACCAATAGCAGAATATACAGTAACGCCTCTTTGCCAAACCAAAGATTAGTTCTTAGCTCTACAAAACCGATCCAGCAAGGTATCAGCACAATAAAACCAATCACTAAACGGGCGGGGACAGATGTCCAGATCGCATTTTTAGGGTACTGAATAACAAACCAGAATGCTGCCAACCATGCCACCGCAGCGCCATAAAGAATAGCCAAATCAATATCAGGTGAACGAACGTAATCTAAACCTAATAATACAAGCGCCATCACGATCGGGTAGATTAAACGCCTCGATACCGAGACACCGGATAGATTTGCCCACTCCCAACCGCCAACAAGTACGATGGCTGAAACAAATAACACATAATAATCAGCAGAGAGGCCAAATAGCCCCCAAAGCGCCAAGGGCGCAATAATCAATGCCGTTAGGATTCGCTGTTTAAGCATCGGCCTTTCCTTCTACTTGTTCGCTAGTTTTACCAAAGCGCCTCTGACGACAACCAAAATCATCAATAGCTTCAGCCAATGCTTTTTCTCTAAAATCAGGCCACAGTAGCGGGCTGTAGTAAAACTCGCTATAGGCAAATTGCCACAATAGATAATTACTAATGCGCTGCTCGCCTGCCGTGCGGATACATAAATCAGGGGCAGGTAAATCTCCTAGCGAGATCGTTTGATCAAACAAATTTTCGCTAATGTCTTCAGGTTTTAAAGCACCATCAGCCACTTTTTGTGCCAAAATTTTGGCAGTATTAACAATATCCCAACGACCACCATAATTGGCGGCAATATTCAGCTGTAAACCATCATTACTGGCCGTCAGAGATTCAGCATCATCAATCGCTCTCTGAATTTCTGCAGAAAAACCAGCTTTATCACCAATAATACGCAACCGAATATTGTACTTATGCAGCTTTTTCACTTCGCGGCGCAGTGAAAGCAGAAACAGCTCCATCAAGGCGTTAACTTCTTTCTGAGGCCGCTGCCAGTTCTCACTGCTGAAGGCAAATAGCGTCAGAACATCCACCCCTTGATCAACACAACCACGAATAACCGAGCGCACAGCGTCAGCTCCCGCTTTATGACCTGCAATTCCAGGCAGAAAACGTTTTTTAGCCCAACGATTATTACCATCCATAATGATGGCGATATGGCGAGGGATATTTCTTTGCTTTTTAGAATCCATGAATAGGCAACGCAGTGGCACCCGCCTGAACGGCGGGTGCGAGGGAAGATCAGACCTGCATCAGGTCTTTTTCTTTAGCCGCTAGCAAGACATCTGCTTCAGCAACATATTTGTCTGTTAGCTTCTGAATATCCTCTTCTGCACGACGCTCTTCATCTTCTGTGATCTCTTTCTCTTTCAGAAGATCTTTAAAAGAGCCATTGGCATCACGACGGATATTACGAATCGCAACTTTACCGTTTTCTGCTTCAGCGCGAGCCTGGCGAATAAAGTTCTTACGGGTTTCTTCTGTCAACGCAGGCATCGGCACACGAATCACAGTACCTGATGTGCTTGGGTTTAGCCCTAAATCAGAAACCATAATCGCTTTTTCAATCGCCTGAATCATAGAACGCTCCCAAGGTTGAATGCTTAGGGTACGAGCATCTTCAACGTTGACGTTAGCGACTTGGTTTAAAGGCGTTGGCGTACCATAATAATCAACCGATACGCCATCAAGAATACTTGGGTGGGCACGGCCAGTACGGATTTTAGCAAAAGCAGTCGTCATAGACTCTAGGCTTTTCTTCATCCGCTGTTCTGCGTCAGTCTTAATTTCGTTGATCACGGAAGTTTCCTCAGTCGATTAGTGTTCCTTCGTCACCGCCAACCACTAGGTTGAGCAGTGCACCGGGCTTATTCATATCAAATACTCTGACCGGCATACTGTGGTCTCGCACCAAGCAGATAGCCGTTGAATCCATCACTTCAAGCTTCTGCTCAAGTACACTGTCATAATCCAGGTGGTCGTATTTTACCGCATCAGAGTATTTTACCGGATCTTTATCATAAACCCCGTCAACCTTCGTTGCTTTAATCACCACGTTGGCATCAACTTCAATACCACGTAAACAGGCAGCAGAGTCTGTGGTAAAGAACGGGTTACCGGTTCCGGCACTAAAGATTACCACATCTCCGGTATTCAGATAACGGATAGCTGAACGGCGATCGTAGTGTTCAACAACACCACTCATTGGAATCGCAGACATCACACGGGTACGGATATTGGCACGTTCTAAAGCATCACGCATTGCCAAACCATTCATGACCGTTGCCAACATCCCCATGTGATCACCTGTCACACGATCCAAGCCTGCTTGGCTCAGTGCCGCACCACGGAATAGGTTACCGCCGCCAATAACCAAGCCGATCTGTACGCCAATACCGACGAGCTGGCCAATTTCCAACGCCATACGGTTTAACACCGCAGGGTCAATACCGAAGTTTTGCTCGCCCATTAAGGCTTCGCCACTAAGCTTTAAAAGAATACGTTTGTATTGGGATGGTTTCTCATTGACAGACATCTGGGCAGTCTCCGGCAAGCATGGTCTATAAATACAGGGCGTAAAAACGAGGGGGCAGATCGCACAATGGCGCGTGCAACTTTCGCTACACACGCCATTGTCATACATCAAAAATGCGAATTAAGCCAACTGCTTACGCACTTCCTCTGCAAAGTCTTCTTCAACTTTCTCAATACCTTCACCCACTTCAAAGCGAGTAAAAGAAACAACTTCGCCGCCGTTGGCTTTAACATAAGCACCAACAGTTTGAGAAGGGTCCTTAACAAAAGCCTGCTCAACTAAGCTGTTTTCAGCCAGGAATTTCTTCACACGGCCAACCGACATTTTTTCTTTGATCTCATCTGGCTTGCTTGCCATATCAGGCTGGGCCATGATGATTTCTTTTTCTTTCTGCAGCTCTTCAGCAGGCATGTCTTCCGGGCGTGCAACGCGCGGATTAACAGCAGCAGTATGCATAGCAACGTCTTTAGCAACTTCAGAGCTACCTGCGGTCAGTACAGACAGAACGCCGATACGGCCACCGTGCACGTACTCACCAACAATACCGCCATCAGCATTAACAACGGCTGCACGACGTACAGAGATGTTTTCGCCAATCTTCTGAACCAGTGCTTCACGCGCTGCTTCTAGATCGCCAGCCATAAGCGCTGCGATATCAGTTTCTTTAGTTTCGAAAACTTTAGCGGCAACAGTTTCAACAAAACCTTTGAAGTTATCATCACGAGCAGCAAAGTCAGTCTCGGAGTTAACTTCAATGACGATACCATAGCTACCATCTTCAGCTACTTTAGTGGCAACAGCGCCTTCAGCAGCAACACGACTTGCTTTCTTAGCCGCCTTCATGCCACCAGACTTACGCATGTTCTCAATCGCCAGATCGATGTCACCGTCTGTTTCTTTAAGAGCTTTTTTACACTCCAGCATGCCTAGACCGGTACGGTCTCGCAGCTCTTTTACCATAGTTGCGCTAATTGCAGCCATGACGAATATCCTCTTGATCTGATATGAAAAACCGGAATTGCAAAAGGGGGCTTACGCCCCCTTTGCAGAGTTAACTGTCGCTGCTATTGAAACTAACAGCAGCGTATGACATAGCCAGTACAACTGGCGTCAACAGCTAATTACTCTGCAGGCGCTTCGCTAACTTCTGCGACTTCGCTTTCAACAGCGCCGCCTTCTTTGCCTTTCAGGCAAGCGTTAGCAACACCCTGTGCATAAATCTGAATGGCACGGATCGCATCGTCGTTACCAGGAACAACGTAGTCAACACCGTCTGGGTTGCTGTTAGTATCAACGATACCGATAACAGGAATACCCAACTTGTTTGCTTCGTTAATCGCGATACGCTCGTGGTCAACGTCGATAACAAACAGAGCGTCCGGTAGACCACCCATATCTTTAATACCGCCAATAGAACGTTCAAGCTTCGCCATTTCGCGCTGGTTCATCAGCACTTCTTTTTTGTTCAGCTTGTCGAACGTACCATCATTCTGCATAGATTCCAGATCACGGAAACGACGGATAGACTGACGAATAGTCTTGTAGTTAGTCAGCATACCACCTAACCAACGGTGGTTAACGTATGGCATGCCAGCGCGTGCAGCTTCTTCTTTAACCACTTTGCTCGCAGCACGTTTAGTACCAACGAACAGAACCTTGTTTTTGCCAGAAGCTAGCTTCTCAACAAAAGACAGAGCATCATTCAGCGCAGGAACAGTGTGCTCCAGGTTGATGATATGGATTTTGTTACGAGAGCCGAAAATGTACTTAGACATTTTAGGGTTCCAATAACGGGTCTGGTGACCGAAGTGAGCACCTGCTTTAAGCAGATCACGCATAGAAACTTGAGACATTTTGACTCCTAGAGAATTTAGGGTTAAACCTCCACACACCCCATAATCCAACCCTGACAAGTTGATTCTAGCGCCTTAATTGGCTCTAAATCTTTTAGCCAGAGCACCCAGAACTACGTGCCGGTGTGTGTGTGTCGTTTTTGATTTAAATGAGTGCGTTATACCCAAATGCAAGATACGACAGATGCGGAAACGATTAACACCATTACCCTACATCTAAAGTCTTCACCCACAGTTTACGTACAAGCGCGCGGCTTTATACCACATATTCAGCACAATATAAAGAAAACCCGTCTTTATGGAGGCTTTTTCCCTTGTTATACCGGCATCAAAAATACGAAGGGAATCGATTTCTGGTTATTTCCGACAAAAAGAGTCAATTGATTCAATTTATCCTGCAAATGCTCTCCCACCGCAAAGCAATAAGCGTTACCATTTCCATATCTTAATTTATTCGAATCTTTATTTACTAAGTTTGGGCCTTGGCGTGTTTCGTTCAATTCTTTTTACGTACTTAGCTCGAACCTATATTATTTTATTCGAATTTTCATTTATTCGAACCGACGGCGAAAGATAGACTTGATATGACTGTAATTATTAAAACACCCGAAGAAATTGAAAAAATGCGCGTAGCTGGTCGCTTAGCGGCTGAAGTCTTAGAAATGATAGAGCCGTATGTTAAAGCAGGTGTTAGCACGGAAGAACTTAACCGTATCTGTCATGACTACATGGTGAATGTTCAAGAGACGATTCCTGCCCCTTTAAATTATCATGGTTTTCCAAAATCAATCTGTACCTCGGTCAACCATGTGATCTGTCACGGCATTCCAAGTGAAAGCAAGATTCTGAAAAACGGTGATATCGTGAATATTGATATCACCGTGATCAAAGACGGCTATCATGGCGATACCAGTAAAATGTTCATTATTGGCGAAGCAAAGATTCAGGCGCGCCGCCTGTGCCAAGTCACCCAAGAATGCTTATATAAAGCACTTCGTATTGTTCGCGCGGGTACGACTTTAGGTGATATTGGTGAAATCATTCAAAAGCATGCTGAAGCCAGTGGCTTTTCGATTGTGCGTGAATACTGTGGTCACGGTATTGGCAAAGGCTTCCATGAAGACCCACAAGTTGTACACTATGGCAAAGCAGGAACGGGCATGGTGCTTCAAGAAGGTATGACACTAACGATTGAACCTATGGTCAACGCCGGTAAGCGCCACAGCAAAACTTTAAAAGACGATTGGACTGTCGTCACAAAAGATCGCAGCTTATCAGCTCAGTATGAACACACCATTTTGATTACCAAGGATGGTTGTGAGATTCTAACACTGAGAAAAGAAGAAACTGATCTGTAACAAACGGATATCCCCATGCCTCTGACACCCTATGAGTTTGAACCTGATCCGTCGCTGTTTAATAAACACGCTTTTAGACAGCAACTGGCAAAGGCTAAATCTTCTTCCATTAGCCTTTTTAAACAGACCATCAAGAGTGTTCAGGATAAGCTGGACCAGCGCTTTTTAGAGGGCGCTGATATCCGCGACCTCGTCCATGGTCGCGCTTGGTTTATTGACCAACTTCTTAGCGTGGTATGGGAGCAATTCGAATGGCCGGATAACAATATCAGTCTGTTAGCCGTTGGTGGATACGGTCGCGGTGAGCTACACCCCCATTCCGATATTGATCTGCTCATTCTGCTTCGCAACGATGACGATACCCCTTACCGAGATAGCCTCGAACGGCTTATCACCTTTATGTGGGATATTAGTCTGGATATTGGCCACAGTGTTCGCTCACTTTCCGATTGTGAACGAGAAGCTAAAGCCGATATTACCGTAGCAACAAATTTACTGGAAAATCGCACCATTGTTGGCCCCGATAACCTTCGAGAAGAGATGGTTGAGCGCTTGGGCACCGATCATATGTGGAGCAACAGCGAGTTTTTCGAAGCGAAATGGCAGGAACAGATCAAGCGTCACTACAAATACAACAACAATGAATACAATCTTGAACCCAACATTAAGTCTTCTCCCGGTGGTTTAAGGGATATTCAGATGATCGGCTGGGTTGCCAAGCGACACTTTGGTACGCATACCCTTGAAGGCTTAATGCGCGAAGGTTTTTTAACCGAATCTGAAGTACGTATTATGGAACAGGGCCAAGCATTTCTCTGGCAAGTGCGCTATGCCCTTCATATGACCGCCAAGCGCGCTGAAGACCGCCTGTTATTTGACCATCAGCGCACCCTTGCCGAGTTATTTGGCTATGCCGATAACGATGAACGTCTAGCGGTTGAGCAATTTATGCGCCGCTATTATCGAGTCGTTATGTCTTTGACCGAATTGAATGACGTACTGTTGCAGCACTTTGATGATGCTATTTTACAATCTCGTCACGAAGCCAAAATTGAGATACTCAACAAACGTTTCCAGATCGTTAATCATAAAATAGAAGCGACTCACAGCCGCGTCTTTGAGAATAATCCTTTTGCCCTATTGGAAATTTTCCTATTAATGGCGCAAAACCCTCAAATTGAAAGCGTTCGAGCATCGACCATTCGCCTACTGCGAGACAATCGCCACCTGATTGATGAAAGCTTCCGACAAGATATTCGTCATTCATCACTCTTTATGGAGCTACTACGCAGTCCCGGCAATGTAGCACGGCAACTGCGCCGTATGAGCCGTTACGGCATTTTGGGCAAATACCTACCTGAATTCGGCTACGCCATCGGCCTAATGCAGCACGACCTCTTTCATATTTACACCGTAGATGCCCATACTCTGCTACTGCTGAAATTTATGCATTGCTTCCAAAAGGAGGAAGCCCGCAAAGAGTTTCCGTTTGCCTCCCAGATATTCCTTCGCTTACCTAAACGTGAGCTGGCTTATATCGCGGGACTTTACCACGATATAGGTAAAGGTCGTGGTGGCAACCACTCAGAGCTAGGCGCAAAAGATGTGCTCCTATTCTGCGAACGACATCATATTAGTAAGCACGATGCCCGTCTCGTTAGCTGGCTGGTAGAGCATCACCTGCTGATGTCGATGACCGCTCAGAAAAAAGACATCTCCGACCCTGAGGTGATTCAAGAATTTGTCATGACGGTGCGGGATGAATCACGCCTTAATTATCTCTACATTTTGACCGTTGCCGATATCAACGCCACCAACCCAAGTCTCTGGAATAGCTGGCGTGCCACACTGCTACAACAGCTTTATGTAGAGAGTAAACGAGCGCTTCGCCGAGGCTTGGAAAACCCTGTTGATCGTAAAGAGTGGATTGATGAAACCCAGCAGGATGCTCTTGTCTATCTGAAAAAATGGGGGCTTGAAGAAACCCGTATCTGGCCGCTATGGAACATGCTGGGAGAAGAGTACTTCCTGCAAGATAGCGCCCGTGAAATTGCATTTCAAACAGAACAGATTCTTAAACATAAAGAACCTGATATGCCTCTGGTACTGGTCACCAACCCCAATAAGGTTGAACAAGTTGGCGGCACCAAGGTGTTTATTTACACCAAAGAGCAAAACCATCTTTTCGCAGCAACCGTTGCCGCCATGGAACAACTTGGACTAAATATCCACGATTCCCGTATCAGTACCTCAAGCAATGGCTACAGCTTAGATACCTATATCGTATTAGAGAGTAATGACGAGCCGATTCGCGACATTGCCCGTATCGAAGAGATCAAACAAGTATTGATCGAAGAGCTTGATGACCCTGCAGATTACAACGATATTGTTCAACGACGTACCCCGCGCCAGCTAAAGCATTTTACCATGCCAACGCAGGTCATCATCAGTAACGACCCTGTTAGCCAGCGCACGCTATTAGAAGTGATCACACCAGATCGCCCGGGACTTTTAGCCCGAATTGGCCGGATCTTTGTGGAAATGGATATCAATCTGCTGACCGCCAAGATTGTCACCCTAGGCGAGCGTGTTGAAGATATTTTCGTTATCACCGATCAAAACCTTGGCCCTATCGGAGATCCTCAGGTGTGCGAAAAATTACGCAGCCGTATCTGCCACGATCTTGACGAACAGGTCACTAACGGTTATTGATTATTGCCACGTAATGCTTGGCTGATCGAAGCAGAGATCTTGCAGAGCAGGTGAACCCCAAAAGCGATCTTCGGATCGCTTTTTTTACACGACATCCGCTCTAACCAAAGTCTAAACCAAACAAAATAAAGTTAGCGCCAAAGAGTCTGACTTTCTAATAAACCAAGAGATTTTATATATAAAAAGAGTTACGGGTTTGTTCCCCCATAAGCCCTTGACTATAATAGTCGTCTTAATAAATACCCTATGATCGACCCAATAAATACCCTGATGACGGAAGCCGGTATGAACCCAGATCTGAACCGATTACAGCCCTACCCTTTCGAAAAGCTGACCGCTCTGAAAGCTCAGGTAACACCGCCACAAAATTTGGAGCCTATTGCACTCTCTATTGGTGAGCCACGACACCCTGCACCTGAATTTGTACTCAATAGCCTGCGTCATAACTTAAACCGCATCAGCAACTACCCAAGCACCAAGGGTCTGCCAGAGCTGCGAGAAGCGATTGCACACTGGTGCCAACGCCGCTTTATTCTTAAGCCCGAGACACTAACGGCAGAAGATCATGTTTTGCCTGTTAACGGCACCCGCGAAGCTATTTTTGCCTTTACTCAGGCGTTAGTGGCGCGCAAGCCTGGAGCCTTAGTCGCCTCGCCAAACCCTTTCTATCAAATTTATGAAGGCGCGGCTTATCTAGCCGGTGCCGAGCCTTACTTTATGCCGTGCTTAGCGGAAAATGGGTTTATTCCTGATTTTGATGCCGTACCGGAAGATGTTTGGCAAAATACTCAATTACTGTTTCTTTGCACCCCAGGCAATCCAACGGGCGCAGTGATGAGTCTTGAGGTATTGAAAAAACTGATCGCATTATCCGATCAGTACGATTTTGTGATCGCCTCCGATGAGTGCTATTCCGAAATCTATTTTGATGAACAAACGCCACCACCCGGCTTACTACAGGCCTGTGCCGAGTTAGGGCGTGATGATTACAAAAACTGTGTGGTGTTTCATAGTTTATCGAAACGCTCCAACTTGCCTGGTTTACGCTCAGGCTTTATCGCTGGCGAAGCAGAATTGATGCAAAAATTTCTGCTATTCCGTACCTACCACGGATCATCCATGCCGGTACAGCATCAGCTAGCCAGCATTGAAGCGTGGAATGATGAAGACCACACCATCGCAAACCGTGCTATTTACGCAGAGAAATTTGAGCGTGTCGGCGAAATACTGAAACCCGTACTGAACTTTGAACAGCCGGAAGCCAGTTTCTACCTTTGGCCAGAAACACCGATTGATGAAGAGCTATTTGCCCAGCAGTTGTTTGCTCAGCAAAATGTCACCGTACTACCGGGCAGCTACCTTTCCCGTACAATTAACGGTTTAAATCCGGGTAAAAATCGTGTGCGCATGGCGCTGGTTGCAACCACAGACGAATGTGTTGAGGCAGCCCAGCGTATCCGTCGTTTTGTGGATACAATTTAATTGATATTCAATTCAAGATTTAACTTAATTCATATTTCATAACATAGGCCAAGACCACCCATGCCCCTGACACTATACGGTATACCTAACTGCGATACGGTAAAAAAAGCCCGTAAGTGGTTAGACAATCATCAGCTGGATTATCAATTTCATGATTTTCGAAAAGAAGGTCTAAGCCAACAGAATCTTGAACAATGGTGTCACGCCCTAGGCTGGGAAACCGTATTGAACAAACGCAGTACCAGCTGGCGAGCCCTTAGCGATGAACAGAAAGCGGATCTGAATCAGGAAAAAGCGATTGCGTTGATGATGGAAGCGCCCACATTGGTTCGTCGTCCGGTTCTGGCAAAAGATGGTCAATTTAAGACAGGATTTAAAGACACAGATTATCAAGTGTTCTTTAATCTTTAATGGTTTGATTTTTAGTATTTTTATTTCAACTCTTTATTCTAAGGCAGCCCTGCTGTCTCGTCCTCTTCGGGAGTTAACATGACTGCATCACCTTTTTTCAGCTTTGGCTTTGGCGTTGGTACTCAAAACAGCAAAGGCGAATGGCTGGAAGTGTTTTACGCTCAACCCTTGCTTAATCCAGCACCTAGCCTAATCGAAGCGATTACAGACATTTTAGGTTATCAAGGCGGTAATCAAGCCGTTACGTTTACCGGTGATAAAACCGCTGCACTGGCCACGGCGCTGCAAGCGGCAGGGGAAGCAGAGCAGGCTGCGCTAGTCGCATCTCTGTCCGATAGCCAACGTCCTTTGGTTGCGACCTTCATCGAAGAAGATATCGACCCAAAATCTGTGGTCGAGGTGTATCTAAAGCTGCACTTGCTGTCCCATCGCTTGGTTAAGCCTCACGGTACGAATCTAACCGGCATGTTCGGCTTACTGCCTAATGTTGCGTGGACCAATGAAGGTGCTATTGATCTGACTGAACTACCCCAGCGTCAGCTACAGGCTCGCTTAAAGGGTCAAACGATCTCTGTAGACTGTGTTGATAAGTTCCCTAAAATGACAGATTACGTTGTGCCGGCGGGTACCCGTGTTGCTGATACCTCCCGTGTTCGTCTAGGCGCTTATTTAGGCGAAGGCACCACCATCATGCATGAAGGTTTTGTTAACTTTAACGCAGGTACAGAAGGCCCAGGCATGATTGAAGGCCGTATCTCTGCGGGCGTTATGGTTGGTAAAGGCTCAGACCTAGGCGGCGGTTGTTCAACGATGGGGACGCTGTCCGGTGGCGGTAATATTATTATTTCTGTTGGCGAAAATTGCTTGCTAGGCGCTAATGCAGGTATCGGCATTCCCCTAGGAGACCGCTGTATTGTTGAGGCCGGCCTGTATATCACCGCAGGTTCTAAGGTGAATGTGCTGGAAGGTAACGGAGAGCTGGCCGAAGTTGCCCGCGCCCGTGACTTAGCGAACAAAGATGACCTTCTGTTCCGTCGTAACTCACAAACCGGTGCCGTTGAGTGTCTAACCAACAAAACGGCTATTGAACTAAACGAAGCACTACACGCGAATAACTAATCATTTTTCGCTTTAGCCGATAGAAGCGATCTTGCCGGTACAGGCAAGGTCGCTTTTTTCTTTCTAATCTCTTTGCCTTTTCTTTTTAGTTTCTTTTCTTTTTAGCTTCTTTGTTTTTTGTCTATTTTGACTTCTTTTTCCCTTTCTTTCTAGCTATCCACAACTCCACTGAATCCACCTGTGGATAAGCTGAAGATAACCTTGCCATAGCACTGCTAACGCTTACTCTAAGCCCTATGGTTATTTTTTGATCAGTCATAAATCTATCATCTAAACGTCATGGTCACCTGCTATAGACAGGGGTTCTATCCTTTAGATGCCACGGAGAAATGGCGGTATGACGATTCGTTTTCGTTTTGCATTACTTATAGCGGGAAGCATTATTGGCTTATCTTCAATCTTAGCCTTGCTGTACCTCTCATTGAGCCAGCTAGAAACCTTTAATCGGCTCGAAACCTCATTAGCGGATAGCCGAGCACAACTTTTAATGCTGAAAGAACAGGAACAAGCCTTTATTTATAACAACGAGAAAACCGCTGCCCAAACGCTTATAACCCGAAGCGAACAGCTTGATCGACAGCTACACCAGATCAAATCCGACTTTGCTGCTGAAGATTTATCCTTAAACTTATTAGAGCAATCTATCATCGCGAACCGTGCCCATAAGTCCGCTTTTATCACGCTTGTTCAGCAAAAAACGCTTCTGGGTCTCACACCAACATCCGGTATGTATGGCCAATTAAGAGATGCGGTTCATCGTATTGAAAGCCGCCTTAATGATATTAACAACGTACCATTAACCGCATCCATGCTGATGCTCCGCCGTCATGAGAAAGATTTTATGCTACGGGGACAAAATAAATATGTGGATAAGTTCCAAGCTCAAGTTGTGCAGTTTCAGCAACAGCTTCGCCAGCAGCTCACGCAGAAAGCGCTCCCCGAGACATTATTATCAAAGACATTACCAGAGACATTAAAAGCCTCTCTCTTTAACGATCTTGATCAGTATCAGAAAAGCTTCTTAAGTTTTGTAAGCACATCAAAAACGGTCGGGCTTGATCAACAAAATGGAGCAATTGGCCAATTAAATCTAGCATCAGAGCAGGCGGCACAAAAATTAGCGGAGACCTTAGCATTTAGCCATACGGAAATTTCTCAGCGGGTGAGCAGTCATAAAGCCAATAGCCTATTACTGGCATTTATTTTCTTAATACTGTTAACCGCTAGCTTATATTGGCTATCCCATCGGGTGGTCAGTCGTATCAGCCGTTTAGTGCAACACCTTAACGAAATAGCCAATGGCGACAGCAATTTAAGCGTACGTCTGCACAGCCAATCCCAAGATGAACTTGGACAGATGGCAAATGCCTTTAATCGGTTTGTATCAAAAATCGCCATTAGCATGAATGAGACGATTACTGCAGCCAGCCAGCTGGATCACAACGCTGCAGAATTAAAACAGAGTGCGGAGTCCACCTTTCAAGTTGCCTCACGCCAACAAGCGTTATTATTACAACTGAACGATTCACTGGAGCAGACAGGTGCTAGCTCAGGACGCGTTCAACAACATATCGAAAACTCACAACACATGATGCAGGCTGTCAGCGATAAAACCGAAGCAATTAATCAATTAGCTCAAGATAACCGAGAAGCAACTCAGGACTTAATTGATGAAGTAACCGCAACTGCCGCCCATATCGAACAGCTTAACCACGACAGCCAAACCATTAACGATGTCATGGGCAGTATTAACGAGATCGCCGCTCAAACCAATCTTTTAGCACTTAATGCCGCTATTGAAGCCGCCCGAGCAGGCGAGCAAGGACAGGGCTTTGCCGTTGTCGCCGACGAAGTCAGAGCTTTAGCCAGTAAAACTCAGGAATCTACCGAGCAGATTCAATCCCAGGTCACTAACTTACAAAGTAATACCAAGGAAGCTGCCGACAGCATTCAGGCAACTCAAACCGCGACAAGCGCTCAACTAAGGCAATCCGCCGAAATTAGTAACGTTTTTGTAATCATTCAGCATGATATCCTTAGCTTGAAACAACAAAATAACGAGGTAGAAAATCTAAGCCATCAACAGATCGCTAAGATCGAAACTGCGGAGCAACATCTGCGGGAAATGATTGTTCAAGTTGAGCAAAACTTAGCCGCCGCCGAACAAACCTTGAGCGCCAGCGATGAACTGTTTGTCTTATCTCGATCACTACAAACAACAATGGGGCAGTTCGCGGGGTAAGTGATCAAAGAGCAACGCTACAACGGTGGGACTCATTACAAATAAAGCGCTTTCCGGTATGATGATTCGTTGATTTAAGTCACCCAAAGAATATCTTTTTTGCAACGCTAAACAGACACCCGTTAATTTAAACACCGACTTTTTGACAAACCCAACATCGTACTTAAACAGACGTACTTGAATAGACGTACTTGAATAGACAACTACAGGAACTCGTTTTCATGTCTCAAACCGAAGCGTTGACCCCTACGCTACAGCTTGCCTTTGATCTTCTTAGTCGCCGCTCAGTAACACCAGATGACGCGGGCTGTCAGGCCTTGATGATAGAGCGCCTGAAAGCAATCGGCTTTACCGTAGAGCCTTTGCGCTTTGGTCATGTGGACAACTTCTGGGCTCGCCGTGGCTCCGAAGCACCAGTATTAGCTTTTGCGGGCCATACCGATGTAGTTCCTACAGGGCCAGAAGCCAAGTGGAAACATCCGCCTTTTGAACCTGTCATCGATGAAAAAGGGATGCTTTATGCTCGTGGAGCGGCAGATATGAAGGGCAGCCTTGCTTCTATGGTGGTGGCCTGTGAGGCGTTTGTTGCCGAGCACCCAAACCATAAAGGCTCTATCGCTTTTCTAATCACCTCCGATGAAGAAGGCCCTGCGGTTAACGGTACAGTAAAAGTGGTTGAGCACTTAGAGGCCCGTGGCGAGAAAATGACCTGGTGTATTGTCGGTGAGCCATCAAGTACACACCATACCGGAGACACCATTAAAAATGGTCGCCGAGGTTCTTTGGGCGCTAAACTGACGGTTAAAGGTATTCAGGGCCATGTGGCTTATCCTCATCTTGCCCGTAATCCGATTCACCAAGTTGCACCGGCCTTGTCAGAACTGTCCTGTGAGCACTGGGATGCGGGCAATGAATACTTCCCAGCGACCAGCTTTCAAATTTCCAATATTAACGGTGGCACCGGCGCAACCAATGTTATTCCCGGTGATGTAGGGGTGGTGTTTAACTTCCGTTTTTCTACCGAGCTAACCGCTGATCAGATTAAACAACGTGTGGAAGGCATTTTTGCAAAATACGAACTGGAATATGACCTAGATTGGACATTAAACGGCCTGCCTTTCTTAACACCAGAAGGTGACTTGGTTGATGCCTGTCGATCCGCTATTTTAGAAGCCACGGGGATAACCTCCGAGCTATCCACATCAGGTGGTACTTCTGACGGTCGCTTTATTGCTCCGACCGGCACACAAGTTGTAGAGCTAGGCCCCTGTAATGCCACGATTCATAAGGTAAACGAGCATATTCTGGCGGATGATCTGAATAAGCTAACAGGTATTTACCAAGGTATTCTGACCAACCTTTTGGCAAAATAAGGTATTAAACCATTACTAAGCCTTGAGGCAGACGTTGCTAAGCCCTGAGAGAAGCCCAGAACCCAAATAAGTGCCGCACAGAATATTTTACTAAGACAATAGAGCATTATGGATGTGAAAAAGCGCTTAATTAAGCTCGCCGAAGACCCTCGCTTAAATCTTAAGCGGGTTACTGTGGGCACGATCATTTTTTTTGTTGGTGCCGGTATGCTGCTGTGGGCCGAGGGCGCAACTCACCTTGATCCATTACGCCAAGAGTTGGTCGCTCTGCTCTCTTTAATTACGATGGGAATAGGTGCGTCACTGGGCTTGCTGGGTTATCTTGGCCTAAGTGCTTTTCGAATATATCGATTTCTGAGCTCCGACGTTAAAAAACGCAAGCCTTCAGAAACCAAGACGGATGATAACGATGACAACTGAAACCTTTCCAGATATTGAGATCTACATTCAAGACCCAAAACTTGAAACCATCGAAAGCTGGTTTGCAGAATTATTTTCCACAACACCAGAACCTAAACGCCTCGACAAGCGCACCTTACTTTATCTCGCCGTAAAAGCTGATGGCATAGAAGTACCGATCCATGTAGTAGAAAAAGCTGCAGGCAAGTACTGGAGTGTTTGGTTTGACAGCCCTGAAAGTGGCTGGGCAACGGATATTGACTGCGCCCGTGCAGCCTTTGCTTTTTTTGACACAACGATTCGGTGTTCTGTCGGTTCTTGGGAACCGGATCAAGCAATGGATCTTTGGTGGCAAATCAGCAAAAACGGAGAAGGTGAGATCAGCTGGCCGGATTAATTCTGCCGTTAAAGGTTGATTCTATCGTTAAAAGCTAGGTGCTTTTGCTAAGACTTGAGACAAAAAAATACCCGGAAAATCCGGGTATATTTTTTCGAGCCTAATCTATCTTTAGCTAATGACCGTAACGTCCTCAGCCTGTAGACCTTTATCACTTTGTATAATGGCGAAACGTACACGCTGGCCTTCAGCCAAAGAACGATGGCCGGTACCTCGAATCGAACGGAAGTGAACAAATACATCTCCGCCGGAGTCTCGGGTAATAAAACCAAAGCCTTTTGATACGTTAAACCATTTTACAGTACCCATTTCACGATCATCATTCTCATCATTAGCAATATTTGCCAACTGCGGAGTTAGATAATTTAGAATAGCGGTACCTAAGAAAGTGGTCAGAAAAAATACAATTGCTGCGGGTACATAATGCCTTGCAGCTAGCAATCCCTGCTCTTCGGTCTGTGTCGCCACATCCAGAACAAACGGCCCTACTACGGCCATAACCACACTGATTAACACACAACGAACAAAGGAATTTTTGCTCATACTTACTCTCTCATAAACGTTTAGTTATTATTAAAATCACTTTAAAAACAAAGAACTGACACTCATACCAGTCTTTACGGAGTGTTTTCCCAAGGTTCTTCAAAGCAATAAAAGAAGTAAAAACCAGCAAGGCCGTCGTCTAGAGGGCTGGTATAAAACACTTCTTTTATTACTACTTTGCACGGCTCTATTATACAGAGCATCCTCGGCACTTGAAGTGCCCGAATCCTAACCCTTGTCAGGAATCAAAACATGCCAGAAGACAGAATCGACGAGCTAGAAATTAAGCTCGCCTTTCAGGACGATACCATAGAAGCCCTGAACAACGTAATCACAGAGCAAGATAAACGCATAAAGTTATTAGAAGATGCGGTACGTCAGCTTTATACCGAAGTAAAAGAGAGAGGAGATCAGGATGGCGCTGGTATCGAAAATTTTGATCCGGCCCATGAGTTACCGCCGCATTATTAGCGCGCATAATATCGATGGATAACAGGCCTCATGGCCGGATGTATCAACAAACTGTCTTATGACCTAGAGGTTAAAGATCATGCTTACTGCCACCTAAACAATTAGGTGAGGCAGGCACGTCCTCGCTACGGCTTTGCCACTCATCCGGTGTGTAAGCGTGAATCGCTAATGCGTGTACGCCATTAGTTAGCTCATCGGATAGCAGGCCATAAACCTTTTGATGTCGTTGTACCGGGCGAAGGCCTGCAAACTGTTCCGACACTAGGGTCAGGTTAAAATGGGAGTTTTCGCCTCGGCTATGCTTATGGCTGTCGTTTTCAACCGTTATCAGTGTAGGCTTAAGTTGCTCAGTTAATTTAGTTTCAATTATCGTTTGTACAGTCATGGAAATCACCGGTAACAGGGTAGAAAAAAGGCCAACGTATCCGTTGGCCTCAACTTTAACCGGATCCCATAAAAAGGCAATCCCTCGAATACAAAACCATCCTCTCAAATATTATATATCAGGGTCAGAATCATTAGCCTTCATAATCGCTTTTTTCACCCGATGGGTCAGCCACCAAACAAGCGCAACGACAACAGGTACGGAAAGACCCGTAATCAAGTCTTTATCCACAGGTAAACCCGCGCTGTAAGCTGCTCCCACCATAATTTTAACTAGGCTAACCATGTAGTAACTAATCGCTGCGATTGATAGCCCTTCCACGGTTTCCTGCAATCGCATCTGCAGTTTGCCCCGTCGATCCATGGACGAGAGCAAGCTTTGATTTTGCGCTTCAATGGTCAAGTCTACTCGGGTTTGCAATAGATCTCCGGCTCGTTCGATACGGCGAGCCAGATCTTCTAATCGCTCACTGATCGATTCACAGGTATTAAATGCTGGCGTTAAGCGACGCTCCAAAAAAGAGCTAATGGTGAAGTAGTTTTCTACTCGCTGTTCGCGTAACTCATCCATTCGCTTCATCACCAAGGAGTAGTATGCGCGCATGGCTGAAAACCGATAGTTGGTATTCGTGCGCCAGCGTTCAACCTTCGCCGCTAACTGAGAAAGATCCGTCAGCATTTTGCGCTCATCGGCATGATCTTTTATATCGGCGGCATTGGCGATAATCATCGCAAGTTCAGCGTCAACATCCTGCAACGACGGCCCCAAACGACGGGCCTCTGGCAGCGCCAATAGAGCCATCAAGCGATAGGTTTCCATCTCAACCAGCCGCTGCAGTAAACGGCCGGTCTGGTTGTTATTTAAGCCATGATTATGAATCAGGAAACGACCAAAACCATCACCGTGTAAACGGAAAGCGCTCCAAATAGTGGCATCGCCATCCATCAAGCGACCACTAACCAAACGCTGACCTTCAAAGCTGGTTTTAAGTTGCTCACGGCTTAGCTCCGGTTGATCGGAGTGCAGCATTTCAATATGAAACGCTGCCACAACCTCCCCCGGCATTTGGCGCAGCCAATCCTGTGGAATAAGCTCTAATGCGGTAGAAGAAAATGGGGTATCGCTGCTTTCAGGACGAATAAAAGTATAGGTGACAAACTCCATATGACGCCCACAGCGAAACTGAAAGCTACCAAAATCAGCCTGATAAAAGCTGCAATCCTCTGCGGGCATATTAACGCCATAACGCTGACAGAGGTTCTGCAAATGAGCAAACTCGCGGGCGCGATCATGCTCTGGAATCAATACCGCTAACCGTGACACACGAGCTGGCGTTTGCACCACAGGAAAAGGTCTTGCGTGTAGCTCGTTGTAAAGTTCTTCACGGCGAGGGTGAACACGAAACGGCAAAATAGAATGTTCAATACCGTCACCCGTTGCCGGAAAGCGACTATCATCCAATTCAGCGGACTCAAATGGCTCGGAAAGGTGATCTTCACCCTCTTCTTTAGCGGAATAAGCTGAAGAGTAAGGTTTTGACTTAGGGGGAATAACCTCAGCACTCATGAGTTGTTGTATCCTATATTTTTTTATTCGCTACGATTTTAATCGTATCATGCAAAAATGGCTCCAGCCTTTTTAGCATAATAATGACCTATCCCGCACGTAAGACCTGAAGCGGAGGCTGGCTTACGACATGACGCGTACCCCAAAGACCCGCAGCAGTAATAATGACCACCCCAGATAAAGGCAGCACCAACCAATGAGTAAAGCTGAGACTATAATCGAGATCAAATAGATTTCGGTAAAGTAAAAAGGCGGTTAATTCCGAACCTAATAGCGCAAGTACTCCAGCGACAATACCTAAGATGATAAATTCAATACATTGAATACGTCGAATCATACGGCCAGAGGCTCCTAAAGTACGGTACAAAGCACCTTCTCGTAGACGTTCATCTAGGCTGTTTTTGACCGCGGCCAACAACAACACTAGGCCGCTAAGCAAGGTAAAACCAAGCATCACTTCAATGGCCATCGTCACCTGCTGCAAAATCTGACGGACTTGGTCTAAAATCTGGCCAATATCCAGCAGGGACACCGCAGGAAAAGCTTTAACCATTTGTGCCACTAAGCCTCGCTGATCTTCCGGTAAGAAGAAGCTAGCAAGCAGCGTTTGCGGCATGTTTTCAAGCACCCCAGGTGGCGTAATCACATAAAAATTGGGCTGAAAATTATCCCAGTTTACCTGACGAATATTGGTTACTTCACCGGTAATCACCTGACCTGTAAAATTAAAGCTTAGGGTATCGCCTAATCCTAAACTCAAGCGTTCTGCCATACCGGCTTCTAATGATAACGGTACAGGATCATCAGCCTTAAGCTGAATATTCTCAGGCCACCAACGACCCGCAATGACTTGGTTATCATCCGGTATTTGAGCATGCCATGTTAGGTTTAGCTCTCGATGTAGTGCGTTATCTTCCCTTGCGTCTTTAGGTACCGCTTGCTGGGCCGGAAGGCCATTAATATCGCTCAAACGCCCTCTGACAATAGGGTACAACGGTGAGTGACGAATACCGGCGTTATCAAGTCGTTGTGTAAACTCAACTTGTTCATAAGGCTGAATATTAATCGCAAAATAGTTAGGGGCATTTTCCGGTAACTGTTGCTGCCAACTCGCCAATAAATCATTACGAATCAGGGCCACGAGCGCCACCACCATCAGCACTAAACCAAAGGCCATTACCTGTGGTAAAGCGGTCTGTTTATGACTGTACAAACTGCGTACAGCTAATCTAGCCCGCATCGGCAATACTGGCCCTACCTTTTTCAGGAGATAAAATAATCCTAGGGTTAATACCGCTGAGAGCACCAGCACCGCGACCAAACCTAAGGTCAGCCATAGAGTGAGACGTGCATCAGAACTGTACCAATAGATCATCACCACTAAGGCCATTAATGCCAAGCCATAAACAACCATAGAAGAGGGCGTGGTCATCTCAAGATCTCTACGGAATACCCGCAGAGGAGAAACATTTCTTAGCTGCCTTAGGGGAGCGCTGGCAAAGCCGATCAACAACAAAAGGCCGGTTCCTATGGCTAAAACCCAAGGCTCCCAACCCGCTGGAGGTAATGCGATAGGAACCAAGCCTGCAACAGCTTGAATGCCAAGCGCCTGTAAACTAAAGCCCAGTAGTGCACCAACGGTTGCGGCAACAAAACCCAATACCAATAATAAGCGCAGATAAATACCGCCCATAACCGGTGCTGCAAAGCCGAGGCTAGCCATAACGGCAACCGTATCTTGCCGACGACGGGCAAAGCGACTGGCCGCCATAGCCACCGCGACACCTGATAGTATCACCGCACCGATACTGGCTAACTGTAGGTAGCGTTGGGCACGATCTAGGGCGGAGCCGACCGAGGGGCTATCCTCTCGAATATCCAGTAGGCGGTGAGACGGTTCTAACCGCTCTTCCAGCCAGTTTTTAAAATGATCAACTTGTGTCATATCACCAGCAAACATATAGCGATAACGCACCCGGCTACCGGGTTGAATAACACCGGTGGCTTCAACATCAGAAAAATGGATTAATGCCCGTGGGTTAAAGCTCATAAAGCCGCCGCCGCGATCAGGCTCTTTGCTAATAATTCGAGTGATAGTAAAAAGCTCACGACCAATTTCAATATCACTGCCGATACGGGCATCTAAGGCGCTCAACAAGCGCCGGTCAACCCAAACCTCACCCGAAGCCGGTAATGCACCCTCAGTTGATACAGACGCTGATTTAAGCTCAGATGATTCCAGATCTAGGATCGGCTCTAACTCCAATCCCCCTTTTAAGGGATAACCGCTATCCACCGCTTTTACCGCAGAGAGCTGAAAACCTTCATCCCCTGCAACCATGCTGGTAAATTCTAGGCTAGAAACCGCTTTTAACCCCTGGGTTTCGGCCTCTGTCAGCCAGCTAGCATCCACGGCTCTAGAGCTGCGCAAAACTAAATCGCCTCCCATTAACTGTGCGGCCTGTTGCTCCATACCACGCTGCAAGCGATCGGCAATAAAGCCGGTCAACGCGACGGTCATAACCGCCAGCACCAGTGCAGAAAAAAGAAGGTTTAAATCCCCTGAGCGCCACTCACGTAGTAACAGTTTAAGGGCCATTGACCATTGTTTGACGGGCTTTGGCTTTTGTAACTTTCGTTCCGATGTCGGCAATACGGCAGAGGGCATATTAAACCCCCGCCTTAGTGCTGATGTCTTCGTGCAACAAGCCATCTTTTAGGGTTAAGCGTCGCTGGCAGTGCTGGGCTAAAGTCACATCATGGGTGACAAGAATAAGTGTCGTACCTTGATCTCGGTTTAAATTAAACAATAGATCAATAATAGATTGGCCTGTCACGCTATCTAAATTCCCTGTTGGTTCATCGGCAAACAGCACCAAAGGATCACCGGCAAAGGCACGGGCAATAGCCACACGTTGTTGCTCCCCTCCAGACAGTTGTCGTGGGTAATGCTTGATACGCGCCCCTAAACCAACCCGCTCCAACCACTGCTTTGCCTTGATGTGATAATCAGGATCACCGGCTAGCTCTAACGGTAACATCACGTTTTCCAGTGCGGTTAAATGCTCTAATAGCTGAAAAGATTGGAAGACGAAGCCTACTTGCTGGCGCATCAAAGCTCGTCCTTCTTCATCTAACTGGCTTAGGGGTTGGTCGTTTAGCCAAATCTCACCGCCGGATGACTGATCTAGCCCCGCCAACAACCCCAGCAGGGTTGATTTGCCCGCACCGGAACTTCCTAGGATAGCGACACTCTCACCGGCATAGATTTGGCATTCAACACCTTGCAAAATTTGCAAAGGCTGACCATCCGCATCGGTGACGGTGCGCATCAGTTTTTCAGTACGAATAACAGAGCGACGGCCAACCACTAACGGATCAACGCCACTGACGGCTGCAGTCGGATCTGTGTTAGCATTTTGGTCATGGGATTCAGAAGCGGGAGCATTCATGATATTTCAACATCCTTTCACTGTAGGCATGGCGGCTATTGGCCGTCGATCAGTCATTCTTTGTACGTGTGTATTGCTGATCAGTTTTTTAGCCTTTATTCCAACCAGTTATGGCGCGGAAAAAAAGTTACTGGTTTTAGGCGATAGCATTAGCGCCGGTTATGGTTTAAGCCAAGGCCAAGGCTGGGTAACACTGCTTAAAAAACGTCTTGTCCAGCAGGGCTATGACTATCAAGTAGTCAACGCCAGCATCAGTGGCGAAACCACCCAGGGAGGGCTAACGCGATTGCCAGAACTGTTACGACAACATCAGCCGGATCTGGTTCTTATCGAATTAGGGGGTAATGATGGCCTGCGAGGACTTCCTCTCACGTTAATGCGCAACAATCTTAGCCGTATGATCGATCTTAGCCAAAAAGCCGGTACGCAACCTCTGTTGCTGGGTATTCAGCTACCGCCCAACTATGGCCGTCGTTATACCGCTGCCTTTAGCGCTATTTACCCTGAACTAGCGGAAGAAAAACAGGTGCCTTTCGTCCCCTTTATTTTGGAAAAGATTGCCCTTTACCCTGAGCTAATGCAGGCGGATGGCATTCACCCCAAGGCTCAAGCGCAACCGCAGCTACTAAATAATATCTGGCCCAGTCTTAACCCTTTGTTGTCCAAAGCGCCTTAATCGAAAAGTTATGCTAACCATCCAATAGGCTTAAGGCATCCTCTCTCGCCTCAACCAAAGCAAAACGAGGTTGTAACGTGCCGTCAATATCAACATGCTCGATAAACATCGTTAAGGGGCGCACCCACAAACCATGATCGCCATAGAGTGCCCGATAGATCACCAGCACTTCTTCTGTTTCGCTATGGGTTGCCTCACCTAGCACCCGATAGCGTGCGCCTTTGTAGTGCTGGTAAATCCCTGTTTGAATCGCCATCAATATCTCCTGCAGCTCTAGCTTTTAACGCGAGCTCTTAAATCTAGCCTTTATCCAGACTTCTCATATAAAGCGATCTAGTCTTGAACGGTGGCCTTTAGAGCCGCTTTTTGTGCAGCACTTTTATGTTGCTGTATGAATAGACCCGCAATGATAAAGCCTAGCCCGATCAAAGTAGAAGGGTAAATGGTTTCACCCAAAAAGCTAAAGATTAGAATCAAAGAGATAAAAGGCGATAGAAAAATTAAATTACTGATTTTTGCCGTTTGTGTGGTTAAACGCATCGCTTGTAACCAGCAGACAAAAGCCAACCCCATCTCAAATATACCGACATAAGCGGCGGCGGCAATGCCCTGCCAGCTTGGCATCACCAACAGCTCCAAATAAGCGTTAACGATCAGCAAAATAGGCAACGCCATAATAAAGTTCAGCATCAAACCAACGATGGGTTCACGTTGATCTCGGGTATTTAAGATCCAGTAACCGGCCCAGATAAATGTGCTGATCAGCGCCAAACTAACACCGAGTAAATGACTAAACTCCAAGCCTAACACATTGCCTCGGGTTGCAATGACAAGAACACCTCCGTAGCAGATAAACCCTGCAATCAGGTCCTGTGGCCGTAATTTTTGCCCTAAAAAGGGCACCGATAGAAAGGCCAGTGTTAACGCCCAAGAATAGTTCAATGCCTGAGCTTCTTGGGCGGGCAGAAGGTCGTAGGCACCAAACAAGACTAAATAATACAGCGCCGGATTTAATGCACCATATAGCAGAGATGCTGACCATTCTTTACGGCTTAATTGCTTAACATGTCCCCATTTACCCTGCCAACTAACCACCATCATCAAGACCGCAATAGAAAATACCGATGCCCATAGCAGCAGTTGAGCGGGCTGTAGGTGTTGTAAGGCGATTTTAAATGCTGTGGCTACCGTAGACCACATGCCCACGGCCATTAGCGCATAGATGAGTGCCCGTTTTTCCCGAGCCTGACGGTCAGACATAAATACTCCTCTATAATCAGTCACAATCTATTATTAACCAAAAACTGTCTCAGCCATAAAATATGACCGCGATAAGATGATACGTTGACGTTAACGGAAAGGTTCGGCTTGGGTTAAACCGGCCAGATGGTATAGTCTTTTATCAGGCTTACTCCGTAATCTGTTTTGACGGCTCATTGAGTGGAGACAAAGATGACCAGCCCAACCCCAAAAACCCCACTGACGCTTAGCGACATACAGGCGGAACAACACCTATTCCGTCAGCGCTGTAACACCTTGATTCTTGCCACTTTAAATAGTGATCAGTGGCCTGAAGCCAGCTACGCGCCTTTTATCGAAGATGAGGTTGGTAACCACTATATTTTTGTCAGCGAACTTGCGGCCCATACTCAGCATCTGCTTGATAATAAAAAGGTTTCTTGGATGCTAATTGCCGATGAGCAGGATACCCGACAACTGTTCGCCCGTCAGCGTTTCACCTGTCTTGGTCATGCGGAATTAATCCCTCGGGATCAGGCAGAGTTTTCCGACCGCCTGGAACAGATGCAAGAGCAGTTTGGCGATATTATTAATTTGCTGAAAGGTTTAGCGGATTTTCACCTATTAAAACTGAGCCCTAAACAAGCCACTTATGTTCGTGGTTTTGGTCAAGCTTATACGTTATCAGGTAAAGGCCTAAATCAGATCGAACATCTAAAACGTTAAGCGGTTAATTTTTGGGCTGCACAGGCGAATCAGAATGACCTAGAGATCGCTCAGGATCAATGGCATCGCGGATACGTTGCTTAATTGCTTTAGATTCAGGGAAACCACCATCTGCTTTTCGCTCCCATAACAGGGTTTGACTCGGTGTCTCGCCCACTAGGCTGTTTAGCCAGATTTCGTAACGGCCACCGGTTGACGGAGCTAAAGCAACTTCCGCTAAATCATCACTAAAGGTATGCAGAATTTCCTGAGCGATCCACGCCGCCCGTAGCATCCAGTTGCACTGAGTACAGTAGTGGATCGTAATTTTATATTTGTGATTCACGGGATTCTCCTTCAAAAAGCATAAAACCCCCGTCTCACAATGAGCACGAGGGTTTTAGCCATCAAACCAATACGCTTTAAGGCATCGAACAAAGCCTTAGCCGTCTGCGTTAATCGACTTAATAATGGCCGCTAACGAGTCTATCGCGTGGTCATTATCGACCTGACAGGTCCCTGCATTTAAGTGGCCACCACCACCGTATTGCAAGCAAAGCTCGCCAACATTGGTATTTGAACTACGGTCAAGAATTGACTTACCAACAGCAAACACGGTGTTTTGCTGCTTTAAGCCCCACAAGACATGAATGGAAATATTGCACTCAGGAAAGAGCGCATAAATCATAAAGCGGTTGGTGGCCCAAATGGTTTCTTCATCACGTAGATCAAGCACAACTAAGTTATCGTGAACCGTACTGCAGCGCTTAATCTGTTCAACAGCTTTGGTTTCCTGCTCAAAGTACAGCTCCACACGCTCTTTAACATCTTCTAGCTTTAAGATGTCATCAATATTGTGGTTTGCACAGTAATCGATCAACTGCATCATCAGCTGATAATTGGAGATACGGAACTCACGGAAACGGCCTAGGCCTGTACGAGCATCCATCAGGAAGTTCATTAGAACCCAACCCTCAGGATGTAGAATCTCTTCACGGTTAAACTGGGCAGCGTCACCCTTGTCCACCGCTTCCATCATATCATCCCAAGATGCTGGGAATTTATCCGCACCACCGTAGTAATCATAAACAACACGGGCAGCGGAAGGGGCGTCGGGATCAATAATATGATTATCAATGCTGCTATCGTTACGCAGCGTTTCACTTAAATGGTGATCAAAGGCCACATGACAGCCTTTTACATAAGGCAGGTTAGTGGTGATATCTGAACCTGTAATCTCAATTTTTCCATCCTGCATATCTTTTGGATGCACAAATAGAATGTCATCAATCATATCAAGGTGTTTTAACAACACCGCGCACACCAGCCCGTCAAAATCACTGCGGGTAACCAGTCGGAACTTTTGACCAGACATCAGCCTCTCCTGTAAATACGACAGATACGCCCTAACAGCGCACCTATCCTGTTAAATATATTGAGGCTAAACATATCATTTATCTAAACCCCAGAGAACCAGAAAACCCCATAACCTATAGGTTTGTTGCTAGTATGTAATTAACTAAAATCAACCTAAAAGAGGGTTATTTCCTGTTATACAGCATAATCATGTCCATTTGAGCCGTCCGTAAAAACTCTTAAAGCTATTTCAAAACCATCTAAAAACCAGCGTCATCACTAGCATAAATGCGACTACAAATAGATGCATCTGTTACGAAGGTTCACAAAAGCATCTTTTACTAATAAAATTAGCACGTTAACAGGATATTCTGTTAAATCAGTCACATTTCCTTGAAAAACTATACATAAAAAGCTGCATTTGCTTGCAAAGATATACAATGCGCACAGCAATAGCGTGCTAGAATTTATTGCATAGGGTGAATCGTCCTGCAAGGAGTCGCAGGGGAATATCACAGGGCTAAAACTAGGAATTAAAAGGGGTCGAGCATTATGCAACTTACCCGTCAAACAGACTACGCAATCCGAGTACTTATGTTTTTGGGCGTACAGCAGTCTGATGAACTGGTAACCATCAGTGATATCGCGTATCACTTCGAAATTTCGCGTAATCACTTGATGAAGATTGTTCATAAATTAGGGCAACTCGGCTATATCCAAACCGTTCGCGGTAAGTATGGCGGCATGCGCATTAATATGGAAGCAGAAGAGATTTCAATCGGCAAGATGATTCGTGACTTTGAAACATCTCTGGAAATTGTTGATTGTGAGAAACTTATCTATCCTTTAACGGGCTCTTGCGACATGAAGCCAATGCTGAGTAAAGCTCGTGATGCATTTTTAGGCGTAGTTGACGAATATACTCTTCGTGATCTGCTTAAAAATCCAACGGATATTCGTACATTACTAGGTTTAGACCTAAAAGAAGGTGAATTGCCAGTACAAGTGATGGCTGCATCCTAAGCTTATAGAAATAAGTTGACGTTGATTCTTCACTTAGCATACCAAAATAGCGCATCGTCATTATGCTTAATGACGATGCGCTATTTTTTTGTCTCTAATATTCCTCTATCCACCCTTGCCATACCATACTTGGCATAACCTCATTAGCTCAGCTAGATCAACATCGGATCAATCACTTACCAATGGTTGCTATTTGCCGCTTAAGTCTGACGCTTATTTAAAGTAATATAAGGCTCTTTTTACGATATATGTTGGGTGGGTAAAGCCCACTTTGGCACCGACGCAGGGATGGATCTGCTCTCGGCTTCTCGTTATTGTCAGCATCAAGGATCAGTTGGTATCTTTTATGAAAATTCGTTCTTTTTTTACCAGCCTAAGTGCCGCTATTACACTCGGCATCAGTACACTTTGCATCAGTACGCAGGCGATGAGTGATATCAGCTTAACCTACCAATCTGTAAAAACGCCTGAGCACCGAAGTACTATTTTGGTCAGTGAAGATTTTATTCGTTTTGAAAACCCCATGGCACCGGATTTCTTTATGCTGTTTGATGTAAAGCAGCAGTACATGACCCTTGTTGACAGTGAAAAGAACAGTTACAGCGTGCTTGATCGCGAAACCTTAGAAAGCTTATCAGAACAGATTGAAGTGACTCGAAAAGCAATTATGGCTGAATTGAAGGCCAGCATGAAGGTTGCTAACGATGAAGAAAAAGAGCAGATGGCGGAAATTCTTGAGCAGATTCAACTACTGGCTCAAGCCCCTCAGCAGGAGATGATTGAGTACCGTCGTTTAGGTGATGAAACAGAGATTAGCGGTTATCCATGCCAAATGATTGATGCCCTCGTCAATGGGGAAAGCCAGGCAAAACTCTGCGTCGCGAATTCAAACGATGTGGGTGTGCCTGACAGCGCCATGCACACACTGGAATCTTTCCATAATTTTTCCAGCAGCGTGCATCAACAGCTTAACCCCGGAGACACCACAGAGCTTTTATTTGTGATGAATAGCAAAAACCAGCTCCCTGTATCCATTCAGCGAACCTACCCTGCCAGTGCCGTTGATGAATATCGCTTGGTGCAAGTTCAAACCTTAACCATTCCAAAATCAGCTTTTAAAGTCCCTATGGCTTATGAAGAAAAAGATATCGAAGATGCATTTATTGTTGAGTAACGTCGGCAAAAAAGCTAGAAAAAGTAGCTTTTCAAATACTTCTCTTTGATATCACAATAAAGCCTCTGCAATTTTTTTTGCCGAGGCTTTATTTTTTTCTTTACCAGAATTTAAATTCCGTCTATATAAGCATCAGAAATTAACCTTTTTCTGGAGAGACTTATCAATGGGCCGTGAGGGCGTATCCTTTGATGATACCGATGATATTTTTGATGACACCGATGATGTGACTGTTGAAGACGCCGAAGAAAAGGAGTTGAGTAAAAAAACAGGATCATTAGATAAACGCCGTATGATCGAAGACCGTCTTGAGCAGCGACAGCTTAAGAAAACGATTGCTGATTATTACGATTATGACGACTGGGACAAAGATGACTAAAACCTGAAATAAGCCATTTGAATATTAATGCCTAGCTTCGCTGGTCTTTCGTAACATCGACCATTTTAGCGTCTGACTCTGGTGGCTCACAAGCGTCCTGCTTCTGAGCCTCTTGTTGTTTTAGTATCTGACGTTGGCACTCTAATACTCTAGCAATACTGTCTTCTAGTCGGTCTAAGCGTGATGCAACCCTATCAACGCGCTTGAGCAGTTCCGCTTCCTTGTCAATAACGCCCTCCTCCTCTTGGGAGAGGAAAAAGACAGAGAAACTTGCGGTCAACAGAGACAACAATCCAATACCTAATAAAATAAGTATTGTGGCAAAGAACTTCCCCGTTGCACTAGAAGGGACTACATCGCCATATCCCACAGTGGTCACCGTTACTAGCGCCCACCAAATCCCTTCCCAAGGCGAATCTATGGCAGGATCAATAACCGATATAAACGTGCCAGAAAGGCCAACAAATATCGCACTAATGAGCAGAGTCGTACCTAAATTATTACGGGCCAGAATTGCATGAATCGTTGAACTCATCGGCATTAAGAGTGACAGGATCAACACAACCCGCAGCATACGCAACACAATCGCCATAGAGCTGTCGCCCCATAAAATCGGCAACCCTAGAACAAGAATAACAATATTCATCCAGTTTCTTTTTAGGTAAACCCTGCGCCGATCAACCAAGAAGGTAAGCAGTAGTGTCTCCGCTAGGAAAAAAAACCAGATCAGTAAATCACTAAGACGGTGCAACAGCTGATGAATATCACCCATTAAGCTTAAGTACCAAGCGATAAGCATCCAGAGAGCCATAAACAGCATTGGCCATTCTAGCCTCTGGGCCCATAGCCTCGCCCTGGGATTCTCATCGGCAGAAACCCCCGCCAACCCGAGCCAGCGCCCCAGAAAAGAGGTCGATTTTAGAGCGCTAGCCATCGATTTGAGCCATAGCGCGGGGATAGTTACCGAGAATTCTACGCCCCCACCAAAGGCCAAATAGCATACTTGGCCCCCACATCAGAATACCGTAAATAACCGGAGGTACAGACATGACGCTGTTACCTAAAATAGCGCCGGTAACTAAAAGTGCGGTGCCACCATTTTGCACTCCAACCTCAATCCCAATCGTCAGTTGCTGAGGGCCGTTAAGACCATTAAAACGGGCAAACAGATACCCCAATAACAGAGCCAAGCTATTCAGCATAACAACCGGCCAACCAACAGCGGCAAGAAACTCTGGCATCTGCGCCCAGTGCTTTGACACAATCCCCACAATAACCAGCGCCAAGAAAGCGATTGAAAGGGGTTTAACAACATTAGCCAGCACCTGACTGAGTTCCGGCTTTGTTCGATGCAACCACATGCCAATAGAGACAGGTACAACAGTGATAACAAACAGTCGCAACATGGTTTGGGCAATAGGGAGTTCAACGGGTTGGGAAGCGCCTAACCAGTAATCGAGCGACCACTGCGTTAATAACGGCATAGAGAAAGGTGTAATAATAGAAGCAAACGCCGTTAGCGTAATCGATAGAGCCACATCACCTCGGCTTAAAAACGTCATCATATTAGACGTGGCACCGCCGGGGGCAAACGATAATACCATCAGGCCAATAGCTAACTCTCGTGGCATTTGAAAAAGAGAGACAACGCCAAAGGCCAATAAAGGCACAAGCAGCACCTGTCCCATTAAGCCGACAAAGACCGCCTTAGGTAGGGTAAAAACTCGACCAAAATCAGCAGGCATCAAGGTCATACCCATACCCAGCATAATAATAAAAAGGGCGGCAGGAAGAACCACCCCTAACAGCACTCCGTTGGACATGGTAATAAATTCCTTCAGCAACCCTTTCTTTACCTACTTACTGCTATCAAGCGATAACGCTATAGCTCAATGACAGCTCAATAACGATGCATACAGATTAGTTACCAGAATCTTCTAAATCGTCAACACTGGCTGATTTCAATCCATTTTGGTAATCCAGGTCAAAGACCATTACCGCTGGGGACAACTCAATAAAACGTTCAAACTGAGCAACATTCAGCTCAGGCCAGAAAGATTCATCTTCCTCCCAAGATTTTAGCTCATTCTCTAAAATGTTTAACCAATACTCCTCAACCATTTCTTTAAGCTGGTCTTCATCTTCAATTTCGGGAACCAGATAAACCGTAGCTTCTTCGTTAACATCAGCCAGCGTCAGCGGCTCACTGCCTTCCTCAAGATTGTTAATCCAGTCAACAAATTCCTGAGTCAGTTTTACAGTCATTGCAGAACGATTAAGCATCTTCATGGTGTGTCTCCAGACAGTCCTTTACGAACCTGACAAAAGTTATTCAGTCGGTTAGCCGACTCAAATAAAAAACAAGCCGCCTACTGTAACAGTTGATGGCCAATAAAGCAGGGGATAAACAAAACCCCAGCATTCAAAGAATACTGGGGCGAAAAATTACTTAGAATCCGCTTCTGGTCGCATATGCGGAAATAACAGCACATCACGAATCGACGGTGCGTTGGTAAAGAGCATGACTAGGCGATCGATACCGATACCTTCACCAGCGGTCGGTGGCAGGCCGTATTCCAAGGCACGAATATAATCGTGATCATAGAACATTGCTTCGTCATCACCGGCATCTTTCTCAGCAACCTGACGTTCAAAACGCTCCGCCTGATCTTCCGCATCATTCAGCTCCGAGAAACCGTTAGCGATCTCACGGCCGCCCACGAAGAACTCAAAGCGATCGGTGACAAAAGGGTTGTCATCGTTACGACGGGCCAGTGGTGATACTTCAGCAGGGTATTCGGTAATGAAAGTCGGCTGCATCAGACGATGCTCGGCCACTTCTTCAAAGATTTCAGTGTGCAGCTTACCCAGACCCCAGATCGGCTTAACATCAATCTTCAGGGACTCAGCGACTTTCTTCGCAGATTCCAAATCCTGCAGACTCTCTTCAGTGATCTCTGGCGCGTACTTCAGAATTGATTCGATCATGGTCATACGTACAAACGGCTGACCAAAATCGTAGGTGTCTTCTTGGTACTGAACCACGGTATCACCTAGAACATCCTGAGCGATAGTGCGCAGCATATCTTCAGTCAGATCCATCAAATCCTTGTAGTCAGCGTATGCTTCATAGAACTCCAGCATAGTAAATTCTGGATTGTGACGGGTCGACAGACCTTCGTTACGGAAGTTACGGTTAATTTCAAATACTTTCTCGAAGCCGCCCACAACCAAACGCTTCAAATAAAGCTCTGGAGCAATACGCAGATACATATCACGATCCAGTGCATTATGATGCGTCGTAAACGGTCGGGCTGTAGCACCACCGGGTATCACCTGCAGCATCGGTGTTTCCGCTTCCATATAACCACGCTGACTCAGGTAGTTGCGAATACCGCTGACAACTTTGGCGCGAATCTGAAAGGCTTTGCGGGATTCTTCATTCATGATCAGATCAACGTAACGCTGGCGATAGCGCAGTTCCTGATCCGTCAATCCGTGGAATTTGTCCGGCAGTGGGCGCAGAGCCTTTGTCAGCAATTCACACTCTTCAATATAAACGTACAGATCGCCCTTGCCCGATTTATGCACAGGGCCGGTGGCACCGACGATATCACCAAAATCCCAGCTTTTAATATCGGCACGGACATCTTCAGGCAGCGCTTTCTTATCCACATACAATTGGATTTGGCTGCTCATATCTTGAATAACAATAAAAGGGCCACGCATACGCATGATACGACCGGCTACAGATGCCTTACGGTTCAGCTGCTCCAGCGCGTCCTTATCCTTATCACCCAGCTCATCTTGAAGCTCAGCGGCCAGTGCATCACGGCGGAAGGTGTTAGGAAAAGCGTTACCTTTTTCGCGACGCTCAGCTAGCTTGGCACGGCGCTCGGCAATCAGTTTGTTCTCTTCTGCTGCCGCTGCGGCGCTATCAAGGGGAGTATCTTGCTGCTGTTCTGTAGCCATGGGTCTTTATCATCCAAAACAAATGTAAAATCGGATTATTCAGCGCGAACCTGAGTTCGCGCGCTTATCTGCAGAGGCGTAACTAATTACAGCCCCTGCTTCAGGCTCGCTTCAATAAAGCGATCCAGATCGCCATCAAGAACCGCCTGAGTATTGCGGTTTTCAACACCGGTGCGTAAGTCTTTAATGCGGGAGTCGTCCAGTACGTAAGAACGGATCTGGCTACCCCAGCCAATATCAGACTTAGTATCTTCCAGCGCCTGCTTCTCAGCGTTGCGCTTTTGCATCTCTAATTCATAGATTTTGGCCTTCAACTGCTTCATCGCACGATCACGGTTAGCATGTTGAGAACGCTCTGTTTGGCAGGATGCTACGACACCGGTCGGCTCGTGGGTAATACGTACCGCAGAGTCGGTGGTGTTAACGTGCTGACCACCCGCACCTGATGAGCGATAGGTATCCGTGCGAAGATCCGCAGGGTTGATATCCACTTCAAAGCTGTCATCCACTTCTGGCGAAACAAACACAGAAGCAAACGACGTATGGCGACGGCCACCGGAATCAAAGGGCGATTTGCGTACTAGGCGGTGAACGCCAGTTTCAGTACGTAGCCAACCATAGGCGTACTCACCTTCGAAACGAATGGTTGCACCTTTAATACCCGCTACATCCCCTGCGGTCACTTCAATCAATTCGGTTTTAAAACCGTGGGCATCACCCCAGCGCAGAAACATACGCAACATCATGTTGGCCCAATCCTGAGCTTCTGTACCGCCAGAGCCAGATTGAATATCTAAGTACGCGTTGCTCTCATCCATTTCACCGGAGAACATCCGGCGAAACTCTAGCTTTTCAAGCTGAGCTTTAAGATTAGCTAGTTCAGATTCAACCTCTGTGACCGTACCTTCATCGTCTTCTTCAACGGCTAAATCCAGTAGGTCTCGTGCATCCACCAAACCGGTATCAAGGTTGTCGATGGTTTCTACCACTAATTCAAGGCCAGAGCGCTCTTTGCCTAAAGCTTGGGCTCGTTCTGGTTCATTCCAGACTTCTGGTTGTTCCAGTTCGCGGTTGACTTCTTCTAGGCGGTCTTTCTTTTCAGCGTAGTCAAAGATACCCCCTAAGAACATCTGTCCGCTCAGACAGGTCCTTAATGAGATTATTAATCGGGTTGATTTCTAACATGGTGCCAAAAACTCACAAAAAGTAGGGATCAAAAAAAGATCGTTTCGAAAACGACACTTCGGCTAAGCCTAGGTTAAAGGTTAAAAAAACCGTTAAAAGTTAAAAAAACCAGAGCTGAGAAAGTGCATCCGAAAAACAAGAGAGTAATTCTAACGAATCCCCCCACGACCTACCAGCAATACAGCGCGGGTTGGCATAACTGAATCGGCACCACAGGTCACCGAATACAGCGCACAAGTTATCGAATAAGATGCACAAGTTAGAAGATGCCCTTAAAATGAACAGATTCGCGGATGCAATGCATACCGTCGCCATGGCAGAATATGTCTTACCGATTCAGCGTTAGGAAAAAACACATGCAGATCAAGGTCAAGCCGGTCAGCGGTCAGCGGTTAGAGATCCAACTGGCGCAAAGTCAGTTATTACTCCCTGAACAAGCCTGTAAAGAAATGCGCGATGCGCTGGTAGGACAGCTTGAACAGTTTGCCCTGCACCCGAAATCACGCTGGGAAGAGGCAAGAGAACAATTTCAGCAATTACTGCCAGCACTCACCCACTTAGAGCAGTTTAATGATAATGAACTATCACTGTTATTAAGAGAGTTTGATTTCACCTTGCTGTATCGCCTTGCCCAAAGCAAACAAATGAGTAGCTTGATTGAAAAGATCGAAACCGCCTTAGGCCGCCGTGAGATAGACCGGCTTATCCAAGGGGCCGAAAAACTACCCCTAAAACCGCTTTGGGAAGTAAACGAACGCCTTCAAGGCTTGATTCGCACCATAGAGCGCATGACGGACGAAGGTGAAATTCGCCCTCCTCGCATGGCCGCTAAAGACAATGCCACACCGGATAATATCGCTTTACCGATGAGCAATGACGCAGCGTTTATTCGTCAGCTTTTAACGAAACTTGACGGCTTTCCTGAAAAGGCTTTATTTGCTGTATTCAAACAAGTACCACCGCGCCAATTGGCTAAGTTATGGTTTATTTGCGAAGAGATGTCAGAAACAAGCTTACTGAATAAATTTCTCAAGCTGATACCTAAGCCTATGCAAGAAAAACTAAAGCCTGCTAAACCAAGCCAGATTGCGCCGACTGATGCCCGTAAAACAGCCCAGATGGTGATTGAGGTTGTTAAAGGCCTGCAGAAGAAAAAAGCCCCTTCGGATGAAGCCAAAAAGAATACCGGCCCAGTTCTTACTTAAGCAAATACGGAGTTAGCCACTATGGCCTTTGAAGTCCTTACCCTCGGCGAACACCATTACCGTGTTAGCCAAGACTTTTTTTCTGTGCAGCTAGAGCTTATAAATGCCCTAGAGCTGGTATCAAAGCTGGATGAACAATTGGGCTTAAACCCGCCACAATCTCAAGGCGAACCCAATTTTATTCTCCTGTGTCGTAAGCTGTTAACCACTCTCACTCACATGGACAATAGAAGTATGCAGCATCTAATGCATACCGCCACCCGTGATCAATTAGTCCATGTCATGCGAACGGTAAGAGGCACTAAGCTCGAAAATCGGTTAATGACCCACACCACCAAGCGTAACTGCCAAGCGATTCAATCCGATGTACTTTACAATCAGCCCATTAAACCGATGGAAGCCCTGCGGGCCTATACTGACTTCTTTGCCCTCGTTGAGCGTCTTGTTGATGAAGAGCAAATCACTTTAATTGACCCCCACGGAGAGTATTACTAAGCCGCGGCTTGATTCATGTAGATTAGAGGCAGGGTTGAAGATAGGGTCAAAGATAGAGTCTTTGTGAAGTTTGAAGCCCTAATGCCTTACTTTAATTCTTTCTTTGTGACTTCAAAAAAAAGACCTTGAAGCATTTGCTTCAAGGTCTTTTTAATAACACAGGTCTAAATCCCAAAATCCTTTAAAGCAACTTAACGGCGTTTCTTACGCTCGTCACGGGCTTCTTTTGTCATATTCAACTGACGATCTTTAGCCTTCTGGCGATCATCTTTATCCGTATTGTCATACGGGTTATGACCAGAGCGGAATTCAAACCGAATCGGTGTACCTTTAACTCTCAATACCTTACGGAAGGTATTGGTCAGGTAACGTCTGTAGCTCTCTGGGATCGCATCGGTTTGGCTGCCATGTACCACAATAATCGGTGGATTTTTACCGCCTTGGTGTGCATAACGTAGCTTAATACGGCGACCACGAACAACCGGTGGTTGGTGCTCTTTTACCACGTCTTCCAAGATGGTAGTCAATCGGTTAGTCTGCCAATGGCTCATGGCCGATTCGAAGGCATTATTGACCGATTTATATAAATGCCCAACACCCGTACCGTGTAAGGCAGAGATAAAGTGGATATCAGCATAATTAACAAAACCAAGACGACGATCCACATCTTCTTTAATTTTGTCTTTGATGTTTACATCCAGGCCATCCCATTTGTTAACCGCAATCACCAAGGCTCGGCCACTTTCCAGAACAAAGTCCAGTAAGTGTAGGTCTTGCTCAACAATACCGGTTTGGGCATCAATAACCATCACTGCAACGTTACATTCACGTACCGCTTCTAGTGTTTTAATAATCGAGAATTTTTCTGCAATTTCGGTGACGTTTTTACGACGACGAATACCAGCAGTATCAATCAGGGTATATTCCTGACCATCCCGTTCAAACGGAATAGAAATAGCATCACGGGTAGTACCTGGCTGATCAAAAACAACTACTCGGTCTTCACCCAAGATTCGGTTCACCAGTGTGGATTTACCCACATTAGGACGACCAATAACACCAATACGAACGCCTTTGTGTTTCAGTTGCGCGTGAAGCGCCTCCTCTTCTTCATCAAGCTCTGGATACGGCTCCAAAACATGTTGAATCATCGCCGTTACATTACGACCGTGGGCCGCTGCAATGGCGATTGGGTAACGTTCCATACCCAATGCAAAAAACTCAGCCACAACCACATCGGGATCAGAACCATCCGTTTTATTAACGATCAGCCAAGCCTCTTTACCTTTCTCACGCAAGTGTTGGGCGATCATTTGATCCGCCACATTGAGGCCCGCACGACCATCCACCATAAAGAGAACGATGTCTGCTTCTTCAATCGCTAATAAAGACTGTCCCGCCATTGCGGAGTCAATACCATCTTCATCGCCGCTGATACCGCCCGTATCAATTACGATATAAGGCTTACCACCGACCTTACCTTCACCGTATTTCCGGTCGCGAGTTAGACCAGAAAAATCAGCCACTAAGGCATCCCGGCTACGGGTAAGACGATTAAAAAGTGTTGATTTGCCCACATTTGGGCGGCCAACTAAAGCAATAACAGGATTCATTCAGATATCTTCAGTTCTTCAAAAGGTCTGCGCACGCAGAAAAATGTCACGCTGCTGCTACCTACTGACGGCCAATTGCAATCAGGCGGCCATTCACCGCTACAGCGTATAAAATAGTGTCAGTGGCAATAAGCGGCTGCTCAATACCACTGGCATCTGCCTCAATACGGCCCACAATGTGGCCATCCGTTAAAGAGACAAGATGGATAAAACCCTCATAATCCGCTACGACTAGCGTGTCACCCCACACAACAGGAGCCGTTAACCGACGACCACTTAGTGCATTTTGGTTCCAGAGTACGCCTCCAGAACGGGCATCCAACGCAACGATATTACTGGCTTCATCCACATATAAAATATTGCCAAAACCTTCCACCGCAGGGTAATAACTAGAGTCTTTACGCTCCCAGATACCACGCCCACTTGAAGGGTCTAAAGCAATTAAACGTCCTTGATAACTGGTAACAACCAGCATTCCTTTACTCGTCAGCAAAGGTTGGCCGTCCACATCAACCAAGCGTTCAATATCAGTTCTACCCGTGGGCACAGCTGCCCGTATATCCCAAGCTAACTGACCATTACGGTTATCAATAGCCACCACGCGACCATTAGCAAAGCCAGTAAACGTTGCAGAAGGCACAACTAACGGTGTTGCCGTTCCGTGCAATGTTAACAATGGCTCGGTACTTTCATAATTCCACAGAATACGACCTGTACGCTCATCCAGCGCTGCAACCTTGCCATCTGCCGTTTGCACCACGAGCTGGTGGGAGGAATTATTAACCTGAGGTGGTGATAGGACTTCTGTACTTAAGCGTGTGCGCCAAAGAATTTGTCCACCCGTGGCCGATAAAGCCATCACTTCACCATTCTGGGTTCCCACATAGAGCTGCTCCTGATTATAGCTAAGACCTGAGCTGGCACCACTATCAAGCTTTGCTTCCCATAGAAAAGTACCTTTGTCGCGCTGCCATGCGGTTAAATGACCATCACGATCAATGGCAAAAATCCGTTCATCAGCAACAACAGGAGGCAATAGATAGCCTAACTCCCCAGCTCCTTTTGCCGCAAAATCCTGCCAAACGATATCCAACTCAACGCGATCTTCCGCGCTCACATTAATATCCGTTAGCAATTTAGGTGGGTACTGCGGCTCTGGCAAGCTACCACAGCCAGCCAAAAGCAAACATAAAACCGGAGTCAGCCAGCGCAACATATCAGGCTCCTAGATCTGCCAGTTTCATTTCGATTACAGGTCGAGCAACACCAGATGTATTAAAAGCGGTCTTCGCTTTTTCATAGGCGTTACGAGCATCATCGTTACGCCCCATTTCAGCCAGAATATCACCCTTTAACTCTTCAGCATTGCCAGTATAAGCACTTGTTACCAAGCCATTAAGTAGATCTAGCGCTTGCTGAGACTTGTCTTGCTGCCATAGAATTTGAGCTTCACGCACGGAGGCGATCTCTTTAATCAATGGCGTTACCGCTTCAGCTTGCGCTTTCTTTAATACGGTTAATGCAGCATCAAGCTGTTGATCATCTACCAGTAATTTTGCTTCAAACAGGGCCGCATAACTCGCGTATAGCGTTTCTTTGTGCTCTTCTTGCAATGTGACCGCAAGATGCTGAGCCGTAGCTCGCTCTTCATCCGTTAGTTCAGGTTTGTTCATTACATTCATTAGCTGTTCATAGGCGGAAGAGGCCGCTTGCGCACTCGCCGCTTGATCAGCTTGCCACCATTTCCAACCACCGATAGAACCTACGGATAAAATCAAAGCAATAATGATCGCTTTACCATTATCTCTCCACCAATGTTTGATTAATTCAATCTGTTCTTCTTCGGTACGTAACTCAGTCACCGGATATCTCCTGTGGCAATCTGTTCCTGAAAAAAGCCTGTGCATCAAGCTTTTACAAAAATGCTATTTAAAAATAAAGTGCTATTCTGACAGAATTATCTAGTTCAATGGATTTATCTAGAGGCCAGTTTGCTGCAAAAATTCAATCAAAGCAGACAAACTAACGGTTTCCTGCTCTCGTGCTTCACGCAGGAACTTAACGGCCACTTCACCATTAGCAACTTCGCTTTCACCTAAAATTAGAGCGATCTCTGCACCGCTTTTATCGGCTTTTTTGATTTGGCTTTTAAAGCTGCCACCACCGCAGTGCATCTGAGTACGGTAATCTGTTTTTTCACGCAACATTTCACCCAATAACAAACCTTGAGTCGCCATACCTTCGCCAACCGCTGCAATAAAAATCTGTGGCTGATGGCTCACATGGGCGGGAATAGCATCTAAGGTTTGTAGCATTAAGATGAGGCGCTCAACACCCATCGCAAAGCCAACGGCAGGGGTTGCACGACCACCTAACTGTTCAACTAGACCATCATAACGACCGCCAGCACAGACAGTACCTTGAGAGCCAAGCTCCGTTGTCGTCCACTCAAATACGGTTTTGCAGTAGTAATCTAAGCCACGTACAAGCCGAGGATTAAGTTGGTACGCAATACCGGCAGCATCCAGCATGGCACAGAGCTGCTCGAAGTGAGCTTTAGACTCTTCATCAATATAATCTTCAAATACTGGTGCACCATCGAGTAACGCTTGAGTTTCTGGGCTTTTACTATCAAGAATCCGCATTGGATTACTTCCAAGGCGACGCTGGCTGTCTTCGTCCAACTCATCTTTACGAGCGGATAAAAACTCAACCAAAGCTGTACGGTATTCTGCGCGAGCGTCAGAGGAACCCAGAGAGTTTAACTCTAGTGTTACGGAATCATAAAGCCCTAGCTCTTTCCAAAGACGAGCACTTAAAATAATAAGTTCTGCATCAATATCTGGGCCTTGCATTCCAAACGTTTCCACACCAATTTGATGGAACTGGCGATAACGACCTTTCTGCGGACGTTCATGACGGAACATTTGCCCTTTGTACCACAGACGTTGAATCTGGTTGTACAGTAAGCTGTGTTCTTCTGCTGCGCGAACACAGCCAGCGGTGCCTTCAGGACGTAAAGTAAGGCTGTCGCCGTTACGATCCTCAAAGGTGTACATCTCTTTTTCGACAATATCGGTGACTTCACCAATAGAACGCTTAAACAGTGCCGTTTGTTCAACAATCGGCATACGAATCTCTTGATAGCTGTAGCGTTTTAGTAGATTTGCTACTGTCGACTCAAGATACTGCCACACTGCACTTTGCTCGGGCAGAATATCGTTCATACCCCGAATCGCTTGAATTTTCTTAGACAAAATGGTTTCCTAAATTCTATATTTACTCAATATATGTACGGTATATGTATTATTCTGCCGGTTAAAACTGACGTGCCCATTGAAATAGAAGCGATAGGCTACAGATAAGTCCTGAAACTTAATCTTGGATTAGCTCTTCGCTATCAGCTGAGCATCTGCCTCGTCTTTCAATCGAGCACGCTCTCGAATCATCACTTCTAATTCGGCGGCTAAATTCTCATTACTCAATTTTTGAGCAGGTTTACCGTCGATATACACCAAATTAGGTGAACCACCGGTCAAACCTAATGCAACTTCTTTTGCCTCACCGGGGCCGTTAACCACACAACCGATTACCGCAACATCCAGCGGTGTACGAATATCTTCTAAGCGGGTTTCCAGCTCATTCATCACGCTGATAACATCAAAGTTCTGACGGGAGCAGCTTGGGCAAGCAATAAAGTTAATACCGTTGCTACGCAGTTTTAGGCTTTTTAGAATATCAAAGCCAACTTTAATCTCTTCAACGGGATCAGCCGCCAAAGAAACTCGAATGGTATCGCCAATACCATCCATCAATAGCATACCCAGACCGACAGATGACTTAACGGTTCCCGACCGTAGGCCACCGGCCTCTGTAATACCTAAGTGCAGCGGCTGTTCAATTTGGCTAGCAATTTTACGGTATGCCGCCACGGTCATAAAGACATCTGATGCTTTAAGACTGAGTTTAAAGTCCTGAAAATCCAAACGATCTAAAATATCGATATGGCGCATGGCGGATTCCACCAAGGCGTCGGGCGTTGGTTCACCGTATTTTTTCTGCAGCTCTTTTTCCAAAGATCCCGCATTAACGCCAATCCGAATAGGAATACCGTGGTACCGTGCGGCATCAACCACTTGGCGAACACGGTCATCACTGCCGATATTGCCGGGATTAATCCGCAAACAATCAACACCTAATTCAGCAACTTTCAAAGCGATGCGATAATCAAAATGAATATCCGCCACTAAAGGCACATTCACCTGTTGGCGTATTTTACCAAAAGCTTCAGCGGCTTCCATGGACGGCACAGAAACACGAACAATATCTGCCCCAGCATCTTCCAGGCGCATAATCTGACCGACCGTTGCACTGACATCACAGGTTTCGGTATTAGTCATACTTTGAACGGAGATAGGGGCATCACCACCTACAGCTACATTACCCACCATGATTTGGCGAGATTTACGGCGTTTGATCGGGGACTCAAAATGCACGAGGATGTCTCTCTCTGAAGCAAACGTACAAGCAAAACGGCTTAGACGAATAATTAAAACCAAGTACTGAAAAATTAACCCGCTGTAAACAGCAAAGCTCCGGCCAAATTGAACCAGAGCTATAGTCAAAAACAGGGCCTCTAGCCCTGTTTACATATTCTGTTGGGATGTTATTTCCCTAAAGTAAATCGCGCAATGTTGTTTTTGTTCGTGTGTGCTTTCAAATCAACATTTTTGCCTTGATACGTCACTCTTGCACCACCTGCATTGCCAATCATTAGTTTAAACGGCGGTAAACCTTTCACTAATGATTCCTCTCCGGGCTTTTTTAAGTTTGAAACAACCTTGATGCCACGGGCATCTGTTACTTCAACCCAGCATTCTTCATCAAAATTGATGGTAAAGGTATGCTGGTTAATCGCATCCATATCAATGGATTCAGCAGTCTCCACTTTCGCAGGACTTACACGGGCCTCTTCCCGTACAGGCGGTGCTTCAACCACTTTTTCATCAGGCTTAGCCGCATCAACACCACTGCCTGCTACAGTTGTGCTATCGCTATCTGCGATCTCATCTGTAGCAGTATCAGCTGAATGATCAGTATCATCACCGGTAGCATCAACATCGCCATTATCATCTACTGCCGAATCACCTTCGACAGAGGCCTCATCAGGTTTCGTTATATCCATCGAAGCAACAATGGTTTCGCCTTCTGAGGTTTCAACCGTCACCGTATCGCTAGCACTTAAACTCAGCGATTCAGACCCATTTCGGCTTTGCCACCAAATGATGGAGAGGGCAATAAGTGCCGCAATAACCACCAGCGTCGTATATTTAATAAGAGGGTCAGAGAAACTACGCTGCGGCTTAATCGTCTCAATAGGCTTATAACGCTGCTCAAGCTTGGCATCTTCTTTGAACGCAAGATTGTAAACATCCAATAGCTTTTCAGGATCAACGCCAACCAGCTTTGAATAGGCGCGAAGGTAACCTCGAACAAAAGTTGCCCCCGGTAAGGAATCGTATTGATCCGCCTCCATCATTAGCACAAAAGAGTGCTTCAAATTCAGTACATCAGCTACTTCTTGAGTGCTTAGCTGCTTACGCTCGCGGGCTTTCTTTAGCTGTGCTCCGGGCATATCTTCCGGTAGCAATGTTTCAGCATTATCCTGAGTAGCAACGGTATCGGTCATGATCAGATTAATCCTTGCGGTCTCGGTTCTTTTGTCATTTTAGCTTTATGGGTTCAGCCGGGAAAATTCAGATAAATAACGGCTGCGCTCGGCTTTTTTCCCCAACTGTTCTGCTAGCTGGATGCCTAACATTAAACTCCGCTTAGAGGTTTTAGCAACTTCCAAGTGTTGCTGAAGGTAACCCCATGCATCTAGCGGGCGGTTTTGCTCTTGCTTAAGATCCGCTAACTCTAACAATGCTCGGCTAGAATTGTGGTAAGAGCTTCTATCTAATTGTAACGCACGCTTAAAAGATTCTTCCGCTTCAGACTGCTGATTAAGCTTTAATTGACACAGCCCTAAATTCTCGAAAGCTAATTGGCGATTGGCATATAGAGTATCACGGACAGTTATTTTTAACTGCTCGCATGCATCCTCATACCGCCCTTCTTGATAGAGAAATGCTGCAAAGTTGTTTCGTGCGACCGAAAACGAGTCACGCTCATCAAGCGCTTGGGTAAAATAATGCTCCGCTAACTCAAGCTCACCTTCTTGCTGATAAATCAGAGCCATACCATGTAACGCATCAACGGCATCACTATCAAGGTTTAAAGCCTTTAAAAAAGCACGCTTTGCCCGCTCATTATTGCCCCGCTCAAGATAAGCGAAGCCCAAGGTAGCGTATGAACTGACACTCTTTTCGATGGCAGGTTCACTTTGCAAAAGTTGTTCCGGCTGGGCCGTACATCCTAGTAAGAATATATGGGTTATGGCCGCGACTAACAAGATCCTTTTTCGTGCCATAACACCTCCTTTTCATCCGATGACCTATCCTACATCAGAGCCTGCATCAATCTGAACCGCATCAATATATTTAGCACTACGGCGGGTACGATCCATCACCTGCCCTACCAACTGACCACAGGCCGCATCAATATCGTCGCCACGGGTACTGCGTACGGTAACCAAGTAACCGGCATCAACCATTGCACTTTGGAAGCGCATAATAGCGTTACGGCTTGGGCGCTGATAATCGCTATTTGGGAAGGGGTTAAACGGTATTAAATTGATTTTACAATCCAACTGACGCAACACCTTAGCCAGCTGTGCCGCATGTTGTGGCTGGTCGTTAACACCGGCAATAAGCGTGTACTCAATCGTAATAGAACGATTATCGCCCAACGTATCAAGATAACGCTGACAAACATCAAGTAATTGCTGAATCGGGTATTTCTGATTAATTGGCACCAGCTCGCTACGTAGCTCATCATTAGGCGCATGGAGTGAAATCGCCAGAGCAACATCAATCTGACCAATCATCTTTTCAATTTGAGGAACAACACCAGAGGTACTCAGCGTGACACGTCGCTTAGACAGACCATACCCCATATCATCAAGCATCAGACGCATAGAGGCCATCACCGGCTCAAAGTTCATCAGCGGCTCGCCCATGCCCATCATCACAACATTGGTAACAGGTCGCTTCGCGGTGTCCGTGCGAGGGCCAAAAGAGCGCTGGGCTACCCAAACCTGTCCGATAATTTCAGCGGCGGTTAGGTTACGTTGAAAACCTTGCTTACCTGTTGAGCAGAAACTGCAATCCAACGAGCAACCCACTTGGGATGAAACACATAGCGTGCGACGTTTTTCATCCATAGGGATCAAAACGGTTTCGATACAGCTACCGCCATCGACTTTAAGCACCCATTTACGAGTACCGTCATCAGAAAAATCCTGATAAACGATTTCTGGGCCTCGTACCTCAGCAATCTCTTTCAGCTTGGCCCGCAGCGGTTTACTTAGATTGGTCATATCATCAAAGTTATCCACACCATAGTGGTGGATCCACTTCATCACTTGAGCGGTGCGAAAACGCTTCTCTCCGATAGAATCAAAAAATGTTTCCATCTGTTGAGTGGTTAAACCAAGTAGGTTAGTTTTTGTATCAGCGTTCATGTCGGTTCACCGGTAAAAAGTGAGAGCTGGCTGGCTACGGTAAGCGCTTAAAACAGCAGAAAAGCCGCAGATCAACCTGAAAGAAATTAAAGTTTGGATAAAAATTTAATTAAAAAGCCAATTAAAATGGGCTTTTCAAAACCACAAGCAGCCACACAAGGTGGCTGCAAGGGTTGGGTGGCCTGCATCGTGCTTGCTTGTACAAACAAGCTCGCAAGCCAGCCAAGGTATTAACCGCGCGGGCAAATTTCTTCAGCACTGAAGAAGTAAGCCACTTCGCGCTCTGCAGAAGCTGCAGAGTCAGAACCATGTACGGCGTTCGCATCGATAGACTCAGCGAAATCACAACGAATTGTGCCTTCAGCTGCTTCTTTCGGGTTAGTTGCGCCCATCAGATCACGGTTAGTAAGAATTGCATTTTCACCTTCCAGAGCCTGTACAACAACAGGGCCTGAAGTCATGAAAGACACTAGATCACCGAAGAAAGGGCGCTCTTTGTGTTCAGCGTAAAAACCTTCAGCTTGCTCTTGAGTTAGTTGAATCATTTTAGCGGCAACAACTTGCAGGCCAGCGTTTTCAAAACGCGCAATGATCTGACCAACAACATTTTTAGCAACTGCATCAGGTTTGATAATAGAAAGAGTGCGTTCTACTGCCATCGGATAATTCTCCAACGTATATATTCAGTGAAATTAAAGAACAGTGAAAAGAGCCAACATTAAAGCGTAAGACGTTTTCCATGTTCAGCCATAAAAACCCGCGAAGTATACGCAGGTTAAGGGCAAATTAGTATGTCACGCTGCGACTTTATACTAAAAAAACCGTAAAAATCCCTCGCGACATTCCGCCTACAGATCAGACATTAAAACTTTCCCCACAACCACATTCGTCTTTAACATTAGGGTTATTAAAACGGAAAAAGCTGTTCAGGCCTTGGGTGACATAATCGACTTCACTGCCATCTAAAACATCAAGGGCTTCAGCATCAATAATCACCTTAACATCATGTTGTTCAAACACATGATCACCAGAGGCAACTTCATCGGCAAAATCTAAAACGTAAGAGAAACCTGAACAGCCGCTCGGCTTCACTTTCACCCGCAACCCTTCACCTTTGCCACGATCAGACAGGCACTTACGAATATGACCCGCCGCTGTTTCTGTAATAGTTACTGCCATAACGGATTCCTTTATTTATAACCGGCTATAACCGGCAACCATCTTAATCACTCGTGCTGCTAGCCACGTAGTGCCGCCACCGCATGTTTAACACTGGCAACGGCCTGTTCAATTTCATTTTCTGTGGTAAAGCGGCCCCAACTAAAGCGCAGAGAACCCAGTGCTTTATCACGGCTTAAACCAATACCACTCAAAACATAGGAAGGGTCAACACTGGCAGAGTTACATGCCGATCCTGTTGATACCGCTACATTCTTTAATGCCATTAGCAGGGATTCACCATCAACCCCGGCAAAGCAGAGGTTAAGAATCCCTGGATAACCCCGTTCTAAATCACCGTTTACAGCGATCTGATCAAGGGTAGAGACACCTTGCCAAAACTGTCGACGTATCTGGGTTAAATGCTGAAAATCGTCATCAAGCCGATCGGTAGCAATACGCAACGCTTCTGCCATACCGACAATTTGATGTGTTGGTAATGTGCCGGAACGCATACCACGCTCATGGCCACCACCGTGCATTTGAGCCGCGACTTTAAGCGCTGGATCACGGCGAACATAAAGCGCGCCTATGCCCTTAGGCCCGTAAAATTTATGGGCGCTAAATGAAACAAGATCAACGGGCAGAGCCGTGAGATCCATCGCAACTTTGCCACCGGCTTGAGCCGCATCCACATGGAATACAACGCCCTGTTCTTGCAGCACAGCGCCTATTTCAGCAATGGGGTTAATACTACCCAACTCGTTATTGATCCACATAAAAGAAGCTAAAATGGTGTCATCACGCAGCGCTGCTTTTACTTGTTCAACAGAGATCAGACCCTGAGCGTTCGGCTTCAAATAACTCACCTCAAAGCCTTGAGTTTCTAGCCAACTACAGGTATCTAAAACCGCTTTATGCTCAATAGCCGAGGTAACAATATGTCGGCCTTGAGCTTTACGGGTTTCCGCAATGCCTTTTAGAGCTAGGTTGTTCGATTCCGTTGCACCAGAAGTCCAAACGATTTCACGCAGATCACAGCCGATGCTCTTTGCTACGGTTAAACGCGCCTCTTCCACCGCCTGCTCCGCAAACCAACCCAACATATGAGCGCGGGACGCGGGGTTAGCAAAGCAACCGTCTGAGGTTAGGTATTGCATCATCTTTTCTGCAACGGCAGGATCAACAGGAGTCGTTGCGGCGTAATCCATGTAAAGGGTTTGCATCGTTATTAGCACCAAAATCAGGCCACGCAGTAAAAACGACCTTTCAACTATAGAAATGATCACTCAACTATTAAGTCGTTAATATCAAGCAAGTCATTAATATCCAGTCGTTAAATACTGCGGGATAATTAAATAATGACAGTCAGGCTGAGACAACAAAGCCAGACCTAGGTCTGGCTTAGAAAACAACACATCCCGCCAGCAACTACATTATAGCGACCTGTATTTTATTATTCTGCTCAACATTTTTAACGCCGCATGCCTCTCGAGCCGACGCTTCATGCTGACGAACTAACTGGCCTAAGCTGATACTGTTAAGAAAATCGTGAATTTGATCGCTCAACTGACACCACAAATGGTGCGTCAAGCATTCACGTCCATCCTTACAGTCACCCTGTCCACCACACCGGGTCGCATCAACAGATTCATTCACTGCATCCACAACTTGGGCAACAAAGATATCATCACCTTCACGGCTTAACTGATAGCCGCCACCTGGGCCTCGAACACTGCTTACTAGCTCATTACGACGCAACTTGGCAAACAATTGCTCAAGGTAAGACAAAGAGATCTCTTGTCGCTTTGAAATGTCCGCCAAACTTACCGGCCCATCGGTCGCATGTAGCGCCAAATCGAGCATCGCCGTTACTGCATAACGCCCTTTGGTCGTCAGCCGCATTGTGTTATCCCCAAATAATATCTACTAAAGCTTCAGCAACTAAAGCCGACTATCGTGCTGTCAACCTGTCTTTCAGCGGTAAAAGGTTAAAGAACCTTCTCATATTTTCAGCCTATATCATTTTAGAGGCCGAGCCACATTAAAGACTTTAGTTTACCCTTTATAATTTAGCATTATGATAACACCTACTGTTTTGGTCAAGTATTGTTCGAAAATTGATCGCTTCCCTTATAACGCTCAAATCCACCATCAACAATCCTCAAGTCCACTATCAACCGCTAGCCCCAACGTTGCTATTTTTTCAAACCGGATGCTTTTTCCGTAGCGGTCAATATACCTCGAAGGATATTCAGCTCTGTTTGATCCAGTCGCGCCCGCTGATACAGCCGACGTAATCGCTGCATAAGGTTTCTAGGGTTTTCAGGGTCATAAAAATCCAAACCAACCAAAACCTGCTCCAAATGCTGATAAAAACGCTCAACACCGGCGGAGTCAGCCCAGTCAACATCCCACTCATCCTGCCAGTCAGGCAAACCTGCGTCCTGCAGCTCTAGCCACTTAACCCGAAGCTCATAAACCAGCACCTGAACGGCAGCGGCGACATTAAGTGAACTAAAGCTCTCTTCCGTAGGAATATTCACATGAAAATGACATAGCGCTAGCTCTTCATTTGTCAGTCCACGATCTTCTCGCCCAAAAACAAGGGCGATATTGGCCTGAGGATAACTTTGAGCAGCTTTTGCTACTTCATCAGCCATCTGCCTTGGGGTAATCAACGGCCAGCATAAGTTTCTCTGCCGAGCGCTAGTGCCGATCACTAACTGACAATCACCTACGGCTGCTTCTAGGTCTTTGGCGATGACAGCCTGATCCAATATTTCATCTGCTCGTGAGCTACGGGCATAGGACTCAGCGTCTGGCTCGTTTTTAGGGGCAACCAAGGTTAGCTGCGACAACCCCATATTTTTCATCGCACGGGCCGCCGCACCAATATTTCCAGTATGCGTCGTATTAACCAATACGATACGCACCCGTTCCAGTAACGAAGACGCTAACTTTTTATCTGCAACTCTATTTTCATCGTCTATCTCTGTGGTCATCAATCTCACCTGAAAAATTAATTCTGAAATTTATTGTCGCTCGTCATAGCCCCATAAAAGGCCCATAACAGATCTAGTCTATAGATTTTTTGCATACTTAATATATGTGTAAAAATTCAAAATTTTACTGCAATCTCAACACGCTAGCGCCGTTACCTTAAGAAACTAACAGCGTTATAGTATGGGACACTGTGACAAATTATTTTAAAACAACCCACTTAAAGCTGTGATATGGCCGAAAAAATGTACACCTTACTCGAAGATACATCCTCGTTTTCCACTCTTTTTCTGGTATGATGCGCGCCTTCGTTCTTTAACAATGTTTCACCTAACGGTAATCGCATGCATCCAATGGTTCAATTGGCGCTGCGCACTGCGCGTAGTGCTGTGCAAAATTTTCAGCGTATTAACGAGCGTCTTGAGTTTGCTCGTGAAGATAACAAAATCGACCAGCTTCTTGATGATACAGCTCGCTCTGTCGAAAGCTATATCATCAACCAACTACGTCGTGCTCACCCAGATCATAGCTTCAAAGGTCAGTACGAGCGTCTCGCTCTAGGTACGGGCGAAGGTAAAGATATTCTTTGGAACGTGCAGCCTACTCATGGGTGGAACAACCTTGCCCGCTCTATTCCTATGAGCGCGGTTTCCATTAGTATCGAAATCAAAGAAAAATTAGAGCACGTTATTGTGATCAACCCGTTCACCGGTGATGAGTTTTATGCATCACGTGGTCGCGGCGCACAAATGAACGGTCGCCGTATGCGCTCTAGTAAACTGCGTTCGATTGAAGCCGGTAAATATGCGCTTCCGTTACCAAACCTAAATTCTCGCGCCCGTAATTTCCCAACTTACTTGGGCATGACCCAACAGTTAGGACAAGTGGCAGAAAGCTTCCACAGTAGTGGCTGTACACTACTAGACCTACTGAGCACAGCGGTAGGCCATACGGATGCGAGTATTGTTTTTGGCGCCAAAGACCAAGAGATGCGTATCGCTGCTCTTTTCTCGAAAGAAACAGGTTCTCTTATCGGAGCCATTGACGGCAGCCCAAACTTACCGCAGGATGGTAACCTTATCTTAGCCAATCCTAAGATGTACAAGGTTCTATTGCAGATGGTAAAAAGCCATTTGTAAGTAAAAATTATCGATAAACACTTATTTAATAAGCATTAGTTTTAATAAGTGTTAGTGTTTTGCTTTCTTTCTCTACGAAAGCCGACGCCCCAACCTCAAAAGGGTTGGGGCGTTTTTTATATCAGTGTGTATAAAACAAAAGCACAAAAAAGGCCGGTAAAAAATACCGGCCTTTCTTACCTATCTAGTGCTATCAAACAATCATATTTCCATGAAATTGATCCCGATAACACTTAAGGACGATCATCTTCTTCCAACCCTTCTTTCTCCGGCACGATCAAGTCATCGCGATCAACTTTCAACGCCAAGAGTACATTGGCCGCCACATAGATTGAGGAGTAAGTACCCACGACAACACCAACCAACAAAGCCACTGCAAAGTTGTGTATCAGCTCGCCACCAAAGAAAAACAATGCCAGCAGCACAAGCAAGGTTGTTAAAGAGGTGATCAGAGTGCGACCCAAAGTCTGATTCAGGGATACATTCACAATATCAGTAGGCGTGCCGGTACGTAGGCGACGGAAGTTTTCACGGATACGGTCAGCCACAACGATTGTATCGTTCAATGAATAACCAATCACCGCCAGTACCGCTGCCAGCACGGTTAGGTCGAAGTCCAACTGTAAAACGGAAAACAGCCCCAGCATAATAATCACATCATGAGCTAAAGCGGATACCGCCGCTACCGAGAACTTAAGCTGGAAGCGAAACGCAACATAAGCCATGACTAAACCAAGGGCTAGCAACATGCCCAGGCCGCCTTGATCTCTCAGTTCTTCACCAACCTGAGCGCCGACAAACTCTGCACGTTTTAATTCAACGTTATAAGATGCGTTCTGCTTAATTGCAGATAAAACACTATCACCCACCGTTGGAGAAAAACCTTGCCCTAGGCGTACCAAGACATCTCGATCACTACCAAAATTCTGTACCGTTACATCGTCAAAGCCAGCAATTTCAAGCTCTTTGCGTAGATCATTCAATTCCGGCGCTTGCTGAAAACTAACTTCTACCAGCGTACCACCCGTGAAATCCAGACCTAGCTTTAATTGATTAACTGCCAAAGAGACTAGTGATAACACCACTAGAATAGCAGAGATATATCCAGCGATTTTGCGCTTGGCCATAAAATCGATGGAGCGATTGATCCGTGACATACGTTTTCCCACTTTATCGGGTTTCTCACTTATCAGGCGGACAAAAGCCCACCTGATGTGATCAAAAAGACACTCAGATCGACAGCTTTTTCAGCTGACGGCCACCATGAGTAACATTCACTAACGCACGCGTCACCATAATGGCGGTAAACATGGAAGTGATAATACCCAACGACAGAGTTACCGCGAAACCTTTCACGGGGCCAGTGCCCACGGCGAATAGAATCACAGCCACCAATAAGGTGGTCAAGTTGGCATCAAAAATAGTGACAAAGGCCCGTTCAAAACCGGCATGAATCGCCATTTGTGGTGATGCACCGTTTTGCATCTCCTCTTTGATACGAGAGAAGATCAACACGTTAGCATCCACCGCCATACCCAAGGTCAATACGATACCCGCAATACCCGGCAAGGTTAGCGTGGCGGACATCATCGACATTAACGCTGCCAATAAGATCAGGTTTGCACTAAGAGCCACGTTGGCAATCAAACCGAATAAACGGTAATAAGCCAACATAAAGAGCACTACAAATGCCATACCGATCTGTACAGAGTTTATGCCCAGCTCAATATTTTCCTTACCAAGGCTTGGGCCAATGGTGCGCTCCTCTACAAAGTAGATCGGTGCCGCCAAAGAACCTGCTCGCAGCAATAGCGCCAGCTCCGACGATTCACTCGGCGAGTCTAAACCGGTAATACGGAAGCTGTTACCCAAAGCACTCTGAATGGTCGCCAAAGAGATAATATGCTTCTCAACGTAAGGAATACGCTGCTCAATCTTTTCACCTTCGGTTTCAATAACCCGCGTTTTAACTTTATGTTCGACAAACAGCACCGCCATACGTCGACGAATATTGTTACGGGTTGCACGGTTCATCAACTTACCGCCTTGGGTATCCAAGTCGATATTAACCTGCGGTTGACTATTCTCATCAAAGGATGATTGCGCATTAGAAACACTGTTACCGGTGATAATAATGTCGCGCTCAAGGGTTGCACGACGGGACGCACTGTCTCGGAACGGATACTCTTCTGTATCTAATGTACCGGCATCAGACGCCGCCTCTAAGCGGAACTCTAGGTTAGCCGTAGCCCCCAAAATACGTTTTGCCGCAGCCGTATCCTGTACACCAGGTAATTCAATAACGATTCGGTTACGACCTTGTCGCTGAACTAAAGGCTCAGAAACACCCAGTTCATTCACACGGTTACGCAGCGTCGTTAAGTTTTGCTTTACAGCATAGTCTTCAATATCACGAGCGGCTTTGTCAGATAATTTTAAATCAAGATAAAGGTTTTCACCTTCAACTTTCTCTGTCTGAACAAAATCTGGGAATTCGCTACGAATGACCGTTTTGGCCTTACTCAAGTACTCTTCATTAGTGAAAAGAACACGAATAGTACCTTCCTCGCGACTGATACGGCGATAACGTAAACGCTCACTTCGCAGCAGTGTTTTCATCTCGCTAATATAGACTTCATTACGCTGAGACAGTGCTTCTTTCATATCCACTTCCATCAGGAAGTGCACACCACCACGTAAATCAAGGCCTAACTTCATTGGGCCTGCGCCCAGATCCATCAGCCATTGAGGGGTTGTTGGTGCAAGATTCAACGCAACAACAAAATCTTCACCCAGCGCTTCTTGAATCAGAGTCTTAGCTTTTAACTGGTCATCATCACTCTTAAAGCGGATGATGCCGTTATTGTTCTCAATATCTTGGCCAAAGTATTCAATATTCGCATTGTCTAACGCGCGAGTGACTTGGCTAAGATGTCGTTCTGTAATTTGAACCGAGCCACGCTGAGGCGCAAGCTGTACGGCAGGATCATCTGGATACAGGTTTGGCAGGGCATAGATAACACCCATTGCCACAACCATAAGAATCAGCAGATATTTCCAGAGAGGATATTTATTGATCATGAGCTGTTACGTTCCTTAAAACACCCGCCCGTAAAACCGATACTGCCGGCGGGCGCCGGCAGTATCTGGATGCACTTAGATGGACTTTATCGTGCCTTTAGGCAGAACAGCGACTACAGAGGCTTTTTGTACATTCACTTCTGTACCCTCTGACACTTCCAATACAATAAATTCTTCAGATACTTTAACGATACGACCCACTAAGCCGCCACCGATCACAACTTCATCACCTTTGCTGATACCCGAAACTAGCTCACGGTGCTCTTTGGCACGTTTGCTTTGTGGACGCCACAGCATAAAGTAAAAAATAACCACGAAGCCAACCAGTAGAAAGATCTGGCCCATTGCGCCTGGCTCACTGACTGATGCACCTTCAGCAAATGCTGGAGAGATAAAAAAGCTCATTGATGAGTCCTCTATAGAGTATACAAAGTGTTAGGATTTTTTATTGATCGAACATTCAAACCGTATTAAGCCAATTCCGTTATTAAGAAAAGCAATAGCAGCATTCTCGTTATGACAACTAGATGCGGTCTATTTAGCTTAAATACAAGGGCTAGGTTCGGGATAAGCCCCATGTCTTTTAGCCCTTTTAAAACCGTTTCAACCCTTCTTTAAAACCAGCCGAACCGGCATTGACATCAAAATAGCAGACAAGTTCCTACCATAAGATATCTTAGTCCGACTCTCTAAAATCTTTAATTTTAGTCTGCTAATTCAGGCACTTCCCGTCCAATACGAGCGTAGAAGGCACTAACAAAGTTATCCAATTTACCCTGTTCAATCGCCTCACGCAAACCAGCCATTAAACGCTGGTAATAACGCAGGTTATGGATGGTATTTAACTGTGCGCCCAACATCTCTTTACACTTGTCTAAATGATGCAAATAGCTGCGGCTAAAATTCTGGCATGTGTAGCAATCACAGTCTTCTTCTAACGAGCCATCATCATGACGATGTACCGCATTGCGGATCTTAACCACACCATCAGCGGTAAACAAGTGACCGTTACGAGCATTACGTGTTGGCATGACACAGTCGAACATATCAATGCCACGGCGCACACCTTCTACTAAATCTTCTGGCTTACCCACACCCATTAAATAACGTGGACGATTCTCTGGCATCATCGCTGGCAGGTAATCGAGCACCTTAATCATCTCATCTTTTGGCTCACCGACCGACAGGCCGCCAATGGCGTAACCATCAAAATCGATATTGGTGAGGCCTTCTAACGAGACTTCACGCAGATCCTTATACATTCCGCCTTGAATAATACCGAATAACGCAGAAGGGTTATCACCATGGGCCTCTTTCGAGCGTTTAGCCCAGCGCAAAGACATCTCCATAGAGTCTTTCGCTTCTTTATGGGTTGCAGGGTAAGGCGTGCACTCATCAAAAATCATAACGATATCAGAGCCTAAATCTCGCTGTACCTGCATAGAACGCTCAGGATCGATAAAGACTTTTTCACCATTGACCGGAGAGCGAAATTCAACACCCTTCTCAGAGATTTTGCGCATAGCCCCTAAGCTAAACACCTGAAAACCGCCCGAATCGGTCAGAATCGGGCCTTTCCATTGAATAAAGTCGTGCAGATCGCCGTGTTTCTTCACGACCTCCGTGCCGGGGCGCAGCATCAGATGGAAAGTGTTGCCCAAAATAATTTCGGCACCAATTTCTTCAATATCACGGGGCAACATACCTTTTACCGTGCCATAGGTACCCACAGGCATAAACGCGGGAGTCTGCACCTTGCCTCGAGGAAAGGTCATCTCTCCACGACGGGCCTTACCGTCAGTGGCTTTTAGCTCATACTTCATAAAACATTCACGAGACATATCAAAATCCAATGGCCATTAAGCCTGTCAGTAAGTGTGTCTGATATCGGAAAACGACGTTTTTTCTCCGCTATGTCACCTCGCGAGAAAAAAGGTCGGGGCTTTTAACTATTCTGAAAACTCAGCAGCAATCCACCACCAAAGCGCTTAAGCGCTAGGGGGCAAATCAGGCTTAGGGTTCTGAGTGATAAACATGGCATCGCCATAACTAAAGAAACGGTATTTTTCTTCAACCGCTTCTTTATAGGCCTGCATCATGGTGCTGTAGCCCGCCAAAGCACTCACCAGCATTAGGAGTGTTGATTCTGGCAGGTGAAAGTTTGTCACCAACGCATCCACCACCTGAAAGCGATAACCGGGATAGATAAAAATATTAGTATCCGTCTGTACCGGCTCAATCTCACTTTCTGCGGCGCTTAACTTAGCCGCTGTTTCTAGGCAGCGCACACTCGTTGTACCTACCGCAATCACACGATTACCACGGGCTTTAGTTGTTTTTATCTGCTCACAGACCTCAGCGCTTACCTGTACAAACTCTGAATGCATGTGGTGTTCGAAAATATTATCCGCCTTGACCGGCTGGAACGTACCCGCCCCCACATGCAAGGTGACAAAGGCGGTTTCAACACCTTTATTAGTTAACGCTTGCAATAAGGGTTCATCAAAGTGCAGACCCGCAGTTGGTGCGGCAACGGCTCCAGCATTTTTGCCATAAACCGTTTGATAGCGCTCACGATCGTCCAGCTCATCTTCGCGGTCGATATAAGGTGGCAGCGGCATATGACCGATCTGCTCAAGCAGTGCCAACAGATCGACCGCAGGATCAAACTGCAACTCAAATAACGCATCCTGACGACCCAAGACTTCAACCTGAGAACCGTCCACCAAAATAAGCTTGGCTCCCGCTTTAGGCGAGCGACTCGAACGAATATGCGCTAGAGCACGATTATTGTCCTGAAGACGCTCTAACAGAATTTCAATTTTGCCACCGCTTTCTTTCTGACCAAATAAACGGGCAGGAATGACACGGGTGTCGTTAAACACCATAAGATCACCGGGGCGTACCAAATCTAAAATATCGGTAAAGTGCCCATGGCTTATATCGCTGGTTTCACCGTTCACACACAGCAAACGACTAGCGGTACGTTCTGTGGTTGGATAGCGGGCAATTAAAGCGTCAGGCAGATCGAAAGAGAAGTCAGTTCGTAGCATTTAAGAGTCTGTTGTTGTCTGCAGTTGCCTGCGAGGGAAAAAAGAAGAACAGAATATTATCGGAAACTTGCAACGAAGTCATTGACGACGCGCCAGATTCTTTTATAATACGCCACACGTTTGCACAGATCGCTGTTTTCCGAAGAGTGATCAATAAGCTTACATATACTTAGGTTAGGTTTAAGTGTCGTGCAAAAGTGCCGGTGTGGTGAAATTGGTAGACACGAGGGATTCAAAATCCCTTGCCTCGCGGCGTGGCGGTTCGAGTCCGCCCACCGGTACCACTGAATATCTCGAAAAAAGCTCACAGAAATGTGGGCTTTTTTTGTTTCTGGGCTTCCTGCCCCTGTCTATTTCCGGGCCTACCGTCTGGTAAGACTTTCGTAGTCATCATCAATAATTTCACCCAGAAGAAGAAATACGAGTGCACACAAATGTGGCTACATGGCTGGGTGCCCTTGATTACTATCAATAGTTAAAAAGTATACTATTATGAAAAACTAAAACGTGATACAGAACTATGAACACTACCTCTGAAAGCTCCCTCTTAATTGCCCAAAGCTTTTACTTACAATGAATTAGACTTTTATATTTTCAATAATTTGCTTAAACATTAAAGCAGAAGATAAACTGATAGGTGATGCATCTGTATAAGAATCCCTATATTCATCAACCTCTCTTCTATACCTTTTTTCTTCTTTATCAAGACCATTGATCATATCATCGGAGCACTTTATCACCCTATTTATAAAAAGGCGGGCACAATCTTTTGCATTTTTGTTACATAAATCTGCGTCAATTTCATAACCATCAAAAACTCGAACATCTAACTTAATAGTGAACTCCCCATAACTATATTCAGATGATACGAGTGATATGTCGAAATTTTGAAAACAGCGTTCAATAGCCCTAATTACAACCGAAGATACTCTCTGTATTTTTTTCAAATCATTAACAATGCTAGCCATTAGCTTCCTCCATACCTTCCAAAATAATTGACTCTTCATACTGCTCAGAAAGAACATCTTTTACTAAATTAAAATCTTCATCCACATAATCATCAAGAGCATCTTGAATCTCTTTAAATGTAAGCTTAAAGAACTCACGTCGATGATTAATCTTATTTACACGTTGTTGAGAAAACCGAGAATGAAGCTTATTTTCCAAAGCAGGGGCATCATCAGAAGGTATTAGCGCATGAACATCAAAATAGTAAGGAACAGATGCACCTCCTAACTCCTTAACCCTATCCATTGGCTCTAAACGCCTAGTCATACCGATCTTATACACATCCTCTCCAAATGATCCTTTATTGGATATAATGTAGACATAACCAGACCTTGTAAGCTGAGCCATACTAAGAGCACGCTCTTTCTCAGATGTAGCTCTTTCAAGCTTCAATCTAAGTTCAGCTATATGAGCATTTAATTTTTTTACCTCTTCATCATTAGCGCTATTGGCTTCCGATATCGCTTTGTCTAAATCTGATTGATAGGCTTTTTCTTCTTTTTCCCTAGCCGTAATGAAAGATTCAATTTCCCTCTTAACTTTTTCTTCTTCCCGTATAGACTCCCTCATGAAGCGCTGCTCTTCAATCTCAGCTTGCTTCCTATAATTATATTCAAAAACATGGCGCTGCTCTTCTAAGCGAAGAAACAATAGCTCACGAGTTATTTCTAAGAAGCTGTCACTTCCACTCTTATTGACCTTATGAAACCATTTTTCAATTTTTTTTGTACTAGCAGAAAAATTTCGATAACTTGTTTTTGCTATAATATTATCAACTTCGGCATTAAATGCAGTTAATAAAAACTTAGCCTGTCTCTTTTGTCGTGCCCGTCCTTTGGAAAGATTATTATTCCAAAGAATATCGCTCTTTATAATAAATGCTTTTCCGTTCTTAATAAGTGTCTTTTTCTTTTCCTTTACCAGCTCTAATTTTTCCTTTATATCTTCGCTTGGAGATCCATCGATCAACTGGTCAAATGTTGATACTGTTGATATGACGTCGTGATTTTCTTTAGTCATTTCCAAGTCTAGGATGTCTTCCTCCAACTTACTTATTGTTTGATCTAATGCCTGTTTTTTTATTTTCAAAAATTCTAGGTCACTATTTAATTTTGCTAGTTTTTCTTCTGATATAGAATCAGCTTCTAAATGAGCATTCTTTATTATTTTATCCCGACTGGCTTCTGCTTGAGAAAGCATCAATTCTTTCTTCTGATTTGCCTCCTCAACTTGAGAAGCTAATTCAGAGAGATCGAGTTCAATATTTTTTCTATGAGCATCTAATTCATTTTCACACTGCACTTTTATATCTGATAAATACTGATCGGCATTTTCCTTTTCAGCCTTGCAGTGAAACTGAATATCAGAATAGGATGCTTGTAGGGATTCAAGCTCACTCTCGAGCTCTGCTAAATCAACTATCTTTTTATATTTCGGAGATTCAACAACGTCTTTTATTGCTGATAATTCCCATCGAGCAGCAATTAGCTCTTCCTCTAAGGATGAGTTTTTTTCTTCAGCCTTAACTAACAGTGCTTTCCTAACTAGCCCAAACATAACGATTCCTAAAAACTAACATAAGACACTTAATAAACTGAGCAATCAGTCAATGCTAACCCAAAGCTTTTTTTAACCCAATATAAAATACAGCTGAAAAGAATAGCCAACTATTCTTTATTCCCAAAGAGGATGCTCTCGCCACCCATCTGGAACCCCCATTGCCATACGATAAGCCGGAATACTCGTTATCGGCTCAATTAATGCGGTAGCGTCATCAACCCAATCTTGATCATTACCAATATGCCGTAGTAAGTGCCTAAGCATCAGTAATACATAGAAGACACGGTCATTTCGGGGAGTAATCGGTGGAGACCATTCTGGAAGCTTTGCTTTATCAGGTAGAATAGCCAATTTGCGGTTCCACAATCGGCTATGATGGGCACAAACATTTCGCACATAAGTAAACGTATGCAACCAGTCACCTAACCGCTTGTGATGCAGACCAAAGTGCTGGGCAACCGCTTTCTTGTCTTCAATGCCTGCTTTATGGTCATTTCTCAGACCTTTGTAGAAAAAAGACAAGGCACCAAAGCTCATGACTTCTGTCAGCATCCATACAGGAACATGGGGGAAGCCATTATATTTGCCTTTATAGTGGCGGATGAACTCATCTGATGATCGACGGGTTTCCTCCTCCAGCTTTGCTAACCACCTGGCATGATCAAATTTGGCGTGAAAGTTACTTGCATCAGTGTGGCCAAAGGCTCCGTACTTATGCCCCATGTGGTAGGTAATCTGAGTACGTACTGCAACTTCAATCCGCTCTAAGGCATCGAGAGTCAGTGAGCGAAGCTTCCTATCAAACACATATAACTCAATAGCCTGATCGAACCGAGCCCCCTTAATGAAACGACTGCCAATCAGCCCTTGAGCATCCCTTTCTCGGAATGGATACCAATAACCGCTAAGACGGTAGTAGCTGATAGAGGATAACTGGCGCAACGCCTCATCTTCATTATCAATAACCAGTCCCCTGTGCTTCAGGTGATCCAGTTGCTCAGAAAATGTTAGCGCTGGCTTCTTATAATCCTCAACCATGAGTCATTCAGCTCCAGATAGGCATAAAAAAACCGCCAAGGTTGCGCTTCTTCGATAGGCGTGGCGGTTATGTTGAGTTCATTTTAATTCTGCACAGCGCAGGATGCAACTCATCAGATATGGGTAATGATGTAAGTGAAACACAGAACCTGTTCCTTACTCACTGTTTTGACTGTGGCCAGGAGGTCTATTTCGTACGGAATACAACCTATTCAGGATGCTTTCTTGCGGATCAAGTTGAGCCTACTTGGGAGATATATCCCTGCTGGGAAAAACAACTGTTTAATCAGGCGAAGGAACGGGCGGAATGTCTGGAAGATGAAAAACGCGCACTAGAAGAAATCTTAGCTCGCCCCTTAACTGACATTCCTAGACCCCTCGACGTTCTATATGTTACCGGTATGGTATTCGGCCATATTAAATGTGGAGGTGCGGCTATACATCGCTGAGGCCTATGATGATAAAAGCCGTTTCAAGTTGTACATACATGCATTAGATACCTCTTAATTAACCCCCTTCGAGAAGAACCATGTACGAACTTGTCAGGTAGGGCGCGGAACCGCAACGTTATTATTCTATAAGTCGACAAGGTTTGATGTAATATCGGTGGTTAAATCTACATGGGTTTGGAATCCAGACCTAGTACCGCGACATCTATTAACGTCCTAAGCCGTAACAAACCGTTTTTCAAACATAAATTATTTCTCTGATATCCATTCTTTCGGAGGAGGATTATGGAAAAACGGTTTCGTTTCACCAATGACAAGATTCGTGCCATCCCCCCAAACCCGCCGGATGCCTGCGTGTAGTAGGCCCATAATAACCATTAAGATGCTCAGTAAACCGGCATATCAAAATCTATTCTCTGAAATCATTAAATGACATGAGAAGGGGAAAATAGCTAACCCTCTAGGGGGTGACACATATTTCAAATAGTCTCGCCACGGCCAATGCCTGAATAGATTAGGCCGCTAGTCCTTGCTTGTTCAGGATCATAGATATTTCTACCATCTAACAGCAGAGGCGTTCGCATCAACTTAGCGATTGACCTTAAGTCCAAATTCCAAAAAATCTTCCAATCCGTGAGCAGCATAATCGCGTTAACATCCTGCGCCGATTCCTCCGGACTTGAGCTGTACTCCACCAGAGGGTGTTCGCCTAACCAGCTCTGCACACTATTGGCGGCGATCGGATCATATATTTTGATAAAGACATCATGTGCCAGTAATGATGGAATTAGCTCAAGTGCAGCACTGCCAATAATGCTTGCCGTTTCTGGCTTAAAAGCACACCCCCAAATAGCGACGGAACACCCTTTTATATCGGCATTAAAGTAGCGCCAGAATTTTTGGAAAAGCAGGTCTTTTTGCTGTTGGTTTATTTCCCACACGCTCGATAACAGATTATATTTCTTACTTTCTTTGCCTCGTTCAAATTCTTCACTCAGGTGATTAAGCGTATTTAAAAAAGCGTCGCCACCAAAGCCACATCCAGGATAAAGATACTGGCTGCCTATTCGGGGATCGGATCCTAGGCCTTGTCTAACAAAATCAATATCCACTTCATGTTCACTTGCCAGGGCCGCTAGCTCATTCATAAAGCTAACCCGTGTGGCTAACATGCCGTTAATCGCGAGCTTTGTCATCTCTGCTGCTTTAGCAGGCATAAGCATGATACTAGAGTTATTTCTGTTAAAAGGGTGTATCAGCTGCTTTATTTTGTTTTGAGACTCTTCACAACCTCCGCCAATAATGTATCGCTCAGCGGTGACATAGCTCTCGACAGCACGCCCAGACTCTATAAATAGAGGCCAGTAAACACAATCAATACACGTTAAACCTGTATTCTTTAATCTTTCTTCTAGAGCATCTGTTGCTCCAACTTTTACAGGCTGCGTTAAAACATAAACACCTAAATTATTATTTTCCGAACAAGAATTTGCATACCTTTCTAAGGCTATTAAATGCTTTTCTTCAGCGGCATCTAGCCTAGCATCTAGCAATATATCAATATGATCACGGTATTCATTATCTTGTGGAATAACGGTCAATCTATCTTTTTGCTCTACAATCAATCGTATTAAATCAGGTTCTACCAGTTCATTTTTTAAACTATTATTTTGTTTTTCTATATCGGATAAAAAGCTCGCACTTGTCATATTAACCGCTAATTTCATATTAGAAGCTAATTCAACATGGCAGCCCGTTGAGGCAAATACTGCAGCGATCGTCCAAGCCTCAAGGCCGTCGCCTAAAATACGAATTTTCATTATTCTATTCTTTCCTGAAGTCTTGAATCATACTCGCTAGGGCTAAAGTGGAGCTATCAAGCGCTCCAGCTTTATTAGGCTCATTGTCTTCAGAGAACAGACATTTCAACTGTGATGCAACTTGCTTACCAAGCTCAACACCCCATTGATCAAACGGGTTAATGCCCCAAATAACAGCCTGAGTAAATACTTTATGTTCATAACAAGCGATCAAACTACCTAAGGTAAATGCATCTAGTTTTGGCAATACTAACGTTGAAGAAGGCTGATTACCTGGATAATTTCTAAATGGGTTTGAATTATTTCCTATTGCGTAGTTACCAAAAGCAAGAACTCTTGATTGAGCTAAGCAGTTTGATATATTCAGTTCATGCTGCGCAACTAAAGAATTTTTATGTGAGTCATCTTGATTCGTATCATATCGCTTGGCTGCCAGAATAAAGTCAGCCGCTACAGATTGCGTACCTTGGTGTAGTAATTGATAAAACGCATGCTGTGCATTAGCACCAACTTCTCCCCATAAAATAGGGCATGTTGAGTAATCGATAGGCTCGCCATCTTGTGTAACCGACTTACCATTACTTTCCATTTCTAGTTGAGTGAGGTAAGAAGGAAAGTATTTAAGACGACCATCATAAGGAAGAATCGCCTGAGCTTTAATATTGAGTATATTAACATTCCAAATACCAATAAGAGCCATCATCACCGGTATATTTTTCTCTGGGGGACTCGTTCGGTAGTGCTCATCTAAACTATGGGCACCCTTCAAAAGCTCCCGAAACAAAGGCATACCTAAAGCAAGAGCAATAGATAAGCCAACGGAAGACCACAGCGAGTAACGCCCGCCGACCCAGTCCCATATTGATAGCTGATTCTTCTCTACAATGCCCCACTCGCTCATCTTTTCTGCAGAAGAAGATATACCAATAAAATGACAGCGTAGCATCAACTCTTTATTAGGACATACGCTAAGAAGCCATGACCGTGCTGTATTTGCATTGGATAATGTATCTATAGTTGTGAACGATTTTGATGCTATAAGGAATACTGTGGTTTCAGGTTTTAAATCCTTTAATAAGCCAAATAATTGGCTGCCATCAATAGTCGATGCAAAATGTACATTTAAAGAACCAACTGATGGTAAAGAGTACTCTCTCAGAGCATGGCAGACCATTAATGGCCCTAAATCACTACCACCCACACCCAAATTAACAACATCTGTTATTCGTTTTCCTGAAAAACCACGCCAAGTGCCATTGTGTATTTGATTAACAATTAGCTCCATATGGTCTAATTGATCATTAACTATATTATAGCTTTCTTTTTGCTTCTCTTTTGGTACCCGTAGCTGGGTATGTAATGCAGCACGGTCTTCACTCTTATTGACTAAGCTACCATTGAATAACATTTTAATATGTTCTGGAACATTTGACTCATAATAAAGATCACATAATAATTTTATTGAATCATCATTTACTCTTTGCTTGCTTATATCAAGCGTAATACCCTCTGTCTGGATAATATAATCTTTACCTCTTGCAGGTTGCTTATCAAATATCTCTGCTATATGAGGTATATTTTCAGCATTTTCCTTTAAAAACTGAAATGCTTTTCTTTCAGTTAGCAAATTATTTTTTGCCATAAACTCCACACATCAAGGCTATATATCTTAAATTTTTAAAAGACTAATCAATTAGTCCTGCTTCTTTAGCCAAAATATAATTTGCATTAGCCCAGCCTTTAATATTACCGCAATCAAAGACTCTACTTGTCATGCTATAGGCATCAACAGGGTAACCTGAGGCTATTAAGCTAGAGATAGCATCTGTCAATTGTATCTCACCACCAACACCTGCCGTTGTTTTACCAAGTGTTGCCATAATACGGCCCGGTAAGATATACCTTCCGACAACAGATAAACAACTTGGCGCTTTATCCTGAGTAGGTTTTTCTACCAGATTGTATATTGGCGTTGACTCACCTGGAGATAGCGCCACACCCTTACAGTCGACTATGCCATACTGCTCCACTTCAGTTGGAGCAACTTCATGAACCATGATTTGCGCTGATTGAGTTACATTAGATGCTTCAACCATTTTCGCAAGATCTGTCGATATTGACTGACATTCTGTTCTGTTTTTTATTAGTACATCAGGAAGAATCACTGCAAAATTTTCATCAGGGCTAATAAGATGCTGTGCACAATAGATCGCATGCCCAAGTCCTAATGCCCTATCTTGTCTTATACTTACAATATTAAGCTCATCATATATGCTAGAGTTCAGCCGCTCCAACAGCTCATTTTTGCCTTTCTCTTTAAGTAAAGATTCCACTTCATCCAGTCGATTAAAATGATTTTCAATTGCAGACTTACCAGATCTTGTAACTAAAATTATTTCAGTTATACCTGATGATAAAACTTCTTCTACAATATGCTGAATTAATGGCCTATCTACCACAGGGACTAGTTAGGTATCGATTTACTGATTGGTAACAATCGTGTACCTAGGCCAGCGACAGGAATAATCGCTTTTTTCAACAAGGTGGACTCCTTACTAATCCGTTTCATGTTATCTAGCACCATAGCCTGTAGCTATGGTTCTGACTGTTTTTAACGCTATAAGCACATCAAGCCAAATTGAAAAATTCTTTATATAATAAAAGTCATATTGCAATTTATTTGTCATACCTGTTAATTCAGCCGCATAGCCTTGATTGACTTGAGCCCACCCAGAAATACCAGGTCTAACGACATGCCTATAACTAAAGAAAGGGATATCTCGCTCATACCATTCAGATAGTTTCAATGATTCTGGTCTTGGACCAATAAAACTCATATCACCTTTAACTATATTTATCAGTTGTGGTATTTCATCTATTCTATATTTCCTTATAAATTTTCCGAATTTGGTAATTCTTGGATCCTCGCCTAACTCAGTAAAATCACGTCCGGTTGATAGGTGTATCATACTTCTAAACTTAAAGACCTTAAACACTTCACCACGATACCCCATTCTATTTTGAACAAAAAAAACAGGGCCATTTGAATCCATCTTTATTAGGATACCAATAACAATAACAAAGGGTAAAAGAATAGGTGATAACAGTATAACAGCTAGCGTATCATAAAATCTTTTGAAACCTAGGTAAAAACCCGAAGGCAATAAATTACCAAAATGGTTTTCTGCTAAGTGCTCTATCCTAACTTTTCCTGTTAGAGCCTCTTCTACTTGTTTAAAATGAAGCACAGGAATATGAGCAAGTGTACAACGTGCAAGAAATCTCTCCCACTCAGGAGAGAGTTCCTTGGCATGAAGATCCGCAACAACAGCATCAAACCGTCGGTCTTCAAGGTCACATTTTTCTAACACGTGGCTATTAACATGAATATTACCAATCAGCTGAAGAGCCCGACCATAGGGAACAATTGCAATTTTTAATCGCCCAAACCGTTGACTTAAGAAATAATTAGCACTATTCCAAATAATAGATATAAAATAACTAGAAGCTATTAACTCCCAAACAACATAAGAGTGAATAATATAAAATATCAGTCCAAACAATCCCCAAACGATACATGGAATCGCTACAAATACTGGTAAACTTCTTGCCCCAGGAAAATGTTGCACCTTATAACAAAGATAAAAAACGACAAAAAATGAAGAGCAATTATAAAGCAATGTAGGAAAAACATTTTCCATCTCATGTAGAGAAAGAAAAATAAAAAAAGGTGCAAAAACAACTAAAAACAACCCTAATATAGCATGAAAAGCACTACTAAATATTAGTAATTCATACCACTTTGAGTGACGTCGATTAAAAGTCAGCCTCATGACTTGGCTCCAATCAATTGGTTCTAATATGAAACAAACCTAACATTACTGCTAGTAGTAAAATAATTTGATCTCGACGTCTTCTACGTATTTTATTAAAATTCTTAATCAAATAAAGTCGAGAATTTAATTTATTTCTGTCTGGAAATAAAATAGCGTTGGCAACATTATTAACTTGCTTCGAATACCAACCATCGTTTATTTTTTTTAATCGGCTAATATAAGCCGAAAAACCAATATTTGCACCGACTGAGTTACACTCATGTTGTCGATAATACATTGAAGCTTCTTCATCGATCAGCCAGTTTATATTATTCTGTCTGCAAAAAGCATAAATCAACCAATCATGAAGATATACATTCTTTATTTTTTCTTCATTATCTAAAAAAAACGCTTTAACTTTATTTGCAACTTCATTTCTAAGCACAAAGGTACAGCCAGGGCCTGCCGACTCAAACAAGTAATCAAGTGCTCTTTGCGGATATGATTTTTTTATAACTGATTCTCTTCCATTCGGCCAAAAAGCGATGACATTACTCGATACAGCTCCGATCATTTTATTGATCATCTTCTCATATGCTCTGTTCAGCTTATAAGGCATCCAAATATCATCTTGATCCGATAGTGCAATAAAATCATAAGAAGAAAAGTCAACATCACGAAAAAGCCTAATAAAATTCGCCCCCGCACTACCAAACTTTTCGCCATATGGTAAAACAATGATTTTTTTATTTGCCCCGTATTCAGACAAAACAAACTCGTGTGTACCATCACTAGAGAAGTCAACACTAATATAAAGATTAACATTAACTTTATCTTGATTTAATATGCTATCAATCTGTTCTTTAATCCATTTTCTACCATTATATGCAGCCAATAATACTGCTATTTTTGGTTTATAATGACTGTGGTTAGCATTCATTAAATTAAACCCCGAAAAAGCTAAGTGCTAAACCTGTCATCAACGTATTAAATAAGATCAGAAAGAACATCATTCAATTCACTTTGCCACTCAGGTATATCTACAAACCCTAGATTCTTTATTTTCTCACAGTCTAGAATAGAGAAATTAGGTCTTTTGGCTAGTGTAGGATACTCACTCGTTGAAATGCCTTTTAAACCTGGTTCATGTTCCAACAAACCTAATTGTTTCGATTGTTTGAATATCTCTTGAGCAAAGTCGTACCAACTACATGAAGGTTTATTACTATAGTGATAAAGCCCCCATGGGAAATCTTCTTTAGTACTCGTACTATCATATTTATAAAGAAGACAGCCAAAGGCCCACAAAGCTTTTGCTATGCTCGCTGCACTCGTTGGGCAGCCAAACTGATCAGACACAACACTTATTTCAGACCTATCTCTACCAAGGCGCAGCATCGTTTTAACAAAATTGTTGCCACTAGAACTGAATACCCAACTAGTGCGCAGGATAATATGCTTATCGCAAAATTCCGTTAAGGCTTTTTCTCCTGCCAATTTTGATGCACCATAAACACCAATAGGGTTCGTGGCATCACTCTCAGTATAAGGCGTCTCTTTTTTACCACAAAAAACATAGTCGGTAGAGATATGGAATACTGGGATTCCACGTGCTCCTGCAGCTATTGCTATATTTTTAACACCGTTATCATTAATGCTAAACGCTTTATCAGCTTCTGTTTCAGCCTTATCAACTGCAGTATAGGCAGATGCGTTAATAACTATAAATGGGTTAAATTCAACAAAGTAATCATCAACTGATCCTTTATCTGTCACATCTAATTCAGATGAAGTAGGCGCTATAACATTAAAATAATCGGGTGCTAGCTTTATAAGCTCTGAGCCCACTTGCCCTGTAGAACCAACAATCAAAACATTCATATATAAACCTATAAAAATCCTAGAACAACAAACAAAGAAAGTATAATGATAAATATAACTTTACTTTTTTCGATTTGGAAAAATAATTTATCCACACTTTCATTTGAATGGTCGTTCAAATTTGAGCAATCCTTATCAAAAGATCCTTTTAGCATCCCACTGATAAAATCATTACTATTCAAAATGGAAAATTTAGATAAAATTAAATTATTATAAAAATATTTAATACCATCTGAAAGCAACATACAGACAAATAAAATTCTTATAGGAACCCATTCTAAAATATTTTTAAGAAACTCTGATATGCAAAAATCTTTAACAAAAAATCGATGGTTCTTACTGAATAAGAATAAAAGCCTTGAAAAAAAAGCACCTTCTATTCCAATTAAGAAAAACAAAAATATTATTACAAAAAAATCTTGTACGACCGTTTTTATCATATGGACAAGAGCATTGAAATAGGTGTCATCACTACCATTTCCTTCCTCTTTCAGAGCCTTAGATACATATATAAAGGCACCTTGTGTATCGCCTCTGTTGCATGATTCATTAAACTTTCGAAACCAGTCGATACTGTCTTTTCGACCTAGGCTGTAAAGAAGTATTGCTACAGAAATGATAAAAACAGGTAAGCCTAAGGCAATGCCATCCAGGCTATTGATAAAAACATAAAGCGCTAATACGGGAAAAATCACCGTGAGGAAAAATATTAATGCATCAGGCATCTGCCGAGAATAGCCTGAGCAACCATCAGTATCTCCATATTCAGCTTCATAAAGATGGCGAGCACGTTTTACATCTTTCTTGCAGAACTTCATTTTTAGACTATGCACCCAAGAGTCCGCGTGTCCACTAGGTACCAAGCCAAAAATAGCTCTCAATATTAATGTAGTAATTAAAACGATGAAGTCCATGCCTTCCTCTACTTTCTTTTTGCTATGCCTATCTATGAGCTAGCAACACTATTCCGATAGCGCACCCAGTCAAATGCTGGGCCAGGGTCAGTCTTCCGTCCTGGCGCTATATCACTGTGCCCCACTATTCTATCCGTTGTAATCTTAGGGTAATAGTCACAAATCTCACAAGTGACCTGAGCCAAGCTTTGGTACTGTTGCGGGCTATATGGGCAATTATCTGAACCTTCTAGCTCGATACCGATGGAAAAATCGTTACAGTTTTCCCGCCCTTGAAACACTGATCGCCCTGCGTGCCACGCTCTTTTGTTGAGCGGGACAAATTGAGTAACACGCCCATCACGGTGAATTAAGGCGTGGGCAGATACCTCAAGGCCTTCGATCTCCTTAAAAAAAGGATGGCGCGAGTGATCGAGGCAATTCGTAAAAAATCGTTCGATGTCATCTCCGCCAAATTGCCCTGGCGGTAAACTGATATTATGAATCACCAGCAGATCGACCATAAGTGGATCTGGACGAAGATTAAAATTAGGCGAAGGCCTACGGATCCCATCAGGTAACCAGATATCTTGGGACATTTTTTACTCTATTTCTAGCCGCAATAAATAATGGGCTACAGTCTACCTGATCCTGTTCTTTTACGCAGGCAGTATGCTATGTCCTAGTCGCTGCTTTTATTGTCATTTATCTTTATAATGTTTGCAGTTTTTTATCCTAATGAGTGATCGAGGTTGTTTATGTCCACGCATCCCCTGCTAGAAAAAGATATCCCCACCCAAGTTGCTGGGGCCATTGCCGAGGATGTAGGCGGCGGCGATATTACTGCCATGCTAATACCGGCAGAGCGACAAGCACGGGCACGAGTCATCACCCGTGATGATGCTATTTTGTGCGGCACGGCTTGGGTAAACGAAGTGTTTCGTCAAATTGACCCCGAAGTAAAAGTCATCTGGCAAACAAAAGATGGTGAACGTGTTACTCGAAATCAAGTGCTGTTTTATCTTGAAGGATCCGCTCGCTCTCTACTAACAGGAGAGCGTTGTGCGCTTAACTTTGTGCAAACACTTTCCGGCACAGCGACTCGCTGCCAGCAGTATGCCGACCTTGTATCAGACACCAAAGTACAGTTACTCGATACCCGAAAAACATTACCGGGCTTACGTCTTGCACAGAAGTACGCAGTCACCTGTGGCGGATGCTTTAATCACCGCATCGGTTTATATGATGCGTTTTTGATTAAAGAAAATCATATATCAGCCTGTGGCTCGATTGCGGCCTCTATCGAACGGGCCCATGAAATCGCTCCGGGTAAGCCCGTAGAAGTGGAAGTAGAAAACTTAGAAGAGTTAAACCAAGCTCTAGAGGCTGGTGCCGACATTATTATGATCGACAATTTCTCATTAGAAATGATGCGAGAAGCAGTACGCATTGCAGATGGCCAAGCTAAGCTAGAAGCATCAGGCGGTGTCACCGACGAAACGCTACGGGATATCGCTCTAACCGGCGTTGATTACATCTCTATTGGCGCACTAACTAAAGACTGTAAAGCGGTTGATCTTTCTATGCGCTTAGTTGAGATCTGATCATCGACCACGCTTATGCCTAGTCAGAATCTGTGTGGATGCATGACGAATCACGTCATGCATACCATGCATATACCTGCCAATCAGGCGTTAGAATCAATGGAAAGTCGCTGTACTTACTGCGTTAACGATTTACTTCAACGCCGTTGCTGCCAATGCTTTTTCTAATTTTTCCTTAGGCCATATTTTAACGCTTGCCGGTATTTGATCTGCTTTTACCGTAGTACCTTGCCCTGCCTGATCGATCTCAACCTGCCCTTGAGTATTTAGGATATAAACGCCTTTTCCCGAGATCATAGCCACATCAAGATTTTCAGAAAAGATAAAACCCGCTAAAAAATCGGTGCCCCGTATCCCAATTGTAGCGACGGATGTTTCAACCTCAAACTTAGGATTCTTTTGCTTACCTATCGCTCCAGTTATTGCCCTAAATGCGCCTTTGAGCAACTTAAACTGAGCATCTGACGTACCTGCTTTTTGATCAAATTGATAACGCTTAATCTCAAACTGAGTCGTCTCACCCAAATTGACTCGGGTGTTATCATTAAACCTCAGACTTAACCGGCTACCTTTCGGTGTCACAAGGCGATCACCCGTTTGCACAAGGGTATTGTGATCGACGGTGATGCGTCGATCACCTCGTATAAGGTGCGGCTTTCCTTGGAGGCCATCAATATTTCCTACGACGTTACGGTTCCCCCCCTCTGCGCTAACATTTGGGCTGATAAAGATAAAAACAGGGATTAATAAGCAACGTATTAAATAGGCTAAAATTGATCGTTTCATGGCAAAACCCTTTCAATGGCGAGAAAAAAACAAGCTATGAGTACAACGCTTTTTGCTCCAACTTTTGCCATGTCAGCATCAGCCGAAGATCTAACTCTAACTGAAAGTAATCTGGCAGCATATGCTGACACAGCTGGTAAAAACCTTTGTTGTGATCCCGTTCCTTTAAATGGGCCAGTTCGTGAACAAGGATCATCTGTAAAAAATCTTCGGGGCACTTTTTAAAACAAGGATCGATACGGATTTCGTGGCTGGCTTTTAACTTGCCGCCGTGGGCCCGTGTAATATGGGCATTTAAGCCAAGGGCATGATGAATAACGCTAACCTTAGGATCAAAGCAGACTTTTTTCAGCGGCGGCGCTTTCTTCATATAGCGCTGCTTTAATCCGATGGTGAACTCATACAGGCGCTCATTACTGGCAATATCATGGGTCTGTGGATAGCGCTGTAACAGATATGACTTTAGTTTACCTTGCTCAATCAGCTGCTGTACCTGTTGCTGTATTGTCTCTGAGTAACCTTTTAAATAAGTTTGCGAGGGCATAAGGGCCACCTTTAGTGTGTCTCTATGGTCATTTATCCGGCGATGTTCGATATGGGATTTGAATCTCGGTAAGGTACTCTTCTTGCCGATCTGTTTCATGGATATCCAGTTTGTAAATTTCTAGGGCGGGGCCTGCGGCCTCAAGCTGATACCTGTTCATATAGTCCCGTAAGCGCTGATACTGCTGGGCGATAACCTCAGGGCTTTCACCTCGGTAATACAGACAAAGATAATCCCCCCCTGTTAGTTGGTCGTCACCCTCTTCATCGAAAATAAAGACCTGTTTATAGGTATGATATTCGCCCTGCTCTAGTGCCGCCTGCCCAACCAACACCCCAGCTTTACCCCAGGCAAAGTAAGCTATTTTTTGGTCGGTCATCTGGCTCTCTATCTCTTTATGAATCCGATCAACCTCCCAGAGGTTAGAGGTTTTAGCCGGTAGGATTCTGGCCTTACGTTCAGGCAGAACTTGCCGCCGGATTTCTGACGCTTCATTAATAGCTCGGGCCTTTTCTAAATAAGCCTGGCGATGCTTGAGTTCTTGCTCTAGCTGTTCTAGCTCACTCTTTTTCTTAGCGATGGTCTCTAGCTGAAGATTTAACAGCGCAGCGCTGCTATCAAGAGTCCGATCTTGAATAAAATGGGCAATATCAGATAAGCCTAGGTCTAATTTGCGCAAGGTACGAATCAGGTTCAGCTTCCAAATCTGACGGCTGTCATAATAACGATAACCACTGTCAGTGACTTTAGACGGCAGCAATAAGCCGAGCTTTTCGTAGTGCCTTAGGGTTTCAACACTAATGCCATAGAGCTTACTGACCTGCCCAATGCGATATAGCTTCATCTTTTTTTCCTACTCGAATGCTTAGCAATGGTTGACTCTGTAATAGACTGAGACTTTAGACTGCAACGCTATGCTAAAGCAAGGAGAGGCATCATGCTGTCACATTCACAATCTCGTGCTCACCCTAGTGCTCGTCCTAGCACTGATTCGAGTGCCGCCCCTAATACCCACCCCATCAACCATCATGTGGGGAAAACCTTAATCCGTTTTGCGCTACCTTCCATTGCATCAGTATGGGTATTCAGTCTGTACGGTATTATTGATGGTATCTTTGTCGGTCAAGTGGTTGGGGCAGAAGCATTGGCCGCAGTTAACCTGAGCTTACCCTTTGTAGGGATTCTGTTCGCCGTCTCGATAATTGTCAGTATTGGCGCAGCAACAGCGGCTGGAGTTCAACGAGGGGCCGGTCAATATGAGAAGGGCAATCGAATTTTCTCTACCGCTGTATATAGTTTGTTCGGCTTTGGGCTTGTTGCTTGCTCTCTAAGCTTTATTTTCTTGGAAGATATCGCATGGCTATTGGGCGCACGGGGAGCGATGATCGACCATGTTAGTGAATACCTCTGCGTGCTGCTATTTTTTAACACCGCGTATCTGGTTTCCTACGCCTTAGAAGTTTTTTGTAAGGCCGATGGCTTTCCTGGCCGTGAGTTACTGGCGATCTGCATGGCGGCAATGACAAATATCCTGTTGGATTACCTGTTTATTATCGAATGGGATATGGGTTTAACCGGCGCAGCATTAGCCACAGGCATTGCACAATCGGTCAGCCTCTCTTTTTTACTGCTACATTTTCTGGGCTTTATGCGCAGTCGAGGCACTTTAAGGCTGATTGCCGTAAAGCCGTCATGGTTACAACTAAAAGGCTTTGTTCGTATCGGGTTACCCGATGGTATTACGGAAATGTCCATGGGGTTAATTTTACTCGCCTTTAATAATGCTATTGCTATTTATATGGGCGTACCGGCATTAGCAGCATTTAGCGTGATTGGTTATATCAGCATTATGATGCTACAAACCTTTTTGGGCTTAACTCAAGGTATGCAACCTTTAGTAAGCTTTCTGAACGGCCAAAGTAAACATTCTGCTCGCGCCACACAAATAGCACTACAACAGCTACTACGCTTAACGCTGTTTGGGGCTTTAGGCCTAGGGTTATTTGCTTATGGTTTAATATATTTCTTTGGTGCGTCAGTAGCTGGGCTATTCCTTGATGATGCTCATTTAATTTTACTGTCGCACCAGTTAATGACCCTATTCTGTCTTAGCTTTATTCTGATGGGGTTAAATGTCGTCATCGCTGGATTTTTTACCGCATTGGAACAGCCGATGTTCGCTGGAGGAATTTCAATACTGCGGGGTGGCGTCCTTGTCGGTATTCTACTTATGATTGCCCCTTCATTGTGGGGCACAGAAAGTATCTGGTTTATCCCTCTAATCAGCGAATTACTGGTACTAGGTGTCAGTCTACTGTTACTCAAAAGATTCAAGCTATTCCAGCAACTCAAGCCATGCCAATATTGAGACAAAAAACCCTTAAAAAATACGGTTATTTACACTTCGATACATTCGTTCAATAATACTGGGAACCGACTTAATATAAGAATCTTTTTCATGGCCTCAATAATTCCAAATAATAGTGAGCTTTTTTTCGAAGAAAATGACCTGATTATTAGTAAAACCTGCTTAAAAGGAAATATTCGATACGCTAATCGTGCTTTTATGGCTATTTCAGGTTTTTCAGAACAAGAGTTACGTGGTAAACCCCATAACATCATTCGTCACCCTGATATGCCAAAAGGGGTGTTTCGCTTAATGTGGAAGACCTTACAGCAAGGGGAAGAGTTCTTCGGCTTTGTGAAGAATCTTTGTACTGATGGTTCCTTTTATTGGGTTTTCGCCAATATTACCCAAGATGTTGACTCAAATGGCACCGTTCAAGGTTATTACTCTGTTCGCCGAAAACCTTTACCAAAGGTCATTCACAATGTTATTGAGCCGTTATACCAACGCATGTTGGATGTTGAGGCTCAATATCAAGGCCCAGAGGCATTAGAGCGTTCAGTACAATTGATAAGTCATTGGCTTGAACAGGAAGGTGTTGATTACAACCAAGCCATGATCACCCTCTATCAGCATGGCCAAATTAAAGGCTCTAGCACAAACCAACAAAAGGATACTATCCATGGCCAACGTGCGTAATGAGACAAGCCGAGGAGTCCCCTTTTTAAAGACACAATTTATTTGGGGCGGCTTAATTTCTTATTCAGTGATTACGGCTACGTTTATCTACTCAACGTGGCAGTACGGGCTGGATCTTTGGCATGTTGCTGGCGGTATGATCGTCACTATTATTTTAGCGCTGAATATTGTTCAATCTTTTCGGATGATAGAAACACTCAAACGACTGCAAACGACACTATCAAGCAGCATTGATGGTGAACTGCATCACCGAGTGCACAATACAAAAGGTTTGGGTGAATTGGGTCAGGTTGCTTGGGCCTTAAATGATCTGCTTGATCTAGCGGAGAGCTACTTTAAAGAGGTTGATACTGCTTTTCAGCAAGTTGCCCAAGGCAATTTCAATCGACCACCGCTTAGTGCAGGGTTACCGGGGCGCATGGGTGATTCATTACGCTCGATTACACAATCGATTGAAGCGATGAAAGAAAATGAAAGGTTGCTTAATAGCAATAGCCTTGCCTCTCAGCTGCACGGTTTAAACACCGGCAACCTGATTAGAAACCTTCAGCAAACCCAGCATGATTTAAGTCGTATCGACCAAGAAATTCGACACGTTGGTGACAACGCCAGTCAAAATGCCTCCGATGCAAAAGCCTCCCTCAACGATGTTGAAACGATCAGCAATGCCATTAAAGATATTGCAAACACGGTTAACCAAGCAACAGAGGTGGTCCAAGTACTAAGCCATGATAGCGCCAAAGTCGCCGACTCTCTGATGACCATTAAAGAGATTGCGGATCAAACAAACTTATTGGCACTTAACGCCTCTATCGAAGCCGCACGAGCCGGTGAACAAGGTCGTGGTTTTGCCGTGGTAGCGGATGAGGTCAAAGCGCTATCTCAACGCACTAAAGATGCGGCTGAAAATGTCGATACCATCCTGTCAGGCTTTAGCCAACGCGTAGACGAGGTGAGTCAGATGTCATCACGCTCACAGAGCGTTACATCGGAGATCGAAGCCTTGGTGCAACAATTTGAAGGACGCTTCACTCGACTGGCTAATTCGTCAGAGCAATCAGCCAATCAAGTACAAGGCGTTGCCACAGTGATTTACCACGCGTTATTAAAGCTCGATCACATTATTTATAAACAAAATGCTTATGTCATTCTTGGCAATCGGGATGAAGATCTAGACTACTCTGCGGCTCAAGTGGACCATACCGAATGCCAGCTAGGGCAATGGTATTACACAGAATCTACTCAACTGTCATTTGCCAGCAGCCAAGCCTATAGATCCCTTGAAGCACCTCATAAAGCCGTTCATAGCAATATCCATGAAGCGCTCGCACTCATCGAGCAAGATTGGTATACCCATGTTGATATTCGCGACGAGATCGTTAAAGCGATGGAACGTTCTGAAGAGGCCAGCAGTGCGGTTATGTTCCATATCGATCAAATGACCGACACCCACATGCAACAGCTTAATATCGCCTAAGTATTTTTCAAATCAGCCTCCGGTTTATAACCCTCGACCGGAGGCTATAGCCGCTAAGTTTTACCGCCGCTAACCGCTAGGTTTTACCGATAAAAACTAGGTTTTACCGATAAAAACTAAAAACTCACGATTTAGACACCAACACTCAGAAGCAATGTTTCATCAAGTCACATTCAATTTGTTCAGATTTGCCAGTAAACAACATCTGAGTCATCGCAGCGCAAGGAGCGCCTTGGGAAATACACACATCACAGACCATCTTTTCCCGAGCACTTTTATCAGAAACGCTCTTTTGTACACAGTCATTATCTCTTTTTTGATCCTTCATAACCCCAGTTCTCATCCTATGATATATCAAGAGTAATATTTAAATTTTAAGTTATCCAGTGCGTAAATTAAACACTTTCTGACATTTGGCCCTTGCTCTCTTAGCAGACGTATTTATGCCTCATTCTGGGAGTTAATTCCACCTTATACGACATAGATCAATTTATAGTTGATCGACTTACATTTAATAAGGAAAACATACAGTAAAAATGGATCATAAAATCCCACAATCGCCTAATATTAACGAGAAGTTAGAAAGCATGCTCTAAACATGTTCTAGCGTTATTCAGAGATAGGGAAACTAACTATGGCAATGAATCACAGCAATGTTCAAGAAAGACTAGCTCGCACTTCAAGCCTGTGCGATGAGTTGGCTGCAGTTATGTCTGATATCCAGAGTCGGCTAGAATGTCGGCGCACTCGTATGCGTGACAATATGAAGCGTATGGAAAAAAGTCTACGGATTCAGGGCCGAGCACATCACTCTTAGTCTTTTTTCCTTGGGCTTAGTTTTGTTAACAATAAAAGGCTGAGCCCCTGCACTTATTTTTTATCAATACTTTTCCTACCCTCCTTTTTTCCTTTAATATTTTTTTCCTTCGATATCTTTCTTACCTGAATACCTTCTTTTTCTGAAAAAACACCTCCTCTTCCAAGAGAAAACACCCATAGGCCCAGCCGTAAGATCGTCAAAAAACACCTCAGACAAACACTAGAAAATGCCGACATAAGCCTTTCGGAATCTAGCGACATTGATGCTAGAGAACCACAGTCGACCCTAAAAATTCATTGCCAGCCAACACAAAAACCAAAAGCGATACACTTTTATTGTTTTCAATTTGATAAATCGTATCATATAATAAATTGCATAGCGTAATCACGCCGTGGTGAATTGCCGCTTTATCCGCTAGCTAATGTCGTGAAAAATGACTTTTATCCTGAAAAAAACAAGTCTGACTAATTAGCGATTACGAGCATGCCCTGCCAAAGGGTTTTACAACATTAATTGCGATACAAAAATATCGTAGAAAATCAAATAGATGAAACCTATCTACCAAAATAACAATAAGATAGGGGGAGGATCGATATGATATCCGAAGAGCAGAACTTCATGCGTAAGATTGAAGCTGAAGAGAAAATCGAGCCAAAAGACTGGATGCCAGATCAATACCGTAAAAACCTAATCCGACAAATATCTCAGCACGCACACTCTGAAGTTATCGGTATGCAACCAGAGGGTAACTACATTACCCGCGCGCCGTCACTACGCCGTAAGGCCGTTCTGATCTCTAAGGTTCAGGATGAAGCTGGTCATGGCCTGTATCTATACAGCGCTGCAGAAACACTGGGTATTTCTCGTGCCGAAATGATTGAGCAACTGCAAAGCGGTAAGGCGAAATATTCCTCCATCTTTAACTACCCAGTGCTGACATGGGCAGATATTGCCGCCATTGGCTGGCTGGTTGATGGAGCTGCCATTGTGAACCAGGTATCCCTGCAACGTACCTCTTATGGCCCATATTCAAGAGGCATGATTCGTATCTGTAAAGAGGAATCGTTCCATCAGCGCCAAGGTTATGAAGCGATGCTCTCTCTCGCTAAAGGTTCAGCGGGACAAAAAGCGATGGCACAAGATGCGCTGAATCGCTTTTACTGGCCGGCATTAATGATGTTTGGCCCTCATGATTCTGAGTCCGCCCATTCGCAAAAATCGATGGAGTGGAAGATCAAACGTGAAACTAACGATGATCTACGCCAAAAATTTATCGATCAAACCGTTGAGCAAATTGAAGTATTAGGCCTGGATCATCCCGATAAAGGGATCAAATGGAATGAAGAACGTGGCCACTATGACAGCTCAGATTTGAACTGGGATGAATTCTGGAGCGTGATCAACGGTAACGGCCACTGTAACCGCCAACGTGTTGAGCACCATGTTGCCGCTCACGATGAAGGTGAGTGGGTTCGTGACGCGATCACAGCCTATAACAGTAAGAAAAACAACAAGAAAAACGCCAACCAAACAAAACAAGTGGCGTAGGGAGAAACTGAAATGGCTATTGAAAAACTAGAACTTTTTGAAGTATTTATCCGCTCCAAGCGCGGCCTTGATCATAAACACGTAGGCAGCCTACATGCGGAAGATCACGCCCAGGCGCTTGAATACGCCCGTGATTGCTACACTCGCCGTAGCGAAGGCGTGAGTATTTGGGTTGTTAAATCATCCGATATCTGTGCTTCCCAAGAAGATGATGCGGATTGCTTCTACGATCCAAGCGATGATAAGCCATATCGCCACGCTACTTATTACGTTCTGCCTGAACCCGTGAACAATATGTAATCACGTCTACGTACCAGTACGTGAACATAACCGGGTAAAAGGTGAGGAGAAAAAGATAATGAGTGAAGCAATCAAAGCGGCAACGCTAGAATACGCCACCCGTCTGGGTGATGACTCCGTGGTACTAGGTCACCGCATTTCGGAATGGATCAGCTATGGCCCATTCTTAGAAGAAGATATCGCCTATGGCAACGTGTCATTGGATTATATTGGTCGAGCGCGCATGTTCTATACCTATGCGGCAGAATTGGCAAATGACGGTCGTGATGAAGATGACTTCGCCTACATGCGCAACGACCGAGAATACCGCAACCTGCTGTTGATGGAGATGCCAAAAGGTGACTTCGCCTATTCACAGGTGCGCCAGCTATTTGCGGATGTGTACTATACCTATCTGCTGCCAGAGCTATTGCAATCCAAAGATGAAACCCTCTCGGCCATCGCGGCAAAGGCGATTAAAGAAACCAAGTACCATCTGCGTCGTAGCCGTGACTGGGTTCTGCGTCTGGGTGATGGCACGGAAGAAAGTCATCAGCGGGCACAGAAAGCCGTTGATGCACTTTGGGGGTACACCCACGAACTATTCGATATGGATGAAACCGAGCAGCTATTAGCCGATGCAGGCATTGGCGTTGATGTGTCCAAACTGCATGATGCTTGGCTGGCTAAGGTGAGTGAGATTCTAACCGAAGCCACTCTAACGATTCCAGAAGATGAATGGGCGGTTCGCGGTGGTCGTATTGGTTATCACACTGAAAACCTAGGCCATATGCTAACTGAGATGCAGATTGTGCATCGCTCTTTCCCCGGCTGTAAGTGGTAACGCGGCGATGACAGAAATCCCTTTAATGCCCATAGAGCAATACGAGCGTCTTCAGCTACGTAACAATGCTGATGAAAAGGCGCTTTGGGATCTTCTTGATGCAGTAACCGATCCCGAAGTTCCTGTACTCACGCTTTGGGATCTGGGTGTACTACGTGATATTGAGCGTAACGGTGAACAAGTGGTCGTTACCATAACGCCCACCTATTCTGGTTGTCCCGCCATGAATACCATGGCGGATGATATTACTCTTGCGCTTAAGCAAGCGGGTTTTGACGATGTACAGATCAAAACCAAGCTTGCGCCAGCATGGAGTTCTGAGTGGATGACTCAGGAAGGTCGTCGGAAACTGCGTAATTACGGTATTGCACCACCGGAAGACGCTGAGCTCGATGAAGACGGTCTAACGCCAGATGCTCACGCCCAATGCCCACACTGTCACTCACGCAACACCCGTCGCATCAGTGAGTTCGGCTCAACCGCTTGCAAAGCTTTATTTCAGTGTAATGACTGCAACGAGCCGTTTGATTACTTTAAGAAGATTTAGGCCGTAGTAAAACCTACCACTTCAAAAAATAAAAAAGCTATAGGTGACACCATGTCTGACACCCAGTTTTACACCTTGAAAGTTGCGGATGTACAGCCCGAAACCGATACCGCAATCAGTGTAACCTTTGACGTGCCTGCTGAATTAAAAGAGAAATTTAACTTTATTCAGGGCCAGTTTTTAACCTTACGCGCCATGATCAATGGAGAAGACGTACGTCGCTCATACTCAATCTGTTCTGGTGTAACCGATGGGCACATGCGTGTGGGTATCAAACGCGTCGAGGGTGGCAAGTTCTCCAACTACGCCAATGATACGTTAAAATCCGGTATGGATATTGAGGTTATGCCACCTCAAGGTAGTTTTTACTCTGAGCTGAATGCCGATAACGCCAAGAATTATATGTGTATCGCAGCGGGCTCTGGTATTACTCCTATGATTTCTATCCTGAAATCAGTCCTTGCCATTGAACCAAACAGTAATGTAACGCTGATCTACGGTAACCAACGTAGTAATACGGTTATGTTCAAAGATGAATTGAACTTTGTTAAAAACCGTTATATGGATCGCCTCCAGTGGATCAACGTCATGGATTACGAAGATCAAGGTGCCGACCTGCTTAATGGCCGTATCGATAACAAAAAAGGCTACCAGCTACAAAAAGCAGGCCTGATTGATATTAAAAACACCGATGAAGCTTTTATCTGTGGCCCTGAAGCTATGATGACAGAGGTCTCCCGAGGCTTCCGTATGGAAGGCTTAACCGACGATCAAATTCATTATGAGTTATTCGCCAGCTCTTCAGCTGATGCTCAAGCTACATTAGAGAAAGCCCACGCCCGTGTAGCGCAATACGGTGAAGATAAAACCAGTAAAGTAACCGTTGTCGCAGATGGCCGCTCGGTGATGTTTGATCTGGCCGCTGTAGGTCAGAACATTCTAGATGCAGGCTTAGATGCGGGTATGGATCTGCCCTATTCCTGTAAGGGTGGTGTCTGTTCAACCTGTAAATGTAAGCTGACCAAAGGTGAAGTAGAGATGGATATCTCCCACGGCCTTGAGCAGCACGAAGTTGAAGCTGGCTATGTGCTAAGCTGTCAGGCTCATCCTATTTCCGATGAAGTGGTACTGGACTTCGACCAACGTTAAGCCTTCTTTTATTCTATTTTGAACCTCTAACGTAAAAATCCCCCGTTTTGTTGATTGATCAAAACAGGGGATTTTTCTTTTGCCTCTTAACTTCAATACTGAAAAACCAGCACCAAAATTAACAGGCAAAGGGCAAGCTCAGTCACTTACAATTAGTCACTTAGCATTAGCCGCTAGGTATTAGTACTCGGCATTGTGATAAACGTTTTGAACGTCATCTAAGAAGTTAAGCATTTCTAAGAAGCGATCCATCACCTCCACATCCTCACCCGCAATAGGGGTCATATTGTGGGGCACAAATTGAATCTCATCCACTTCAAGCTCTACGGCGTCACCGACCAGTTCAGTGATCGCTGTTTTCGCTTTAGCATAATCGGTGTGTGGCGCAAATACCGTGAGTTTTTCATTCTCATTTTCGATATCAGTCACATCAACATCAGCTTCCATCAAAGCTTCTAATACAGCCTCTTCGTCCTCATAAACAAAAACAAAGATCGCACTGTGGTCAAACATATGACTCACACTGCCTTGACCACCAATTTTACATTTGGCTTTGTTAAAGCAAGTACGCACATCACCAAAGGTACGGTTCGGGTTATCAGTCAGGCAATCAACAATGACCATGGTTCCACCAGGGCCAAAACCTTCGTAACGTGCTGTGGCAAAATCTTCACCACCAGCACCTTTCGCTTTATCAAGTGCCTTATCGATCACATGCCCTGGTACCTGATCTTTTTTCGCACGATCAATCAGACTACGCAGAGACAAATTGCCGTCGGGCTCAACACCACCGGATTTTGCACATACATAAATCTCGCGGCCATATTTACTATAAAGCTTGGCTTTGGCGTCCGACGTTTTAGCCATGGACTCTTTTCGGTTTTGAAAGGCTCTGCCCATTACACTATCCCGTTTTAAATGTTTAAAACCTGAATTTTACCCCTAAGCCAGCCGCTATAAAACTCTTTAGATTCGCTTGTTTAGCATCAGAGCGTATTTCCAGTTAGAATCCCTCGTTTTATCCCTTTAAAAACAGGGGATTTATTGGCATTGGCAGTGAATCCTAATGTAACCAACAGAAACATCATGTAAAATATATCTATTCTAAAAAGAACCTGACCCCAAGCTATCTACTATTTTCATTCTTTATTATTTTCACAACCTACAGAGGCACTCGGACGCTATGTGGTTCAACCGTGCATTAAAAGATGAGAACGCAGCCCTAAAGCAAGAGCTTGCCCAGCTCAAGCAACAGCATCAACAAGAAATTCAACAGTTACAGGAAGTTATTGAGGAAAAAGAGAGTCATATTCGCAAAGTTCAGCGAACCTCTGAAGATTTTTCCAACATCATGCCTTGTATTCTTCAAGGTGGCGATATGCTCAATACCATCCGTGAAGGATTAGCCAATAACGCAGAAACGCTGATTGAAGAGCGTAAAGCGCAAAAATTGATGAATGATGTCTTCTCAGAAACTCGTGATGCGTTAGTTCGCCTAGAAAGTCGCGCCAGCTTTATTAACAATCATGCCAGTAAAAGTATTGGCGCAGTGACCATTCTAGATGAAACCGCCACGGCGATTAGTAAGCTGGTGGCATCTATTCAGGAAATTTCAGATCAGACGAACTTACTGGCGCTAAATGCCGCCATTGAAGCGGCTCGTGCCGGTGAGGCCGGTCGAGGTTTTGCGGTTGTAGCGGATGAAGTTCGCCAATTAGCAGCAAAAGCTCATGAAGCCAGTAGCCAGATTGAGTCTCTTATCTCAAAAGTGATCTCACAAACCAATGATATCAAGGTTATGGTGGAAGAGAATCAACAGAGCACCGAGGAAATCTCAGCATCATCATCACAAATTGATCATGTAGTTGAGCAGGTATTAGAACGCTCCGTTCATATGCAGGGCGTTATCAGCGAATCAACTACCGCCGCTTTTCTAAACACGGTTAAATTAGATCACGCGGTTTGGAAAAACAATGTTTATAGCCTGATTGATAAGCAAAACTTCAATCAAGTCGTTAACGCCCATACAGAATGCCGTTTAGGCCATTGGTACTTTAACGGCTATGGTGGTAAACACTATGCTCATCTACAAAGCTTTAAAGACTTAGATCGCCCGCACAAACAGGTGCATGAGTGTGGTCGCTCAGCATTAAAGGCTGGAGCTGAGGGTAACACCGCAGCAATGCTGAAAGACCTACAGTGTATGGAAGATGCCAGCCTAGAAGTAATTCGCTGTCTTGATCGCTTGCTGTCAGATACCCGCAGACTGTGACGACTTCGCAGCAATCCGCTTATATCACCGCCCGACTGGGCGATGATTTACGCGGTTTTTGCTAAAAAGTCGCGAGCAACATGCTAGCGACTTTTCTTTTTAAGACGACGCGCTTAGATAAGCGTGATGGAATCTTAAGTGCTCTTCAATAAAGCTAGCGATAAAGTAATAGCTATGGTCATAGCCTTCCTGCATACGCAGCTGCAATGGATAACCTGACGCTTTTGCTGTCGCAACAAGATTCTCAGGCTTTAACTGGTTCTGTAGAAAATCATCCCCATCGCCTTGATCAATCAATATCGGCAGATGCTCCTTCGCCTGCCGAATCAGCTCGCAACTATCATAAGCTTTCCAAGCCTCTCGATTATCCCCTAAATACGCGGTAAAGGCTTTCTCTCCCCACGGCACATTGACAGGATTAACGATAGGGCTAAATGCTGAAACCGAACAAAAACGTTCAGGGTTTTTCAGCGCCAGTGTCAAAGCACCATGCCCACCCATCGAATGCCCGGAAATAGAGCGTTTGTTCGTCACAGGAAAAACCGATTCAATCAACTCGGGCAACTCTTTTAGTACGTAGTCTTCCATACGGTAATGCTGCGCCCAAGGTTCCTGAGTAGCATTCAGATAAAAGCCTGCCCCTTGGCCCAAATCATAGCCATCATCATCGGCAACGCCTTCTCCCCTAGGGCTCGTATCCATTGCCACAATAGCGATGCCCAGTTCTGCCGCAATACGTTGAGCGCCTGCTTTTTGCATAAAATTTTCATCGGTACAGGTCAAACCCGACAACCAATATAAAACCGGCACCGCCTTCGTTGCTGCCTGGGGTGGTAAATAGATAGCAAAACGCATCTCACAATCTAAAACATCAGAGCGGTGGCGATACTGCTTATGCCAACCACCAAAACACCGGTTACGGCTGATATTTTCTAAACGGTCCATGATCTATCTCCTAAATAGCCCGTACGCTACTACATGCTCGGTAAAACCACTTAGTAATGGATCACGCTACGAATCGACTTGCCTTCATGCATCAGATCAAAGGCTTCATTGATTTTTTCCAATGGCAAGGTGTGAGTAATAAAGTCATTTAGGGCAAATTTACCCGCTAGATAATCCTCCACAATACCCGGTAATTCAGAGCGACCTTTTACGCCACCAAAAGCAGATCCGCGCCATACACGACCGGTCACTAGCTGAAATGGGCGAGTAGAGATCTCTTGTCCTGCACCGGCAACACCAATAATCACAGACTCTCCCCAGCCTTTGTGGCAGCACTCTAGGGCAGAGCGCATCACATCAACATTACCAATACATTCGAACGAGTAGTCCACACCACCATCGGTTAACTCAACAATCACATCTTGAATTGGCTTGTCATAATCTTTTGGGTTAATGCAATCGGTAGCACCCAGTTTCTTCGCCAGTTCAAACTTGGATTCATTGATATCAATACAGATAATGCGACTGGCCTTAGCCATAGTGGCACCGATAATCGCCGATAGACCAATGCCACCCAAACCAAAGATAGCAACGGTTGCACCCTCTTCCACCTTGGCGGTATTCATCACCGCGCCCATACCCGTGGTGACACCGCAACCCAACAAACAGATCTCTTCCAACGGCGCATCTTTACTCACTTTGGCTAGCGAGATTTCCGGCAATACAGTGTACTCTGAGAAGGTCGAGCAGCCCATGTAATGGAAAATCGGCTGGCCATCTTTGTAAAAACGGGTCGTACCGTCGGGCATCAGGCCTTTACCCTGAGTTTCACGCACCGCCTGACATAAATTGGTTTTACCGGACTTGCAGAACTTACACTCGCCACACTCAGCGGTGTACAGCGGAATCACATGGTCGCCGACAACAACACTGGTGACACCCTCACCCACCGCCTCAACAATACCACCACCTTCATGGCCTAGAACCGCTGGAAAGATACCTTCAGGATCATCACCAGACAGTGTAAACGCATCCGTATGGCACACGCCTGTCGCAATAATTTTCACTAACACCTCACCGGCCTTCGGTGGCATCACATCAATTTCTTCAACTGATAGCGGCTGGTTAGGCCCCCAAGCGATTGCGGCACGGGATTTAATCATAGGTTGGCTCATCGTGTTCTCCGGTAAAAATAAAATAAAGCATTGCGCTAAGTTTAGCTGTTACAGAAAAAAGCATAATCACTAAAAATATAAAATCACTTTTACCTCTATGTAATAATAAGACAACACAGGCCAAGATAGGGTAAGTGCCATGAACTGGGAAGGCGTTAATGAATTTGTTGCCGTATATGAAACCGGAGGCTTTACGCCTGCGGCCAAACAACTTGATTGCTCTACTGCACAGATTAGCCGTCAGGTCAGTGCTCTTGAAAACCGTTTAGGTAGCAAGTTGTTCTATCGCACCACCCGTAAGGTCTCCGCTACAGAGGCAGGACAGATCTATTACCAGCACTGTCGACAAATCCTAGATGCCTTACAAGAGGCTGAACGTGCACTCACCGACCTGCAAACGAGTCCCCGGGGCAAATTAAAAATCACTGCGCCCGTGGCCTATGGCGAAAGCCATATTACGCCCTTACTCAATAATTTTATGCAGCGTCACCCTGATTTAGAGTTGAACTGCCAGCTTACCAACCAAACCATTGATCTAGTGGATGAAGGCTTTGACCTTGCGATTCGACTCGGTCGACTCAGCGACTCCAGTATGATCGCTCGTCGTTTATCGTCTCGGCGCTTATATGTTTGCGCAACGCCGGAGTACCTTGCTCGTCATGGTGAACCCCATACGCTATCGGAACTAAACCATCACAGCTGTCTTCAAGGTACGTTAGATTACTGGCGCTTTAAATCTCAAGGCCAAGAGCGGAATTTAAGAATTCATGGTCGTATCCGTTGTAATAGCGGCCATGCATTATTAGACGCTGCATTAAAAAGCCTGGGAATTGTTCAGCTACCGGATTACTACGTTGATGAGGCGCTAAAAAGTGGCAAATTAGTATCGTTACTCAGTCCTTTTCAGGGGGCTGATGAGGGAATATGGGCGCTCTATCCACAAAACAGACTATTATCACCTAAGGTACGTTTGCTCGTAGATTACCTAGTTGAGCAACTTAGAATCTAGCACAACAATTAATTATCAATAAAGCTTAAAACGATTAATAAAAAAGGCTTTTTTTAACAAAAACAAGCTTCAAAGCAAACAAAAAAACACAAAATAATGTAATTTATAACAAGTTATTAACAACACATGGCAACATCATAAATAAGAACGAAAACAGAGACGGCATGATGCTAACGCCAATTCAAAACCTTACTGGCTGTATTTTGACGCTATCCTTAAGCGTAATTCTCGTATTTATGGGTGGCATGTTTTATGCCAATCCATCCTACGCAGAAACTAAAGATAGGATCATTCAAAAAGGCGATTTAGATTGCGGTGTTTTCCCCGATGACCCTGGCCGCAGTGCTATTAATGATGAAGGCCACTGGGAAGGCTTCTATGTCGATTTTTGTCGCGCAACGGCTGCCGCTGTTTTAGGCAATACGGAATTTGTGAACTTTATTGAAGTGGGAGCAACATCACGCTTTACCAGTTTAATAAATAAAAAAACAGATGTCGTCATGTACAGCTCAACATGGACGATAGGGCGAGAGAATAAATACCACGTCGAATTTCCAGTTGTCTATCTTCTTGATGGCCAAGGTTTTATGGTGCGTAAAAGCTCGGGTATTCATCGAATATCAGACTTACAGGGCAAGCGCATCTGTGTCACGGCCAATACCACCTCTCATACAAATCTCGTGGATACCTTTAAAGCACGGGGTTACAAGGCTGATATTATCTTTGCTAATGGCGATAGCTTCTTTCGAGGTAGCTGTGATGCCTACACCGCAGACCGTATAAACTTAGCAACCAATCGTGCGAACCGAGCCGACAACCCCAATGATTATACTATTCTGTCAGAAATGGCTTCCAGAGAGCCCATCGGCCCGATGGTTCGTAATGATGATCCAGAATGGTCGCGTATTATTCGCTCAATTGTACATGCGGTTATTCTGGCGGAAGAGAAAGGCATTACGTCAAAGAATATTGATCAGATTTTAAAAACCAGCGAGGATCTTGAAGTACTCAACCTTCTAGGCAAGACCGGAGATATAGGCACGCAACTTGGCCTAGACAGCCAGTGGGCTTACCGCGTTATCAAGGCAGTAGGCAATTATGGTGAAATCTATAATCGTTATTTTGGCCTCAGCACACCTATCAATATGGATCGTGGATTAAATCGATTATGGAATCAAGGCGGCGTACTCTTTGCCCCTCCCTTTAAGTAACGCCCCAATGAGTCAAGCTATGAGCCGCTTCGAATATTTAACCAAGCATATTGTTAGCAGTATCGGCTTTCGGCTAACACTTCTTTTAGCGGGAGGACTGGCGCTATACCTGATCGTTGCAGGCTTTAGCATCTCAGCATTGTTGCAGCAAAAGCAGGGGCTGAAAGAACTTAGCGGGTTACATTATGAACGCGCATTGACCGCCGCAGAACTATCCCGTGATGCCGAGGTTATTGCGGCACAAACCTTTGAAAATATCTTAAGCACAAACCGAAGCGTCACTCAAGAAGGTGCATTAAACCAAGACCTTGTTGATCTTTACCACTATGTTCGCAATCAGCTAACAGCCACTAATGAGATTGAACAGGGTTATATTGATGAAATTGACCGTTGGCAAAAGCCCTACTTCAAAAGCCTCGATAAGCTAGCATTACGAATGGAAGAAGAGCGCCGCTTTGCAGAGCAGGAACAGGCACTATTACTCAAGCTCATTCAAACCAATAAACAGATACAGACCTCACTTAGCCATCAACAAGAATCACTTAGCTATACCATAGACACTCAAGATCTCTTAGCCGCCCAGAATATTATCAACACCTGCCTTATCGCCTTAAAATCAGAGAAGAACGGACAGTTACATCAACTGCAGCAACAGGCCAATCAAATACTGTCAAATCAACTGATGGGCCAACCAAAGCTACAACGCAAACTAAGCCTTTTGGTGCAAGAAACCTTTGATTTACGCAAGCCTCTTACCCTAAGCCACCGTGCAACCTTATCCTCCGCCCGAGAAGCTAGGCTTTACGCCCAACGGTTAACCACCAGTAGCTATAATTACTTTCAAAGCTTAAAGTCAACCGCCCATAAGGCCGCCAGAAACTACGAGCAAGCGGTACAGCACGCATTAATTTTAGTAGCCTTTTTTAGCATTCTTTTTCTAATCAGTATTTTTCTAACGGTGATGTTTATTCGCCGTCGGCTTGTCGACCGTCTTGACCACCTTAGCGATATTATGAGCGCCCATGTTGCCGGTGACCCTAAAGCTATTCCAACTCAAGGCGATGATGAGATATCGGTGATAGGTCAAGCCTTTGAGGTCTTCGTTGACGCCAGAAACCATGCCGAACAGCGACTCAATCAAGCTCAAACCGATACCCAGCAAGCCAATAACCAGCTACGCCGCCTCAACCGCCAACTCTTAATATTAAGTGAAACAGACCCACTGACGGAGACTGCCAATCGCCGCTATTTTGATCAAAGGCTACAGGATAACTGGCAAATAGCGTTGAACCTTCAACAGCCCCTGGCGCTTATTATGTGCGATATTGATCAGTTCAAATCCTATAACGATCACTACGGTCATCAAGCAGGGGATATCTGTTTAAAACAAATAGCAAAAACACTCACCCAAGTGGTTAAAGATGTACCCGACTCCCTTTTGGGCCGCTACGGTGGTGAAAAGTTTATTATCTTAACCCCTGATAGCACGGAAGAGCAGGCAGCAGGTATCGCAGAAAAGCTTAGACTTGCCATTATTGATATGCAGCTGAAACATGAAGGCTCAGAATATCAAGTTGTAACCTTAAGTTTAGGGGTCTCCAGCACCATTCCTAGCAATGAGAAAACCTTAGATCGCTTAATCCAACAGGCGGACAACGCACTTTATAAGGCCAAAGGATACGGTCGTAACCGCACCGCAAAAGCGACACTATTGTCACTGTTCTAGCCCCATAAACGCCCCTGTTAACCACAATTCACAAGAAAACCATCAATAATTTACAAGCAAGCTATCAAAAACGCACAAAAAAGCTATCAAAAACCAAGCAAACTGATAGTTAAAACCTATTATACCTATTTGCCCAATCAATTATTCCTCTCAGCCTATTCCCCTTAGAATTATTCTGACTTCAACGAAAGGGCTTAGCCAAAGCGCTAATTCAGTATCAGCCCAATGGTTCATTAATGATGGAACAGGAAGAGTAAAATGCCACAAGCAATCAACACTGAAATTAAGCCATTTGCAGCCACCGCTTTTAAACAAGGCGAGTTTGTGAATATTACTGAAGCAGACGTTAAAGGTAAGTGGTCTGTATTCTTCTTCTACCCAGCAGATTTCACTTTTGTTTGCCCAACAGAGCTGGGTGACTTGGCAGACCATTATGCAGAGCTGCAAAAAATGGGTGTAGAAGTCTTCTCCGTATCGACTGACACTCACTTCACTCACAAAGCTTGGCATGACAGCTCTGACACCATCGGCAAAATCAACTACTACATGGTTGGTGACCAGTCCGGCAATATCTCTAACAACTTTGGCGTAATGCGTGAAGGCCAAGGCCTAGCAGACCGTGCAACCTTCCTGATGGATCCAGAAGGTGTAATTCAAGCAATGGAAGTTACCGCTGAAGGTATTGGCCGTGATGCGTCTGACCTGATGCGTAAAGTGAAAGCAGCTCAGTATGTTGCTGCTCACCCTGGTGAAGTTTGCCCAGCAAAATGGAAAGAAGGCGAAGCCACTTTAGCACCATCTCTGGATCTAGTTGGCAAAATCTAAACCTTGTCATACCGATCTAGCGTCATACGAGAAAGCCCGATAAAAGAAGCTCACCGACTCATCGTTAGGTGAGCTTCTCGACTCCTTTTTCTCAACATTTATCCATTATTTATCCGTTTATTAACACATCTTTGGATACGGCCAAAACAGGAGAGCGACCATGTTAGACGCAACGCTAAAGCAACAACTGCAAGGTTATCTGCAACATCTAAAAAGCCCTGTTGAGCTGATCACCGTATCCGACGACAGTGCAAAATCAATCGAATTAACAACATTAGCGCAAGAGATCGCCGCCTTGTCTGACAAGGTTCGTATTGTTGCAGCAAGTGAACACCACGCCCATGAACGCCGCCCAACTTTAATCGTGCGTTCAGCAGAAACAGGCCGTGAGCTGCGCTTTGCCGGTATCCCTATGGGCCATGAATTTACCTCTCTGGTACTAGCCCTTCTACACAGCGGCGGCCATCCAATGAAATTGGATGAAGACGTTATTGAGCAAATTAGACATCTAAAAGGCGAGTACAACTTTGAGACCTATATTTCCCTAAGCTGTCAAAACTGCCCAGACGTAGTGCAGGCACTTAATATGATGGCGGTGATCAACCCGAATATTCATCACGTTATGATCGACGGCGGCTTAAACCAGGAAGAGGTCACCCAGCGTAATATTATGGCGGTGCCTTCGGTTTACCTAAATGGTGAAAATTTCAGCCAAGGTCGCACTACTTTGGCAGAGATTCTGGCCAAGCTGGATACCGGCGCAGCAGAGCGCCAAGCTGAAAGCCTAAACGCTAAAGAAGCCTACGATATGCTTGTCGTTGGTGCTGGCCCTGCCGGTTCTGCCGCTGCAATTTATACTGCCCGCAAGGGTCTACGCACAGGTTTAGTGACCACCCGTTTTGGTGGCCAGGTCGGTGATACCTTAGCCATTGAGAATTTTATCTCGGTTAAAGAAACCGAAGGCCCAAAACTGGTTGCCCAATTGGAAGAGCATGTACGTGAGTACGATGTTGATATTATGTCCAATCAATCGGTTACCGATGTTATTGGTGCAAAACAGATCGGCGGCCTGATTGAGGTAACCCTTGAAAATGGCGCAACGCTAAAAAGTCGCAGTATATTACTAGCAACCGGAGCACGCTGGCGTGAGATGAATGTACCCGGTGAGCAGGAATATCGTAATAAAGGCGTTGCCTATTGCCCACACTGTGACGGCCCACTGTTCAAAGGCAAGCGTGTTGCCGTAATAGGCGGTGGTAATTCCGGTATAGAAGCCGCCATTGATCTGGCGGGTATCGTAGAGCATGTTACCGTTTTAGAGTTTAGTGACGTGCTACGGGCCGACGATGTTCTGCAGAAAAAAGCTCGTTCTATGGGTAATATCGACATTATTATGCAGGCTCAAACAACAGAGGTCATTGGCGATGGTCAGAGAGTAACCGGCTTGAACTATATTGACCGTGTTTCTGGTGAAACTAAACAGATAGAGCTAGCAGGTATCTTTGTACAAATTGGTTTAGTCCCTAATACCGAGTTTCTAAAATCTCTGGAAGGACACGAAAGCCATACTATTGATCTAACCTCAAGAGGTGAGATTGTCGTCGGTCGTCGTGGAGAAACCAATTTACCCGGTGTTTTCGCCGCCGGAGATGTTACCGACTCGCCTTACAAGCAAATCATTATCGCCATGGGCGATGGAGCCAATGCCGCACTGGGAGCCTTCGATTACCTGATTCGCACACCGGAGCCAGAAGCTCTGTGACCCTCTGTTTTATCGCCGAGTAACGCAAACAATCGCAAACCCAATCGACACGACCCCGCTGCGCCTAATCAGTAAAAGCAGCCGATTGGTTAGCCGGAATATCTCTGTTGAGATGCTCCGGCTTTTTTTGCTGAGTCATCCTGAGTATCTGCACTAAAGCTTTTTTAGCTACTGCCGATAGGATTCTTTGTCATGCAAAAACCTACCGTCCACAGACAGAAGGTAAAGCTTGGGTAAAACAGGCTAAATGACAAAAAATCATGTGACAAGGACGGTGTCACTTTATCAGGAAGCACTGCTTACCAGAGATCACAGCAGGGAAGGTCGATCATGTTTAATACCACTCATTATTTTAATCGTTTTATTAACACGTCAACCAGCGCCACACCAGTCAGCCCGCAAAGCACTGACCATAATAATGTCCAAAGCAAGATCCAGCAGGCGGCACAACAAGCCAGTGAAGGTAAAATAGCACAACCCCAGCAGCCAGGCATTGAAGACGGTGCCAAGTTAGAGGCTATTGACTGGACAACTTATAAACCCGGTTATAACGACCTGTTTCGCGGCGAACAGAAAGTCAAAGCCGATGCCTTACTGGAGCGCATGTCACCGGAACAACAGGACTTTATCATCAGCAATATCGGTGATTACGTAAGCCTCCTGAAAGACGATGATATTTTCCAATTGGCTGAAAACCTCAGCGACGAAGAAGTGTCCCAGTTCACCGATATTATGATTGCCATGCAATCGGAGGGTCACTATGGTTATATCTATCCAAAAAGCTCTGATTTTCAGGGCCCTATCCACATTCGGGATGTGATGCAGACTCTGGCTGACAGTAAGCCATCACTGCGCCAACAGATTCTCGACCAGGCCCACATCTACGCGGAACAGGTACAACTAACGGAAAAACCCGATACCTACAGCCGGAAAGAGCTACTCAACCCGCCCAAAAACAGCTCAATGGATAACCTGAAAACATTTCTGAATACCCTGCACAACGTCAAAGATCATCAGAGCCTGATGAACAATCTGGACAGTGTTGATGAGACGCAAAAAATCCCCTTAATGCAGGTTTATATCCTGGATGAAGAGTTAGCGGTACGCAGCCACCAGATGCTGAAAAACAAAGCTTTCTCACCGGAAGCAAAAGAGGGATTGCTGCAATTTATTGCCGAGACCGCCGAAAAAACCTTGCTGTACACCAAAGGCTGGCAATTAGTCAATAGCTCCAAAGATCTGGAAAACACCTCCTTAAAGCTGGACCAAGATGACCACTATTACGGCGTAGGCACTGGGATGATCGAAGACACTTTAGATCTGCTGGATAATTATCGATTTACCGACGATCAGTTACTAAACATGACCGGCGAACTTAATAGGCTGGATCGCAGTAATCAAAGGGCTTATATCGAAATTACCGTTCAGGGCATGGGGCACCTGTTTGGTAAAGATCACAACGAGGAACCTGTGGATATGGCTGACCATAAAGCAGCATTGTCAGCCATTGCCTCAGTGCGAGGTAATAGCGATGCCCGCAATCTGGTTATGCTGTCCCGACTGGGGGAATACAAAGAATATGACGAGTATCTGAAGGCCGGCCAATATTTCGCGAAGCAAAACGAGGACTCAGCCAAAGATATGAGCCAAACCGCAGAAGCGTTGGTATCCCATGCCTGGCTCAGTCAGCACAGATACGGTGTAGAGCCACCTATAGAGACGGCTGATGATAGTTATCAAGCCCCCATGATGAACTTCGATACTATCAAGATACTGCGCCAGTTACATGAACTCTCAGCGAAAGAGCGCGACCTAAGCATCGACCGGCTACACACTTTCAGTGCTCTAAGTCAGGAAATGCTAGATCCCCGTCTGACGGAATCAGCTGAAAATCAGCGCTAAAAACAAGAAGTATAAAAAAGGGCAGCTTGAGCAGCCCTTTAGCATATTTTCAATGAGGCCGGATCATCTGGGCTTCTTTAACGGTGACGGTAATAGGATCATCTTGCTTAAGCGGGCCATTAACAAGCCACTGTTAATGGCCACTCAGTTTTTAAAGATCACTTAGCTTTTTAAAAAGTACTCGATGTTTAGTACCAACCACAGGGATGTTAGACCATGTTGAATACCAGCCATTATTTCGGCCGTTTTTTGAGCCCCTCAAACACCGCCACGACCGGAACACAAAACACCTCATTACCTGCTGAATCTGTCCGTCAGGCAGTGCAGAGCGCCCGAGAAAACACCAAAGCACAAGCCCGGGAACTCGGTATTGAAGATGGTGCCAAGTTAGTGCCTATTGACAAGGCGACCTATGACGACCTTTTTCATGGCGAACAGAAAGTCAAAGCCGATGCCTTACTGGAGCGCATGTCACCGGAACAACGGGACACCATTATCAGCAATATCAGTGATTACAAGAACCTACTGAAAGGGGATGATATTTTCCAATTGGCGGAAAATCTCAGCGACGAAGAGCTGTCCCAGTTCACCGATATTATGATTGCCATGCAATCGGAGGGTCACTATGGTTATCTCTATCCAAAAAGCTATGATCTTCAGAACCTTATCCACATTCGGGATGTAATGCAGACTCTGGCTGACAGCGAGCCAGCACTACGCCAACAGATACTCGATCAGGCTCATGCCTATGCTGAGCAGGTGCAGCCCTACACAGAACAGGTTCAAGCAAGAGAAAAACCGGACACCTACAGCCGAAAAGAACTGTTTCGCCTACCCCAAAACAAAAACAGCTCAATAGATAACCTGAGCACATTTCTGAATGCCCTGCACAACACCAAAGACCATCAAAGCCTGATGAACAATCTGGACAGTGTTGATGAGACGCAAAAAATCCCCTTAATGCAGGTTTATATTCTGGATGAAGAGTTAGGGGTACGCAGCTACGAAATGCTGAAAAACAAAGCGTTCTCACCGGAAGCAAAAGAGGGTTTGCTGCAATTTATTGCCGAGACCGCTGATAAAACCAGGCACATGCTTGACCTAAAAATAAAAGCCGATAACAACAGCAACCTGAATGACGGCTCAGCAGCCAACGTGGCTTGGCTGGATAATGACAGCTACTCCATTGGACGAGATATGGTTAAAGATACGCTGGACCTGCTGGATAACTATGAGTTCAGCGATGAGCAGCTGTTGAATATGACCAGCACGCTAAACAATCTGGACCGCAGTAACCAGCGCGCCTATCTGGAAATTACCGTGCAGGGCATGGAGCACTTGTTTGGCAGCGATTACCTCGAACCGCTTGATCTGACAGAACACAGCGATGCTTTGGCCGCTATCGATGCGGTAAGAAACAACGCTGAAGCCCGGGATCTGGTATTTATGTCCCGAATGGGCGATCTCTCTCGGCCAGCCGGAAAAACAAGTGATGCCATGTACTTCCAGAAAGAAAAAGGAGCTGATCCCTATAAAGATATGGCAGAAACAGCGGAGGTACTGGTCGCCAATGCTTGGCTGGGGCAGCGCAAACTGGACTCGGATATCTGGCCACCCAAAAATGGCGAGTATGAAACCCCACCATTAAATCAAGATACACTGAATATGGTACGTCAGCTTAATCTCTTATCCGCCAAAGAGCGCGATCTGAGTGTTGATCGTCTGCATGTTTTTGGCGATATGACCCGAGGTGCCCTAGACACGCGTTTGCATAACCATTAATAACCGTTCAATTTTGTGAAGCGCTGCCTTGTTGCACAGCCTTTAGAACAGCCCTTGCATCACCTTCCGTACACTGGCGACAACTTCCCGTACGCAGGTCATCCGTGAGTAATGAGGCCTAATTAACAGGGATATTTTCCGTGTTGGCTGGGGTGACCTAAACGGGATATAGCGGATGCGATGGCTGTCTTCCAAATTACGGGTGGCTAAGCGGGGCAGCATGGTCATTCCTATACCGCTGGCCACCATATAGCGCAATGTTTCCAGGCTGGTGGCCTGAAAGCGATGGTCTTCTTTCGCTCCTGCGGTAAAGCAATAGCCTAACGCTTGGTCTCTCAGGCAGTGGCCATCTTCCAGCGTGAGTAATTGCTGATTATTTAAATCATCAAAGGTAACGCTGTTTTTATCCGCCAATGGATGCTCCGGCGACACAGCAAGATCCAGAGGTTCATCAAATAGGTCATAACGCTCAACACCCTGCATATCATCCAGCCAAGGCAGTATCAGTAAATCCAGTTTGCCTTCATTTAACTCCTTCATCAGCACTTTGGTTTGCTTCTCGTGCAGATAAAAATTCACGTTGGGTAAGCGTTTATTTAGTGGCTCCATAATATGAGGTAAAAGGTATGGCGCCAGCGTCGGGATCATCCCCATATGCAGATCACCGGCTAAAGGATCTAATAATGTTCGAGCGGTCTCTTCAAAGACCTGAGCCGCCTTTAAAACATTACGCGCTTCTTTTACTAACTGTTCACCGGCTGGCGTCAACATAACATTTCTGCGATGTCGTTCGACAAGCTGTAAATTAAGCTGCTCTTCTAGCTTCATGATTTGCCCACTTAACGTCGGCTGACTGACAAAACAAGCCTCTGCCGCTTTACCAAAGTGTTTAAAGCGATCAATCGCATCCAGATATTCTAAATCACGTAGCTTTACCATAGCTGCTTCCTTTTTGGATGCCGGTTTTTTATAAGATTTTATCTATGGTAAGCCGCAAGATATTTCACCTGCAAGAGCCAACGTAGATACCAACCGGTATAACATTACAAAATAAAAGGGTAATTGGTATGTAATATGCTTATGTTTTAATGACACAAGCCAACGCTCATAAAGGTCAGTGACGATCTCATCAGCGCTGCCAACTAATCGATAGGGTAATGGAATGAACAATACGCGATTAAATACAGGATGGACGACTCTCAGCTCTGTGCCAAAAGGACAGCCTACAAAGAAAAAAATAAAGACCTGTCTGAACAACGAGTTAGAGCAATCCCTTAAGCTTGAAATGGCCATGTTGCAGCTGCAGCAAGAGTTCAGAAAAAAAAGCCAAAGTATCTCCAGTAGTGTTAATAAACTGGGGCAACTGCTAGGTATTGAGCATGTAGCCTAAGCAGAACCTAGAGGTTCAGCATAAGCATCAAAATATTAGTAATCGGCACCTAATTGCCGCAAAAAAAATAAGCCCCGGATAAAAAACATCCAGGGCTTATTTGTTTCTACTCAACGCTTTTTTCTTCTCGCTAGGAGCTAGTTCGTCGAGGCGATCAAGCTAGCGTTACCACCGGCAGCGGTTGTATCCACACAGAGATGGCGCTCGTGAACAAAGCGTTCTGGCAGATGTGATTCCGTTAACAATGGCAGCAAAACACCATCTCGAGCCGCTAAAACAGTACGATAGGCTGAAAGCACCCCAGAGGTTGCGTTGCTCGCGATACCATCAATCCCCGTCAAATGAGCCAAGGCTGTGGCTTCAACTGCACCGTCTAGGCCGACTATCGGTAAACCCGCCTGTGCCAGTTGCTCTGCCAGCGCTTTAATACCTGAGGCAACCGCAACCACACGGTTTCCCTGAGCCAAGGCAACTGCCGCTTGCTGGGTCGCACTTTCCAGATCTGGGCCTGTGCATAACACTAAACCACGGGCATGGAAGCTTAATCGGTTCAACTCACCGGTTGGCCCTGGCATTTCGCGGGTTACTAATAGAGGGGATTTAACATGGCTCGCAAGAACACCTAGCTGCTGTTCAACTAAGTTAGTGGAGATTTCAGCCGAACGAACCGCCATTTTTAACGCCAGATTAATGGCTTCTTGCAATGAGCCTTCTGTTACCTTGCGATCTATTCCTTGGCTATCTGTTACCGGATCACCCTGTTTTTCTGTTACTTGATCACCCTGTGATGCATCATTACCATTTTGATCGGCAATCCGCATAAAGCGGCGGACATAAAGTGGGCCCCCAGCTTTTGGGCCAGTACCCGATAAGCCTTCACCACCAAAGGGCTGTGAACCAACAATGGCACCAATTTGGTTGCGGTTAACATAGGCGTTCCCCACATGAATGCGCTCGGTCACGTAATCAATGCGAGAATCCATGCGTGAGTGTAAGCCAAATGTTAGGCCGTAACCGCGACCATTAATGTCAGCGATCACTTGGTCCAGCTCGCTCGCATCATACGTGCAGACGTGTAGCACCGGGCCAAAGATCTCTTCTTCCATCTCTTTAATACTATCGAGCTTAATCACCGTTGGTGGCACAAAGGTACCTTGATCACCTAAGTCATTTGGCACTTCAAAGGTTTTTAAGCAACGACCTTTCTCTTTAAAGATGTTGATGTGCGCTATGATTTTATCTTGTGCCAGCTTATCGATCACCGGCCCAACATCAGTACTCAACAGCCAAGGATTACCAAGGGTTAATTCTTCCATTGCGCCATAAAGCATTTCTAACAGGTGATCGGCGATATCTTTCTGTACATACAGTACACGCAACGCCGAACAGCGCTGACCGGCACTTTGGAAAGAGGATGCCAGTACGTCACGAATAACCTGCTCAGGCAGCGCCGTGGAATCAACGATCATAGCATTCATGCCGCCGGTTTCTGCGATCAAGGGCGCATCAGCCGACATATTCGCCGCCATAGAGCGATTAATATGTTGTGCGGTTGGTGTAGAGCCTGTGAAACAGACACCGTTAATGCGGGCATCAGAGGTCAAGGCCGCCCCCACAACGGCACCGGCACCTGGCAATAGTTGAATTACATCTTTTGGAATACCCGCTTCGTGCATCAATTCAACCGCACGACTGGCCATCAGTACGGTTTGCTCCGCAGGCTTAGCCAGCACAGCATTACCGGCTGCCAGTGCGGCACAGATCTGACCAGCAAAGATCGCCAGAGGGAAATTCCACGGAGAAATACAGGTAATCAAACCACGGGCGGTGCCGTCTTCGTTATGCAGTTCTGCTTCATCTGGGTAGTAAAGGGCAAAATCCACCGCTTCACGGATCTCAGCGATGCCATCCAGCAGAGACTTACCGGCTTCACGGGTTGCCAGTGCGAACAGCTCCGGCGCATTGGTCTCCATTAAATCAGCAAACTTGCGGATGCGAGCGGCACGATCCGTAACCGGTAGTGCTGCCCAAATCTTTTGACCAGATTGTGCAGCAACAATAGCGGTTTCGATATCGTTTACAGAGGCTTCAAGCACTTCGCCTACCGTATCCTGATGATTTGCCGGGTTAAGTACCGCTTTACGGTTTGAGCCTTCCACGTCACCGGCAATCATAGGGCCTGCTTGCCACTGATGATTCAGGTATTCGCCACGTTCTGCATTCAGCTTTTCAACGGTGCGGGCATCGGTAATATCCCAGCCGATCGAATTGCGGCGGGCCTCACCTTTATCTTTATCCGCAAATAGCTCCGCAGAGCGAGTGATTACAGGATTAGGAATGCTTTCCAATGCCTTTACTGCATCAAAGGGGTCACGGGCGATCTGTTCCGGCGCAATAGAGGTGTCCACAATCTGGTTAACAAAGGAACTGTTCGCACCATTTTCCAGCAAGCGACGCACCAAGTAAGCCAATAAGTCCTGGTGAGCACCAACAGGAGCATAGATACGGCAACGTACTTTGTTTTCCTGCACAACAACATCATGCAGAGACTCACCCATGCCGTGCAGGCGCTGAAATTCAAACTTACCCAGATCATCGGCCAGATTCATAATCGCTGCGACAGAGTGCGCATTATGGGTCGCAAACTGAGGATAGATACGATCCGTCATTTTTAGCAGCTTGGTCGCACAGGCCACATAAGAAACATCGGTGTTCACTTTACGGGTGTAGACAGGGAAACCATCAAGCCCCATCACTTGGGCTCGTTTGATCTCAGCATCCCAATAGGCACCTTTAACCAATCGAACCATGATCTTACGATCGAGTTTTTCAGCTGTCGCATACAGCCAGTCCAGAACAAAAGGTGCCCGTGGGCCAAAGGCTTGAACAACAATACCAAAACCATCCCAACCTGCCAGTTCAGGGTGCGCTAGCACGGCTTCAATAACATCTAAGGACAGATCCAAACGATCCGCTTCTTCCGCATCAATGTTGAAACCCATATTGGCATTTTTTGCCATCAGCGCCAGCTGGAACGTACGCTCGACAAGCACATCCATAACACTTTCGCGCTTAGCGAATTCATAGCGAGGATGCAGTGCTGATAGTTTTACCGAAATACCTGGATTTTTCCGAATATCATCATGTGTACAAGCGGATGAAATCTTAGTGATGGCATCAGAATAGGCGCGATGGTAACGCAGCGCATCAGCATCCGTACGAGCCGCTTCACCCAGCATATCGTAAGAATAGGTATAACCTCGGGCTTGCTGTTTTTTGCCATTTTTAGTGGCTTCTTCAATGGTACGACCTAAAACGAACTGGCGACCCAGCTCTTTCATCGACTGCTTAACCGCCGTGCGTACCACAGGCTCACCCATACGCTTAACCATAGCGCGCAATGTGCTTGATAAGCCTTTTTCATCCGTCGGAGCAATCAGTTTTCCAGTAACCATCAACCCCCAAGTCGAGGTGTTAATTAAAGCGGATTCTGAACGACCTAGGTGTTCCTGCCATTTTCCTGGCACAATTTTATCTTCAATCAATTCGTCGATCGTTTCTGCATCCGGCACACGCAATAACGCTTCAGCCAGACACATCAGCGCAACACCCTCTTTGGTTGTTAAGCCGTATTCTGCTAGAAAGTTTTCCATCATAGAAGGTTTGGCAGAGGTACGAACGCGGGTAATTAACTTTGCCGCTTCATCAGAAATCTGCTGTCGTGTTTCAACAGACAGAGCTGCCATCTCAACCAATGCATGAACCGAACGCGTTTCGTCTGCCAAATAGCGATCACGAATCGCCTCACGGATAGCAGTCGTCGTGTGTACTGCGGCATTTGTTGTAGTGTTCATTGCCTGAGTCATATCGACACCTTTCGTTATTATGGAAACTTGGGGAATCATTCTAGCTTTAGCCGAATAGCCTTTTTCACTATTTTTTTTATAGTTTTGAAACTATTATTTATTTTACCCCCTGTATATCAGGCTTATTATTAAAAATAAGCTGATTTTATAGCGATAAAGCCTATAAAATAAAATAACCCTATATCACGTACCAACTTATCCAAGTTATTGGCATCAATTGATGCCAATCGCTATCATTTTAACCATCATTTTTAGCAACCCTGTGAGTGCACTTATATGAAACGAAATGATGATCTTGACCGTATCGACCATGGAATTTTGCGTGAACTGCAAAAGAATGCCCGCCTTACGGTTACAGAGCTTGCTTCAAGAGTAGGTCTGTCTAAAACACCCTGCCAGTTACGAATGAAGAAACTGGAAGAACAAGGCTATATCTTAGGCTACGTTGCTTTGGTCAATCAGACGAGACTAGGGGTAAACCATGTGGCTTTTGTGCAGGTCAAGCTGAGCGATACCAAAACCAAAGCGTTAGATGCGTTTAATGATGCCGTCAGACAGATACCTGAAGTTGAACAGTGCCATATGATTGCCGCCGGTTTTGACTATCTATTAAAGGTACGTACAACGGGGATGGAAGATTACCGTAAAGTGCTGGGAGAGCAGATCTCAACCCTGCCCTATGTACTACAAACAAGCACTTATGCAGTCATGGAGAGTGTGAAGGATATTGAATCTCATCTCTTGGATAGCTAATGGCAGATCTGTTGGTAGATAACGGCTGAAATCTGACCAAATCTATAAAAAAAGCAGGGTTATCACTAATACCCTAAGCGACGACATGAGATTACAATAGACTGTGACTCAACCCATACTTTCTGAGGCTTTTCATGTCCCGCTTGCACCGCCCACTATTTACACGTTTTACAGGGTATCATTCCCTATGGCTCTCTCATTGGGCTCCCCTCTACATCATGCTGTTTCTTGGGCTTTCAGGTGCCGCTTTTAAGGCCCACGCATCCTTTGATAAAGGTATGCGCTTTTATCAACAGGAACGCTACACCTATGCCCTTAATAGCTTCCTTAAAGCGGCAAAACAAGGTGATGCCAGAGCACAGCTCATGGCTGCACGCCTTTATGAAGATGGGCGTGGTGGTAATTATGATTCAGAGCAAGCTTATGTGTGGTATCAAAAAGCAGCGAATCAAGGTTTAGCGGAGGGCCAATATTTACTGGGAATGTATTACATCGCCCAGGATAACCTTCCCCGCCATCATACCCGTGCAATTAAATGGATTAAGCTTTCGGCAAACCAGGGTTTAACGGAAGCAGAGTACCAACTTGGCCTAATGTACAAGAAAGGGCTAGGGACAGGAAATTGTCTTAAAAGAACAGAGACTTGCTTCAAAAATGCAGATGCTTGGCTAAGAAAGGCCGCTGAAAAGGGTTATGCCAATGCTCAATACCAACTAGGTCTACTTGCGGAAGATGGCGCTGGCGCACATCAAAATTATTCACAAGCGCTGTACTGGCATACTTTAGCGGCCAACCAAAATCATCCAGAAGCCTCTTTAGCACTGGCTTATCTCTATTATTATGGCTTAGGTACAGAAGAAGATCTCGGTCAAGCATCCTTCTGGCTACAAAAAGCAGCAGATGCCGGTATCGCCGTAGCACAGTATAATCTGGCCGTATTATATATGGATTACCCTCGCCGGAACCCCAATTTAGCAGCCTCTCTTAAATGGTACAAAACAGCTTGCGAAAATGACTATCAAAAAGCCTGTGATGGCTTTAATAAAGCAAATAAAAAGTACCAAGATCAACTAGAACGCAGCCTAAATACTGTAGAGAACGGATAACGAAGTGCTCTATCGAATTGTCGCCAAAATAAGCCCTTAAAAAGTAAGTAGAGCTTCATATGAGTCTGAATTTCCGTTTTTTTCTCGCATCGTTATGCCTTATCTTTGCTTCCTTTGCGGCTACGTGGCCGTCTGTCAGTGCTCTAGCAGAAGGGATTATTGAAGATTGGGCCGTTCGCTATGCCGAAAAACAGGTTCTCTATGATCGACAGAGAACGTTGCAACCGGTTATTCGAGAGCTAGAATTAGCCCGCCAATTTGCTCAGTCCGCCGTTCTGATTCGGTTTGCCCGCCAGCCCTATGATTCATCCTTACGTAAAAACGCGCTGCAAGAGATGGAAAGTTTCCGCTTCCATTTCTTAGAGATGAACTATTTTGTCGCGCTTTACAAAACAGGCGAATATTTTCATAACGATACCAATAACCGCTTTCAAGGTCGTCAGCTACGCTATGTGCTGAATCAAAAAGATCCTGCAGATGCTTGGTTTTATCAACAGATAAAACAGAGCCGCAATATACATGTGAATATCAACTGGGATGACAAACTGGATGCCACAAAGCTTTGGACCAATGTTTTACTCAAAGATGGCGAAGATGTTTTAGGTATTGTTGGCACAGGGCTTAACTTGAAAGAGGTGCTGGACAAAATGGTTCAGCGAGTAGAGCCCGGTGTCACCAATATTTTTGTTGATCATATTGGTGCAATCCAGCTCTATCATGATAGTAATTTGATTAACTTTTCTAGTTTTACCCAACCGACAAAAGACCTACATCGCGTTGATGATCTAATCGATACCGATACTGACAGAGCCATACTGAAGCAGTCTATGCAGGATGCGAACAAAAATGCTGACTCGGTTATTAGCCAATATATTCAAGTTGGAGGCAAGCGCAACTTGCTTGCCGTGGCCTATTTACCAGAGATTGACTGGTATGCCATCACCTTAATTGACCTTGAAAAGCTGCTTCCCATCAGTCGCTTCTCCAGCATATTTATCATCTACGGTGTAACGCTTATTATCTTTATGGTACTGATTAATGTCGCCCTAAGAGTGATTATTATGCGCCCACTAGGACAGCTAAATAAGGCGATAGATCAATTAAAACAAGGGCAGGCTGTTAGCGATAATCTAAAAGGCCACGGTGAAATAGGTCTATTAATACAACATTTTAAAGAGATGGCCGCCAAGGTGACGGCATCCCAGTCACACCTTGAACAGCAGGTTAAAGAACGAACACAAGAGCTTGAGATAGCAACACGTACCGATCCGTTGACACACCTATTAAACCGTCGCGGTATGATGGAAATCTTAGAAGAAAGAATGAACCCTCCTTGGCAAGGCTTTAGTCTGATTTTGCTGGATCTTGATTTTTTTAAGGAAATTAACGACCAGTACGGTCATTGTCATGGCGACAATGTATTAACAACCGTCGCCCGTATTCTAAAGAAACACGTTGATATGAGCGGTATTGGCACATCCGCTCGCTGGGGTGGCGATGAACTATTAGCCTGCGTCTCTTTGGATCAAGCCCCGCCGCTATTGGCTCTGGCTGAAAGTATTCGCCTTGAAATTGCACAAACTAATCCTAGCCATGACTATACGGCTGTCCATGGCCGCTTAACCATTAACAGCACCCAGTCATTAACCGATGTCCCATTAACCCACATTCCATTAACCGTTAGTATCGGCGTTTACGTGGTATGCAGTACCGATAATCTAGCTGAAGCTATCCACAATACCGATACCGCTTTGTACCAAGCAAAATCAGATGGGCGAAACCTAGTGCGTTTATTTCGGCCATAAAGCGACGAGCAGAAGTAAACTCGTTCAGCGTGAGCCTTTACTCTTATCTAGGTACATATTTCGATCCGACTTTTTGAGTAACGTTGAAATATCCGCTCCATCCTCAGGGTATACCGCGATACCAACAGCAGCATCCAACGTAACGCTAACATTCTGTGGGATATTTTTAAGTTGAGTTAAAGGTGTACGAACCAGTTGAAGAATCGACTCTTTATGACGCACTGCCTGCTTCAAGTCGCAGTCTGCGATCACGATAACGAACTCATCCCCGCCTAACCGGCTGATATGATCCCGAGCGGATAGGTTGTTTTTTAGCCGCTGAGATATTTCTTTCAAGGCTTGATCGCCATTATCATGACCATAGGTGTCATTAAGCGGTTTGAAGCGGTTTAAATCAACAAACAAAACAGAAAATGGCCCGTCCTTTTGCTGGCTCTGAATATCTCCCTGCGGCTCTTTTGATGATGCCTCAGTCAAGTAATGGCCCATAACCCGCTCCAGAGCCATACGATTTCCTATACCCGTTAGTCGGTCTGTTAATAGCTCTTTTTGCATCATATTAAAGCCTTGTACTAACAAGCCGATTTCATCCTCTTGCTCACAGCTAGGCAACTGCACTGTTTGACCTAAAGCAAAGTGACGCATCGCGACAGAAAGCTGCTGCACACGCAGGCCAATACGACCAAAGATCCAAATACCGAGAATAATTGCCATCAAAACGGCTAACACGCCAATGAAAATAACCACCGATAATGTTTGGCGAAGAGGTGCGGTTAGATCTTTCTCTGGAACCGCCATAACCGCCATCCAGTCCAACCCTGCATCGTCCGTCATATGTTTATAAATAACACGGATGGGCTCTTGGTTGCTGCCAAGCATACGTTGAGGCCCCAGCCCTGACAGTTGAGTCCAGTTCTCACTTTTTAGGGCCTGGAGCGCTGGAGCCATAAGCTGATCCGTATTGTCCAAAATTGAGACTCGTGACGGCAAACCTTGCGGTTGTTGTTTAAGGTTATCGGTATAGGATGCGGCAATAATCTTACCGTTGGGTTCAAGGATCAGAATGCGGCTATTGTCGGTAACACTAAGTGTCGAAATAAATTGATTCAGTTGGGACAAAGAAACATCCGTGGCTACAACACCAGCAAATTCATGTTCATTATCAAGCACTCGCTTTGCCCGAGTGACGACAAGGTCTTTTGAGGCAAAATCAACATAGACCGCCGTCCAAGTATGACTATCAACTTCCTTCGCTAGCGTAAACCAAGGGCGATCACGGGGATCAAAGGTCTCTGTTTCTGTGAGTTGATATTGTGGTTGCTGATTGACATCTGACAGTTGATACAATTTACGATTTTCTTGTTCATTCAACCGAATGCGAACATTAACATTTGTCGGTGATAAACGCTTAATTGCAAAATTCTGTCCCTGAATATTTCCGTAATAAACATAGTCATTCGGCTTGGTATACAGCGTTGTTGCCGCCCAAAATCTAACCTGTAACTCTTTGAGCATGTCGGAAATATCATCTTCCGCCAGAATACCCGTGGGAAAAGCAGTTTCAAGAACGGCAGCAGAGCCATACATATGACGGGCAACAACAAGGCTGATACGTTCAGCTTTTTCGACTAAAAGGTTATCCCCCATATCGGTTAAAGCCCGACCACTAGCAACATACGAAAGTATTACGATCACAAATGTTACCGGTATAAGAAGTCCAACGAATGCTAATATAAGACGGGTTTTTAGGCTATGGAAGTGATGCATCTCTTACTCGACAGGTTAAAAATCCCTTTGGGATATATTTTTATTAGGCCGATGTTATCACTTGAGAAAATAATTCTGTTTGCTGGGCGGCACTAGCCTTTGCTCCTATGCCGAAGTTATTATTCTTTTTTAGTAACACGCACTAAATTAGTTCATTATGAGGCGCTAAATGTCTGCATTTTCTTTGAAAGGAACACGATTATTAGTTGTTGACGATGTTGAGACTGAGCGTATGTTGATAACAGAGTACTTACAGCAGTGCGGCGCTCGTGTGTTTCAAGCCGAAGATGGCCTAGAAGGTGTTCATCAGGCGATATTGATTCAGCCTGATCTTATTCTTATGGATGCCGACATGCCTAAGTGTGACGGATATCGTGCCTGCCGTATTCTGTCAACGGATGCAACAACGGCTCATATTCCAATCGTGTTTCTTTCTGCTTTAAATAGCCCTGAAGAAAGAGTGAAAGGCCTATTATCTGGTGCGGTTGATTATATTAATAAGCCGTTCCATTTTGGCGAGATTAGAATGCGCCTTGTAATCCACTTAAATAGAAGGCCTGAGATGTGTGCTTTACCGCCAGCCTCAGATATTTCGACTATTTCAAATACCGACTTACCTGAGTCTAATAAACCACAAGAAAAACATCACAGCTCGAGGTCGAATTTGAATCGAATTCTGTTCCAAAGTGCAAGAATCCATCTATTAAAATGTCTATCATCTCCACCAAGTTTAGACTCTTTGGCAAAACTTGTAGGCTGTAATAGCAAGAGATTAAATGCTGCCTTTAAGGCCTGCTCAGGCGTTACGGTTTTTGAATATCTACGTGAGGAACGAATGAAAGAAGCACGATTCCTTTTAAAGGAAACAACATTACCTGTTCAGGATATTGCATTTCAACTTGGATTCACCAGTGGCGCTAATTTTTCAACGGCATTCAGAGAACGTTTTGGACTAAGCCCAACGGCACTAAGATAAAGGTAAAAATCACTAATGTCGTTTACTTATACGCCAAATCGATTAGGATACGTCCTCATTGCTCTTTGCTGCCTACTGCCAAGTTCGTGGGCATTTTCAATGACGGTGAATATTGCCTCATTGACTCCGACGGATAATTTAGCATTGAAAATGCTAGTGCTTGATGCGGATCTACCGTCGATTGATCAAGCAAAAAAAGCAGAGGGCTGGGTTGTAGCCACACAAAGCAATTTAGCAGCACCGCGCCAAAACTCTACAATATGGCTTAAAGTTAAACTTCAAAATACCCTTTCCCTGTCTCACTCGCCTGCTCAGTACCTGCACCGTTGGTTAGAGATATCGCCTTGGAGGCTAGGCCGAGTAGAAGCTTGGTTCTTTAGCTCTCAATCTAAAACCACGAAGAAAGATACCCTATTACAATATTACGTAACAGGTTTAAGCATTCCCAAAGAGAAGCGACCTCTGGCCCGATATAACCAAGTCTCTGCGGTGGATAGTCCTCAACCTGATAGCATTCACCCACTGCTACCGATCAATATGGCTTATGGTGAAGAGATTGATCTCTATCTTAGAGTGTCCAGTGACAGTCGACCCTTTCTGAAAATAAGCAGCTGGGATCCAATCGATTTTGTTCACCAAAAGATACAAGGCCAGCTCCACCACCAAGCTCTACTCGCAGCCATTTGCACCTTGTTTATTGTTCTGCTATTGCAACTAAATTTCAAACTAACTCTGCTTGGTATTTGGCTTTTAGTTACGTTTACTTTCGAATCGGAAAAGAATGGATTTTTTAGCCTGTTTCTTTTTCAAGCATTATCAGACTACTCCCTTCAGCTACGATTTTTTACTTGGATTTTAACTGGAACCCTTTTTCTAACGGTGAGTATTTTTCTATTAGGGATGCAGCAACAAAAGCTATGGCGCTATGTGCTAGTTGGCATTTTCTCGGTAAGTGCTGTATTTGGGCTAATGAGCTTTTTCTTGGACGGTGTACTGCTTAGAAAAACAGGCATTTTTATTGATATTAGCTACTCAGTGATATGGCTTTTATTAGTACCCGCCTCCCTGAGAATTAAAAATGACTTTCAACACACGTTACTGGTCATTTTGTCTACATGGTGGCTTGTCGCCAATATTATTCTTGTAGGCTATATAACTAATTGGTACTACACCGCCGCCCTTGCCGAAGGAAAAATCATTGTAGAAATTGGCATAATCCTAAGCCTTCTGGTTGTGTATACACTGCAAGTAAAGAAACACAAAGAAACGATTGAGCGGCAATTAAGGTCTAAAGAGCGCGAAGAAAAAGGTCACCTTGAGGCGGCGGTACAAGAGAAAACCTCTGAGCTAGAAAAAGCACTTAAAATGGCCCATCAAGCAAACGATGATAAAACACGACTGTTAACTCATATTTCTCATGATCTACGTTCTCCACTAACATCCATTATGGGCTATACCCAGCTATTGCAAAGCCAGCCGGAAAAATCTGGTGAAATAATCCAGATTATTTATACCAGTACTATTTATATGAATAATTTGATTAACCGCATTATTGATTATTCAAAGGCAGATGATGTGGCAACTGAATACAGTGACGCCTATATTTATAGCCTGCTCGACGGGATCTGCAATAACTCAAAAATGCTGTGTGAAAAAAACAAGAATCATCTAGTTGCTGATTTTAGCCCTAACCTTTTCCCTGTCGTTCGGATTAATGAGATCCCCCTAAGACAAATTTTGCTTAATCTACTCGACAACGCAGCGAAGTATACGTCTAACGGACGCATTGATTTCAGCGTTCATGTTATCGAAAGCACCCATAATCGTCAGCATGTTGAATTTACGATAAAGGATAATGGCTGTGGTATTCCGAATAGAATTCGCAAGCAGCTATTTAGTCCGTTTGTTCGTGGTAACAAAAATAATGATGGATTTGGTCTAGGGCTCGCCATTGTTAGAGACCTAGTTAAACAGCTAAAGGGGCGCATCATTCTAGAGAGCGTTGAAGGAGAAGGTACATCTATCTCCGTGCTTTTAGCTATTGATAAAGGTGACGAAAATGAGCTGATCTCAGGCATAACCCCAGCCCCTAATGATGCATTACCTTATTATGATGCCAACGAGCAGCCTGTTTGGCTGATAGAAGACTCTGCAAAGATTCGTGAACTTTTAAAGCATGAATTAGAAGACATGGGCTTTATTGTCGAAAGCTTCGCCTCTGCAGAGGCATTTATTATCATGCTAGAAGGAAACACCGAGCACCTTCCAAGCTTAGTGATCACGGATCATCATTTACCTGGTTTGTCTGGTGATGCGATACGGGATGCTATAAAAGCGCGTTCACCGGAGATCCCTATTGTTCTATTGTCTGCAACGTCGCAAGCATTCCGTTCTAAACTAGGATCTAAATCTGAAACTAAAGGATATGAGGCCTATTTGACTAAGCCGGTTGACCTAGCTGTTTTTCGCCAAAAGATAGCAGATATTTGCGGGCTTACTTCTGAATAATGTCAGATAACAGCCTTGAGCTGTTGCCCTCTATCTTCATGGCTTTCAAAGTTATTTGTAACTGTGCTAACGTCAGCCTTTATTCATCTTATCCTCCAGGATTTAAACGGCTACTTACTCATGTTAGATCTCTATGTTTGAACTCTCCGCACTGGTGTTTGCCACCGCAATCAGCATGCTTTATCGCGGCTTAATTGCCGTTATCGCCCCCGAGCTGGCATTGGATCTTGATCTATCTGAGAACCAGTTGGGAACTCTCGCATCACTCTTTTTTATCGGCTTTGCTGCTGTACAAATCCCTGTGGGTATTGCTCTGGATCGGCTTGGCCCGCGTTTAACGATTGTCAGTTTTATGTTAATTGCCATAGCCGGTACAGCACTGTTTGCTTTGAGTACCGAGCGCTGGGCCGCCTATAGCGCTCAGTTGTTAATCGGTGCGGGCTGTGCGCCGCTGGTGACCGGCTCTATGGTGGTGATCTCTAGACGCTTTAGTCCAGAGCGGTTCGCCTATATGACCGCTATCGTGCTCACTCTTGCCAACTTAGGGGATATTTTCAGCACCACACCTTTTGCTTTATTGGCAGAGTACCTTGGCTGGCGTGGGGCACTTTGGATTGTGATGGCGATGACGTCATTCTCTGCTCTGGCTTGTATCCTCTTTATTGGTCGAGACCGGCAGGCGGAGGGTAGTCAACCGGAGAGCTTACGGCAGATGGTTGCAGGGATCGGTCAGGTTGCCATGATCCGTTCTCTATGGCCAATTTTCCCGATTATGTTGACCGGCTATGCCTGCCTGATGACCGTACGCGGCCTTTGGGCTGGGCCTTGGTTAGCGGATCATTATCAACTGGGTGCCAATGATCGCGGCTACCTGTTACTGGGTATGTCTTTGACCATGACTGCAGGTATGTTTTTATACGGTTTACTAGATCGACGCTTCGGTCAAAGAAAGCCTCTCGTAATGGGAGGGACTTTGCTGGTGATCATATCCCTAGGACTCATCAGCTTACCGACGCCACCCTTTTGGTTGGCAACACTCGGCCTATTAATGATGGGGCTTTTTGGCTATACCTATGCGTTGATCGTTGCCCACTGCCGTGGCTTTATCCCACCGCAATTGATGGGCCGGGGCGTTGCCTTTCTGACCTTACTGGGCTTTTTTGGGGTTGGGTTGCTGCAGTCTTTATCCGGCTGGCTAATGGCAGAATATCAATCCTATAGTCTGCTACATGCCAGCCTTGCGGTTATTCTGCTATTGGCTTTAATAAGCTATAGCAGAAGTCGCTTGAACTAAACATCAGCTTCAGTCTTTACAAAGGCAAGACGTTTTTGTCGGTGGGACCACCGGCTTTCACCAGTGAAGAGTAGCAGCCCAAACCATATCATCGCAAAAGTGATCATCTTGGTGCTGTCTAATGGCTCATGATAAACAAACACCGCCAGCGCGAAGGTGATACTTGGGGCCAGGTACTGAATAAAGCCCATCATCGACAAAGGCAATCGGCGCGCAGCCCCAGCAAAAAACAACAATGGAAAAGTGGTCACCAGACCGGCTGCTACTAAGAGCAGGTCAGTTTGCAAGCTCTGGTGACCAAAAACTAATCGATCTTCGTACTGCATCCAGCCTAAGAGACTTAGGGCAATCGGCAGCACAATCAAGGTTTCAACAAATAATCCAGGCACAGCCTCCACAACTAACTGCTTACGTAATAGTCCATAAAAACCAAAGCTAAAGGCCAGTACCAGACCAACCCACGGTAGGCTACCGTATTCAATCAACTGATAAAGCACGCCTAAAGCGGCAAAGCTTAATGCGAGCCATTGCATCGGTCTTAGCCGTTCGGAGAGAAAAATCATCCCCAGAAAAACACTGATTAAAGGGTTGATGAAATACCCCAAGCTCGTTTCCAAAATACGGCCTTCTGCCACCGCCCAGATAAATACCAGCCAGTTTAGAGAGATAATTAAAGCGGTAACAACCAGCCCCCCTAATAACTTTGGCTGTTTAAAGACAGCGACCACTTTACCCAGCCGACCCGTTAACGTAATAAACAAGAGTAGGAAAACAACTGACCAGATAACACGATGTATCAGCACTTCAAAAGCAGGCACATCGGATACCGATTTAAAGTAAACCGGCGCAACCCCCCAAAGCCCATAGGCCGCTAAAGCAAAATAAATGCCTTGGCGTAACCCGTTATCGCTGGCCTCATTCTGATTAGAGGTCTGATTTTCATTTGCCACGTTCTGTTACTCCACAGTAATCTTTTTTGTTGTTAGATGTAGATAGCGCGTCTATTTTTCCGGTAATCAAATATTTCTGCCAAAATTCATCACTGGCGTAACGCAGCAATCGTGTCACTATCGCCACCAGAGCAAAGCTAAACACTAAACGTAGCCACAGTACTGCAGAGATATCCGCCCCCATCACCATGATCAACAACGTATCTTCAATCAGGCTATGACACACGCTAAGCAATAACATGGCAGAGAAAATATCGCGTTTTCCGATATGTCCTTTTCGTGATTCATCAATCAATAAGCCACCACCAAAAGAAAGCCCTAAGGTCATGCCGATAATGGTTAAGCTGGCAGCTTCCGGTCGAATGCCCAACAGACGCAACACCGGCTGTAGCAAGAAAACCATCAAACGCTCAATATGTACCCAGCGTAAAAAACGTAGCAAACTCATTAATGTCGCAATCACCACAACAATCATGGCGAAGCTTTGTAGTTGCTGCCAGGCCCACAGCCCAAGACTGGCTTCTTCAGCCTGTGGCTGCCAAGCCAAACTGGCCGGTTCCTGCAACCAATCCAGTGCCTGATAAAGATGAAAAAGAGCGATACCAAAAATAAGTGCCGAGACAAAACGCATCATAAACGCAATCACAACCCGCACACCGGCTAGCTGAACAATACGAACTTCAATCGGTAGGCTGTGAGCCACCAGCATCATGCCGCCTAAAACACTAACCTGAGCAATGGTCATGGGGTAGTCTGGGGCTAACTGGAAAAAAATCATCATACCGCCATAGATATTGGTGATCAGATTGGTAGCTAAAACCAATCCCATCGCCTCCGGTAAGCCAACCAGTGTCATTAGTGGTTCGAGGAAATGAGCAATAATTGGAATAGCACCCAGCTCCTCTAAAATTTTGACCACGATAAGTACAGGTATCATTAGCTTAAACAGCATCCAACTGACATTGAAAATATCCCGCCCGAGGGATGGCAATGTTTGCTGATAAAAGGATAACCCTTGCTGCTTTATAGCCGCGTTAAAATGAAGCCCCATGTACACCACGCCTGTAACATTGATAAATATTGATAGATGAATCGAAAGAAAGGATGCCAGTTTACCTTGCTTTGTTTAATGAAAAATTTCTTTTGAAGACCTTAAAAGCTATTTATATTTCTTATTTTTATCTGAAACAAATAATAATTAACCTTAATTGCTGAAAAACCTAATAAATAATAAAATCTTGAATATATATAAATATCAGTTTTTGGGAAACACGCCGATGGACCGCATTGATAAAAAAATACTTAACCTTCTGCAAAAAGATAATCGTATCAGCAATCAAAAATTGGCCGAAACCGTTGGCTTATCTGCCCCTGCATGCTTGAAGCGTGTGAAAAAGCTAAGAGAAAAAGGCGTGATTATGGCGGACGTATCCATCGTTAGTCCTCAGATCGTAGGCCATTTAATTAATGTCATTGTTGAAGTTGAGATGAACCGTGATCAGCTTGATGTTTATGACAGTTTCAACCGGCAGATGAGTGCCTGCCCCGAAGTAACGCAGTGCTACCAAGTAACAGGAGAGATCGATTTTGTCTTAGTTGTACTTGTACCTGATATGCAAACCTATGAAGCCTTTGCTCGCAGAGAACTGGCGAGCAATCATCATTTACGGAAGTTTCGTTCACTTATTTCCCTGCGCCGAGAGAAATTTCGTACCGCGATTGAGCTCTAATTCAGTATGAAAATTACTATTTTGACGTATCGCAACGGATTGTAATCTAGCACCGGCTTAGCTTTGATACTCTATCAAGGAGCGTATAAAGTTGGGCGCTTGATTTATAACCTACCTGCTTCTTACCCATAAAATGGCACTAGGAATAATAATAAGGTGCCAAGGAAAAGCCATTGTGGAAACACTTATGCAATCGATTTACCAACTGTTTGGTGTCAACTCGAAAGAGCAGTTTGCCGATCTTATCAGCGCTAAAGAACACCAAGAAATCATTCGCCAGCACCGTGCCGAGCTGATTGCCAGCCGTATATTTCCCTTTGCACTGTTATTCGGTGTTTTGGTTCCTTTATGGGGTGTGCTGGATCTGCTTTTCTTTCCGACGGATATCGCCCTAACCTTTATCGCAATGCGCATTGTGTCTGGAGCCGTATTTCTAACGCTGGCCTATGTGACAAAGAAGGTTCGTATCGGTATGAAGCGAGCTTTGACTTGCTTAATGGTTATGTTGATGGTGCCAACGCTATTTTTTCAATTTAGCACACCGCTAATCGAATCAGCCGAACTCACAGGAATGGCCGCAACGTTAATGCATTTATACGGCTTGCTTCCCTATGTGGTTATCGCCTCGCTAGCACTGTTCCCGCTGACCCTGAAAGAGTTCTCAGGCTTCTCGATTGTCTTAGTCGCCCTAGCCAGTCTTGGCCTATACCGCAGCGAAGGCGGTGACATTAATATGCTTTTAGTGCAGCTCTGGTTATTACTAGTGATTCTAGGCGTATCCATGTTCTCTTCTCTTCAACAAGTGCGCTATTTGATCTCTCAGATGGTAAAAGCGAGCTATGATGGCTTAACCAAGCTATTAACCCGTCGCGCCGGTATGGATATTATGGAGTCTCTGTTTAGGGCTACAGGACTACAGCAATCAAACTTTTCTGTTCTTTTTATCGATCTAGATAAATTCAAGGCAATCAATGATAGCCTCGGCCACGACGCTGGGGATGAGGTACTGCGCCAAGCCTCTAAAACGTTGAGTGAATCTATTCGTCGAGGTGATGCAGCGATTCGCTGGGGTGGTGAAGAGTTTTTGATTTTACTACCGCATACTGATGCCGAAGCGGCCAAAATCGTCGTATCCCGTATTATGGCACGTGGTTTAGCCACATTGCCTGATGGGTCTCCGGTAACGGCCAGTATTGGTTTAGCGGAGCAACATGAAGATAAGACGCTTAACTGGAAAGATTTAGTCGATATTGCCGACAAACGACTTTATAAAGCAAAACAAACAGGACGTGCAAAATGCATCGCACCAGACGGTAGCGAAGTATTTTTCCCAGTAAAAGAACACGCTGAAGCTTAAGGCTTTCTTAGAAGCCCCTGTTCGTCAAATAGAACGATCAGGGGCTTCAACTTATAAGCAAGCTCAGGGGCTAATCATAAAAAGGGCTAATAATGAAAACGGTTTAGCTGACTCTCCAGCTTTTTAACCAACTCAAGCAATGATTGGCTTTCATTATTTGCAGAAATCGCCCCATCGGCCACAAGGCTTGTTTCATCACTGATATTCACAATATTGCGGGTGATATCTTCAGTTACCGCACGCTGCTCTTCAACAACACTTGCCATCTGCGTGGTCATGTTATCAATTTCAGATATAGCGCCTGCAACTTGCTGCAAATGATTAGACGCTTCCTCAGCCATACTCAAGCACTCATCGGACTGTTCATTACCTCGACGCATGGCTGCAAGTGATTCTTTGGTACGCGTCTGCAACTGATTCATCAGCGCTTGAATCTCTTCGGTGGATGCCTGAGTTTTTGAGGCTAGATTACGTACTTCATCCGCAACAACCGCAAAGCCTCGCCCTGTTTCACCAGCCCGAGCCGCTTCAATCGCAGCGTTCAAAGCCAGCAAATTGGTCTGCTCTGAAATCCCCTGAATTGATTCAACAATCAGGCTAATGTTTTGGCTGTCTTGGGCCAGTAAATCCATTAATTCTGACGTACTCGCAACCTGCTCAGACAAAGCTTTAATCGATACTGCTGAACGCTGAACATTGGCCGCACTACTATCGATCGAGCTTTTCGCTTCACTGGATGCTGTCGCCGTTGTCGTTGCAATTTGCGCAACTTCTCCAGCAGAGGCCGACATCTGATTAATAGCCGTGGCAATCTGATCCACTTCAGCCCGCTGTTTTTCTATTCCTTGAGTACTGCTATTGGATATATCTGCGGCACGGCGAGCAGATCCTTCAACATTACCCATTTCAGAGGCAATATCCCGGACGATGCTGTGAGTTTTTTCAATAAAAGCATCAATGCCTACAGCCAAATCACCCACTTCATCGCTGCGATTAACATTCAACCTTTGGGTTAAATCGCCATCTTGGGAGGCTAATTGATTAATCATATTGGCTGCTTTACGTATCGGTGCAGCAATCCCTTGAGCGATCAACATAAGGACAATAATCCCCCCTGCGGTTACCAACAATCCAATAATAACGGTTGTCACTAAGCTTTCTCGGAATTGGCGCCCCATAGAATCTTCAACCGCTTTAGCACCCTCTAAAACGACGGCAGTATCTTGGCGAATAATCACCGCCCAAGGGGTCGAAACGCCGGATAGTTGAATCGGCTGCACAGACCAGAAGCTGTCAGTCATTTGTTGAGTTACCGCCTGACCTGATGCCACTTGCTTCAGTAAGAATGATTTCTCACGACCATTATAAGGTTTACCAAGCGTTAATTGACCGTCAGAATCTGCAGCAACAAGACCTTTATGGCTCAACAGAAAGACTTGACCGTAGCCTGAGTAAAGCGCCTGATCCGCACTTTTAGCCAGCTCTTCTAAAAAGCCTAGCTCGATATCAACACCCGTCATACCAATCACCTTACCCTCGACCACAACCGGTGATGTTAGCGAAGTGCCGATAACCGTCTTATTACCAACTTTCCAAGAGTAGGGCTCAACCAAGCAATTCTTCTGAGTATTAATAGGGCATAAATACCAATCACCGGAATGATCACCTGCAGCAATGGCTTTTTCAACAGAGTCCAATCCTAAGGTTCGATAGCCAATACTGCCATCAGCATTTTGAAACCAGTAGGGTGCGAATTGTCCGTTTGCATGGGTGTGCATCGCCCCTCGGAACAGGTGATCAGGGTTTACTGCATTTTTCTCCCAAGCGATAAAGGTCCCCATCACAGTCGCTTTATTTTGTACGAGAACATCTCGGGAGTATTGATAAAACATCTGTCGATCAGTATCCGCACCCTGCTGGGCAACAAAGCTACCCGTTGTGCCCGCCAATCCCGTGGCAATAGATAACGCGCGGCTTAATTCAATTTCAGTTTTACCAGCTTCTGCGGCGGCAGAGGCCGCTAGCTGCGCTTGGGCTTTAAGGGTTAGTTCTTCGATAACAAGTTCTTCTGTTTTACCTTCAACCTCGCTATTTTTCCAAGCAAAAGCAGCTAGAAGCGTTATAGAGGATAAGGTTAAACAGGCGCCAGTGGCTAAAGCAATACGGGTCTTAATTTTCATATTAGCGGCCTAAATAGTTGATATTTTATCTGCTTAATTTCATAGAGTTTCCTGCAAGGGGTACAGTAACAATACTCTTTGACATTTGGTTGGATGCACTTGTACTTAATTATTTTTCTTATCAGTTGATTCTATATCACAACGCTGTTCATGTATTAGTTTTATATGAATAAATATGCATAGAAATAACAAGAATAAGTGTAGATGAAAAAAAACGGCGTATGCAGAAAATCTACATACACCGTTCTTAGCAGGAAAGCTTAAAGTCGTTCTAAGCCCACCTTAAGACTGTCGTTCAACCCTTTAATAGGGTGATATTATTCTTTACCCGCCTGCTTATCTGCGTGGCGTTTTTCCCAGTAGTGAGCATTTTTGATACCCAGTTTCTTAGGGTCAAAAGTGAAATCAGTCACACCGGCTTTTTGCTGATCTTCGTAATCTTTCAGTACCTTCATCGTTGGCTTAGCCATAAAGAAGATAATGACAATACCAATGATGTTCAACCAAGCCATTAAGCCTACGCCTACATCACCCAGACCCCACGCTAGATCAGCGGTCTTAACTGCACCGTAAAAAGTAGACGTCATAATCGCTACTTTCAAAGCGAAGATTAAGCCAGGCATTTTGATCGTACGTCGCAGATACGCCACATTGGTTTCAGCAATATAGTAGTACGCTAGAATGGTAGTGAACGAGAAGAAGAATAGCGCTAAAGCGATAAACGGCTTACCAAAACCAGGCATCGTCGTTTCAATAGCCATCTGGGTAAATACTGGGCCGTTAGCCGCAATATCTGCAGCAATATTCTGAACAAGGAAAGTATCGCCAACGCCATAAACGTTGTAAGCACCGGTGATCAGAATCATAAAGGCTGTTGCAGAACATACAAACAGGGTATCAATGTATACAGAGAAGGCCTGAACTAAACCTTGTTGAGCAGGGTGATCCACTTCTGCAGCAGCGGCTGCATGAGGACCTGTACCTTGACCGGCTTCGTTAGAGTAAACACCACGCTTAACACCCCAACCAATTGCAGCACCAAAGCCTGCCATCGGTGTGAACGCATCACCCAGAATCATACCAATAATGCCTGGTAGCTGTTCAATGTTCAAAAGAACAACAAGGCAAGCAATAATGATGTAACTCAGAGCCATAAAAGGCACAACCACTTGGGTGAAGTTAGCAATACGTCTAACGCCACCAAAGATGATAAAGCCTAAAATCATAACAACAGCGGCACCGGTAAATACTTTAGCAGAGCTTAGCTCTCCCATACCGGTTTGGATCATAGCGCCAGAACCAAACGTCGCTTCAACGGCATTACCGATACTGTTTGCTTGAACGCCCGGTAGCAGTAAACCACAAGCCATAATGGTCGCAATCGCAAAAACCCATGCGTACCACTTCTGACCCATCGCTTTTTCGATATAGTAAGCAGGGCCACCACGGTATTGACCGTCTTGCTCTTCTTTGTACAGCTGTGCCAGTGTAGATTCTGCATAGGCAGTCGCAGCACCTAAAAAGGCAACGACCCACATCCAGAAAACAGCACCTGGGCCACCAAAACCAATAGCTGCAGCAACACCAGCGATGTTACCCGTACCAACACGACCAGAGAGAGAAACGGCTAGTGCTTGGAAAGAAGAAATACCTTTATCAGAGCTTTTTCCAGAAAGTAGCAAACGCCACATTTCGAAAAAATGTCTGACCTGAACAAAGCGCGTTAGAATAGAATAGAAAAGACCGGCACCCAAACACAAATAAATAAGTGCGGGGCTCCAGATTATGCCGTTCATAAAATCGACAAATGCTTGCATTAAAAATGCCTCCCGTTAGAGGTAAGCGCTTAGGCGCTTTATAGTTTTTAGATTTGTAACAATTTGTGCTATAAAAAACACGACAGTCTTAGGAAAAATATTCTACCTAAGTAGTAACAGAAAAGTACTCTGTTTTTACTACTAATTTTATTGGAAAAGAACAAATAGCCTACAAACACCAATTTATTCCTTTGAATTATTATTTCTTGGCAGTAAAAAATCCCACGGCAGTAAAAAGCATGGCGAAATGCAGAAAATCAGCAATCATTACCTTTTTCTAAAACAGTCATCGCCCTATTGATATAAACATTGAAGCTTAAGGCCAGCGTTAAAGCAGGTTTACATTTAAGGACGGCATATGCCACTAGCAGTCAGCAGGGAATACGAAATGGCCACCATCAGTACGCTTTTCATACGTACCTTTCTTCCCTTCGCCTTGGTCTTCACACTTCTTGTTGGAGGCACGGTCAGGATGCTTTACGAAAGTAATATCAGTCTATTGAAGAACAATGAACTGGCATTACTGGAGCGTAGCTTACTCGGATTACAAAAAAATCTAGAAGTCCCGCAGGAGCACCTGTTAAGTCTGCAACAAGAGCAACCTATTCGCTCAGATTTAAAGGCGCCAGAGATAAACGGCTTAAAGTCGATGGAAAATAGCTTCGCGTCACTACTCAGCCGCAACGCGAACTATGTTCAAGTCCGCTGGATTGATCAAGACGGCCAAGAGAAATTACGGGTAGAGCCTATTACAAATGAGCGCTATGGCTATCACCGTGTCCCTGATGATGCGCTACAGAACAAGATCAACCGTTATTACGTGCAAGAAACGATGGCGCTTGAAAACCCGCTGCAGCTTTATATCTCCCCTATAGACTTAAATGTTGAACACGGTGAAATTGAGCGCCCTTTTCGTCCCATGTTACGTATGGCGGCTCAACTGTGGAATCAAGAGCAACCGAAGGGTGTTATTGTCATTAATATTGATGCCCGAAAGTACCTCAACGATCTACAACAGATCTCAGATCAAGCCAGCTTGCATATCCAGCTTATTAACCCTAATGGCTTTTGGCTTAAACACCCAAATCCTGAATGGGAGTGGGGCTTTCAGTTATCTCACGGTAAATCATTCGGCAAACAATTCCCCGATGTTTGGCAGCAAATGCTCAACTACAACCAACATCAGGTCTTAGATAGCACAGGGTTATGGAGCTGGGTCACGCTTTATCCTGACGATGACCCCCAGCGATTCAACAATCAAATGGTTGGATTCCTCTTACTACACCAAGAACCTAAAGCCATTGACAAATTACGCCTAAAATACTGGGGCGGCGGTCTATTAATTCTCCTGTTAACATTTAGCCTTGGCGGTGCCATTCTCTATCGCATCCTAAAAGCACAGCGCGCGCAGCAACTAGCAGAAAACCAAGCGATTAGTGATCGCTTAAAGGCCGATCACCTTAAAAAGCAGCGGGAAGATGAGCAACGGTTCCGCGTCATTTTTAATGCCTCCCATACGCCGTTACTGGTTTGCGACAGCTCAGGTAGTATTTCACTGGTAAACCCAGCGTTAGAAAAACTCTTTGGTTACAGCGCCTTCGAGTTAACAGGTTTACCAGTAGAACACCTTATCCCTGTCGCCATGCGAAAAGAACATACCAATCAACGCCAAAGTTATCTGAACCATCTACGCCCTCGCCGTAAAATGATGAACGACGGCAACAGCCTCCAAGGCCTATGCAAAGACGGTTCTCTAGTTGATGTTGAAATTGGCCTAAGCCCTTACGAGCATGAAGGCGTCATTTTTATTTTAGCAACCCTTGAAGATATCGGCTCACGGGTTCAAGCCGAGCGCCAGCTAAAAGAGATTCACGAGCGAGAAACGAAGCACCTCGAAAAAGCCCGTGAAGAAGCCGAGCGTCTTGCACACCTTAAAAGCCATTTTTTAGCCAATATGAGCCACGAGATACGGACACCACTTAACGCCATCATGGTGCTTGGTGAGCTTGTGCAACACGAAGCGCTACCGGAAAATGCTCACTCACTCATCCGTAGCATTAATAGTGCCAGTCAAAATCTGCTGTATATCGTCAATGATGTTCTTGATTTCTCGAAAATCGAAGCAGGCGGCCTAACCATCGAACAATCACCTTTCAGCATACACATGCTGTTAACTCAAATTCAGGCCATTACTGAAATGCCGGCTAAACAGAAGGGCTTAAAGCTTCACTTCAATACCGGAGGGTCTGAACGTTTAAGCTTACTTGGTGACTTACACCGTTTAAAACAGGTTTTGCTTAACCTTATTAGCAACGGTATTAAATTTACGGATCAAGGAAAGGTGAGTCTGCATATCCAAAAGCAAGCACAAACCTCAAGCCATATTACCCTGCGCTTTTCCGTATCTGATACGGGCAGAGGTATTCCAGAAGATCAACAGTCGGTGATTTTTGATGCCTTTGCCCAAGCCGATAACTCAATTACGCGTAAATTTGGTGGCACAGGTTTAGGTCTTGCGATCAGCCAAGAGCTAACACAACGGATGGGGGGCGAGCTACTTCTAACCAGTAGAGAAGGACACGGTAGCTGCTTCTTCTTTACTTTAACCTTCCCAACCACAACAGAAAAATCCCTAGCAACGGAGCCATCACTCGTCTCATTTATTCCTAAAGGGCTTCTTAAAGGCCAAACATTACTGGTGGTTGATGACAGCGATATTAACCGCGATATTGCTCAACGCATTATTGAACGAGCGGCAGGAAAAGCGATTATTGCTAAAAATGGTCAAGTGGCGTTGGATATTCTTCGGCAGAAAAACCCACCGGATATCAGTCTTGTCCTAATGGACTTACAGATGCCGGTACTTGATGGTTACGAGACAACCCGAAAGCTACATCAAATTCCTAAGTATCGTTATCTACCGGTTGTCGCCTTAACAGCAGGAGTTACCGAAAATGCTGAAGCAGAGGCCATCGCCGCTGGAGCCATCAAGCTTTTGACCAAGCCCTTCACAATTGAACAAATTGTCGCTTGTTTTAATGAGTTACTAGCGAAAGATAAGCTGCTAGCGAAAGAAGATAGCGCCGTTGAGTCCTCTCCCGCTTCTCACGATTCGCCTATTTCCACGCCCTTACTGGAAACTCTGGAGTCCAGTGTCCATACTCTATCCAGCGCCCATACTTCATCCAGCGCCCATACTTCATCCAGCACCCATACTCTAAATGAATCTGAATTAGATGAAGCCGAGTTGAATGAACCCCAATCGAAGTCAGATTCAGAAAAAGAAAAGCCGATATTAGACGAAGAAATGGCATTAACAAACTGGGGGGATAAGGCAACCTTACAGCGGTTTCTAGCCCAGTTTGTAGAGCAATATTCTACTAGCGATGCCCAGATTCAGGATTTAATTAAAACAGACCGAATAAAACAGGCAGAAAAGCTAGCCCACAAAGCCAAAGGCACAGCGGCTAGCTTGTATCTTGTGGCGCTTCAATTCGAGTTCAGTCGTATTGAACAAGATCTAAAAATGGCTAAGAAAACAGACAAATTAGATCATCTATCGCTGGCTTTGGCAAAAACACTAGACACCATTACGCAGTATCGCAGAAAATAAAAGCCTGACTCTATTACTAGGTATTAAGAACTATAAACTCGCTGCCGAGCAGCTTGTAAGGAACAGCCATGCAGCCCTATCAGATTCTGTTAATTGAAGACGAAGATATTATTGCAGGATTTATCGAGCATACTCTTGCGAAGGAAGATATTCAGGTCACCTTGATGTCGAACGCCGAGCATGCTTGGGAATACCTTCGACACCAGTCCCCTCAAATCGATGCGATTCTTCTGGATAGAGGCCTTCCAGGCATGGACGGTATTGAGTTTTTACATCGTTTAAAGCGAGACCCAGAGCTGCACCGTATCCCCGTTATTGTTGAAACGGCAGCGGCAGACCAAGAAAGTATTCAGCAGGGTATTGATGCCGGTGCTTATTACTACCTTGTCAAACCGCTCCAACGTGAACTACTTCTTCCCATTGTGATGGAGGCTGCCAATCAATATCGTAATTACCGCATCCTTCAAAACAGTTTAGACGAAACATCCCAAGCGCTAGGAATGCTGCATGATGCTCAGTTTAATTTCAGAACGCTAGCAGAAGCTCGCCTACTGACCAATGCCTTAAGCAAGTTATTCCCAGAACCTAAACGCGTATCCAGTGGCTTATTAGAGCTACTTATCAATGCCGTTGAGCATGGTAATTTGGCGATCGACTACGAGCAGAAAACCCACCTATTGATGAGCCGAACATGGCATAAAGAGATCGAGCAGCGTTTACGAGACCCTCACTATAGCGATCGGCATGTGTCGGTACATCTTCAAAAGCAGCCAAACCGAATTTTACTTACCATTACCGATGAAGGCGAAGGCTTTGATTGGCAGCCTTATTTGGATATTCAGCCTGAACGTGTCTTCCACCTTCATGGCCGAGGCATTGCAATGGCTCGCCGTATCAGTTTTGACAGTTTGGAATATCAAGGCTGCGGCAACAGTGTTCAGGTGGCGGTTCATCTTGGCTAAGGTCAAGGTCTATGCCATTACTTACAGTATGGCTGCTTATTTTTACTCTTTAATACACCGCAATTACGCCTAAGGCCACTCAACCTAAAGGCAAAATGCTAAAATTTGCCTTACTCGCTGGATAAAGCACGCCGAATCCTTTATATACCAGAACCCTCTATTGCAAACTGATAAACTAATAGGCTTTATCAGCTCGCAACAAAAGAGCAACGACTGATGATTATGCTTAAATAAGGAACGATACGTCAGTCCCACACACCCTTGAATTCACGCTCATCGCACATAACGGAACAAGCGAATGCATCTGGACAGTTTTATCACCTCCGCCGTCGTAGTTTTAATTGCTACATCTATTGCTGTGGCAATTTTTAAACATTTTGGCTTAGGCTCTATTTTAGGGCTCTTAGTGGCAGGAATAGCCGTTGGCCCTTACTCATTTGGCCCAACGGTTACCACAGAAGTAGAAGATGTTCGCCATTTCACGGAACTGGGTGTGGTAATGCTACTGTTCTTGATCGGCCTTGAGATGAAACCATCGCGGCTATGGTCCCTGCGTCGAGAGGTGTTTGGTCTTGGTTTATCGCAAATATTAGTCACCGGCGCAGTGATTGGCGCTTATTTTCTATTTTTTGAACCACACTGGACGAGCGCTCTACTGATAGGCCTAACGTTTGCCCTATCATCCACCGCGATGGTACTGCAGATTTTGCAAGAAAGTGGCGAGATCAACAGTAAACACGGCACCGCCTCCTTTTCCATTTTGCTGATGCAAGATTTAGCCATTGTTCCTCTTTTGGCGATTGTGCCTATTCTATCGCAAACCGGTCGTTTATCAGCTGAAGTGCCTATGTGGCAACAGCTTGGAACCGTTGCCGGTATGTTGATGTTGCTGGGGGTTTTTGGTCGCTATATTCTACCTAGAACATTAGATGCGCTGTCTAAGCGGGGCAATAAAGAAGGCTTCTTTTTAGTTGTCATGTTAGCGGTATTTCTCTCCGCATGGTCAATGCACTATGCCGGTATTTCTATGGCGCTGGGTGCCTTCCTGATGGGAATGCTACTATCCAGTTCTAAATATCGGTTACAGGTTCAAGCGATGATTGAACCATATAAAGGCATTCTAATGAGTCTGTTCTTTGTGGCTGTTGGTATGTCGATTGATATTGCGGCATTGGCAGAAAAACCGCTGTTATTTATGCAGCATATTGCTGTTATCGTCGTGCTAAAATTTATCGTGCTGTTGAGCTTAACCCTTGCCTTCGGCTATATCCGCAAACAAGCCATTCGTATTGCCCTATTGCTCTCTCAAGGTGGCGAGTTTGGCTTCGTCTTATTTGGTTCTGCCAAGGCGCTACAGGTTATTAGTGACGATACTTTTGTGCTCGCCGTTGGTGTTATTTCGGTCTCGATGGTGGTAACACCCTTAGCTCTGAAAGCGTCAGACGCCCTAAATAAAGTATTTTCTAGCGGCAAAAAAGAAGTGGAAAAACCTCAAATTGAGATTCCGAGCCAAGACCGTACAGGCCGAGTCATTATTGGCGGTTTTGGTCGCGTAGGCTATACCGTGGCAACATTGCTTCAAGAGCGCGGCGTACCCTATATTGCCTTTGATACCAACCCAACTCATATTGCAAAAGGTCAGGAGTTAGGTATGCCGGTTTATTATGGTGATGTTGGTGATCACCATCTTTTAGAAGCCGCTCACATGCATGAGGCTTCATTAGTGGTGATGACCATTGACCATACGCCATCAGCTTTGCGGGCGATTCAACATATTAGAACGGACTATCCAAACGTGCCGATTGTTTCTCGCGCCCGCGATCTAGCCGCCTGCAAAGAGCTTATCGAAGCAGGAGCCACCAACGCCTTCCCTGAAGCATTGGAAAGCAGTTTGCACTTAGGTGGTGAAGCCCTGAAAATGATTGACGTAAAAGCGAAGGAAGTGAACAAATTGCTCGATGCGGTTCGAGAAGATGGCTATCAGGCTGTCTCTGAAAACAAGGTTGCTGAAAACGAAAACACAACCGTAAGCTCGAATACCTAGATGGTCGCCAGCAAAATAGCCCAAAACTGGGCTATTTTGCCTTAACGGCTTGTATAGGGTTCACATTCAATCAACGTCTAATCCGAGTGATCTGAATCAAAGTCACTCATATAGGCTTCATAAATACTAAACTGATTGCGACCAGCCTGTTTAGAACGATACATGGCTAAGTCAGCATAACGCAGTAACGTATCTCCTGTTTCCCCATCTTGAGGGAAAAAAGCCACGCCAATACTTGCGGTCACACGACACTCATTTCCATCGATAAAATAAGGCTGGCCGATGGTATGAACGACTCGCTCTAAGCCTTCCAATACGGACTCTGGTTTAAGCAACCCGGTAAATAAAAGCACAAACTCATCGCCACCCAAGCGAGCAATGGTGTCTTCTGCTCGCATTGATAACGTTAAACGCTCCGAGACAGACTTGAGCAGTTCATCACCCACATCATGACCGTAGGTATCGTTCACTTGCTTGAAGCCATCCAAGTCCATCATCGCAACCGCTAAGATATTGCCAGCTCGGCGATTGTGAACCAATAAATCATTCATGCAATCTTCCAGTAACCGCCTATTAGGCAGACCTGTAAGCACATCATAGAATGCCATTTTCTTTAGTTGTTGCCGGCTTTCTTCAAGCTCTTTCTGCATCGCTCTAATTTCTGTCAAATCCATATGTGTGCCGACAATGCGAGAAACATGATTGTCCGTATCTTTTACGACAATGGCGCGAGACAAAACAGAAACCCAATGCTGAGCTTTATGCAGCAGCCTAAACTCAACTTCGTAGAGATCTTTCTTACCGGTGATACAAAGTGCTAATTCTTCTTTGGCTTTATTCAGATCATCAGGGTGAACAAGTTTTTCCCAGATAGAAAAATCATTTTCCAATTCATCGTCATGGTAGCCCAACATCATTTTCCAACGGGGCGAGTAATAAACAGAGTTATCAGCCAAGCGCCAATCCCAAAGACCGTCGTTGGAACCCAACATGGCTAACTCAAATTGCTGCTGGCTGTTCTTTAGAGCTTCTTCAACTTGCTTCTGTTCACTAATATCAGAATGAACCCCAGTCAGGCGCAACGCCTCACCGCTAGGGCTACGCTCAAAAACCATACCTCTATCGAAAAACCATTTATACCGGCCATCCTTACAGCGCATTCGATAGGTACTTCGATAAACATCTGTGACACCATCAATATGCTTTTTAATAGATTCTTGCGCATGAGGAAGATCATCAGGGTGAACTCTGCTGGTCCACTCATCAATACTATCGCCGACTTCATCGTCCTGATAACCCAGTATTAACTTCCATTGATTAGAGAAAAACACGATGCCATTCTTGAGATCCCAATCCCAAACACCGTCTCCTGCAGCATCAAGTGCTTTTACCCAACGGTCTTCACTCTCTCGTATTTTAGCGTCCGACGCATTAACCTGTTCTGCCAACTTGTTAAAATTATTGGCAACATCCACAAGCTCACAACTGCCCTCAAGCTGAACCCGAGCCAACATATCGCCACTGCCATATTCTTGCATTCGCAGACGAATATTCTGTAACGGGTTTATCACGAACCGCCGCATGATCAGCGTAATAAGAAAAGCGGCAATCAAGGCAAAACCTAGATAACGCAGCAATTGCTCAGGTCGCCATATCTGTTGTTTTAGCGACATAATTCCCGGCGTCATATCATATTGCACCACAAGAACCGCTAAGCTTTCTGGGCGAAGGCTCGCCGTACGTTCTTTAAGAGCGATAGGGATTACCGCGCAAATCTGATTACTGCGCAATGGATGCGCTTCAATAATAGGCTTAAGGCCGCTTGTGGCTTGATTCACCCAAGTACTGTGATAGCAACTGATGTCTTTAGCGTTATCACCGCGCTGGGCAAATTTATTCGATAAAAGAATTTGCCGGTTCAAGATTAAAGCAACGCTTTCAAAGCCAAAGTCAGAGGAATAGCTGGTAAGGTAGGTCTCTGTCGCAACACGATTATCCGCAAGCATTAAATCCGAAACCGTTTGCCACATTCGAGTAGTGGAGCCTCTGAAGGCAATTTCTTGGCGCATCTTTTCTTGAGGGATTAAGGTGTACTCGTACTCAATCCAGCGATCAATCATCACCAATATAATCAGCACAGAGCTCATAAGAATAGTCAGGCCGGGGTTAATCCGCCAATAGTTTTTCCATGGTTGCATTACAGCCCCTTAGGTAAAAAGTCTGCGCTAAAAAGAGACATATTGGTGTTCACATCTCGGCTTAACAGATTGCGATTAAGCATAAGTCTTTTTAGCTGTGCGACTTGTATTTGAAGCTCTTCAGAGGAAGACAATAACCGCTGATTCTCTTTTAAGTTTGGTATGTGTAGGCCTGAAAAGCTTTCCCAAACGGTATCCGGTTGAATATTTAATCGCTGAGACAGAATTAGTGCCGATTCGGTACGCTCCTCAGCCATAAAGGCTAATGCTTTAAAGTGAGCTTTAAGAAGCTCTTTTATTTGGTCAGGCCGTTGTTCTGTAATATCTGAGCGAACCACGAGAACATCCATAATTCTTCTAGGGATTTTGCTACTGTCGAAAAGAACATGCCCACCTTTTAGCGCCAATAATGTCTTAACAGGTTCAAACGTTACAATCGCAGAAACGTCATCTGCTAGCCAAGCACTTAAATGTTGATTAACCGGCAGGCTTTGCACAATCACTTGATGGGCATTCAAATCCACCGTATCAAGCGCACTTTGCAACAGAATTGCCCCCACCGCCGTTTTCTCCACCAAAATGGTTTTGCCTTTTAGATCCTCTAATCGAGCAATCTCAGGCTTAACCATCAGAGCGTCAGCGCCATAGGAGTAATCCATAATAGCGACAATCTTAATATCCTGCCCATTGGCCAACAGAGTTAAAGCCTCGTCCATAGTCACAGCGGCGGCATCTAACAGCCCAGCCTTAAAATCTCTTAAGACCTGAGTTGCATTACTCTTTTCGATCAGAGCAATTTGCCGGTCATCTAAAAAACCTTTGCTACGGGCTAGGTAAAGGCTTTCATATCCCGGCCACACATTACTGCCAACTTTAAGCGGAGGCGGAGGAGCCCCGCACCCTTGAAGTATAAACAGACAAAGCAGTACCACCAGCACACTGCTCGGCCTTACCCTATTAAACGGGGTAATAATATGCCTAAACAGATCACGACTCTTCTTGTTATGCACTATATTGACCCTTAAGTTCTGGAAGCCAATGCTCTTTTCTTTAAACGTCCTATTCAAAGCCATTAAATCATTCAAATCAACTCAATACTGATCTTAGATCAAGATCTTATTAGGCCGTAGAAACCCCTTAGCTTTAAGGTCATAATGCCTATTAAATCTTAGTGAACCCCTAAAAGCCTGAGGCTGACTATGTTGCTTGATGACACACAAACAGTACTTTCTGATCTGCTAGAAATGCTGCACGAATCACTGGATGATTACCAAGATAATCTTCAACGCCTACATGATTCAGACATTGCCCAAGAATTTAATGGCGCTATGAACGAACGCGCAGTGCTAATAGAGGCCTTAGAAGAGACGGCAAAAGCAGCATTCTCACTACGCCCTAGAGCCGCAGATACTGAGCGCGAAGACTTCCACTATCTTTGGAGTAAGCTAAAAAGTTTAGTTATAGACGAGCAAGAATTGATGCTACAAGAAAGAGCTGAACAGGAACGTCAGTTAATTAGTTTGATTGCTCGATGCGAAAGTTACGACTACCCAGAGGCGATCGAACAGCAGTTGAAAGTATTACATCAGCATCTGAAAAACCAGCTAAACCAGATTAAATTATTCCAAGTACAATAATTATTCTAGGTACAATAATGGCGTCACCCATAAAAATGTTATTAAATACATCTTTATGGTGGAATTAATATCTATGGCGATTTCTATGGTGGCTAGCACCTGCTACCTATATCATTCCAAGCAGGACTTTGCAGCAGGACGCAACAATGGAAACAATAAACCGCTTGTGTATGACAAGGCTTACCTTTTGTGACCGTGATCTTATTCGCAAAGGCTTTGAGCTGGCTTATCATGAAACCAATAGCGCGCCGGATACCATTGATCCCAATGCGACTCAACCCAGAGCCATTAAAACGAGCTCCCTTGAAAAAAACTCGATTGAAGTAAACGCTAAAATCGCCAGTTTTGCTCTGCTAGATTACGGATTAGACCAAGCAAGTGAAAATGGTAAGGTGATTATCTCCATCTCTCAAATATGCCTTGCTAATATTAAAACACTCCCTGTCGCACAGATAAAAGACTGTTTAGTACTGCAACTTGGGCCCGATATCGAGGCCAATTCAACAACACTTGCCGCACTGAAGGAAATTCGTAGCAAGGGCTTCCAAGTTGCATTATCCGACTACGGCCCTAACGATCATCGTCAGGCGCTACTAAGCGAAGTCGATATTGTCACACTTAACAGTCAACGCTTTATTCTTGGCGATATGAAGAAACTGTACACAGAACTTCGCCACTACCCTGTCAGCTTACGGGTCAGTCGTATCGAAAGCTGGCAAGCCTTTGAAAAATTACGCCCCATCGGTTTTGACCTGTATCAAGGATCTTTTCTTGCTAAGCCAGAACTCTTAGACACACCTAAAAATAGCGCAAACCGCGTTGTATTATTAAGGCTGTTGGCACTATTATTTGACGATACCAGTAGCCTTGCAAAAATAGAGTTGGTTATAGAACAAGAGCCAACCTTGTTTTATCGCCTGTTGAAATTCGTCAATTCAGCGGCCTATCGCTTACCCAATAAAGTTGATAGCTTGCATCAGGCTGTGGTTTATATCGGGACAGAAACCCTAAGAACATTAGCGGCTATTTTGGTTTGGGCTAAGGATGACCACAAAGCCTATACCGTTTTTCCACAAATTTTAACCCGTGCAAAATCCTGCGAGTTACTCGCCAAAGAATTAGGCTATACACCGGTTGATCGCTACTTCACCTTAGGTTTTTTGTCACTATTAGATGTTGCATTGGATCAGCCTTTAAATTCTCTAATTAAAAGCCTAGCAGTATCCAGTGAAATGCAATCCGCACTGATTAATAACGAAGGCCCCTTGGCAGAGGTGCTAAATTTTGTGCGTTTATGGGAAAAAGCTGACTGGCAAACACTAGAGCAACACCCGCTGTTTTCTCCTGAGCAAACCCCAGAACTGATGCAACAAGCTCAGCACTGGGCTGTAGAAACAGAAGTGGCGATGTATAAATCTTGAGCCGAAAAATCAGTTTAAGTGGATAGTTCATTTGTAAATAGCTGGTTTGTAAGTAAATAGTTCGCTTTTAACTCGAAAAGAACCAACCTGATACCCTAAATACCGCGGAGCGTTCAGTGCCAGACTTGAATTTAGTTGAAGATGCCTTCTTCTTAGCCCGACAAGCCATAACGGACAGAAATCTAAATCTGGTCGGCTACGAGCTGCTATACCGTCGCAACCAAACAGCCACCGCCGCAGAGGTTCAAGATCACCTTCAGGCCAGTGCTCGCGTTTATTCCTTGGCACTGCTTGATTTAGGTGTTGGTCAGCTAGGCTCAGGCTTACCTATTACAATTAACGTACCTCAGTTCTGGTTAGAGCAAGACGACCTATTCCCTACAGTTACGAGCAAGGTCGTTCTGGAGATTCTAGAGCAGGTAGAGCCAAGCCCGAAAGTCATACAGTCCCTGAAAAAGTTACGCGAAAAGGGCTATATCATCGCCCTAGATGACTTTGTGTTAACGGAATCCAATCGAGTTCTTATTCAATGTGCTCAATGGATCAAACTGGATACCCATGACTACGGCCAAGAAGAGTTAAAAGAACGAGTACAACAGCTAAAAGCTTATCCCGTTAAATTAGTGGCTGAAAAAATTGAAAGCTGGCAGGAGTTTCGTGATCTTGAGGCTATGGGCTTTGATTATTTCCAAGGCTTCTTCCTATCTCGCCCTCGGGTATTTAAAGGCCATCAAGCCCATAGCAGCCAAGTCGTGCTGCTTGAACTTTTACAACAGTTGTATCGTGAAGATATGAATGTCGATCTCTTAGTCGACACTATCGTAACGGACCCCGGCATGACCTACCGCCTGCTAAGACACATTAATTCTGCCGGTTATATGTTCAAGAAAGAGATCTCAAGTCTGCATCAAGCGGTCGTTATTCTAGGGCAAGAGCGGCTACGCTCTATGGTAAGTTTGTTGCTATGGAGTAAAAGTCCTCATCGCTCCAGCTCTCAGCTGCCCTCTATTTTAGTACGTGCTAAATCCTGCGAAGAGCTGGCAAAATTCCATAATCTAGAGCAAGTTCAATCTTGTTTTACCGTTGGCACTTTATCAAACCTGCACCTTGCTTTAGGCATGGAAGCACAAGAGATGGCCGAACAACTAAAACTAGAACCGATTATTGCCCAAGGTTTACTCGGCAAAGGCATTCCCGGAGAAATTTTGCAACTTGCGATCGCCTATGAGCAAGGTGATTGGGATGCGATGGAACAATCCCCTTGGTATAGGCCCGAAGTTAACACCTGCTTTTTTGATGCGATAACTTGGGCTGATACCGTTGTTCACGAGATGGGGAAAGGCTAATCTTCTAAAGCGAAGTTAATCTTCTAAGATTAAACTAGACTTCTGGCTCGTCACTGACTTCAACTACACCTTCAATAATACGTACCGGATAGACATCAATATCCTCGTAGGCTGGGGGTGCTGTCACCTCGCCCGTACTTAAGCAAAAGCGCGCACCGTGACGCGGGCAAACAATTTCGCCATCTTCAATACAGCCTCCTTCTAGAGAGCCACCGTCGTGGCTGCACAGGTTTTCGACGGCATGAAACTCGCCATCTACATTAGCCACCAACAGTTCTATATCGTCTTCGGTGATAACCAGCTGATATTCACCTTCTGCAATAGCCGCAGCGGCATCAACTTTAATCCAAGCCATGTTATTTTTTCCTTCCGGTTCAGTCTTCAGCCAACACCATCTGCGCCAGCCGGGTAAAGTCATTTAAGTGTTTATCCAGAACGGAAATCACAATCTCGATATTCAGGTTCTGGTAATCATGTACGGCGATATTGCGCAGACCAACCATCTTTTGCATGGAAAGCGCCAGATCCGCAGGCAGGTAACCTAAACGCTCCACCTGAACAAAAGAATCACGGCTGCTTTGCGGTACTGGGCCATTTTTCAGACGCAGCACCCGGTTGGCAATATCGATAGCCGCCTCGCAGAGTCGCTGCAGATTCAGGATGACAGAATCCTGCCGGGTAAGGTTGCTGCGCAGCTGTTCCGCATCCCCTTGATACTCTTCAGCGATACGTTTCAGGCAGCGCTCTATAATGACAACTTTGTTGATAATCACATCATCATTCATTATCCGCTCCCGAAGGTGTTGCATCCTGTTGCCAGCGCTGTTTGAAGGCCTTCAGGTTATCCTGACGCTCAAGCTGCAGATCCTGATACATACGGTAGGTTTCCGTCTCAAATCCGGCAGCCTCACCCTGAATATCTAACAGCAACTTGCCCTCCGTCACCACCTGATAACGCAGCACAGTGGAACAGCTCATCAGGTTGATAAGATCCACATCCCGACCCAGTTCAACCGCCAGAGTTTGCCCCCACGACCAGATATCTTCATCAGAAACCGGCTGAGACGGCAGAATCGCCAGATCCAAGTCACTGTGCTCACCGGCACGACCGGAAGCAAAAGAGCCAAATAGATAGGCAAGCCGGATACGGCCAGAGAAAAGGTGCTCAACAATATCGGGCAAAGCTTTCAAGTCTGTTGTCATAACGATCGACCTACAGGAGGAAGGCTACCACGCAGAGCGTGGGAGCCAGTTGTTCTGTTTACTTGATTCACGCTGAAAGCTACCACGCAGAGCATGGAAGCCAGTTGTTCTGTTTACCTGATTCACGCTGAAAGCTACCACGCAGAGCATGGAAGCCAGTTGTTCTGTTTACCTGATTCACGCTGAAAGCTACCACGCAGAGCATGGGAGCCAGTTGTTCTGTTTACCTGATTCACGCTGAAAGCTACCACGCAGAGCATGGGAGCCAGTTGTTCTGTTTACCTGATTCACGCTGAAAGCTACCACGCAGAGCATGGGAGCCAGTTGTTCTGTTTACCTGATTCACGCTGAAAGCTACCACGCAGAGCATGGGAGCCAGTTGTTCTGTTTACCTGATTCACGCTGAAAGCTACCACGCAGAGCATGGAAGCCAGTCAGGAACGTGTCTCACAACTAAAAACTCGTTCCCATGCTCCGCGTGGGAATGCAGAACCAGCCTGATCAGAACATGCCCGTTTCAAGCTTGGCATCTTCACTCATCATGTCGCGGTTCCAAGGTGGGTTAAACACAATATCCGTGATCACTTTAGATACCTGAGGCGCACCCAGAATTTTGCGACGGGCATCTTCGGCAATCACATCACCCATACCACAGCCCGGAGCGGTCAGCGTCATTTTGATAATCACGACAGTCTCGCCGGTGATCAGCTTGTCGATACGACAGCCATAAACTAAGCCGAGATCAACAATGTTCACAGGGATTTCAGGATCGTAGCAAGTACGCAATTGCTCCCAAACAAAAGCTTCTAACTCTTCAGCACTGGCATCTTCGGGCAGCGTCGGGCGCTCTTTTGCTTCACCGCCAAGGGCATCAAGGTTGTAGCTTTCGATAAGGTAAAGCCGAGATTCGAAACCGACACTCACACTGCCGCCTTTTGTCTGCATAATCGACACTTCGCCATCTTTAGGCAAAGTAACGGTTTTACCAAAAGGGATCGAAATCGCTTCAACATCTTTTAGCAGATTGATCTTATCGCCTTTTTTCATCGCTTTGTTCCTTAGAGCAACATGTCCCGCGCGCGGTTCAGAGCCGCAATAAAGATATCGATCTCGTCTTTGGTATTGTACAAAGCAAAGGAGGCTCTTGCGGTGGCATCCACACCAAAGTGATGCAGTACCGGCATAGCACAGTGATGGCCGGTGCGAATGGCAACACCCAGCTGATCAATTAAGACACCAATATCCTGAGCATGAACACCATCGATAACAAAGGAGATCACCCCCGCTTTGTGTTCAGCATTACCAAGAATACGCATTCCCGGTATCTGCTGCATCTGTTCCGTCGCATACTTAAGCAGAATCTCTTCCCAAGCCGCAATTTTATCTAGATCAGCATTAAGCAACCAGTCACAGGCGACACCTAAACCGATTCCTTCTGCGATGGCGGGCGTTCCCGCTTCAAACTTGTGGGGTAAACCGGCGTAGGTGGTTTTTTCAAAACTCACATGGTCGATCATATCGCCGCCGCCCTGCCAAACAGGCAGTGACTCTAACAAGGCTTCTTTGCCATATAGCACGCCGATACCGGTCGGGCCATACATTTTATGGGCAGAGAAGGCATAGAAATCACAGTCCAGCGCCTGAACATCCACCTTAAGGTGCGGCACGGCCTGAGCACCGTCCAGCAATACCGGGATCTCATGCAGGTGTGCTAGTTTTACAATCTGCTTCACCGGATTGATAGTGCCTAGAGCGTTAGAAACATGAGTCACCGAGATCAGCTTGGTTTTTGCGCTAATCATGGCGTTCAGTGCCGCCATATCCAGCTCGCCATCTTCATCCACCGGTGCCACTTTAAGCACAATACCCAGCTGATCACGCAGAATCTGCCAAGGAACGATATTAGCGTGGTGCTCCATCATGGAGACGATCACTTCATCCCCCGCCTGTAACTGTCGGCCAAAGGTGTTAGCGACGAGATTGATGCCTTCTGTCGTGCCACGAACAAAGATAATCTCTTTGCTAGAACGAGCATTAATAAACTGACGCACTTTCTCCCGTGCCTGCTCGTAGGCATCCGTGGCTTCACCGGATAGATAATGCACGCCCCGATGAATATTAGCGTTCAGCTCACGGTAATAGCGGTTCATACTTTCGATCACCGCCTCCGGTTTCTGCACCGTGGCACCATTATCGAAATAGACCAACGGCTTGCCGTGTACGGTACGCTGAAGAATCGGAAACTCTTGGCGCAGTTCCAGCATATAAGCGGCCAGTTCCGCTTCAGCCTGCATTTTATCAGAGCCAGAAGCGGTATAAGCATTCACAGGGACATTCATCTCAGGCATTCTCTCAATCGCACCGGCCTCGTTTACACAAGGCCTTTCAGGTTGAATTTCTCCGGCAGACGACCGGCCACAGCATCTTCGATACGGTCATGTACTGCCGGAATCTCGATACGGTCGATCACCTCATTGGCAAACGCCAGCGTTAGCAGGCCACGGGCCATCTCTTCACCTAGACCACGGGAGCGCAGGGCAAACAGAGCATTCTCATCCAACTGTCCGGTGGTGCTACCGTGGGAGCACTTCACATCATCGGCGTAAATTTCCAGCTCTGGCTTGGTATCAATTTCAGCTTTATCAGACAGCAACAGGTTGGCATTAGACTGATGAGCTTCAATCTTTTGTGCATTTTTATGCACAACGGCACGGCCATTAAAGACACCACGGGAGCGGTCGTTTAAAATACCTTTGTAGTCTTCATGACTGTTGGTATGCGGCGCGTTATGGTTCACCAACGTATGGTTATCCAGATGCTGTCGGGCATTACCTAAGTACAAACCGTTTAGGTTTACCTCAGCGCCTTCGCCGTTCAGTTCAACCTGAATATCTTGACGGGCCAGCTTGCCACCCAAACAAACATTATGGGACGTAAAGCGGCTATCACGTTGCTGCTGCACATGCATGCTAGCGATATGGTATTGCTTGCTGCTTTCCTGCTGCAGTTTGTAGTGGGTAATATTAGCGCCATCGGCTAATTCCACTTCGGTGACCGCATTGGTTAAGCTCGCGGCATCATCCGCACCGGCATAATGCTCAACCACGGTGGCTTCGGCATAAGTACCCGCTTTGATCAAAATCCGGGGCTGAACCAGCACAGGGTTTTCCTGCTCGGTCGCCACAAACTGTAAATAGACCGGTTGCTCTAATCGTGCGTTAGCAGCTAAGTCGATCAGCACGCCGTCCTGCCAGCCCGCAAGGTTTAAAGCGGTAAAGCCGCTAAAGTTAGCCGCTGCAACCTGCCCTAATAACGGCTTAGCTGCATTAGCATTTTTAGCCAAAGGCAATACCTGCACACCTTGTGGCAAACTATTAAGCGTGGATGCTTGTTCAGAGAAAATGCCGTCGACGAATACCAGACGAATCCCATCCAGTCCCAGACTACTCTCTTTTATTAAGGTTACAGCATCTGCCTGCCCGTTTGGCAATGAGAACTGACGCTTAGCCAGTGCTTTAACATCGGTGTATTTCCAGTTTTCTAGGCGGGCATGGGGCAAGCCCAAAGTAGCAAACTGTTCAACAGCACCTTGGCGTAAGTCGGTTAACCAACCCGACCCTTCGCTTATTTGTGGGGCTATCGCACTTAACCATTGATCGGTAAATTCGGCCAGACTCATTGAGCAGCCTCCTCGATCACCCAATCGTAACCGCGTTTTTCCAGTTCAAAGGCCAGTGACTTATCACCGGATTTAATGATTTTACCATCGGACAATACGTGGATATGATCCGGTACGATATAGTCCAGCAGGCGCTGATAGTGAGTGACCATTACGATGGAGCGACCCGCATCACGCAGACTGTTGACGCCTTCGGAAACGATTTTCAAGGCATCGATATCCAGACCAGAATCGATCTCATCGAGTAAGGCCAGTTTAGGCTCCAGAATCAGCATCTGTAGAATTTCGTTACGCTTTTTCTCACCACCGGAGAAACCTTCATTCACCGAGCGATGTAGAAAGCTGCTATCCATTTTCATAAACTGCAGCTTCTCACGCACTAATTTCATAAACTCTGGCGCTTCAAGTTCAGGCAGACCTAGGTGCTCGCGTTTAGCATTTAGGGCAGCTTTCAGCAGATAAACGTTTTTAACCCCAGGGATCTCAACCGGATACTGAAAACCTAGTAATAGGCCTGCACGGGCACGTTCTTCAATGTCCATCTCCAACAGGTCTTCACCTTCAAAGGTGATCGAGCCACTGGTTACTTCGTAGCCATCACGTCCAGCAATAACCGCTGACAGCGTGGATTTACCGGCACCATTGGGCCCCATAATGGCGTGAACTTCACCGGGATTAATGGTCAGGTTCAGGCCTTTTAGAATCTCTTTATCTTCAACACTAACGCGCAGGTCTTTAACTTCTAACATGGTTTTTCTAACCTTTTCTGTGGATGGCGGCCTGATTCGGCTGCACCATCAAATCTGAATTCTTTTTCTGTTGAGCTTTACCGGCGACTGACTGGGTTTGATTGGAAACCCCAGCGTCGCCTGAGCAGGCTGCGGTATATCTGCTTTTAGCCAACCGCGCCTTCAAGGCTGACGTTCAGCAGGGCTTCCGCCTCCACCGCAAACTCCATCGGCAGCTCTTTAAAGACGTCTTTACAGAAACCATTGACGATCATGTTCACCGCATCTTCTTCAGAGATACCGCGCTGACGGCAGTAAAATAGCTGGTCTTCGCCAATCTTCGAGGTGGTCGCCTCATGCTCAACCTGCGCGGTACTGTTGGAGATTTCTTGATAAGGGAAAGTATGCGCGCCACACTGATCGCCAATTAACAACGAATCACATTGGGTAAAGTTACGAGCCCCTTTGGCACCAGGCAGTATCTTAACCAAGCCACGGTAAGACTGGTCGGAGCGGCCAGCGGAGATACCTTTAGAGATAATCGTTGAACGAGAACCTTCACCGATATGGATCATCTTGGTGCCGGTATCCGCCTGCTGCATATTGTTGGTTACGGCGACGGAGTAAAACTCACCGACGGAGTTTTTACCTTTCAGTACACAGCTTGGGTATTTCCAGGTCACCGCAGAGCCGGTTTCAACCTGAGTCCAGCTGATTTTAGAGTTATCCCCACGACATTCGCCACGCTTGGTAACAAAGTTGTAGATACCGCCTTTACCTTCTTCATCGCCGGGATACCAATTTTGTACCGTGGAGTATTTAATGTTGGCATTTTCTAAGGCAACTAACTCAACAACCGCCGCGTGCAGCTGATTTTCATCTCGCATCGGTGCGGTACAACCTTCCAAATAAGATACCTGAGCATCTTCTTCGCAGATAATTAGCGTGCGCTCAAACTGGCCGGTATTTTCAGCATTGATACGGAAATAAGTCGATAGCTCCATCGGGCAGGTCACACCCTTAGGGACAAAGACGAAAGAACCATCAGAGAACACCGCAGCATTCAGCGCTGCATAATAGTTATCCATTACTGGCACAACAGAACCTAGGTACTGTTTAATCAGCTCTGGGTATTCGCGAATCGCTTCCGAGATAGAGCAGAAAATAACACCCGCTTCCCCCAGCTGCTTTTTGAAGGTGGTCGTTACTGAAACAGAATCAAACACCATATCCATCGCAACACCAGCTAAGGCCGCGCGTTCATGCAGAGGGATACCCAATTTCTCATAGGTTTCTAGCAGCTTAGGGTCAACCTCGTCCAAACTTTTTGGACGATCATCAGAAGATTTGGGAGCAGAATAAAAAGAGATCGCTTGGAAATCGATAGTAGGATAATTAACATGTGCCCACTCAGGCTCTGTCATTTCTTTCCACTGTTCAAAAGCCGCTAAACGCCAATCCAGCATCCATTGTGGCTCTTCTTTTTTAGCGGAAATAAAACGAATCACATCTTCATTCAGGCCCGGAAGAACCGTATCAGACTCGATATCGGTTACAAAGCCTTGCTTGTACTCACGACGGACAAGCTGCTCCATCTCTTGATTTGCCATTGGTGTGTCTCCCCACCCTGTTACAGGTTCTGTCGGGTTAATGCTAATTCGGTTCAGATGATTGCCGTCGAAACGTTTCAGACGCGATCTTCTGTTCATTTATTTCTGGCTAGCCGTTTTCTCGATCATGCTGTTGAGTTATTCAACATGCGGTCTGGTCATTTAAATAGACCGCTCAAACAGACCTCTAAAATTAACGGCTTGAAAGAGCCACTAGCGGGATATCGATACCGGTCTTTTTCGGTTCAGCATCGACTGAAAACAGATCTGTACCTGAGATCCATTGCAGCTGTAACGGCTCTTTCTGGGCCAGCTGCGCCAACGTGATGCTGTTTAATAGTTGATGCATCGCAAGGCTGACTCGCTGCCAGTTATCCGCCACACCACAGGTCTCCTGCAAATCACAAAGGGCATCTTCTTGACTGCATTCTGTCATCGCAAATGGGCCTTCAATGGCATCAATAATATCGCTGGCAGTAATCTGCTGTGGTGCTCGAGCAAGACCATAACCACCTTGCGCACCACGAAGTGATACCAAAAGACCGCTCTTTTGCAGCATCTTTAATGCCTTGCTAACCGTAGGCTTAGGAATCTGTACCTGCTCCGCAATATCGGTGGCGGTAAACAGCTGATCCGGCGTGCGGGCAATATGTGCCATCAACACCGCTGCGTAATCGGTCATCTTGCTCAATTTCAGCATGGTTTTACCTTCATCGTCATAGTGGACTATTTTAGTCCCATTTAACTTTGAACAAAACCCTTATACCCGAGTTTTTTACTTTGTTTTGCAAGATAGTGCCGATTAACCGGTTTTTAACTAGGGTTTTAACGACGATAGCAGCAAGTTGTTGAGAATCATTTTCAACAAGAGACACAAGAAGAGGTGAAAAAAGAAAGCCCATCTCAAATGGATGGGCTTTCTGCCAGTACAACCGGTAAAACTCAGACAATGTCATACCAAGCAAAAAACTACTTCATACGACAAACCGACAGGTCTTTTCATTTAAATCTGAGGCCAAAGCTCTTAATTGACGACTCTCTTCCCGGTTACTGTTAGCACCATCCAGCAACTGAGCGGCCATTTCGTTCACATGATTGACAGCTCCCACCAGGTGATCTGCAGCCTGCTGCTGCTCATCGACAGCGAGAAACACTTGCTGGCAGCGGCGATCAATCTGAGTAATTCCTGTCACTACCTTATTCAATACCTCTTGAGTGTGCTGTGACTGCCTCAGTACCGAGGCACTACGATGACCACTGCGCTGACTGGAAGCAACAATCAACTCAATACTGCCAAGTAGTCTTTCAATGACACCATCGATTTCGCCGGTAGCCGTCTGGGTTTTCTGTGCCAGCATACGGACTTCATCCGCTACAACAGCAAAACCACGCCCCTGCTCTCCTGCTCTGGCTGCCTCAATAGCCGCATTCAATGCCAACAGATTAGTTTGCTCAGCAATAGCACGGATCGTTTCTAGGATCTGATGAATCTGGTTACCATGTTCTGACAGCTGGGCTGACTCTGTACAAGCCTGATGAATCCCACCATTCATTAACTCCAGTTCATGTCCAACGTTACACATCACCTCCTGCGCCTGAGAAACTTCAGCATTAGCCTGCCCTGCATCAAGGGTCAGCTGCTCCATGCTATCGGCGATCAGATGAGAGGATTGAGACAGTTGCTCCACTGAAGCAGAGATCTGGCTGACCTGTTGCTGCTGAGATACCAGTTGGATATTCATCTGCTCAGACAGAGCAGCCCCCTGCTGGGCGGAGCCCTGCACCTGTTTACCCGAGCGCTGTACACTATCGACCAGAGCCTGAAGCTGACCGACAAACTGATTAAAATAACCTGCTACGCGACCCACCTCATCCTCACGACTGACATTAAGTCGACGAGTCAGATCACCACCACCCTGAGCCACCTCTTTCAGCATCGCCTGAACCTGGCTTAAAGGTGCTAAACGGCGGTGAATGAGCCAAGCTGCCAATAACAGTGTCAACAGTGCCAACACAGGTCCAAGCACCAGCTGCATCAGACTGGATTCTTTTTGTACTTCAGCAAACCGCGCCTGCAGGTGCACTAGGGGCTTCAACACAATCGCTTTAGGTACCCGAATCTGCAATATCCAGCCACTACGGGGCACTCCTTTCAGCCTAATAGGTACATCTGCATTAAAAAAGTCAGAATGCGTCTGCTCACTCCCAGACGTAGCGTTCATAGGGTTGCCTACTTCATACGGCCGATGGCTATCACCCAAAACGATACCCTTTCGACTCAAAATCCGTACCTGTGCCATCCCCTGATAAAGACTCTGACTGATACTCTGAGCCTGCTGCTGAATAAAGCCCAGGGAGAGATCGGCACCCACCATGCCCAGAAAGCGCTCTTTGTGCATAATGGGCACAACTACCGAGGTTAACAGCTGATCCTGTCCCTGAACCTGAAAACGCTGAGGCTCCAGAAGGCAGGCTGCCCGCTGCTCTTTTGGACAGAGATAAAACTCTGCTTTCCGCGTACCGTCAGTAAAGTGTTCCTGACTTTCATGCGCTCTTAATGGTGCCATCTCAATGTGGCCACTTTCACTGCGACTCAGCAAAGGCGCAAAGCGGCCATCCTCAGTTGAACCCGTCAGGCGATTTAATAAGTTATCATCATCTGCATCATCAAACGCATCTGCCTCCCATGCAGTATAGAGCGTCAAAAACTCCTTATGGGCCAGAAGAGAGCCTCGCAGGACACCAATAAACTGCTCCCGTTCAAGCTGTAATGCCGGATCTTCCCATGCCACCTCCGATTTTAGCTGTCCGGCGGTCACAGCCAGTCCATGGGTAACCTGATAAGCCCGATCCAGTAACTGCTGAATCTGGCCTGCCTCCAAGGCAGCTCTTTGCTCCAAACGAATCATGGCTTCATGGCTCAGCAACTGACCTGCTTCGTCTGCCAACAGCTGCCTGGAGCGATCACTATAGTGCAGTCCTACTAGGAGCTGAGTACCCAACACCAAAAGTAATAACAACCCCAACCCCAGAATCAGCTGATTTTTAATTGAATAACGCACATCCCAACCCTCAAACTGGTATAGACCAAAACAGATAAGATTTTCGCGTTTTAAGGTGTCAGAAATATGTCAAGAAAGGCAGGTAGTGGCCAAAAACAGTAAAGAAATGTAAGTGAACTTATGGCAGCCCACCACCTGAACAGATCACTCTTTAGAAAACAGGAAAGGCACTCAACTTACATGCAGGGATTGGAATAAAACCCTGACAGGATAGAATAGAAGCTGTAAAGAATGAGCCGTACACTCGGCTTGCTGATGCTCAACCATCAATTCGACATTATCGGAGATCCCAGCATGCCTCTGTGGTTACAATTGCTGATTATTTTTATCGTATCAATCAGCGGTATCGTTTTTCATATCTACCTGATTAAAAAAATTCGGGTTTGGGCCATTAACGACCAAATCAACGCCTTGGCCGATGGCAACAAAAAGAAAAAACAATATTTACAAACACTCCATCAACAGATGCTCACCGACAAAGTTGCTCGTAAGCACCACGCCGACCAACTTGAAAATGCTGCCAAATCATTTAACGACTATAAATAACACCTCAAGGAAAAGGTCACGATGTTTACCACATTTAACGGATTACCCTATACCAAATATGCAAAACTATTTATAAACGCTAAAAGTAAACGCGACGAGACACTTAATGCCAAAGTGCTTAGCCCTAGCCCACTTAGCGCCGACGCACTAAAGTTAGCGTTAATGGTCAGCGGTGCTGATAACCCGTCTCACCTAAAAGGGGCGCGTCACTGGCAAAGCGACCTGAATGGCTTTTGGCTGAAGCAAATGCTGAAAGTGTCTCACACCCAAAGTACATTGCTCCGCCCTTTCGGAATTCCTAGTAGCTTGTTCACAGGCTGGGTACACCCGCTAGTAGAAGCAACCCGAAAAGCCGTTGCCGAAGGCCAGAACCCAGACCTTATTGCCCGTGATGATGAGCGGATCGACAGCACCTATGCCGCTGAACTGAAAGCACTGGTACGGCAATTTACCCAACCCGTTTTAGGCAAAAGCGGCCAAGATGAAGCAGGCCAAGAAAAAGCAGATCAAAATACAGCACTGGCGTTTAACCCTGAAACCTGCCGTTGGGCCTGCGAAACGCCACAGGGCCAGAGCTGGCTGCTTTCCCAGCTTCAACAGTTCCGTCAACTGGAATGGCAATACCACAGCCAAGGTAAAACCCATCTAGCCGCACTAAAAGATCTGCTAAGCTCTCTATTTCAGGTCATTACCTCAGAGGTTTTTAGCAACCCTGAAGATCAACCTTATCGCAAGACTCAACCTGATGGTCAATGGCGGGATAGTGATGCGGAATACCTTCAAGCCTGTGCAGACCGTCTGCTAGCGTTGCTCGAACACGATGCTTTTGATGTACGCCGTTTTGCCCTGTCATCACCCCATGCAGTATTAGGCGCAAGTCAATGGCAAACGGTTCCCGGCTCAGAACTGTATTCGGTAAAACTACGCCACTACCCTCGTCCAGAGGGTGTTAAAGCCAATGGAAAAACCCTTTATTTAGCTAGCCCGATGATCAACCGGTGTGAGCTATTTGATTTAGCGCCTGGAAAGTCTGTTATCGAAGGCATGCTTAAACTGGGCTACGACCTTTATTTGGTAGATTACGGCAACCCTGAAGCAGATCAGTGCGAGTTAAGCCTCGATTTCTATGGCAAAACTATTCACGACACCTATCTGGATCTTATTCTAGAGCGCCATCCAGAGCAGAATATCGAAGTGATGGCTTACTGCATGGGCGGAACACTGTTTATGCCTTATTTGGCACGGCGCATCGAAGAAGCTCAGATTACAGGAAAAGATGTGCGTATTCGTCAGGTTGTGTTGATGACATCGCCCATACTTTTTGATGATGACGAAAGCGGTCATAAACCAATGCGGGATGTGATTCGCCAAGATTACGATGCCGACCTTATGACCCTATTTTTCGGTCAGTGTAATGTTGCACCACAGACCCTAGAGCTGGGTATGCACGCTATTCAACCCGGTGTTGATCAAAGTGTGCTAGAAGGATTTTACGCCCGCGCCAATTTCCCTGACGCCGTTCAAGATGCAGCACCTTTTCTAAAATGGCTACACAGCGGTACTCGATTCCCTGCTCGTTCACACAAGGAGTGGATCAATAACGTCTTTATCGGCAACCAAATCTGGGAAGGTGAATATTGCTTATCATCAGACCTGCCAGAGTTGGACGGCAAACCTGTGAATATGGACGTGCTCAACAGCGCCGATATCGCACTGTTTGATTACTGTGGCCAGCGCGACCCTATCGCTCCTGTCGGCTCTTGCAAAACCAGTGAACGCTGGGGACGTCGAGATAACAACCATCGCATGGTTCGCAGCGGCCTGAACCGCACCATCGAAAAAAATATCGGTCATATTTTTGTCGTTAGCCATAAACTACTGGATGAGTTTTTAGACGCTGTTACTGATTTCCTAGCCGATGAGCCTCCAGCTTATCAAGGTAAGAAAGCCCCAGCGACTAAAGTTAAAACCGCAGTGGCTAAAGCTAAAACCGCAGTGGCTAAAGCTAAAACTACAGCCTCAACTCGCAAGACCACCACAAAAGCAGCTGCGGCTCCAGCTAAAACGGCATCGACCAGAAAGCCCGCCGTACGAAAAACAGCAGCCTCTGCTCCCAAGGCAGCGGCAAAAACAACCGCGCCAGCTAAAGCGGTGACTGAAACCACTAACTCAGCTGCAGTAGAACCGGCGACAAAAACCACACAAGCCAAAGTGACAGAACCCGCTGTCTCTAAAACGACAGCACCCGCTGTAAAAGCGGAAGCGGAAACTGAAATGGCTAAAACCAACTCAACAGCTGTGGATAAAAAGGATCAAGTATAAATCCCCAGAAGTTAAATCAATAAAAAAAGCAGAAGCCTAGGCTTCTGCTTTTTAGCATCATCTCTTTACCGATAACGCCTCTTTTTAAACCACCAAAGCCGAACACCTGTTAGCCCAAGCCAGATAACTGCAGTGAATGTCAGCAAGCCCAGTATTTTACTCCACCATCCGAGCTCAGCCTTATGCAGAGCCGCAAGCCCTAACGTAAAACTATCCACTGCATTTTTACCCGTTGACTGAAAACGCGCTAATAGCTCACCGTTTTTCGCATAAAACCAGACACTGGTCTTAGCACTATTCACGGAATAATCCAGCGAGGAATAACTGCGGTAAAGATAACTGCCTTTATAGGCAGAGTGCGACAGACCTATAGGGTAAAAAACATCAAAACCCGCTTCCTGAGCCCACTTCTCTGTCAAACGCTGCCCGGTGGCCACTGCCTGCTCAAGGCTCATTGGCTGCGCCTGCCCTCTCGACGATGTGGGTATCTGCTCATGCGCCTGTTGTCTTAAAGCCAAAGGGTCAAATACCGAGTAATAAAGCGGCTTCAGATTAAAGCTAATGCCGGACAGCAGGAAAACAACCATCACCGGCGCAAACACCAGTCCCAACCAGCGATGATTAAAGAAATCCTTCTGAAAAGGATTTTTTCCCTTCCGGTAGCGCCAAAAGCTCAACCAATGCACCAGATCATGCCGGAAGGCAGGCCTTTTAACGCTTCCAGTGCCGCCAGAAGATGACTTCGCATGATGCGGCCAACTCAGATAAACACCGATCGGAGTCAACAACAGCCAAGCTAATGTCAGCCAGCCCAGAATTTTCCGGCCATTCTGCCCCGCCAACAATGAATAATGTAGCTTATAAAGCAAAGGCATCAGGTTCTGTAGCGGCTGCTCAAAGGAAAACTCACCCCATTGACGACCACCCAACACCTCACCAGTGTAGGGATTCACAAAAACCTGATTATGAGGTGGTGGCTGATAATTCCCCTGAGGATCATTCGTACCCGCCAACCAGAATACTGCTGCAGTTTGCAACACCTCAGCCATCGGCTGTTGGTAACCTGCCTCCTTATAAAAACTCAGATCAAACCAACTGATTCTGGCCTGCGGATAAACCGCCAGAATACGCTCTTCCAGCAGAGGCACCGACAGAGGTACATCGTAAAGATCGTGCTGCTTAATCTGCATCAAGTCAGGATTTAACCAAGTATCCAGCTCATCTTTAAAAACCAGCACACCGCCTGTAACCGACAACAATAGAACAGGGAAAATCAGCAACAAGCCAAGCCAGCGATGGAGTACGAGGAAGGTATGGCGATTCACAGCAGGGGACGTCCTTTTGGGCAATTGTAGATTCACAGTTAATACAAGGACTCTACTCATTTACGTTCTAGATATCGGATAAGCCTATCTAGTGACAGACACTTCTCATGACCACGAGCATCTTTTAAGAAGCATCTTTTGCCAAGAGCTGCATGTTGAGCGAACTTGTCTTCAAACCTGCTCTGTCGAACCGATAGCGCATATAAGCAGAGATATCATCCTCGTGGGAGGAGACAACCAGCTGACAATGCTTAAGTTCGCAACGGAGTAAGTCGGTCAAGGAAGCAACGTTGATTTCATCCAGAGATTGCGATGGATCATCGATCAAAATGAGAGGAACCTTAGCATAGACCTTGTTGAGTGAAAGAAAGAAGGCAAGGCTGAGAGCGGACACCTGACCAGAACTCATGGACATGACTGCGTCGTGTTCAGATTTCTCGGCAGTCAGAAATCTCAACTGCGTACCTTCGCGACTCTCGATAAATAGGGAGGGTGTTCATAGTTCTGTGTCACCCATTGCTTACAGATCTACGTAACCGTCGATCCGTCCTTCGAAGTGGATGCTCAGCTGCGATAGCGTCAGATTCCAGTTTTGCACCGGATGCGTCCACTTTTCTGATGCTTTTAACATACCGGCGTACAGCAGTTTGAGCAACGCGTTTTCATTGGCGAAGCCTCCCTTGGTCTTGGTCAGTTTGCGGAACTGGCGGTGTACTGCCTCAACCGCATTGGTCGTGTAAATCGCTTTGCGCACCTGCTCTGGGTACTTGAAGTAAACGGCCAGATTC